>JAMPGX010000003.1 GCA_023663725.1 bacterium | reverse complement strand
CGGTTAGATACTGCCGACCATAGCATACCTAATTTTGAAATCGTTACAGATTAAAACATCAATAAATGCGGAGGTTCCCATGACAGAAACAGAATATAAACAAATTCAAGAAATTTTCAAGCCTGTAAGAACAATTGATGAAGTACAAAAGATAAACGATGATATTAATGAAATCAACTCCATACTATCCACATTTCCTTTTGATATAGAGGCTGCACGCCAAAAAATAAAATCAGTCAATGATGAGCACCTTGACAATCGCTTGTTCTATCTTCTATTAAATCCACCTAAAGGTCAATCTATTCTCATTGACAATGCTCCTTCAGATGGTTTAAAGAATGATTTAGCTTGGAAAAGAGACTACCTTATATAAACGTAATCTATAATATAGAAACAAGGTCGCTGAATCACGCACCTTCAGCGACCTCCGCATTTTTTTCATTTAGTATATTTATACCCTCATGATCCTCCGCTAACTCCCTAAGTTTCCTCTCCACCTTTCCCGCATTCGCTTGAATACATATCTCCAGCAATACTTTCGCTGTTTCTTCCACTGTATTGGGATTATGTACAATATAGTTTAGCTTTCTTACTTTTCCATCCGTAAAATTTTTCATGGTGGGAAACACCTCCCCGCCCTCATGGTCTTTGTCCATTCTATGAAAACCAATCTAAATTTATTAAACATTCTGAGATAAATTTTCACAATTTCTTTCCTCATTTCCAGTCAGCATATTTTCATAAACACGAAAAGGACAGTCCAGACCGACTCCCTTCGGTCTGTAACTGCCCTTACGCTGTGTTGGATAAAAACATCCAAAATCCCTGATTATTCTGCAAACAGTTGGGAAAAATTGCAGCATCATTTACAGGATCATATATTGCTTTTAGATTTTTTATTTCTAACCTAGCCAGTAGCTATTTACAAACAAGCATCAATAAAATTTTTGTCATCCATCTTCTGTCTAACTTATAATATTATTGTAAATGGCAAAGAGGCAAAAAATCTTCCTATTTTAAAAAGAATTTTTAACAAATTTATATTAAAACACTCATGTGTTTTTACACAATATATAGGTCCATACAATATAATCCTCAATCTTCCTGCGGCAGATTAAAGCAGAACAGCAAGCACTGCCTGTGTCATGACACAAGGCATCGGAGCAAGCACTGCTTGCGTATATACGCAAATTCATTTTTCAAAATTCCCCTACTGAAACTTTTAAAAATTTTTCTGCTCTTACTTACTAGGGTACATTCCCCTAACCCCTGAAAAACATAATTAATTCATAATAAATGTACCGCATCATATAAAAAACTTTTCTATCGTTCAACAATACACTCTATGTAATGCCCTAGTCTATGAAGGACTTTTAACATTATCCCCGGAGCAAAGAGCATTTCGTTTTCACCCATATCAGCAATCAAATCAACATAAACACATGGTGTTCCTTTTGGTACAAATATTTTAAATAACATACGCCCCTTTATTGTTGCATACGGTCTATCCTTTACCGAATCAGGGCAAAGAGTGGTACTAAAATATCCTCTATCTGTTAAAATGGTATTTTTCCTTATAAAAGACACTTTACTCCATTTCTTCATATCAGAAATAAGCGCCTTATTTATATACCTATATACTACTATGTTTTCACTCAATCTATGATTATTTATTTCCGCAATACTGTCATAAAACATTTTCCTAGAAAACCCACTATTAATAAAGTCGTATTCCTCTATGCTTGAATATCTTAATATTCTATTAAATACATAATCCACGCCTTGAGTATAATATCTAAAGAACTTTTCGCAAGGGGTTTCAGGTTCATATTCCTGATTTTGCATTTTAGGCATCCAATCATAATAATATTTCTTTCCCCATGCCACAGCTTCTTCGCAGCTAAAGGATTTATAATTCTTAGAATCATTCATATTTCTTCCAAACAGTGCCGTACGCCGCCCTGTATCTGCTAAACCTCCTACCTCGTTTTCTCTTGATAAAGCCTCATCAATTCCGCAACACACTCCTGTTCTGTCAACCAGCGTTTTTTCCCGTTTTCTGTTTTAGTAAATCCATATGCTCTCATAACAGCTCTGTCGTTTTCCTCATGCGCCTTACTTAGCTCTCTCGGCATCAAATTCGGATCATACAACGCCGCCATTGTGCTTGTCGGGAAAAGCTCTCTGGCATCAAGTATTGCTTGCGCTGTGCTTTCGATTTTACCTTTTAATTCACTCGATGCCTCTGGCCACGGAAACGTATTGTATACCATTTCCTTTGAGTACCTATAATCGCTTTTTAAACGACCGCACACCATCCTCATCCATGCCATATGCACATTGGATGTCAATATTCCGAAGTGATAGAGTGTCGCATTTGGTATAATCTGCACAGCATTTGAAGAAATCACATCACTTGTCATAAACCCAATTGGCACATATCTTCTCCGTTCCGAAGAAACACTCGGTACAATCAGCCAGTCAATATCGTCCGGCTGGGTAATCTGCGCAAACAGCTGCGGTACTTTCGCATATCCGTTTGTCGTTTTTGCGTTCGATGACATGCGAAACTCACGCACCGCCGCTACTTTATCATACAAAATACGGCTTGCCTGTATATCAGAAGGCTGCGCCTTTTTCAGCCATATGCAATATCGTTTCTTCCCTTTAATAAACTCATCTGCTCCCATATATGGATGTATCCATTTTTCAAGCTCAGGTTCCTTCTTCAAAATCTCCTGATATTCCTCTTCGCTTAAAATAAAATGTCCGCCATCCCTCGGCTGATTGCCGAAATTCATTTTAGGCACATCACAAATTGCTTCCTTCTGTGCAGACACAAGCACATCCTCTCCCGGTATAAGATACGGATTAATATGATCTACAATCTGCACTGCTGCATCCTCATCAATTTTTCGATAGGAATAAAGTTTCTTTTCTTTCCGCTCTTTTGTGGAAAATCCAATAATTACACAATGTACCGCCGCCACATCGGAAGACTCGCTATCCCATCTGAAAGTCTGGTGTGCAAAGTTAATATGTACATGGTAATCGTTTAACAATATATTCCACAAAATCGGCACCTGTGAACCCTGACATATGGAATTGGTTGAAACAAATCCCGTTTCCACTGTACATTTCTGAATATATTCCGCCGCTTTTTTAAACCAACATGTAACATAATCCAAATCCTGTACATCTTTAATCTTTCCAAACACCTTCTCAACCTGTAGCTTTTGGCGTGATCCTTGCTCCATCAATCTTGCCCCGATAAACGGCGGATTTCCCATAACATAATTGACATCAGATGCTCGAATCACCTCATTCCAGTCCTTTTCCAGACTGTCTGCTTCAACTATATTTGCATATGATTTAAGAGGAAGAAAATCCAGATTCATATGAACAATATCTTCTGTTTCTCTCATCATCTGGCTTTCTGCAATCCACAAAGCGGTCTTGGCAACAGTAACCGCAAAATCATTGATTTCAATACCGTAAAATTGTTTAATAGATACCTGTATCGGGTTAATCGCCTCGCCGAGCACAATCTGTCCTTCCTGTAATTCTCCTATCACTTCATTTTCCATTCTGCGCAGAGAAATATATGTCTCTGTAAGAAAATTTCCAGAGCCGCAGGCAGGGTCCAAAAAATTCAATCCTGCTATTTTTTCCTGAAAACTATGTAATTTTTTAGTCCTGCTCTGCTTCACCGCAATAGCCTTTATTTCATTCAGTTCTGAGCGCAAATCTTCTAAAAATAAAGGATCTATCACTTTATGAATGTTTGAAATAGAAGTATAATGCATGCCGCCGTTTCTTCTTGTTTCAGGATTTAAGGTACTCTCAAATACTGCGCCAAAAATGGTCGGACTAATATCCTTCCAATCAAATCCGGCGCTTGCCTGTTTCAATAGCAAATCCTTTATTTCTTCCGTAAAAGGCGGTATTTCAATCGTTTCATCTGCAAACAATCCCCCATTTACATAAGGAAAGGCCGCTAATTTTGGATTATCCTCCGCTAAATATTTATAATCTGTATCTTTATTACGCTCTTCCTCAGACATATCCAGTATTTTGAACAGCTCTCGAAGCGTTCTACGCATTTCGTTTGCCGGAATATCTTTCAGATAATCGTGAAACATCATATGCCTGCCAAAAATCCCGGCATCCTCCGCATATAAACAAAATACAAGCCGCACACAGAGTGCATTCAAACTTTTCAGTGTCTGCTCATTTACGTCCCGATACTGAGCTAGCAATTTATCATATAGAATTCCTACGATATCTCCTGCTTTCAAAGAAATCTTCATCTCATAAGAAAGTTCTTTGACATCCTTTTTAAACATAAAATCAAACAAAGAATATTTATTTCTGACTTCATCCAGCAATACTACCAATGGAGCTTCCAATGGCTTATTCATATTGTGGATCTCGAAAGTTTGAAAATTACATATAATTATCCATAACGGAGACTCATCCGGAATCATCCAGTGTGCATAGTTCCGCGCCTGTTCAAAAGGTGTCATCATGGAACCGTCAGACTGTGGATATTTTTTGTCTAACGGTTTATCAAAACTTTTTTGCTCAATCAAAACTCTCGTTTCCGGAATATAGACATCCATAAATTTGGTCTGCCCGTCAACTATTACTCTTTTTTCAAAATTGAGCTTTTGTATCACATCATCAATTCCAAGTACCTTTGAGCAAAATTCAATCCAAAATTTCTGACAGTCGCTCTTTTCATTCCCAATGCCGCGCCAGTCATTATAAAATTGTGTAGCAGCGTTCCTTTGTTCAGCCTCAGTCATATTTCAGCACCCCGTATCGAATCGCTAATTCGTATGAATTATTCCTGCAAATCTGCATTTTTATAATAACATGTATAAAATAAAAAGACTACCTAAAAGATTTTTCTTTCTGATAGTCTTTTTGTGTTTATTCTATTACCCAAACTATTCGTTTCCCAAACCGTTCTATTTCATCACAGCCATATGTACCGTGCTTTTGCTCACGCCAAACTCTCTGGCTGTCTGTCTGACTGTGGCATTGTGGTCAACAATATAATTGGCAATGCTGATCGCACGCTCCTCAATATAATCCTTCAAAGGTAATCCCCTCAGAATACTTTTATACAGTGTATGACCGCCACAAATAAGTTATGCGTTTCTGATAAGGGAAATACCCGTTCCCGCGTCCTGCTAAAGCCACAGCGCCTCACTCAGCGCTTTCTGTGCCCGAATATCCTCGATGCACACCATTTTTACCAGCAGCCATGCCCGCTCGTCGTCCGACATTTCCTTCATCCCCTCCGCAGCGTGGGAGCTGCGCAGCTTTTCCAGGATGCTTTCCAGGCATTCCGACTTGTATCTGGCTGTCTCCATAGCCTCCAGCCATGCCTACCGTTTTTTGGCCAGCGCGTCCAGCAGCCGCTCCTTTGTCGTCTCCCCGTCGAGAACAGACTTGATCTCCTCCAGAGAAAACCCTAAAGTCTTGAGCTCCAGCAGCGCGTTGAGCTGCTGCACCTGCGCGGCGCTGTAGTACCGGTATCCGTTTTGGGCGTCCACCTCCACCGGCTTGATAATGCCCTTCTTTTCATACAAGCGGATGGCTTTTCTGGAGACGCCAAAAAATTCCGCGATTTCCCCTATCCTCATGAGATCATTTTTCATATGCGCCCTCCGTTTCCGCTGTGCTTCGCTGGATTATTTCCTGTAAACGCCTCGTTTACTTTTTTTACGCAGACTGAGTTCACCTTTATGTTGGTCCTGCAGGTGATCAGCATCTGTATAATTCCATTAGAGAACATATAGGGAGATACCATATATAAAGGATGAGTGAGAAGCCTTTGACCTCTCACCCAACATCTCACAGAAAAGCAGGCTGCATTGTTATAAAACCTTACGCAGCTTCTTACGCAAATGAGCCAATCTCGCATAGACAGCCCCTGCCGTCAAATGCACAAGCGGGGCAATTTCTTTTGTGGAGTAACCCTGCATTTTCAGCAGGACGATTTGTAACGTGCGCCTGTCTACCGTGATTAAGGCAAGATACAGAGTTTCGCTCTCAATCTCATCCAGTAAATCCATTACCGACCTTATCTCTGCCTGTTTCTCCCTGCCCGCCATTTCCTCAAGGCATTCTCCGAAGTCGCTCGTCCATCGGTAAAACCGCCTATTGGAATTAAAATCTGCCCTGTCGTCTGTGCGGATTTGCTCAATGACCGCTTCATCAACGCCGCACTCACGCAGAACCTTTTCCTCGGCTTCTTTCCAGATGCGCCATTTCCTGTCCTCCCGCCCGTGGTTGTATGCCATCCTTATTTCCTCCAATCAGAATTGATTGAGAGGGCAGACAAAAGCCCCCTCATTTTCCCAAAGGAAAAAACAAGGGGACTGAACGCCTTAAATTTTGTTTTCCATTATCTTTCTCAGCTTCGCAAGGATTTTGGCTTTTCGTTTGTTGACAACGCTCTGCGTTATGCCTAACCGCAATCCGACTTCCCGCTCGGATAATTCTTCAAAGAAGATGGCGTTTATCAATGTCTGCTCACTACCCGACAATAAGGGTAGGGCGGCTTTCAGCCTGTCCACCATCACCGCATGGACAACAATTTCCGCAACGTCCACCTCTTCATCAACAATGAAATCAAGCATATTTCCCTCACTGTCCGTAAATCCTTCCAATGAGAGCAGCTTGTGGTTCGTGTCCAGCTTTTGCAGATAACGCCACCGCTCTTTGTCCTTGTAGAAATCTGCGTACTGTTCCCGCACGACTTCAATCAGACAGCCCTGCACGGGGATAAACAGCTTGTCCATGTAACTCTGGTCGGCTTGCCTGCGGCGGCAGAAATCCCGATAGGACAGCTCCACATAGACGCTATTCTCTTTGATATATACTTTTCTTGGTGCATACTTCACCGTAAGTACCTTCCATCTGAATTAAGCAGGCTTCTGCCTGCGCTGCTTCTTGACCGGCAGGTCAAGAAGATTGCTGTTTAACAGCCGTAAAACTAATCCAGATGGAGAGGGCGGGGAGCGGCAACGAATATCAAATACAGCCCTGCGGCACATTCCGATAAAAAACGACAAAAGAAAAACCGCAAAGGTTCTGTGACCTCTACGGTTATAGGAGATACATATTCTGTTAAGCGGAAATTCTACTTCTGGTTTCATGGTGAGAAGTAGCGTTGCATAAGCAGGGATTTTTTTAACTGGCTTCCTGCCATTCCCCGATATGCTATGTATAAGTCAAATCTGCATTGCATGAGCAGATAGGTCACTGCCCGAAAAAAGGACATAAAAAAATCCCTCCAAACTTCAAAAACAAAGTCAGAGGGTAATTAACGTATAACAATACAGCCCATCGAACATCGTTTTTTTTATTCAATGGACGTATTTGCCTTCTCATTTTTTATCTATTGATTATTTAATTTTTCCTTAACAAGTTTTTCATGGTAAAAGTAATTGACATAATTTAATCCCAGTTTGTCACAATATGTGTTGAGCAAATCGGCTAACATATTCCAGTATGTACTATCTTTTTCTAAATAAATTGTTTCATATTTTTCCTTTAAGTCTGGATGATGTGTATTGATATAAGAAAGGATACTGCTTTTATATTCCCCCCTAAGGTTCAGATTTTCAAACCAATATTCACATACATTCTCTTTTGTGCTGTCAATTATGTCTTTCCATTCTGTGATATATGGAAAAATAGGAGACATAAACAAAACTGTATGAATACCCACATTATGTAATTTCTCTATCGCATGAAGCCTGTCCTTTATGGAACTGCCTTTATCCATATCTGCCCTAAAATCATCATCTAAAGTGTTGATTGAAAATGCCACTTTGAGATTGGACATCCTTTTCAATAATTCTATATCCCGTAAAATAAGCGTTGATTTTGTTGAAATTGTAAGTTGGCAATCTGCATTTACAAGCTGTTCTAATATCTTTTTTGTGATACCGTATTTCTCTTCATAAGAATTATAACAATCTGTTACAGACGACATAAAAACAGATTTTCCATTTAATCTCTTTAGGTTAATAGGCTTTTCGCATTGTTTAATGTCTATAAATTTTCCCCATTCTTCTCTATGCCCTGTAAATCTTTTCATAAATCTGGCATAGCAGTATTTACAAGCGTGGGTACAGCCAACATACGGATTTATCACATAATCACTTGCTGGCAAATTTGATTTCGTCAGATAATCTCTCGTATTTATTTTTTGCTCTATAATGTCCATCTATTGAATTACACCTCCATGAAAATAACATTCATAAATTTTTTCATCCAAATAAAAAATATCTTCGTACCCTTGAAACCAAATAAACTCCCCATCTACTTTACAATGATAATGATAATCGCCTTTTGTATATATCTTTGGTCCCCGATAAGGGGATTTTTCTGTAACCTGCAATAAAACTTCTTTCAAAAATCCGTTGTTAAAATTACTCCCTATAACCCGACCAGAATAATTCATGCACCAAATAGGGTTATCACAGTACCATACCGCTTCTTCACCAGTAAATTTTTCGCCGCCTAAATATGTATCATAATATTTATACTCATTTTCCGCATAACAAAAATCACTGGATTTCATTCGGGAAGATTGCACTTTATTTTCATTGATTGGATAAGTATTCTTTTTTGCAGAAACCAAAAAGGAAACAGCTTTATTGATGTCAATGTCCGCACCCTTACATAATAAAATGTTGCACTCATCATCATCTTTCACTATTCTGTCAATGGTTACGCCATATAATTCGCTTAATAATATCAATCCATTCAATTCTGGAATTGCTTGTCCGTTTTCCCATTTACTTACAGTTTGCCTTGCTATTCCAATCTTATCTGCCAGTTGCTCTTGGGAATAACCATTCTTTTTCCTCAGCATTTGCAATTTTTCTTCTAAATTCATATAATATCACCTCTTAAATAACATTATATATGTTTTTTCATGGAAAACCACCACGGAAAGCAGGCAATTATGCCACCCTTAGTATGCAAGAACAAACTGTCCGCTAAATGTTGTTTTTCATTTAGTCTGCTCGATGTTGTTTTCCTAACATTATTTTGCTAAGATTATCAACCAATCTGTTAGGCAGGATATAAGATAATATAACAAGAATTTTATTGTAAATTCCTGCCACGACTGCCGTTTTTCTTTTCATAAGAGCTTTATAAGCAATGTCAGCAACCCGTTCTGGCGACATAACAAATAACTTAAATAATAAAGTATCTTCCATGCCTGCTTTAGCGGCAAATTCTGTTTTTGTAGAGCCTGGGCATAAAGTTTTATTTTTACGCCAGTGCCTTTGAGTTCTGCATTAATTCCTTTTGATACAGACAAAATATATGATTTCGTTGCTGCATAAACAGCATCATAGGGACATGATATGTAAGAGCCTGTTGAGCCTACATTTAAAATCTGTCCCTGTTTGTTACCCAACATTAATGGCAGAAACAATTTCATCATATCTGTCACAAAAAACATATGCAAATACATCATCTCATGCTCTTTTTCCCTGCTTGTTTTAATAAAATTACCAAACTCATTAAAACCTGCATTATTAACAAGCACATCAACTTTTAAATCCAATTCTTGTACTCTGTGGAATACATATTCAGCGGCTTTTGGCTTTTCTAATCCATAAACAATGAAAACTGATTTTATGTGGAAAGTCTGCGACAGATAGTTTGATAACTCTTTCAATTTATCTTCATTTCTTGCCACTAAAATCAAATTGTATCCTTTCTGTGCAAATTTGACAGATAGAGCCTTTCCTAGTCCGCTTGTGCAGCCTGTTATTAAAGCTGTTTTATTATTTTTCATATGCAATCCCTCCGAGAAGTTCTTTGAAATGTTCCCATTCCATCAGATAATCCATACATTTTTGAGATTCAGGATTTTTATCATTTAAAACTTCATCATAAAATTCAATTTTCTTTTTTATTAGCAACAACAAATTTTGATATGCTTTTATTTTCCCTATAATAAAAGTTTCATGTTCAACTAAAATATTTTTTCGCTCTGATATAGAGTTTTCCCCGCCATGTTTAAGGAGAGAAATATATTGTTTTATTTTGCACATTGGCATATCTGTATCCCGTAAACAACGGATTAAAAATATCCATTCAATATCTGATTCAGAATAAATTCGCCTATTCATTTCATCCCGTTCAATTTGGGGTAGCAATCCTTCTTTTTCATAATAAAATAATGTGTCTTTCGTAATCCCTAATTTTTGTGCTACCTCATGTGTTGTATAATTCATATGGACACCTCCTCAAATAAAAATAAACTATGGTGTGCGCTCCATGTCAATATATAAATACAAATTTATCTGTTAGAAATTTAGAAAGGCGGCATTTTCAGCCGCCAACCTATTATGTATAAATAATTTCTTCGTTCACAATCTCCTTCGCACACGCCCTTATGTTATTAAGCCGTCCTGTCCATTCTAAGGCGTTTTCTTCCTTTAGCTGTTCCGTTATTCCCTGTACCTGTTTCATGCCCTCTATGAGCCGATAGAAGCGTTCCTGCGCCTGTCTGTCGATGTCTGCAAGATATGTATTCAGCCTGCCGCTTGTAAGAAGATTCGTGTATGTAACTTTATGGTACTGCTTCAGATAGTCCAGATGCCGCCGCCCGAATAAGCCAATCGGCTGTTCTTTTTCGGGTGGTAAGTCAAGGCGGGGGATAAGGTAATCTCCCTGCCGTTCAAATTCGCCGCCGATTTTTTCAAAGATTGTTTTCTCCATTGTGTGTACCTCCTCTGTCATAGTTTATTTTTCCATTGCTGTTTTTCGTGGGCAATCCCTCTTTTTGCGGGACTTGCGAATCATCTTCGTCTTGACAGTCTGCTCCCCTATGTAACCGCCGAAGCGGTAACAGATTTTGACGGTCTGCTGCATCCCGTCCCCTGTTTCCGTTCGGTCAGACACCTCAATCCGCTCCACTAAGAGGTTGAGGTTCTCGGCGGTCAGTTCCGTTATCCCCACATACCCCGCCATCAGTTCCGCCCACTGTACGGCATTGCTCCGGTTGTCCTTAATTTCCTGCAAAGCATCCTCAAGCGTCGCCATCTGCTCCAATAATTTCTCCTGCTCAGTCTGGTATTTGTCAATCAGCCTTGTGAAATTCTCATTGGAGATACGCCCCGAAAGGGAATCCTCATACAGACGGTCAAACAATCTCGTCACTTCGTCATAGCGTTTCCTCGCCTGTTTCAGTTTCATTTCGTTGCTTTTCCCCCTGTTTCCGTCCGCCCTAGCGTTCATCTTCACCGCCAGAGCCACCGCTTTTTCCCTATCTTCAAAGGCAAGGCGGGCATGGTACTGGATGTCGGCAAGCACGGCATTGTATAAATCCTCGTAGTAAATGCGGTGGTCTGTGCAGGCTTTTGTGTTGTGGGCGTAGGTGGTGCAGACATAGATACGGTGCCTGTCCCTGCCCCAGTACCGCAGGGCAAGGGCTTTCCCGCAGGCGCCGCATTTAACAAGCCCAGAGAAAACGGACACAAAATTATTTGTAGTGTCACGCTTCCTGCTCAGAATCTTTGCGTTCGCCCCGTCAAAGATTTCCTGCGAAACCAACGGCTCGTGGGTGTTGTCCGTCCGTATCCATTCTTCCTCTGGCAGCTTCTTGTATTTGCCGAGTTTAAAAATGGCTTCCGTCTTGCACATCACGGAATGACCGAGATACACGGGGTTTCCTATCATGTTCCGTATGATGGTGTGCGACCATTCATACTGGTTCTGGGGGTTTTTGAACCGTTCTGGGTAATGCTTCTCCCCACGGGTATGCTGCCACCACGAGGGGCAGGGCACTTTTTCCTCTCGGAAAACGCTCGCTATCTTATGTGCCCCCATGCCCGCATTTGCAAGCTCAAAAATCCGTTTTACAATCCATGCCGTTTCCCCATCGACTGCCAGCTTATTATGGTTGTCAGATGATTTGCGGTATCCGAACGGCGCATAGGAGCAGCGGTAAAGCCCCGCTTTTGCCCTCGCCCGAATGGAAGAACGGATTTTCCGTGAATTGTCCCTGCTGTAAAATTCATTCATCACATTCTTCAGTGCGGCAATGTCGTTGTTTTTGTTGGCGGTGTCCACGCAGTCATTGACGGCGATGTACCTCACGTTTTTCATCGGGAAATAAATCTCCGTGAAATGCCCGACCTTTAAATGGTCGCGCCCCAGACGTGACAAGTCCTTTGTGATTACCACATCAATCTTCCCCGCTTCAATGTCATCCAGCATACGGTTAAAATCTGGCCTGTCGAAAGCTGACGTTAGATAACGATACTTTTGAAAACACTGATAAATCAAGGTTTTTCGAGCGACGGACAAGCCGGGTATTGTACTAAAAAACTGAATACGACGCACAGGCGGCGTTTCTCACTCCCATACGGGAGAACGGGAACGCCGCTTTTTTCATGCCCCTGTTACGCAGTAGGGGCAGAAAAAGCCTTGCTACAAGCGGCTTTGCGGGCGCGTTTCTGACGCGGCAAGGGATTTATACCTTATCCCCCAAAACCGCGCTTCTACTGCGTAACAAATCCACAGCAAAAGGAGTGATTTACTATGGCAGTTTTCCGCGTGGAACGAAACAAGGGCTATACCGTAATGAGCAACCACCACCTACGCAACAAGGAGCTTTCCTTAAAGGCAAAGGGGCTGTTGTCGCAAATGCTTTCACTTCCCGAAGATTGGGACTACACCTTGAAAGGCTTATCCCTTATCAACCGGGAGAAGATAGACGCTATCCGCGAAGCCATACGGGAGCTTGAACGCGCCGGGTATATCGTCCGTTCAAGGGAGCGCGACGAGAAAGGACGCTTGCGGGGCGCGGACTATGTGATATTCGAGCAGCCGCAGCCGCCTACGCCGGATTTACCTACATTGGAAAATCCAACATTGGATAATCCAACGCAGGAAAAACCAACATTGGAAAAACCTACGTTGGAAAATCCAACGCAATTAAATAAAGATATACAAAGAACTGACTTACCAAAAAAAGAAAAAATAATTACTGACGGACAAAGTACCCATTCCATTCCTATCCTTTCCCCTGACCCCTCACCTTACGAGGAAGCGGCAGAGCCGCCGGAACGGAAAGGAACGGAAGCGGCAGCACAGAGCGCAGTAGAGGTATACCGGGAAATCATCAAGGACAATATCAGCTACGACATTCTCAAACAGGACATGAAATTTGACGCAGACCGGCTTGACGAGATTGTAGACCTCATGCTTGAAACGGTATGCACAGCAAGGAAGCGGGTACGGATTGCGGGGGACGACTACCCGGCAGAGCTTGTAAAGTCTAAGTTTATGAAACTGGACAGCGAGCATATCCGCTTTGTGCTTGACTGTATGCGGGAGAACACAACGAAAATCCGCAACATCAAGCAATATCTGAAAGCTGCCCTTTTCAATGCCCCGTCCACAATCGGCAACTATTACACTTCCCTTGTCGCCCACGACATGGCAAGCGGCGCACTTGCGCCAAAGGAGCCGCACGACCCTTATTCATTCAAACCGGGCGAAAGCCTGTAAAACAACAAAAGGAGGATTTTTTTATGGCACAGAGAACAGGAGCATTGGTATTTGACGAGCGCACCGACCGTTACGACATTCGTTTTGACCTCAACGCCTACTATGGCGGGCTGCATTGCGGGGAGTGCTTTGATGTGTTCGTGCGGGGCAAATGGAAGCCGACGCGGATTGAGTACGGCGACAACTGGTATCTGGTGGGTATCAGAGCCGAGGACTTGAACGGGCTGCGGGTGCGTATCTGACCGCCGCCCCATGAAGAAACGCGAAAGGAGGACGCGACAAATTGCAGGACGAAGTAAACGAAAAGACCATAGCCCTATACATCAAGACAGGGAAGCTGACCGCGCAGACGCTCCAAAAAGCTATGAAAGCCATTCTGTCAAAGGGGAAAAAGCAGCTTGCAAAACCGCCACAGGGCAAGCAGACCCTAAAGCAGCTTATGAAGCAAAATACGGGCGTTTCCAACATTGAGATTACCGAGGGCAATATCAAAGCCTTTGAGAGTACGGCGAAAAAGTACGGTATCGACTTTGCGCTGAAAAAGGACACGACGGAAAACCCGCCCCGCTATCTTGTTTTCTTCAAGGGGCGGGACGCGGACGTGCTGACCGCCGCCTTTAAGGAGTTTTCCGCAAAGAAGCTGACACAGGATAAAAAGCCCTCAATCCGCAAGCTGCTGTCTACGCTCAAAGAAGCCGCACAGGGCAAAAACGCGGAACGGGAAAAAGTCAAGAACAAGGACAGGGAGGTATCGCTATGAAGCCGGAAATCAAGAAGCTGCTTATCCTAAATGCCCCCTATCTGCTCTTTGTGTACTTGTTTGACAAGGTAGGCGCGGCGGTACGCCTATCCCCCGGCGCGGACATAGGCGCAAAGGTGCTACATCTTGGGGACGGTTTTACCGCCGCCTTTTCCAGTATCGCGCCGAGCTTGCACCCCGCCGACTTACTTATCGGCATTGCGGGGGCGGTCATTATCCGGCTGATGATTTATTTCAAGGGCAAGAACGCGAAGAAATACCGCAAAGGCATGGAATACGGTAGTGCGCGTTGGGGGACAGCCGAGGACATAAAGCCGTACACAGACCCGGTATTTGAGAACAATATCCCGCTTACACAGACGGAACGGCTCACCATGAACAGCCGACCGAAGCAGCCGAAGTATGCGAGGAATAAAAACATTCTTGTAATCGGCGGTTCCGGCAGCGGCAAGACCCGCTTTTTCGTCAAGCCGTCGCTTATGCAAATGCACTCAAGCTATGTTGTCACAGACCCGAAAGGCACCGTCTTAATCGAGTGCGGGAAGCTCTTACAGCGGGGCGGCTACCGTATAAAAGTGCTGAATACGATTAACTTCAAAAAATCCATGAGATACAATCCCTTTGCCTATCTGCGGAGCGAAAAGGACATTTTGAAGTTAGTCAATACCATAATCGCCAACACCAAAGGCGACGGGGATAAATCCGGCGAGGATTTCTGGGTGAAAGCGGAAAAGCTCTACTACACCGCGCTAATCGGCTATATCTGGTACGAAGCCCCGGACGAGGAAAAGAACTTCACGACGCTGCTTGAAATGATAAATGCGTCGGAAGCCCGCGAGGACGACGAGGACTTTAAGAACCCGGTAGACCTCATGTTTGAACGACTGGAAGAAAAAGACCCGGAACACTTTGCCGTAAAGCAGTATAAAAAATACAAACTTGCGGCGGGCAAAACGGCAAAATCTATCCTTATTTCCTGCGGCGCAAGGTTAGCCCCGTTCGACATCAAGGAGCTGCGGGAGCTTATGGAAACCGACGAAATGGAGCTTGACACCATAGGCGACAGAAAGACCGCCCTTTTTATCATTATCAGCGACACCGACGACACCTTTAACTTTGTCGTGAGCATACTCTACACACAGCTATTCAACCTCTTATGCGACAAGGCAGATGATGAATACGGCGGGCGGCTTCCCGTCCATGTGCGCTGCCTGTTAGATGAATTTAGCAATATCGGGCAGATACCGAAGTTTGAAAAGCTCATAGCGACAATCAGAAGCCGGGAAATATCCGCGTCAATCATCTTGCAGAGCCAGTCACAGCTAAAGGCAATCTACAAGGACAACGCGGACACGATTGTAGGGAATTGCGACACCACCCTTTTTCTTGGCGGCAAGGAAAAAACGACGCTCAAAGAAATATCGGAGATTTTAGGCAAGGAAACGATAGACAGCTTCAACACGTCCGAAACCAGAGGGCGGGAGCTTTCCCATGGGCTGAACTATCAGAAATTGGGAAAACAGCTTATGACGGAAGATGAAATCGCGGTCATGGACGGAGGGAAATGTATCTTGCAGCTTAGAGGGGTACGCCCTTTCTTTTCGGACAAATTCGACATAACGAAGCACCCGAAATACAAGTACCTTTCCGACGCAGACCCGAAAAATGCCTTTGACATGGAGAAGCACCTAAAACGCCGCCCCGCTATCGTGAAGCCGGACGAAGCCTTTGACGTTTACGAGATTGACGCCGCAGATTTGCCGGAAGATACGGAAACTTAAAAGAAAAGGTACAGGGGAAAGACCTTTGCATTATGGAAATGTGCATAACTGCCTATTCCGTCATGGAAAACGCTGTTCACAGCACATGGAAAAGCAAAAGGCAGCTTTCCCACGTCCTGCAAACAGCGTTTCCCACAACTCCATAAGCAAGGCAGTTATACACATTCCCACAATGCCGACTACTACGGCAAAAACCACCCCTCTTTCTTTCATTCATAAAGCCACAAAACCTTAAAGGAGGTATGATTATCAGAAACGTAAACACAGGATATATGATACGCGCCCCTACTCCCGGCGCAGTACACAGCGGCAGGAGCCGCACCCCTTACAACTGAATACCGCCGCGCCGCAGACACTTAGGCGGCGCGGGGAACCCGCCGGACATGGCGGGCTTATGACCGCGGCAGTTACCAAAACTGACCGCCGTTTTTTATGCCCTTTTTCGGGCAGCCGCACACGCGGCAGGAAAGGAGAACTTTATGGCATTTTTTACTTCGGCAGTAGGCGTTTTGCAGACACTTGTTATCGCTCTTGGAGCTGGTCTTGGTATCTGGGGCGTTGTCAACCTCATGGAGGGCTACGGCAATGATAATCCGGGCGCGAAAAGCCAGGGCATGAAACAGCTCATGGCGGGCGGCGGCGTTGCCCTTATCGGCACGACCCTTGTACCGCTGCTTGCGAGCCTGTTCAGCTAAGAAGCGCGGGTAAAGGCTTATGCAGAGCATACTTGACGCGATTAACGAATGGATAAAAGGAATCCTTATCGGTGCCATAAACGGTAATCTGTCAACTATGTTCGGGGACGTGAACGAGAAAGTTTCCACTATCGCCACAGAGGTAGGGCAGACCCCGCAGGGGTGGAACGCGGGCATATTCTCCATGATACGCACTTTGTCGGAGAATGTAATCGTACCCATTGCGGGGCTTGTCATTACCTACGTCCTATGCTATGAGCTTATCAGCATGGTAACGGAAAAGAACAATATGCACGACGTTGACACTTCCATGTTCTTCAAATGGGTGTTCAAGGCATACGTCGCAGTCTATCTTGTGACGCACACCTTTGACATTACAATGGCGGTGTTCGACGTTGCACAGCACGTCGTTTCCGGCGCGGCGGGGGTAATCGGCGGCAGCACGAATATTGATGTTGCCGCCGCCCTGTCGTCCATGCAGAGCGGGCTTGACGCTATGGAAATCCCCGAACTGCTCTTACTTGTCATGGAAACAAGCCTTGTGAGCTTGTGCATGAAAATCATGTCCGTACTGATAACCGTTATCCTCTACGGGCGCATGATAGAGATTTACCTTTACTGTTCGGTATCGCCTATCCCGTTTGCAACAATGACTAACCGGGAATGGGGACAGATAGGCAACAACTATCTGAAATCCCTGTTCGCACTTGGTTTTCAAGGCTTCCTCATAATGATATGCGTCGGCATATATGCCGTACTGGTGAACAACATGATAATAGCGGACAACCTGCACAGCGCGATATTCTCCCTTGCAGCCTATACCGTTATCCTCTGTTTCTCCCTGTTCAAATCCGGCGCACTTGCGAAGTCGATTTTTTCCGCGCATTAGCGGCGTGTCAAGGGTAAGGGTGGAGATTTTCAGAGCGAAGCGGCGAAAATACTACCCGGTCTTGACGCGGGAAAACCCCATAGAATAGGGACGGGCAAAGGGCATAAACTGACCTTTGCCTTGATTGCCCTTATGGGAAGTTACAGCAGCACAAAACACAGCGAAAGGAGGTTTTTGCTTGGCGTATGTACCCGTACCCAAAGACTTATCCAAAGTCAAGACAAAAGTAGCGTTCAACCTTACAAAACGGCAGATTGTATGTTTCGCGGTGGCTCTTGTTTTAGGGCTTCCGCTTTTCTTCCTGCTCAAAGACAGCACAGGCACAAGCCTTGCGTCTATGGCTATGATTGCCGTCATGCTGCCCTGTTTCCTGCTTGCCATGTATGAGAAGCATGGACAGCCCCTTGAAGTGGTGGTAAAAAACATCATTCAGACGAAATTCATAGCCCCCAAAGAACGACCATACAGGACAGACAACTTTTATTCCGTCTTAGAGCGGCAGAGAAAACTTGAAAAGGAGGTATCAGCGATTGCAAAAGGAAACACAAAGAAACAGCGCGGCGGGAAACGCACACGCAAAGGCTAACCCGCCCCGCAAGCTCACCCGCGCAGAGAAAAAGCAGATTGCGGAAATCATCAGACAGGCAAAGGGCGACGGGAAAGCGCACACCGCGCAGCAGACAATCCCCTATATCCAGATGTACCCGGACGGTATCTGTAAAGTGACGGGACGGAAATACTCAAAGACCGTAGCCTTTGAAGATATTAACTATCAGCTTGCACAGGCAGACGACAAGACCGCCATTTTTGAGAACTGGTGCGACTTCTTAAACTACTTTGACGCTTCCGTTTCGGTGCAGCTCTCTTTCATCAATCAAGGGACACAGCGAGGCGAAGCGGAAAAGGCTATCAATATCCCGGCACAGGACGACGCTTTCAATTCTATCCGCAGCGAATACGGGGATATGCTGAAAAACCAGCTTGCAAAGGGGAACAACGGGCTTGTCAAGGCGAAGTACATCACCTTTGCCATTGAAGCCGATTCCCTTGCGGCGGCAAAATCCCGCCTTGCCCGTATCGAAACGGACGTACTCAACAACTTTAAGCTCTTGGGCGTATCTGCCCGCCCCATGACGGGCTATGAACGCCTTAAAATGCTGCATGGCATTTTCCACCCGGAGGGCGGGCAGTTCGCCTTTGACTTTTCGTGGCTTGCCCCGTCCGGGCTTTCCACAAAGGATTTTATCGCGCCGCCCTCTTTCCGTTTCGGCGAGGGGCGTTATTTCCGCATGGGAAAGAAAATCGGCGCGGTTTCATTCCTTGAAATCCTTGCCCCGGAGTTAAACGACCGTATCTTATCCGACATACTGGACTTGGAAACGGGCGTTATTGTCAACCTGCATATCCACAGTATCGACCAGACCGAAGCCATAAAGACAATCAAGCGCAAGATTACCGACCTTGACAAAATGAAAATCGAGGAACAGAAAAAAGCGGTACGCAGCGGCTACGACATGGACATAATCCCGTCCGACCTTGCCACGTTCGGCAGCGAAGCGAAAAATCTCTTACAGGATTTACAGAGCCGCAACGAGCGTATGTTCCTGCTCACGTTCCTTGTGGTGAACATGGCGGACACGAAGCGGAAACTGGAAAATGACGTATTCGCGGCGGCGGGCATTGCACAGAAGAACAACTGCGCCCTCACCCGCCTTGACTATCAGCAGGAAGCGGGGCTTATGTCCTCTGTACCGCTTGGAGAGAACCTTATCACCATACAGCGGGGGCTTACCACATCAAGCACCGCTATCTTTATCCCCTTTATCACACAGGAGCTTTTCCAGACGGGCGCGGCTTTGTACTACGGCTTAAATGCCCTTAGCAACAACATGATACTCTGCGACCGCAAGCAGCTCAAAAACCCCAACGGCTTAATCTTGGGGACGCCGGGAAGCGGGAAATCCTTTGCGGCAAAACGGGAAATGACAAACGCTTTCCTCATCACCGACGACGACATTATCATCTGCGACCCCGAAGCAGAGTATTTTTCCCTTGTGCAACGGCTTGGCGGGCAAGTGATACGCTTATCGCCTACGGGAAAAGGCATTGACGGGAAGCCCCAGTATGTGAACCCTATGGATATTAACTTAAATTATTCCGAGGACGACAGCCCCCTTGCCTTAAAATCCGACTTTATCCTTTCCCTCTGCGAACTTGTCATTGGCGGCAAGGAGGGCTTGCAGCCCGTCGATAAGACCGTCATTGACCGCGCTGTACGGAATGTGTACCGCCCTTTCCTTGCAGACCCCGACCCGGCGAAAATGCCTGTCCTTGGCGACCTCTACAACGAGCTTTTGAAGCAGCCGGAGCCGGAAGCGGCGCGTATCGCGGCGGCGTTGGAGCTGTATGTTTCCGGGAGCCTTAACGTCTTTAACCACCGGACGAACGTAGAGCTTTCTAACCGCCTTGTCTGCTTTGACATCAAGCAGCTTGGGAAGCAGCTCAAAAAGTTAGGTATGCTCATTGTGCAGGACCAGGTATGGAACCGCGTCACCGTCAACCGGGCAGAAAGGAAATCCACGCGGTACTACATGGACGAATTTCATCTTCTCTTGAAAGAGGAACAGACCGCCGCCTATTCCGTCGAAATCTGGAAGCGTTTCAGAAAATGGGGCGGCATACCCACAGCCATAACGCAGAACGTCAAGGATTTGCTTGCTTCCCGCGAAGTGGAGAATATCTTTGAAAACTCTGATTTTGTCCTCATGCTCAACCAGGCGGCGGGCGACCGGGCTATCCTTGCGAAGCAGCTCAACATCTCCCCGCAGCAGATGAAGTATGTCACCCATACCGAAGCGGGCGAGGGGCTTATCTTCTACGGGAACGTGACGCTGCCCTTTGTAGACCGCTTCCCGAAAGACACCGAGCTTTACCGGGTAATGACGACGAAGCCGGAGGAAACGGAGGGCGGCGCATGAAAGAGGAATTGAAAACGGATTTTATCATCAACCGGGACGCGCTTTCTGCATTGCGGGAGCTTCCCGGCGAAAGCGTACATTGCTGCGTCACAAGCCCGCCCTACTATGCACTTAGGGATTACGGGCTTGATATGCAGATTGGGCGGGAGGACACGCCGGAGCAGTATATTGACAGGCTTACCGAAGTTTTCCGCGAACTGCGCCGGGTACTGCGCTCTGACGGCACACTCTGGCTGAATATCGCGGACACCTACTGCGGCACCGGGAACAAAGGGAGCTTCACCGACCCGAAGAACCCCAAAGGCAGGAACGGACAGGGAGTGTCAATCGCAAGACAGGCGGCGGGCTGCAAGCAGAAAGACTTAATCGGTATCCCGTGGCTCTTAGCATTTTCCTTACGCGCTGACGGGTGGTATCTGCGGAGCGACATCATCTGGCAGAAAGAAAACCCCATGCCGGAGAGCTGCAAAGACCGCCCTACCCGCTGCTATGAGCATATCTTCTTACTGACAAAATCAAAGAAATATTTTTATGACGCTGCCGCCATTGCCGAGCCGTTAGCCCCCACAACGGCGGCGCGGTACCGCACCGGGCGCAGCGCAGGACAGAAATATGCAGCGGAAGTACCCGGACAGGGGAAAGTACAGGGCTTGAACCGGGCAAGGGACGGCGGCTATTACGACGAAGCCCTCATGCCGACCATGCGGAACAGGCGGGACGTGTGGCTTATCAATACCGTACCCTACAAGGGCGGGCATTTCGCCGCGTTCCCGCCGAAGTTAGCCAAAACCTGTATCAAGGCGGGCTGCCCGGAAAACGGCGTTGTGCTTGACCCCTTTTTCGGAAGCGGCACGACGGGAGCCGCCGCAAGGCAGCTTGACAGGCATTATATAGGCATTGAGATAAACGCCGAGTATTGCGCCCTTGCAAGGGCGCGGATTGGAGGGACAGACAAATAAAACAGTATCGAGCGCGTGAGAAAGTCACGCAGAAAATGACCCGCGAGGGAGCTGTCGAGGTAAACGCCGCCACAGGCAAAAAGAAGCGTATCAGCAACCGCATAAGGGACGCCGACCTTGCAAAAAAGGAAGCCGCCCCGCAGCAGCCGGAACAGGCAGCGCAGCCCCTACCGGGCGGCTCAGCTTCCGCTCCCTTATCCGACGCGCCGCTTCCCCATGCGCCGGGAGCAGAACGGGAACAGGACACCGCCACCGCCGAGCGTGTCTTTGAACGTATCGACGGGGCGCATACCCGGAAAGCGAGCAAAAAGGCGGCAAGGAAAGCACAGGCAGAAGCCGAAGCCCGCGCCCGCACTTCCCGCTTGCAGTTTACCGACGAGGAACGGGCGACGCCGGAGCTTGAAAAATATATCCGAAAATCGGATAAAGCCAACCACCGCCTGGACGCGGCAAAGGCGGCTATCCCCAAAGAAAAGAAACTTGTAAAGGAGCGCACTTTTGACGAAGCTACGGGTAAGGGCAAGACCCGCCTACGCTTTGAGGAACAGGAAAAGCCCATAGGAAAAAACAAACCCCATAACAGCCCGCTATCCCGCCCCGCGCAGGAAGCGGGTATTTTCGTCCACAACAAGATACATTCCGTTGAAAAGGACAATTCCGGCGTTGAGGGGGCGCATAAATCCGAAGAATTAGCGGAGAAAGGCGCAAAGTACGGGGCGCGGAAAATCCGGGAGGGCTACCGCAGGCATAAGCTCAAACCCTACCGGGCGGCGGCAAAGGCAGAGAAAGCGGCGTTCAAGGCGAATGTGGATTTCCAGTACCACAAAACCTTACACGAAAACCCGCAGATTGGGAGCAATCCCCTTTCCCGCTTCATGCAGAAGCAGCAAATCAAGCGGCAGTATGCAAAGGCAGCAAAGAAAGGCGGCGCGAAAACGGCGCAGAAAGCCGCAGAGAACACCCGCAAGGCAGCGAAGAAAACCGCAGAGGAAACCAAAAAGACAATCGCTTTTGTAGGGCGGCACCCGGCGGGCGTATGTATCGCCATTGCCGCGCTGCTCTTATTCATTATGATTTCGGCGGGACTTTCCTCTTGCGGTTCTATGTTCTCCGGCTTGATGAACGGCATACTTGGGACTTCCTACACGTCGGAGGACAGCGACCTTGTGGCAACGGAAAATAATTACGCCGCAAAGGAAGCCGAGCTTCAGCAGCAGATTGACAATATCGAGCAGGATTATCCGGGCTATGACGAATACCGCTATGACCTTGACAGTATCGGGCATAACCCCCATGAATTAGCGTCCTACCTTACCGCCCTCTTGCAGACCTACACCCCGCAGAGCGCACAGGCAGAATTAAACCGCGTCTTTGGTATGCAGTACACCTTGACGCTGACGGAAGAAATTGAAGTGCGCCACAGGACGGAAAACCGCACAGGCACACGTACCGTCACCGACCCGGTAACGGGCGCGACCAGTACGGAAACCTACGAATATGAGGTTGAAGTCGCCTACAATTATTACATTCTCAACGTGAAACTGGAAAACCGCCTCATATCCGATTTTGTTTCGGAGCTTCTAACGCCGGAACAGCTTGAAATGTACCGCGTCTATCTGGAAACAAGCGGCAACAAGCCGCTGCTTTTCGGCGGCGGCTCACCCGACACAGGAACGTCCGAGGATTTAAGCGGCGTACAGCTTGTGAACGGGACGCGCCCCGGCAATACCGCCATTGTAGACCTTGCAAAGCAGCAAGTCGGCAACGTGGGCGGGCGTCCTTATTGGAGCTGGTACGGATTTAACAGCCGCGTGGAGTGGTGCGCCTGTTTCGTTTCATGGTGCTACGGGCAAGCCGGGCTATCTGAACCGCGCTTTGCCGGGTGCCAGTCACAGGGCGTACCGTGGTTCCAGTCACGCGGGCAATGGGGCGCGAGGGGCTATGAGAATATCGCCCCCGGCGACGCTATCTTTTTTGACTGGGACGGGGACGGGAGCGCAGACCATGTAGGGCTTGTGATAGGCACAGACGGGAGCCGCGTCTACACCGTAGAGGGCAATTCCGGCGACGCCTGTAAAATCAAGAGCTACGACCTTAACTATTCCTGTATCAAGGGCTACGGCTTGATGAACTGGAACTGACAACAAAAATCTGAAAGGAGAAATTTATTTATGGCTATGAGCAAGATTGAACGTATCAACAAAGAGATTGCAAAGACCCGCGAGAAAATCACCGAGTACCAGAACAAGCTGCGGGGGCTTGAAGCACAGAAAACCGAAGCGGAAAACCTTGAAATCGTGCAGCTTGTACGCGCTATGCGTATGACCCCGCAGGAACTTTCCGCTATGCTTTCCGGCGGCAGTATTCCGGGCATGGAAGCCGCGCCGGACTACCCCGCAGACCATGACACCGAAGAAATGGAGGACACCGAAAATGAATAAGAAAATCCTTAGAACACTGACCGCATTATGCGCCGCCCTTTTCCTCATGGGCGGCTTTTCCGTCACCGCCTTTGCACAGACCCCGGAGGGACAGGACGACACCGACGACAGCGGCGTTATCTATGAAGAACCCAAAAAGGAAGAACCCCTTACCCCGGACGGGAACGCGACCCTTGTAGACGATTTCGGCGGCAACAAACAGCTTATCACAGTAACGACCAAAAACGGCAATTATTTTTATATCCTCATTGACCGGGACGACGAGGGCGAGAACACCGTCCATTTCCTTAATCAAGTGGACGAAGCCGACCTTATGGCACTCATGGAGGACGGAAGCACCGAAACAGCAGCACCGCCCGCCGTTTGCAGTTGTAGCGATAAATGCGAAGCCGGGAAAGTAAATGTTGGCTGCCCCGTCTGCAAGGACAACATGACCGCCTGTAACGGAAAGGAAGCGGAGCCGGAAACCGAGGAACCCGCAGAGAAGCCGGAAAAGAAAAGCAATACAGGCGGGCTTGTGCTTTTCCTTGTCATGGCAATTCTTGGCGGCGGGGGCGCACTCTACTACTTTAAGTTTATGAAACCGAAGCAGAGCGTCAAGGGCGACACCGACCTTGAGGATTTCGACTTTGACGACTACGACGAGGACGAGCCGGAAGCTGACGGCACAGAGGGCGACGACGGAACGGAGGACGGGGACGCATGACACTTTTCACCGAAAACCCTTTAGAAAAAATGATGATACAAAGACCCACCGGGCGGCGTGACAATGCGCCGCCCGTTCCACAATCCCCGGCGTGTATGCGCTGCCCTTATAAGGCGCAATCCCCCTGTATCGGCTATTGTCTGAAACAGGCACAGGAGAAGAAGCATACCGCGCCGGAACGCTGAAAGGAGGATTTTATAATGGCTTCACATATTTTAGTCATTGCAGAGAAGCCAAGCGTAGCGCAGACTATCGCCGCCGCGCTTGGCGTGAAAGAAAAAAAGGACGGCTATATCGAGGGCGGCGGCTACCTCATTTCGTGGTGTGTCGGTCATCTGGTACAGCTTGCGGAAGCTGCCGCTTACGGGGAGCAGTACAGGAAATGGCAGACGGACAGCTTACCCATTCTCCCGCAGGAATGGCAGTATGCCGTTGACCCGGACAAAGAAAAGCAGTTTGCGGCGTTAAAGGAGCTTATGCACCGCGCCGACGTTTCGGAAGTGGTAAATGCGTGTGACGCGGGGCGCGAGGGCGAGCTGATTTTCCGCTTTGTCTACGAAGTGGCAGGCTGCAAGAAGCCCATGCGCCGCTTGTGGATTTCCTCAATGGAGCATGAAGCAATCAAGGCGGGCTTTGCCGACCTCAAAGACGGGCGGGAATATGACGCGCTCTTTGCGTCCGCCCTCTGCCGCGCAAAAGCTGACTGGCTTATCGGCATTAACGCCACCCGCCTTTTTTCCTGCCTGTACGGAAAGACCTTGAACGTGGGGCGCGTCCAGACCCCGACCCTCAAAATGCTCACCGACCGGGGCGCGGCTATCTCCCATTTCAAGAAAGAGAAATATTACCATGTGCGCCTTGAATTGTCCGGCGCGGAAGCGGCAAGCGATAGGATTTCAGACAGGAAGAAGGCCGACGGACTGAAAGCAGCCTGCGAAGCGGGAAAGGCGATATGCGCTTCCCTCACCAGAGAGAAGAAAACCACAGCACCGCCGAAGCTCTTTGACCTTACTTCCTTGCAGCGGGAAGCGAACCGCGTTTTCGGATATACCGCGAAGCAGACCCTTGACCTTGCACAATCCCTGTATGAAAAGCGGCTCTTGACTTATCCGAGGACAGACAGCAGCTATCTCACCGACGACATGGACGGCACCGCTGAAAGTACAATCAAACTGCTTTGCGGAAAGCTCCCCTTTATGGCGGGCGCGGACTTCACGCCGGAGATTGCAAAGGTATTAGACAGCAGCAAAGTATCAGACCACCACGCAATCATTCCCACTATGGAGCTTGCAAAGACCGACCTTGCGACGCTGCCGGAGAGCGAGAAGAATATCCTTACCCTTGCGGGGGCGCGTCTGCTCTTTGCCACCGCCGAGCCGCACGTCTTTGAAGCGGTTACGGCGGTTTTCTCATGCGCTGATACGGAATTTACGGCGCGGGGAAAGACCGTACTTTCTGACGGGTGGAAAGGGCTTGAACGCAGATACCGGGCGACGCTGAAAGAAAAACCCGAAGCTGACGACGGGGAGAACGCGGACGCGGAGCTGCCGGAGCTTTCCGAGGGACAGGGCTTTGAAAACCCGCCCGCAAAGGTAACGGAGCATACCACAACGCCGCCGAAGCCCCACAATGAAGCGTCTTTGCTTTCCGCTATGGAACGTGCCGGGAACGGGGACACCGACCCGGACGCGGAACGCAAAGGACTTGGCACCCCCGCCACCCGCGCCGCAGTCATTGAAAAACTGGTAAAGGGCGGCTTTGTGGAGCGCAAGGGGAAGCAGCTTTTCCCCACGCCAAACGGCAACGCACTTATCTCTGTCCTGCCCGATATGCTGACTTCCCCGCAGCTTACCGCAGAATGGGAAAACAATCTGACGCAGATAGCAAAGGGAGCCGCAGACCCCGGCGAATTTCTCTCCGGCATTGAAGCTATGGCGCGGGAGCTTGTGCAGACACACGCCGCCGCGCCGGACGGGAAAAAGGATTTGTTCCGGGAGGAAAAGCCGGAAATCGGGAAATGCCCCCGGTGCGGTTCCCCCGTCCATGAGGGGAAGAAAAATTATTATTGCAGCAATAAGGAATGTATCTTTGTTATGTGGAAGAATGACCGCTTTTTTGAGGAAAGGAAAACTGCCTTTTCCGCGAAGATTGCCGCCGCGCTCCTTAAATCCGGCAAGGCGAACGTGAAGAAGCTCTATTCCCCGAAAACAGGCAAGACCTACGACGGAACTATCGTTTTAGCTGACACTGGCGGGAAATACGTCAACTACCGTATCGAAGTGCAGAAGAAGAAATAACTGGAATAGCAAGCATAGGAAGCGGGTACCCACTTCCGTAAATCCCTGTCCTGCCGCTTACGCGCCGGACGGGGATTTTGCTTGTTGGGAAGTTTCCCAAACCCTCTGTATCTTTAGAGGGTTTTACCCTCTTTTTTGTGGAGGGCTTTGCCCTCTAAAAATTTTCTAAACCTTTGGCAGAAAACGCGGGCGTACCGTAGTAGGCTATGCAGCAAAAAATACAGCTTATGACGCTGCCACAGAAAGGAGGTTTTTCACTATGGCAAGTTTACGGGACACCGTAAAGGACTATCAAGACGAGCTTAGGGACGGTATCGCATGGGTAGCGTTCTGGAAAAAAGGGCGTTCATGGAACGCAGAGTATTTTCATCTTGATATGAACGACACGCTCTACCCGGAGGACAGGAGCCGGTTAGAGGAAATCAAAAGCACCGACCCCGCCGCCGTTATCTTGAACGGCTATTACTGCAGGCATTTAGGCGAAGATATGAGCCTTGACGAGCTGACCGCCGGAGTGCGCTACCACTATGAGAACAGCATGAATGACATTGACGGTTTTATCGGGGCGCATGACGACAGGCTTCCCCCGGAGCTTATCGAGGAAACAAGAGCCGCCGCCCATGAAGCGGGGCTTCCCTTTTCCGAAAAGCCCTACCGGGACAGGGAAGATTTTGACCCTTATGTATTTGACGGGAGCATGAGCGTTGAGGATTACGAACTCATGCACCGCATGATTGAACAGGAAAGGAGTGGAAAAATGAGCGAACAGTTTTCAATCTTAATCGACAGCCGCAGCCGCTTTGAAACGGGAGAACCGGGCGGCGTGTGGCTTCCCATGCCGACCACCGCAGAGCAGCTTCACGAAGCTATGAAAAGCGTCGGCATTACCGCAGACAATCCGCAGGATTTTTTCATCAATGGTTTTGCAAATACCGAGCAGCAGCCCTTTGACGTACCGCTGCCTGTTATCCAGAGCGCGGGACTTGACGAGCTGAACTATTTAGCGAAGCTCTTGGAAATGCAGGGCGACGAGGACAGGGACAAGTTTACAGCGGCGGTGACGCTTGGGGAACGCGCCGGAAATATCAAAGACCTTATCAACCTTGCACAGAACCTTGACTGCTACTGGCTCTACCCCACCGTACAGAACGAAGAAGATTACGGCTATTACCTTATCGACGAACTGGACGAATTGGAGCTTCCCGAAGAAGCGAAAAAATATTTCATGTATGAGGAATACGGGCGGGACGCTGCTATCAACGACGGGGGACGCTTTACCGACCAGGGATATATCTACAACAACAAGAACACCTTTACAGAATGGTACAACGGGCGCGAAAGCGACATTCCCAAAGAATATAAGGTAATGGGCTTCCCACAGCAGGAAAGACCCGACCCGTCTAAAGTGGAAATGGACGCAGCCGCGCCGGGACAGAGGACGGCGCAGACCGCAGCGCAGCCGCAGGAGCCGCGCCCGGTTATCCCTATCGTGCTGACGAGCGAGAAGCCCGCCGAAAAGCTCAAAGAGATTACCGACCGTCTGGAACAGGGGATTACGGAACTCTTTGACAGCGAGCGTTACAAGGAATATCTGAAAGTCATGTCAAAATTCCATAATTACAGCTTCAACAATACGCTGCTTATCGCCATGCAGAAGCCCGACGCTTCCCTTGTGGCGGGATTTTCCGCATGGAAGAATAATTTTGGGCGCAACGTGATGAAAGGGCAGAAAGGAATCAAAATCATTGCCCCGTCGCCGTTCAAAATCAAGCAGGAAGTGGAGAAGATAGACCCCCATACACAGAAACCCGTTATCGGCAAGGACGGGAAGCCCGTCACCGAGGAAAAGGAAATCAAGATACCCGCCTACAAGGTAGTGTCCGTCTTTGATGTTTCCCAGACCGAGGGAAAGGAGCTGCCGGATATTGCGGTGGACGAGCTGACGGGCGACGTTGACCGCTACAAGGATTTTTTCGCAGCCCTTGAAAAGACTTCTCCCGTTCCGATTGGATTTGAGGAAATCGGGGGCGGCTCTCATGGCTACTACCACTTGGAGGACAAGCGCATTGCCATTAACGAGGGCATGAGCGAGCTGCAAACCTTAAAGACCGCCATTCACGAAATAGCCCACGCGAAGCTGCACGACATTGACCTTAACGCGCCGCAGGACGAACAGCAGCCCCGCGCTGACCGCCGCACCCGCGAAGTCGAAGCGGAAAGCGTCGCTTACACCGTCTGCCAACATTACGGGCTTGACACGTCGGACTACTCTTTCGGCTACGTCGCCGGGTGGAGCAGCGGACGGGAACTCTCCGAACTGAAAAGCTCCCTTGAAACGATACGCAGCGCAGCCGCCGAGATTATCAATTCCATAGATGAAAACTTAGCGGAGCTTCAAAAGGCACAGGACAAGGAGCAGACCGCCGGACAGGAGCAGCCGACCCGGAAAGAAGAAACAGCCGCGCAGGAGCAGCCAAAGCCGGAAGCCCCGAAAGAAGCCTTTACCCCCGAAACGGTTTACAAGGTACGCCGGAACCCGTACAGCGACAGCCGGGAAAACAGCTATCTCTTACAAGCCTATGTGACACAGGAGAACGGGCGGGCAAAAATGGGCGACGTGCTTTATACGGGAACGCCGGAGAAATGCCGCGAGCTTATGGGGCATTTCAAAAGCGGCGAGCTGACCGAGGGCGGCATAAAACAGCTCTACGCAAAGGCGCAGGAAACGGCACAGACCGCCGGACAGGACAAAGACACCTTTTCCATTTACCAGATAAAAGGCGGCGACGAAACAAGGGACTTCCGATTTGAGCCTTACGACCGCCTGCAGGCGGCGGGAAACGTGGTTGACAGGGCGAACTATGAGCTTGTCTATTCCGCGCCCCTTGCGCCGGGGACTTCCCTTGAAGATATTTATACCCGTTTCAATATCGACCACCCCAAAGACTTTAAGGGACACAGCCTTTCCGTTTCCGACGTGGTAGTGCTTCATCAGAACGGGCAGGACGCGGCGCATTACGTTGACAGCTTCGGCTATAAAGAAGTGCCGGAGTTTTTGCAGGAGCAAAAGCAGCTTACCCCGGATGAACTGGAAACGGGCGAAAAAATCCAGACACCGAGGGGGAGTTTTTCTGTTACCGCCATGACCCGCGAGCAAATGGAAGTTGCCGGATATGGCTTCCACCATCAGTCGGACGACGGGAAATATCTCATTATGGGGAACGGGACGCGGGCGTTTGCCGTCGCCGCAGAGCCGCCGGAGAAAGCGAACCCGCTAAAGCACGTCGAGGACGCTATCGAGCAGAACGACAACAATTTTGACGGTATCATCAACAACACCCCTACCGTTGACGAACTGGAAGCAAAGGTAAAGGCGGGGGAAACAATCTCACTTGTTGACCTGGCTAACGCAGTCAAAGCCGACAAAGAGCGCGGCAAGGAAGCTAAGCCGGAAAAGAAGCCCTCTATCCGGGCGCAGCTTAGAGCCGACAAGGAAAAGGCGCAGAAGAAAAACGCAAAGCAGAAATCGCAGGATTTGGAAAGGAGCTGACTCATGCCGAAACAGAATAAATTTGAAAACGTGGACGTGCTTGCTTCCCTCAATGCGATATTGAAGCAGAACACAGGATTTTACCAGAGCGATTTTGACATTGACAAAGAGATTATCGCAAAGGCAGCGGCAAGCGCGGACAAGACGGATAAGACCCTCTTGTGGTTCTGCCGCCCGTCCGGGACACATTGCTTTAGGGAGCGTGACGTTTTCCTAAAGGACACCGCGCCCCACAATACTTGGCGTTTCTACATGGAGCAGACAAGCGACCGTATCCTTGCCTACGCAATCGAGCTGACGGGAAAAGAACGCGGGAAAATCAAAGGCAACCTTTATGAGCTTGACTATTCCCGCCATTATGAGCGCGTCAAGGAAAAGGAGCTGCCCGCCGATACGGTCAAGCTGATTTATGAGCATGGGGAACAGATGATACCCGCCGGACAGTATTTCAACGGAAGCCCGGACACGCAGCTTGGGAAGTTTGAACGCTTTGAAGCCGTACCCAACGACCCGGACGCGCTGCAATGGCTCTTGCAGGAGGAACACCGCAGCCGGGAGGAACTTGCGCCGGGGGATTTTAAGGCACATATCGCCGCATTGCGCGACGGGCTGATTGAAACAGAAGCGCGGCACATTGTACGGGAAATGAAACGGCATGACACGCCGAACAGCCCGAACAAGACACATTTCATGGTAGAGCTTTCCCCGGCGTTCATGCAGCTTGCAGCCACAAAGGACATTGACCGCCTTTTCTCCATGCTGCCCTACAAGAACCTTTCCTTTTCCAAAATCGAGGGCAGACATGGGACGTATGCGCTGATTGACAAGGGGGAGAACCGGGACAGGGAGATAAAAAAGCCCCGCCCCTCTGTCCGGGCGCAGCTAAAAGCAGACAAAGCAAAGACCGCCCCGAAAAAGGCGGCGGCAAAAACAAAAAATCACGATTTGGAGGTGTGAACATGATGAAACTGACTGTTGAAGAAACAAACCTTTTGAGCATTTACAAGACCGGGAGCCGACAGGGGCTTATCGTCGCCATGAACGCCGCGCTGCCCTTTATGGACGGGGAAATGCGGGACTTTGCCGCCCGTACCCTTGCCAAAGTGGAAGCCATGACCGAAGCGGAATTTGCGGTGCTTCCCATTTATGCCGCTGATGAAGTATGAGCGACATGAAGCGGCTGACGCCGCCCCAGAGCAGAAAGGTAAATGCACTTGTGCGCCGGACGTGCTGCAACTGCGATAACGGCAACTGTATCTTACTGGACGACGGGGACGAGTGCGTATGCCCGCAGCTCATTTCCTATTCGCTTCTCTGCAAGTGGTTCCGGATTGCGGTGCTTCCCGCTGACAAGCTGCTCTATGCGGAGCTTTACCAGACCGGGGACAGGAAGAAGTGTACCGCGTGCGGCGCGTTCTTTGCGTCAACCTCTAACAGCGTCAAATACTGCCCGGACTGCCGGAAACGTATCACCCGCAGACAGGCCGCCGAGCGCATGAGGAAAAAGCGCACCCCTGTTACGCAGTAGGCGCGGAAAATCCCTTGATTTACAAGGCTTTCCGGGCGCAAAAATCAGACAGACAATATTTTATACCTTTCCCCCCGAAAATGCCGTCCTACTGCGTAACATTTACCAGAACAGCACCCACAAAAAGACAGGGCGCGGAAGTCATGTACTGGCTTTCCGCGCCCTGTTCTTTTTTTGCCTATCAGCAATCCCCTTTTTCCATTTCTTCAAGCGGGAACTGCGGGATTGCTTCTATCAGCTTCTTTGTGATAGACTGGCGCATATCTTCGTTGATTTCCTGTTTCGTGCTTCCGTCCGGCTGTCTGACCTCTACCGTCGATAGCCTGTCTATTTCGTCCTTGTAACACTCCACGACTTTCTCCACCGCCCATTTCTCCCCGGCTACGGCGGCGCGTATGGTTTCATATTCCGGCATTTTCTGGTTTTCCATGTCAACGCTCCTGTCTGCAATTTGATAGCCTTATCATAGCACAGCGGCGGGGATTTTTCTATCCCTATCCGCGCTCCGTTTCCTTTTCCCGTTCCGGCTGCTTTCCTGCCTGCAAAATGCTGTCAATGTTCTGCTTGATAATGTCGTATTCCCGAACTTTCTTTTTCAGCTTCCCATAGTCGGCGTAAAGGGCTTCTTTCTGCGCTTGGAGGGCTTCATACTCCGCTTGCAGCGTGGCAAGGTTGGGGAGCTTCGCAATGCCCGCCGCTTTCAGCGACCTTGCGGCGGCTTCATGGAGGATAACCGCCTGTTCATGTTCCGCTTTGTACTTCTCTTTGTTCCGGACGTTTTTGTACGCTCCATAGGCGGGCTTTGTCTTTTGGTAGGTGGAAACATTCTTGATAAGCACCGCTATGTCCGCAAGGCGTTTTTCAACTGCCCTTAGGCTGTCCGCTGCCTGTCCGCTTTCCTCTGCCACTTCCGCAATCCGGCTGACTAAATCCGCGTACTGTTCAATCTTATGTTCCGTCAAGAAATTCATGGTCTTTGCCGCCTGTTTCAGATTGTGGATTTTCGCCCATTGTTCATAGCCCCTGCTCTGCGCCGCCTTGATACTGTTCTCAATGTCGATTAGCAGACTGACGCCGCCGCGCTGCTGCTTGGGAGCTTTTACCGCTTTCGTGCGCCTGCCCGCTATCCGTTCCCTTATGGCTTCCTCTGTATAGTCTGCGCCGAGGGTTTTTAGGCGGGTGAAGCGTTCCTGCCCCGGTGCGCGGCATGACACATATTTCCCCGGCTTTATCTCATAGCCCGCCACCTGCAACCGTTGTAACAATTCCTCAAAACTGGAAACTTGGGGGATAAGCGCGTCAACGGCAATCTTCAATTTCCCTTTCCAACTGGTACCCGTCTTTTCCGCTTGATATTCCGCATAGCTCTTTCCTTTGCTTCCCTTGCCGGGAACAACAACGGACAAGCCATTTTCCCGGCACAGCTTGTCGCTCATGTTCCGTATGCCGTAATAGCTCCTTTTGTTGGAATTGTATTTATGGTGGTCTACGAAATTCACCGCGCAGAAAATAATGTGGTTATGGATATGCCCCTTGTCAATGTGCGTCGTCAAAACATACTCATGCTGCCCCTTTGTCACCATGTCGGCAAGCTGCCGCCCAATCTCATGGGCTTTCTGATAATCCACTTCCCCCGGCTCAAAGGACTGTATCAGATGAAAGGCTAAATTGTTCCCTTTTTGGAGTGCTTGCGACAGGGTATATTCAAACTCAATATCTGCCGTTTCATAAGAGCACCCGAAAGAGGATATGAGCATTTTCCCGTCCGTCTTGTCCGGGTTTTCGATATAGTCAAGGGCTTTGCTTAGAGTGCTTTTAATAGGCTTAATCTTTGTAACCGCCATATTTCCGCAAGCACCCCCTTGATTTCCTCTATGTCCTCTTTATAGGCGTTCCCCGTCGCGTTCACGCGACGCGCTATCTGGTTGACATTCACCCCGATTTTCTGTATCTCTGCGGTCATAGCCTTAATGTCGGCATGGTCTATCTGAATGATGTACCCGTCAATGGCAATCTTCCGTAGATACGCCGCCATGTTGTTTGTGGGGACGAGCTTCATTTTTTCCAGTATTAAATCCCGTTCCGCTTCCGTCACTCTGAATTTGATTTGTATTGTCCTTTTGCGTCCGTCCATGTATTCGCTCCTTTCTTTCAGAGGGTTTGGGAAACTTCCCAACAAGCCATTTTCAACCGACGCGCCGCAGCGCGGGAGGGGGAAAATACGGAAGTGGGTACCCGCTTCCTATGCTTGCTACGAAAGTTTTTTATCTTTTACGCCCCTATCCCCTACTACGGAGCTATCCCCGTTTTTGCCAAACTTCCGCAAAAGAAAAACGCTGCAATCCTCAAAAAAGATTACAACGCTCTCTAAATCCTGTTCAATTCTGCCGGACACATTTCATCTGCCCTCTGTTTCGACTTCCGCTATCTCCCTTGCCGTTGCGGTCACAATCCGTATGCCTGTATCGCTCATACCGTCAAGGAGCGCGTCAAGCTGCCGCCGCTGCGTGTTCTTTTCCGGCGGCGTTTCCAAAAGGAACTGGTCTACGGATATATTGTAGCGGAGCATTAGCTCAAAGAATATCTGTAAACTTGGGTGCTGCCCCTTGTTCTCAATATTCGCAAGGTAACGCGGAGAGATATACATTTCGTCGCCTACCTTTTTACGGCTTTCCTTGCGTCCTGTACGCGCCGCTTTGATTGCTGCCCCAAAAGCCTTGAAGTCATATTGTGGTACTGGTCTTTTTGCCATATTCATTCACCCTGTTACATTTTACTGTTCACCTTTCTTTTTGGATATGTCTACACGGTTCTATTAAGTAGCCAAAATAGAACATATTTACCGCTATTCCGTTTTTCGGAAAGATGAAAAGTGAGTGAATTTTTCATAAAAATCTTGTTTTAGCTTCTTTTATATGCTATACTGACTAAAATGACTAATAAGGTCATAAAGGAGGTTTCTTAATATGCCGATAAAATCAGATAAAGAAAAACAATTACAAAAAAAATATTTATTAGAGGTAGGAAAAAATCTCATGTTGCAATATGGTATCAAGAAAACTACAGTAGACGATATTGTTTCCGCAGCAAAAATCGCTAAAGGAACATTCTATTTATATTTCAAATCTAAGGAAGATTTCTTTTACCAATTAAATGTAACATTCCATCAAAACCTTTTTCACTTAGCAGAAAAAACAGTTCGAGAAAATGTGGATAAAGATTTGAAAAATGCAGTCCGAAAATTCTTTGAAAGTCTATTTGATACACCCGAAATTTCATTTTATTTTAGAGAACATAAGGATATTGATAAACTGACTGAAAAATTTTCAAAGGAAAATTATAGAAATACGGAAACAGAGTGGATAAGAGAAATTCTTATTTTGGGAAATATCGATACAAAAAAAGTAATTCCCGAAGTAATACATAATTATATTCATATAATCATTTTAGCGAAATATTCAGATTTACTGATTGATGAATACAGAAAAGATACTATTAACAAGTTAATTGATGAGCTTATGAACTATATCTTCATAGAGGACAAATGACTATTTTATGTTGGAAGCCATATCACAAAAATAATTTATATGACAAGGATAAAACCAATGGATAGAGATAAAACAAAATGGATACGCTGCCCTGTATGCGGAAATAAAACAAGGTTACAGATACGAGCTGATACAGAGTTAAAAAACTTTCCTCTCTTCTGCCCGAAGTGCAGACAGGAAAGATTGATTGACGCAAAGGATTTACAGGTAACAGTCGTTAAAGGGCTTGAAGTGAAAACATAAAGCTGATTGGCAGAGCGAGAAATCAGAATATATGGAGGTGCTTTATGGATATTATAGCTGGCAAACCACATGAAAAAATTAAGAAATTTATAAAACGGTTTTTAATTGGCATAATTGTAGTTTTACTTGTAATTGTTGTAGGAGCGATTGCCCTGTTTTGGAATGAATTGCGGACAATTTCTTCCATAACTAAAATTGATGATTATGGCGCATATCAAATGACCTATTATGGTGACTATGGTTTTGATGAGTTTCTGGAAGTTGGCGCACAGAGCGATGCAGACATTGAAAAATTTGTGGTAGGGAAATTACTAAAAGGTATTCCTATTGACCTTGGCGTAACAGGGGGCGGCTGTACTTGTTTTGTTGTAAAAAATGAGCAAGACGAAATTTTGTATGGACGGAATTTTGATTATGGCTATTATTCACCAACTTTACAGGTATTTACTAATCCGAAGAATGGGTATGCGTCTGTTTCCACAGTAAATTTGTCTTTTATTGGATATTCGGAGGGGAATTTGCCGGAAGGTTCTGTTTTTAATAAGTTTCTTACATTGGCAGCACCATACCTGCCTTGTGACGGTATAAATGAAAAGGGCGTTGCCATAGCATCCCTTTCAGTTCCCGAAGTAGAACCGCCTTATGACAGTAATAAAGTGACTTTGAACTCTACGACTGCAACACGCTTAGTATTGGACAAGGCTGCGACAGTAGAAGAAGCGGTTGAACTACTTCGTAATTATAATATTTATTTTTCCGAAGATATTGGATGTCATTATTTGATTGCGGATGCCAGTGGACATTCAGTTATTGTTGAATATTATGATAATGAACTTCAAATTGTGGAAACAGATTCAAACTATCAAATTGCATCAAACTTTATTGCCTATAACGGGGTAAATATTGGCGGTGGCGGAACGGAATTTAAAAGATATGACACAGTGGAAAAAGAGATACTGGACAACAATGGTGTACTAAATGAGGACAATGCCGTTTCACTTCTTGCCGAGGTTGGTGTGCGAGATGGGGATATTGATAACCTGCAATGGTCTGTTGTTTATAATTTGACAAAAGGAGAGGTTCGTTTTTTTAGTCACAGGAATACGGATAATGTCATAATATCAAAACTGAAAATGAATCATAATTGACTGTTTTGATTGACGGATATGTGTTGACGTTGTTTTAGAATATTACATATCATCAAAGAGCCAGACGCACAGACGCAGAGCCGACAAACTTGTGAGAAATCACAGTTTGTCGGCTCTCTTTATTTTATAAAATATTAAGCCGTTTCTACAAACTCACTAACCTGTCTTTCGGCGGCGGCTTTGAATAAATCAAGGCTGCCGTTTCTTTAATTAAATTATCCTCTGAAAAGAACTGCGCCACAGAACGCCAACAGATACGGCGGCTAAAGGAGGTAGCCGCCATGAAGCGCAAAGCGTATCGACAAAATCCGACGGTCATTGACACATCAAAAAAAGCCCGTCCACCGCCGGGGAAAACCACGCCTATAAATATGAACTGTCTAATCAACTGAATACTGCCCACAATTCCTTTGCGCCTGTCTGCGCCTTGCAGACGGGCGCATTTTGTATGCTCAAAAACTTTTTGAAAAAAATCCGGGAAATGTTCGGCGTTTTTTTCAAAAGGCAGTATTGCCCCACGAAAAGGGGGAAACACCACCAACTTTCCAACGAGAAAGGAGGTGAGAATGTGGAACCTAATCGCAGAGAGTTTATAAAACAGTGCGCTTTCCAGAAGTTTTGTAATACGGTGCTGCACAATGAAGCGTGTGACGCTCACAAAGAGCTGCACAGGCATAAGGCAAGGGAGATTACCTTTTCCGACCTGCCCTTAGACGAAGCGCGGCAGCTTCATACCTTTGATGAATATTTCAAAGGGGAAACCGCCTTTGAAAGAGCCGGGAAGAAAATCACGCCGAAGCTGCTTCTTGACGCAATCCGTACTTTGCCGGAAGAAAAGCGCAAAGCTGTACTCCTGTACTATTTCGAGGGTATGAACGACACCGAGATTGCGGAGCTGTTCAATACGTCGAGAAGTACGATACAGTACAGGCGGACAAGCTCTTTTGAGCTGCTAAAAAAATATCTGGAGGAAAATGCTGATGAATGGGACAGATTTTAACGAACCCGGCTACCCGGAAAAAGCCCTTGTTCCTTATCCTGTCATTGTGGCAGCGACACAGGGCGACCCGGACGCCATGAAGATTGTCTTGCAGCATTTCAGCGGCTACATAGCCCGCCTCTCCATGCGGAAGCTGTACGACGAGCGCGGGAACGTCTATTTTGGCGTAGACCATGACATTCGTGAACGGCTGCAAGCAAAACTGATGATGGCTGTCCTCTCCTTTAAGGCAGAGGAATAACACACGCGGCGGCGGGACGCTTTCTCTCTCCCCCTTTTCCGTTCCGCTGCTGACATAGCAGCACAGCCAATTTGAACCTTGACAAAGAAAGCGGCGCAAGATAACGGCGGCGCAGCATAGGGCAAATCGGATACGTTCCTTTTGCGCCGAGCCAAACGGCGGGTGCGCCATGACGCTATCCGGCGGGATTATTCCCGCCCGGAAAGCCGAGCGACCAACACCGCGCCGGAAAGCAAGTGTAGCGGCTTGCGGGCGACGACAGCGCAAAATATACAATGATACTTCCTTACAGCCACAGTCCGAGCGTTCAAAGCGTCGCAGGCAATGGGTAGGGCTGCATGAGAACCATGCGGGGGTGCAATTCCCATGAGGTTATGCTGCTGACCGTCCGATTAAAGCCTTTGATTTATTGAATAGTGGACTTGCCCCTATTCATAGACTGTATTATATGTTTGCGAAAGAAAGGGGGATTTTCTTTGACGCAAAACCAGACAATGCCCGTTACTACAACGGAGCATAAAATCGGAAAAGTTACTTACCTTGTATGTTCGTCCGCAAGTGAACACGCGACGGACACATTGGATAAAAAGATAAAGAAGCTCATAAGGAAAGACATGGAGCTGAACCCCGCAAACGCCCGGAAATAGGGCGTTTCTTCACACTTTATACATGACACAGGCAGCGGTATGTGGTATAATAAAGACAGTACAAATACCATGCTTGTCTGTCGTCGGAAAGGAGGACAAAATGTTACAGACAGACAAGATTACCGCTTTATATTGCAGATTGAGCCAGGAAGATATGCAGGCCGGGGAAAGCGAGAGCATACAGAACCAAAAACTGATTTTACAAAAGTATGCCGACGAACACCACTTTTTCAATACGCGCTTTTTCGTTGACGACGGATTTTCCGGCGTGAGTTTTGAGCGTGAGGGGCTTCAAGCCATGTTACACGAAGTTGAAGCCGGGAACGTGGCGACCGTCATAACAAAAGACCTTTCCCGTCTGGGGCGTAACTATCTGAAAACCGGGGAGCTGATAGAGATTGTCTTTCCCGAATATGAAGTGCGTTACATTGCCATTAACGACGGTGTAGACACAGCAAGGGAAGATAACGAGTTTACCCCTCTGCGGAACTGGTTCAACGAGTTTTACGCCCGCGACACTTCTAAGAAAATCCGGGCTGTCAAACAGGCAAAGGCACAGAAAGGCGAGCGCGTCAACGGCGAAGTGCCATACGGCTACATACCAGACCCGAACGACCGGAACCACCTACTGCCCGACCCGGAAACGGCGCACGTTGTAAAACAGATTTTTGCTATGTATGTGCGCGGCGACCGTATCTGCGAAATCCAGAACTGGCTACGGGAACATGAGGTACTTACTGTTTCTGAACTGCGCTACCGTCGTTCCGGCAGTTGCCGACACCCGCGCCCACACCCGACTTGTATTTATAACTGGCCGGATAAAACGCTGTATGATATTCTTGGACGCAAGGAATATTTAGGGCATACCATTACAGGCAAGAGCTACAAGGTATCTTACAAATCGAAAAAGACAAAGAAGAACCCGGAGGAAAAGCAATATTTCTTCCCCAACACGCACGAACCCTTGATTGATGAAGAAACCTTTGAACTTGCACAGAAACGGATTGCCACCAAACACCGCCCTGCGAAATCAGATGAAATCGACATTTTTTCGGGACTTCTCTTTTGCGGGGACTGCGGCTATAAAATGTATCTGCAACAGGGAGCCGGGACATTGGAACGCAAACACGCCTACACTTGCGGGAAGTACCGAAACAGGATAAGGACTGGCGAACTTTGCACTACCCATTATATCCGAAAGAGCGTCCTTAAAGAACTTGTCCTTGCCGATTTACAAAGGGTGCTGTCCTATGTGAAGTCACATGAACAGGAATTTATCCAGACCGCCAACGAGTGCAGCGCAAAGGCAGTACAAAAGACGCTGACACAGCAGCGGAAAGAACTTGACAAGGCACAGAGCAGGATTAGCGAGTTAAACATCTTATTCCGCAAGCTCTACGAGGATAACGCTTTAGGGAAACTTTCAGATGAACAGTTTGCTTTTCTGACTTCCGGCTATGATGAAGAAAAAAAGACGCTGACCCGGAGGATTGCGGAACTGTCACAAGAAATCGACACCGCCACCGAACGCAGCGCAGACGTGAAAAGGTTTGTCGCACTGGTACGCAAGCACACCGCCATTACCGAACTGACCTACGAAAACGTCCATGAATTTATTGACCGTATTCTTATTCACGAACTGGATAAGGAAACGAACACCCGCAAAATCGAAATCTTTTATAGCTTTGTCGGCAGAGTTGATACAGGCGACAAGCCTACCGAAAGTATCTCCTATTTCAGACAGATAGGAGCCGACGTAAAGAGTTATGCTATCTAACATACATCAAAAAGAGGTAAGATAACGCCCTCTGCCAAAAAGGTTACGTTATCTTACCTCAACAAAATTCAAGCCGCTCCAACCGTCGTCCACATAGGTTTCAACGACTAAAAATCCATGCTCCCTTGCGTACTGCGCCAGCATTGCTTTCTGTGTTTTTATGCTCTCGCTGTCCCCCTGCGCCATGTCGTCTTTTGACAGCCTACAATACAAGGCGGTTCTTAAAATTCCCATTCCATCCATCCCCTTTCTTCATTTTCTGTCCCTATTGTATTCTGTATCTTTTATTATCTCAAAGGTGCGGGGAGAGGTTTTCCCCCTCCGTACCTCGTCCACAAGCAGGGAAATAAAGGCTTCCCTCATATCCCTGCCGCCCAGATAGACAGGCTGAATCTCTATTTTCGGGCGTGTGACTGTTTTTGCCATAGGCATATCCTCCCTAAAAGATGGAAAAAGGGTATCTGAAAACGCCCTTAATCCAGATAAAAACATTTATTTTCCAGTTCTTTTTTTCATAGCGCAGAGAGATTTTTCTTCCCTTTCACTGTAACGACCAAGCCGCTTTTACCATCCGAAAACAAAATATTAGCGGCTGTCCCTGTTTCCTTTCTTCTGCGATTCATGCTTGAAAAGCCTGCTGATGGCATCCCCCATCTGCAAAATCGTCTGTCCGCAGCTTCGTCCCAAGTTGGGACGAGGTTAAATCTGTGCGGAAACCCTGCCGCTTCACCGCTTCCAGTTTCATCTTATAGGCAACGGCATACTCCGATGGAAGAATGTCTATTATCCATTTTTAGTGTCTGGCAGAGCAGCATTTCCCGACGGCATGACAGCCATGACAGGTATGACGGGTATTTTGGGATACCCCCGCCGCTGTCATCCCTTACGGGAGAACACCCCATAAACGCAAGTGCAGGCGTGGGGTTTCCTCGCCTTTTCTCGGCTCGTAAACCCACCCCTGCGGTCAGAAAAGTCAAAAGATTTTTCCGACTGCGTTTACAGGGTGTAACACACTACACTTTGCCATGCAAAGAGCCATGTGCCAGACGTTCCCTCTGGACTCCCTTCTGGCAGGGCTGCGCCCTGCTTTATCCTCCGCTCTGCGCTTCGGATAGAAGATTGGCGGCGTTACCCGTGTCAATGCCAGCATGAGGGGGCATCCCAAAACTGCCGTCATACCCGTCATGGCTGTCATGCTCCCCGCCGCATCTTGCAAGGATAATCTTCCTGCCGCTATACTTCCTCTGATAGTCATACTGGATGCCGTTCTCATAAAGGAACGTGGAGCGGTACTCGTTGAGCCATTTCGTGATGACCGTGGACAGTTCCCCGCTTTCCCCCATGACCTCCAGAAGTTCCGTAGCCGTGCCAGACCATCCCTGCCTGCCCTGCATGAACGACACCACCCGAAAAAGGACAGGGGGAATCTCTGCCGCCGCAAGTTGCTCCTGTGTCTGCCGTTTTACCAGTTCCCAGCTACAATCACGGAAACGGAGCGTCAACTCCTGATAGGGCGTGTCCCTGCCAGTGACAAACAGCTTTGCCGTATCGGATGCGCGGCTCTCCTTTTCCAGCACAAAGGTAGCGTCCGCACTCCCTGTCAAGCCTGTCGTGCCAGACACCTTGTTGAATACGTCGCTGTCATTCTGCTTGCGGATATGGTGTACGACCACCACCGAAATGGAATGCCTGTCGGCAAAATCTTTCAACAGCGATATATCCCCATAATCGTTGGCATAGGCGTTGTCTTTGGATGCGGTGCGGATTTTTTGCAGCGTGTCAATGACAACCAGCCTGCTGTCGGGATATGCTTTGAGGTAATCTTCAAGCTGCACAATAAGACCGTCTGGTAACTTGCAGCTTGCCACGGCAAAGTGCAGCCGCCCGCTCGCTTCGTCCGTCAGACGGAACAGCCTGTCCTGTATGCGGCAGAACGTGTCTTCCAGACACAGGTAAAGCACGTCGCCCTCCGATGTCTGCATATCCCATAAGGGGATTCCCTGCGACACGCACAGGCAGAGCTTCAGCATGAGCCAGCTCTTGCCGATTTTCTGTGAGCCGCAGAACAGCGACAAGCCCGTGGGGATAAGACCATCCACCACAAAGGACGGCTTTTCAATCGGTTCATAAAGGAGCGTGTCAGCGTCCACCGTCTGTAACTGCTGCATGGTATCCCTCCCTCCGTGTTGGATTTTGTTTGTTGCACATAGGCATTGTCCTCCTTGGATTTATTTACCCCTGCCAGTAAGCAAGGGTATGTAACGAATCGTTTTGTAACAATAAAAAAGGGCGGGAGGATTTGACCTCTTACCCAATAGCCAATAAGGGAGCATGATTTTAGACATGGTGTTCTGATTTTTTGAAAAAGTAAAAGCACCTGCTACTTAACTGTTTCTTTCAGTCAGTAGCAAGTGCTTTAAAATATAATTATAGAGTAATATTCACAAAACATTTATTTTTCAAGATTGTTCCATTCAGTATATACTTTATTTGTAGCATGAAATTTTGTTTGTGGTTCACGATATTTTTCTTTTGTAGCTTCATCAGTTACAAGTTGGCGGATTTCATCGTGATATAGCTTTTTAAATCGCTCTTTATCAACTTTATCATCTAAATATTTTGCACAAGCCTCATCATATGCATTTAAAACACCCTCTAAGGCAGAAGTAATTACTTTACCGTATGTTTCATCACTTTCATGCCCATTCAGTTGAATAGCAATATCCTCGTAACGACTTCTTGCATTTTGAATCAATTCACGAATCTGCATTTCAACTTGTCCCATTTGCATTTGATTTGCTGTTTTAGTCAATTCATTTGCTGTTGCAGCTAAAGAATTGCCCTTTTGTGCAGCGTTATAGCTTACGCAAAGAGCAATAACACTAACAATTACTGCGAGTGCAGTCAAAATCACCATTGCTAAATCCATTTTATCACCTACTTTTTGGAAGATACCTTGCTTTGAACCAAATTGACAAGGCTTAAAAAGGCAGAATTATCTGATTCACAAATGTAAAAACTGTCTGTTTCTACATCATAGCCTTCGCTGTGCAAACACATAAACAGAAAATCTAATTCCTCTTGGGATAACTTTGCTTGATTAATTTTATTGATAGCATCAGAAAGATGGCTATTTCCTATTAATTTTTTTATCTCAATGGAAAAAATGTATAATTTCTTTTTATTCATAAGAATCTCCTTAAATATAAAGTGAATTTAAACAAAAAAATTATATCATATATATTCCATAATTTCAATCTACATTTAGCATATAAATTAGAAAATTGTTGAATATATGAATCTTCACATTATATTCTCTAAGACAATTTTACCTCAGTGCTCCGGCCAGAACAGAACCCCTGAGCTGAAAACAATATGTCAGATCGGAAAAAGCCATCTTCCCCCCCTGCTATCATGGCCAATCCCGCAGACAGAAGAGCCAGATAACCGCCGGCGCCCAGCATGAGAAAGGCCATATCGCCCAGTCCGCGGCGCAGGTGCATTCTCAGATTGGTTCTCATCAACCTGCGGCTGTCCCTCTCACATTTTTCCAGCATCAGGCTGCCTGCGTCATAGAGCACGATGCTCTCCGCCTCCGCGATCAACGGCTCTATGGAGGAGGTCATATCCGCCATGGCAGCGCGGCTCTCCTCCTGCAGACCGGGGAGCTGCCTGAGCACCAGCAGGTAATTGATCAGCAGATGAGGGAGGAGAAACAGCCAGGTCAATGCAGACAGCGTCGGGCTGCCTCTCAGCAGCAAAAAGCAGGACAGCGCCGTGTTGATACAGGCAGTCGCCACATGGGGAATATTCAGCGGAGCATTCATCATTGTGACCACCGATTGTATATCGCTGTCCAATCTGGTGATCCACTCCCCGCTGAACCTGTCATGCACCCGCTTATAAGGCAGATTCATAATCCTTTCCGTCATCTCCCTGCGAAGCCTGGCCTCCACTGCGGCGGCAAATGTTGCATAGATGCTCCACACAGTTCCATTATACAAAAAGAGCATGGCGCCCAGCAAGCCCCCGCTCATGCACACGGTCAGCAGTCCTCCCGCTCTCTCCGTCTCCAGGCACAGAAAGACAGATTTCATCAGATAAGCCTGCATCCATGTCCTGAATGCGTCAAAGGGCGATCTGAGCAGCAGGAGCAGGATATATTTGCGCTGGATGCCCAGCCTCCCGATCAGTTTAGTCAGCTCACGCACGGTTCAGCCTCCCCCCTTCCATGCGGTACAGGATATAGCTGTCATCCAGTGTCTCCGGGTGATGAGTGACATGCACCACAGTCTTTCCCTCAGTCAGCTTGTCAAGCGCCTCCAGCACGGAGTGTCCCGTGTCCCGATCCAGAGCGGAGATCGGCTCGTCCAGCAGGATCACCGGAGCGTCCTTACAGATTGCCCTGGCAATCTGGATGCGCTGCGCCTGGCCGCCGGACACCTGATTCCCCCGCTCCCCCACACAGGTGTCCAGCCCCTGCGGGAGACTGGCGATCCACCCTGCGAGGCAGGCGCTTTCACAGGCCGCCATCAGTGTTTTCTCAGGAATGTCATGGCCGCAGGAGATATTGTCCCTGACGGACAGCGGAAAGAGACCGCTGTGCTGCAATACCAGCGCTACCCTGCCCCTTATTTTTTCTGGGACCGTCTCTCCCGCTATGACGATCTTACCGCAATCAGGCTCGTAAAGCCCCGCCAGTATCTTCAGCAGCGTGCTTTTGCCGCATCCGCTGTCCCCCAGGATACCCACATGTTCTCCGTCTCTTACCCGAAAAGACAAATCTCTCAGCACCTCGACATCCCCGTAAGAGTAGGAGACAGCCTCCAGATCAATCGCGTATTGGTACATATTTTTTCCTCCAAGTCTATCTCTATTCTCCCATCACCAGCTTGTCGCCCAGGCTGCCCACGGACGCCTCGAACCGTCTGAAGCCGGCATATTGATTGGGCATATTCTGCAGGAAGCCGGACACATGCCCTGAGAGGTTGATAAAAATATAGAATGTCCCGATACCGATCTCTCCCTCTATCACCATATTTCCCCCAAACCCAAGCAGCAGTAAGGGCAGGAAGGAGAGCAGGCCGGACAGGGACATGAGCCGGGCCGAGACCTTTTCTCGCCTGATATTGTTATCCCTCCACTCCCAAATGCGCTCGTCCATGGCGTTATGGAGCAGTCTGCTGGCATCGTACATCTGAATCACTGGAAAGAGCTCCAGCATAAGCTCCGCCAGCCCGTTCATCTGCTTTTTACTGCTCTGGCACTGCTCCGTGTAACCTTTGATGATTCTGCCTGAGTAAAAGCAATAGGCGATCAGCGGGAGTACGGGGAGCGTGGACAACAGGGTCAGCTTCGGACTCTGGCAGAGCAGGAACAGCACAGTGACCGCGAATGTACCATTTAGCCGATTGCGAAACTCTTTCCGCGAGTGACGGAATTGACCAATATAACCAAAACGGGCGCCAGATGCGGTGGCAGGGCGGCCCTTATTTGGTTATATTGCCCAATTCCTGTTCCAGAAAAGAGTCGTTTTATAATCAACAAAATTGCTTTATAAAGTAAAAGAGATTGCTATGGAAATAGTCGGAAATATCCTTTAATTCATTCTGCATGGCCGACTGCTCCTCCCCCACCTTCAACCTGGACAGTGTGCGGATATTGCTGCGTAGATAGTATCTGACTGCTCCCATCCGACGGGTAGGGCGGCGTTGGCTCCAAGTCTGTTCAGCAGATCCTTCAGGAATAGATTCCAGTACAGATTGATAAATACCGATAAGAATGTAAAAAGAACCGCTGTAAAATACAGCATTTTATGCCGGCGGATCAGTTTCTTAATCACATGCAAATGTCTGCCATCCCTCTTCCCTGCCAAAGCTGTTTTTACGGATATAGGCAAAGTATAAACCATGTCCCTGGGACAAGGTCAAGTGACGCGGGAAAAATATATTTTATCTGTGCGTTTGGACGCTCCAAGGAGCATCCAACCTGACTCCCACATTCGCAAAACCCGCGCACAAAAAATACAGGCCATGCGGAGTTTCCCCCGAATGGCCTGTATCCTATATCGTCAGCTCCAGCCAATACCGCCTCATCGCAGGGCATTCATCCAGCCCGCCGGCCTATGCGATATCCTCCATCTGCGCCGTGTACAGCCTGTAATAATAGCCCTTCTTCTCCATCAGCTCCTCATGTGTGCCGCACTCCATGATACCGCCCTGATCGATGTACATGATCTTGTCACAGTTCTTGATCGTAGACAGCCGGTGCGCGATGATAAAGGAGGTCCTGCCCTGTAGCATGGCATTTAAGCCCTGCTGCAGCGCTCTCTCGGTCTGCACGTCGATACTGGATGTCGCCTCGTCCAGCACCAGGATCGCAGGGTCCGACAGCAAGGTTCTGGCAAAAGAGATCAACTGCTTCTGTCCCTGAGACAAGAGCGAGCCTCGCTCCTTCACCTCCGTCTGGTAGCCGTCCTGCATACGGCTGATAAAGGCGTCCGCGCACACGGTCTCGCTGGCCCGCCTGATCTCCTCCATGGTGGCTTCCAGCTTGCCGTAGCGGATATTGTCCTCGATAGTGCCCGAAAAGATAAAGCTGTCCTGCAGCATGATGCCCATCTGGGAGCGCAGGGACTGAAGCGTCACCTGGGAGATATCCTGCCCGTCGATCAACACCCGCCCCTCGTTCACATTGTAGAACCTCGACACCAGATTGACGATGGTGCTCTTGCCCGCGCCGGTGGGCCCCACCAGCGCCACGCTCTCGCCGGGCTCCACGCTGAAGGACAGATCCTTCAGCACATCTTTTCCCTCCTCGTAGGCGAAGGTCACATGCTCAAATGTCACCCTGCCCTTGATGGGCGGCATCTCCACAGCGTTTTCCGCGTCTGCCACCGTCACCGGCTCATCCATGGTCTCAAAGATGCGCTCCAAATAAGCGATATTGTTAATAAAATTGTTAAAGATATTGCCCAGATTCATGATCGGCTGCCAGAATCTGGCGGCGTAGGAGGTAATGGCTACGATCACACCCAGCTTCACGTGCTCCGGCCCCATGACCAGCAGCCCTACGACGAACACTGCCGCCCTCACCCACACGGAGATATTGTCGATGCCGGGCCACACCAGATTGCTGAACTTGACCGCCTGCATCCACGCCTTCCGGCAACGGTCCGCCAGCATGCCGAAGGTCTCCACATTCTCATCCTCTCGGACAAAGATCTGCGTGATTCTGGCACCCACGATATTTTCCTGCAGATAGGCGTTCAGGTTGGAATTCTTGTTGGACACCTGCTGCCACGCTTTTCTCTGGCGCTTCTTCATATACAACAGGAAGACCGCCAGGATGGGCACGCCCGTCATCACCACCAGGGACAGCTTCACATCCACCAGGAACATGAAGATCACGATAAAGATCAGGTTCAATATCTCCAGCACCACATTGATCAGCCCATTGGACAGCATATCCGACACGGAGTTCACATAGTTTACCACCCGAATGAGGATTTTACCATGGGGCCTGTCATCGTAATACTGAAAAGGGAGCTTTTGCAAATGGGCAAACAGATCCTTGCGGATATCATAGATGATTCCCTGCCCCACCTTTACCATGATCCGAGAGCGAACGGTGGTAAAGAAGACGCTGACCGCATAGGTTCCCACCAGCATCAGCACCAGGATCACCAGCATGCGCATATCCTTGTCGGGGATCGCCTCATCCAGCGCCTTCTGAGTCACCATTGGACCAAACAGCGCCGTAATACCGCCGATGGCGCTCAGCGTGAACGCCAGGAGCATCTTGAACCTATATTTTTTGATATAAACCGAGGCGCGAAGCAGATGATGAAAGTCAAAGGGAGTCTCCAGCACCTCGTCCTCACGGTATGTATTTCTTCTGGCCATCTCTACACCTCCTGTCTCAGCTCTGCATATTTCCGGTCTGCAGCTGCACAACCTGATAATAATAGCCCTTTTTCGCAATCAGCTCCTCGTGACTGCCGGACTCTGTGATCCGGCCATCCTGCAGCACCAGAATCTTATCCGCATATTTTGTGGTTGAAATCCGCTGAGCGATAATGATCTTGGTGCAGGGGAAGTCAAGCTCGTTCAAGCTGTGCTGTATCTGCTTCTCCGTCTCCATATCCACCGCCGAGGTAGTATCATCCAGAATCAATATGGCCGGACGCACCGCCAGAGCTCTGGCCAGGGAAATGCGCTGCTTCTGTCCGCCGGACAGTCCCACCCCCCGCTCTCCCACGATGGTGTCATACCCCTCGGGCATGCGAGCAATGAAATCGGAAGCCGCCGAGTATCTGGCGAATTTCACGACCTGCTCCGGAGTGATGTGACTGTCTCCAAAAGCGATATTGCCATCTATCGAATCCGAATACAGCAGCACATCCTGAGTGGCCAGGCCGATATTGCTTCTCAGCTGGCGCAGCTTCATATCCTCCACCGGAATATCATCCACCAGCACCTCTCCCTCCGTGGGCTCATAAAATCTGGGGATCAACTGAATCAGGGAGGTCTTGCCGCAGCCGGTCTCCCCCATGATGGCAACCGTCTCGCCCGGCTCAGCCGTAAAACTCACATCCCGCAGAATGGGCAGCTTGCCATCCGCATACTGAAAGCTCACATTTTTAAATTCGATCCGACCTCGGAAACGCTCCGGCCTGTCGATGGCGCCCGGTCTGTCCACGATCTCAGGCTGAGAATAGTAGATCTCCATCACCTTGTCGGAGGCCGCCGCGAACCGCTGAAACTCGTTCATGATGCTGCCGAGCTGCCGCATGGGGTTGGCGATGGCCCAGATCAGACCGGAGAATGCCACATACTGCCCCATCGTGATCTGATCCTGAATCAGGAAGATACCGCCCACCAACAACAGCACCACCGGCATCAGATTGGCCGCCGACTCCACATAGGGATAATAGGTCAGCCATGTCAGCGCCGTCTTCTGGTTCGTCTGCGAGAAGGACCTGTTGCTCTCGTCGAATTTCTCAATCTCGTATTTTTCTCTGGCAAATGCCTTCACCACACGGTTTCCGGAGATATTTTCCTGGGAGATCGTGTTCATCTCCGCCAACTTTTCCCGCAAGGCCCTGTGGCGGGGAGCCACCTTATTCTTGAACAGAATAATAATCAAAAAGATAAAAGGCGCAATCGCGAACAGACACAGGGCCAGCCGCCAATCCATATAGAAAAAGTATACCGCCGTAGCTCCCATCAGAGCCAGAGACTCCACGATGGTACGGATGACCCAGGCGATCATATGGCGCACCGCGTCCAGGTCGCCCGTCAGACGGGTCATCAGATCGCCGGTGCGATAGGTAGCGTAAAAATGCATATCCTGCCGCTCGATCTTGTCAAACAGATACGTCCTGATTCGATAGAGCGCTTTCTGTGAGACCACCTCGCCGCCCATACAGGACAGATAGACGATGGCCGTCCGTAGGAATGTCAGCAGAACCATGGCGATGATCAGCTCCCAGAACAGATCCCTCTTAGTCGCCAGATTCTCCGCTGCCTGTTCCCCACTGATAAACAGGTCGACAATGCTCTGGGACACGTAGGGAACGATCAACTGCATCACATTGTAAACCACTGTCCCCACAAGGCACAGGATATAGATCACCCGATACCCTTTCATGTTCTCCCAAAGCCACGCCAGCTTTGACTTTTGCTCCTCTTTCATAGTCTCCTCCTTGTCGGCAGGCCATGTCGCACACATCCTGCTCAGGTCAAGGCTATTGTAATTCCGACGTCCGCCGGAGTAAATGTACAAAATTGTAGGAAAGATGGCTTTTTTTGCAATTTTCTCTTTCTTGTGCTATACTGAGCACAAGGCAAAAAAGGGACCCCTCACACGAGGAATCCCAGATCAGTCAATATGGAAAATATAGGAGGACACCATCATGAAACCAATTTCCACTCCCAACGCTCCCGCCGCTATCGGCCCTTACTCTCAGGGCTTTATCACCAATGGCCTGCTCTACACCTCTGGCCAGATCGCCCTTGACCCCGCCACCGGCGAGGTAGTAGGCACCACCATAACCGAACAGGCCCATCAGGTGATGAAGAATCTGGGCGCTCTACTGGAAGCTGCGGGCTCATCCTACGAAAATACGGTAAAGACCACCTGCTTCCTGGCAGATATGAGTGACTTCGCCGCTTTCAACGAGGTCTATGGCCAATATTTCACGGGCAAGCCCGCCCGCTCCTGTGTGGCAGTTAAAACTCTGCCCAAGAATGTGCTGTGCGAGGTGGAGCTGATCGCTGAGGCATAAATCTAGCGCTGTCTCCAGGTGGTTCGGGAGAACAAAATCAGGATTGGAAAGATCTCCAGCCTGCCCGCCAGCATGTCCCAGATCAGCACCAGCTTGGAAAAGACGCTGTAGGATGCAAAGTTACAGGTGGGACCGACCGCCTCGAAGCCCGGCCCAATATTATTAAAGCAGGCCAGCACAGCGGAAAAATTGGTGATCAGAGAAAATCCGTCCACCGAAATCAGCAGGAAGCTCGCCATGATGATGATAACATAGGCCGCGACATAGGTGTTGGTGTTGGCCAGCACCTTCTCATCCACGGCCTGCCCATTCACCCGCACCACCTGTACCCGCTGGGGACGGATAATCTGACGCACGCTGCGCCGCAGATTCTTCATCACCAGCAACGCGCGGCCGCATTTGAAGCCGCCTCCCGTACTGCCCGCACAGGCGCCGAGGATCATCAGGAACAGTAATATCGCCTTGGAGAACCCTGGCCACAGGTCAAAATCCGTAGTCGCATAACCCGTGGTAGTGACAATGCTGGCCACCTGGAATGCCGCATACCGCACAGTCTCCTCCAGGGTGTCGTATACGCCTCGCAGGTTCCAGACGATCAGCAGGATACTGGCCAGCACGATGCCCAGATACATCCGTAGCTCCTCATCCTTAAACACACTCTTGACCTGCCTCAGCAGCAGCAGATAATAGCAACCGAAATTCACGCCAAACAAGAGCATGAACACAGTGCAGACATTCTGAATATAGGGACTGTACCCGGCGATGCTGTCTCCCCTGATGCCGAATCCCCCTGTACCCGCTGTGCCGAATGCCGTACACACCGCATCAAACAGTGGCATATCCCCGAGCAACAGAAAGATTACATCCAGCACAGTCAACACAATATACAGGATATACAAAATCTGTGCGGTGGTCTTCATCTTGGGCACCAGCTTGCCCACATTGGGACCGGGGCTCTCCGCCCTCAACAGATGCATGGTGAAGCCACTGCTTCCCTCCCCGCTCACGGGAATCGCCAGCAGGAACACCAGCACGCCCATACCGCCCAGCCAATGACTGAAGCTGCGCCAATACAGAACGCCATAGGGCAGCCCCTCTATCTGCTCCAGTATCGAAGCCCCTGTGGTGGTAAAGCCCGACACCATCTCAAACAGCGCATCCACATAGTTAGGGATAGCGCCTGACAGAAAAAAAGGCAGGCAACCCAGCAGACTCATGACAAGCCAGCTCAGTCCCACACACACAAGCCCCTCCTTGGCAAAGAAACTCTTCTTGGCATTGCGGCACAACACTCTGAGCAGCATGCCAAGCCCCCAAAGCAGAACGATTGTTACGGCAAAAGCCAGAATGCTGCTCCGTTCCTCTCTGCACAGGCTGATCAACAGCGCCGGCACCATGAAAGCGCTCTCCACCATCAAAATCAACCCAATGAATTTACCCACCATCCTGTAATTCATAATCCTACCCCCGCATATTGCAAGCTTGCTTGCAATACTGCATTATCACTCAAAAATATCGTTCAACTGATAGATCACGCGATCTCCGTTCGTCACAATGATTACCGTGTTCCCCTGCTCAAAGAAGGAATCTCCACTGGGTATCTCCTGCTGAATTCCGTTGGTAATACAGGCCACCAGCACATTCTTCTTGAGCTTCAGCTGCTTCAGGGGCTCCCCGCAGTGCTGCGTATGCTCGTCAACCAGAAACTCCATCGCCTCCGCCTGACCGTCCGCGATAGAATAAACTGTTCGGGCTGCGCCAGTCTGATTCTGCATGGCGCGCACATAGCGAACAATCGTGTTACAGCACAGCTCTCTGGGGCTGATAATGCTGCCCAGGGACAGATTGTCCAGTATATTCTTGTTATTCATGCGCCCCAGCTTAGTGATGATCTGAGGCACGCCGCAGCTGCTGCCATAGAGGGAAATGATCATGTTCAGCTCGTCAATGCCCGTCAGCGTAGCCAGGGCATCGCAGGAGGAGATTCCCTCGCTCTCAAGCAGGAACTCGCTGCTGGCATCACCCTGAATCACGCTTGCATGAGGCAGCATGCTGGATAGACTGACGCACCTCTCGGGATCCTGCTCCACAATCTGAACGGCAATGCCGCTTTTCTCCAATTGTTTGGCCAGATAAAAGGTTACGCGTCCTCCGCCGCAGACCAACACGCGCTTAACCTTGTGTGTGATGATTCCCAGATTGTGCAGCAGGGTAGTCAGCTCATTGCTGGGCGCCGTCACAAATATCCGATCACCCTCCCGCAGCACAAAGTTGCCATCCGGAGCAACCGCCTTGCCGCCTCGCAGCACCGTGCACACCAATATCTTGCAGCGGACAATGCTGTTCATATCATTCAGCGCCACATCACATAGCTTGCTCTGGGCATTGAGCTTCAATTCCACGATCTCAACTCTGCCCTTGTCAAAAGTATCCCGCTTCTGAAAGCCGGGATATTTCAATAGCCTGCCGATCTCCACAGCCGCCTGACGCTCTGGGTTGACCACCATCGACAGCCCGAACATGTCCCGCATCTTGTAGATCTGCTCCGTATATTCCGGATTGCGCACTCTGGCGATCGTGTGAATCTTGGGATTCATGCCATGGGCGGTCATACAGCACAATAGATTGATCTCATCCGCACCGGTCATGGCGATGAGCAGATCGGCCTCCTTGACTCCCGCATGCTTGAGCACATCCATGGTAGCGCAATTTCCCTGTATCACCATGACGTCATACCGTTCCTGTGTGCTCTCCAGCACCCTGGAATTGGCGTCCACCAATATGACCTCATGTCCCTCTATTGTAAGCTGGCGGGTCAGTGTCGAACCCATCTTTCCATCTCCCGCAACGATAATCTTCACAGCCTCATCCCTCCTGCTTCATTCTCGCATCTGAAACATAGTATACTACTTTTTCTCCAAATAACAACCGGACTTCTCATTTCATACAGAAAGGTGCGGATCGGCCGCCCTGATCCACACCTCTGCCCCAGAGCCCGCATCCGCAAGCTCTGGCACAGCCGTGGCACTACACTGCCACAGCGCTATATGATACGTCGTACCGCCAAAATGGGACGGTAATTGGCATTGCCGACCTTGATGCCTGTTTTGGCGGTACTGGCATGAACAATCTTGCCTCCTCCTATGTACATGGCCACATGCCCTTCATAACAGAGAATATCCCCGGGTTGTGCGTCGCTGTAATCCACGGACTGCCCGTCGCTTCTCTGAGAGAAAGAGGTCCGCGAGATGCTGTAACCCCAGTCCTGATATACGCGGTAGGTAAAACCGGAACAGTCCGCGCCGTTTGTCAGGCTGGTCCCCCCTGCCACATAGGGATTGCCCACAAACTGAAGCGCATACTTGGCAATCTGCTTGCCCTTGTCGCTGCCAGCAGCGTTATCCACAATAGAATTGTAGCTGCTGCTGCCTGTGACTGACGGAGGATTCTGGGCGGCGGCTGCCAATGCCGCCTGCCTTCTTCTCTCCTGCTCCTTTTTTCGCTCTTCCTCTTTTAACTGCTTCAGCAGCTTCTTTTCCTGCTGCAATAAGGCCTTGGCTGCAGCCGCATCCTGTTTTGCCCGAGCGATCTGAGCCGCAAAATTATCTGACTTCTCCTGGAGCTGGGCCATCAGCTGGTCACAGTAGGTCTTCTGCTCCTCCATCTCGGCCTTATCCTTCTCCAGAGCCGCTTTCTCCGCCTCCAGCCTGTCCCACAGCTCATGTACTTCTTTCCTGGTGGCCTCATACTGATCAAGCATCTCCTGATTATAGTCGTTCACCCGCTTCGCATAGGTAATCCGGTTGAGCATGTCACTGAAGCTCGCTTCGCTAAACAGCATCGCGACCAGAGAGGGATCGCCCGTCTCATACATAAACTGAATCTGCAGCGTCATCGCCTCCGCCTGATCCTGCTCCCTCTTCAGCGCCGCCTCATACTCCTGCTCAGTCTGCGCGATATCGCTCACCTTTGCGGCTATGTCCTCCCGCAGAATCTCAATGCTGGCCAGAATGTTGACAATCTCCGCATTCAGATCCTCCATCTGCTCCTCCAGCAGCTCCTGTTCATCCTCCATATCGGAGATATTGGCATTGATCTCATTGAGCTCGTTCTGGGTATTGTTGATGTCCTCCTCCACCTCCCGAATCGTGGTGGCCCAGGCATCCATGGTGGCCTCCGACAGGGTTACGGCAAGCATAGCTGCCATTGTCAGGACAATGATGAATTTTTTCACTCTGGCTCGATTCGTCTTCATGCTTATACCCCAGTCCTACAGTTCACAGTTATTCACCGTTCTCGGGAATGGAATTACGTCTCGAATATTCCCCATACCGGTCAGATACATCACGCATCTCTCAAAGCCCAGGCCAAAGCCCGCATGTCTGGCAGAACCATAACGGCGCAGATCCAGATAGAAGCCGTAATCCTCCTTGTTCAGACCCAGCTCGTCCATGCGCTGCTCAAGCACCTCCAGATGATCCTCACGCTGACTGCCGCCGATGATCTCTCCGATTCCGGGAACCAGACAATCCATAGCCGCCACTGTCTTGCCGTCCTCGTTCAGCTTCATATAGAAGGCCTTGATCTCCTTGGGATAATCTGTCACAAATACCGGACGCTTGAACTCCTGCTCCGTCAGGAATCTCTCATGCTCCGTCTGCAAATCGCACCCCCAGAACACCTTATAGTCAAACTCATCATTGTGCTTCTCCAGAATCTCGATGGCCTGCGTGTACGTCACATGACCAAAGTCCGAGCTGACTACATGATTGAGCCGCTCGATCAGCCCCTTGTCCACAAATTGATTGAAGAAGGCCATCTCCTCCGGAGCGTTCTCCAGCACATAGCGGATAATATATTTCAACATGCTTTCCGCCAGCATCATGTCATCCTTCAGATCGGCGAACGCCATCTCCGGCTCTATCATCCAGAACTCCGCCGCATGGCGGGTGGTATTGGAATTTTCCGCGCGGAAGGTAGGGCCAAAGGTATAGATATTCTTAAAAGCCATGGCAAAGGTCTCGCCGTTGAGCTGACCGCTCACCGTCAGATTGGTCGGCTTGCCAAAGAAATCCTGACTGAAATCAATCCCGCCATCCTCCGCCCTGGGCACATTCTGCAGATCCAGAGTGGTCACCTGGAACATCTCGCCGGCTCCCTCGCAATCGCTGCCGGTGATCAGAGGAGTATGCACATAGACAAATCCTCTCTCCTGAAAGAAATTGTGAATCGCATAGGCGATCAGGGAGCGCACGCGGAACACCGCCTGAAAGGTGTTCGTCCTGGGGCGCAGATGAGAGATCGTGCGCAGGTACTCAAAGCTGTGGCGCTTTTTCTGCAAGGGATAGTCCGCGCCTGAGGGACCCTCCACCGACACCTGCGTCGCCTGCATCTCAAAGGGCTGTTTGGCATCCGGCGTCTCCACGATAATCCCCCTGACAATCAGAGCGGCGCCCACATTGATCTTGCACAGCTCCGCGAAATTGTCCAGCTTGTCCGCGTACACCACCTGCAAGGGCTCAAAAAATGTACCGTCATTAATCACCAGAAAACCAAAATTTTTCGAGTCGCGATTGTTTCTCACCCAACCGCCTACCGTGACCTCGCTGCCCGCATATGCGGCTGTGTCGCGGTAAAGCTCCTTAATGTCCGTCAGATTCATGTCTGTTATCCTCCTAAATTATAGTCCGGCGCAAGCCGCCAAAGTTCCGTCAATACTCCGTGATCTGGGCATTCTGGCTCAGAAAGTCAAATACCTTCTCATACATAAAATATTCTCTGTATTCTTCCCTGTCCAACTCTCCCACGAATTCTTCCACGCTGTCAAAACCGCCCTCACTCGCATACTGCTCCAACTTCTCCTGCAGCTCCTCGTCCGAGATATTCAGCTTCTCCGCATTGGCTACCGCCTGAAATGCCAGACCCTGCTTGGCCGCCGCTTCCGCATACTGAGTCTGAAAGGTCTCCGCATCCATTCCATATCTATAGTTACAGTACGAGTTCGCATCCATTCCACTGGCGGCGCACTCCGCCTCCAGATTGGCCTGTACGGTATTCCGATACTTCTCCAGAATATGCGCGGGTATCTCCTTGAATTCGCAGCCGTTGATCAGGCCGTTAGCCAAAGCGTTGCGCAGCGTATACTCATATTCCGTCTGTGCGTTGCTCTCCAGATAGTCATGTACAAACTGCCGCATCTCTTCCACGGTACTGATCTCTGGAACGCCCAGCCCCGCCACAACGTCGTCACTATATTCAGTAGGATAAATGAAGTTCACGGTTACAGTAAAGACAACCGCCTGTCCAGCCAACTCGGTATTTCTAAAATTGTCCGGAAATGTCAGATTCAAGACTCTGGTCTCTCCGGGCAGAGCGCCAATCAGTCCTTCCTCGAAGCCTTCAATAAAGCTGCCTGAGCCAATCTCCAGCTCAGCTCCGCTGGCTGTTCCTCCGTTAAAAGCCACATCATCCTTTTTCCCGACATAGTCGATATTCACCGTATCTCCCTGCACTACCTCCCTGTCCATGACGCCGCCCCTCTGTGCGGTAACGGAATCCCTATACAGCATTTCCATCACCTCTGCCTCATATTCCTCAGTCACCGCGGCCGCCGCCAGCTGTACCGGAAGTCCTTTATACTCTCCTAATGTCACATATTTCTCAACCTTTGTATCCTTCAGCGCATCCGTCTGTTCGCCACATCCGCTCATAATCATGGCTGCCAGCAGCACCGTCAGAATTAATGTCATCTTTTTTCTCATTTCTCTCCTCCCGCATATCGCAAGCCTGCTTGCGATACTGCACCAATCAGTATTTGGAAGTCGTACTTCCAAGCTTCTCCTCTTTCCACATCTATTGCATTTGAACTGCATACACTATCATTTATACCACAATTCCGCCTTCAGTAAAAGCCTTATTTTATTGAAAATCCTATTATTCTACAGCAGCGGGGACAACAGTCTGCACACCTGCTCCTTGAAACGTGTCTTCAGATTCCTGCTGGAATAGGCTTCCTGGGTAATCTGCACGCAGTATTCCAGATCCCGCTCGAAAATCGCCGTCATCTCCCTGGCTTTCGCAGCATCATACACCACGGCGTTCACCTCGAAGTTCAGGGAAAAGCTGCGGATATCCATATTGGCTGTGCCGTAACACAACACCTCGTCATCCACCACCAGCCCCTTGCTATGCAGAAAGCCATTCTCGTAAGTATAGCACTTGGCCCCCGCCATCACCATGTCTCCCACATAGGAATAAGTCGCCCAATAAACAAAGGGGTGATCGGGCTTACAGGGAATCATGATCCTCACCTCAACGCCGGAACGAATGGCGATCATAAGGGCGCTTATCATGGATTCATCTGGAATAAAATAAGGGGTCTGTATACTGATTCGGTATCTCGCCTTGTGAATCAGCTGAAGATAATTATCCCTGATCTGCTGCAGCGTATTGTCCGGCCCACTGCTGATGATCTGAACCTTGCTGCCGCCCTGTCTGACCGGACTAATCTCCTCCAGATAACGCCCGCTGGCAAACAAGTTCTGATTCGCCGCGTAGTTCCAGTCCAGAATAAAGCGCAGCTGCAGACCGAAGATCGCTCCCCCCTGTATCCTCAGGTGAGTGTCCCGCCAATATCCAAAATTCTCATCCAGGCCGATATACTCCTTGCCCACATTGAACCCGCCCACATAGCCTACCTTGTCATCAACGATCACGATCTTGCGGTGATTGCGGTAATTGATACGCAGCTGCAGCCGCCCCAGCAGCGCCGGAAAGAACTCCGCCGTCTGGATACCGCATTTATTCAATTCCCGCCAAAACCTGTTTTTCACTGTGCGGCATCCCATACTGTCGAACAGGATACGCACCTCCACGCCCTCCGCCGCCTTTTCCTTAAGCACCTCTATAAGACGCTGAAACACCACATCATTCTTGATAATATAGTACTCCATATGGATATACTTCTCGGCCCGACGCATATCCTCTATGAGCGCGTCAAACTTGGCGTTGCCGTCCGTATAGATCGTGATAGCATTGTCATCTGTCAGCACCGCCCCCGAGCTTTCCAGATTGTACATAATCAGATCCTTATACCGGTCAATCTCCTCGTCCACTTCCTCCGGCTTGCGGTTGCGCAGACGGTACTCCTGCCCCCTCACCTCTTTGTTAAGTCGATCCTCCACTTCCTTCATGCGGAACATTTTGCGCTTATGCATATCCGTCCCCAGCAGCAAATAGAACAAGAATCCCACAAAAGGAATAAAATATAGCAGCAAAAGCCAGGCCCACACACTTCGGGGCTCCTTTCGCTCAAAGAAAATAATGATAATGGCAAACAATACATTCCACAGACTCAAATGTCCTATCAGAAAGCTGCCTACCATCTGCAGATTACTCCAAAACGCTCCCATATCCATCCCTTAACTCCGCTTCTTTTCCAGCCAACAGGCCTCAGCCTCTTGGCTGACTTGGGCAGATTCACATACAGTATAGCACATTTTTTCAGGAAAATCTCTTAAATAATCATAAAGAAAGAAATCCTGGTTGATTTCAAATCAAAAGGATGCTACAATAAATAAAATGTACGCTGATACGCACGGAATCATGGTACAATAACATCAGATTTTTTTCAGGAGGACATACTTGTGAAGCCATATCAGATTGTCATACTTATCGTACTTTTGGTACTCATAGCCATCGTGGTGCTTTTATATTTTCTGGGCAAAAAGGCACAGAAGAAGCAGGCGGAGCAACAGGAGCTTCTGGAACAGAACAAGCAATCCCTGTCGATGTTAATTATTGATAAAAAGAGAATGCGAATCAAGGATTCAGGCTTACCTCAGATGGTTATTAACCAGACGCCCAAGCTGATGCGCAATTCCAAGATGCCCATTATCAAGGCGAAGGTCGGCCCACAGATCATGTCGCTGATCTGTGATGAGAAGATATTTGACAATGTGCCGGTCAAGAAGGAGGTCAAAGCCGTCGTCAGCGGCATCTATGTGCTGGATGTAAAGGGCTTGCATGGAAAGATCGAAAAACAGCCGGAGAAGAAAAAGGGCTTTATGAAGAGAATGTGGGCGGCGGCCCAGGAAAAGGCTGGCGCCAAGCCTCTGAAATAACGGCAGGAATGACAACAGCGGTCTGCTTTGCGCAGGCCGCTATATTATGTCTATCTGAATCTCTATCCGGTTCTCGGATACACTCTGTCCATTTTGCCGGATACCGCACTCGATCACCAGCAGATATCCCTCGGCCTTCTCCTGTATCTCCAGTCTGTGGGTATCCGTCTCCAGCAGCAGTTCTCCATAGGGAGTTCGATAGTGGCAGCGGCAACGTTTCCCCGCTTCATATGTCAGCGGTGAATCCATTCCTCCCATGCTGCGCTTCAGCACAATCTGTTCCCTCCATTTCAGCATGCTCCTGCAGGGCTTCTCCCATCCCTCCTGCTGTTCCATATAGATGCAGTAACAGGTATCCCCCTTCTGATAGAATTCTCCCCCCGCCTGTGTGACCATCCGCTGGCACTGAGGGTCCTCCCAGGCTATCGTCCTCCCGTCTGGCATCACAGGGGCAAATACGCTCCGTATGGTTATCTGTGCTTTCGCCTTATCCAATATTACTCCTATCCGCCCGCCTAATATTCTTCAATATGTATGGTCTTTGCTGACAGTATCCCATACTTGATGATGGAATTGGCAAAGCTCTTGAATTTATCCGCCATATCGCTGACATAGAACTGATACTGATTCTCTCCCAACGCGGGCGCATGATCTCCCAGCAGCTTCTTCTCCTCCAGCATCACCCGAAGCTCTCTGGCCGTCTCATACGCCGGATTCACCAGCGTTACCTTCTCTCCCACAACCCGCCCCAGGGTGGAGCGAATCAGCGGGTAATGCGTACATCCCAGAATCAGGGTGTCGATGTCCAGGTCGATCAGCTCTGTCAGGTATCTCCTGGCGATCTCATCCGTCACCGGATCGACCCACAACCCCTCCTCCACCAGTGGAACAAACAACGGGCAGGCCTTTCCATAGATGGTAACATTCCTGTTCAGTTCGGTTATGTACTGATTATAAATCTTGCTCCCAATAGTAGCTTCCGTGGCAATCACCCCGATCCGTCCATTGCGGGTGACCTCGCTGGCGACCTTGGCTCCAGGTTTCACCACGCCGATCATAGGAATATCATTTTCCAGCTCCAGCTCATCCAGGGCATAGGCGCTGGCCGTATTGCAGGCCACTACGATGGTCTTGACCTCAAAGGTATTCAGAAACCGGACAATCTGCTTGGAAAAACGAGTTACGGTCTCTTTGGACTTGCTGCCATATGGCACTCTGGCCGTATCGCCAAAATAGATAATCTTCTCATTGGGAATCTGGCGCATGATCTCTCTGGCCACCGTCAATCCTCCTATACCCGAGTCAAAGACTCCAATAGGTGCATTTTTATCCAAATGATTCCATTCCACGGTCATCACAATATCCTTATCCCTTTTCCAATAATTGCTCCAACAATTCCAACAGCCTGCTGCGATAACGGATATGGGTCCGATCCGCCTCCTGCAACGCCTGATACAACTGCTCTGCAGATGTCTGCTTAAGCTGCGCTGGCATCTCTTCCCCAGTATCGCCATCCACCACGCGGCAGGTATCAGGATTCACCAGCAGCTCCGGACACAGCAGTCCCCACCAGAACGCATACAGGCAAATACAAACTCCAATTCGGATCTTCAACCAATTTTTCATACAATAACTCCCATCTGAATACTCCCTCAGGGGGGGATATCACTATATAGAGTTATTGCCGATTTCACCGCTCTCTATTCAGCTGCCTAACGCTTCTTTTCGCTGCGGATCTGCGCAATGATTGCTTTCTTCTGATTATCTATATGCATGCGGGCGGCCTGACTTGCCGTTTCTCTGTCTTTTTTCAAAATGCTTTCATAGATCACCCGATGCTCCTCTATCAGTCTCTGGTGCTGGCTCGCATCCTTGATATATTCAAAGCGGTACCTGTACATCTGCTCCGACAGATTGTTGATCAGCTGCACCAGGCGCTGATTCCCCGTGGCCTGCACGATAATATCGTGCAGCTCCACATCCGCCTGGGCTATCCTCTTCACATCCCTGGTTCTGACCGCAGCCTCAAAAGCCTCACATGCCTGTCCCAGCAGCTGCGTCTCCTCGTCCGTGATTCTCTCACAGGCCAACTCCGCGCAGAGTGCGTCCATGGCCCGACGCACCTCCAGCACATCATTCATGCTCTTCTCCGTAATCTGGGCTACCTCCGCTCCCTTTCTGGGAATCATGGTAACCAGACCCTCCAGCTCAAGCTTGCGTATGGCCTCCCGTATCGGCGTACGGCTGACGCCCAGCTTGTCAGCCAGATGAATCTCCATCAGTCTCTCCCCCGGCTTGAGCTCACCGGTCAGAATCGCCTGTCGCAGAGTATTAAACACTACATCCCGAAGCGGCAGGAATTCATTCATCTGCATGTTAAAGGTATTCTGCATAGCGCCCCTCCCTGTCTTCTCATACGAACTGTGTCACCAAAAGCGTTTCCGCCAGCTCCAGCCCATGCAAGTGGCTGCGAGCGGACTCCGCACGCTCTCTGCTGTCAAAGATACCAAATACGGTGGGACCGCTGCCGCTCATCAGGCTGCCCATGGCGCCGCAGGAGAGCATTTCCTCCTTCAGACGCCCAATCACCGGATACTTCTCCTCCGTCACTGTCTCCAACACATTGCCCAGACGCCTGACAACTCCAGCCAGGTCGCCGTCCCTGATGGCGCCCTGCATCCCGTCGATATCCGGATGCGGCCACGTTCCTCTGGCATCCAGATGCTCATAGACATATCTGGTGGATACCTGGATATCCGGCCTGGCGATCAGCAGATGACAGCGGGGCGCCGCAGGCAGAGGCGTCAGAAGCTCTCCGATCCCTTCGGCGAGAGCCGTGCCACCCATGATACAGTAGGGTACGTCCGCTCCAATGCGCACGCCCAACTGCCGTAGCTGTTCCTCAGAGAGTCCCAGCGTGAACAGCTCGTTTATTCCCTGCAGCGTCGCCGCCGCATCACTGCTTCCGCCGGCCATCCCAGCGGCAATGGGAATATGCTTCTCCAGATATATGTCTATCCCTTCCTTCACGCCGCAGGTCTCCATCAGCAGCGCTGCCGCCCTGTAGATCAGATTGTCCTCATTAACCGGCAACTCCCCACTGTCCGTTGTAATCCGAATACCGCTTCCTGCCACTGTGAAAGTCAGAATATCGCAGATTCCCACAGTCTGCATAATCATCTTCACCTCATGATAGCCGTTTTCCAGACGCCTGCTCACGTCCAGCCCCAGGTTGATCTTGGCATATGCCTTTCGGGTCAAAGTGTCTGCATGATCTTTCATCAATATATCCTTTCCTGCTGACTATCGGGTACTGGCACCAATGAACTAGGAGATGCCCAGTTTTTGTAATGTATTCTGTATACATGGATTGTACTAAATTATATACAATATCTGATGAATTGTCAATGCCAACGCTTGTATTTCAGGATAAACTAAGAAACCGTTATTTGTGCCGACACCACCAGGTATTTTAAAAATATGAAGAAGTAAGCATACTGAAGTGCCCTGTATCATTGTTTCTTATCTTCACACGATAAGTATAATTTGTTCGTATTCTGAAGTACTGTGGAAAATATTGTAGATTCCTATCCTTTTTTCTGGCGGCTTTTAATATTTTTCGTAATTTCAAGTGCTTATTCTGTTAAAAAATGTTTCCATTGACATAAATGATTTTCTGTGATAAAATAATTTTAAAATTTTATATATAAAATATTTATCTTTAGGGGGACGCTTTTTATGGTCAGAGAAAACATTGTTCGAATACTTTCTTCTGTTGTTATAAGTATTGGTATAATTGTCTCAGGATATTTTATTTCTAGTTCTCTTTCTACCAATATTAATTTTACTCTTCCTAACAATTTACACGTTCTTGATGATAGTAATGAAGAATTTCTATCAATTTTTCAAGCATCTGCTTATTTGTCATTAGAGCACAGCTTGTTCGAACAGTTAATAGATTCTGGTGAGTTTGCTTCCACTTATATTGTATTAAATGGTCACTATATTTTTAGCCGTTCCCGACTTGATAATTATTTATTTAACCTAATTGACTCCCAAAATTGAAAGTGTCAAATATTCTATAAAAAATGAGCTGGAAAGTGGGCTCTGACGAACCTTGAAAATTGCATATATGGCTAGAGTTTAGTGGTTTATGGGCCTAAAATGACTTATTTTCATAAGTAGTGACTCCTTTTGCAGAGTGATGTTTGTGGTAAACTCATTATTACTCTTTTTATTTGCAAACTCCTATAAATCAAGGTTTGAGTAACAAAAATTGGTTAATATTTGACACTATAAAATACCAAAATAAAAAAGGAGAATATGTATGAAAAGAATGATTTCAATTGTAACTTCTATTATTATTTTGCCTTTTATGCTTGCTACCCCTGCCGTTGCTGCGGAAGAAGATGAAATTATCGGAAATAGCATCATATCGTCAACATCTTATACCGCGGAGGAAGCTGGCGCAATCGTTCCTTTTGATTATGAGAAAACCTTTGATGAGTTGTACGCTCATATTCAAGAAAACAATAGCGACATTACGCCTGAGCAAGCTTACGAAATTGCACAAAAGTTGACTGATAATATCGCCGCCATTGAAAACAATATACAAACGCAGAGCTGTTCGGCCCAAACATTACAAGCAAATAATACAGATAATAAAGTGATTATTCCCCTTGGGCGAATCGTTGATGGCGAGTTATCTCAAACAACCACGTTTGCGCCAATTATGGATTCTTATACCCGCATTGTAAGCGAAGGTTGGAGCGTAAATCCACACATTGCTCAACATACACTATGGTCCAACTTTTTAATCAGTTGGGACAGCTTAGATTTATACAAATCTCATGTTGGAGGCACTTATACACAAGCGGTGACAAAAACCACAGAAAAACAGATTGGTTTCAGCTCCACTGGTGAATTGAGCGCATCTGACTGTGCCAAATTTGGATTGAGCGTGACTGCATCCGCAACTGTTAGTTCGACCTTGCAAAAGGGATTTACTATCAATGTTGACGCATGGACCAAAATGTGTGTACGGCCTTATATATACTACTATGTTGACAATTATGAGGGTACATATCGGTATTACTGTTATAGAGCCTTAGATAAAGAATATTTCTATATTTATGAAAATCGCACTGCTGAGAACACTTACGACATAGAGAGGTCTTATCGCGTCTGGACACGTGTCAATGTGAATCACGATACAAGTGCTGTTTCTCCTGTTCCGCCTAGCGAATGGGAATGGTAATTTTTTTCATAAAATTAATTTACAACTATAAACATTTTGTTTTTTCTGCCGAAATATACCGTACAAGAATCTTTATCTAAATATATTTTTAGAAAACCGGCATCACGGATGATGCCACACAAAAAACAGGCGCACAGAGCGCCGGAAAGAAGGTCAATATGAATGTAAACGGAGTTACATCAACACAGGCCGCCTATGGCAGCTACACCGCCAGGGAAACCACAGCCGCACAAACCACACAGAGTACCGATACCACCAAGGATACTGGCGTGGTATATGAGCCCTCTAAGGAGACGAAGACATCTGCCAAGAAGACTTACACTCCTGATACCAATCTGGTGAACAAGCTGAAGGCTGATGCCGAGGCCCGCACCTCCCAGTTGAAGAGCCTGGTAGAGAAGATGATGACCAAGCAGTCCACCGCTTACGGTCAGGCCAATGACATCTGGCAGTTCCTCAGAAGCGGCAACTACAAGGTTGATCCCGCAACAAAGTTGCAGGCTCAGAAAGACATTGCCGAGGATGGTTACTGGGGCGTAAAGCAGACTTCTGATCGTATCTTAAGCTTTGCCACGGCTTTGACCGGTGGCGATCCCGACAAGATCGACGAGATGAAAGCTGCTTTTGAGAAGGGCTACAAGAAGGCAGAGCAGACTTGGGGCGGCAAGCTTCCCGACATCTGCAAACAGACCTACGACGCTGTCCTGTCAGGCTTTGACAAGATGGCTGTAGACGCAGACAAGTAAAAATATGAGGCCATGGCAAGCTGAGCTTTCCATGGCCTCTTTTCCTATCTGTTCACATATTTTGCAGCAACCTCCTGCGCCTCGGCCTGTGATGCGGCTGGCCCAAAATAAGTGTATGTCTCCTCCGCTTGCACAAAGCTGAGCATAAAGCTCTCAAGGCGGTTCTCTGTCAGCGTAAGATAGATTCTATCATTTTCCCATGTGTCCAGGGCATACTGTTCAGGTATCAGAAATATATGGATTCCTTCACTCACTTTTACTGAATTCTTAGGATATATGTCGTGGATACTCCTGTACGCTACACCGTCGATCTCTATTGTGCCGCGCAATGTGGGCGATCTAAACAGATGCCTGCAAAGGGTGATATCCAACTCAACCTCTATGACATCTCCCTCTAACGTACAGGCAGAGACCTTTTGTCTGCGTGGCAGAGGGCGCAAAACAAATAGCCATAATACCAAAAGCACTAACACAAAAAGAGAAATGCCAATGAGTATATACTTATATCCCTGTTTCATGATCGCTATATCTCCTATATCAAATAAACGGAATACCTTGTATGTCATGGCGCAGTCATTTGCGCTCATTCAAATACAACTGCACCCTGTTCTGGATCATAGCGGCCACCGTCTGCGCGTCCTTATCTCCTGAAAAAAAGCTGTCCAGTTCCTCCAGAATGATATTCTCTACATCACTGGTGCTATTCCGATAGGGCACGGCGGAGTTAAGCAGATCCATATACTCCTGATCCCAGGTAGAGCCGGGCAGCCCATCCGGTTTTTCGGGAATATAATGCATTCCCCACATGAGAGGATGGGATGGGTTGTACTCATCAATACGAAGATTTCCCTCAATCAGATCATTTCTGACGGCTCCATCATTGCCGAGCTGTCTCGAATAGTCGAACAGGGAGATCAGATATTCCTTTATTTGGTCCCAGTATACCGTATCCTTGTTGACTACCACATAATAATCGCATGACCAGTAATTGCCGTAACCGTTTTTTGTCGGAAAACCCACCAGATGATACTGCCCGTCATACTCGCTCATCATGACGGCATACATTGGAAAATCCCATACATCTTCCATAAACGCAACCGTTTTCTGTTCCTGCACCGCATCGTTGCCGTAGGTGCCGGGCCCCATACCCTTCAGCATCTCCAGTAACTGAATAAAACGGGCGCTGTCAAAATCGCAGGTGCCGTTCTCCACATCCAGAAAAGGGGTTTCCGACAGATACCGCAGATACAACTCCTGGATTGCCACATTCCCAAAACCTACTACCCGTGAACGCGTATATCGCAGGGTTAACAACTGATTGCGTTCCGGATTGGCCTCCTTTACCGCCATGGCCTCATCCCAGCTCCAGCTCTCCTCAGACCAGAGAGCACTATCGACCATCACAGCGGTGACATATGCCTCCGGGACAAGCCCAATCTGTTTCCCGTCTATCACTCCGCACCCCAAGGCGCCTGGGAATATCGCGTCCAGATAATCCTGCGGCAACACATCGGACAGATCGGCCAGAACACCTTTCTCATACAGCATCTCCATATCCTCAGCCGTCACATAGTAGAGATCCGCCCCCTTCCCTGCCACCAGCTCTGCCAGCGCCCTCGTCCGGTAATCCTGTACGGCCTGATCGGTCTCGGCAAATGACAGGCCCTCCACATCCGGCTTATCCAATCGAATGATACAGTTCGGATTATCTCTGGAGTAGTCAACGGCGCAGCGAGACACATACGGACAATCCTCGGCCAGACAGACCATGCGGATTGTGCTCTGGGCGTTTTCAGATTCTGTTCCCAACTGATAGATCCTGGTGCTCCCCTGACCATGCTCCGCGAGCAGAGGTTGTCCCTTGCCGTCTATCGTCATAGACAGTTCGGAGGAAATGCTGTCAAGCCCCAGCGCCTGATAATCCACACAGAATTCTCTGGTCCCTGTATAGAGATCCCAGCGATAGAGCTTTCCCGCCCCTGTGCCATAGTACAGATACCCGTCCTCCGACATGGCCTTGGGTGTCCTGGCTTCCAGCGATACCTCCGCATACAGCTTTTCTCCGGAAGCAGAACTGTAACCTGTCAGACGTATTTCCCCCGCTCCGGATTCATATATCTCGAACACTGCATTCCCATCCGGGTCCTTCATCGCAAATTCGGCAGCAATATTCGTCTCCTCGGAGCCCATGGTTCCCACCGCATTTCCCTCAGCGTCCAGAACCATGATTTTGCCCGGTTCCAGCCCGCTGAGACAGTGCTCATCCGCAAGCAGGTAATAATATCCCTGCCTGTCGGCATATACATCTCTGTAGCCGTAGGAGGGCTTAATCTCCAGTCCGCTTTCCCGCATGGCCGGATAGAGATCCGTCGCCGACAACTGCTTCCCGTCCAGGCTCATCTGTACGACAGGATAGGCCATTACCTCCTTCTCCGGCCCGTAAACGGCAAAAAACAGCGCATATTCCTTATCGCTGATCATATCCAGCTTCATCGGAAGGACATCATATTCCTCATATTCCTTCAGTTTCGGAAGAGTAACCTTCTCCTGCCAGGCCTCCTCCGTGCCGCTGTCATAACAGTTTAAATAGTATCTGGCCCCGTCCGCCGCGGGCGCATATTCCCGCTCAAGTCTGTCAAATCGATAAAATTTATCTGCCAGACAACAGAAGGAGATATCCGAAATAGTATATCCTTCGGCGTCGTCATACTCAAAATCCGGCACATATCCTGTTATATAGAGATCATGCGTTGACGCTGAGAGTGTGTCAAACTTCCACGCATCTGTCCGCCAATCCAGGTCCGGACGAACTGCCTGCGACTCTGCGGCCGTCTTGGTCTGCTCCGTATTGCCTGCCTCTGAGCCGCTGCAGCCAGTCAGTATACCTATCAGAACGAGAGAGAAAAAATAGGGACTAAGTTTCATTGGGTAATCCTCCAAAATATACTTCATAAGGGGTATCGGATATCCTGCTTCGATACCCCCTATGAATAAGCGTAACTTACCAGCTGTAACTTACCATGTATTATGAGACTTTATCTCATGGTTATCGCGCCGCTTCCCCAAGTAGATGGTTCTGACCGTTTCGCCACAATCCTTACATGTCTCATCACGGCAATACTCCTCAATAGTAACGCCGCATCCGGCCGATATTCCGTTGGCAACTGAATAAGCGTGACTGTATCCCTGCCCTGTAGATTTCCAAGACCAAGATATCTGAATATTCTTATGTTCGCATTTTGTCGCTACAGCTGCCTGACTGGGCACACAGGTAAACAGCATAGCTGCAGATAGGGCCATCAATAGGAATCTTTTCATTCTCTTTCTCCTTTCAATTGTTTGATGCTATAGGCGTTTGCGAAACCAGGTTACTGTGCGAGTGTCATTGTGCATATTGTATAGTCCAACGTAGGCACGCTCTCGCTTCGTGAAAAACGTAACAGTGCTAAGCTCGAAAAAACCTCACTAAGCACTGACGTTTTTCAAGAGCCTACTTATGGAATATACAATATGCACAATTCGGTACTGGCAATAAACAGATTTGCTATTGCCTAGTTAGATGCTATGTGCGCAACAATATATGTGTTAGACAATTCAATGCTACTATGGTAGCTATATTATATTCGTTTTCAGTGTTCTTGTCAACTATATTATTGTAATCCCGAAAACTTTTTTTGAATAAAGTTTGATATAATTGAAATGTTTGTAGACGACCAAGCTTTGTGTTTCATAAATAGGAGAAGCTATTCTGAACACTTATACTTTGAACAGTCGAATTGCATAAAAATAAGGCCACAGCAAGTCTAACTTGCCATGGCCTCATTTTTATGCCGTATTTTATGTCATTCCGCCCTTCACGACCAAAAGCTTCTGGCCTGGCGTCAGATCGTCGCTGGTCAGCTCATTGAGCTCGCGCAGCCGTTCCACCGGCAGATAATAGCGCTTGCCGATGTTCCATAGATTATCTCCGGGCTTGACGATATAGATGGTCATACCCGGCAGCATACCCAGCTTATGGGTATCCAGGGGAGCGGCTATCACATCTCCGATCAGCTCCATCGGAATACTCCTAAAGACGATGGTTCCAAAGACCAGCACCGCCTTCACATCCATCTCCTCCCCGTCCAGCATCGCCACCTGCATCTGTTCCACATCACACTTGACGTCGCAGATATCCTCCTTTTCCAGTCCAGGGATCTCCAACGTATAGTGATACGGAATCTGTGCCGTGGTGCTGGCGTAAGGCATATCGTCCGCTCCGGTGATATACAGAACCTTCACCTGCAGGCTGCCCCACAGCTCCAGCCCCGCCTCCGTTATCTCCTGTCGGTCCGGCTGCACCGTCCCCTGGCTGTGCAATAGCTGGAGGATTCCCACATCCTTATTCTGGATGCGCACATGATCGCTGATCTTCATCTTCCCGTTTACTCTGGACAGAAGCCGCCTCAGCGACGCGGGCCTGCTGATCGTAGTCAGTTCCTTGGTCACCCCGTATATATCGGTCAGTATCTCGGTCTGCTCCTCCTCATAGATTCGTATATCGATCTCCAGCACGGTCTCCAGCCCGATGATTCGCTCCTCCCCGTCCAGATCCGGACGGATATCCAGCTCCTGCTGCCCTATCATAAAGTTGATATCTGGAATCATGCCGTCCCTGCTGCCATGGCATTCCATCGTCCCACTGAACGGAAAAGTGGTCTCGAAGGAGCGAACCGGATGGTCCTCCCCCTCGCCCTCATACAGCAAAAACAGATGCAGGTCTCCCTGCAGAGAGAGCTTTTCTTCGAGCGGCTTGCACTCCACATCATCCAGCGTCAGACTGCTCCACAGGATCTGGAACATGTTGGGATAACTCGCGGGCAGAGTAATTTCTTCCTTGATCCGAAAGATATCATTCTTGCAGATGGCGATCTGGGCCACCTCCACCGGAGCGCGGCGATACTCCGCGCTGTCCTCCCCATAGAGGCCGATGGGCGCCTCCTCGTCATACAGCTCCTGTACCTGGGCCTTCAGCGTCACAACCGCCTGGATACTGAGCTTACGGGAATTGATGATCCCCACGCTGAGATCCTCCAGTGTGTTCTGCACATGCACCATGTCGCTGGTCTGAACCCCCTGCATATTGATCTTTTCCTCAAAGGGGATCTTTCCCTCCAGCGTCACCAGACCGCAGCCCTCCTCCTGGGTGTGATACAGCACGGCGAAACACAGCCTTCCCCGAACCTGCACATAGTCGGAATAAGGCTTCACCTCATCCACCGTCACCGTGGCACGGTCGAAACACAGGCTGTCTACGTCCGGTTTCTGGTCGGGGATATTCATATCCTCCTCCAATGTAATCTGAGACAGCGCCTGCGTCTTGATACGATCCATATGTATATTCTTCTTGATCAGTTCCACAAAAAAACTACCTCCCTGATTATACTTATTAGTATATCTATGAAGGCAGTTGGAGATTTATTCCTGTGCATGGTCAAAATATCCCGTCAGACCTGCGCTCCCCTCCTGTACAGTTCCACGGCGGATAATTTTTCATGCTCTTCACATTTTTCATAAAATTCCACATAATTCTGATAGCTGTTATAAAATCTCACATCCCCCATAATCCGTTTCAGATAGTATTCCGCAAGCCCCTCCGTCCGGCCCCAGTTGTCAAAATGCCCAAATGCGTCCTCATCCCTGAGCGCTTCAAACAATAAATAGATGATAAATTCATGCCCGATAAAATAGAAAGCGTCCAGCGGATCTCTCTCAATGCCAAACATATCCTGTTCCTCAGAAATATCAATCGCCTCCGCGCCATTTTCCACCGAGCTCACAAGGGTGGCAATAAAATAATCCCCTGGAAGTTTGCAGCCGACCATTTCCTCCGCCTTCTCCGTAAAGCCTGTTTCCTCAAAATACCTTTGTACCCGTGGTATATACGCCTCGATCTTTTTCTTCTCCTCCGGCCAGATCCTGTCTATATAGCGGTCATAGTGTTTGATCATCACTGTTGACATCCGCCGTACAATATCCACATATTCTTTGAAATTCTCCGGGACCTCACCGCTGTCACACCGTCGGATGAGTTCCGCATAATACTCTGTGGCGGAAGTTTCCGCGCGGGCGGGAACGCTTACCATAAGCCCATGCAGCGCGCCGCAGTGCTCGCCGCCGCATACGGTCAGTAACGGCTCGTTCTCCTGAAACACCGCCAGATCCTCTTCGGGATATTCCCTCCGGTAACTATCGCCATAAGCATTGTCATAGCCGCACCTCGCTACGGAAAGCGTATGAAAGACATAATTGGTGTCTTTGTTGGCTACAAATCTGACTTTGTTCATCTTATTTTCCTCTTTTTGATTCTCCCTTTTCGGAATTGTGTATTTACTGAGTGTCCCAATGCTCCAAAATCAAAGGATTCCAGCCGTTTGGGGATGTGAGAAGTTTGCTGTTATCGCAAAAAAAGCTTCCACAACTGCCGGTTCAAAGTGTGTGCCGGATTCTTCCCTGATAATTGCATACGCCTTTTCAAGCGGCATGGCATTTTTATAACAGCGTTTGGAAGTCAGTGCGTCAAATACGTCCGCCACTGCCATAATTCTTGCACAGAGTGGTATTTCTTCCCCGCTGATGCCATAAGGATAACCTTTTCCATTCCACCACTCGTGATGATACGCCGCCATCTCCACCGCCGTATTCAGATACTCCGATTCCCCAAGCTCCGCCTTTGCGTGGGTAAGCAGCTCCTCCCCTGCCGTGGTGTGCGTTTTCATGATCTCAAATTCTTCTTCCGTCAGCTTTCCCGGCTTGTTCAGGACAGCATCCGGTATATGTATTTTCCCGATGTCGTGAAGCGGCGCTGCAACCACCATATCGCTTACATATCTGTCCGTAAGAATATTACTGTATATTCCCTGCCTTTTCAGCTCCTTTGCAATGCACTCCACATATGCTGCTGTACGTCGGATGTGTCCACCCGTATTATCGTCCCTGTTCTCCACAACCTCCGCCATGAACGTGATCATACCCGACTGCATACGGGAAACTTTTTCATGGTAAAAGGAACGCTTATTGCCCTGCATAATCAGCACGATAATCGTAATCGTCATGACAAAAGCGGAGATACTGCTGACTCCGATATAGGAAACAATTCCCCGACTATATATGTGTTCTGCCGTCCACGCATTGTTACCACCTGCTACCACCTGCATTGCCGCACTGTTGGTACTGGAGAAAAACATAAGCAGAATCCCAATTGCCCAAAGCAGGTATTTTTCCGATTTTCGCAGGCTCCTGTGCTTCATATAATCCTGAAACCAACTGCGCCAGTCTTTTCCTTTTACATAGAATATGAAAAGCAACACGGCTAATATCCCGTAGAAGATGTACTGATAAACTATGGTCTCCTGTGCCGACAACGCAAAGAAATACGGCGGTACGAGCAATGCCGGAATAAGAAGTCCGTTGATAATGCCTGTAAACGGTATCATCAGAAACAATCCGTACAGCTTGTGTTCTTTCCTTCCAAGACAGATATTGAGTCCAATCATAAATAACGCTGCCATTGTTGCCGCATCTTTTCCAAAAGCAAAAAACACAATATCTAAAAGGAAAAAACTGACCAGATAAAAGAAGCGCTGTTTCTTTGCCTCCATATCCGGCTCTAAAAACACATATTTTTTTATCAGCAAACCGCTGACTACGACTGCCGCTGTTTCCAGTATTTCCAATATTACCGTTTCCAAAGGCTTATACACCGTCCTTTCCGCTCTGTTTCCCGTTCCCTGCACCCTGCGCAAACTTTTGATAAGGGCGTTTTTATTTCATGTCTCCACATCATACCGCGCCGACCAGATCGGTGATATTCTCCACGCTGTAGGTGCGCATATAGTCCTCGATCCCCTCTATCACCTTGACTGTGGTGTAGGGATCCACAAAATTCATGGCTCCCACGCTGACCGCCGTGGCTCCGGCCAGGATGAACTCAATGGCGTCCTCCGCCGTGGCGATGCCTCCCATGCCGATCACCGGAATACGCACTGCGTGAGACGCCTGATACACCATGCGCACAGCCACCGGTTTGATAGCGGGTCCGCTCATGCCTCCGGTCTTGTTAGCCAGCGCGAAACAACGTCGGTGAATATCAATCTTCATGCCTGTGAGCGTATTGATCAGAGAGATGGCATCCGCCCCCGCCGCCTCCGCAGCTCTGGCCATCTCCGTGATGTCCGTCACATTGGGACTGAGCTTCATAATAATGGGCTGCCTGGCCTTCTTTTTGATCTGCTCCGTGATATGGTAGAGAGCGTCCGCCTTCTGTCCAAAGGCGATGGCTCCCTCCTTGACATTGGGACAGGAGACATTGATCTCCAGCATGGCTACGGCAGGCTCCTCCCCCAGCTTTTCCACCACCTCCAGATAGTCCTCCACCGTCTTTCCGCAGACATTGACAATGATTTTCGTGTCGTACTGCTTCAGAAAGGGAATATCCCGCTCCATAAACACATCAATGCCGGGGTTCTGCAAGCCGATGGCATTGAGCATACCACCGTAGACCTCCGCCACGCGGGGCGTGGGATTGCCGGACCAGGGCACATTGGCCACGCCCTTGGTCACGACCGCGCCCAGGCGGTTCAAGTCTACGAACTCACCATATTCCATGCCGGAACCGAAAGTGCCGGAGCCGGTCATCACCGGATTCTTCAGGGTTATACCTGCGATATTCACCTGTGTATTCATCAGATATCCACCTCCTGAGCGTCAAACACCGGACCGTCGGTGCAAATTCGTGCATTATGCACATGGGAGTGGGCATCCACCTCTTTTGTCTTCACCACGCAGCCCAGGCAGGCGCCCACACCGCAGGCCATATGCTCCTCCAGTGAGATATATGCCCTGATCCCCTGCTCCGCCGCATACCGCTTGATGGCCCGCAGCATCGGCATCGGGCCGCAGGCATAGATCGCGTCGGCCTGCAGACCGTTTTCCGCTATGGCGTCCAGCACATTGCCCTTTGTACCCAGGCTGCCATCCTCGGTAGCTATATAAACCCTGCCATATTTTGCAAAGTCATCCGCCAGAAACAGATTGCTGTCCCGATAGCCCATGATCATGGACTTATCCCCCTCCAGCTCCTTGGCTAACTGCAAAATTGGGGGTACGCCGATGCCACCGCCTATCAAAAAACAGCGTTTTCCCCTGCCTGACTCCAGGGGGAAACCGTTGCCCAGGATACCCAGGATAGATACGGAGTCATTCTCTCTCAGGGTAGAGAACTCCGCCGTCCCCTGTCCGGCAACGCGGTAGACAATGCGCAAAACCCCTCTCCCCCCATCCGCCTCGCAGATGCTGATGGGTCTGGGGAGCAGAGTCGCCGCACTCTTTGGATATACGCCGATAAACTGGCCCGGCCTAGCCTGAGCCGCCAGAGCTGTCTCCAGCCGCAGGTCATAGATGCGTGGAGCGATCTCCCGCTGGGAAAGCACCTTCGCCAAGGTTTTTTCTTTCATGTAATGTCTCCTCTCTGTTGTTTTCGCCCCAGACGCACAGCTCATCTAAAACACGCATCAGGGACTTTCCCCTGTCGCTCAGACTGTATTCAACTCGGGGCGGTATCTGGGGATATTCCTTTCTGACTATGAGCCGGTCTGCCTCCAGCTCCTTCAGATTATTGCTGAGCGTTTTGTCTGAGACATTTTTCAGATATCGTTTTAGTTCATTGAATCTTACGACCTCAAACTCCATCAGACAATACAGAATCACCATCTTGTGCCTACCGGATATCAACGACAGCGTATAGCTGAATCCTGTGTCCTCAAAATTGGCCTTATCAATATAGTTTTTTATCATCTTACACTTTCCTTCAAGATAGTACTTGTACTTTTTACACTACCTGTTACAATTATATATAAGGACTCAGGTTCTGTCAATCCTATTCGGAAAGCGAGGTAATCACAATGAGAAAAAAACTGAATATTACTGAAGGTATTTTCCCGATGCCTGTTTTAATGGTGGCAACCTACAATGAAGACGGCAGTGTCAATGTCATGAATGCCGCCTGGGGCACTATGCAGGAGAGAAATATGGTAGCCCTCAACTTAACGGAAACCCACAAAACGGTGAAAAACATCAAGGCAAGGGGCGCTTTTACCGTAAGCATTGCCGACGCAGCCCATGTGGTCGAGGCAGACTATTTCGGCGTTGAATCGGGTAACAGAGTTGCAGACAAATTGGCGAACAGCGGCCTGACGGCCAGCAAATCCGAGATAGTGGACGCTCCCATTATCAATGAATTCCCGCTCTGCCTGGAGTGCGAATTCATCGAATATCAGAGCGGGGAATACGGATGCGGCGTCATCGGCAGGGTCGTAAATGTCACGGCTGACGAACATGTCATGGACGGTGACCGAGTTGATATGTCTCTGGTGAACGCAATCGCCTTTGACCCTTATACCCATGGGTACTACAGGGTTGCAGAGAGAGTGGGCGAGGCTTTCAAAGACGGGCTACGGCTTAAAAAGTAAAATAAATCCGTTTCCCGACGGGAAGGCCGGATAGCTGTCGCAGCAGGCTACTGCGCTTTCTTTTCCTGCCCTAATTCCTTCCATACCCGAACCATAACTGCCACCGTAACAGAAATGGCAATCACATCCGCAGTCGGAGCTGCCCAGAAAATGCCGGTAACTCCCATGACTGCAGGGATCAAAAGTGAAAAAGCAATCAGCAGTGCATCTCGCAGGATGGACAACGGCACAGCGGCTTTTGCCTTACCGATGGACTGCAGGAAGATTGCGCAGACCTTCTGGATGCAGGTAACAAGAATAAGAGAAAGATAGATCCGCAGGCAGAGTATGGCAAAATTATAATAAACAGGGGCGTCCGCCGAACCGAACATCCTGATGAACACGCCGGGAACAGTCTCAAACAGGACGGTGCAGACCAAACCCACTACAGCCGTCCACTTTATCATCAGCTTCAGCAGCTCCCGTACCCGTCCATAGTTCCCCGCGCCATAATTATAGCCCACGATCGGCTGTGCGCCCGCGGCAATGCCTATGGCAACGTTCAACACAATCTGGAAAAGCTTCATAATGACCACAAATGCCGCCAGTGGAATATCTGCGCCATAAGCAGAACCGGCACCATACTTTACCAGCAGAATATTGTTGACAACCGTAATAACCACGATGGAAAGCTGTGTCAGAAAACTGGAGGCCCCAAGAGCCATTACCGACTTTAAAAGCACCTTGCTCGGCCTAAAACTGCCGACGCCCACCCGAAAAGTCTTAGGATGCCTTAAATAAGCCGCACAGATCAGGAAGCTGACAAACTGCCCCAGAATAGTAGCCCATGCCGCCCCCTTAATTCCCATATCAAGTGCAAAGATGGCAACCGGATCGCCGATGATATTAATGACTGCACCGGTAAGCATGGCAATCATGGCGTATTGAGGGCTGCCGTCCGCCCGAATGATAGAGGCCAGAGTATTCTGCGTCATGGCAAAGGGCATCATGGCAAAGATGATTACGCCATAGTCGTATGCCATCTGTATGTTTGCATCCGTCGCACCAATAAGGCGCAACAGGCCGTCACCCCAAAGATAAGCAACGGCAACCACAACAACGCCGGACAGAAACGATCCAAGGATTGCATTACCTACGCTCCTATGGATGTCCTTTGTTTCCCCACGCCCCAAAGAAACGCTCAAGGCAGCTGCAGCACCATCGCCAAAAAACAGGCTTAAGCCCCACCCCACTACCGTAATCGGGAAGATCACGCCGGTAGCGGCATTGCCCAGATAGCCCACACCGTTGCCCACAAATATCTGATCTACAATGTTGTAGAGACATGAGATGATAAGGGAACAGATGCATGGGATTGCAAACTTTTGCAACAGCTTCCCCACTCTTTCCGTACCAAGATAATTACTGTTTTCCATAATCAATTCTCCTTTTTTACGCAAAAAAAAACGACACCTGCAGCACCTGTACCGTAATCAGATTTACGCGCGGCGCGCCACATGTGTCGTTTGTTTCGCATGATTTAATTTCTGAGTAGTATTATACTATTTTTCACCTTTCAAAATCAAAGGACATTTTACACAAATTTATACTCGCTGTTTTTTAGACAAATTTACCATGCTTATACTGACTGTTCCGTCAGTGTTTTTGTTATATTTTGCATTATTCCTCATTCTACATTCTTTAACGCCTCATCCATGGAGATCTTTTTAATCCGCCTGAAATCAAATGCCATAACAAGCAGATAACCAATCAGGATAAGAACAAATATCTTCGCATATCCGGCCGGAGCAATCCGGAACGGAAACCATCCGCTGAATTTAGCCATGATCGCCTTCCATACCTGCGCCATGACAAGTGTGCCCAGGAATGTACTGGCGGCATCCAAAATCACCACGACGATAGTGGTAGAAAAGAGGTACAGCCCTGCAATTTCCCGATTTTCATAGCCTAAGATTTTGACCATGGAGATTGCATTTTCGTTCTTCTCAATAACAATCTTGGTGAGCAGATAAATCAACGCCGCCGACAGGAGGATACACAGGATCTGGAAATACTGCATATAACTTCCCATGGAATGGTCAAGCTGGTCGCACATCTTCGTGATATCCTGCTCAGTAATGACCGTAGCAATATTTTCTTCCCCTACATCCGCAATTTCCGTATCGGACAGATATCCGTCAAATTCCCCCTCTGCATGATCAAATACTCGGCAGTAATTCTGTATCGGCATAAAAATTGCAAGGCTGACATACCCGTCATAAATCCCTGCCACTTCAAATTGGAAGCATTTATTTTCATACTTCTCATCCAAGGAAACTGTATTGCCAACGGACAGTTCGTATTTCTTGGCAAAGGAGGAGGAGACATATACCTCATTCTCCTTAAGTCCATCCAACCCGCCAATCATTACATATCTGCTGTTTTCCGCAATCCCATATACCGAAACCTCCTCGTCAATGGCATCACCTTTTCTCAAAAGTGACGTCAGGGCAAATTTCTCGGCTTCGGCATTTTCTGTAACAATCGTATTCCCGTCCTCGTCCTCACAGGCTTTCAGCACATACTGGTATTTCGAGAACATCATATCCCCAGCATTCTCTTTGTAATAGTTCAGAGTATCCGGCATTCCCACCGCCATGGAAAGCATGGTGGCAATGAACAGGATGCCCACGAACAAAATCATATAATTCGGCAGATTCTGCAGGATAACGCGGAGGCGAAACCGATTATAAAACGTCCATTGAGGAAGCCGCAACGCCTTTTTCCGCTTGGTTTTCTTTAAGTCATGGCGCAAAAACTGTAACGGCGTATGTCTAAACATTTTGACAATGACAGCCAGATTGACAACTAGCATGAGTGCCATGGGGATTAGGGTCGTCTTAAAAAAGGCTTCGGGGTTCCATATCGTTTCATATACGGGCAGGCTGTAACTGTTATAGTACATGGACACCACGACGCTTTTGAATACCGTATACCCCAGAAGATTGCCAAGTACTGCCGAGATCAGCGTAACGATAACAGGGGTGGAAAGGTAATGCAAGATCAGCTCCCTTTTGCTGTAGCCGGAAGCACGGAGCGTCCCGATCACCGACGCCTCTTTGACAATCGTATTGCTGATCGTCACCGCAAAGATAAACGCAATTATCACAATCAGGATATCCAGCAGGGTGCCGCCCATCGCCTTATCCGAGCCCATGTCATCCGTCGCAAAATGAATGGCCGGATTCGCATAGGCAGGCATATAGTCCAGGAGTTCATTGTCCGCCGTAATTGTCTGCGTAAGCAGAGCCTTCAGAAAATCGTCAGAAAGCCGTTTCTCCTCTTTTTCATCGTTCGGCTGTTCCAGATACTTCCACGCGTAGCAATAATGGATAGTGCTGCCCAGTCGCGCGAAGCCCTCCCGCGTCACCATCGCCACATCAAACTGAATCGCGTCAAACATAAAATCCGTGCTTTTTTCATGGAGTGTGTAGTAATTGACATAGGAGAGCAATCCTACAACCTCATAGTTCTGACCGCCCACCGTGATGACGTCTCCTGTCTGTATGCCCACATTATCCGCATGCATACGGTCAATGGCGATCTCATTCCCGTTCTCCGGAAGGCGCCCGTCCAACAGACAGGCCAGATTGACATCATCGCTCCTGACATATACCCTGACCGTTCCGTCACCGACTCCGTCGCCCTCAATATCCTCTGTCTCATTTCTGAAAAAATTCTCGTATACTCCGGCCACTTTTTCGCCGCTCTCGATAGATGCGATAAGCTCTTCTTCCGCAGCTTTCTCCAATTCAAAATGACCGTTTTCCAATTGGTATTCTGTCCTGCCTTTATCGGCCGATATCTCCATGCTTCCGTTTGCCACATACATCCCTGATACAAAACCGATTGTGAGAATCAGAAACAGGCTCACCACAAAATATTTTTTCCAGTCGCCCACCAGTTCCCGGGGAATCCTTCTGGTGAGGGGATTTTTGATTGTTCTATTTCGCATCTTCATCCCCCTACCATTCCAATTCCGCCGCGGATATTTTATTTTGGTTGATTTCATTATGGCGCACTCTGCCGTCGCGCAGCTTTACCACATGATCCGCCATATTGCGGATCGCCTCATTGTGTGTGACCATAATAACCGTGTTCCCATACTTTTGGTTCACGTCCTCGATCAGCTTCAATATTTCCTTCGATGTGCTGTAATCAAGTGCTCCGGTGGGCTCATCGCAGAGAAGGATATCCGGATTTTTCACGATTGCTCTTCCTATGGACACACGCTGCTGCTGTCCGCCCGAAAGCTGGTTCGGCAGCTTATGCCTGTGTTCGTAAAGGCCAAGGGTATATAACAGCTCATCCAGATCAAGCGGATGCTCTGAAAGGTATGCGCCCACCTCGATATTTTCCTTCACGTTAAGGTTCCCGATGAGATTGTACATCTGAAAAACATAACCCAGATGCCTCCTGCGGTACTGCGTCAGCTTCTTCTCGTCCATCTCCGAAAGCCTGTCGCCGTTTATCGATATGTATCCGGAATCGGCGCCGTCGATTCCTCCGATGATGTTCAGCAACGTGGATTTGCCGGAGCCAGACGGCCCCAACAGCACGCAGAATTCACCTTTTGCCACCGAAAAATTGATGCCTCGAAGCACCTCCTGGCGGGTATCCCCGCTGCCAAAGCCTTTCTTCAACTCTGTAATATTTAAAAATTTCTTTTCTTCCTCTGACATAGGTGCCTCTCTTTCTATCTCATATCTGTCTCATATCCATTTTTCTGAGTGATTTAATGGCGCACAGCATACTCCGCCATGCGCCATTCTCCTCCGCTCTCACTGTTTGGGATGGCAGGCGCCGTTCATGGCACAGCCCGCGCACCCACAGCCACAGGAAGATTTTCCCCTTCTCTTATTCCGTACCATGCAGGCGATGACAGCCGCCACCACGATGACCAGAACCACACTGATAATGATCGTCCCTAAATTGTCCATAATCCACGCAATCATTGAAAACCTCCCGTCCCTGTACCAGTCCATACATTTATTTTTTGTATGCCGGAAAACGCCTGTTTTAGAAGCATTCGCCGACATAGACAATTACGACCTTGCCATTTTCAGTTTCCTATTTGTTGCCAGCCTCGTCGCCTCTTTGTACGGCCGCAGCAGCATATAAACCATTCCACAGAGAATAACCAGAGCCGCAAGCAGACCAATGATGTTCATATTGCCGGTGAACACCGAGCCAATCTGATATACCATCAGCGCCACCGCATAGGCCAGCCCGCACTGATAGCCGATGGCAAACCAGGTCCATTTCGCGCAGTTCATCTCCCGCTTGATCGCGCCGATGGCCGCAAAGCAGGGCGCGCACAACAGATTGAACACCAGGAAGGAATATCCAGCCACCCTGCTGAAGTTGGCGCCGATCTCAGACCAGCCGCCGGGGTAGAGGATGCCCATTGTGCCCACGATATTCTCCTTGGCCACCAGACCGGTGATGGAGGCCACTGTCGCCTGCCAGTTGCCCCAGCCCAATGGTATGAAGATCCATGCGATTGCACTGCCGATGGCCGCGAGAAGAGACTGATCCATCTCTTCCTCCCCAAGCATCCGAAAGCCTTCCGCTGTAAATCCAAAGTAAGTCATAAACCAGATCACAATCGTGGAGAGCAGGATGATTGTACCCGCCTTCTTGATGAAGGACCATCCGCGCTCCCACATTGAGCGCAGGACATTGCCCACAGTGGGCATATGATAGGCTGGCAACTCCATGACAAAGGGAGCCGGGTCGCCGGAGAACATTCTCGTCTTCTTCAACATGATGCCGGAGATAATGATCGCCGCCATGCCCACGAAGTACGCGCTGGTCGCCACCCATGCGGAGCCGCCGAAGATCGCGCCGGCCACCATGGAGATAAAGGGAACCTTCGCGCCGCAGGGGATAAAGGTAGTCGTCATGACCGTCATACGGCGGTCACGCTCATTTTCAATCGTCCTCGACGCCATGATGCCCGGGATACCGCAGCCGGTGCCGATCAGCATCGGAATAAAGGACTTGCCGGACAGACCGAACTTGCGGAAGATCCGGTCAAGCACAAAGGCGATACGCGCCATATAACCGCAGGCCTCCAGGAAGGCCAGAAGCAGGAACAGGACCAACATCTGCGGCACGAATCCCAGAACAGCGCCCACACCGGCCACGATGCCGTCATTGATCAGCCCCGCAAGCCAGTCTGCCGCACCCGCGGCCTCAAGCCCATTCCCCACAAGCACAGGGATGCCGGGAACCCATACTCCGTAAGCCGCCGGGTCGGGCTCCTCGCCGCATTGCTCCATCACCGCCAGCGCACTCTCATAGTCCGCAAGGGATGCTGTCTCCACCGTCACCTCCAACGTCTCATCATCCGTCACTTCATAGGAGAAATCTCCCGTGGGGGCTGCGCCATTTGCTTCCACATAGGCATTATAACCGTCCACAATCAGCGCCGCGTTCCCATATTCTTCCGTCGCCTCGCTATAGGCAGAAGCGCCGATGCCCAGCAGATGGAAACCGTCGCCAAACAGACTGTCATTCACCCAGTCTGTGGCGAAGGCTCCCACCGTCACCATGGATATATAATACACCAAAAACATGATCGCTGCAAATATCGGCAGTCCCAGGAAACGGTTAGTGACAATCCTGTCAATCTTATCGGAATGTGTCAGCTTTCCCGCGGATTTTTTCTTCAGACAGCCTTTAATGATGCTTCCGATATAAATATACCGCTCGTTGGTGATGATGGACTCCGCGTCGTCATCCATCTCCTCCTCCACTGCCTTGATGTCCGTTTCGATATGAGCAAGCACGGCCTCGCTCAGCTTCATCTGTTCCAGTACCTTGTCATCCCGCTCAAACAGCTTGATCGCGTACCATCTCTGCTGTTCCTCCGGCATACTGTGTACCGCCGCCTCCTCGATATGGGCCAGGGCGTGCTCCACCGCTCCTGAAAAGGTGTGCATGGGGATGGTCTTTCCGTTCCTGGCCGCATCCACTGCCGCCTCCGCCGCCTCCATGATCCCGTTTCCCTTCAGGGCGGAGATCTCTATTACCTTACAACCTAAGGCCCTTGACAGCTCCGCCGTATTGATCTTATCACCGTTTTTCTCCACCACATCCATCATGTTGATAGCAACCACTACCGGAATGCCAAGCTCCGTGAGTTGGGTCGTAAGGTACAGATTCCTCTCCAGATTTGTGCCGTCAATGAGATTCAGGATCGCGTCAGGCCGTTCGCTGATCAGGTAGTTTCTCGCCACCACCTCCTCCAACGTGTAGGGGGACAGGGAATAAATACCGGGAAGGTCTGTGATGATGACACCTTCATGCTTTTTCAGCTTCCCCTCCTTCTTCTCTACCGTGACACCGGGCCAGTTTCCAACAAACTGGTTAGAGCCGGTCAGGGCGTTGAACAGTGTCGTCTTTCCACAGTTTGGGTTACCCGCAAGGGCAATTCGCACATTCATAGTTTTACCTCACTTCCTATTATTAGTTATAGCTAACCTTTGACTTGAAAAGAAAGGGGATCGCTCCCCTGCACATACGAGCACCTCAGAAGAATGCCGTCTTCTCAGGCATCAATTTCAATCATCTCCGCATCCGCCTTCCTGATGGAAAGCTCGTAACCGCGAACAGTCACTTCAATCGGATCCCCCAGAGGCGCAACCTTGCGGACCTGCACTTCCACACCCTTCGTCAGCCCCATGTCCATAATCCGGCGTTTCACAGCTCCCTCGCCGTGGAGCTTCACAACCCGAACCGTATCGCCAACCTTTGATTCCCTCAGTGTCCTCATTCCTATTCTCCTCCTCATTTATTATGTTATATTTTGATTGTGAGACAACCTTTTTCCACTCTCAGCTCAGACCATGATCTTCTGCGCCATCTCTCTGCTGACGGCAACGCGGGAGTCCTTGACGTTCACGATGACATTGCCGCCAATCGCACTGATCACCGTAACCGCTCCGCCCACCACAAAACCAAGGTTCTCCAGATGTGCCTTGACTTCCTGTTTTCCCCCGATTTTCCTGATAATGTTTTCCTCTCCTACTTCTGCCAGTGTAAGCGGCATCATGTATTCACCTTCTTCGATATATGTATTAATCTCCGCCAACCCCATACAACAAACAAAAGTTAGCATCAACTAACCATAAATTATAATATGACTTGCCGCAGTTTTTGTCAACACCTTTCATATATCTAATATCAGTTTCATCAGACTAACCAATGTGTTAGGAGATACTAACTGTATTTTTTGTGCAAAATTACCATTCGCACTTTACATTTTCGTTCTGTTTATTTTGTATAACTGCGAAGTACTTCCATCTCCCGCAAAATATTATCCATGGAGGCCGAAAATTTCTTAACCATATTCACGTTTTTTTCACTGGTGCTGAATGCCTCCTGAGTGCTTGCGCTGATCTCCTGGGAAGTGGCGGAAAGCGTATTTACGCTGTCAACGATCGCGTTATTGGATTCCACCAGAGAAATCATCATCCCGCTCACCTCTTTGATGTGCTCCGACAACGTACTCACATGCTTCGTAATCTCGGCGAACCGCTCTGACGCCTGCTCAGCCGCCTCGTTCTCCTGCCGGGCTCTCTCCACATTGGCAGTCACCTTATCCGTCATCAGCTGCGCATTTTCAGACAGCGCGTCGATCAACGCGGTAATATTCTCTGTTTCCTGCCTTGTCTGCTCTGCAAGCTTCCGGATCTCCTCCGCCACGACCGCAAAGCCCTTTCCGGCTTCTCCCGCCCTTGCCGCCTCTATGGAGGCATTTAACGCCAGTAGATTTGTCTGGCTGGAAATGCCCAGAATAATACTGGTGATCCCCTTCACCTCATTGGACTTTTCCTGTAACCGCGCCGCGGTCTCCGCCATCAGCTTACTATTTTCAATCGTCTCACTCACCTCTTCAAACAACGTTCCCATCACTCTGGTTCCACTGTCCAGCGCTTTCCTTGCGCTACTGGTAAGCTCTACAATATTGTCCGTTCTGCTCCGCGTCTCATCCAGAATGTCCTGAATATCCTGTGTCTGCTCAGTTTGATGCATGATTGCCTCCGCCGTATTAGTCGTTCCGGCGGAAATATTGTTCATTGACTCGCTTACAGTCTGTGTAGCCGTTTCGATCGCCTCAAGATCTCCTGCCATAGATTCTGCCCGCTCTTCCACATTTCTGGCAACCTCTAAAATCTTCTGTGCCACTGCCTCATTCTTCCGCAGCGCCTCCTGTATCTCACCCATGGACTCCCTGAAAAATGTATTCAGGTGCTTCACTCCCCGCACCGCTGCCAGCGACACAAGTATCGTGATGATCAGCTCTATCATGACCGCTTCCAGCACCAGAGAGATTTCATCTGCTCCCGCAAGAGTCATAGCCGCGCGCACTATATTTATCACTGCAAAAACACTGCAGGCCACATTCACAGACCAGGTATCCAGCGATAGAATAATGCAAAGCAGGTAAGGAAGCATGTACGGGAACGCATTTCCCGATGAACCAAGCAGCAGCACAACGTATACCACCGAAAAACCAACGGCTATATATCTGATAAAGATAACACTTTTCCTGTACTTCAAATATATGAAAAGCGCACCGACAGAAACGGCAATCTCCGCCACCAGCGGCGCAATACTGTTGAGCGGAGGCAGCCCGGACATTTGTAGCTGCGACACCATCCCCACAATAATACATATCATCGCGCAAAAATGCCCTATCACAGTCAATTTATTGATTTTCTCAAGGTACTTCTCTTTCATATCGTCTCCCTCCTGCTACGCGTTAATCCCCGCCCGAGTTGTCTGTGTCAATTTAAATTATACGGGTAAATCCATGTTGGCGCAAGGGCCATTCCCGTCGATCATTTTTCCGTGTACTGATACACCACTTTTCCGTCGCAGATCGTAGTCTTTACCACACCCTGCAGTTCCCGACCGGTAAAGGGACTGTTGCTGGATCTGGAGAGGTACTCCGTAAAGACCTGCGTTGCCGCCGTGTCCACCAGAATGATATCGGCCGGGCCGCCCTCCGCCAGATATCCCGCGTCCAGATGGTACATGGCCGCTGGGTTCAAGCTCATCTTCTCCAGCACGCTCTTCACCGTCAGATACCCGCCGTTTACCAGCTCGGTGATCGCCAGAGGCAGAGCGGTCTCCAGACCGATGATGCCGCTGGGAGCTTTCGTGATATCCTGCGCTTTCTCCTCGGCGGAATGAGGCGCATGGTCAGTGGCGATCAAGTCTATCGTGCCGTCTGCCAGCCCTCGGATAATAGCCTGCCGGTCCTCCTGCGTCCGCAGCGGCGGGTTCATCTTGGCCAGCGTGCCATACTGGATGACAGCCTCCTCCGTCAAGGTAAAGTGATGAGGAGTTGCCTCCGCATGGATATTGCGTCCTTTCTTTTTGGCCTGGCGCACCAGTTCCACCGCCTCCCGACTGCTGATATGCTGGATGTCGATGCAGGCCCCCGTCTCCAGCGCGATCTGCAGATCGCGCTCCACCATGGTGATCTCCGCCTCTCTGGGGGAACCGCCGATCCCATAGTACTCGCTGGCCCTTCCCCTATTGACGCCGTTGTTGACAATCAGTTCTGGAGCCTCCTCATGGAAGCTGATGGGCATGTCCAGCGACGCCGCATTCTCCATGGCTCTGCGGACGATATCCGGGTTCATGATCGGAATGCCGTCGTCGGTAAAGCCCACCGCTCCCGCCTCTGCCAACGCATCCATGTCCACCAGCTCCTGCCCCTGCATCCCGACAGTCACATTGGCGCAGGTCTTCACATGGATATCCGCAATCTCTCCCCGCTCCAGCACATACCGAAGCGTCTCCTGGGTATCCACGGTAGGCTTGGTGTTCGCCATCAGTACGACCGTGGTGACTCCGCCCCTGGCCGCGGCCCTGGCTCCAGTCAAGATATCCTCCTTGTGGGTAAATCCGGGGTCCCGAAAATGCACATGCACATCCACCAGTCCGGGGGCCACCAACAATCCCTCCGCATCCAGAACCCTGCATTTCTTTCGCTCTGCCGCCGTCAACTCCCGCTGCAAAGCCTTTCCGATTCTCCGGATTCTCATGCCATCCGTCAGAATATCATAGTTCCCCTCCCGACCTGACCTGGGATCTATCATATACCCGTTCTCGATCAACAGCATACTCCACCTCCTGTTTATCACCCTGCCCCACCACATACTGACGGGCATTTAACAGCAAATTCCTGCTCTCATTCATCATAGAATTCAGTCTCTAATCCGACTACAGGAACCATATTATAAGCCTGCGTTCTGGCAAGTTCTATTATATCATCCTTTATTGTCCTGAAATAATAAATTGCTTTCGCTATTGTACTTTTCCCAGATGCCTGAAATCCTGTCAATGTCATAAATCGAGAACATTGCAGCTCACACTGCTCTATTGGCCCAAGTTTTTTAATGACTAATCTATGCATCGTTCCACCCCTAAACATCATTTTGTTTATTATAAGCTCTGCATCAACTTTCTTCAACTGTATTTTCTCAGTATTTATATACATTTTGGAACGATGAGCAGTTTTTACCCTTTTGTGACTTTTTGTTTATGCAACAAAAGCACCCATCATGTAATGGATGCTTTCGCACTGTTTTGCCTATTTACAGATCACGGGCTGATCGAGATATTCCGTCTTGATCACGATGTAAGGGTAGGAGGGCGTCCTATTGTTCTTCTCAGACACATCCGGTCCCAGCAGCGTAGTCTGAACGTGAATCGCCTCCTCCGTCAGATAGAGCTCATCCACCGTGATGCTGTAGCCGCCGGTCTCCTGCTGGCCATATCCCACACATATGTACAAATTCTGATTGTCAGTATAGGTCATTTTAAAAGCATCTGCCTTGCGCTCCTCGATCATCGTGGCCAACTCAGCAGGCACCATTTCTTCGCCCAGCAGGGTAAAATCCAGATCGCGAAGCTTCACTTCCTCCGTACTCATCAGACTGCATCCGCACAGGCCACAGAGTACCCCCATGCACAGCAGCAGCGTCAATATTTTCTTTCCGCCCCTAAAAATATGCTGTCTCATAATGAATCATCCCAGTTGTTTTAATTTATCTTATGTACACATATGTTAAAATATGCTATACTGATAAAAATTGCCGCCGAAGACAGGAGGACCCATGATTAGATTTCTGGCTGTTTTATTGTTTGTTTTACTATTTTTAGTACTATCTACACCCCTGATGCTGATCGAGTGGATCATCGGCAAATTCAACCAGCCGTTGAAGGACAGAAGCTCCCTCGCCATCGTCAACTGGGCGTTCCGCTGGGTGATTCGTCTGTCCGGCACCAGAGTCATCGTCAAGGGGGAGGAGAATGTCCCCAGGGATACCGCCGTGCTGTATGTGGCCAACCACCGCAGCTATTTTGACATTATCCTGACCTATGTGCGGGTTCCCCGTCCCACCGGCTATGTGGCCAAGCTGGAGATGAAACGCTATCCCCTGCTAAATGTGTGGATGTATTTTCTCCACTGCCTGTTTTTGGACCGCAAGGACATTAAGAGAGGGCTCAAAACCATCTTAAAAGGTGTGGAAAAAGTGAAATCCGGCATCTCGATCTGCATCTTTCCGGAGGGCACCCGCAACAAGACCAACGAGGATTTCCTGCCTTTCCATGAGGGAAGCTTTAAGATCGCTGAGAAGGCAGGCGCGCCGATCCTGCCCATCACCATGGCGGGCACCAACGGCATCTTTGAGGATCATATGCCCCGAATCAAAAAACAGACCGTCATCATCGAGTATGGCCATCCCATAGACGTCAAAGCTCTGGATAAGGATACCCGCAAAAATCTGGGCGGCTATATCCAGGGAATCATGGCGGAGGCATATCACCGCAATCTGGAGGAGCTCAAAAAGCTGTGACCGAAATGGCCACAGCTTTTTTCTCATCTTCTATCTCACTTCATCTCATTGGCCATCTGATACAGGCGGAAATAAATCCCTGCCCTGGCCATCAACTGCTCGTGGCTGCCCTCCTCGACAATCCCCTCCTCAGTCAATACCAGGATGCGGTCGCTGCCGCGGATCGTGGACAGGCGGTGAGCCACCGTCAGCGTGGTACGGCCCTCGGCCAGCGCCGCCAGGGACTTGGCGACCTCGTACTCGCTCTCGTTGTCCAGCGCCGAGGTCGCCTCGTCCAGAATGACAATCGGCGCATCCTTCAGAAACATTCTGGCAATACTGATGCGCTGCTTCTGTCCTCCGGAGAGCTTCACGCCCCGCTCCCCGATATAGGTGTCATAGCCGTCCTTCAACTCCATGATAAAGGCATGGGCTCCAGCTCTGCGTGCGGCCTCCTCAACCTCCTGACGGGATGCATCCATACGCCCGTATATGATATTTTCATAGACCGTGCCGGAGAACAGGTACACATCCTGCTGCACCACGCCGATACTCCGGCGCAGGCTCTTCAGAGTCAGATCGCGGATATTTTTCCCATCCAGATAGATATCTCCCTCCGTCACATCATAAAAGCGGGGAATCAGATTGCACAAAGTGGTCTTGCCGCCGCCGGAGGGACCTACCAGAGCCACCTTCTCCCCCTGCCTGATAGTCAGGTTCAGATTGCGGAACACCTGATTGTGATCGTCTGGATACTCAAAGCTCACATTTTCAAACACAATATTTCCCTTCGGGTCTGTCAGATCCACAGCTCCCGGCTCGTCAAATATCTCGATATCCGCATCCATGATCTCCAGGAAGCGCTCAATACCTGTCATTCCGCGCTGGAACTGCTCGGCAAATTCAATGATCCGACGCACCGTGGCGATAAAGGTGGACACATACAGCACATAGGCCACCAGATCGCCGGGACGTATGGCGCCCTCTATCACAAAATACCCTCCCGCCACGATAGTGACCAGGTACATCAGGCCGTCGAACAGCCTGGTGGAGCACTGGAAAAGTCCCATGTAGCGGTAGCTGCGCTTTTTAATCTGATAAAATTTACGATTGTCCTGCTCAAACTTTTCGTTCTCCACATCCTCGTTGGCAAACGCTTTTACTACTTTCTGTCCCAACAGGCTGTCCTCGATACGGGCATTCAGTTCTCCCACCTGCTGCCGCTGTTGGCGAAACAGCGCCCGCAACCGCAGGTTGAGCTTGCCACAGACCAGCGCCATCACGGGAATGATGCAGAAGATGATCAACGTCAGCGGCACATTGATCATACACAGGATGATAAAGGAGACCACTCCCTTTATACCGGCGATAAAGAATTCCTCCGGACAATGGTGGGCAAATTCTGTCACATCAAACAGATCGTTAGTGATGCGCCCCATGATCTGCCCCACCTTGGTATTGCTGTAGTAGGTGTTGGAGAGCTTTTGCAGATGCCCGTAGGCGTCCCGTCGCATATCTGTCTCGATCTCCACACCCATCACATGACCGGTGTAGGCCATATAATAGTAAGCCGCGGCGTCAATCAATCGCAGCACCAGATACGACAGCCCCATGCCGCCCACCGCCTTCAGTGTCAGCAGCGCCAGGTCCTCCATGGCGAGATCGGTAATCCGGCGAATAAACAGCGGTAGCACGATCTCGCAGATCGTCGTCAGTGCCGCGCAGAACAGATCCAGACAGAGCACCTTTTTGTGCGGCATATAATAAGGCATAAACCTTTTGATCAATATGGATGATTTGTGCATTTTGAAAATTCCCTTTCCATTTTTTCTTTCCCTGAGTGATGACAAAACTCAGTTACTATGCGAGTGTTATTGTACACATTGTATATTTAGGCGCAAGCACGCTCTCACTCCGTTACTCCAGCAACTTGGCCAGCTTTTTCTGCATGAAGGCGATCACTGGCCCCAGGAAGAACGCCACTCCCAGCGTCACGATGCCCACGTCCCCGCCCAGGGCGAAGCCTGCGAGCATAAAGCCGATGTCCCAGGCCATGCGTATCGCCTTGAACGGAATCTTTTTACACTTGTGGGAGATAATAAAGGGCATGGCGTCATAGGGGGAGGAGCCAAGACCCGCCGTCATATAAGTGGACGCCCCCAGAATAAACACGATCAGCACTGGCACCAGCAGTCCCCAGCGCACCCCCTGGGAAGCAAAAAAATCCTGGGGCAGCACACTGTCCCATATCCAGCCGAAAAAATCCGATATGTAACCCAGAAACACCATGTTGCCGATAGTGCCGAAGCCTATGTAACTCATATCAAACCTCAGCACAAACACAAATGTCACCAGATGGCAGAGCAGCTGCGCCGTGCCAAAGCTGATGGGAACATAGTTGATCACGCCCTGAGTCAGGCAGGAACAGGGATCGGTGCCCAGCGCCACACGTATCAGCAGAGACAGACCAAAGCCCTGCATTGACACTCCGATAATCATCATAGCCAGTCGGGTCCAGAATTTGGGCGGTCTGGCAAAACAGGTCAGTTTCATAGTAGCTCCTCCTCACATACTGGCTGCCCCACTGTGAAACAGTACGGCAAAACTCAGTTGCCCTTCCAGTGTAACATCGAAAAGACCATCTGGCAAGCTCCCTCGAAGCTTTTTCTTGAAGCAATCAGACACTTGTGATAGAATCGGAGTCAGAACAAACCGCCGCACATAGACGGCATACAAATATATCAGGGAAAGGATGCTGCACATGGCACCATTATCGGAAAAAAGACTGTTTCTGTTTGACATAGACGGCACCATCGCCGTCGGAGATACCCTGTATCACGGCACTCGCCCTCTGCTGGACTATATCCGGTCCATAGGCGGCAAAGCCTATTACATCACCAACAATTCCACGCGGAGCAATGCGGATTATGTGAGAAAATTCCGAGATTCCTTCGGTCTGGAGACCACGGAGGAGCAATTTGTCTCCTCCGGCTATATGACGCTCCGTTTCCTGCAACAGAACTATTCCCAGGACAGGATATACGTGCTCGGTACAGCCTCCTACATCGCAGAGCTGCGGCGAAACGGCCTGCATATTACAGAGGAACCCGACACTGGAATTGCCTGTATGGTGGTGGCCTACGACAGCGAGCTGACCTATCAGAAGCTAATAAATGCCTGTAAGCTTCTGTCAACAACAGACATTCCCTTCTATGGCACCAACCCCGATCTGTGCTGCCCCATAGACTTCGGCTTTATCCCGGACTGCGGCTCCATCTGCCAGATGATCACCAACTCCACCGGCCAGACACCGAAGTACCTGGGCAAGCCCAACCCCGAAATAGTGAAGCTCTGTCAAAAAAACAGCGGCTTTGACGACATCCAGACTCTGGTAGTAGGCGACCGCCTCTACACAGATATCGCCTGCGGCATCAATGCCGGCGTAGATACCTGCGTGCTCTACACCGGAGAAGCCACTCCCGACGAAGTAGGCCACACCCCCTACCGCCCCACCCACGCCTTCAACGACATACAGTCTCTCCTGGAAGCCTGCATCGCAAATAGCATAACAGTCTCCTAATTCTAATCATATATGAGACTGTTTTAGTCAGTCCATTCGCCAGTACCGAATTGTGCATATTGTATATTCCATAAGCAGGCTCTTTCGAACTGTCGGTGCTTAGATGCCGTCCTTTGGCATCTTATGCACCGCTACAGTGAGAACGAAGCGAGAGCGTGCCTGCGTTGGAATAAACAATGTACACAATGACACCAGCATAGTAACTAAGTTTTACATTCCCCAGAATCCAATCGCTCCGCCAGCACCCGCAGCACATTTGCATGAAATATCTTATCCAACTGCCTCTGCGTAAATCCGCTCTGCCCCAGAGCCGTCCACAGCCTCTCCATGGCCTGCGCTCCAGGCAGAGCGTCATTGGTGTCTATACCGTCAAAATCGCTTCCCAGGCCCAGACAATCCTCCCCTCCCACCTGAAAGATATGCCGGACGTGGGCTGCGACATCCTCCAGCCTGACCGGTTCCTGAGCTCCCTCCGGCGAGGTACGCAGGAAATCGGCGCAGAAATTGAGCCCCATGACCCCGCCCCGCTCCGCCAGAGCCCGAATCATCTCGTCTGTCAGGTTGCGCACGCAGGGACATACCGCCCTGGCGTTGGAGTGACTGGCCACAAAGGGCCTTGTGCTACCCTCAATCACATCCCAGAAGCCCCTGTCTGACAGGTGAGACACATCCACCAGCATCCCCAGCTCCTCCATCCGGCACACAAATGCCCTTCCCGTCTCCGTCAGCCCGCGCTCTGTATCGGCTTGAAACAGGGCGGCATAGCTCGGTGCCAAGCCATTAATATTCGGATACCCCAGCTCATTCGGATAATTCCAGGTCAGGGTCAGCATCCGCACACCCATGTCATACAGCTTCTCCAAGCGCTCCAGGCTGCCGCCGCAGACGCCGCCCTCCTCCACAGTCAGCATCGCGCCCACCTTCCCCGCCCGCCTGCACTGCTCCAGCTCCGCGATACTTCCTACCGGCTGAAGCAGATTCGCACAATTTTCCAGCTCCCGCTGATAGACCCGATATAGCTCCAACAAGTCCTCCCAGGCCCGCTCCGGCCAAAGCGCTCCCTGAGCGTCAATGCCTCCACATCCCCGCAGATTCACATACAGCGCAAAGCACTGGAGCAGATATCCTCCGGCGGACAGCCTCTCCGCATCGATATGCAATCCATTTTTCCGCAGTCCGCACTCCTCACCTGCGGCCTGTCGGCAACGAATCTCGCTGACCGTATCACAGTGCATATCAATAATCATTTCCCCTCCTCCATACAACAACAGAGAGAAGATACCCACCGGCATCCTCTCTCGTGCTTTTAACAATCTCTATCTACACTTCCTATGTGACTCTTTATTTCTCTTTATTTCTGACCGAGAAATCCACCCCTGTATCGGACGGCACTTCCTCGTTGAACACATAATCCTTGCCCGGCAATACCGCGTTCATCAGGATACCGACCAGCGCACCCACAGCCAGACCGGACAGGCTGATCGTAACGCTGCCTACCGTAAAGGCGATCGCACCGCTGGCGCTGTAGGCGATGCCGATAGACAATACCAGAATCAACGCCGCAATCAGCACATTGCGCGTCTTGCCAAAATCAACCTTGGTCTCCACGATATTGCGCACACCCACCGCGGAGATCATGCCGTACAGCACCAGAGACACGCCGCCCACTGTAGCGGTAGGCATACAACCAATCACCGCCGCAAATTTAGGGCAGAAGGAAACCAGGATGGCAAAGCAGGCCGCCAGCCGAATCACCAGCGGATCAAATACCCTGGTCAGGGACAATACGCCGGTATTCTCTCCGTAGGTAGTATTGGCGGGCGCGCCAAACAGCGATGCCAATATCGTGGCCAGGCCGTCTCCCAGCAGAGTGCGGTGCAGTCCGGGATCCTTGATATAATTCCTGCCAACAGTCGAAGAGATAGCGGATATATCTCCGATATGCTCCACCATCGTGGCCAGAGCAATGGGCATGATGGTGATCATAGATGTGACCAGCAGCTCCGCATTGCCGTTCCCCAACACGGAGAACACCGTCTCATTCCAGTGGATGGGAAGCCCTACCCACGCGGCCTCACGCACGGGAGTGAAGTCCACACCCTGTATGGGGAGGAAGTCTATGCCGCCAAGCAGCACCGCCACCAGATAGGAGCCGATTACACCGATAATGATGGGGACAATCTTGATCATGCCCTTGCCCCAAATATTGCAGACAATCACCAGCACAATGGCTGTTAGAGCGGTAATCCAATCCTTGCTGCAGCTGTTGATGGCGGAGGGCGACAGCGTCAGACCAATAGCAATGATGATGGGACCTGTCACAATAGGAGGGAAGAACTTCATCACCCTACTGCTGCCAAAAAGCCTGATCAGAAGAGCCAGCGCCAGATAGAGCAGCCCCGAACAGGCCACGCCAAAGCAGGCATAGGGCAGTAGCTCCTTGTTGGGCACGTCACCAATCATGGGGGCTATCGCCGCATAACCGCCCAGAAACGCAAAGGACGATCCCAGAAAAGCGGGAACCTTCCCCTTGGTCAGCAGATGGAACAACAGTGTGCCGAGTCCCGCGAACAGCAGCGTAGTGGACACGTCCAGCCCTGTCAGCATCGGCACCAGAATCGTGGAGCCAAACATGGCAAACATATGCTGAATGCCCAGTATGACCACTTTGGGTGCCCCCAGACTCTTGGCGTCATAGATATCGCCCTTGCCCAGTGCAGTTGATTTTTCACTCATCTCATTACCCTCCTTAAGTACATTGGTTTGGCTTTTCCTGCAAAAAGAGCTGCCCGGTGAGCAAACTCCCTTGCAGCTCTTTTTGCAGTGTGTGTTGATTCATTTCACTTTCTTGGATATTATAACTCTGCACCACTCTGTCCGTCAAGCAAAACAGCGTTATCTTTGAGAAATTCTTTCCACAGATTGATATATTTGGCCTTCAGGTGAACCCCATCGAAAGTATAATCCTTGATCAGACTACCATTCTCATCGCAGACCGCTGGATTAGCATCTATATAAAACACCTTTTGACCGTCCGCCAGCTGGCTCAGCGCCTGATTGCGGGCCTCTATCCCTTCATTGTTGATATAGTCGCCCTTGTTGGACCGTTCTGTGGTGACCTTCAGAATCGCCTGGATGTAGATCAGGGCCTCCGGCTGCAGCTCCCGCAGGCGGTCCACCACAGACTTGTAGGTCTCCGCATAGCGTTCTACCGTGCCCGTTCCCATCTCATTGATTCCCACCATGATATAGATCTTGCCAAAGCTCTGCTGCTGCAACGCCTCATCTATCGTGATCTTCTCGTCCTGCCCCGGCACTTCCACAATCTGGGCGTCAAGCAGCTTGTAGATCGACATGCCTGTGGACGCATAGAATGTGGCGATCTCCTCCAATCCCCCGTATTCATACATGCCGACCACTCTGGAATCTCCGAGGAAAAGGGCGTCTGCAAAATAGCTGTCCTCGACCCTGCCAAACGTGATCACCGGTTCCTGCACTTCATCCTCCGCACCGGACTCCCCAGGCACGCCCTCCTCCTGCTCGGCGGGATTTGTCTCCTCCGCCACTGACTGGTCCTCTGCCTGCTCGGGCGTTCCCTGAGGGTCCTCCTGTGGCGCAGTTCCCTCCGGTTCCGTCTCCTCAGGTGCTGCATCAGGAGTTTTCTCGCCATGCAGCAGCTCCCAGTCTTCTTCCGGCTTCTCCTCTCCCATCGGGTCCAAACTCTGCCACCCTGATATCTTTAGCAGGCTCTGATCTGCCATAAAATATATTATTCCCGTAATCACCAGCACGATCACAAAGGACCATCTTTTCATCCACTTCAAGGCCATCCCACCTTCATTTCTCGTCAAAAATCTAAGTATCTAAAAGGATTTTCACCTTCCAACAGTATTCTGTGTATACAAAACCAGAAACACGCTGCCAACAGAAACATACCTGTCAGGCGCTTTTCCAGCTTACGGTAAATCCAACGTACCAGCGGCGTGCTGGCCACGATGCCCGCCAGCAGATACAGTCCGTAATTTCCCAGCACTTTCTGCCAGTCCTGCGCATAGATCGCAACACTGCCTCCCACGCCAAACATTCTCCCCAGATAGACACCCAGCTGCCCGATATCCGCAATTTCAAAGCACATCCAGGTGACTGGTATCACCGCGCAGAGATACAGATGACAGATTGCGGGAGCCTTGCCCCCGAAGCTATGCCTCCACATTCTCCCCGCCTGCCTCTCCAGAATGATCAACAGGCATATTCCCATGCCCCAGATCAGGAAATTACCAGTGACGCCGTGCCACAGCGAGGTCAACAGCCATACCGCCAGCAGATTGCAGACCGTTCTGCCCTCCCCTCTGCGGCTTCCCCCCAGCGGAATATACACATACTTGCAGAACCACTCCCCCAGAGTGATATGCCATCTGCGATAAAACTCCCTCACAGTTCTGGCCATATAGGGCTGCCTGAAATTCTCCGGCAACCAGAAGCCCAGCATACGCCCCAGTCCCACTGCCATCAGGGAATACCCGGCAAAGTCAAAATACAGAGCCAGCGAGTAGGCCAGAGCCGCTAACCAGGCGAGGGGCGTAGATATGCTCTCAAACCCGGTGACCTGCACCTCGTGCCACAGGAGCGTCAGCCGGTCCGCCAACAGCACCTTGCCGCCCAGCCCCAGGATCAGCAGCTTCATGCCCTCCTGCAAGCCCTCCGCGTCGCAGCGGCGCCGGTGCAATTGCCTGCGCATATCCCCGTAACTGACGATGGGCCCCATGACCAGCTTGGGGAACATCATAATATATGCCGCAAAGTCTATGAAGTTTCTCTCCGCGGGCGTCTCCGCCCGATACACATCGATCAGATAAGAGGCAGCCTGAAAGGTGTAAAAACTCATACCCATAGGTAGAGCCGCTCCTCCCTGATACAATTTGAAGAAAATTAAAGCGCTGAAATTGACTGCCAACGCAGCAACCAGCACCATCCTCCGCCGATTCAGTCTCCTGGCGACAAGATAATTCACCACAGTCAATGCAATCAGGAATCCCAGCCGGAGCAGATTCCCATATGCGTAGAACACCATGCTTCCCAACACCAGAACGGTATTTCTCAGCCTGTGCGGAGCAATCATATAAACCAGGATAAAAATCGGGAGAAAGTACAACAAGAATTCAATACTGCTGAATACCAAGACGACCACATCTCTCACGTAATTTTTATAAACAAATTGTAGCGTTTATTCTTCCAAAATACAAGAAAATTAATCTTAAGTTTTCATTTCTTTTCTTCATAAGTTTGTCACATCTTTTTAAGAAATATTGCCAAGTCTTAAAAAATGATTTACACTGTTATCAAGAGACTCGCGTGGTGACCTGCCAACCCAGTCCAGGCAGGCTCAAGCGCAAAAAGGATGGTGACTGCTCTATGAAAGAACAACTCTATACGATACCGCTTAACGATGCCTTGGATGCCCATGACGAATGCCCCTTCTGCTTTATCGAGCGGGCTGTGGAACGGGATGTGATGGATTTCTGCCTGGGAAACAGCAGCTCCTATATGGAGGCTGATATCCGCGAGGCCACAGATAAGGCTGGCTTTTGTCGGATGCATTTCAAGAAAATGTTTGACTACGGCAACACTCTGGGCAATGCCTGGATCCTGAAAACCCACTATCAGAGAACCATACGGGAGATGAAACAGCAATTCTCCTCCTTCTCCCCCGGCAAGGTTTCCCTGAAGGACAAGTTGAAGGGCAATGCCGGCGGCAACAGCATCAGCATGTGGGTGTCGCGCCGGAATGACTCATGCTATATCTGTAATCATTTCAGAGACAACTACTCACGCTATATGGATACCTTTTTCCATATGTATGGCAGGGATGAGGATTTCCGAGAAAAAGTGAGAAACAGCAAGGGCTTTTGTCTGAACCATTTTGGCGATCTGTGCAGCGCGGCGGATGAGCGCCTGTCCGACAAAGAGCTGAAGCAGTTCTATGACGTGGTACTGCCCCTGATGGAACGCAATATGGAACGTCTGTATGAGGACGTATCCTGGATGGTGGAGAAATTCGACTATCAGAACAAGGACGCCGACTGGAAAAATTCCCGCGACGCCATACAGCGCGGCATGCAGAAGCTCAAGGGCGGCTACCCTGCCGATCTGCCCCACAAGATGAATAAATAACAGTCCGCATAGGCAGAATCAGCTTTTTTTGACAAGCTGTTCCAGCATGTCAATATACTCTACAATTTCGTCATACAACATCTCGGGCTGAAAGGAGGCGTCCTGAAAGCGCTGCCGCATCAGCCCTTGTACAGTGTACGAAAGCATCCTCTCCAGCTTGTGGCCATCGACTCCGGCGGGCATAGCATTATAATCAATCTGCCTCTGTATTCTCTCATATTCCGCATCCAGACTCTCCCGCCTCTCCTCGATGGCCAACAGCGCTTCACTTACATCCTCCTGCCTGCAGCGGTCCAGAAACTGCTGCATATAGGGGTATCCTCTCATGGCATGCATACGGGACAGCTCTACCGCCCTGCAGATGGCAAACAGATCGCTCTCTCCGGCTGGCACCCTGGCCCCCAGCTCCAGAATCATGTACCTCACGCTGTAATCATAGGCAAAGGCATATACACCGAGCTTGCTGCCAAAATAATGAAACAGTAGTCCCTTGCTGATCCCCGCCTCCCGCACGATCTCGTCAGTGCTGGCATGCCGATATCCCTGCGTGGCAAATACCTTCAGCGCGGCATTGATCATTCTATCCTGTTTTTCCTTCTTGAGATCAAAAAATTTCCCGTTCATCCTGTCTATTCTGTCCTCCGAAGCACTATTGTATCACACAGACAATGCGCTTTCAAGAATCGCTTCCCACAGTTTTTATAAATTTTTTATACATAATCCCTTTTCATTTCCACAAAATAGTATTAAACTATCTATATGAACCCCAATAGGATATAGGTGATTGTGAAACTTGGTTACTATGTAAGTGTCATTGTACACATTGTATATTCCAACGCAGGCACGCTCTCGCTCCGTTCTCACCGTAACGGTACTAAGCTCGTGCCGAATGAATTCGGCAGACCTCGCTAAGTACCGACGTTTCGAAAGGGCCTACTTATGGAATATACAATATGTCCAATTCGGTACTGGCAAAAGATAGTTTTGCAATTGACTACCAAAAGGATATAGTTGATTGTGAAACGGCTCTTTTCTGGAACAGGAATTGGGCAATATAACCAAATAAGGGCAGCCCTGCCACCGCATCTGGCGCCCGTTTTGGTTATATTGGTCAATTCCGTCACTTGCGGAAAGAGCTTCGCAATCGGCTAACCAAAAGGATATCTCGAAAGGAGTATAATCATGGCTAAAAAATTTGGCAAGTTCCTGCTCTTTACCGCTGCGGCTGGCACCGCTGCCGCCGTCTGTTATTACCTGACAAAAAAGGATCATGTTGCCAGCACTGTCGCTGAGGAAGATGACGATTATGACAACTTCAGCGATGACTTGGAGGAGGAGGCCACTCCTGCTCGCAATTATGTATCTCTGGCCAAGGAAGCCTCCGAGAAGGCTGTAGAAAAGGCTGGCGCCGTCGCCGAGTCCGTCGTGCAGAAGGTCGGAGATGCCGTAAGCACTATCTCCGAGAAGCTCTCAAACGCCGAGGACCGCTTCACCACTCTGTCTCAGACCATATCCAATGCTGAGGAGAAGGTGGAAAAGGATGTCGAAGAGTTCTTCGACGAGGAGGAGGCTGATGAGGAGGAAGCATTGATCGACGAGGAGGCCCCCGCTTCGGAAGCCCCCAAAAGCGAATAAATACTTACTTACAGCCAGGCCTGCCGCAGAAGCGTCAGGCCTTTTATTATCTCCTCCCGCTCCAGCCCACCATAGCCTAGCAGCACCGTCCGACTGGGCTGCGTGCCGTCCTGCTCCACCAGGCTCTCCGACAGCCCGTATACCTTGACGCCTACAGCCTGTGCCGCCTCTGTCAAAGCCTCCTCCGTCTGTCCCTCTCTGCTGGTGAGCAACAGATGAAGTCCGGCATTCTCTCCGGTGATTTGAAAGCTCTTCTGAAAATCCTCCAGCCCCTCCAGCATCAGATCATGCTTTTCCTTATAATGCTTGCGCATTCTGTTCAGATAGCGCTCAAAATATCCCTCCGCAATAAAGATCTCCAGCACTTTCTGGTCAATTCGGGATACCGTAGTGGAATAAAAATAGCACTGCTGTCGATACCGTTCCAGCAATGTCTGGGGCAGCACCATATAACTGACCCTGATGGCCGGCGCGATGGATTTGCTGAAAGTTCCCATATAGATGACCTTCCCGTGTTTGTCAGAGGCTTGAAGGGACGGAATTGGCTTGCCCTTATATCGAAATTCACTGTCGTAATCGTCTTCAATCAGATATCGCTCCGGCGCCTCATCCGCCCATTTCAGCAGCTCCAGCCGCCGTCCGATGGGCATCACCATTCCTGTCGGATATTGATGGGCAGGCATCACATAAGCCACTGTCACATCGCTTTGGCGCAGACCAGCCACCGACATCCCCGCCTCGTCCATATCCACCGTGCTGATCTCATCGGCAAAGGATCTGAAAATCCGGTAAGCCCTCTTATATGTGGGATTCTCCATGGCAATCCTCACATGCCTCCCCAGTATCTTCTCCAATAACAGCAGCAGATAATCGTTGCCTGCTCCCACGACTATCTGCATCGGCGAGCAGTTGACTCCCCTCGAGGAATGCAGATACCGGCTGATCGTCTCTCTAAGACTGTACTCTCCCTGCGCGTCTCCGCGGGCAAACAGCTCTCTGCTGTCATCGCTTAAAACATTTCTGGTTATTTTGCGCCAGACACTAAAGGGAAACAGGGACATATCTGTGGCGGCGGGCGAAAAATCACATCGATAATTTCGCTCATCCCCATCCGTTCTCCCGTTCCCGATTCCATGCACTTCCCCTTCGGCGTCCATCCTGAATAGCTCCTCAATATGGCATACATAATATCCTCTGTAGGGCCTGGATATGATATATCCCTCAGATTGGAGCTGATCATAGGCCAACGTAGCCGTACTGCGGGATATCTGAAGATATTCCGCCAGAGAACGGGTAGAGGGAAGCCGCTCCCCCGGGCGCAGCTTCCCCTCTCTGATTTCCTTTCTGATATATTGATAGATCTGCTCATACAGACATCTGGAACCGTCACTATGTAGCTCAATGGTCAGATCATACATACCATCGCCCCACTTTCCCGTCTATGCGGGCTTTTCTCACGTTAATTAGCCGCTTCCTTCTTCCTGGCCACTATCAGCTCCTTCAGGTCCCTGGCCTTATCTTTCACCCGATTATTGGCCATGGAAGACAACAGTCTGGATACGCACTGAGATGCCACATCCAACTCTCCCACCTCGTAAGCTAGCGCTGCTGTCAGATAATCCATCGTATACTCATCCATGCCGCACATGGGATATCTCTCCGACTTCTGCGCCTCAATAAAGCCCTTGAACGCATTCTGCAGATATTCCATCTCCTGCCCATCCAGCTCCTCCTTCTGATTAGGCTGCAGCTGACGCTTGCTCTCGAGATCCTCGCGGTATCCTCTCACCAACCAGGCGGATTTCAGGCAGATATAAGCCTTTTCGCTGTTCTTGGCCTTCTTTACCACAGCGCATGCCAAAGCCATCTTATACCGCTCCATCGCCTCCTCATAGGTATAATATTCCTCTGTGTGCTGCTGCAGCTTCACCTTATTGCTGATCTGCTCATTGATCAGGTGTATCTGGCCGGAGGTCAAAGCCGTAAAGTAACGTGTAAGCGCAGCATAACCGCAATGCGGACACAGCTCCACATCATATTTTGTGGCATCTACTCCCACATAGCGAGGACGCAGATCCAGATCCATGGATACCAGCTTAGCCTTTCCCGTCTTCATGATACGGGACGTAAAATTCTTGTCACACACTGGACAGGTGAAGGACTTATCCAGAATATAATCCTTCTCCTCAGGCTGGGGCGGTTCCGCCGGCGCCTGCTCCGCCTTGGTTTCGTCCTCAAACAGATCCTTGCCCTCCAGATCACCTAATCCCAGATTCTTTAATCCTGAAAAAATACCCATAATTTTATTCCTCTTTCCTGATTCTTTTTCATAACTACTGTTTCTTGCGTCCTTGCCTACGATTGTCCTGGCAGAACAAAGGAGCTCTTCAATGATACGATCCGGTTAAACACCAGGCGCTCCGCTGTGGAATCCCTGGAATCCACACAGAAGAATCCCTGCCGCACAAACTGAAATCTCTCATATGCTCCGGCTCCGGCGAAGGCCGGCTCCAGATACCCCTGTTTCACCACCAGGGAGTTAGGGTTCAAATACACCTCTCCATTCTCATCATAGATAGAACCCTGCTCATCCGCCTTCTGCTCATCAATCAGATTCTCATACAGACGGATCTCCGCAGGCACCGCTGTCTGCGCCGCCACCCAGTGAATCGTCCCCTTGACCTTGCGGCCATCTGGACTATTTCCGCCCCTGGACGCGGGATCGTAGGTACAGTGTACCGCGATAATTTTGCCCTCCGCATCCTTCTCGCAGCCGATGCAGGTCACAAAATACGCGTTCATCAGACGCACCTCATTGCCGGGAAACATGCGAAAATATTTCTTGGGCGGCTCCTCCATGAAGTCCTCCCTCTCAATGTACAGCTCTCTGCCGAAAGGAATCTCGCGGCTACCCAGCTCCTCATTTTCCGGATTATTCACTGCGCTCAGACTCTCCGTCTGTCCCTCGGGATAATTGTCAATCACGAGCTTGACCGGGTCAAGCACAGCCATATAGCGGGGCGCCTGCGGTTTCAAATCCTCCCTGATGCAATACTCCAGCGCCGCATAGTCCGCGACAGAATGTGCCTTGGACACGCCACACATCTCCACGAACCGGCGGATTGACTGGGGCGTGAATCCCCGGCGGCGCAGCGCCGCGATGGACACGAGCCTGGGATCATCCCAGCCGTCCACCTTGCCATCCTGCACCAACTTCTTGATGTAGCGCTTGCCCGTCACCACATTTTTCAGATACATCTTGGCCTGCTCAATCTGTCTGGGAGGATGCGGATACTCCAGCTCTCTCACCACCCAATCGTACAGAGGTCTGTGATCCTCAAATTCCAGCGTACAGATGGAATGAGTGATCCCCTCGATGGCATCTTCTATGGGATGTGCAAAGTCATACATCGGATAAATGCACCACTTATCCCCCGTATTGTGGTGATTCATATGCGCTACACGGTAGATTACCGGATCACGCATATTGATGTTGGGTGACGTCATATCGATGCGTGCCCGAAGCACCTTCTCCCCATCGTTGTACCTGCCCTCCTTCATCTCCTCAAAGAGACGCAGATTCTCCTCGACAGAGCGACTGCTGCTGGGGTCCTCCCTGCCCGGCTCCGTAAAGCTGCCCCGATACTCCTTGATCTGGTCCGCCGTCAGATCAGACACGTAGGCCTTGCCCTTTTTGATCAGCTTCACCGCCGCCTCGTACATCTGTTCAAAATAATCAGACGCATAGAACAGTCTGTCCTCCCAGTCGGCGCCCAACCATTGCACATCCGCCTTGATCGACTCCACAAACTCAATGTCCTCCTTAGTTGGGTTGGTGTCGTCAAAACGCATATTGAACTTGCCGCCGTACTGTTGCGCCAGCAGATAATTGGTCAACACCGCCTTGGCGTGGCCAATATGCAGATATCCGTTTGGCTCCGGCGGGAAGCGAGTGTGTACGGTGTCATACACTCCCTCCTCCAGATCCCTGTCAATGATCTGTTCGATAAAGTTGCGGGAAACCTTTCCCTCTGAGGCCTCCTCCACAGCCGTGTTCTCCAGTTCACTCATACCCATTCTATCCTTTCGTGTTTACTGCCTACTATTTCTATCATATCATACCGAACTGTAAGTTTCAATCTATTGTTGGCAACATTCAAAATTTGATACGATCAGGGAGCAAAACAGCATGCCGAGCAGCAACGGCTGGGCCAGCATCAGAGGATACATATACCGCAGCAGCGCCACCGGCCCCAGCAGAATGGTGCCAAAATAGAGGATTGCCGGCAGACTTCCCAGAAAGAGTGTTTTCCTCCTGCGGGCGTAAGCCACCGCCACCAGAGCCGGCATACACCAGATGCTGACCGCCGGCTGATTCCACACCGGTATTGGATCGACAAAGCCTCTGTTCATCAACATTTCCGCATAGAATCCCAGGATGCTTTCCAGCTTGATATCCCATCGGTTCATGTCCGAAAACGTGTAGGAAAATGCCAGCGTTCGAAACGGACTTCGATTCATATCCCAGTATGCGGCGATCATACCGCGGAATGTCTCAAGATAAATGTCTGGATTCCGCAGGCCAATCTGAATATAATTATTTAGATGCCGAAGAAAATGCGCACCGAATTCCTCTGTCTCAAACCCGATCTTTACTGGGTCTGCACTGGCAGGGTCCCACGCCAGGATATACTGCTCAGGTATAATTTCTTCCATAATCTGCAGTTGGTCTTCCGAGATATTTCCGCCGCCGTTCACAAGCCTTTGATAACCGACCGCTGCCATCTGCTGCATCGGCACTGAAAGCATCTCCCTCTTGTCTCCCTCCGGTATCTTTAACACATTGGTGCAAAATATACAAAAAATCCCATAGCAAGCCATAATCCCCACCAGGCACCCATACAGACGCTTTGATTTCATCCTCATCAGCAGGCAGAACACTGTCAGCACAAGGAGAATATATATCCCCTGATTCCGAAAGAGACATACGAGAAGTCCTGAAACAAAAACCTTCATATACGCGCTTTTTGCCGGCGGCTTCAACGGCTCTATCAGCTCCCAGAAGCTGATGATAAAGAGAAGCATACTCGCGCCGTACAGGATGTCCTTGGTGGCATTGAAGGTCAGGGTCTGTAGCATGGGGTTGGCTATCACCCACAGCATTGCCGCCAGCAGCAGAAGAACCGGCACCCGCCGCCTTCTCAGAAAGGCGAAGGAGGCGGCCAGACTGCCAGTCACCGCCACCATCTGCAGCGCGGTAAACACGGCGTATGCGGCGCTGTAGTTGTCAATCAACTCGCCTGCCTTAAAGAAGAGCCCCAGCAACCAGGTGTGAAACAGCGGATGATGGGAGGTCAGAGCTTCGTACCCCCACAACGCTGTTATCTGGCCGGGTGTATCATACCCCAGGATACCGGGAAACCATGCCAGATAAGCGGGAATCCAACAGACAGTCAGAACAAGCCACAGAACGGGAAACAGCTTGCGCTCCGGCAGGAGCTGATCGATTCGTTCACCGATATGCCTGTTCCACAGGATAAATCTCTCAGTCAGCTTCCACTTTTTTACCCAGGGAGCAGCCTTGAGGCCAATCAATACACATCCCGCAAAGAACAGCAAACTCATCAGAAAAACCAGTAGCGCATGTGAGTTCTCCATCACCGGACATGTCACCATATAAAATGCCGCATAAAACAATGACACTCCCACCACGGCCACATATTTTCTCACAGTCCCATTCCTCCCTTAACTGCCGCTTGCGTCCGCGCCGCTCACTTCCTCATAATTCTCCCCGATCTGCTTGTGCTTGATGATGAAGATATTCTGCGGGTTATCGCAGTAGGCGGCCAGATAATCGCCGGGAACACCCAGCATATAGCCATCCTCATCCCAGAGCGGAAACAGCTTTACCCCCCTGTCCAGCTCCTTCACATAGACCTGCAGATTGGCATTGGGACGGCATGATCTGGCGTAATCCTGTATATGGAAGGTGATATTTTTAGCCTGATTTTTAATCGTCGGCTCGTAGGAGGTCACGGCCCTCCAGTCAAATTTTTCATCCAAAATATCATAGTAGGGCTCAAACTGACTGCTGCTCGTCTGGATGATATCCCCGTCATCCTCCAGCACCAGATAAGTCCCCTCCGCCACATTCAGCGTCACATCCCCCTCCTGTGTGCGCAGGATAGCGCTCTTGCCGATCCCCTCTATCGCGTCTACCCGTACATAGCCCATCAGATCCGGGCGTTTGCGGTAGCGCTTCAGCCCTGTCAAGTCCATCTGGTACTCGCGGGCATCTATCACCGTAAACTCTGCAAAATATTCATTCATCCGACTGTTAAAATACGCGTCCGCATGGAGGGAATTATATTTGTCAGCGTACAGTCTCCTGCTGATGAATCCACCGGCTTTCTCGGCGTGTCCGCCGCCGGAGCCGATCCCCTCCGTCAGATAAGCCGCCAGTTCATTGGCGTTGACCTCCCTGATACAGCTTCGCACGGATATCTTGTAGCCGTCGTTAATCTCATTGTACACCAGGCATACGTCGATCTCATCCACCTGGAGCAAAAAATCGCTGATCAAACCCAGAATATTGGGATCGCAGGGCTGAGAGTGAATCACTGCAAACCGATACTCGTCATTGTAGCTGTAACGGATCATAGCGATGCCCGCAATCATCAATTCTTGCAGAGACAGGTTTGAATTGCGGAACATTGTGAGCAGCCTCTTGTTGGTGTTGATGGTTTCCCACATATCCATATCGCGGGGATTGTGCATCTCCGAGAGCTGATTGGTGTCTGTGTACAGGCCGTAGTACAGCGCTGTTCCCAGCGTTACATCCTCGTTGACTGGATAGTCCTCCTCCCTGAGCATCGTCCACACCAATGTAGAACAGCTCCCCAGATCAGACTGAATCCTACTCATTTCCAGGTTGTCCATCTCTATCCGGTGATGATCGATCACAGCCACATGCTCCGCCTCGAAGCGGGTCACATTGCCCGCTCCATATTGACAATCCACCGTGATGAGCAGGCCGGAAAAGGGCGCCTGCCCCTCCCGCTCCACATACTCGATGGGCAGCTTTAATTTGTCGCACATCATCCGCAGGTTGGCTTTTCGTATCTGATCAAAGCCACTGTAAATCATCCGCACATGCTTGCCCTTGCTGCGAAAATAGCAGTACAGTCCATAGGCTGAGCCCAATGTGTCCGCATCTGGGTTGTCGTGACATTGTATCGTGATCGGATCATATTGTTCTAGATCTGACAGTGTCATATTATGCTGTTCTCCTTATCCTTGGCGGATTCCGATTAGTGGTGGAACAGGCGGATTCCTGTGAAGACCATGGCCATGTCATATTTGTCACAACACTCGATCACCAGATCATCCCTTACAGACCCGCCGGGCTGGGCAATATATTTTACACCGCTCTTATGCGCTCTCTCGATGTTGTCGGAGAAGGGGAAGAACGCGTCGGAGCCCAGGGTCACGTCCCTGTTGCCATCCAGCCACGCCCGCTTTTCCTGGGCGGTGAATACAGAGGGCTTAACCTTGAAAATCTTCTGCCACGCTCCCTCTGCCAGCACATCCATGTACTCCTCGCCGATATACAGATCGATGGCATTGTCCCGATCCGCTCTGCCGATGGAATCCAGGAACTCCAAACCCAACACCTGGGGAGCCTGACGCAGATACCAGTTGTCGGCCTTGCTGCCCGCCAGTCTGGTACAGTGAATGCGGGACTGCTGTCCGGCGCCGATACCGATGGCCTGTCCGCCCTTTACATAGCACACGGAGTTAGACTGTGTATACTTTAACGTGATCAGCGCCAGTTTCATGTCGATCAGCGCTTCCTGCGGAATCGTCTGATTCTTTGTCACGAAATTTGACAACAGCCCGTCGTCGATATCCAGCTCGTTCCTGCCCTGCTCGAAAGTGATGCCGTACACCTGCTTCCTCTCTATGGGAGCGGGCCGATAGGCTGGATCGATCTGAATCACGTTATAGTTCCCCTTTTTCTTGGCCTTCAGGATTTCCAAAGCCTCCTCGGTGTATCCAGGAGCAATAACGCCGTCGGATACCTCCCGCTTGATCAGGCGGGCCGTATCGACATCGCACACATCGGACAGCGCGATGAAATCTCCAAAGGATGACATCCTGTCAGCGCCCCTCGCGCGGGCATAGGCGCAGGCCAGAGGAGAGAGCTCTCCCAGATCGTCCACCCAGTAGATCTTCGCCAGGGTATCCGTCAGAGGCAGGCCCACCGCCGCGCCTGCCGGAGAGACATGCTTGAAGGAAGTGGCAGCGGGCAAGCCCGTAGCCTCCTTCAGCTCCTTCACCAACTGCCAGCCGTTGAAGGCGTCCAGAAAATTGATATAGCCAGGCTTGCCGTTCAAGACAGTCACCGGCAGCTCGCCGCCGTCCTCCATGTAAATCCGAGCCGGCTTCTGATTGGGGTTACATCCGTATTTTAATTCGATTTCGTTCATCACTGATTCCTCCTATTTAAAATCGCTGCGCGATAGCTCTAAAGGGTAAAGTCCCTTCGGCGCGCATCCGTATGCCTTCGCGACATTACTTCGCTGCGCGACGGCTCTAAAGGGTAAAGTCCCTTCGGCGCGCCCTTGTACGCCCTCGCGACATTACCTGTCTGTAAGTTACCGCAAAGCTATTGGTTTTTATTGATGATACATGTTCTATAGTCCCCTGTTGCAATATCGATATAGCGAACAAACAGGGATACCTTATTTTCCTCATTTAAGCTCTCCCACAGCATGTCGGCAAATGCCTTCATATCATCCAGCATCTCCACATGCTTAGGTTCGCCCTCAAAGCTGGGCAACGGGTTCCCGTCATGCATATAGGTATGGATAAAATGGCCCTCCCCCGCAAGCGGTGTCTCGTATGCGAAAGTATTGCGCACGCAGGAGGAGCCGTCGCCGTGATTGCTCTTTAATATAGACATAGCATAGCTGAATCGACCGCTCTCGATATGCATGATACCGGATATTCTCGGTGTATAGTTCGGTCCGTCCGGCTCAAATTCCCTGCTGCGCAGAGACTGCTCAAAGGTTAGCTGGCGCTCCAGGCCCTCATAGATGGTGTCGGTCTGATCTCCGTTGGTCACAATCGTACTGTTGCCCAGCACCCGCACCGGCGCATAGATGATCAAGCTGGGGTCTTCCAGCTTGGACGGGTCAAATGCCTGCGTGCGAATGCCCTCCCCCTCGACCACAAAAACGCGGTTACGGCTGTTGGAGCTTCTTCCCATGATAAAATAGGCCGTCACCGCCTGGCTTGCGTCCGGCGTCAGACCGATCACGATGCCTCTGCCGGGATACGCATTGTTCTCCAGTTCCTGCTTGAGTGATAACATATAATACCTCCTTATTTTATGTCGCTGCGCGACAGCACTAAAGGGCGAGTTCCTTCAGCGCGCATCGGGCATATTCCCGAAGGGAATATGCTGTTAAAGAGAGTGAAAAAAACCACCTGGGCACACACAGTCAAGGTGGCTGCCCAGGCGGTCGGCTTATTCTACGTTTGCACTCCCCATGGGTCATCCCATAACAGCTCCACTGTCTTCCGCCAGTCGTGTAACGATTACTTATATAGTACATGGTTTATAACGTTTTGGCAAGTGCAGAAACAAAAAAATCTGAGCAGGCTGAATCAGCCGGAATACTCAGGCCAGAATCTCGCGGAATTCCGAAAGACTTTCCGTTTTGGCGGCAGCTCTTAGCCACACCCTGAGAGTCTCCGGATTGTCCTCCGCGCAAATGCGGTCGCGGATATCCGACGGGATATCGCCATACTCCTCCAGAATATCCATTATTGACTGGAGTATTCCACGCGCTATACCCTGTGCCATTCCCTTGTTCCAGCCTTCCTCCAAAATAAACTCAGAAAAATTACACATCTTTTGTATCCTCCCCTCGATCTCTCTCGTCATCACCATTCCATACTCTTTTTCCAGTATTTCCTTTTTCTTCCTTACTTCCATCTTGGAGAGCAGTGTCTCCAGCATCGCAATCAGTGTGTTTTCTGAGGTTTCTCCCTCCCAGTTATTGCGAATGTTAACGATGATACCCTGCATCTGCCTGAGCCTGCATGAATCTCTCTTTCTGCCGAACACTGTCCTTCTCTCCAGACTAATCTCCTCAATAGAGTCTCCCTCTCTCCCACTGTTCATACAGATCCAGATGCTTCGCACATTCTTCATCCCGTCGTAGTCCTCTCCATAAAACTCCGTATTCTTCTGGGCGGAAATCATTCGGGCAATATAGTATACGATACGGTTCTCCAGATGATACCCCAGCGCCCCCCTGCCCGTCAACCGCTGCGCTTCCAGATTGACCAGAAGCTTCATCTCCTCCTCCGCAAGACGGGCATGGAATCGCACATCATAGCATATCATACCCTCCCCTGGAACATTGTCCTCGGTCTTATCCTCCGTAACCCGCCCCAGATTCGTCAGACCTGGGTCCAGCCGGACCGAGGAGACTTGGATCTCATCACCGATACAGCCGATGATCTGCGGGATCTCCATATCCTGAAATTCCCCTATCGTATATTTCAGAATCCTCGCCAGTATCTGCCTGTCCGCCAGCAGATACTTTACATTGGCATCATAGGCGGCCGTGTCCTGTACCGCCTCCACAGCCTGAGACAGATATGTGTCCTCTACCTGTTTTTTCTTCAATTTGTACCTCCCTACTCATGTGTGAATCGTCACAAAGCTACGCGGGAGATGCCAAAAACATTCCAGATACCCTGTCCGGAAAATCTCCCGCCTGTGTTCAGTTCCTTCTGTTTATGAATTCCAAGCATAGATTTTCCGATGTCCTGAAAAGAGAAGTGGTCTTCAACAGTGAAAAGAATATATGCTTTAAAAGTATAGTAGCATAGATAGGGATAAATGGCAAGAAAAATTTAGCAGCAAAAAAGACACCATAGTTTCTACACCATGATGTCTCTTTCAATTCTTTTTCGCTTACTTATCTCATCTAAGAACTCACATCCAAAACTTATCACGTAAAAGAAGTACTTTTGCTCATTTACATGCTGCCAAACATTTTCGTGATCAGCATATTGTTTTGCATCTGTTTGCGTTGCATACCCAGACGATAATCCTGCAGCAGCTTTTTCTTCTGCTGCTCGGACACTGCCTTGGGAATATCCAGATCCTCTATCCGGCTTCTGGCGCTGAGCAGATTGTAGGAGGCGCCTGTGTTATAATTGTAGGAATGCTCCATGGCGTTGGTATAAGCGCCAGTGCTGCTCCTTGCCTCGTTAATCTTCTGCATGGCATTGTCAAGAACACTGATATCGAAGTCTCCCGTCACATTATAGCCTTCCAGCCCAAGCGACTTCAGCGACAGATTCTCCATCCCGATCTTCAGGCCTGTTCCGTCCGCGTTCATCGCGATCTCCATGTCTGCCATGCTGCCATCCAACAGCCTCATCTCATTGAACTGCGTGGCAGTCGCCGTATACTGGACTCCCTGCAAGAGCTGATCGACCTCTTTTTGAATCATCTGTTTCTCGGAATCGCCGTATAACCCATTGGATGCCTTGATGCTGAGCTCACGAATCCTCTGCAGCGAATCCTGCATCGAACCGAGCGCACCGTCCTTGATATTGGCGGTGCCGATCCCATCCATAATGTTGGAAGCGCCTACATCCAGACCATTGTTATTCCTCTTGAGCTTGTTCGCAATGGCAAGCCCTGCCGCATCATCCGCAGCCGTCTGAATCCTCTTGCCGCTGGCAATCTTGCCATACAGAGAATTCGTACCATATAATCCACTCACACCCGCTACTCTCATAAACGCTCCTCTCCTGCGCAGAACACATTGTCAAACTCTCCGCATATAATTTCCAAACTCTTCCTTTACCTGTATTATAATATATTTTCCCCTTATCTGCAAGACCAATTTTCTGCTCTCACCTGCCTGCCGGTGTGTACTTCAGATGGACCTCCTCATCTGCATAGGTCAACAGAAGCAGCCGCCCATCGGCCAAAAATGCGAGAGGAGTGATGTCCCCGCCGTCCTGATCGATCTCGGACAACGGCACGCGGTTCTCCATGATCCCTTTTTCCGTATCGCAGGCCCACACCCCGCTGTAGGGACTGTACATTAGAAGGCTTGTGTCTGTTCCGCCGGATTCCTCCAGAAACACCTCATCCTTTGAAAAGAGAAGGGGAGAATCCTGTCTCTGCATCGAACAGCTCTCCATATCAAGCGCGCTGATCTCCCATCCCTCACCCTGCTCGCTGTGAATGAGATATATCCGGCCATCCGATCCCCCTGTAGCTTTGTAGATCCATCCGGTTTCCAGCGACTCGGGCGTAAATCTATGCCTGAGCTCTCCCTCGCTGTCGATGATGATACCGTCCCGCTCCGTGCGCCACTGCAAAAAATATGCGCCGTCTCTGTCAACCCAAAACCATCTCGGCAACTGTTTTGTCTCATAATATGCAGAAATGTCGATCACTTTATCGACCTGAAAGTCCTCTCTGAGACGCCATATCTGACATCCCCCGTCATCACGACTCATCAGCAGATGAAGACCTCCATAGATATCCATGGCGATATCATAGACATACAGCCCCTCGGGATTGTCAAGCTTCACCTGCCTGTGCCTGTCCCCGCCAAGCGGCATGGCATATAGATCCTGAGTGCCATAGGCCAGATATATGTTTTCCCCGTCAGACACGCAGCGCTGCTGGGCGGCTGCCAGGCTAATTTCGTCTTCGCTGTGATAGATAATATCTTCCGCCGTGACATTCACAGGGACATCCAGCGGCTCGCGCTGCTCGCCCGCAGGCACCTCCTCCATGGATGCTCCCGCTTCCTCCTGATCCTGTTCGCCGTCCTCCGTTTCCCCCTTGTCCCCCGTATGCTCCTCACTCCCCACAGGCAAGGACTCCATACTCACCTGCTCGGTCACCTCATTGACATTCGAATCTACTGTCTCCATGACAGGTCGATCACTCTGTCCGCAGCCAAACAAAAGCATAATACCTGTGAGCAAAGGCATCAATATCCTAAGCTTTTTCTCGCGCATTTTTACACCCCACATATCGCAAGCCTGCTTGCGACACAGAACAAATAAAGAGTTTCATCAATATGAAAGACCTGTTCCCCCTGTATAGCTGGGGAGACAGGCCCTATTGTCTAAGCTCGCTCTCTATGCGTCCACACTGTAGTTGGGCGCTTCCTTGGTGATATGAATATCATGGGGATGGCTCTCCTTGAGGGAGGCGGCGGATATCTTGACAAACCTGCCGTTCTCTTTCAACTCCTCTATGTTATGGGCGCCGCAGTAGCCCATGCCGGAGCGCAGACCGCCCATCAACTGGAATACCTCGTCCTCCACCAAGCCCTTGTATGCCACGCGGCCCTCCACGCCCTCAGGCACCAGCTTCTTGGCGTTCTCCTGGAAATAGCGATCCTTGCTGCCGTTCTCCATGGCGGAGATGGAACCCATGCCGCGGTATACCTTGTATTTTCTACCCTGAAACAGTTCAAAGTCTCCAGGGCTCTCATCACAGCCGGCAAAAATACTTCCCATCATACAGACGTTGCCGCCTGCCGCAATCGCCTTGGTGATATCTCCAGAATACTTGATCCCGCCATCTGCAATAATGGGAATGCCGTATTCCTTGGCAACGGCATATGCGTCCATCACTGCCGTGACCTGCGGCACACCGATACCGGCCACGACGCGGGTGGTACAGATGGAGCCGGGACCGATTCCCACCTTCACCGCGTCTGCGCCTGCCTCGATCAACGCCCTGGTTCCCTCGCCGGTGGCTACATTGCCCGCAATGATCTGCACCTCAGGGTACTTCTCCTTGACCATGCGGATACAGCGCAGCACATTCTCGGAATGTCCGTGGGCGCTGTCCAGTACGATCACATCCACTTTGGCCGCCACCAGCGCCGCCACACGGTCCAGCACATTGGCAGTGATTCCCACGGCTGCGCCGCACAGGAGCCTGCCCTGCTCGTCCTTGGCCGCCAGAGGATATTTAATAGTCTTTTCAATGTCTTTGATGGTGATCAGGCCTTTCAGATTGAAGTCCTTGTCCACAATGGGCAATTTCTCCTTGCGGGCCTTGGCGAGAATCTGCTTGGCCTCCTCAAGCGTAATGCCTTCGGGAGCGGTAATCAGTCCCTCGGAGGTCATAGATTCCTTGATTTTCTTGGAAAAATCTTTCTCGAATTTCAGATCGCGATTGGTGATGATACCTACCAGCTTGCGGCCCTCAGTGATCGGGACGCCGGAGATGCGGAACTTGCCCATCAGATTATCCGCATCCGCCAAAGTATGCTCAGGAGTCAGGGAAAAAGGATCTGTGATTACGCCATTCTCGGAACGTTTAACCTTGTCCACCTCTTCCGCCTGCGCTTCAATAGACATGTTCTTGTGGATAATGCCGATGCCGCCCTGTCTTGCCATGGCAATCGCCATGCGGTGCTCCGTGACAGTGTCCATGCCGGCACTCATCATCGGAATGTTCAGCTTGATTTTCTTGGTAAGCCACGTAGTCAGGTCCACCTGATTCGGCACCACCTGAGAATACGCCGGCACCAGCAACACATCGTCAAAGGTAATGCCTTCGCCAATAATCTGTCCCATTTTCTCTCCTCCTGTTTTATGTATTTATTGTGCATTCGAGTGTAACAAAATTGACAGCCGATGTCAACTGTCAATTTGCGTTTTTTCCTATATTTTTAATCTGTAAAAACCTTTCTGGGCGCGACATTGCGAATCGCCTTGATCATCTGCTCGGAGGGGCTCAGAATCAGCTTCTCGCCGCCCTCGTAATACACGGCATAGCGCAGATCCGGCTTCAGCTCTTCACCGATACTGTAATCCTTCACCTTCACCTGGCGGTTCTTATAGTTGTCCAACCGATAGGAATGAATCGGCGCCATGATCTCCATCCGGTCAACCTGATAGGTGGCCACGCGCTTGCGCTTGCTCTTGGCCATAACCTTGTCAATCACCAGCTCCTTGTCCAGATACAGATACTCATACTCCAGATCAGAATACAGGTTCAGAAAGTAGGCGCCGATGCCCGTGGCTGCCCCTGCGAGAATAGCCACGACAACACCCAAAAGCATTAGCAACACAAACACAGCCGTGAGGCCAATCAACAGATACTTCAACAACTTAAGCGCCATGTTTGATTTAGCCTTCACCAGACATTCCACATATGTTTCACTCATAAATATACCTGTCCTTCATCCATATTCGACCGCTTAACATCGGTTCATACTAAGATGATATACCAGAACCCTCAAACTTGCAATCAATTTATTCTTTTTTTATATTCTTCTTAGGAACACTTTATTGACATGCCAGACTAAAACACGTATTATTCTCTATATAAGATCAGCTTGCGTTTCGTTGGACGCCCTTTAGCGCCGTCGCGCAGCGCGGTGAAGTTGCGAAGGCACACGAGAGCAAATTTCATGAGATGCTTTACGAATGAAATTTGTCTCTCCCTGGTGTGCGCCGAAGGAACTTCACCCTTTAGCGCCGTCGCGCAGCGACTTAAAATAGGAGGATAGATCATGCCGGTGATGGATGAATTCCGTGAGGAGCGGGAAGCACTGAAGCAAAAAAGCTTTAAGGATAAATTTCAATATTTTCTGGACTATTATAAGTGGCATGTCATCGGTGGCGTCGTTTTGATTGCCTGCGTAGTCTCTCTGATAAACTCAGTCCTCAACCGCAAGGAATGCGTATTCTATGGGGCGTTTATCAATGCCTATCAGACGCCGGAGTGCGAAGCGTTCCGCGAAGAATTCGCCGCCAGCGTCGGCATCGATCTTGAGAAGAGCGATGTTATGTTTGACACGGATATGTTTATTGCAGATAACGCCCATGATCAGACAAGCGTAAATACCGCCCAACGGCTGATGGTCTATGTCGCGGCAGGAGATGTGGACATAATGGCAGGCGGACCTGCCATTATGAATCAGTACGCATACAATGAATTTTTTCAGGATATGCGTCAGGTATTGCCCGAAGAGCTGCAGGAGAAGCTTGCGCCTTACTACTACTATGTGGATGCCGCTCTCATAGAGGAGATTAACGCCAAGCAGGAAGACGGCATCATGACAGAAACACCGGACTATCCTGCCAATCCTCATGATCCACAGAGCATGGCAGAGCCGGTGCCTGTCGGATTATATATTCAGAGCTGTCCCCGAATTCAAGAGGCGTTTGTCTTTCAGGATGATGACGTCATATTGAGCGTGGTAGTCAATGAATCCAATCCGGATATGGTTCTGCAATTCATTTCCTCCATATATGATTTCCTATACAGGATAGAAGAGTAGCTGCTCCACACTTTATATCCGTTCCTTTAATATCCGGTTGACACTGGCAGGATCGGCCTTCCCCTTCATGGCCTTCATCGTCTGCCCTACGAGGAACCCCAGGGCCTTTTCCTTGCCGCCGCGGTAATCCGCCACAGACTGCGGGTTGGCGGCAAGCACCTCATCCACTGTCTTTCGCAGAGCTTCCTCGTCATTCACCGTCTTCAGGCCTCTCTCCTCCACATACTGTCTGGGTTCAACATCCTGTGCAAACATGGCCTCGTACACTGTCTTGGCCGCGCCGCCGTTGATCTCCTTTTTCTCCACCATGTCGATCAGGTCCGCCAGATGCTGTGGGCTTACCTGTATATCCTGAGGATCCATCTCCTGCTCCCGCAGCAGGCGCATCGTCTCCCCCATAAGCCAGTTGGACACCTTCTTAGGCTGACCGCATATGGCTGTCGCCGCCTCGAATAGATCAGCCATGTGCTTGCTCGCAGTGATAATCTCGATGTCGTACTCAGGGATATCGTACTGCGCCTTATATCTCGCCATCTTCTCCGTGCGAAGCTCCGGCTGTCTCGCCCGAATCTCCTCCAGATATTCTTCACTGATCGTGATCGGCGTCAGATCCGGATCGGGAAAATAACGATAATCCTGCGCGTCCTCCTTGGAGCGCATGGCATAGGAACAGCCCTTGGTCTCGTCCCAGCGGCGGGTCTCCTGCACCACGGCCTCCCCCGACTCAAGCAGATCGATCTGTCTCTCCCGCTCCCCCTCAATGGCCCGGGTGATCGCGTGGAAGCTGCTCAGATTCTTCATCTCTGTTCTGGTGCCATATGCGGCGGCCCCTTTCTCGCGCACAGACAAATTCACATCAGCACGCATGGAGCCCTCCTGCAGTTTGCAGTCACTGGCTCCCAGATACTGAATGATCAGTCTCAGCTTTTCCAGAAACGCGATAACTTCCTGCGCGTTCCGCATATCCGGCTCAGACACGATCTCAATCAACGGAACACCCGAACGGTTATAGTCCACCAGAGAACAGTCCCCCCAGGTATCATGAATCAGCTTGCCCGCATCCTCCTCCATATGAATCTCATGGATACCCACCTTCCTGCTGCCCTCCGTGGTCTCAATCTCCACATAGCCATCGCGACAGATGGGCAGATAGAGCTGAGATATCTGATAATTCTGCGGATTGTCTGGATAAAAATAATTCTTCCTGTCAAATTTGCAATACCTGGTGATCTCACAGTTCATGGCCAGTCCCACTGAGACCGCATAGTCCAACACCTGACGGTTCAGCACAGGGAGCGCTCCCGGCATTCCAGTACAGACCGGACAGGTGTGCGCGTTGGGCCTGCCTCCGAAGGCGGTAAAGCAGCCGCAGAATATCTTGGTCCGGGTGGCCAGCTCCACATGCACCTCCAGACCGATGACGGTTTCATATTCCTTAGTCATGGATAGCCCCTCCATTTCCGCCGCATTCCTCCGCCTGCTCATAAGCGTAGGCGGCCCGCAGCAGCTTTTTTTCCTGAAAACAGTCCCCGATCAGCTGCAATCCGATAGGCAGGCCCTGCCTGTCATTTCCGCAGGGCAGGCAGATGCCCGGCAAGCCTGCCAGATTAACAGCTATAGTATAGATATCGCCCAGATACATCCTGATCGGGTCCGCCAGGCTCTCACCCAGCCGGGGAGCAGTGGTGGGCGCCACCGGACCCAGGATCAGGTCATAGTGGGAAAAAGCCTCGTCAAAGGCCCTCTTGATCATGGCCTTCACCTTCAGAGCCTTCAGATAATAAGCGTCGTAATACCCTGAGCTGAGCACAAAGGAGCCCAGCATAATCCGCCGCTTCACCTCCGGGCCAAAGCCCTGGGAACGAGTCTTTTTGTACATGCTGTGAAGTCCTATGTCTCCCGGTGCGCGATAGCCGTATTTGATGCCGTCAAAGCGCTCCAGATTGGAGCTGGCCTCAGCCGCGGCAATCGTGTAATAGGTCGGGATGGCGTACTCCACCAGCCCAAGATCGAACTCCTCCAGAATGGCTCCTCTATCCTTAAGCGTCTCGGCCGCTCTCAGCACTGCCTCTCTTACCTCCCCATCCAGGCCCTCTCCAAAGTAATCTCGGGGAATCCCGATGCGCATTCCCCCGACATCTTTCGTCAGAGCAGACATAAAATCCGTGTCCTTCCGCTCCACAGAGGTAGAATCCTGAGGATCGTGAGAGGCAAGCACCTCCAGCACTGCCGCGCAGTCGGTCACATTTCCCGTCAAAGGACCAATCTGGTCCAGAGAGGAGCCGTAGGCGATGAGACCGTATCTGGACACTGTGCCATAGGTAGGCTTCATGCCTACCACGCCGCAGAACCCTGCAGGCTGGCGGATAGAACCGCCCGTGTCGGAACCCAGGGCAAAAAAGCATTCTCTCGCCGCCACAGCCGCCGCGCTGCCTCCGGAGGACCCCCCCGGCACATGCTCTGGACTGCGAGGATTGCGGGTAGGGCCATAGTAGGAGGTCTCCGTGGTGGAGCCCATGGCAAACTCGTCCATGTTGGTCTTACCGATGAGTACAGCCCCGGTCGCCTCCAGATCACGCACAGCGCGGGCCGTATAGGTGGGCACAAAATTCTCCAGTATCCTGGAGGAACAGGTCGTCAGCATTCCCTCCGTACACAGATTGTCCTTGACCGCCATGGGCACGCCGGCCAGAGGGCCGACCAATTCCCCTGCCTCTATCCGCCGCTGCGCCTGCTCCGCTCGCTGCATGGCCCCCTGCCGGTCAACCGTCACATAGCAGTGATACTCTTCCTCCACGCTGTCTATTCGGGAGAGTACCGCTTCCATGGCCTCGGGAGCAGTTGCCCTTCCCTCCTTGATGGCCGCGGACAGCTCCACAGCCGAAAGTGATAGCAATTCCATATCTGATTCCTTTCTATTTTAGTTCCGCCCATTTCCCTTCCAGCACCTTCTCCTGCTCTCCTCACTCGAAGGTTCTGGGAACCACGAACATTCCATCCTTCTCCTCAGGAGCGTTCCGCAGAGTCTGTGCGCTTCCGTCTCCATTCGTCACTACATCCTCCCGAAACACATTCTGCACGGGGAACACATGGGACATGGGCTCTACGTCGGCGGTGTCCAGTTCTCCCAGCTTATCGATATAATCTAACATTTTCCCCATATCCCGCTTCGCCTGCTCTCTCTCTTCCCCCGTCAGCTCCAGCTTCGCCAGAATACCAATATAATCAATCGTCTCCTCCGAAATCTGATTTGCCATAGCCATCTCCTTTCAGTTCTCCATCATTTTAGGCGTTTGCGAAAAGCCAGTAACTATGCTAGTGTCATTGTGCACATTGTACATTCCAACGCAAGCACGCTCTCGCTCCGTTCTCACTGTAGCGGTACATAAGATGCTATAAAACAGCATCTAAGTACCGACGGCTCGAAAGGGCATTGCTTATGGAATGTACAATATACACAATTCGGTACTGGCAATAAAGGGGTTCGCAATTGCCTATATCAATGCAGTATTGGTAATTGCTAAACTGTTTATTGCCAATGCTGCATAGAAACATACAAATTACACTATAACTCTCTTCTAGTGTACTGTACCATTCGCATTTCGCTAAATGACTTGCCTGAATTTCCAACTGCTGCGTTGGCTTCAATCGACGTAGCCACCGCTACGCCTCATTCAGCCGCCTTGCAGACTGAAAATTCATTCTGCGTCATTTAACTGAAAGTGAACGGTACAGCACACTAGTAACCAAGTTCCCCAATCGACTACACGCATCAATTAGTCAAGTGTGAAACTGCCTTAAGAAAGTACCGAATTGTGCAACTTATATATTCCATAAGCAGTGCTCTTTCGAACCGTCGGTACTTAGCGAGGTCTGCCGAATTCATTCGGCACGAGCTTAGTACCGCTACGGTGAGAACGAAGCGAGAGCGTGCCTGCGTTGGAATATATAAGCTGCACAATGACACTCTTCTAGTAACCAAGTTCCTCAATCACCTAATCCCGCAACTTGATATGCACCTCTCTGAGCTGCTGCTCCGTCACATCTCCCGGCGCACCGCACATCAGGTCCTGGCCCGTGCCGCTCATGGGAAAGGCAATGACCTCGCGAATATTTTCCTCGCCCCGAAGCAGCATCAGCATACGGTCCACCCCAGGGGCCATGCCCGCATGAGGCGGCGCACCGAACTGAAATGCCTGATACAGGGCTCCAAACTTGCGCTTCAGCGTCTCCTCGTCATAGCCCGCGATGGCAAAAGCCTCGACCATAATCTGCATATCATGGTTGCGCACGGCTCCCGAAGACAGTTCCACTCCATTACATACAATATCATACTGATAGGCCAGAATGTCAAGGGGCTCTTTCTGCCGCAGCGCCTCCAGTCCACCCTGGGGCATGGAGAACGGATTGTGCGTAAAGCAGATTTGCCTGGTCTCTTCGTCGATCTCATACATGGGGAAATCGTTCACATAACAGAAGCGATAAGCGTTCTGCTCCACCAGCCCCAGCTTTTCCCCCAGCTCGACGCGCAGCCTGCCGGCATAGTAATTTGCCCGCTCCTCCTTATCCGCGATGAAAAATATAGTGTCTCCAGCCTCCAGACCGGCAAGCTGCGCCAGCTCCCCCTTTTTTTCCTGAGGAATAAACTTGTCGATCGGCCCCTTATAGGAGAGGTCCTGCGCCACCTCCAGATACCCCAGGCCACCCATGCCCATACCCGTGGCAAAGGACAACAGCTTTTCGTGGAAGCCCTTGCTCATCTCGGCATGGACCTTGATCGCCCGCACGGTTCTGTGCAGAAAAGGCCGGAAGCTACACTCCTGAAAGAACGCTGTCACATCCAGAATGCGCAGGGGATTGCGCAAGTCGGGCTTGTCGGTGCCATACTCCAGCATTGCCTGACGATAACTGATCACCGGAAAGGGGGCCTGCGTGATGGCAAAGCCCTCCGGGGCAAACTTCTCAAAGGTTGCCGACAGCACCTCCTCGCCCACCCGAAACACATCCTCCTGGGTCGCAAAGCTCATCTCAAAGTCCAGTTGATAGAACTCTCCGGGAGACCGATCGGCCCTGGCGTCCTCGTCCCGAAAACAGGGAGCAATCTGAAAATATTTGTCAAATCCCGACACCATCAATAGCTGCTTATACTGCTGGGGAGCCTGGGGCAATGCGTAGAATTTTCCCTTGTGTCTGCGAGATGGCACGATATAATCCCTGGCTCCCTCCGGGGAGGAGGCGCAGAGAATAGGGGTCTGAATCTCCAGAAATCCCAGCTCCGTCATCTTCTGCCGCAGGAAGCTGATCACCTGAGAGCGGAACACGATAGCATCCTTCACCTTGGCGTTGCGCAGGTCCAGATAGCGGTAGATCAGGCGCACCTCCTCCCTGGTCTCCCGTGAGGTCATCACCTCAAAGGGCAGCTGCCGATACACCTTTCCCAGCACCTCAACACTTCTGGCCTCAAGCTCTATCGTTCCGGTGGGTATACGGGGATTGTAGGTATCCTCATCCCTCTTTTCCATGATACCGTAGATCGAGACGCACATCTCCCGACTCAGCCCTTTCAGCAGCTCCGTGTCGCGCAGCACCACCTGTAAGGTGCCATACATATCCCGCAGGTCCACAAAGGACACGCCGCCGTGATCTCTGATATTCTCCACCCATCCGGCCACCCTGATGCCGCTGCCGATCAGCTGCTCGCTGATCTGTCCAATGTGCATATCTCTGTAACTGTTTTTCTGTGTCATGTCTGTCTCTCCTTCCCATGCTTCAATAATATCTCTTTTCACGCTTCGCCTTGTATTTCGAGGGATAAAAAAATCCCGAAATACAATTGCTGTATTCCGGGACGGATATATCGATATCCGCGGTACCACCCGCATTGGCAAAAACTCTTCCGTGCTCCTGCCCACTCTCGCACTTAACGCGTACAACGAACCATCCTACTTACTCGCCAGCATAAGCTACGGCAAAATATGCTTCCGCCATACAGCCCTGCGGCCAGGTTCAGACAGCCTGCTCCGGAGTGTTGCCTGTGAGTCAGTTTCCGCTGGCCATGCTCTCAGTCGGTGGCGGCAAGCTACCTTTTCTCACGCCTGCCAGCCTTGGGTGTATGCATCCAAAGCCATAGCCTTCCTGTCGCTTCCCCTGACAAGGGTCTCCTTCACTGCATTTTCTTATGATATAAAAAACAAAACACACAAAAACTACAGTCTGAAACCTCGCCTTTGAGTGTTCTGCTTTGTATAGTTTATATGAGAGAGCCGGCTTTGTCAAGATATATAATCAATTTTTTTCTATCTTTTTGGGGAAAAGTATTTACAATCATCTGTTAAATGAAAACAGTCCGGCACAAAATGAGAACTTTTCAAATCTCATCTGTGGAAATGATTTCGTCAGCTCATCCGCCACAAAATAGATTTCGTCATCATCCCATTCCTCACCAATCAATGCTCTGTATCGTTCCAGCTCCGCACGTGTTTCAAATGCCACATCTCCAATGTAGAGCCATCCCCCCTCATTCAATAAGGGAAGAATACTTTTTATCAATCTGAGCTTTTGCTCATCTGACAGATGATGCAGGGAATAAGTGGCAATAATTGTGTCATATCTATTATGCTTCAATTGCTCCACCAGCCCCTCTGAAAAATCTCCCTGGAATAATTCTGCTTGGGGCATCTTTGCTCTCGCCAGCTCAATCATTCTTTCCGAGAAATCCTGTCCCCAAATATGGCAGCCCTGCTCATACAATCTATTGGCAAGAGTACCGGTGCCAAAACCAATATCCAATATCGTATTACCTCTACCCGTAAGCACTCTGTTGTAAATTTCATTCAAGATTCGCTTATACCCCGCAAACGGGTAAGTGCCATCCTCGTCCGAGACACCCACACTCTTATCATATCCATCAGCCCATAGATCAAACCCCTTGTTATCAAGCATCTCATTCTCCTTTACACAGCTCCAATTATGGAATTAATTGTACCTAAAGGCTGTCTTTACGGAAAAGGTATTGATGCCAGATAGCCATTTCACAGGGCAGTTCACGCTGGTAGGTAAGGATGCCTTCCGCCGCCGTCAATAACTCGTCCAGAGTGTGAGCGATGAAATTGCGATCATATGTCTCGCCGTCAATCTCCCTCATACTCCACTCCTCCAGCCTACCGCTCCCCTCCCTGACAGAGCACAGCGCATAGCCGCCGGGCGAAAGCACTGTAGCCATATGCCGAAACACCAGAGGAAGATCCTGATTCTCCACATGTACCAAACCGGCGCTGAGCAGAATACCGTCAACAATACCGATATCCGAATAATCCTTCAACATATCCGCCTGCAAAAAGGTAATTTCAGGATTCCGAGTTCGGGCAATGCGCAGGCTTTCCCCACTGAAATCAATCCCCACCACCTCGAATCCCCGCGCCTTTATACGGCCGCTTTCATAGCCCGCACCGCAACACAGATCCAGCACTCTGCCCCCATCGGGCAGCATCGCCAGGAATTCACCCAGACAGCCCAACTCCGCGTCCGCCTTATATCCATCCTCCGCCCACTGCGCCGCCGTTTTATCATAATATTCTTGTATTCCACGCAAAATTATGTCTCTCCTTTTCAGAACGAAAGCCTTGAGTGCATTATACCCTTCTCGCCATAAATGCGCAAGCGCTATATGTTCGGAGAAAACTTATCACGCTGGCAAATGGGAGAATACGCCATATTTTCCAGAATATGCTTGCGTAAGGACATCCTTTGGGTTATAATAAAAACTGTAGTGAATATCCGGTCTTGGGCCGGTCAAAATAATATTAGGAAAGGTGGTAATGACAATGCCATTAGTTACAACAAAGGAAATGTTTGAGAAGGCATACAATGGCGGTTATGCGGTTGGTGCATTCAATGTCAACAACATGGAGATCGTTCAGGGCATCACAGAAGCAGCCGGCGAGCTGAACAGCCCTGTGATTCTTCAGGTGTCCAAGGGCGCGAGAGCTTACGCGAACCATACTTATCTGGTTAAGCTGGTGGAAGCGGCAGTCGCTGAGAATCCCCAGATTCCCATCGCCCTGCATCTGGACCACGGCGATACCTTCGAGCTGTGTAAATCCTGTATCGACGGCGGCTTCACCTCCGTTATGATCGATGCGTCCTCCAAGTCCTTCGAGGACAATATCGCCCTGACCAAGCAGGTTGTGGAGTATGCTCATGACAAGGGTGTCGTAGTCGAGGCTGAGCTGGGTACTCTGGCCGGCGTCGAGGATGAAGTGATGGTAGAGGCAGGACATGAGTCCTACACCCGCCCTGAGGAGGTTGAGGAGTTCGTCTCCAGAACCGGATGTGACTCCCTTGCAATCGCAATCGGCACTTCCCACGGCGCATATAAGTTCACGGCCGCTCAGTGTACCAGGAACGCCGACGGCGTTCTTGTTCCCCCTCCGCTTCGTTTTGACGTGCTGGAGGAGTGCATTAAGCGCCTGCCCGGTTTCCCGATCGTTCTGCACGGCTCCTCCTCCGTTCCGCAGGAGTTTGTCAAGATGGTCAACCAGTACGGCGGCAATATGCCCGACGCGGTCGGTATCCCTGAGGAACAGCTTCGCAAGGCTGCAGAGCTCGCTGTGTGTAAGATCAATATCGACTCCGATATCCGTCTTGCCATGACAGGAACTATGCGCAAATACTTTGCAGAGCATCCGGATCACTTTGATCCCCGCCAGTATTTGAAACCTGCTCGTCAAGCCGTGAAGGATATGGTCGCTCACAAGATTGTGAATGTTCTCGGTTCCAACGGAAAGGCTTAAGAGACAGATTATAAGAGGGTGAGCTCCCTTGAGAACTAGCGTTCCCCGGGTACTCACCCTCTTTTTATGGGCAAAAACATTACATCCTTGATCGTGCTGACGAAACTATCATACAACGATTGCCGTGGGAGATACTACCAACTTCACAGTTCTCTTTTGGAGAAAAACGCAACTTAAAGTTGCATATCCATTGCCACTCCGCAGCCTCTACTTCGTCAGCGTTTCCTCCTGGAGTCTGTCAAATTCCGCCATGCACTCGTCCACCGTAGCGCCATTTAACAGATCCCGCACGATGAGACAGGTATTCCCCCACTGTTCGAGTTGCATATTCGCATTGGCTCCAAGAACATAGACATTTTCCTGTATCCTGTCGTTCAACGGTTTTAATGCGGGAATACATTCCACCTCCACATTTTTGGACGGTGAGATGACTTTATTCGTCTCCGCATATACCTGGAGCGCTTCGTCGGAAAGAATCACGTCCATAACGCGCATGGCGTCCTCTGCGTGCTCCGCATTGGCGCCGACGCCAAATCCCGTCATTGGCATCACGGGCATCTGGCCTCTGCTGCTGGGGAAACCGATGACCAGCATATTGAAATCCGGATCTCCGTATGCGGTATTCGTATTGGCCGCTCCCCAGTACGCCATGACAATAGGCGTTTCCCCTGCGAGAAAATCCGCCCCTTCACCTTCGATTGCTTCGCTGACCAGAGCCTTTTCTGCGTCGATATAGCCGCAATCGATCATCTTCTGAAGGAACTCAAATCCGGGGCGCATATAGTCGCTGTACTTGCTTTCTCCGCTGTTTAGAGCCGCAATCTCCGCCTCCGTGTTTCCGCCGTTATACAGATCTGCATAGCCTATAGCCAGAACAAAGGTTTCCAGCCACCAGCGGTTTGCCCCCACCGGTGTTTCAATTCCGTTTTCTTTGAATACTCTGCAGCATTCCAGGAAGTCCTCCGGGGTCTGCGGCAATTCCAGCTGATATTGGTCGAACATATCTTTGTTGATAAACAGACCATAGGCCACTACCTCCTGTGGAATGGCCACCAGTTTTCCATTGATTGTATTTGCGGTTTTTACAACATCCCGCAGATTGTCCGCACATGCAAGCCCCGACAGGTCCATAAGCAGTCCTTCTTCTCCCAGCGTCTTGATCACATCAGGATTCAGCAGATACATATCATCCATATTGTGCCGCGCCCGATCGAGCGCTACATCATCATAAGTCTTATCCTGATAATTTCCTGCCGTATATGTGATATAGCCAACGGACACGCCAAGTTCTTCCTCCGCCATGACGATTGTCTTATCACAGGCGCTTCTTGCCACGTTTTCTGCATCGGGGTTCGTCTTTTCCATCGGACTGTACAGCGTCACGATCCGCGCTTCTGTCTCCTGTGACTCTACCAGATTGAAGCCGTCCCTGTTCCCACAGGCTGTCACGGTAAGCACCGCCGCTCCTGTCATCAATACTGCCGCCGCTTTCCTGAAAACATTTTTTCTTTCTTTTCTCATGATCATTTTTGATTACTCCTTATTCAAGCTTATTTTTTCCTCTTTATCCGGTTTTTTTATATACACAGCTTCTGATCACCTGCTTTAACAGTTCCACGTCGATTGGCTTTGCAAGGTGGATATTCATTCCGGCATTCAAAGCTTCCCTTTCATCTTCCGCAAAGGCATTTGCCGTCATAGCGATGATTGGGATTTCTCCCGCATCCTTCCGCTTCATCGCCCTGATTGCTCTCGTCGCGTCGTAACCGTTCATCACCGGCATCTGGACATCCATGAGTATCGCGTCAAACTCACCCTCTTTCGCATTCGCAAAACGCTCCACTGCCAGTCTGCCATTTTCGGCAATTTCACAGCCTGCACCCTCTATTGTCAAGATTTCCGACAGTATTTCCGCATTGATTTCATTGTCTTCTGCCGCGAGGAAATGCAGCCCCTGGAGACCTCCGGCTTCTTCGGCTTCCGACTCCTTACTCTCCCCTGCTTCTTCCGCCTGTATTTCCATGACGCGTTCTTTCAGAGCGGAGACAAAAAACGGCTTTGTAAGCGTATCCACCATATGATTTGCCTTTCCCACGTCATGGTCAGTCATAAAGAGAAGTGGCGCGTTAGGAGGCAAAAGCTTTCTCATTTGCTCTAACGTCGAAGCATCATCCATAACAGATACATCGACATCCAACAACGCCAGCTGGTAAACATTTTGAATATCCCCGGAATTCTGCAATACGGATAGCGCACTCTTCTCATCTGACACGATATCCACGGCAACGCCCATATCATCCATGAGCGTTTGAATGTTCTGGCCTTCCTGCCCGTCTTCACCCACAAAAAGAATCCGAGATATGCCGCTCTGCTCCCAAAACAGCTTATCCGCCTGTCCCTCGGGGATGCGAAATTCCAATTCTACCCGAAACAGGCTTCCCCGATCGACCTCGCTGAAAACCTCAATGGTTCCTCCCATAAGCTCAACGATATTTTTGGTAATCGCCATGCCGAGACCCGTTCCCTGAACCTTGTTCGTCGTACTGTTCTCTGCTCTGGTAAACGCGTCAAAAATTACTTTTAAATAATCCTGTGTCATCCCGTATCCGTCATCTTCCACTTCGATTCGGATATGCTCAAACTGGCTGGAACGCTGTTTCAAACCGATGATCCTAAACCAGATATTTCCTCCCTCCGGCGTATATTTAACGGCATTGGAAAGAAGGTTTATCAGAATCTGATTGATTCTTGTCTCATCGCCCAACAGCCGCTCATGCTTAATATCCCTGACTTCCACATGGAATTCCTGTGCCCTCGCGCTTGCCATCGGTCGGACGATTACATCAACGGAAGATACCAGCGCATTCAGCGTAAACTCTTCCACATTCAGCACAACCTTCCCACTCTCAATCTTGGATACATCCAGGATATCGTTAATCAAGCTGAGCAAATGCTGTCCGGACGCCATGATCTTTTTCGTATATGCACGCACCTTATCCGGATTTTCGGCGTCCTTTTCAAGCAAGGTGGTAAAACCAAGCACTGCGTTCATCGGCGTACGAATGTCGTGGGACATATTCGAGAGAAACATGGTTTTGGAATTGCTCGCCAGCTGCGCCGCATGCAGCGCTTCCGCCAGCTGTTTGTTATGTAACTCCCGTTCCGCTTCCCGTTCCCGCATAATCTTTCTCTGCTGCCTCTGATTCAGATAATACAGAACACAGCACAGGAAAAACGCGACCAGCATAACCGCCACGACAATCAGAATGTTCTGATTTACGCTCTTCCCTTCCCGTAGAATGGCTTCAATCGGCACATACCCGACTAAATAAATGGTACCGCCATTCACGGTCCACATATAATTCAGGGCGCTTTTTCCACGTATATCGTGGTAGAACATAATATTTTTCCCGTTTTGTATACAATTCTTTACTTCCGCCTGAAGCTCCGATTCCCGAATGTCGTTTGCCCTGTAAAAATCTTCCAGATCCAGATGTCCCGCGTTGCGCTCTCCCATTCCCTTGGGTTTCAGCACGAATCTCTCCGTCTTCGCATCCATAATATAAAGCATGGCCTGCTTGCCGTCGAATCCGTCGGGAAGCGATTTATCGAGGGAATCATAAGTATACTCCACATAGAGCGTTCCGATTATCCGCTCATCCCTGGTCACCGGACATTTGAGAGAATATGCCCACGTTCCCATATAATTTATATAAGAGTGGGACACTGCCAGACCTTCTATCATGCCGCCCGAAAAGTCCAGCCCTTCTTCGGAAAAAGCATCCCCCGTACTGGAAATTCCTACCGTTTCCCCTTCCCTGATATACGAGATTTTTACCATCGTCTGATTCTTCTGATAAGAAGCGATATACTCCTCCGGCTCCTGCCGCAGAGCGATCTCCTGTGCAATCAGCTTCTGGAACTCCGCTTCTTTGCTCAGAATTGACTCTATAGTGCTTTTTATCAAATCCAGACTCTCATCCAGATTCTGGATCGCCGACTCAGACATTTCCTTCGATATTTTTTGAGATACAGAGAATACCACAACTCCCAGAATACCAAAGACAAGCAAAATCGAAAGAAGCAGGGAAACTCCTTTGTCCGCCGCCCTTTTATAGCTTTTTCTTTTCATACTTATTCACCAGAATTCTTCACAATCTGCATTACTGCCGATCTCTTCTTATCAGCGCGCACATTCTATCCGGTTTTCCTGCACTTTCCCTCCGCAGTGCCGATCAGCACTTTCTTTCCGCAAAAGGCAAATCCATACTTTCGTATCTGTTCTTTCGGGATGCCCTTTTCCACCAGAGACGCCTGATAATTCCGCTCCTCAATCTGCCGCAGGGCCTCGGATACCGTATCGGACAGCTCCTTCTCCCGCAACCCCTGTACCTTGAACTCCAGAATGATGGCGTCGTCCTTGGCCTTATCTCGGGGCTCCAGCATCACGTCATAACGGCCGAACCCGCTTTCGCGGTTGGACGTAATGCTGTAACGGTCCGCCAGTTTCACCATCAGGCCCAGCACAAAACCGTGGTAGAAACGCTCCGGCGCATTGCTTGAGACATCCTCCTCTGCCTGTTTTGCCTCCCCTCTGGAGCTGCTGCCTGTGTCAAAATAGCTGAACATCTCCAGCGTCACCCTATTCATATACAGATTCATGGCCTCCACATCGCCCAAGAGCAGTGCCCGGATAAAATCATTGTAATCGGAGGAGGGGCTTTCAAACCAGCCGCGCACCATCCTTCGGAACATGACGCGGACCTCAAAATTGGTCAGCTCCAGCTCATAATCCTCCCGCCATTCTCCGTCTTCCCCAATATATGCCCGATAGCTTTTCACTTTCAGGTAACCGCTGGCCAGCAGAAGGCTCCAGATGGCGTTATCTGTCATGGACAGTTGATTATATACGATCTGTTCGTCGATCTCTGTCTTAATACTTCCCCCCTGAAGCAACTGCTCAAATGCCTTTTTCACATCTGGATTGCCCTCCCGAAGCAGCTTGCCCACGAGCCTGTTGGAGCTGGTGTTGGACCAATAGGCGCCCGCCTTTTTCTTTTCCAGATAATTGATAATAGACCACGGATTATAAATATCTTTTTTTCTGCCAAAAGTAAAGCCGTCATACCACTCCTTGACCTGCTGTTTCTGATCTGACAGCCCATATTCCTCCAGCGCCGCAAAGACTTCCTCCTCTGTAAAGCCGAAAGAATCCGCATACTTCTCCGAGGTAGTTGTCACCACCTCCAGGTTATTTAAATCAGAAAACATAGATTCCCTGCTCACGCGAGTAATCCCTGTCATAACAGCTCTTTCCATATAAGGATTCGTCTTAAAGGTCGCATTGAACAGACTCCTGGTAAAAGACACCAATTCGTCCCAGTATCCGCTCACATAAGCCTCCTGCATGGGCGTGTCGTATTCATCCAGCAAAATGACTACTTTTTTCCCATAGAATTTCATCAGACAGTTTGACAGAAGATTTAATGAATTTGTGGCAACATAATCTTCCATATCATCAGACACCTTGCCAAACGATCTTTTTTCACTCTCATTCAATTTGTCGCTTTCCAGCAGAAAGTGGAACTGGCTGAACAGTTCCGCGATCGTCTGGCAGATCTCTTTCCTGACATTGTAGTAGGACGCGCTCTTTATTTTTGCAAAGCTCAGCGCAATCACCGGAAAAGTCCCCTGTAAGCTGCGATACTTTTCGTCCTGCCAGATCGAGAGTCCCTCAAACAGATCGCTGCGCCCGCCATATTTCACGGAAAAGAACTGCTCCAACATACTCATATTCAACGTCTTCCCAAAGCGCCTGGGCCGGGTGATCAGCGTCACACTGTCCCCATTTTCCCACCACTCGCGTATGAAATCCGTCTTATCTATATAAAAATAATTCGCTTTTCGGATCGTCTCAAAATCCTGGTTGCCGATTCCAATTGTCCTGGTCATATTCCACCTCTTTCCGGCTCATGCCATCCCTATAGTTATACTATATCCACTTTCTACCGCGAAATCAATTCATTTTTCCCGTTTTTTTACAGCATTACTGCCCATGTTCATCGGACAATTATTTCCGGCAAGAATTTCTTGTCATGATCCTGCAAACCCAATATACTGTACTTTAGCGGGATCATCCGCAAGACGGCCGAATATGACAACATCATTGTTGACCTTAGAGAAAATTCCGGCGGAGCCGTGAATTTCGGAACAGACTATCTGTATCCGAAGCTTTTTTCATCCGATACGGAAATGAAAAGCAGTTGGTATATGTTAAACTCCCAAAATAATCAGTGTGTCCTGCGGGAAAATATCCTGCAAACCCATTTTATGCATCGCTTTCAACCGGCAAATGATCCCCGTCTGTCCGGAGGAGATTATTTATCTGCGACCAGAGATATAAAATATACAGGGAAATGCGACAGGCAGAAAAACATCTATTTTCTGATCTCTGATATAACAGCATCCGCGGCAGACGGCTTCATCGCTGCTGTAAAGAATAAGGATCATGTAACCGTTGTGGGTAATAACAACACTTCCGGGGAGGGGCTGGCAAATTCATTTGTTGTAGACTGCCTTCCGAACAGCAAGCACTTATTGATCTATATGTATGGCAAAGCCTTTAATGAGGACGGCACAGATAATTCTGTGTACGGTACGTCTCCAGATTATTATATAAGTGATACGGCAGAGGGATTTATCGAAAAAAAATATCCTGATGCAAAATGGGGAGGACTCCTATACCTACGAAAATCGCTTGAAATGTGACAATGTTCTGATAGAGACCGTAGAGATGGCATCTATGGCTGAGACGACTGTTCCGTGAACGCTGCGGGCGCCGACTCAAGCTAGGGGGAGGATATGTCCGATGCCCTGGGCTGGTGTACCTCCCCACATTAGGTACTGCACAAGGTGGGTGTTTTGCGGGGAATTCCGTAAATTCGGCATTTGTGTCCTGTTTTGGAGTTCAAAATTCATGAGATTCGGGGCAAATAGTTCAACTATAATTCAACTCGTTTACAAAAATCCGGCTGAAAGCACGAATGAAAACCGGAAGATCCCAAAAGTTCAACACACTTGAATTTAAACTCCGACACCGCAAAATTGGCTGGGAAAGACTGCTAAATTTCATGAAAGCCGAACAGAAAATCAGACTGACTGAAATCTTTCAGACGATTTTGAAAATGCTATTGAGAAAAAATCTTTTTCAGCGTATACTGTTATTAATGGAAAAGAGCCCTCCCAATGGAAAGAATCTTCCCATGGAAGAAAGGAATTTTATCATGGGAAAGATAGATACTGTAACAAAGGAATATATTGAGAATCCGATTGTCTTTGCAGATGCGTTTAACCAGCTTTTATACCATGGGGATCAGAAGATCGACCCTGCCCGGCTGACAGAATTGGACACGACGGAGATTGTGATTCCATATGGAACCAGCGGTGCAGGCGTGCCGGAGCAGAAATATCGGGATGTGCTGAAGCTTCTGTATGCCATGACGGACGGCAGAACGGCATACTGTGTCATGGGTATCGAAAACCAAGCTGAGATTCATTATGCCCTTCCGGTCAAGAATGGTGTTTACGATTTTCTCCAACTATCCCACCAAGTCAGCGAGGCGTCCAATGCCCATAGACAGGCCATAAAGGAATCGAAATCAAAACAGGTAGATAATCCACAAGAAAAAGAGGCTCCAACAAACGGTGAGTTTTTAAGCGGCTTCTGGAAGACAGACCGCCTTATCCCTGTGGTCACCCTTGTAATATATTTTGGATCAGACAGCTGGGATGCGCCGCTCTCCCTGAAAGAAATGTATTCCGATGTGGACGATGCCATTCTGACACACGCGCCGGACTACCATGTGAACCTGATTGCCCCAAAAGAAATGTCGGATGACGAAATTAATGAATTTCACTCAACCCTGAGGGAAGTGATGCTGTACATCAAATATTCTAAAGATAAGGAAACATTGGATAGGGTTGTAAGGGAAAACTTAAAATTCCAAAGCATAGAAAGACAGGCAGCTGAAGTAATAAATGTTGTTACGGGATCCAAGCTGAAATATCCCGATGGGAAAGGAGATGTGAATATGTGTTTGGCAATTCAGCAGATGAGGGAAGAGAGTGAATTAACGGGCCAGATTAAAGGTGCCGTTTTAATGTGTAAAGATTTAGGGGTTTCATTAGCAGAAACTATAAAGCGGATCGCAGAGAGATTCCAATTGTCTGAAATTGAATCCAGCGAAAAGGTAAAACAATATTGGTAAAAAGGAATGGGATGCGCACCTAAGTGGAAACGCATCCCATTTTTGATTATTGCTTTCTCTTAATCCCCTACTACCCTCAGCTTCGCCTTTGCCAGCCTCAAAATCACATCCGCCACACAGTCGCTGATGCTCACACTGTCGATTCCGTTAAATAATAACAAGCTCACTTGCGTATGTCGGAATGCATGCGCGATAAATATACAAACAGAGTATACAGATTATACCACCAGGCTATTGCGTCTGAACTGTTTACATACTATAATTGAATCATCTCCCCTCCGGAAACTCATCTCATACGGGCATAGTCACTCCGGCGGGGATTTCATTTCAACACAACATGGAGGAATAACATGAGAATCTTACTTTTACTCAGAGGTTCGGCCGGATGCGGGAAATCCACCTGGATCGAGGAGCACGGCCTGAAGAGATACGCGCTGTCGGCAGATGATATCCGTCTGCTGTGTCAGGGGCCTTCCATGCTGGTGGACGGCTCGGTGGGCATCAGCCAGAGCAACGACAAGGCCGTGTGGAAGATGCTGTTCAGCTTACTGGAGATCCGGATGCAGAACGGCGAATTTACCGTGATCGACGCCACCAACTCCAAGACCTCGGAGATAAACCGTTACAAGGAGATGTGCGATACCTACCGCTACCGGATGTACTGCGTGGACTTCACCGGCATTCCCATGGAGGAGGTAAAGCGCCGGAACGCAGGGCGGGAGCCGTTGAAGCGGGTTTCCGAAGAGGTGATCGAGCGGATGTACTCCCGCTTTGCCACCCAGAAGATCCCCTCCGGGGTCAAGGTGATCACGCCCGATGAACTGGATACGATCTGGCTAAAGCGGATCGATCTGTCGGCCTACAGGCGCATCCACCACATCGGCGATATCCACGGCTGCAACACGGTGCTGCAAAAGTACCTCGCGGACAACGGCGGCATCAGGGACGACGAATTTTACATATTTGTGGGCGACTATGTAGATCGGGGTATAGAAAATGTGGAGGTGCTGGACTTCCTCCTCTCCATAAAGGACAGGAAAAACGTGCTGCTGCTGGAGGGCAACCACGAGAGATGGCTGTGGCTGTACGCCAACGACGAGGTGGGACGCTCCAAGGAGTTTGAGCTGGTGACCAGGCCCGTTCTGGACGAGGCCCACATGGACAAAAAGCTGCTACGGCAGTTGTACCGGAAATTCGGCCAGTGCGCCTACTACACCTATGGGGAGCAGGTCTTTCTGGTCACCCACGCGGGGCTTTCCACGGTCCCCGACAACCTGTCCCTGGTGGCCACGGAGCAGATGATCAAGGGTGTGGGAAACTACAATGATTTTGAGAAGATTGCGGAGACCTTCTACGAGACCACGCCGGACAACTATATCCAGATTCACGGACACCGGAACACCAAGCAGCTCCCTGTCATGGTCAACGACAGGGTGTACAATCTGGAGGGGCAGGTGGAATTTGGCGGCTGTCTGCGCTGCGTGCAGGTTGACGCGGAGGGCATCCATACCATAGAGGTGAAAAACGAGGTATTTAAGACCCCTGAGATGCGACAGGAACAGACTGTAACCGACAGCTCTGTGGGCGACACGATTATCGCGCTGCGCGCCAACCGGTATATCCGCGAAAAGCGCTTCGGCAATATCTCGTCCTTTAATTTTACCAGCAAGGCGTTCTATGACAAGGCATGGGACGAACAGACCACCAGGGCGAGAGGGCTCTATCTGGACACCCTGAAAGGCAAAGTGATAGCGCGGGCTTACGATAAGTTTTTCAATATCAACGAGCGTCCGGAGACCAAATTCGATATCCTGCAATACGGGCTGCAATTTCCGGTCACTGCCTATGTGAAGGAGAACGGTTTCCTGGGGATTGTCAGCTACAACGAATATGAGGACGAGCTGTTTATCGCCAGCAAGTCCACGATCGACAGCCAGTATGCCGGATGGCTCAGGGATATGCTGTATGAAAAGGTGTCCGCCGAGAATCTGGAGAAATTAAAGGCGTATATTCGGGAAAATCAGGTTTCCTTTGTCTTTGAATGTGTGGATATGCAGCACGATCCCCATGTCATCGAGTATCCCCAGAGCGGCCTGTATCTGCTGGATATCGTCTATAACCAAATGGATTTTGTCAAATATGAGTACGACGATATGTGCCATGTGGCGGAGCAGTTCGGCTTAAGGCCCAAGGAAAAAGCCTGTGAGATCGCCTCCTGGCAGGAATTCTACGACTGGTACTATGAGGTGCTGGAGGAGGATTACGAGTATCAGGGCCGCAAGATCGAGGGCTTCGTCATCGAGGACAGCGCGGGATATATGACCAAGCTGAAGCTGGCCTACTATAACTTCTGGAAATTTATGCGCGGCGTGGCACAAGAGACCATTCAGAAAGGGCATATCTCCCGCACCTCCACATTGACCACCCCCACCGCCAACGAGTTCTACGGCTGGGTGAGAAAGCTGCATGACGCGCCGGACTTAAGCGACGTTCCCAGAGATATCTGCACGCTGAGAAATATGTTTTACGGAGATAAGATGTAATGCCAGTCTCTCACCTGGCGGCAGACAGCCGCATAATCCACTTGAGAAAAATCCGTCGTATCCACCGTAATGACCCTGCCCCCTATGCTAAAGCTGTCCATCTCTCTGCTCTGAATACCCGCGATATACTGTTCCAGAGTGACGGTTGGGCCTGGGGCTGCGCCGCTGTCCGGGGAATACCTGCTGTTGGTCACATGGCCGGGATGCCGCTCACCGCTCTTATCCCGCAAAGCAAAGCGTTCATATATAAGGGCATAATCCCCCGTCAGGCGCAGGGTCAGCGTCCGGTATCCGTAGCGCGTGAGCAGCTCGGCCAATTCCTGTCGGCAGCTCGCTTCAAAATTGTTCTCCAGGATAAAGGGCTTATGACACCGCATCATCTGCTCCGCCAGATCATACAGGATACTTGTGGCGGCTATGCCCAGTTTCACTTTCTCTTCACGGGACGTAAACCCAATGGTGTCAAAAAGCTTCTCCTTGATCCTGTCCTTGGAAAACCAGGGCAGTCCCAATTCTGCGGAAAGTCTCTCCGCCAGCACGCTCTTACCCGCCGCCGGAATCCCAGTCACCAGAATTATATCACGTTTTCCCTGATACTCTTCATTACCTGGCTCTCCATTGCCCTGTCTCATACTCCCTCCAGTATCCCCTTCAGTCTGTCCGTCACCGCCTCCACACAGTCCTCCACAAACTGCTCCGCCTGGGCCTCGGTCAGATAGATATATTCCCGCTCGATATCCTCCCTGCCTCCCCGATAAAAACCGGTGATATACTGCCGCCGGTTGTCAAAGGCGTCCCTGGCAAAACGATCCATGTAGCGGTTGACAAAGCCCTCCGCATTCTCATAGATCTGAAAAGCCCGAAAATTCGGATGCTTTTTCAGATATAGAAAATCGAGATCATACCAGTCTTTTTTCAGCGTCCACAGCAGCTTATGAGGGTCCTCCTCGTAAGCCTGGGGGTATCTAGCCTTGCTGGGAGCATATACTTGAGCAACCCACTCGATATCCGTGAGCAGATGCGTCAGATATCCCAGATAAAAAGAATACTGTCCCCGATCATAGCCCGCCCGCTGCTCTGGAGTAAAATACTGCCCCAGATAGGACTCCACATCTATTTGAACTGTTCCATCCTCCAGATATGTCTTAAAATGCGATACCTCCGTGGAAGGCGTATAGGCCGTCCAGTCCGCATTGGGTATGCCGCTGTCCGGGGCGATATTGCCCACGACAAACTCCGTTTCCGCAATTCCCTCAAGTCGCTCCAGCAGCTTGTCCGCCACCCGCAAATGTACCATCCATGACGCCATATCTCTTCCCTCCATGAAAGGTTCAAATGAACCTCCGTTTTGCATATCGCAATTTAAACCCCTCTTGATCTTAAGTATCTGTCTTCATCTTCTCTGGCTTCAATGAAAACCTTTTCTAAATCAATTTTGTAATAATCAGCCAATCTCATGATTTGTGCGACTACATCCGCCATCTCATTACCTAAACGCTCGTCAACATCCGGTGTTTCTCCTTCCAGAGCATAATATCTTTCTTTGATCATGACTTGCTTTGCCAATTCGCCGACCTGCTTTGCCAATTCGATCATAGCCCCTTCTGCTTTCCATTCCCGCAACTCAATCTTATTGAATCGATTAACAACCTCTTTGTATATGTCTTGCATTTCTGCAAAAGTTCTACTCATAAATACCAGTGCGCCTCCTTTCAATCCCCTACCGCAGCATAGATATCCTGCCCCATTTTCTCCTCAAAATATCCTTTCAGCTCCAGGTTCCGGTCCCATTTGTCCTGGGGATAACTGCCATAGCGCCGTCTCACGTCCGCCATGCGCTCCTCCATGTCCATCACCGTGATTCCCGCCAGCGAGTCGCAGACCTGAATCAGCCTGTCATAGTCGTCATATACCATCTCCTCCAGCAGTCCTCGCAGCTCCTGTTGCTGCTCTGGGGTGATATCCCAATTGCCGACGTAATCCTCCAACCTCTGTATGCTGAAGGAGTGGCTTAGACAGATACGGGCCACCTCGTCATACCCCAGCTCCGTCATATAGCGATAACCGTCATAAATATGCCCCATATGCTTGACTCCAAACTTGCGCCCGATATCGTGGAGCAGCCCCAGCACATAAGCCTTTTCCGCATCCATATCCCCGCAGGCGGCGGCTATCTTCTCCGCGCACCGGGCTGCTACCCTGCTGTGTTCCGCCCATTGTCCCTGATTGCACGCCTCCCCGTCCCGCAACAACTCCTCCGCTTTTTCCCTTGTCGGTATCATTCCTCTTCTCCTCTCCATATAATAAGCTCTTTTAGGCAATTGCAAAACAGCCTTATGCCAGTACCGAATTGTGTATATTGCATATTCCATAAGTAGGCTCTTTCGAACTGTCGGTTCTTAGCGAGGTCTGCCGAATTCATTCGGCACGAGCTTAGTACCGCTACAGTGAGAACGAAGCGAGAGCGTGCCTTCGTTGGAATATGCAATGTGCACAATGACACTCGCATAGTAACCGATTTTCGCAATCGTCTATAATAGTCTCTTTCTGCCCGCTCTGTCACTCGCAGCGATAACAAAGTCCCTCGGTGCCGATCTCCGGCATCTCTCCCCGCCGGGCCAGTTCCCGAAAGTATTTTTTTACCTCCTGCTCCTTTGCCTTAAGCTGGGCCTCCAACTCTCCGTCCAGACCGCACAGGTATTGCAGCAGCTCCTCCGGCTGCCCGATACGCAGACCGTTATGATAAGTCATTCGGGAGACTTTGCCAAACTCTCCGGCAAAAAGCTCCTCCATCTGTGCGGCAAAAGCCTGTTTGCGCTCCTGATACGCTCTCAGCACTCTCCTGCCCAGGACGGGTTCCAATATCCGATTGACATCGCTGACGCAAACCTGAGAGGTAAAAGTGGAAATCAGTCTGCCGCCCTCCGCCAGTCCGCGGCGCAGCCTGCCAAGCACTCCCTCCTTATCCCGGATATAGCTCCACAGATGCCCTGCCAGGATCAGATCGTATCCTGCAGGCGGACACTGCCAGCTCTCCGCATCCTCGCACAGAAAGGTAAGCTTTACTCCCGCCGCCAGCTCCCCCTGGCGCTTCCGGTAAATCCCACGCAGGTACTGCAGGCCCTTTGTCTCCTTGTCCAGCAGAGTGATACCGCATCTCGCGGGAATCCTCTGCCAATTGTGATGCCACACGTTTCCATGACCACAGCCCACATCCAGCACCTTCATCCCCGGCTCCAACGGCAACTGATCAAATAACCACTGATGCCACTTCTGGCTGCCGGTTCCATAGCGCTCATACAGGCCATAGCGAAAGTCCGCCTGTTGATTCTTTGTCACCAGTTGCATGATCTCCGACAGGCGGGATACCGGCAATTCCCCCTCCCTGCAGTACCGCTGCGCCTGGTCGATGCTCTCCAGGATACGGTCCAGACAGCGACGCTCCTCCAAGACCAGCTCCTTCTGGCGCTCCAGCAGCAGGGCGGCCGGCATCTGCTCCCCCTGACTCAAAACATACTGAATCTGCTCCAGAGACAGTCCCATATACTTCAGCATCAATATCTCCTGCAGCCGCAGGACCGCGCTGCCATCATACAGGCGATACCCCTCGTCCGACCGCTCCCTGGGCTGCAGGATACCTTTTTCCTCATAAAACCGGATGGTTCGCGCGGATACCCCCGCACACCGGGCCAGTTCTCCGGCTGTATACCGTTCTCGCATGCTGTCGATCGTCCCCCTCCCTACCAATAGTATAAGGGTTTCCGTTACGTTAATGTCAAGTATTTTTACAATCTTTGTAGATGACCTCGCACCTGCGAATACGATCAAAGTGCTAAAAGTTTTGTGAAATCCTTACAACTCAAAAGCCTCGGCAGTTTTTTCACACTTCCCAGCCTTCAGCGAAAAGGATGCTGTTCCTAAATCATACTCTCGACAGCGCGTCCTGGCACCAATGAAACAATGTGTAAAAAGCTCTGTCAAAATCATAGTCGCTCTGATTGGGAAACGACATACTCCATTCCAGAACTGCTCTATCCTCACCCTGTAAACATTCAAGCAATTCCTGTTTTGTCGCAGCGAAATAACCGCTGCTCAAATAATGCAAATGCTGCAAAATATAGAATACCGATTTATATGCCATCGGCAGTTTTGCAATATTATTCGCCCTGTCAGTATGGATATAACAGTGACAGATTTCGTGATAGAGATTATTCAGACTGAGCTTGACATAGTTTCTTTCGTCTTCCATGGTATAAGCCGGAACAAGCTTCTTCAGCTCTCCGTAATAATCCCTGGTCGCGTTCAGCAAATGGCATATTTCCAGCGGATTCCAATGTTCCAGATCCGCTTTGCCACAGATAAAGCCACAGGACTTGTCAAAATTCCCTATTGAGACAAGCGCTTTCTGATAGGTTTCCAAATCCTCCACCGAAAGACCGTCAATCACAGCCATAATATCAATATCACTGTTTTCCGTTTCCTCATGGCGGAGATAACTGCCCTGCAGCCCTATATACATCAATCTCTCACCAAATGCATCCTTTAGCATATCTGTTAAAGCCGCCACATATTCCTCTATCCTGACCATTTCCAATCACACGCCTCCTCTTTTCTAAGATAGTTTGTATATTCTTTTTCCTCATAAAAATAAGTCCAACCGATCAAATGAAATCTGATTTATATCGTTATAATCCCCGCTATAAATAAAATGTAAATACTTCGGTTAAATGTACAACATTTTACCCATTATACCTTATAAACACGCCAGCTACCATATTTTTCTACACGAACTGAAAATCTTGTGCCATCTGTAAGATAAACATTCACCAAATTCTTTTTATCATCAACCATGATATCCTGTATTGGTAAATGATCCGTATCATTCAGTACATCAAATAATCTATCTTTAATTTCGCTTTTCTCCATGTTTATCCCCTGGTACCTAACATTTGTGTGAATATCATTTCTGTGAATTATATTTCTGTTAGCTATTATATAAAATAATTAGAGAAAAGTAAAGGAGTATCCTCTATGGATTATGGAAATTTACATCTACGAATCAGTGAAATATTGGAAGAAAGAGGTATCAGTAAAAACAAGATTTGTAAAGACCTTGATATTCCCCGAACCAACTTTAACAAATATTGCCGTGATGATGTCAGCCGCTTTGATACTGGATTAATTTGCAAATTATGTTGGTATCTCAATATAGAGGTAGGGGAGTTGATCGAATACAAACGTCCTGAAGAGTAAAGACCTACCAGCTGACATTACTGGCATCCACCATTTTCTTCTTACGCTATTTTTCCACCACATGCCCGCTGTTGCTCCCCTGGGACTGCGTCTCCAGCGGCAGCCACTTCAGGGCCTCAAGAATCTGGCTGTTCCAGAAATCCCACTCATGACCTCCTGCCGCTTCCACATAGGTCAGCTCCGCGCCCTGCTTTTCAAAAAATTCCTTTAGCCCGCGATTGGCGGCGAGCAGGCTATCCTCGAGCCCACAGGACATATAGATTTGGGGAACCTGTCCTTTCGCTTTAGCGTGTTCAAAAGCTATCTTCGGATTCAAATCTGTCTTCTCCGCCTCCTTTTTATCTCCAAAGCATGCCAATCCTCCAAAGAGCCCATGCCCCTTTTCCTCAAAGATATGCACTGCGCTGGACAGGGCAATGATGCGACTGAAAGTATCGCAATACTTCAGCCCATTGCGCAACGCCCCGTAACCGCCCATGGACAGCCCTCCGATATAGGTATCCTCCCTCCGATTCGACAGCGGAAACGTCCTTCTCATCATAGCTGGCAGCTCCTGTCCGACAAAGGTGCCATATGCGCTGTTGGGTAGAGCATGGTCAAAATAAAACGAGTTTTCTCCGCTGGGCATGACCACCGCCAGATTCCTCTCCTCCGCCCATCTCTGGATACAGGTGCCGGAGATCCAGTCCACATTGCTGCCCAGCAGCCCGTGGAGCAGGTACAGCGTCTTATAATCCTTCCCCTGCGCGTCGTCTCCACTCGTAAGGTTTATCTTGTCTATGGGGAGGATCACCTGTACCTCTACCGTCCGCAGCAGCGCCATGGAAAGATATGTCATTTGAATCAGTGCCATATTCATTTACCTCCTTGAGACTTCTTATCGAACCATGCTTGACACCCTCTCCCTCCCGAACTATACTATATGAAGTATAAATTGATAGACACAGCAGGGAGAGAGGAACACACCATGTCCAAAACAAAGGAAATCAAAACCAACGCCATGCGGATTCTGGAGTCCATGAAGATACCGTTCACACAGTATACCTATGAATGTGATGAATTCGTGGACGCTCTGCAGATCGCGGACAAGCTGGAGCTGCCCTATGACAAGGTGTACAAGACTCTGGTGACAAAGGGAGCACACGACTATTTTGTATTTGTGATCCCTATTAATCGGGAGCTCGACCTCAAAGCCGCCGCCCGCAGCGTAGGGGAAAAGAGTGTAGACATGATTCATGTGAAGGAGATCAACGCCGTCACCGGCTATATTCGGGGCGGCTGTACCGCCATCGGCATGAAAAAGCAGTATGTGACCCGAATCGACCGCTCCGCGGAGAACCTTCCCACGGTCATTGTCAGCGGCGGACGCCTGGGCTCCCAGATTGAGCTTGCCCCCGATGATCTGCTCTCCGCAGCAAAAGCAGAGTACGCAGATATATCCCGATGAGGCGGATATAGGCCTGCCCTCCTCTATCCTCTGTCTCCCTCTATCCAGAAGTTCTCTGTATCTCCTGCAAATCCAGAATCTTTGCAGAAATCATCATAGAAATCCTGTATCTCTGACTCCGTCATCACACCGTCACAGAACACCAGACCGGACACATACCCGCGGAAGGACCGCTGAAAGGGATCGCCGCCCAGCAATATCTGCTTACAGGCAGGCAGCTGCGGAATGTCCTCAAGCTCCCCCGCCAACCGGCCATTCAAGTACAGCCGTCCCACGCCAGTGATCGCGTCAAAGGTCACGCACAGAAAGCTCCATTTATTCCGCCGCACCATCCTGATAAGGATGTCATGAAAGTGATTGACAAAAAAATCCTGATGCACCCTGTAGATGCTGGATTGATCCGGAGAATACGGTACCACAGACATAAAGCCATTGTTATATCTGGCGTACAGAACGCTGCTCCAGCCATTTAATTCCAAGGGCTTCACCCACATACAGACAGTGTAAGAGTCGCTGGCCAACAGCTCCGCAGGCAGCTCCAACACATTTTCTCCCACATCGCCGCCGTCAAATAACACACCGCCCCAATTCGTGCTGATCCCCTCAGTCAGATGTATCCCTGAGCCCAATGGAACAGCCCGCAAAGAGCTGTCCACTGCCGCATAATCCGTCCAAAACGGGAATTCCGTCACCCGCATTTCGGTTCGCAGATTCTTTTCCACATAATCCAGAAAATCCTCCACATTCAAAGGCTTAGTAAAGTATTCGCCGCCCACGGCATTACAGCCGCATTCAATGAGGTACATTATCTCCTCCCGAGAGGTCACGCCGTCCGCCACGATATCCATCTTGAGCTCGCGCCCGACAGACATCAATGTCTTCATGATCCTGCGCCCCTTATGACTGGAAAACGCATGCTGCATGTACTCTCTCTGGAATTTCAGCGTATCAATGGGCAACATATCCCAATACCGCAGACTGGTGAAATCCTGCCCTACTCCGGTGAGTGAAATGCGGAAGCCACACCTGTGCAGCGCCCGAATATTGGCAATCATCTCTTCCTTGCCCCGAGCAAAGGCTGATTCGTCGATCTCCAATTCCAGTTCCTCCGCCTTCACCCCATATTTATGTATCAGCTTCTCCACCTTGGTCAGCAGACTGCCATTCCACAGCAGCAGACGCGAAATCCGCACTGCCACCCGCTCCGGCCCTTCCTTTTTTTCTCTGAATGTGACAATGTCCTGTATCACTCTCTCTATAACCCAGGCATTGAGCTGCGCCGCAAAGCCGTTTTTGATAAACAGTGAGAAAAAATGCTCCTGCCCCAGACAGCGGCCGTCCGGCATATGCCAGACCAGGTAGGCCTGTGCCATATGGAGCCTCGATGTCTGCGTCATGACGATGGGTACATACCGCACCTCAAACTCCTGATTCAGCATCGCCTGCTGCTGCCGCTTTTCCATCGCCAGCTCTCCCAGCACCAGCTCAGCGATATCATTGAACACTACATAGCGACCTTTGCCATTGTCCTTGGCATGATACATGGCCATATCACTTTTGAGCAAGGTGTCCTCCAGCGTGTGATCTACCCTTTCATCATAGAGGATGCCGATGCTCATCGATATATTGGTCTGGATATACTCGGCGCCCTCCCTGCTCTGCACTCGCTCAATGATTGCAGAGGCAATTTCGCACAGTGTCTCCCGACTGACCTCTGGGGGAAAAATCAGCACAAATTCATCGCCGCCCATCCTGACCGCATGGGCCATCGGAGCGCTCTTTTGCAGAATACCGGCAATATTCACCAGCAGCGCATCTCCCTGATTGTGTCCATAGATGTCGTTGACGATCTTAAAATTGTCCACATCCATGAACATAAAATGGATCCTGCTGCCCAGCTTGAGCGTCTGATAATAGGCATACAAGGCTTGTCGCGTCCACAGACCAGTCAGGTAATCCCGCTCATGCTCCATGCCGGTTCCCCCCTTCCACATGGCTATTCTGCCAACGCTACCTACAGCGCCCTGATCCGGTCCACGGCCTCCACGGTGTTCTCATAACTGCCAAAAGCAGTCAGGCGAAAATACGTCTCACCGCTGGGGCCAAAGCCTGAACCGGGTGTACCCACCACATTGGCATTCTCCAACAGATAGTCAAAGAACTCCCAACTGCTCATGCCTCGAGGCGCTTTGAGCCAGATATACGGCGCGTTCACACCGCCGGAAACCGTGTAGCCGGCATCCTTCAGCCCGTTATATATATATGCCGCATTCTTCATATAGTAGGCAATCTGCTGATCGAGCTGCGCCCTTCCCGCCTCGGAGTATACGGCCTCGCCCGCTCTCTGCACGATATAGGGCGCTCCGTTGTACTTGGTGCCATGGCGTCTCGCCCACAGGCTATGCAATGTCACGTCGCCCGCCTTCAGCTCCCTGGGAATCACGGTAAAGCCCAGCCGCACACCGGTGAATCCCGCCTTCTTGGAGAACGAACGCAGCTCAATAGCGCAGGTTCTGGCCCCCTGGCACTCATAGATGGTGTGCGGCACATTCTCCTCGGAGATATATGCTTCATAGGCCGCGTCATAAATGATGACAGTTCCCACCCTGTTGGCATAATCCACCCACTCCTGCAACTGGTCCCTGGTGATCGCAGAACCGGTTGGATTGTTGGGAAAACACAGATAGATGATATCCGGCGTCTGGCTGGGAAGCTGAGGAACAAAGCCGTTATCCTCGGTGCAGGGCATATAGATCACATCGCTCCAGGTCCCGCTCTTCGCGTCGTAGGTTCCCGCTCTGCCCGCCATCACATTGGTGTCCACATACACCGGATAGACCGGATCGCACACCGCAATCCGATTTTCCATGCTGAAAATCTCCTGAATGTTGCCGGAATCACATTTGGCGCCGTCAGAGATAAAGATCTCATCCGCGCTGATCTGACAGCCTCTGGCCTTGTAGTCGTTGTCCGCTATGGCATTGCGCAGGAATTCATATCCCAGATCCGGAGCGTAGCCCCGAAATGTGGCAGCGTCTCCCATCTCATCCACAGCGCTGTGCATGGCGTCAATAATGGCAGGCGCCAGCGGCTGAGTGACATCTCCTATGCCAAGGCGAATAATTCGTTTATCCGGATTGGCCGCCGCATAATCATTCACCTTCCTGCCAATCGTTGAAAACAGATAACTGCCCGGCAGCTTCAAATAATTGTCATTGATCTTGAACATACTACTCCCCCTTGTATTTATAGCTCCATCTGCGGAATTGTCCGCGCAGGATATAAACGGTCTGGCGTCCGGCTAATGGCTGACTTCCCCCTCAAATACAGTTACCGCAGGGCCAGTCATATAGATCTGGTTGCTCTCCCTGTCCCATGTGACCTCGATCTCCCCGCCCAGCACGCTGACGGTGACAGAGGGCTCAGTCAGACCGCACAGCACGCCCGCCACCACTGTGGCGCAGCAGCCCGTCCCGCAGGCCAGAGTCTCCCCTGTCCCCCGCTCCCAGACGCGCATCTTCACATGCCGTCTATCCTCGATCTGCACGAACTCCGTGTTGACACGGTTGGGAAACATCTCGTGGCACTCGAATCCAGGCCCGATCTGCTCCAGCTTCATATCTTCCACATGGTCCACAAAGACCACCGCGTGAGGATTCCCCATGGACACACAGGTCATGTGATACTCCTGTCCGTCCACCGTAACCGGAACATTTACTGCCTGCTGCCCAGATAGCGCCACCGGTATCTGCGCCGGCTGCAGAATCGGCTCTCCCATATTCACCTTCACCGAAGCCACCTGACCGCGTGCATCGACCTTCAGCTCCAGATACTTGATCTGGCCCGCGCTGACGATAGAAATATTCCTCTTATCCGTCAAACCTTTATCGTAGACATACTTTGCGACACAGCGGATTCCGTTGCCGCACATCTCGGCTCTGGTGCCGTCCGCATTGTACATCTCCATCTCAAAATCCGCCTTGTCGCTGGGATTGATGAAGATTACCCCGTCGCCGCCCACACCGTAGTGGCGATCGCTGAGACTGCGTACGATCTGAGGCTTCTCCTCCTGGCAGACCTGCTCAGCGCCGCCGTTGATATAGATATAGTCATTGCCACATCCGTGCATCTTGGTAAATTTCATTCTCCGGCCACCGTCCTTCCTCTATTCCATCATAATATTTTTTGGTAAAAAATGCAAATCCCTTTTTCCGTCATAAACACATTTTCCGGCGCATAACTTATATAAACAACGAGCAAAGCTTCCAAATACACATGGATGCTGCATTACAGGCCCGGCCTGTTATATGCGGAAAAGAGGTAAACATGAGCGCAAAGACAAAAATTGTGGTCCTCCATATGAAAGAACTGATTTATACCGGAATATTCGCCGTGCTGGGCATCCTGTTCGTGGTACTGCTGGTCATGATGTTCCTGCCGGACAAAGAGGATTCCTCCGGAACCGATGCCCCCACGGAAACTGAGCCCTCTGGCAATAGCACAAACGCTCCCGATGACGCTTCGCCTGCCGCTGATGCCGTCTCTCTATACATACCCGGCGTATACAACACGGAGTTGGTGCTGGGCGATCAGACCCTGAATGTACAGGTCATGGTAAACAGAGACGCCATCACCTCAGTCCAGCTGGTCAACTTAAGCGATGCCGTGACCACTATGTATCCGCTGCTCCAGCCCGCTTTTGACTCCCTGAGCAAGCAGATCTGCGAACAGCAGTCACTGGATAATATCAGCTATGATGTGGACAGCAAGTACACTTCTCTGGTGCTTCTGGAAGCCATCCGCAACTCTCTGGAAAAAGCGCAGCCTTAGTCTCTAAGGCGCGCTTTTCCTGCTCTTGCGAGGAGACCCCTTAGCTCCTCCACCGTAAAGGCAAAACGTCTGTTGCAGAACTGGCAGCTCACCTCTATTTCCCTGTCCTCGTCAACCATCTCCCGCAGCTCCTCCTCCCCGATGCTGATGAGAGCCTTCTCCACACGGCCTTTATCACAATTACAGTAGAAACTGGGCTCCACAGTATCCGTAAACTGCACCTCCAGCCCCTGGAGTAGAAGCTGTAATAGCTGCTCCGGCGTATTGCCTGCCTCCAAAAGCGCAGTCACGGAGGATACCTGAGACAGCTTCTCCTCCAGCGCGGCAATCACAGACTCTTCAGCGTCGGGCATCAATTGAAGAATAAAGCCCCCCGCCTGCTTTACCGTGTTATCTCTCTCCATCAGCACGCCCAATCCAACGCCTGATGGCACCTGCTCTGACGAGGCAAAATAATAGGTCAGATCCTCCGCGATCTCCCCTGTCTGAAGAGGGGTCTGTCCCACATAGGGCTCTCCCAGCCCCATGTCGCGAATCACGCTCAGTATGCCGGTCCCCATGGCTCCCGCCACATCCAGCTTGCCCCTGTCATTGGCGGGCAGGATCACATCCGGCACCAGGGGATATCCCTTGACATGTCCCTGGCTGTCTGCTGTCACAGTGAGTCCCCGTCCCGGCCCGTCTCCCCGAATCTGCAGTGTCAACAGGTCCTTTTCCCCCTTCAACATAGTTCCCATCATCGCGCCTGCGGTCAACAGGCGACCCAGCGCCGCCGTCATCACCGGACTGGTATCATGGGCGACCCTGGCCGCCTCCACCAGATTCCTGGTCGTCGCCGCAAAAGCCCTGATCTGCGCTCCCGCAGCCGTAGCCCGCACAATATAGTCCCTCATCTCAGCCTCCCAATTTACCCTGCTCTCTGGCCAACATATAGATCCGCTCGCTCTGAGCAGTGACCTCTCCCATCGTATCGGCATCCAACATCCGCAGCAGCTTCATTCCCGCCTGCTCCACCAGCCTGCGCATCGTCTCAGGACGGTATCCCCGCTGGAAATGATTCTCCGCAAAGCGCCGGAACCGCTCTCCCTCCTCCCGCACAAAGACCGTCAGATCATACTCGTTGATCTCTTCCACCTCGTGGTAATAATTCTCCCAGATAAAGCTGCAGTCCTCGCGGTTCTCGGCTATAGTGGCATCCCCGATGATTTGGCCATACTTATAGACCGTATTGAAATCAAACAGAAACAGCCCGCCCGGATACAGATAATTATTCACCAGACGAAACACCGCCAACATCTCCTCCTCCTCGAGAAGATAGTTCAGCGAATCGCAGACGGAAATCACCGTGCCTACGGTGCTGTACAGTTCAAGCTCCCGCATGTCCTGCAGCAGATACAGGATCTCGCTGCCGCTCTCCGCCCGCTTCTCCATGGCTATCTCCAGCATTCGCGGCGAATTGTCCACGCCGATCATGTCATAGCCCCGCCGGTACAGAAGCTCTGTCAGCGTGCCCGTGCCACAGCCCAGGTCCAGCACCAGATTCCGCTCGGAGGCCAGCAGCTCCGGTTCAGCGTCGTCATGTGCCAGTTCACGCTCTGGGGCCAACGCTTCCGAATCTGCACCGTCAGGCACCGGCTCCCGTTCTGGGGCCAACGCTTCCGAATCTATGTCGCCTGATGCCAATTCCTGCGCTCTCTGGTCTACCGTCTGACAATCCGCCCGCTCAACCGGCACACTGATGCCATATGTCTCAATCAGTGATACAATGTTCTCACACCAGGTCTCATAAGGGACATTGTCCATCAGTTCGTCATATACTTCGGCAAAATCTGTATATACCTCCGCCATGCTTCCCTCTCTCCCGCCAGCGTCAGAAAGCCAGCCCTATCGCGCTGAACAGCCCTGTGCTAAGCAGTCCCATGATAACGCCAGCCAGCACCACTCCCAGCAGCACCGCGATCACACTGGATTTAAAGTTCATATCCAGCAGGCTTGCCGCCAGTGTTCCCGTCCAGGCCCCTGTGCCGGGAATCGGAATTCCCACGAACAGAAGCAACGCCAGAAACAGCCCTCTGCCGGCCTTTTTCTGCAGCTTCACGCCTCCCTTGTGCCCCTTTTCCAGACAGAAGGTGAAGAATTTGCCGATCACAGGCTTGTCCGCCCCCCACTCCAAAACCTTGCGGGCAAACAGAAAGATCACTGGCACCGGTAGCATATTGCCCAGAATACAGATGATATAGCTGGGCAGCAGCGGCAGATCAAAGCCCACCGCGTAAGGGATAGCGCCCCGCAGTTCAATCAGCGGAACCATGGAAATAAAAAAGATTATCAGGTAGTGTTTCAGCATATTTTTTCTCCTATCTACTGTTCTTTATATATTTTTTCAAAAAAGAAATCAATATATCCATCTCCTCGTCCGTCCCTACCGTAATCCGCAGATAGTTGCCGATACGGGGCTTATCCCAATGACGCACATAGATATCCTGTTCCTTCAACGCCTGAAAAATCTCCTGTGCGGGAATCCGCTCATGGCAGGCAAATACAAAATTCGTTCGGGAATCCGGAAACGAGAATCCCAACTCCCGCAGTTCTCCTTTTATCCGCTCCCTGGTGGCTACGATTCTGGCGCAGGTCTCACGGAAATAAGCCTCGTCCTTAAGCGCCTCCACACCCAGCGCCAATGTAGGACGATTGAGGGTATAAGAGTTAAACGAGAATTTTACATCATTCAGATATTTAATAAGCTTCTCATCGCCGATGGCAAAGCCGATGCGCAGCCCTGCCAGGGCGCGGGATTTGCTGAAGGTCTGCACCACCAGCAGGTTGTCATAGCTCTGAATCAGGGGCAGGGCGCTCTCACCGCCAAAGTCAATATATGCCTCATCCACGATCACGACACTGTCCCGATTATCCCTCACGATCTCCTCCACCAGCTCAAGCGGTTCATACACTCCGGTCGGCGCGTTGGGATTGGGGAAGATCACCCCGCCGTTGGGACGCCTGTAGTCCTGCGGACAGATATGAAAATCATCATCCAGCGCACATGTCTCATAGGGAATACGGAACAAATCCGCCCAGACATCATAAAACGAATAAGTCACATCTGGAAACAGAATCGGTCTGTCCGCGTTAAAAAATGTCAGGAACGCCATGGCCAGCACATCATCCGAGCCAACCCCGACAAATACCTGCTCTCTCTTCACTCCATAGTAATCTGCCAATCCCTGCACCAGCGCTCCCGATTCCGGATCGGGATACAGCCGTAATTGCCCGCTCTGCATGGCCTCTATAGCCGTCTGCACGCCCGGGGCCGGCGGATAGGGACACTCATTGGTGTTCAACTTGATCATATTGGGTCTGTCAGGCTGTTCCCCAGGCACATAGGGAACCACCCGCCGAACATTTTCCTCCCACTTCATCAGTCCATATCTCCTCGTCTGTCATATTATCCCTGCCAATTGCATGCTCATGGACAGATACCATCATACCACTGTCACTGCCTTTCGTCCACCCTTATTCCAGTTTTTGCAGATAGTAAGCACTCCTCCGCCAGTTCCTCCTGGCCCATCTGCCGATAGCAGCGCGCCAGTCCTTCAAGCGCCTTTCTGCCGCCGCTCTCCAGCGCCAGCACAGGCTCCGTCTCATGGGCTGCGTTGTAGTACCACATGGCAGCCTCCGCCGCATCCCGCTGATCCTGCTCATAGAAAAGCCCCAGCTCCAGACAGACCTCCGAGCAGCCTCCCGCCGCCATTGCTTTCATGGCATAGCGGAAAAATCCCAGGACATCTCCCATCAGACGATACGCTCTGGTCAGCACACAGAATGCCTCCATCAGCTCCTCTCCGCTGCGCTCCCCGTCCTCCACAGAGTCCTCAAAGCAGGCGCGGGCCCGCTGAAAATGCTCCCGTTCCCCGACCATCAACAGCTCTCTGGCATACATATGGTGCAAATGCCTGGAAAGTCTGTGTCCCGCCTGCACCTGCCGCTCAAAATTGGCGAGATCGCGGCCGCCATGGTTCTCCTTCGGCAGATGTGTGATCACGATATCGCTGTCATAGACCACCGGCTGCAGGCGCACTGTCTCATGGATGGGCTCTATCCAGGTAAACTGACGCAGCCGCTTGAACAGCTTGGGACGATATTCCTCGTCATAGTTATAGACGGTATTATATTGCAGCTGATTGCCATACTTCATCTGCACGATCTCCACCTCCGGCAGCATCCCCGCCTTGAGACGCCGGAAGCGCTCGCGGTTCTCCTCATCCAACACCTCATCCGCGTCAGCGCTGTAGATATAGTCGCAGGAGGCCAGCGAAAACGCGTAATTGCGTGCGGCGCTGAAATCATGAACCCACTCAAACTCATAGATCCGGTCCGTGTAGCCGGCGGCAATCTCTCTCGTTCGATCTGTGGAACCCGTATCTACGATAATGATCTCATCCATCAGGTCCGCCACGCTGTCCAGACACCTGGCCAATACCGCCTCCTCATTTTTTACTATCATACACAAGCTTATCGTTATCATACTCCTACCACCCGTTATATCTGTATAGACAATTACAAAGCCTTCTATTTTACATATTCCATAAGCAGTGCCCTTTCATCAGTAGGCATTGCTCTGCTTCTCTGAGCTTAATCCGCCGCGCATTCCCCATAATGTGGTTCTATCATACCAAAAAAAGGCCGAAGACACAATATTTTACAATAAAATACATTGACTTGTCCTCAGCTTGATCATAAACTGTAGCATATTCCATGATACCATATTGCGCATAAAAGAGGACAGATATGAAGGAAAAAACACAGATTATGACGGAGGGCAGTCCCTGGAAGCTGATTCTGGGACTGGCGCTACCTCTGATGTTTGGCAATATATTTCAGCAGCTCTACACGGTGATGGACACCCTCATCGTGGGACAGGTGCTGGGGGTCCATGCCCTGGCTGCCCTGGGCGCCTCGGACTGGCTGAACTGGATGATTCTGGGATTGATCACCGGCATCACCCAGGGCTTCTCCATTTTGGCGGCACAGAAGTTTGGAGCAGGCAGAGCGGAGGAGTTGCGGGAGACCGTGGGGGCCTCCATAACTCTCTCCGCTCTCTGTGCCATCGTCATCGAACTTCTGAGTCAGGCCATACTGTTGCCCCTCCTGAAGCTGTTGGATACCCCGACGGATATCTTGCCCTTGGCGCAGACCTATCTGCGCATCCTGTTCGCGGGAATTCCCATTGTCATGGCTTACAATCTGCTGGCCTCCCTGCTGCGCGCGCTGGGAGACGGACGCACTCCGCTCTGCGCCATGATCGTCGCCTCGGTGTTGAATATCCTGCTGGATATTCTGTTCGTGGCAGGTCTGCATACTGGCGTGGGCGGCGCTGCCGCCGCCACGCTGATTGCCCAGGCCATAGCAGCGCTGTACTGCCTGTTGGTCATCCTGCGCATGGAGCTACTGCATATCCGTCCCAACCATCTGCGCCCCGACTGCAAGCTGGTCTGGCAGCTCTTTTCCCTGGGAACCCCCATGGCCGCCCAGAACACGATCATCGCCGTGGGGGGACTAGTAATCCAATCCATTATCAACGGCTTTGGCGTCATCTTCATCGCTGGCTACACGGCATCCAACAAGCTCTATGGCATCCTGGAGGTAGCCGCCACCTCCTATGGATACGCCATGGTCACCTATGTAGGGCAGAATCTGGGCGCAGGTCTCCTGAAGCGCATCCGCTTGGGAGTGCGGCACGCCCTGGGTATCGCGCTGGCCACCTCACTGGCCATCGCCGCAATCATGCTACTGACCGGCCGCACTCTGGTAGGCTCCTTTATCACTGGCAATCCCGATGAGGTCCTGGCGGCAACGGATATCGCCTATCATTATCTGGCGATCATGAGCCTCTTTCTGCCGATTCTCTATCTGCTCCACCTATACCGCTCCTCCCTGCAGGGAATGGGAGATACCGTGCTGCCGATGGCCTCCGGCATCGCCGAGTTCGTCATGCGCACCGGCGCGGCCTTGACCCTGCCGAGCCTGCTGGGGCCAGAGGGCATCTTCTATGCGGAGATTCTGGCCTGGGCAGGCGCGGACCTGATTCTGGTCACCGCTTATTATGCGCGAATCCATGCGCTGACACGCAGACTCGCAGATAATACCTCCGCGTTTTCACACGAGAAGAGCGGAACACAGTAGCAGAAGGCAGGGCGCATCATTTCCCGCCGTTCCTCACAGGAACCATATCAGACTACAGGCGATATAGGGAAGAAAGGGCACCGGAACCTTGAGATTCCCTCTCCGGTCTATATTATGGCGGAATAACTGTACCGCCCCCAGCATGGCAAAGGCCAGCGCCATATGCAGCAGCAACAGGCGAAAGCCTCCCCCCTCCCCGATGAGATACAGACTGCAAATCTGAAATGCCATGACATCCCCCTGGCCATACAGTCGTCCGAACAGATAATACTGGAGCAGGGCAAACAGGACCAATCCCATCCCTGCGCCGGCTGGCAGGGGCCTTGTCAGACACAGCAGAGCGCCAGCCACGGATGCTGGCCATTGCAGGAAGTCATAAGTCTTGCAGGTCTGTCTGTCCGTGACGACGCAGACCGTCAGATATACTGCCAATACCAGATACGCCGCCCACTCTGCCATATGCTCCTGGCCGTGGCCACACTCGATACAGCCCGCCCCGATACAGCCGCACACCGCCAACACTCCTGCCGCTTCCCCGTCCGCCCGCAGCCCATGCTGCGGGTCAAGCTTTGTAATCAGCCACAATGCCGCCAATGATAATGCAGTCTGCATACCAAATATCTTCAGAAAAAACATCACGCGCCTCAATTCTCATCCGCAAGCTTTAGACGGGTGCGCAGCTCATCCAACACATTTCCATCTACTGTCATAGTAGCCAGCTGGGGCCGCCGCTCAATGTCCGTATCCCGCTTGTAAGCCCTGACCGTGATCTCCATCACTGCCTCCGGCACTCTGAGGGGAACCATGAAATCCAACTTCTCCACTCGGATATAATCCGATCTGTCATACACATAAGTGCGATTCAGAGACGGGTCCAGCGCTGTCATCTCCTCTGGGAAAATCACCTCGATCCGATCCACATAACCGACGGCGGTAACGGTCAGAGTTCCGCTTTCTCCGGCCTTAAACACCGGAGCATGCGGCTCCAGTATCCGTTCCACCTCCGCCCGCAGAGACAAGCCCTGCAGCCTGCTGCCAGACACAGCCTCGTTTCCCACATGATCTACGGCATGGACCATGACCGTAAACTCCCCGCTAAACAGAGCATCTTCGCTGGACAGACTCATCTGAATCCTGCCTGTGCCTGAATCGGTAAACCGTTGACTGCTGCCATTGTCCTGATTGCATATCTCCACATAGAACTCCGCCAGTCCGCTTCCCTCGTCCCTGGCAGCCAATTCCACCTCGATCACAGCGTTCTCCTCTTCCTCCCAAAAGTCAATCTCCTCCAACTGCTCCATGCCTGTAATCACCGGAGGCACAGCATCCACAATCACCCATATACCATGCTGCACATCCTGATTGTGATCTGAGCATACCATCTTGGTACCACTGCGCGCCGCGGCCGCCGGCGTCAGATGAATCCGGTGCCCATCCAATTCCCCAGGTACATACACCTTCTGCGATATCGCCAGATCCCGACAGTGATTGCTGCGCTTGGTGACCGTATAGCTGCCCTCTCTCACGCAGGGCCTTCCCTCCGATATCTTGTGCAGCTCCTGAGCCTGATAGGTACACACTCCAGCCGAGATATCACTCCTTGCCGGAGTGATAGTGCCCAGTCTTCCCTCTTCTGTGCCCTCTGTGAGATCCTGGGAAGCGACATAGAGATGCGTCACCTGATAATCCGCTCTGGCCGGACCACACAGCACGCCCTGAAAGGAGAGCATAAAGGGTGTCGCCTCACCTGCCCTGACATAGTATGAATTGTACTCATCCGCAGGCCATACATTGTCGCCCTGCTGTATTTGTATCTGCTCCGTTCTCACAGGCCATGAGATCACGGTCTGATCAGAAAGGGGAATATGTATCGTTTCTCCCAGATTGCCGGCGCGGTCCTGCGCGGCTATATGAAGATATTGCAGGGCATCCCCCATGGGAATCACCACGGACGGATAATCCCCCGCGTCTCCATGCCACTGATGGGACGCCTTGACAATGGTATCCGCCAGCGTGTCCACCACATACCGGTATCCTTGAATCTGTGTCACTAAAGTATTGACTGTGACATTTGAGCTGTACAATACGCGGTCTGAGCCCAGAGCATAAGATTCCACCTTATGATAGTAAGTCGTGCCGGTGTCGGCAGGCTTGGCAAAGGACACCCGCACGCGCTTCTCATCCAACGCCGTCAATCGCAGCGTATCCCGATCTATTTTCTCTGGCCTTCCCCAGTCCTGCGCTGCCACACCGTTTAACCGGTTGATCTCCAGATATCCCAGCGCAAGAGAAGTAATCCGCAGGGTTCCATCCCCGTTCTGCCATCCTGACTGCTCTACACAGTTGCTGCCTGCTTGCGTATTGATATAGCTGGCCCCACCGTATGCCGGCTCAGATGCCAGCACCTGACCCTCTGTCATGCCGCAGACATAGTCCTGCGTCCTGCCACAGCCCGGTGCATATCCTCTGCGTACATCGCATATGGCCGGCGCGTGGGGCTCATACGCTTTGCCACAGCTATCGCAGACATATCTATAGTTGGCGCCGGAGTGTCCAGGACAGCTATAGCTACCGCAGCGCACGCAAAAACACGGTTTTCCGTCGTCTGTAATATTCCCATAGTAAAAAGTGCTGCCCGTCTTTTCCTGTCGGAAAGAGGTGCTTCCACAGGCTATCTGCACAGTATAGCACCCTCCTCCTTCGCCCGCGTCTCCCTGATGCAAGTGGCGGCAATCCCCTGTGTGATGATGCAGGGTCCAATCGCCTCCGCAGCCCCCATAAAGCCCCCCACCGCCTCCAGCCTTACCGCTCTCTCCATCGCATCCGGAAACATTTTTCTGCGTGGAACCGCCGGGCATTCCATCGTGAGCTTGTGTGGCACCCCCGCCGCCTCCGGCAATCAATAGTACCCCCTGCCGGTTCGAGGATAGCTGGCTGTATCCACCGCCACCCCCATAGGCTGTGGCGCTGCCGCCCCCATGATAACCATTCTGCCCTCCCAGCTCATAGGTCAGGATTTCTCCCTGCGACAAATAAAAAACGCCTTGAGCCAAACCTCCCTTTCCGCCCATATGACTTCCGTAATTACCCCCCTGAGCGCCAGTCAACGCAAGCTGGTAGAATCCAGCAAGTGGCACCTGATAGCGTCCCTGTCTTCCGGTATAATCTATTTTGCAGGATACACTGTGGTCCGCGCCGATATCTGTAGCCGAACTGATCAACTGCCACGCCTGTCCCTCCCTGCGCTGATATAGCTTATAGCTTTTTCCAAGGTCATCTCCCTGGTTCCAGCTTAAATCCACCGCCCCTTTTCCACTGTTAGAGCGATAATTGTCCTGTGACTGTAGCTGCAGCTCCACCCAGCCAGCATACAGAGTGACGTCCTCCTGAGGCATAAAGCTGCTTCCGGCTCCGCCTGCAATCCGCATGCACTGAGGATCATAATACCATCCGCCAAAGGCCTGACCCGATTTGCTGGCCTCGGGCAGAATAATACCCTGTTGGCTATATCTGGCAGTAACGGTATCCTCCGCACCATTTTCCCCCAGATAGCGGTAGATATTGCCGTCCATCTGCCCACAAAATGGCATGGTCATGCTCCATTCCCGAAATATCTGCCTGCTGGTGAGACTTTCTACCGGCTTTCCTCCCCTGGCATCAAAGGATACCGTATATCCCGACGGAGGAATCAGCTTCCTCTCGTCCAGAAAATGAGTGTCGCCATATTGCCCCGGGAAGACAGAGATTCCCTTTTGATTCCGATAGCTTCCCCCCGCGGGATCGATGCGGAGTATGGATTCCTCTTTTGTCCATTGGGCATACAGAGTCACTTCTCCCTGCTCCTGGCTTGACAGGTTCGTGATCCTCTCCCCATCCGAATACCCCTGGCCTGTGCCGTCCGGATTTGTATTCCAGCCGCTGAAACGGTATCCGCTCCGCTGAAAGCTGCAGAGAGACAGTGTCGTCTGAGGAGTCACCGCCCGCCCCTCATAGACAACTGCGTCGTTATACATATGCGCGCTGGAAGCCATATAGCCTCTGCCGCCATTAGAATCATAGACGATATGGTATTGGTTGGCTGATATCTCCTGACAGATATGAGGCGCAAGCTCCTGCCCCTGCTCCAGATTATTGCACCAGGGACAGAGATAATAATAGGCCATCCCTGTCTGAAGCTCCTTCAACGCCGCGGCGGTATCCGCATTCATGTAAAAGTAAAGGTTGGCGACGACCTCGCCGCAATCCCTGCAGTATCCCAACCAGCCGGAATAATAATTTCTATGGCATTTCCTCTTTCCGAACGGCACACCATGAAAAGTCGTGGATTGACTATAATTATTATGAATGCATTTTCCGTAGGGATGTCTTACCTTCCAGTAGGCAATGGGAATCCTTCCCGTGCGTTTCCAATAATAGACATGCTCTCCCTCCCTGGGACACAGCGCAGGGCGCTCATCCTGAATGTGCACGATCGTCCCATTTTCATACCATATTCCGGAGGTGTCTCCGCTGTTGGTGGTAAATGCCTGACCGTCTGGACTGTAGGATATGCTTACTCCACTGCCAGCCTGTACGTCGGACAGTGCAAAGCACAGTGCTACAAGCATTGTCATCAGAGCAAGGCATTTCCTGATCTTCCTTATTCCCATAGCTTCACCACCCGCAGAGAGCCCTTGTACAGCTCGCTGTAAAAAAGCTCCGCGCTCTCCTCCTCCAACAGTACATTGATTCTGGCCGCCGCGGATACCGTATCCTGAGGGGCAATGACATTGCCCGAAGAGTCAAATGTCTGATATACCATCACGTCATCCCAGACCAGATAGGCATCGCCCTGTTCCTCATCCACGGTGTAGATATGAATCCGATCCCCGCTGCGCAGTGTCCCACTGACCAGCTGATACAGATCCTCCGCCTTGCAGCCTGCAATCACCGGATGCTCCAGCGCTGCCCTATAGATTCCCCTTCTCGTGAACATGGGAGCGGTGGCTATGCTTCCCTGCGGAATGGCGATTGCCGCCTGACTTCCCACTAAGCTTTCCGGGTCTGTCAGCGCCTCCTGCGGAATATGCCGCGCATCCATCTGCACGCGTTGAAACAACTGGGGAATATTGTTCTGCGCAATCTCGGTTCCTTTTTCCACACTCTCTGTCAGAATCCAGCAATCCGCCTTCTCATATGCGCTCAGCGCATTCTTTTCTATATGTAGCAGCACCGCATAAGTGACAAGTGCCGCCACAAAAGCTGCCAATATCACTCCCGGCAATACCCTTTTGCGCTCCTCACCTCCATGGAGCTTTCTGTTTTCTCTGTCCTTTCTTTCTCTATTCTCCACTATCGCACCTCACTATATCTATACTTTTCTCTTTTCTCGCATCTATGATCTCACCGAGCAGCCCATTGACCTGGAAGCTTATGCATCCGTACACAGTGGTATGCTCTACCAATATACCGTCCGGCGTCCGGACTGTTCCCGCCATAGCGCTCTCCAATGCCAGACAGTTGCCTTCCCCATCATAGGACGCAATCTGTATCTCCTCCTCTGACACATTATAGACGACGTATTTCTCCAGCAGCACTCTCCCTGTCAGCAATTCCGACTTTTCACTGAATCCATCCTCATCCAGCGCCAGGTTATGATACAGTGCGTCGCGATAGATTCGAAACGCATTTCGCGTATCTGCTATGCGGACGTTGTGGCTCCTTCCATACTCCTCCACATCAATCAGAGCCGAGGCCAGGGCTGAGGCTGCCAGAGCATCCTCCACATATGCTCCGGCAACCATATACACATATGTTTTAAATTGAAACAATGCCACGGTCAGCGCCATCAGGAACAAGAACATAGCGATCACCACATCCGCCTGCCCTTCCCTGGATTGCAGCCCCTTACGCCTGTGACTTTGGCGCCTAATGCTTGGCAGTGGACATGCGCAGCTCTTCCACCGGCACCTCGCGGGCCGTGAAAACCGACTGAAACAGGTCATGCTTCTCCTCCCATACTCTCCCCCGCATTCTCCCGCGGATATGCAGGATGACAGAATCACCGTATTCCACAGGGTTCACCGTACTCCCTGACAGATCAATCCCCTGCATCCCTATGGAGTGCAATTCCGCCAGCAACTGGTTCTTATCCCCTTCTGTCAGACAACCCATCGTCTCCATCTTCAGGATATAGCACCTGGCCACCTGGCTGACCTGCCCCTTGCGCAGAAGCAGGTCACTGCAATAGAAGTAGGCTGTCAACACGATAGACATCGCCAGAATACAGATACACACTGACATAAAATCCATTACCGAGCCTTGTCTTTTGCCTCTCATCCAAGCCTCCTATCCCAGAATTCCCACAGCCTTTTCAGACAGCGCATCCACGATTGTTCCGATAAATATCTCCAGCTTGTCCTTCATGACCACGCACAGCAGCAGCGCAATAATACACAGTCCCACCGTCACTAACAGCCCGTCGATGCCACTGCTCTTCCCCGCCAAAGCCTGCAAAAATCTCCTTTTCCGATCTCTCCTAACCGCACACACTCTATCATTTCTTTTCCATCTGTTCATCTCTTGTCTCTCCTTTTCTTTAATTAATTCTAGTAGGTAATTTCAAAACTGTCTTTTGCCAGTACCGAATTGTGCATATTGTATATTCCATAAGCAATGCCCTTTCGAGCCGTCGGTACTTAGCGAGGTTTGCCGAATTTATTCGGCACGAGCTTAGTACCGCTACGGTGAGAACGGAGCGAGAGCGTGCTTGCGTTGGAATGTACAATGTACACAATGACACTCGCATAGTAACCAAGTTTCGCAATTGTCTAATTGATTTTCACTCAATTCCAAAACACATTATTCATAAACATATGCTCTACACAAGCATACAGCACCACCGCGATAATCGCGGCAAATATCCCCAGCTGGTAGAAGGTGATGCTGCGATCCAGCCTTTCCTTTCTGCGACCTTGCAGCGTCAGCTCCATATCCCTGATCTGGTCCGCGATATCTCCCAGCAGCTCCACCGCCTGCCCCGACTCCATGGCCTGCATGATCGTAATACACAGCGAGTCGATATAGCGGTTGTTAAATTGCCCCTGAAACTGTTCCAGCGCTTCATCCAGATCGGCCTTCATCACGATGGCGCCGGACAGGTTCTGGAGTCCGTCGCGCAGACGGACCTGACTCACGCTTCCATATACCTCTGCCAAAGCGTCTGTGATGTAGACTCCCGCCCTGATCTGTATCGCCAGCGCGTTGTACACCAGATTCAGCTCTGTCAGCATGGCCTCGTTATCCCGCTGGTTCATGCGCTCCAACAACAGCCCCGGCAAAACGGCAGCCAGCACAGCTCCCGCAATTCCCGGCAACACACCCCAGGAGAGTCCGATCAACATTCCCGCGCCTGCCAGAACCACGCAGAGGGTTACAAAGCTGATGGGATTCATCCATTTTCCATAGTGGTACGCCGCGCCGTTGACGCGGAGGAATTCTTCACATTTCTCATAGTCCCACAGCAGCCCCTTTTTGCTGCGGGCCCGCATACAGAAGGCATCATAGGTGCGCAGAACCACCTCCCTGGTATGTCCGCCGGCCATCAGGCAGATTCCCTCTACGCCGATCAACAACGCGGCTGTCAGCTGTATTCCCTGCAAAATTCTGTGTATCATCACAAAATCCATAAATTTTCTTTCCCCCCAATATATTAATCCAAGTTTCTCACCTGCCTGTAAAATAGCAGCAATATCGTCCCGATCACTGCCAGGCAGCCAATTCCCGGCAGGGTGTGCAACATGATCCTGGACAGCGGAATGCCCACCAGCGCTTCCAGCGCCTTTAGGATGACCACTACCATGGCGCCCAGAATCACGATATTGACCCATGCCTCCCGCACCAGAGACCTTCTCTCCTGTCTCATTCGGGTGTATTCCCGCAGAGATCGTCTGCTCTGCGCCACCATTACCGTCAAATCTGCCGAATATCGGAGGCTGATCTCCAGATTCCGAACCAGTTCCTGGAACTTTGGATGCTGGAGCTTCTCCGCCATGGCCAGCAGAGCAATACTGGTGTCACCGGAGGTCTGTGCCTCATAATAACAGGCTTCCAGCACGCTTCTCAAGGGCTCCCCCACATAGGGACTCACCTGGCTGAGCACGGCGGTGATCTCACCCGATGTGATGCTGTAATTTCCCAGAAAGTCGAGGAACTTCATCAGATTTTCGTCAGTGGCATTATAGTTGCGTCCCATGCACACATTCACCGCCAAATTGATCAGGAGCCATAGCGCGGGCCCTGCCAGAAGCGCCGCCAGCCATGTCGCCCCCAGAAGCAGCGCCAGAAAATAGGCTGCCGCCGCCAGCGCCAGATGTGCCAGAACCCACAGCTCTGGGGTCAAAAAGGGGAAGTATCTGCTTATGCCGCTATATATCAGCCTTTGTTCCATGCGCTGCCAGAAATTCTTTTTTGCCGACAGCGCCTGCAGGCTGCGCCTGTTGTCCTGAACTCTCCTCGCCGCAGCCATCTCCAGGGAATCATAGGCCCTGCGCCACAGCGAACGCAATATACTGCCCCGCCTGATCCACAGAAACAACAGCAGAAATCCCACCAGCAGTTCCATCAGCAGCAATATTCTAATACAGTCTCTCATATGTCATCTCCCTGCTCCTTCGGTCCCAGCCCCGATTGGCAAACACCTGCTTTACCCGATATCTCTCCATATAGACCACAGTGGTAAAACATTCCATCATCTGCATCAGCTCGTCCCGCGAATACCTGCTGCCGTACATGGCATAGTCCACCAGCTTGTCCACCGCCCGGTCCGCGGACGGGGCGTGGAGAGTGGCGGCGCAGAGTTGCCCCGTATAGGCCGCGTTCAGCAGATACAGGGCCTCATCCCCCTTGACCTCACCGATGATAAAGAAATCCACATCCATTGTCAGTCCGGCGATGCTGATGTTCTTCAGGTCATAGCTGACCTGGCTCTCCCCGCTGCCCGGCAGAGAGTGCAGGAACATCATGTCTGGATGGCGCTTAGTCGTCAGTTCATCCGCCTGCTGAGTCACCAGGATCGCCACATCATCCGGCAGAGTCTCCTTGAGCGCGTTCAGGAGCGTGGTCTTACCGGAGGAGTTCCCTCCGCAGATCAGCGTTGAACCGCTGCGAAAACGGCTGATCAGCAGCTCCGCCAGCTCCTGATCGAGCATCCCCCTGTCAATTAACTCCCGCATCTCCGGAAAGTCTCTGGGCACCTTGCGGATACACAGATAGGGCTCACTGTAGGTATTTACCAGAGGCATGGATATCGTGAAGCGCAGAATGTAATCCGGATGGCTGTCCGAGTCAGTAAAACGCTGAATGGCGTTCAGATTGGAGATATTGACCTGGTTTTTCGTGGCCACATAGTCCACGAACTGCCGGTATTCCTTTTCTGATAAAAAACTGATTCCCGCATCCATGCGCCTTCCCTGTTTTTTGACACGGATATTCTCATGGCTTACAATCCGAATATCTGAAATCTCCCGATCGTCAATCAGCGGGGATATCCTGGAGTACCCGAAGATATACTGTCCAAATAGAGTGGTCAATTCCTCGACCTGTTCGGGAGATATGCCGTAAGACGACTGCGCATACCGTCCCGCCTCCTCCAGAAAGCTCTCCCTGCTGATCAGTCCCTTCTTCATCTGAATCAGCAAGGGTTGCTTCTTGGTGGAATAGTCATCGACCAACCGGTCGAGCAAACCAGTCAGTTCCAGCTGCGGCGTATCCGCCAGGGCCTTGGCCGCGGTTCCCAGCTGGTCTCCCAATATTTCTGTCATGTAAAAAAATCGTCACCTGTCCTTTCCAAATCCGTTCATTCCTTTTCATCCTGTAATCATTCATTTTCTGAAGATACATGCTCTGAAAAGAAAGCGCACATACATCCCTGCATTCGTCAACACAGCAATGTACTACTCCGTGTTACAGTAAAATACTTTGCATCTTGGGTAACCTCTGAAACAGAAGATATACCTGAAAATTGATCCATTGCGGAAACGATAAGAGATCGTCTCCATCCTATATAGGGTACTTCAAAAGATACTCCTTTAGGGGGAATTTGTCAAGATAAAAATTGATATTTATTAAAAATAGTAGAATTTTTCTTTCCCGTACAAGCTGATTTCAGGTTGTACGGAAAATGCTTATAAAAATTTTCCATCGTCAAAATGACAGAATGGGCAGTGAGCTGGGGATGACTCACTGCCCGATAAATCGGAAGCTGTTTCACTCTATTTGCCGCAAATGCAATTCTAAAACATTTCGTCCAATAAAATATAATAGTTAATTTATGTATAATCTGGCTCAAGTTCTAACATGCTGAAAAAGAGTTTTTCATATTCAGAATCAGGATAATAATCGCGAATATCTCTCACACAAAAAGCAATATCCACCCATTTGTCCGCAATTCCACATCTCGCTAGGTCATAAAAACAGATTCTATCATCGGATACAAAAAAATTAGCGCCTATATCTCCATGTGAAAAACAAAGCTCTTCTTGCGGCTTGTTTTCACAAAGCCACTTATAAAGCTCCAGCGGATTGTCAAATTCTATTGTATCTTGCCAATTCGATGCATCGATATCAGCCAGTTGATTAATCAGAAGATATTCTAATTCTTTCAATCGAAAATCTATTCTTGATGAAAATGGGCAATTTACTATATCTATTGCTTGTAGTTGACGAATTGCTTTTACTAAACACTCAATATATTTTATCGGTTCATTAACAAAGCAGTCTATGTGTTTTCCTTTTATTTCACTCATAATTAAATATTCTGAAGGTCCCTGGGTTCCGTATTCAATTACCTCTGGAACTTTCAGCTTGCCGGATAGCCACATCATCATTTCAGCTTCTCTTTTCACACTGTATGTGGTTGCTGAAAATATTTCGTCAATCCTTTTCAGATAGCACACTGTGTCTTTAAGCTGGCATTTGTATACCTCTGCCGGGGACATACCCCCTGAACATTTTTCCCGAATAACAATTTCATCAATATATGCCACTCTAATCACCTCATAAATTCTATGCTCTGCCGTTTTCTATATTTGTCCGCTCTATCCATGCACAAAAAAGAGAGGCGGCTACTCAATAATTGATATTTGCTTTTCTCGCTTGACTGCATAGGTCGCGAGTAGATAACGTGTAGCTTTTTCCGTCCTTGATGAAATGTGTCCCACACTGCCGAAACTCAAATGGAAATTATTTTAGACAAAAATTCTTTTTATGATTGTTTTTTTCGTGCGGACACGCTATACTAGATAGAGAACATCAAGATCAGAACGTCAAGATCACGCATGGAACAGGAGGAATCAGAATATGTTTATCGTATTAGCCGGCGGCCTGTTAATCATCATCATCGCCGTCATTGTAGCCGTAGTATCTTCTGTGGTATCCGCAGTGGCCGCGGAGACAGACACCACGGAATAAGCAGAGCATATAGACGCCAGTTTCCCGTCAGGCAAGGGCTACCTCGCCGGCTGAACGCCTCAGCCAGCGGATAGCTCTTTTTCTTCCGCGATCTTTCCGGTGGTGATCTTCTTGATCCATTTGCCACCCCGCAGCCGAAATACGCACCATACCGTCTTGGCAATCTGGTCCGCCTTCAGGCAGGTGTAGATCCAGAACGCCGGAAGTCTCAGCACAAACCCTGCCAGAAGCCCCAGAGGGATGGACAGCAGCCACAGAAAGATATTGTCTGCCAGCATCAGCATCTTGGTATCTCCTCCGCCCCTCAGCACCCCCTTGGTCATAATGCTGTTGGTAGACTGAAAGATCATGATAAAGCCTATGGCGTCCATCAACTGATGAGCTACCTCCGTAGTCTCCTGAGACATGCTGTAGGCATGGATGACAGGGCCGCTGATCAATCTGATGACCAGCGCGGCAAACAGGCCCAGTCCCAGACCCAGCCCCAGGAAGGCATAGCCCTGATTCAGCGCCTTCTCCCGATCACCCTCGCCGAGCGTCTGACCGGTCACAATGGCGCCCGCCTGGGCCACGCCCTGAGCCAGCACATTGCTCATCTGCTGCGTGACACTGGTGATGGCGTTGGCCGCCACAAAAGCCATGCTCAAGTGTCCTACCACCATGGCCACTGTGTTGTTGCCGATGGCCAGTATGCCGTCGCTGACCAGCACGGGAATACTGATTCGAATGTATTCTTCCAACAGGTCGCCCGTCTTCATAAAGAGATGGCGGATGCGAAAGCCGATGGCTTTATCGAAGAAAAACAGATATCCGCAGATCACGCCCGCCTCGAATACCCTGGCGATCAGCGTCCCCAGGGCGGCCCCCGCAATCCCCATCCTGGGCATTCCCAGTTTGCCGAAGATCAGTCCATAGTTCGCCACCAGATTCACAAAAAAAGCGCCGATCGACACATACAGCGGCATTCTCACCTGTCCCACGCTGCGCAATACGATCGTGCAGACAAGGGACAGTCCCAGAAAGAAGTATGTGATGATGGAATACCTGAAATAGATAACGCCAAGTGAGATGATCGAAGCCTCCGGCGTGTACATCCTCATGATGGTCCCCGGCATGGCGACAGTGGCGACGGCGAACAACAGCGCGAGTCCCAGCGTCAGCCGAACCATGATGCATATCGTCTTTTTCAGCGCCTTCGCCGCCTTCTGCGGTTCAACCTCCCGCATGCCCCAGTACCGGGATACCAGCACTGAGGCGCCCATACCCAGACCCATGCAGAAAATTTGATAGATACTGATAAATTGGTTGGCCAGGGAGGTGGCCGAGAGCGCCTCCTCCGACAGCTTCCCCACCATGATCGTATCCAGCATATTAACGCCCACGGTAATCAGGCTTTGCAGCGCAATGGGTAGCGCCAATGTCAACACTCTGATGTAAAATACCTTGTCTCCAGAAAACAGCTTTTTGAGTATTCTGCTCACTTTTTTCTCATCCTATCTGCGTAATACCGTTTTGTTCTATCTCAGCCATTTCTGACCCGATTCCGACTCAGTCCTGTCTCAACATTTTGCCGACCTGCTCTGTCAACAGTTGTACAAAATCGGATTCTCGGTTCGTCATGGCCACCGGTCCGTCGCTCGCGAAGATCATCTCGGTGCGGCGCTCCGGCGTATATGCGTCCCAGAGCGGCATATCCCGCCCGTCCGCATCCTGGCCGTTGGGGTCTCCCGTTGAGATAAAATTGGCCCAATAGTTGCACATCTGCCGGGCCAGATCGTAATGCCTGCCCACAAATGGTCTCCAGCACTTCGCCAGCGTCTCAAAGAAAAACCACAGATCCACAGAGTGAAATGTTCCCGGATTGTCCCAACCGGGGATATCGGGCCTGAAGCTGTAACAATAATTCTTTCTGGGCCGGCTGCCCGCCGCGTTAGCCAAAAACTCGCTCTTCACGGTACAACTGATGCCGCTCACCGGAGCATAGCCCGTCTTCGTCCTGACATGGGCTTCCGGACAGGCCAGAAATCTGTCGGCGTCCGCCCCAAAAATCTTCTGCGCCTGCCGCGCGAGCTCCTCCTCGCTGGACGCGTGTATCTCGCTGATAAACTCGTCTCCCGTGTTTCCGGCCATCACCTGCACATCCACACATTCTCCCGCCGCGTACATCTCCAGGGGGTCTCCAACACAAAACTGACCGTCCAGCACCGTGAACATAGCCCGATTGGAACGGGTATACTCGTCATAGCGGTCGCGGATAAACTCTGCATCCAGCGCTCTCGCCTCCTCCAGCGTCTTCACACCGAGAAAAGTAAAAAATGCCTCCCCATTTTTCTCAGCGTCCTCAAGCTTCTCCGGCGTTCCGATTCCTCCCGCCTGATAAGGACTTCTGATCATGGCGCTCATGATCACCGCCCTCTGGAACAGTCCGGCATTGTCCTTACACGCCATCTGCGACAGAACGCTTCCGCCGCCCGCAGACTGCCCCGCAATCGTAACACATGCAGGATCGCCTCCGAATGCCGCGATATTGCGCGCCACCCACCTCAGCCCTGCCTGCTGGTCCAGACTGCCGAAGTTGGAGGGCGCCTGGGGCTGCTCCCTGGTAAGCTGCGGGTGCGCCAGATAACCAAATACATTGACACGGTAATTGACGGACACCACGACAATGCCCCTTCTGGCCAGCCGCTCCCCGTCAAACTCCATCTCCGCCGGATAGCCGCACTGCAGCCCTCCGCCAAAGAACCACACCAGCACCGGCCTTCTCTCCTGCGGGTCCTTCGCGCCTGTCCACACGTTCAGATACAGGCAGTCCTCGCCCATGGGAATCTCCGGGTCCACATGCCATTCCCGACAGTAGATATCCGTTCCCAGCCCCGGCACATTCTGCATCGAGATCGGCGCGAACCGATATGCCTCCCGAACTCCCTCCCAGTCAGCGGCAGGCTGAGGAGCTCTCCATCTGTTTTCCCCCACGGGAGGCGCCGCAAAGGGAATCCCCTTAAAAGCTGTGATTCTGGGGTCTGCCGCCTCTATTCCCCTCACAAGTCCGTTCTCTGTCTGCGCAATTCTGATCATATCGTCCCCTCCTTATCCCTCGGCCGCCGGCCCCTTTTTCATGACAATGACATTCCAGGACAAAGGCTTCACATGCGTCCGCAGAATGCCTCTCTCAAAGCTCCCTCCCTGATGCTCGACCGGATGCAGGAGGTCAGGCTCCTCATAGCTGTTCCTGAGCTCTAAGTCAGCGCTGTACATCTCCTGATGGCTCTCGAACGCATATCCCTCAAAACCGCTCACATCCACGGTCAGGGGATACTCGTTCTCCTCGCTGCGGTTGATGACAAACACAGTCAGTCTGCCCTGCTCCTGATCCCAGGCCGACGCCGCGTCAATGTAGTTAAGTCCCTCCTTACCCGTGTACTGAGAGGTATCGTCAATGGCATATCCGGGCAGATCGAAGGTCTCGCACTCCACCGCCGTCTGCATGGAGGTGCCGCGGGCATACTCCATCATCTGTGTGAAAGCATAGTGGGACGCCGATTTCCATACATGCTCCCTGTTGGCGGAGCACAGAGCGCCCAGGCCGCCTGTCATGCATCCGATCTTCACCCGGTCCGCGTGGCGCAGGAACGCCAGTTGGATGGACACCATGGACAGCATCTGCAACACGTCCCCGCCCTGTCTGAAACGCTCTGTCATATTGTCCGGATCGTGCCGGATATATTTTCTCTCAGGGTCAAATCGATAATGAGCCTCGATCATATTGTGATAGCCATAGCCAGGATGCAGCGGACTGTTGGGCCGAATCATGGCGCCGTACTCGTCGATGGAGAGCATCAGCTTCTTGGGGGAACGGCACTTTGCCGCAATCAGATCGCAGAGCGCCACCTCCGTATTGATAAAGTCCTCATAGTACGCCGCCCCTCCCAGCAGCGCCTTGATGTCTCCGGGAGGCGCGCTGTGATAGTGGTGCATCGAGAGATAGTCCACGGACTCGTAGCACTCCTGCAGCACGGTCTCCTCCCACTGGGGATAGTGGTCCATGAAGGGGGCGGAGGAGGCGCACACCGCCGTCTCGATCCTGCCGTCAATCCATTTGATCGCCTTGGACACCTCGTTGGCCCTTACGCCGTATCCTCTGGGATCTTTGTCCCAGGAGCCCAGTTGCCAGGGGCCGTCCATCTCATTGCCCAGATACCAGGTCTTCACGTCATAGGGCTTCTCATGGCCGTTCTGCCGGCGCAGGTCAGACCACCAGGTGCCGCCCTCGTGGTTCGTATACTCCACCAAATCCATCGCGTCCCGCATATCCCCAGTTCCCAGATTGATCGTGTACAGCGGTTCCGTTCCCACTTTCTCCGTCCACTGCAGATACTCGTCATGGCCCACCTCGTTGGTGATATACTGATGCCATGCGGGGTCAAGCCTGACCTTGCGCTGCTCCTTAGGCCCTATGGAGTCCTTCCAGTTCCACGCCGACACAAAATTGCCGCCTGGCAGCCGCACCGCCGGCATATCCGTGGCCCGCAGCGCACGGATGAAGTCCTGCCGGAATCCCTGTTCATCCGCCGTGGGATGCTTGGGATTAAACATGGTTCCGTTCACCATCGTGCCAATCGGCTCCAAAAAAGTGCTGAATAATCTGGGAGAGATCTCTCCCGTCCTGTACAAAGGGTGAATCGTAATCTTTGCCTGTTGTGCCATACCTATCCTCCTACAAAATTATTGAAAAAGCCTTCTCAGGAAATCGTTGGCGCAGTGTCTCCAGAAGGTCCAGTCGTGATAGCCGTAACCCTCAAACGTGACAATGGGCACGCCCGCCGCCAGCACCGTCTCCTCGTTCTTTTTCGTATCCTCATAGCTCCACTCCTGCATCCCGCAGGCCACAAACAGCATACGGAACCGCTCCGCAAACCTCTGGGGATTCAACAGGATATCGCTGTAATCCACCTCATCATTGCGGATAGTCAGCCCTCCGGAAAAGATGCCGGCCCACGCAAAGAGCTCAGGATTGGCAAAGACGCACCTCTGGGTCTGCATCCCGCCCATGGACAGACCGGCCATCGCCCTGTGCTGCCTGTCAGGAATTGTCCGATACGCGCTGTCGATATAGGGAACCCCACTGTCAGCCAGCTCCTCCGTGAAAGCTCCCATCGCGGGATGATAGTCCCCGCTCTCTGGGAAACTGTAGCCCGTGTTCATGACGATGATCATCTCCTGCATCTCGCCTGCCGCCGTCAGATTGTCCACCAGGTTGGCGAGCTTGCCCTGCCAGAGCCATCCCGTCTCGTTCTCACCGCCGCCATGCTGCAGATAGAGCACCGGATATCTGCGCTCCGGCTCGCTGTCGTAGGACGCGGGAGTATAGACATAGCACAGCTTGGTGCGTCCCGTATGCCTTGACCGATAATAATTCAAATGCACGGCTCCATGGGGAACCTGCCTCAGCCTGTACTCCTCGAAATCCTCCTCCGGCATCTCCAGATAATTGATGGCTCGAAAGCCGCCGTAGCCCACAGGAGCATTGCTGTCCAGCACGTCCACGCCGTTCACCTTGACGCCGTAATAGTGGAAGCCCTTCTCGATGCCCTCCACCTCACAGGTCCACCAGCCATCGGCATCCTGCGCCATGGCAAAGCTGCCCATGCCCCAGACATCCGCCTCCACAGTCTTGGCTCCTTCGGCCCGCAGCCAGAATCTTGCCCTGCCGCTGGCAGCATCCAACACCTCCACGCCGCAGTGTTCGTCCCGATATTTTCCAGCCGGTCTTCCCTTCTCATCCACAGCCAGAATCAGCCCCTTGTAGATCGGGTCGAACATGAGGATATGTTCCGCGTAAGTCTGGCGGTCCAACTGCTCGCTGCCCAGCTCTGGCTCCCGATATACGAATGCCTCCTCCTGCTCCGGCGCAGCTTCTCCCCTGAAGATCAGCTCCGCAAAATCTCTCAGGCTCGCTCTCCACACATGCCATTCGTGATGGCCCGGATAATTTCTCTGGCCGCCTGCCACGCCCAGCTCCTTCAGCTGATCCGTATAGACTCTCTGGGCGTCATCCAGCCCCTTCTCTCCCTCTCCGGCAGTCATCAGCACTGTCTCCATCGGGTATTCCGTATGCTTAGCAAGGATTCTGTCCATCTCCTGATCTCGAAGGCCGGAAAACACTCCCAGATGCGCGAAGAGCTCCTGATACCTGGCGACAATCTGGGTGGCCTGAGCCGAGCCCAGCGACAGCCCCGCCATGGCCCTGTTGCTTCTCCCCTTCGCCGTCCTAAAGCTGCTCTCAATAAACGGGATGACGCTCTCCCTCATCTCACGGCCAAAATCGCCAGGGAAAAACACGGGATCCTCATCCTTGAGAAACGCATAACCGCAGCACATGACCACCAGCATCTCCCGACATTTTCCCTCCGCGATCAGATTGTCAAGGATGAAATTCAACTTGCCGTTCCAGATCCATCCCGTCTCATCCTCCCCCACACCGTGCTGCACATACAGCACCGGATACTTTTTCTCCGGCTCCTTCCCATAGGAGGGCGGCGTGTAGACATAGCATTTCTTGACATGGCCGTTGACGCAGGAAACATAGCTGCGAATCTGCACGTCGCCGTGAGGGACGTCCTTCAGGAACCAGAAATCCTCCCCCTGCCTGGGCACCTCGAAGAAATTGGTCGCGCCAAAGCAGCCGTAGGCCACTGGAGCCACCGGATTAGTCACCTGCACACCGTCCACATACCAGAAATGGTAGTGAAAGCCGGGAGCGATTCCCGACACGGTCTTGGAAAAGCACCCGTCCTCCCCCCTGTCAAGAACAATTCTCTCCCTGCCCATGCTGCCGCCTACTCCGGCCACCTCCACAGCCCCAGCCGTGGGTGCATACATGGAAAAAGTTACGTCCCCATTGTCCTCCAGACGAACGCCCCAGATATCGTCCCTGTATTTGAGACTGCGCTTTCCGTCCTGCTCCTCCATATAGGCCCTGCTGTAGATCGGGTCAAAAAACAGGGGATGCATTGTCAGTGCCTGATTTCTCTTTGTCTGCATATTTTTGCCTCCATCTATACTCCGCCGTCATCCGGCCGATACTCATTGTCCTCCACTGCTTTCCCGAATAAAATAAAGCGGCGCATGCTCCTTCCGTATCGGAACATCCAGCTTCTGATTGCCGGACATCAATACGATGTCGAGGGCTGTCTCCGCCATCTCAAAGGAGGGGACATCGACCGACGAAAGAGGCGGCTTGTTATACTTCAAGATTTCCGAATCCTCAAAAAAGAGCAACCGCACATCCTCCGGAATCCGCAGCTTCCTATCATGGCAGCAGTCCAGGATACCTCCGGCCAGCCTGCAATCCGCCACCAGCCAGGCTGACGGCAGTTTCACGCTGGCCAGCACCTTCTCCGCCGCCGCATAGCCGTTCTCATAGCTACTGCACTCCAAATAGACATTCCAGTCCTCTTTTATCCGGATTCCCCTGTCCCGACAGCCGTAGACAAACCCGGCCTCCATCTTCCTCTCCGAGCGATTGTTGTTGTCAAAACCGATAAACGCTGCCGTCTTCACATCCGGTCCCGCCATATACGCTATACACTGCTCTCCCGTGCGATAGGTGTCCATGACAATGCAATGAAATTTGGCGCTCTCTCGCTCGATCAATATGATGGGAATCGAATACTCGCCCTTCTCCAGCTCCTGCTGATCCGCCGTGGAAAGCCCGATAATGATAGCGCCACTGATGCGATGACCGGAGAGCATGTCCGCATGTTTCATCAATTCTCCCGGGTTGTAGGGCTGTATCACCATCTCAACCTTGCACTTTTTCTTCTCGGCCGCCTCATACAAGCCTGTGATAAATCTGCCGATGCGGGCGTTCAGACTGTCAAGACGCCAGAACACTGCAATCACATAGGGAACCTCCTCCTCGGCATGGCGCAGACGCCTGGCATATATATTGGGGTGGTAATTCAGCTCCTGTGCCATGTCCTGCACTCTCTTCTGTGTCTTCTTGGAGATTCGTACACTGTCCCCTCTGCCTCCCAGCACCGCTGACACAGTGCTCTGGGATACGCCCAATCTCTCCGCAATCTCCCTGATCTGCGCTCCCGCAGTCCTCTTTTCCCCCATATCCATGCACCATCCCTATTCGCTGTATCATTTGCTAAATCGTTATTGCAATTTCAGGTTAATCAATATCACAGCGTTTGTCAATGTGCGATATGGCAGAAATAAATGCGCATATTTTAGCTATTTTAACAGCATACCGCCAAAGGTCTCTTAAAGTCTCTATTGCTGCTACGTTGTAGTTTTTTGTTGACATAGAGCTTTTTCCCATGTTAAGGTAAAAATAAAACCAACAGAGAGGTGTAAATATGGCTACAGCAAAAGACGTTGATCAGCTTTTGGAAAGCTTTGTGGAGCGGGGACTGCCCGGCTGTTCTCTCAAGGTCATGCAGCGGGGAAACACTCTATATGAGGGCTATTTCGGTTATACCGACCTGACCAGTAAAGCTCCCGTCACGAAGGACTCCCTCTTTCGGCAGGCATCTATGTCCAAGATTCCGCTCTACACTGCCATGATGATGCTCTATGAGCGGGGCAAATTCCTGCTGAGCGACCCGGTGGGAAACTACCTTCCCGAATGGAAAACCAGCACAAAATATCTGTGTCACGCCAACGGCTGCGTGAGCGTCGTCCCGACAGAGAGGCCCATCACGATTCGGGATACGCTCTCCATGAAGTGCGGGCTTCCCTACTGCAATTCCGACGCGTCCACTCAGGATATGACGCTGCGGGGAATGCAGGAATGCATGAGGCCTCTGTGGGAAAAGGGACATTACACCCTGCAGGAGCAGCTTGCCGCTGTCTCGGCCGCACCGCTGGCCTGCGAGCCTGGCTCCCATTGGATCTACGGATTCTCCAGCGAGCTCGCCGCGGGCATCATCGAGAAAATATGCGATAAGCCTGTAAACGACGCTCTGAAGGAGCTGCTCTTCGACCCGTTGGAGATGGAAAATACTGCCGCAATCTTCTTTGACGGTGCAAGGGAGCGCCTGGTAGCGCTCTACGCCCTGGATGCGGAGGGAAAATATGGCCCTGGGCCGGACTTTTTTGACAAAAAGCATCTTCCAGGCGCAGAGAATGAGGCGGGCTGGGCAAGGCTTTTTTCCAATGTGGAGGACTACTCGCATCTGATGCAGATGCTTGCCTGCGGGGGCACATGGAAGGACAGGCGCGTCATGAGCCGCAAGACGATTGACCTGATGCGCTCAAACACGCTGGATGAGACCCAGCTTCGAGACTTTCCTGACAGGGGATACGGTTACGGCTACGGCTTCCGCACGCTGATCGACCGAGCAGCGGGAGATTTAAACGGCTCCCTCGGCTCGTTTGGCTGGACCGGCGGCTTCGGAAGCTGGTGCGAGGCGGACCCGCAAGAGGGACTTTCCATTGTATATATGCACAATCTGATCCCCAATGACGAACAGTACTACCACCCCCGCATCCGCGCCATTTCCTATGCGCTGCTGTAATTCAGAAAAGAATAGCTCCGAAGCATTGCCGTTCCATGCTTCGGAGCCGCGATGGTGAGATCAGTTCTCCAGCCGCTCAAGCGCCCCATAGGTGACATTGCGCAGCCTGCGCAGCGCGGAGGTGCTGCTATAGCCGCATCTCTGGATAAAGTAGAGCATTACCATGTCGTCCTCTGGATCTATCGTCATATAGTTTCCCGTCCAGCCGTCCCAGCCGTATTCTCCCAGACTGCCGACGGTTCCCGCGGCTCCCTGGTCCGTCAGCACCCGCATCAGGCAGCCATAGCCGCATCCCAGGTTGCTGTCCCAGGCAAAAGGCTCCTTCTGGCGGGGCGACAGCCTGTCCTGACGCATGAACCGCACCGTTTTCTCGCCGAGAATTCTCGTCGTCCCATACACGCCGCCCTGCAGTAGCATCTGCGCAAAATGGGCGTAGTCCTCCATCGTGGACACCAGCCCCGCCCCGCCGGACTCAAAGGACACATCCTCCCCATAGTACTCCCCCAGATTGCAGCCCTCGTAGACCTCCAGCGCCCTTTTTTCCTCGTTCCAGTAATAATTCTGGGCAAAGCGGTGCCTCTTATCCTCGGGCACAAAGAATCCCGTGTCCTTCATTTCCAGCGGCGCAAAGATCTCTTCGCGCAGGAAATCCCCGTAGCGCTTTCCCGTCACCACCTCAATCACCGCTCCCAGCACATCCGCGGAGAGGCCGTACATCCAGCGCTCTCCCGGCTGAAACGCCAGAGGAACCCGCGCAATCCGGTCGATCCACTCCCTGGTGAACAATCGCTGTCCTGCGGCCTGAGCCGCCTTCAATTCGCGGAACAGATCATCCATCAACAGACCGGAGGCGCTGCAGCCCTCCCAGTTCTCAGGATAGGGGATGCCGGAGGTCATATTCAACAGATCATACACAGTGATCTCGCGCTCCGCCGGCAGAGGAGCTCCATCCGGATTCCACACTGTCATCTTCTCAAAGGAGGGAAGATAGCGGCTCACCGCGTCCCGCAGATCCAGCTCTCCCCGCTCCACCAGCAGCATCACAGCCACCGCCGTGATCGGCTTGGTCATGGAAAAGAGCCGGAAGATCGTGTCCCGTCTGATCGGCGTCTCCCTCTCTCTGTCCGCATAGCCGCAGGCGCTAAAATAGCGCTCTCTGCCCCCCTGAATCAACAGGTAGGCAGCTCCGGCAATCTGCCCCTCGTCCACCTCCCGCCGCATGATTCGATCAATAGCCTGTCTGTAGTCATACATAGTTTGCCTCCTTATAAAAATCGCTGCGCGATAGCTCTGAAGGGTAAAGTCACTTCGCCGCCACCTTATGAGAGAAACTTTCATTCGTTAATGCTCTCATGAAAATTTCTCTCCGACGCCTTCGCGACTTTACCCGCTGCGCGATAGCTCTGAAGGGTAATACTGGAATATTCCTTCCGTGATGATGTAGTCGTAGACCTGGCGCATGTGGTCCAGGTATTCCTGCGCGTTGTCCTCGGTGACCTCGCAGCTGCCTTCCGCTATGCATTGCAGCATATACTGGTTGATCTGCGGCGCAAAGTGGATCATGTCCATATAGTTGTCGAGGTTGCAGACGATATCCTGCTGGTCCTGAAAATAGAACAGCCTCACGTTGGCATGGGAAAGCAGCTCGGAGAAAGTCTGCTCCAGCAGGGCGAGATACGCCTCTCCCAGTCCGTTGACATGCCCGCTGTCCCACCACATCATAGAGTAGGGAGGGAAGAAGAAGACATACTCCACCTGCGGGTGCTGCGTGATCTCATCGCCGATCATCTGCAGATTCGCAGACAATTCCTGCTCCCAGCCTGGAGTCTGTGTCTCAGGCATAGCCTCCGCAGGCTTCTCATATGCCTGCATCGCCTTGGCTGCGCTGAACTCCTTGCCGTCCGACCAGTCGTAGGCATGACCGCCGGTATTGCGCCCCTGAGCGTGGTAGGCGAACATCTGGGGAATCCTTTGGAATAATATCTCCTTATTGTACAGGTAGGGGATGTCATCCAGCATAGTTCTCGTGTGCAGGTAACGCGGCGTGTCTCCTCCCAGCAGAGTCACCTCCTGTCCGGCGGTCAGCGCAAAGATATCCATGCACCAGAACACCCTCGTAAGCTCCTGGCAGTCATGCGCCATCTCCAGGTAGTAGAGCAGGTCCGCCGCGGAGCCTGAAGCCCGAATCACCTTCAGCGTCTGCCCCCCATACGTCTGATCCAGGAATGTGCTGTCTGCGTTCTCCACCACGGATGAGCCAAGCAGCACCATGTCATAGTCAAAATTGCGAATCGTACCCACCACCTGATTGTCCCTGTCATAGAGCACCGCCTCCATCCCCAGGATGGGCTTGTGGTATTGATAAAAGGGGTCAAAGAGGTAGGTGATACCTCCCGTCAGCACAAAACCAACCGCAATCAACAATATCAATCTCGTCAGGGCTTTCTTTTTATCCATGCAAACTCCCATCTGCCCGCCTCAGCGCGCCAGTGCAGCGTACAGTACCAGTGTACTGGAGCATGCCAGTACACTAGAAATCAAAATACAGGAATGTGCTCACCTGTGACAGAGAGATCACAGACCACACGAACAACAGGGCGAGAATCACCAGCCCTCCACCTGTGCGCCCCCTCTTCTCCAGCCACACCTCCGCCCTGTCTCCGGCGATCAGTATAGCGGAAACGCCCAGCAGCACAATCAGGCAGCAGACATAAAAGGGATTCTGCAAACGCGGCAATGCGATCTCCAGAAATTTCCTGACCACGTAGGTCTCAGGGAGCTGCAGGGTATTGCACAGCCCCAGGACAAAGCCTGTCCACCCGCCGATAAACAGCTTCCTGAACATGGCCCACGCCATCCCCAGCGAGTCGCTGCGGAATATGGAGAACGTCCATGTCACAAACAGTCCTGTCGCCAGCCGGTTCATCCAATCCCTGCGGAAGCGAAGCCTCGGCAGCAGAGTCTCCCACACCATCGCCAGACCGTGAAGCAGCCCCCACACCACGAAGGTCCAGTTCGCCCCATGCCAGAAGCCGCTGACCAAAAATACAATGAGGATGTTCACGCACTGCACCGCCTTGCCCCGCCTGTTACCGCCGAGAGGAATATAGATATAGGACGTCAGGAACCGCGCAAGTGTCATATGCCATCTGCGCCAAAAGTCTCTGACGGACGTGGCCATGAGGGGAGAATGAAAATTCTCCGGCAGCCAGAAGCCCATCATCTTGCCGATTCCCCTCGCCATATCACAGTACCCGCTGAAATCAAAATACAGCTCCAGCATATAGCAGATAATCGTAATCCATGCGGACAGGGCGTCCAGATAGGGAATACTGCCGTATTCTCCATTGACAATGATGGCCAGCACATCCGCCAACAACACCTTCTTGGCCAGCCCAAGAATAAACAGCCCCAGCCCGTCAAACATGCCCTCGGCGGTAGGCCGACGGTTCTGCCTCTCCCGCAGTTGAGGGATAAATTCGCCGTGGAGCACGATGGGCCCCGCTATCAGCTGGGGAAAAAAGGTGATAAAGCAGGCATATTCTATAAAGGAATACTTTCCCGCATCCTGCCGGCAGCAGTCCGCGAGATAGGATATCTGCTGAAAGGTGTAGAAGCTGATTCCGAGCGGCAGGGCAATGCTTTCGATCTGCCACTGCGTGTGCAGCAGGAAATTGCAATTGTCCAGGAAAAAGTTGAAGTACTTAAAATAGAACAGCAAGCCAAGATTGCCCACGATACCGCAGGCAAGCCACAGCCTTCGCAGGCAGACTCTCCTTGCGGCGACAATCAGCTTGCCGCATAGATAATTAAATAACACGCTTGCAATCAATATCCACAGATAATAGATATTGTAATACCCATAGAACCAGAGAGACATGCCGATCAGGAAAAGCCTTGCCCACACAGCGCTTTTCAACTGCTGTAACAGATACCAGCCCAGCAACGCAATGGGCAGGAAGATAATGATGAAGACAACCGAATTGAATAGCATACCTGACTTACCATCTCCTGTTCTACCTAATTATGAAGCGCCGGTCTTGCCCTGCTTGATTCTTCTCTTATCCTCGTACATTCTCCGGTCAGCCACGTTCAGGAAATCTTCTTCGCTGAGATGGCAATAGCCTATAGCGTAGCTGATGGGTATGTTGCGGGTCTGATTATGAACGTCGCACTGCTTTTTCAGCTCGCGGACCAACTCCTCCGCGTTCCCGTTGTACAGTACCGCGAATTCGTCTCCACCCTGACGGTACACTCTTCCCTGAGTCCCCGCCGCATCAGCCAGCAATCGCGCAAACCTCTGTAACAGCTCATCTCCTGCCGAATGTCCTATGGTATCATTCACCATCTTCAGACCGTTCAGATCTGCGATAACATAATATCCCTCGTCGCCATCCTGCAGCTTGGCAATATCCCGCTCAAAAGCGTTACGATTATATATATGGGTCAGATAGTCGATATAGGCAAAATGACTTCCGGTCTCCGTACAGAAAGCAATGACGCTGCGCATGCAGTCCTGCTTGGAGACGGTACTCTCTTCAGACAGAAGTCTCGTCGCGATAATCAGACTCTCCTGACCATAGTGATCCTCCAGAGCGCTCTTGACCTCCTCCAACACCGTTCGGGCTCTGTCCTCCGAATTGGTGATAAAGGCCACACCATTCTCACAGATACGGTATCCCTGCAGACGGTACGGTCGGATTTCCCTGTAAATATCCTGAAAAATACGGCTGTTTTGCTCCCAATCCATGCTGTTCTCCGTCTTACAGAAGCACAGAACTGCCACGGACAGCTTCTGCCTCTGAAAGTCCGTCTCATCCAGAACCGTCTCAAAGGAGAACTGGTTGAACAGGGAGGTCTTCTCATCCATATACTTTTCCGTATTCTCATTGCTCAGGATAAGGCCCAGCATAATCATCGTCGAGGCAACGATCACAATCAGCGTCTCCGGCAGAAGCATCTGAATCACTGCTACCACCGCATAGATCGGAATCGCGAGAATGATTGTCAATCTCTTATCCCCATCGAGCGCTTCCCAGTACCGGAGACAATAGTACAGAATCAGGACCAAATAGATCACAAGACTCGCATACAGAGCATATGCCTTGGGACCCAGAGAATAGTCTGTCACCACGCCCTGCACATAGGTAATGGGCAGAATCAGAATTCCCAGGCTCGACACGACAACCGGAACAGTCTGCCAGAACCTCAGCGCTCTGGAGAATACACGCCCCCCCTCCAGATAGCTTCTCAAATACAGAAACAGGAGATAGACAAATATCAGTATAGACAACAGGTAGATGATATGAGCAACCAGATTCAATCCCTCCGGAATCTGATCCCTGTGATTGACCGTATAGATCGTAATCAGATCAAACAGAGTATTCACGAGCGCGACGACCGTGAGCATCTGAAAGATCCTGGTGGACTTGACCGGAATATGGGGCTTGCGGTAGTAGAACCCAATCATATAGAGAATCATCAGGAGGCATACAATTGACGTTTTAACCAACATGCAAAATATACCTCTCTTTCTGTACTTTTCCGCACATGCTCATTCATCCTTCCAGAAAATATCATACAAATTATATCTCATATTATGCAAAAACGCAAACTATTTCTCTGACTCCCTGCGCTTTTGCAGCTTTTTTCGGACATGAAAGTATGCGGGAATCAGGAAGATATCCGCCAGAACCCAGGCGATGGGACTGCCCAGACAGGAGCCCGTATAGCCCAGGCGCGGCACCAGCACAAAACCGGCCAGGGCCCTCGCCACCATCTCGAACACGCCCGCGAGAATCGCAAAGGTGGGAAATCCCACTCCCTGTATCATGAATCGGATGATATTGACCAGGGCCAGGGGGAAATAAAACGCCGTGGCCAGGGTAAGAAAAAGCCTTACATTTTCGATGATCGCTGTCTCGGAGGCATCCAGAAACAGCATGGCAAGGGACCTTCCGAAGCATATGCTGACGCCAAGAGCGACAACCGAATATCCTGCCCCCAGCAGAATACAGGACTTGAGGCCCTGACCAATGCGCTCCAGCTTTCCCGCGCCTACATTCTGTCCGCCATATGTAGCCATAGTGGAACCCATGGCGTCGAAGGGACAGGCCAAAAAGCCGCTGATCTTGCCCGCGGCTGTCACTGCCGCCACCGCGTCGGAGCCCAGCGTATTGGTGGCGCTCTGTAATATGACGCTGCCAATCGCGGTGATCGAGTACTGCAGACCCATAGGAATCCCCATACCGCACAGCGTCCCCATCAGATGCCGATTGACCGCCCACTCTTCCCTGCGGATGCGCAGGATGTCAAAGCGTTTGATCATAAACAGCAGACAACACAGGCCGGATACGCCCTGGGAAATCACGGTAGCCCAAGCCGCCCCCTGCACGCCCCAATGCAGACAGACAATAAAGAACAGATCAAGCCCTATGTTGAGAAAAGAGGACATTACCAGAAAGATTACTGGCGTCCTGCTATCTCCGAGGGCCCTGATTACACCGGCAGTCATATTGTACAGAAATGTCACGGGAATTCCCAGAAAGATTACCCATATATAGGAATACGCCGCATCCAGAATATTGTCAGGCGTCCTCATAGCCACCAGAATATAACGACACAATATAGTGGTCAGTATCGTCATAATGACGGCAAATATCGCCGCCAGCCAGACACAGTTGGCTACCACACAGCGAAGCCCCACATAATCTCCCGCCCCAAATTTATGGGAAACAGGGATGGAAAAACCACTGCATATCCCCATACAGAAACCAATGATCATGAAATTAATGGAGCCTGTCGCCCCTACCGCCGCCAGATTATCCGGCCCCAGGATCCTCCCCACAATCACCGTATCCATCAGATTATAGAACTGCTGGAACAGGAAGCCTAACAAAAGCGGAATGGAAAACCCCAGAATCAACCTCATGGGCGAGCCCTTTGTCATATCCCTAACCATAGTCTTATCCCTCTTCAAACGACACTGTTTTCATTGCCAATTAGAGAGTATAGGCGCAGTCTGGCAAATGTGCAATGCTTTTTTATCGGTATATTGTACTTTTTACAGAACAATGCCCGACCTGTCGTTGGGCTGTCGGGAAGCTACAAAAAACGGCCCCTGTCAGAGTAAATCAAAACAGGCGGAGGCATAAGCCCCCGCCTGTAATTTCACAGCTTGCCTTAATTAGCAGAACGGATTCTCCGTAGGGTAAGGCAGACTCTTCGGCTGATTGTAGTTCAGATCTTCTACCGGAACGCCGATGTACTTGAACACCTCGTACAGCGCCTTGCCAAAGTGACCGAACGCCACCGCACCGTGATGAGGATAATTCTTCTCGATCAGCACATGGCGATAGAAGCGTCCCATCTCAGGGATTGCAAACACGCCGATGGAACCGAAGGACTTGGAAGGTACATTCAGCACCTCGCCCTGTGCGATGTAAGCGCGCAGCTTGCAGTCAGCGGTGGACTGCAGACGGTAGAAGGTGATCTCGCCGGGAGCGATGTCTCCCTCCAGAGTACCGTTGGTAACCTCGATGGGCAGATTCCTGGCCATGATCTTCTGATATTTCATCTCGCAGAAGGCCAGCTTCTTGGAGCAGGTATTGCCACAGTGGAAGCCCATGAACGTATCCTTGTGGGTGTAAGGGAATTTGCCCTCGATGGACTCCTTGAACATATCCGCAGGTACGGAGTTGTTGATATCCAGCAGCGTAACGGCATCCTGGCTCACACAGGTACCGATGAACTCGGACAGGCAACCGTAGATATCCACTTCACAGGATACGGGAATGCCCATGCCGGTCAGACGGCTGTTCACATAGCAGGGAACGAAACCAAACTGCGTCTGGAATGCAGGCCAGCACTTGCCAGCGATAGCCACATACTTGCGATAGCCTCTGTGTGCCTCCACCCAGTCGAGCAATGTCAGCTCATACTGAGCCAGCTTCTCCAGCACTTCAGGCTTCTTGTTGCCCGCGCCCAGCTCCTCAGCCATCTCAGCGACCTTGGCAGGGATCCTCTCATCGCCTGCGTGCTTGTTAAATGCCTCGAACAGATCCAGCTCGGAGTTCTCCTCGATCTCCACGCCCAGATTGTACAGCTGCTTGATCGGTGCGTTGCAGGCCAGGAAGTTCAACGGTCTGGGGCCGAAAGAGATAATCTTCAGATCGGAGAGACCCACAATCGCTCTCGCGATAGGCACGAACTCATTGATCATATCCGCGCACTCCTCGGCAGTGCCCACAGGGTACTCAGGGATATAAGCCTTGATATTGCGCAGCTTCAGGTTGTAGCTGGCATTCAGCATACCGCAGTAGGCGTCGCCTCTGCCATCCATCAGATCAGCCTGGCTCTCCTCAGCGGCAGCCACAAAGATGGAAGGGCCGTCAAAATGCTTGGCCAGCAGGGTCTCGGAGATCTCGGGGCCAAAGTTGCCCAGATACACACACAGCGCGTTACAGCCGTTCTTCTTCACATCCTCCAGAGCCTGTACCATATGTATCTCGCTCTCCACGATACAGATGGGGCACTCGTAGATATCGGTCTCATCATATTTGGCCTTGTAAGCTGCTACCAGAGCCTTTCTCCTGTTCACAGACAGGCTCTCGGGGAAGCAGTCGCGGCTTACAGCCACAATACCGATCTTTACTTTGGGTGCATTGTTCATTGTACTTTCCTCCTATTTCTTTTATTTGAATATATTTTGCGCACTCTCTATTTCATTATAGCGCATCACTCGTTCACATTCAAGTTCTTTCCCTTTAATCCGATATAACTGCCTGCGTCCAGTCCGCCCTCCGCATGACCGATCAGCCATTTATTCTTGGCGGTGATCAGCGCGTCCTCATTGGTGGTGGCCACAGACAAATCCGCGTGTGCTTTATCCAAAGGATAGTTCGTTCCCTTGGGCAGCACGATAGCCACCTGGAATCCAGCGCCGTTCACACCGCAGGGCGCATAGTGCAGCGTGGTGGCATAGATCTCCACGCCCGTACCCGCAGGAAGCAGAAACGCCTCCATCTTGGCGGTGTCATAAGTGAAATCCTCCTCGATGTCCTGCTGCATACCCACGATCAGGATTGCATCGGTAGCGGCGATATTCAGCTCGCTGTTCCTGTGGTACTCCACCGCATTGAGCAGTTCGTTGTGGCCGTTGCAGTAACCGATCTGAATCGGCAGCTCGCCGAAGGTTGCCGTCGTCAGCGCGGCCATGGCGGACGTTGCCTCCAGAGCCTCCACACTGGGCTCATACACCACGCCCTCGGGCACTGGCTGCTTGCTCAGCGCCTCCACCAGCTCCGTCAGGTCCACATTGGTGATCTGCCGTCCATATTTGCGGAAAGCAGGGTCTGTGATAGGTAATATTTTCATGGTTTCCTCTTTTCTGCGTATCCCAGGCCCAGCCCGCGATACCGCGTTAATATATGGTTGTTACTTGATGATCTCAAACAACGGCTTGCAGGCCGGATAGATCTCCTTGAACTGGGCGTAGCGCTCGTCGTATTTTGCCACCAGCTCGGGGTCGGGCTCCACGGTATCCACGACCTTGACGATCTTAGCCGCCGCCTCCTCCACACTTTCAAACTCGCCGCAGGCCACCGCCGCCAGCATAGCGCCGCCCAGGGAAGGTCCCTCCTCGCTCTCGATCACGTCCACCTTCAGGTTCAGGATGTTGGCGATCATCTTTTTCCACAGAGGGCTCTTGGCTCCGCCGCCGCAGATCTTGGTGCGCTCGATCTTGATGCCCAAGGACCTCGCCACCTCAAAGGAATCCCTCAGAGCAAAAGCCACGCCCTCCAGCACGGCCTGGGTCATATCGGCCCTCGTGGTATCCATGGTCATGCCGATAAAGGTGCCTCTGGCGTTGGGATTGTTGTGAGGGGAGCGCTCGCCCATCAGGTAGGGCAGGAAGTACACATGGTTCTCGCCCAGCTTTTCAATGGCCTTCTGCTCCGCCGCATAGTCCTTGGTGCCGATGATTTCATCCATCCACCACTTGTTGCAGCTGGCGGCGCTGAGCATACAGCCCATCAGGTGATAGCTGCCGTCCGCGTGTGCAAAAGAGTGGAGCGCGTTGTATTTGTCCACGCCGAAATTCCTGGAAGAGATAAAGATGGTTCCGCTGGTACCCAGGGAGATATTGCACATGCCGTCGCCCACGGTGCCGGTGCCCACAGCCGCCGCCGCGTTGTCGCCTGCGCCCGCCGCCACCTTGACCGTGTGGGGGATACCCAGTTTGTCCGCGATCTCGGGCAGCACACAGCCCACGGACTCATAGCTCTCGTAGCAGGTTGCCAGCTGGTCCTCCGTGATACCGCAGATCTCGCACATCTCCTTGGACCACTTCCGGTTCTTCACGTCAAAGATCAGCATACCGGAGGCGTCGGACACGTCCGTGCAGTGTACGCCGGTCAGCTTGTAGGCGATGTAGTCCTTGGGCAGCATGATCTTGGCAATCCTGGCGAAGTTCTCCGGCTCCTTGTTTTTCACCCACAGAATCTTGGGGGCGGTAAATCCGGTAAAGGAAATGTTGGCCGTATACTCCGACAGCTTCTCCTTGCCGATCACATTGTTGAGATAATCGCACTCTTCATATGTACGCCCGTCGTTCCACAATAATGCAGGACGGATCACATTGTCGTCCCTGTCCAGAATCACCAGTCCGTGCATCTGGCCTCCGAAGCTGATGCCCGCCACCTGGCTCTTGTCCGCGTCCCTGAGCAGCTCCTCGATGCCGAGCATCGTCTGCTCATACCAGTCCTCGGGCTTCTGCTCCGACCAGCCCGGATTGGGAAAATAGATGGGATACTCCCGGGACACAATGTTCTGAATCTTGCCCTGACTGTCCATCAGCAGCAGCTTTACCGCCGATGTACCTAAATCAATACCGATGTATAACATGTCTACCTCTTTTCCGCACACACGGAGCCTGACTGCTGCCAAACTCCCACTGTACCTGTATTCTCACGCTGATTTGCACGCCGCAGCTTCAGTCCTTTTGACACTGCGATGCGCTTGAGCACGTTACTTATAGCATACTCGTTTTTTCGCACAAAATCAATATTGCTTTTGCATTTTCGGAATTATGCACATTTTCCCAGAGAAAAACTGTTAAATTCGTCATTGGCATATTATATTCGTTATCTCCTCACCCACACGCTCATCTCGCCCTCTCCGCGGTTGTTCCATGCGTAGTAGGGAATCATGCGCAGGGTGACGTCCTCCTCCCTGACAGGCTGGGCAGCGCGGTACAGCGCTCCGCTCTCTGACGGGATCAGGCGTTTGCCGGGCACCTTCAGCACGGTCATGGGATGGCCCAGCTCCTGCGTCGTCTCCGTCTGGATATCCGTGGGGCTGAGGGTCTGCAGATCCAGACGGCACAGATGGAGATCCTTGCCGTTATCCGCTTCCTCCAGACAATACACGATAGGGCCTCGGGCGATGGCAACCTTGCCGATATCCTCCCGCACTCTGGGGTCCGCCTCCAGAATCCGCACCGGCATCTCCATCTCCAGATTCACCTCGTCCCCATCCTGCCAGGTTCCTTCTATGTACAGATAGCCGTCCCGATAGGATACCATTTCGGGCTGAACACTCTGATTCGCTGCCGCCGTGACGGTAAGTCCCTGGGCATCTATCACCGCCTGCCCCTCTCTGCCGCCGCAGCGATAGCTTACCTTGATGCCATCGCTCCAGCTGGGAATCCGGAAAGCCAGTCTGCAGGGCACCTGATCGCCGCGCAGCGATACCTGCACCTTCCCCTCCCAGGGGAGCTGTGACTCCACCTTGATATCCAGCGTCTTCTTTTCCTGCAATTTATCGCTTACCCATACCTGCTTGGACAGCACGCTGCCCATATACAGATGTATCCACAGAGTATCTACAGCCTTCCTGTCCGGCATTTCCTGCGCGCTGTTTTCCAACGCGGAAGAACCCTCCTGTGAGCGCGGCGCGGGGCAGCAGTCCGACTCCGTGTAAGCGTAAGCGGCCACCGAGCCGACCAGACGGGCAATGTTGGGCGGGCAGCAGGCGCAGCCGAACCACTTCTGCCGCACGCTCTTGACGTGGAACTTTCGGGCGTCTCTGTGGCAGGCCTCGGGAACCACCTCCAGCGGATTGACATAGAAAAAGCTCTTGCCGTCCAGCGCCATGCCAGCCAGCACTGTATTGTACAGAGCCAGCTCCATCACATCCCCGTATTGTCCCCGTGGCTTTAGCTGTAGCATCCGCCTGGCCCAGAACACGAGGCCGATGGCGGCGCAGGTCTCGGAGTAGGCCGTGTCGTTGGGCAGATCATGGTTAAAGGAGAACGCCTCCCCCATATGGGTGGCTCCCACGCCGCCGGTCACATACAGTTTCTCCCTGGTCACATTATCCCACAGACGCTCACAGGCCGCCACAAGAGCCTCGTCCTCACACTCTCTGGCCACATCCGCCATGCCGCTGTACAGATACATCGCCCGCACCGCATGGCCCACGGCTTCAGACTGCTCCCGCACAGGCAGATGGGCCTGATGATAGGCGTTGTCGGTGGTATTCCTGTAGGGCTGTCCGTCGTGAGCCGCCCGCTCTTTTTCCTCCTGCTCAAAGTAATAGGGCTGCTTCCCTCTCTGATTCAGGAAAAACTTTGCCAGCTCCAGATATTTTCCCTGATTGTCCTCCTCCCACAGCCGCACCAGCGCCATCTCCGCGATCTCATGGCCAGGATAGCCCTTCAGCTGCCCGGGCTCCGGGCCGAAGACCTGGCAGCAGTAATCCGCGAACCGCTCTGCGGCGCACAGCAGCTTGTCCTTGCCGGTGGCCTGATAATAGGCCACGGCGCCCTCCACCAGATGCCCCAGGCAGTACAGCTCATGGTGTTCGCGCAGGTTGGTGAAAGCCCTGTCCATCCCGTTGATAATATAGTAGGTATCCAGATAGCCGTTCTCCAGCTGGGCGGCGCAGACGATGTCTATGGCCTCGTCCGCCGTCTTTTCCAATGCGGGATCGGGATGCTGCATCAGAGAGTAGGCCACCGCCTCTATCCATTTGGAGAAATCCGTGTCCTGGAACACAAAGCCGTAGAATTTATCCTCATCGGGGTGAGCCGGATCCTCCGGAAGAGCCTCAAAGCCCCGAAACGTATAGACAGGCGCCGCATAAGCCGCCCCTCTGTCCCTCTTTTCCCTCATCATGCGGCCCGCCACCTGAAAATTGCGCATACAGTAGCTGGGAGCCGCCCCCTCGACCCGATCGTTCAGTGCCTCCCACTGGTAGGGAAGCACCTGCGTGCGCACCAGCTCCTGCTCCCTGTGCCAAAAGGCATCCGTCACCTGGATATGCTTCAGTTCCACGGGCATACTGAAATCCTGTCTGTTCATCTGTGTTCTCCTTCCTTACTCTTTTTCGTTATCGCTTGGGAGCATTTTTCGCTGACAGCCCCACCAATCAGAATAATTTCCGCAGGGATTGCCTCTTGCAATGCTTTTGCTTTCGGCACATCGCTGCCAGATACAAGAGCCGCTGCCAAAATGCCAGATGGATAAAGTGCCTCCGCAATCTTATGCACTGTCTTCGCATGTTTTGAGAAAGCTTGCATTTTGTGACTGCCTTCTGCTCCATCAATTCATTCACATTCATTTATGACCCTTCTTTTACTACTCAGTATATCGGTATACCGTGGCAAAGTCAATTGGAACAATTTTTAGATATTCCGAAACAGTAAAGCGTTTTGACGTCCTTGCCTTTTCAGAGTCATAAGAAATATCTACATGATGTTTATAAAGAGATTGAACGAAAATAAGCGAAAAAATATAATATTGTGTACTGAAAATGACAGGAATGGCGGCACAGATCAGGGAGCATATAGAGCGCTTGTTGGAAGAATTGTTCCCGCCAAAGGATATTTCATTCACAATGGAAGGGATGGAGGAGAATATTCTTCATGAGCCTATGGAGAGCTGCCAAAAGGGGCAGAGGAGTTACCGGTAATTCTAACCCATCTTTATCATAAAGTGGACCTTCATTTATAGTTTCACCGAACCGTTGGCCCGACTATTTATTTGCAGGCCCATATTCTTAATTCGTATACCAATTCAATTGATTTGCATACATGCCAGCATATATTCCGTCTTGTTTCAATAATTTTTCGTGTGTTCCTTCCTCTACAATATGTCCATTTTCAAATACAAGAATTCGATTTGCTTTCCTGGCAAATCCCAAACGATGAGAAATAAATATTACAGTCCGAGAGCCGGATAATTGATAAATTAAATTATAAAGATCTATTTCCGACATAGGATCTAAATACGCCGTTGGCTCATCCAATATCCATATTGTCGCTTTCGGGTTGGCCAACAATCTTGCAATTGCAAGACGCTGCCACTGGCCTTTTGAAAGCTCCACTCCTTCATCAAGCTGTCCCAATGGCGTATCGATTCCCTGCGCTAATGACATGACATACTCCTTGAGCCCAACTTTCTCAAGTAAATCTATAATTTCATCATCTGTGAAATCTTTATCCACATCCCCCATTTCGATGTTTTCCCGAATAGTCATTTAATACTGCGAAAAGTCCTGTATGATACAAGTGACAGATTTACCAAGATCAAGTGCGCCTTCTTTATCAACGATTGATCCACTGAACTGATCTGTTAATCCCATTAATAAATTGCAGAAAGTCGTTTTACCGCTTCCGTTTACTCCGACAATAGCTATTTTTTCGCCATGCCTGATGGAAACTGTCAAATGATCCAGAGCGTTCCTTTGTGACTGTGGATAGACAAATGATACATCTTTTACATGAATATCAGTTTCCTTATATTTTTCCAACGCAGGCTCTACTGTTTCGTATGACATAACATCTGTCAACAGTTTTAGATATTTGCTTTCTGTCTGATTTATCATAATTGAATTTTGAACAGACATATAAGTATCTATAATATTATTGAATAAGCGATTGGCTAACAAAAGAAATCCAATCTCATGTTTTCCTATGATAATTTCATAAGCGGTAAGAATCATCATAAGGATGTAGGGGAGATTTAAAATGAACCTGGCAGTCTGTAAACGAATTTCATAGTGCCAATAAATTTTCATATTTACTTTATATTCACAATCAAAAAGCTCCGACCATTTGTGAGATAAATATCCAAACAGACGATTATGCCTGTATTCCTGATGCGTAATCTTATCTCCGGTCAAACTTATAAAATATTTTTCACGTTGCTGGTATGCTTGTGCCTCATCCCACAGTTTCCAGATCGAATTGAGCCTTTTTCCTACAGTACAGTTTACAACAATTAGCAGAACAACATAAATCACAACTGCAAACACATTTATTTGGAATAAATAGTAACTATATATAATAATGTATGGAATCGCAGTCAAATAAGATACAATGCTTTGCAATGTTCTCATAACAGCCTGTAAAGACTTCGTGCGGACTGTATAGATATTTATATTGGTTTCATGCGTTTCGTAATAATCCCAGCGAATGCTGCTTAGCTTGTCATTTATTGTATATTCGAAATACCGTTTCATATCCAATGACAACTTGTTGAATGTGCTGTTTTGTGCTATTCTGACAAATCGGAACAAAATTGCAGCAAGAGAAAAGAGAAGTACCCCGTTGCATACATCTGTCAGTTCCGCCTGTTCAAAAAAAAGACGATAGGCGCCGGATGTTGAATATTGGATGGCCGCCAAAGCAACAAACGTGCTGCCAGTAGAAATCAAACATAAAGTAATATACAGAATATACAGCTTTTTATTGGAAGCCAAAGCAATATTATGGGTTTGCTTTATAGCGGAAAATGTATATCTTTTTTCTTTTCTATTCATTGTCGTATTCACTGTCGTTTCCATCTTCAATATATAATCCTTTCTGGGCGTTAAACATCTCATAATATTTACCTTTTCGTGAAAGTAACTCATTATGAGTACCGCTCTCAACAATCTTCCCTTTATCCATGATATAAATCCGATCAGCCAGTTTTGCAAATCCAATTCGATGTGAGATTAGCAAAGCGGTACGGTTTTTAATGATCTCACGAAAACGGGAGAGCATATTTATCTCCTCCAACGGATCAACGGAGGCGGTAGGCTCGTCTAAAATTAAGAATTCCGGCTCTTCCATATAGGCACGTGCTAAAGCGATTCGCTGCCATTGTCCCCCGGATAATTCCTCTCCGCCCGAATCGTATTCTTTGCCAATTACCGTGTTGATTCCAGCAGGCAGTTCCCCAACTATCTCTGTCAAATTACCGGCTTTTACCGCTTGCCCGATTGCAGAGTCATTATCTATTTTTTCGATATACCCAAACCCGATGTTTTCCTTAACGCTTAAACTATACCGTGCAAAATCCTGAAAGGCTACGCCAAAAAAGCGCGACAAATCTTCGTGAGAAATAGTCCGATAATTTTCTCCGTTTAACAGTAAATCGCCGTCATAATCCTGCAAAATTCCACAAATGATTTTTGACAGCGTGCTTTTTCCGCTTCCATTATCTCCCAGGATACTGACAACTTCACCTTTCTTGATACTTATGCTGACGGATGATACTGCCCTGCCCTCCTGATTGGGATAAGAATACGAGACATTATGTAAAACTAAATCCTTAAACTCCGGCTGCCCTGAATCAGAATGATAATTTGTCTCATCAAGTTTTTCTCGATTCACATTGCCGACAAACCCATCATAACTTTTTACATATTTATAGTTGGCTACAAGTTCCTGAGTTATAATATTTAAAATTTGCATAATGCTTCCGGCTAAAGACCACATTATGGATATTAGAAAAACAAAATCTCCAACAGACAAAGAGCGAATGCTTACTAAATACAGTAGATATACGGTGAGCAATGCAGAGAGGATCTCCTGTCCAATGCCAGTTAATTCTGACAAAATCATTGCTTTATTTTCAAATCGACACTTTTCTTTAGAAAATTTCATAAAAGTATCCTGCCACATTTTCAGCAGTCTGCTTTTTAAGTGAAATATTCTTAATTCTTTTGCATGTTCCCTGCTGGAAAGTAAACCCGTATAGTAATCCGTTTTTCGCTCATCCTGCACAAACTTTTTTTCCAGGTTCATCCTTTTGTTAACAATATACAAATTTACAAAAACCATAACAAAAGACGAAACAGCGATAAATACCAGCAAAGTTATATTGAATGTCGAAATAAAATATACCGATATAATCAAGGTAAATATTGCATATGTCAAATGATTAAATATGGTAACTGAGAGTTCTGTAGTTTTATTTACAGAATTTTTTACGAAATAATATTCATCCAGGAATTCGTTATTATAATATCTGTCTTGCTCTTTCTTATAAGAGGAATACATAAATGCTTTGGAGAAAATTTTTTTTGCTTTACTTGTATACAGAGAAATTATCATACTTCTAACATTATTTGTGTTTCCCCCAACTATGATAAAGATAAAAAAAAGAATAATTGGTAATGCAAAAGAAGGACTTATTGATCCACTGTTCTGTATGGAAATAATGGTATCACTTGCATATTTAAAGGAATATTGTATTCCCAACTGAACCAATGAAAACCCTAACATACATATTATATTAAATATAAAATAGAGTGGAGATGACAAAAAAGTTAGTTTACAAAATCTTGTGATTCGCTTAATCATATATTTCAGACCTCCAACTAAACATCCCTTGATGTTTTTATAAAATACCAATAAGAATATCCTCATCCTCGGAGTTTTCCGCTAAAAACTCTTTATAAGTATCAATAAATTCCTCATTAATGACTTCTCGCCCGGCATCAGATAAAATATTATAGTGCTCCTTAGCACAATGGTCACAGATTTTTTTAATAGCATTGTTTAACGTATTATAAACGTATGCAAGAGCATCCTCCTTAATTTCAGTAAGTATATTATATTTTGATACTCTCATTTTTCTTATTCTTATTGATTATAAGTCTGTTTCTATATGTCATCCATATGATACGACATATTATTTAATAAGTCAACATAGTTTTGGAAATTATTTAATAGAATTATAGCTATGCTTTCCTTTTTTTCCTACATTTAAAACTTGCTTTTGTATTTCTTCTTTCAGTTTCAATATTAGCCAGGGTTTTCTCATCGTTGCATTTCCTCCTTTCCTGTAGCCGTATTTTCCGGTCATGACATCTGTCACTCTAAAGCCGGAAAAAGTCAACTACTTACGGCAAATAAAAGGGATATATAGCGCGGAACATTCCTCCACGAACTTCTCAAATTTTGTGCGGATGTTGAGCTACCTGTTCCCGCTGAAAACTGCAAAACGTCCGGCATTATCTTCCGCCAGATGTCTCATCTTCTTGACCCCGATATTAAAGTAGACTGATGCCTCCCGGATGGTCAACATATATTTTTCACTGACCGGCACCGACACATTTTCTGTTTTTATTGATTGGATTCTTTCCTACATAAATTCCCCTTCCTTTCCGTCTATATCCTTGTGGTGAACGGAAGCGATATCCACCCGTCCCGCTTTTCCTGATAGACTTTGAGCAGCCCCCAACCGTCCTTTTCCTCGACCACCAAACTTATCCCCTAAGTTCTTTAAGTCCTCACCCGTTGCAGCTATCTTCTGGATTGCCACCGCTGACTGGTTCGCCAGCCTGGTTTTCAAGATTCTTCAGCTTTTCTTCTGTCTCGATGATTTCCCTCTTCAATACCATATTCTGACAAATATATCTGATCTGGAAAAAGTATCAGGTATTAACCCCTATTGCGGAACGCCTTCTGGAATACGCAAAAAACAGATTTGAAGTTATCCGTTCCCATCAGACTGTTGCCAATATAAGCCCAATTGGATAACCGCTAAAAAACGCTTGCAGCACTCCGGATATTGTGGTATATTGAACATAAAGAAGGACATCTGCGCTAACAGATGCCCAACAGGAGCTACCGATAGACGGTTAGCCCGATTAGTCAGTTACAGCTATAGCCGTGTCCTTTGGTCGGGGAGGGCGGCTATTTCTGCGTCTTATCATTATCTTTGCTGCCGATGGCGTATCCGAGACCGAAACAGGTCAGGCATAAGCCAAGCACTGAAATCAATCCTTCTATCGTCAACATTCGCTTCAGCCCTCCTTTCCCAGATTCCGTTTCCGGTTTCTATGTAATCGGAGGGTCACAGTCCCTCCGGGGAGGGCTAACCGCCTACCATCTTGGCAGTCCCAATTAAATGCTACCATGATTCGACAGGAAGTTCAATATAATTATTCACTGTGTACGATATTTGTTGAATGTAAAATTGATCTTAACAAGAGATCGAGAGGGTTTGGCCCAAGTCAAAAAATCAAAACCTGTGAAAGGTAGGTTTTATGTGTAGGGACGTAACTATTGACTATGTACATGTGCAGCGTGCGGCTTGCGATTCCTGGATTTTGGGTTTGTCTGTTGAGATCGTAACGACTTCTGAGGACTTCCCTATTCAGCTGGGCGACAAGGTACAGAACGAGGAAGCGTAAAAAAACGTGCCACCATTTCATACGCTTTTTCATGTTCATTCCTTTTTCCGCCATTTTATTTTCCCTGCTCAGATACCCGTTTGCTGATTCCGATTACCTGAACAGGTTCTACTTATAAGCCCAATCGAACAACCGTTAAAAAGCGCTTATGGCACTCTGGATATTGTAGTAAATTGAACATAAAGACAGTATCCAATCAAATGGAATAGTCCATAGCCCCCGTCCGCTGCCTGTGTCTTGCAGCCAGATCAGCGATGGTCACATTGTCTACCACGTTGTTAATCGCCTCATACACATCCTTCCAGACCTGCAGCGTCTCACAGGTATCGCAGCGCTCGCAGGTATCATAGTCCTCCTCCAGACAGGCCACCGGAGCCAGAGAGCCCTCTGTCAGCCGCAGCACCATACCCACAGTATAGGTCTCCGGTGCTTTGGCCAGGCGATAGCCGCCCTGCGCTCCCCGAACACTTTTGACATAGCCCGCCTTGTTGAGCACGGCGATAATCTGCTCCAGATATTTCTCGGAGATGCCCTGTCTGCCCGCGATCTCCTTGACCTTGATACATTCCCCGCTGTCGTTCAGCGCCAGGTCCAGCATGACCCGCACCGCATAGCGGCCCTTGGTTGATATTTTCATGGCTATCTCCCTCGCGATACCGCAGGTTCGCCCGCGATATCGCGCCAATGTGTCAATCTATTCGTCTACTCGGAAAACATGGCTGTGGACAGATATCGGTCGCCGGAATCCGGAAGCAGCGCCACAATAGTCTTCCCCCTGTTCTGAGGTCGCCGTGCCAACTGGGATGCAGCGTACAGCGCAGCGCCGGATGTGATGCCCACCAGCACGCCCTCCCTGCGGGCGATCTCTCTGCCCGTGGCAAAAGCCTGCTCCGTAGTTACCGTGAATATCTCGTCATACACCTGCGTGTTCAGGACGGCGGGAACAAAGCCCGCTCCAATCCCCTGCAGCTTGTGAGGGCCGGGGGTACCGCCGGAGAGCACCGGAGAGTCCGACGGCTCCACCGCCACGATCTGCACCTTGGGATTCCTGGATTTCAGATAGGTGCCAACACCGGTGATGGTGCCGCCGGTGCCCACGCCGGCTACAAAGATATCCACCTGTCCGTCCGTATCCTCCCAGATCTCAGGGCCGGTGGACGCCGCGTGAGCGGCCGGATTAGCCCCATTGTCAAACTGACCCAGAATCACCGCGCCCGCTATCTCCCGCCGCAGCTCCTCAGCCCTGGCAATGGCTCCCTTCATGCCCTGAGCGCCCGGCGTCAGCACCAGCTCCGCGCCGTAGGCCTTGAGCAGATTGCGCCGTTCCACACTCATAGTATCCGGCAGTGTCAGAATCGTGCGATAACCCTTGGCCGCCGCTACGCTGGCCAGACCGATGCCGGTATTGCCGCTGGTAGGTTCAATGATCGTAGCGCCCGGCTTCAGGATGCCTTTTCTCTCCGCGTCCTCCACCATGGACAGGGCGATTCTGTCCTTGACGCTGCCAGCCGGATTCAGATATTCCAGCTTCACCAGCAGGGTAGCATCCTGTATGCCCTCCGCCCGCATATAATTCTCCACCTTGAGCAGCGGTGTGCGTCCGATCAGTTCTGTTGCTTTTTGATAAATTTTTGCCATGATATAACCCCTCCAATTCATTTCCTAGTTATTCTATATGAATGTTATGAATAGGATATACCCTTTGCCTCCTGTTGTCAATTATTTTTTTCACAGGCCTCAAATGCCATATAATTTTCTATCTCCTCAAACTGATGGCTGAGATAAATAATATTCGCTATGGCAATGACGCAGCTGTGCAACATCTTTTTGGGACTGTTCGCCAGGCTCCCGTCCTGTGAGGATGGCTCCCTCAGGCCGAATATCACATATAGCATACTCTCCAATTCCTGACAGAAATAGTCAAAGGCCACCTGGGTTGCATATGTCTTTTCCTGCAGCGCAAACAATTTACCAATATTCTCCATGGACAGAACATTCTTGGCCATGGCGATGAAAAAGAGCTGAGCGATTTGTTTCCGGTAATACTGTTTCCTGACCGGACTTGCTACATACCCCTTTTTCACATAATTGCTGATCATGGATGTGGTGATCTCCATGCAGCCCAACGGTTCCAGATATCCGTTGATATATTTGGCCGTCTGCTCCAGATACAAGCCCACGTCGGGCAACTCCTGATACTTAGGCATATGAAACTGATCGATTGCCACACTCATACGTCTACTCCAATCTGCCCGCAGGCATTCCAATCAAGATATGAACAACTTATTTTAATCATTATACACGAAAAAAATAGAAACCTCAATAAAGTTTTTTCTAATCTCTTGACAGGTTTTTGAATATCTGATATCTTATTTCTATAATAAGTTATTTAAAAACCGTTAAAAAGGTATTAATTACCTTTTAAGGAGGCTCACATGAAATATAAAATCGTATCGGACTCTGCATCCAATATCCGCACCCTGGAAAATGTCCCCTTCGCTTATGCTCCGCTCCACATCATTGCGGGCGAAATAGATTTTGCGGACGATGACTCTCTGGATCTGGTCAAGATGAATCAGGCACTTGCCAGCGGTCAGGAATCCGGCACAGCCTGTCCCGGCATCGGAGACTGGCTGGAGACCTTTGGCGATGCCGATGTAATCTTCTGTGTCACCATTACCAGCGCTCTGTCGGGAAGCTGTTCCGCCGCCAGGGTCGCCAAGGATGAGTACGAGGAGCAGTTCCCCGCACGGCGCGTCCATATTATTGACTCCCTTTCCGCTGGACCCGAGATGGCTCTAATCGTCGAGAAGCTACGCGATCTGATCCATTCAGGTATGGACGAGGAAGATATCCTCAAGCACATTCGGAACTATACCCACCGCTCCCACCTTCTCTTTTGCTTGAAATCTCTCCGCAATCTGGCAAGCAATGGGCGGGTCAGCCCCTCCGTGGCCAAGCTCTGCGAGATTCTGGGCATCCGCATCGTAGGACAGGCCAGTGCTCGGGGTACGCTGGAAATCCTGCACAAATGCCGCGGCGAAGCCGGCGCCCTCGCCAGCATGGTCAAGGTTATGGAGAAGGCGGGATATTGCGGCGGTGCGGTCCGCATCATGCATGATCAGAACGAAGATGCGGCCGGCAAGCTGGCTGATCTGATACATCATACCTATGCTGATGCCGATATTCGTATCTCCCCCACCCTGGGACTGTGCAGCTATTACGCAGAAAAAGGGGGAATTATGCTGGGATTTGAAGCCGAAATTTAGAAATATTTCTTTAACATCAAAGCTTTTCCTCCCGTTTCCTTTTGTGGTATAATAAGTAAAATGCTGCGCATTTAACTCTGCTGAACAGAAAGTGCGCTGAAGCGCACGAAATTGCGGTATTATGAGTAAAACACCACCTTCCGGAAAGGCACGCGATACCCATATGAACAAAGCAATTCCCATATTCGTTCTCTTCCTGGCGCTGCTTCACGCACCGGCGCTCTCCTGCCACGCTCAGGAGTGGAGCCCTGTGATCAGCTCTGACGGCAGCACGGTCACTGTCACCGCTCAGGAGGGCCAGGCGATAGGCGCGGTTTACATCAAATGGAACACCCCCGTTGTCCCCTATGAAATAGTGACAGATGACGGCATCCTGAGTTGCGGACAGAACCATTTTTTGCATGAATTCATTGCCTTAGACCACAAGAGCGTCTCCCTGACCATCAGGCTGCCCGAACAACATATGGAAATCTATGAGCTGCGGCTTTTTGAGGATGAAAATGTGCCGTCGGATGTGCAGCTCTGGCAACCTCCCTGCGAGAGAGCTGATATCCTGCTCGTCTCCGCGCATGCCGACGACGAAATCCTGTTTATGGGCGGCATCATCCCCACTTACGCCGCCGAATGCGGCGCCAGAGTGCAGGTGGTCTACATGACGGAGTTCTGGAGCACCACTCCCATCCGCGAGCATGAGAAGCTTGACGGCCTATGGACTGACGGGCTCCGCACATATCCTGTGTGCGGAGATTTCCCTGACCTGTACGCCGAGGATAAGAAAAGCGCTCTGAAGCTCTACGATCTGCAGGCCATGACGGACTATCTCACCGACACCATCCGTCTTTATCAGCCGCAGATCGTCGTAACGCATGATTTCAACGGAGAGTACGGGCATGGCTTCCATCAGCTCACCGCGGAGGCTGTGGCCCTGGCTTTGGACGACGCGGCGGACGATACCGTGAGAAACACCACCGAAATATATGCGTCTCAGGGCGCCTGGAGCGTTCCCAAGGCTTACTTTCATCTCTACCCGGAGCGTTCCATCCGCATGGACCTCCATGTGCCTCTCGCATCCATGGGCGGCATGACGGCTCTGGAGGTGGCCAAGGACGCTTACCTCCAGCATGTCTCGCAGCAGTGGTGCTGGTTCTATGTCTCAGATACCAACAAGTATAGCTGCGCGAATTTCGGTCTCTACCGCACTATGGTGGGGAACGATACGGCAGGCAGTATGCTGGACAACATCATCCTCTATGATGAGCAGGAGTGGCTGGCAAGGGAAGAGGCGGAGAGACTGGAGCAGGAAAGACTCGAACAAGAGAGACTTGAACAGGAAAGACAAGAGGAGGCAAGGCTGGAACAAGAGAGACTTGAACAGGAACGGCTGGAGCAGCAGGCATTGGAGCAGGAAAAACTGGAGCTGGCAAGGCTGGATGCGGCTGACGCACTGCATCGCAGGACTATTGTGATCATTCTGGCAACCGCGGCAGTCATTCTGACGATCCTGGTCCCTGTCAGTATTCGCCTGGCAAAAAGGCGGCGCTGATACATTCGCAGGGAAAGCTCCACCGGCAACCGCCTTATTATAAACTTCATTTAAGAGAGAGGATTGAAAAATGATCACAACGGCATCTTACGCAGTACCCTGCGTGTCAGAAAAAATAAAGGCCGGCGCACAGCGCACCCCTCTGCGGGTGACGGTGCCTGGCTCTAAGAGTATCACCAACCGGGCCCTGCTGTTGGCGACTCTGGCCCACGGCACCTCCACTCTGCGGGGCGTGCTGTTCTCCGATGACTCCCGACATTTTCTGAGCTGTCTTCAGGAGCTGGGCTTTGAGACTCTGGTGGACGAGGCGCAGCGGCTTGTCAAGGTCACTGGACTGGGCGGAGCAATCCCCAAAGCGGAAGCCAGCCCCTATGTGGGCAGCGCTGGCACCGCCGCCAGGTTCCTGACGGCCTACCTGGGAGTAGCGCCCCATGGCATCTATCACATGGACGCCTCGGAGCAGATGCGCAGACGGCCCATGGCGCCGCTGATCGCCTCCCTGCGGGAGCTGGGTTGCGAGATTCACTGCGAGGGAGAGGAGGGCTTTTTCCCCTTTACGGTCAGGGGCCACGGCTTTGGCAAGAGGCTGATCACCGTGGACATCGACCGCAGCAGCCAGTTTCTCAGCGCGCTGCTCATATCCTCCTGCCTGTCGCCGGAGGATATGACCATCCATATCGAGGGCGAGCATGGCATGTCCTATATCGGCATTACCACACAGATGATGGCACAGTTTGGAGTGTGCGCCGAGCCACAGTACTACTGTATGGGAAATGGGGATAACCACGCCTGCTGCGGCTGTGTCAACAGCACTCGCCCCATGGGATACCGCGTCGCTGCGGGGCAGCATTATCAGGCATTGGACTATCAGATCGAACCGGACGTGTCGGCCGCATGTTATTTCTACGCTCTGGGAGCAGTGCTGGGCGTTCCGATGCAGGTCTTGCAGGTGGGGCGGGAAAGCATGCAGGGGGATGTGGCCTTCCTGGATGTCCTGGCGCGCATGGGCTGCTCTCTGCGGGAGGACGCGGAGGGAATACTGCTGTTGCCCCCTGAGAATGGACGTCTATCCGGTGTGAACGCGGACTTATCCGCCTGCTCCGATCAGGCCATCACGCTGGCTGCTATCGCCCCCTATGCGGACACTCCCACAACGATCTCCGGTATCGGCCACATCCGCTTTCAGGAGTGCGATCGCTTAAGCGCCATCGTCACAGAGCTACGTCGCATGGGCATCCGCTGTGAACACACAGACAGTCAGATCACAATCTATCCAGGCACGCCCCATCCCTGCACTGTCCAGACCTATGAGGACCACCGCATGGCCATGGGCTTTACGCTGACGGGTCTCAAAACAACCGGAATCGTCATCGACAATCCCGGCTGCTGCCGCAAGACCTTTGAAGAATACTATGAGACGCTGGAGGAATGCCTGATTCAGATATCGGCTTCAGCAGACAACTAAATCAGGATGTGAACATACTCTTTCGCGCTATACATCTGAAGCGGTTTATGTTATACTTTTTCCATATTAACTTCTATCCGTCCGCTTTTGCGGACAGTTAAATCAGTAAAACGGAGGCAAACATATGAGTAAAAGACATGTCGTAGTGTCCCTGGGACACGATGCATTGGGATATACCACGCTGGAGCAATGGGACGCGGTGAAACGGACCGCACGCGCCCTGGCCGATCTGGTGGAGGCGGACTGCCAACTGACCATCACCCACAGCAACGGCCCTCAGGTCAGCATGATACATAAGGCCATGACAGAGCTACGTCGCGTCTATGCCGACTATACTCCCGCGCCCATGTGCGTCTGCTCCGCCATGAGTCAGGGCTATGTGGGCTATGACATCCAGAATGCCCTGCGCAGCGAGCTTCTCTCCAGAGGTATCTCCAAACCGGTGAGCACTATCCTCACACAAGTGACGGTTGACCCTTACGACGAGGCCTTCTATGAGCCCTCCAAGGTCATCGGCCGCTATATGTCTTCGGAGGATGCGGAGGTGGAGCTGAAGAAGGGAAATTACGTGAAGGAGTTCTCTGGCAAGGGTTTCCGCAGGGTGGTGGCGGCGCCAAAGCCTATAGACATCGTGGAGCTGGAGACGATTCGCACCCTGGCCATGGCTGACCAGATCGTCATCGCCTGCGGCGGCGGTGGAATCCCTGTCATCGAGCAGAAGCATGTGCTAAAAGGGGCCTCCGCAGTCATTGAGAAGGATGCTATTGCCGGCAAGCTGGCACAGCAGCTTCAGAGTGATGAGTTGATTATCCTGACCGGAGTGGAACAGGTCTACGAGAATTACAGGACAGAGGAGCAGCGCCCCATCTCTGTCATGACGGTGTCCAGAGCTCAGGAGCTCATGGCTCAGGGACAGTTCGAGGCTGGCACTATGCTTCCCAAGATCGAGGCAGCCATCACCTATCTGAGCGCCAATCCGCAGGGAAAAGTGCTGATTACCTCGATGGACGCGCTAAAAGACGCTTTGCGGGGCAAAGGCGGCACAGTGATCACCGCTTAGACATCAGAGACTACTTTCCTGTCGCGGAGAGCTTTGTTCGGGCTCTCCGCTTTTTCTTCGCCAGCTTGCCCAGCTTCCTCTCCTGATGCTTCAGACCCAGGGCAGACAGCACCACCCCGATGATTATACAGAAATCCGATACGTTGAATACCAGCCTGCGAAACGGCTCCCATTTTACATTGAAGCTGACGTAGTCTGTGACATATTGCTGTTTCAGCCTGTCATATGTGTTGCTGAAAGCGCCTCCCAGCAGCAGCGATAACCCTGCACGCAGCACATTGCTGCCATACATGCTCAGGCTCAGAACAAATACCAGGGTGGCGGCAGCCGTCAATAACAGTGACAAGGTTGTCACGATGACGCCCTTTCGCTCCCCCAGTCCCAGCATGGCGCCCGCATTGTGATGTCTGCGCAGCAACAGCCTGCCGCCCAGCACCTCCCTGGTCTCCCCAGGTTCAAGCTCCCTCTCCATACGATCCTTCACATAGTTGTCTCCCATAAATATGCCCGCGATTAGGCTGACAAAGAAATTGATCATTTCCGCTCCTTTTCTGTTTCTCTCCTGCTTCTATTCCCGTGCGCATATTGTCAATATAACGTCAAAAAGCTATCGCCACTGCGACAGCTTTCTTTATTCGACACTTCATTATGCAGTATAACATAGTTGAAAAATAAAGTCTAGTCTTTTTTCATTTTTTCTATATAATGTTTTTTATAATCCATCAGAAACGTGGCTTTACCCTTTAGAGCCATCGCGCAGCGATTTTATTTAGTCCAATATCAAGCTGGACGGTAAAGTCGCGAAGGCGCACGAGAGAAATTTTCATGAATGTATTCCCTCATGAAAGTTTCTCTCACAGGGGCGCGCCGAAGGGACTTTACCCTTTAGAGCCATCGCGCAGCGATTCAATTAGGAGGAACAGCATGCACAATCAGGAACAGGATATGCGCCAGGAGCAATTGCATTTTCAGGAATGTCTGGACATCATCGGGCAGAATGTCATTCGCTATGAGCAGGAGTACGAGCAGCGTCATGCTCAGGCACAGGAGCTATATAAGGCGGTAAGCAGCGGCGATGTGGAGCTGTACAATCAGCTGATGACCACGACCAGCCTGGAGGAACACGCGGCGGCCTCTCTGCGCAGGAATCGGGCGGCCATGGACAAACCCTATTTCGGGCGCATCGACTACAAGGAGAGCGGCGTGGAAGAGGAACAGCAGGTCTATATCGGCAAGAACGGCGTGTTCCGGAACAAGACGGATGTACTGATCGCCGACTGGCGCGCCCCCATCTCCAGCGTCTATTACGAGAACGAACTGGGGGAGGGCGAATATGGTCTGCCGGATGAAAAGCCCATTTCCATCGATCTGCATCTGAAACGCACCTACAGCGTGGAGCAGGGCCGGCTCCTGGGATACTACGACAGCGACGTGGCCTCCAACGACGAGCTGTTAGTGCAATACCTCTCCAAAAATAAGGATGCCGTGCTGGGAGAGATCATTGCCACTATCCAAAAGGAACAGAACTCCATTATCCGCAAGACTCCCTTTGCCAATCTCATTGTACAGGGGGTGGCGGGCAGCGGAAAAACTACGGTGGCCATGCATCGCATCTCCTATCTGCTCTACAACTACAAGCACCGCTTCGAGTCCAACGAGTACTGCATCGTGGGCAGCAACGACCTGTTGCTGAACTATATCACCAGCGGCCTGCCGGAGTTGGATGTACCCAATATCAAGCATATGCGCATGGATCAGATCTTTACCCGCCTGTGTGAAAAAGACTGGCTGAAGAAAAACAAGACTTTGGAGCCAGATGAGACCGCTTTCCTGCGCTGCAATCTCCCTTTTATCCAACAGCTGGAGCTCTATCTGCTGCATCTGCGGGAAGAGACAGTTGATCTCTCCGCTCTACAGGACAGAGAGATCGGTTCCATTCTGTCGGAGAGCAACAACCTCACGCTCTACCGAGAAAATCCTACATTCAGCATATGCACGCTGTTGACCACTCTGGATGAGCGGGTCAGGACCAGGATCAAATTCCTGATGGCCGGTGAGGATAAGGATCGGTTACAGGCAAAGCTACGCCAGCATGCCGGTCACTATAAGGCAATGCGGCCTGGCCTCAGCATCTACCATCTTTACCTCGATTTTCTGGAGCAATGGTGGAATACTGTCGGCGCTTCCGCCTCGCTTCCCTGCTGCGAACCGCAGGCTGATGGCAGTAGCCTCTCTCTGATCTGGCAGAGGCACCTGGAGCGCCTGCGCCGCGGAGAATTCGACGTGTACGATATCGCAGCCCTGGCGCTGATCCACTATCGGGTGTATCAGAAATCGCCCAACCAGGAATTTGGCCTGTTGTTTTTAGATGAAGCTCAGGATTTTGGCATCAGCATTTACTATGTGCTGCGGACGCTGCTGCCCGCCACCTATTTTACAATCATGGGAGATGTGTCCCAGAACATCCATTATGACACGGGACTGAATGACTGGTATGAACTGCAGAAGCTGTTTCTAAAAAATGAGAGAGACCAGTTCCTGCTATTACAGAAGAGTTATCGGAATACGATCGAGATCTCCGAGTACGCCGGACGTATCCTGGAGAAAGCGTCCTCCGGCCGCTACCGGATACAGCCCGTGATCCGCCACGGCATCCCGGTAGAGGAGAAAAAATTCTGGAGCGACCTGGAGATGGCGGAGCATGTGGCCACACTCATCACAGCTATCGGTCTCAGGGGCTATCGCACTACCGCGGTGATCTGTCAGGACGAAGCACAAGTCGCCAGAGCCAGAGAACTGCTCTCTCCCCTGACCCCTCTGACGGAGGGCGTTGACACCAACTTTTCCACAGGCACAATGATACTGCCGATCCGACTGGTCAAGGGTCTGGAGTTCGACGCCGTAATCCTGTGGAATCTGGACATGGCACACGGACCGGACGATCCCCGTCAGGCCAAGCTCCTGTATGTGGCAGCCACCCGTGCCCTCCACGAGCTATATGTGCTAAATCACTAGATTTCACTGTCACTCCTGTTCGTGGAAATCAAATACCCCGCCGCAAGCTGACGGGGTATCTGATTCTCGCGGCATTCGTCATGCCAACTCTGTTGGCTTTATGCTCGTGCAGGCACCGACACAAAGTCAACTGTGTTGATTTGATTCATTGCTCGCGCAAATATAGATTCACTCGGTTTTCCAGATGATCTTTTAACATCTCTCTCGTAATGTTTCCCTTAAAGTAATCTTCAAACTCTTCACTCAGTATGCTCTTATAGCCCTCTTCGCTATGAACGCCCGAAACGGCATCTGCCATAATATGATTCCAGAAGGACTCCACCTCGGAATAATCCGGATTCTCTACCAAAAAGTCCCTCTCTGTAGTAAAGAAACTCATGGATATGCGGTCTCCTTTTTGAACCGACAGAATTTGCTCCGCCAATACATCATTTCGGATACTTAAATGAAAATTGGGACTCTGCATCATCTTGAGCTGCATTTCCTTGGAAAGAAGCAGCTTTAAGAATTCCATCGCCGTTTCTTTTTCCTCAGCCGACGCGGATTTTCTGATCATCAGGGAGTGTGAAATACAAATCTCATTTTTAGCGCCGTCATTCTTAGGTATTCCTACTATGTTGATTCCCTGTTTACTCATTTCATTCCAGAAGAATAAATCGATTGGCGTATTGATGCTCACAAAATTGTAGAGAACTTCGCCGCTTTCCATTCCTTCAAAATATTTTACCTCTCCGCCCTTTGGCGATAAGGCATCGATAGCGGCAAGCATCGTATCGAAATCATCACTCTTAAACCGTGTTTCACCAGTTTTTTTATCAATAAAAAAACTATCCTCCGTATTGCCGCCAAACATACCCACCGCCAGCCAATTCGGTACATCCGGCACAAGCTCGTTGTTCATCAGATACTTGACGTTTTTATTCTCAGAAAGATACTGGAGAAGTTGTGAATAATTCATATCCTCCCCTATAACCGAAGAAACCATTGTGCTTATATAGTAATCAACCGATACGGCAAAGCTTTTGCCATTGACAGACAGGAGCTCCTTCACTTCCTCACGGATATTCCCTGCCACTTCGTCCTCACCGTACAGGGAATCCAGAGGTTCCCACATATCCTCGTTTCCCGCAAAAGACAGCAGGGAAGAGTCGACAAGCACAGGGCCGTCGCCCGATATCAGCTTTGTGCGTAAAGTTGTGGGATCATAATCCGATTTAACTACAATCTTTTTGTCAGGATGCTCCTTGTTATATTCGACGATCGCCTCACTGTATATATCGGCTCCGGCAGTCATATTAAGAGCCAGCTCTACCGTCTGCATCTGATCAGACAGTTTTGAATAATGCTGCAAATAAGGCTTTGCCCCACCCGTCATGATTCTTTCCATCAACACCCAAAAGCCCTCCGAGCCGCCGCGAATCATGCTGATCACCCTGGGACTTGCCCCAAACGCCTGAGTGTCATAGGAACTGATCTGTACGGAATTTCCCAAAAAATAATCTGCTAAATAAAGACCTGCATTTGTGGCATAGATAAGCCGTTCACTGTCAAGAACTCCTGTCGCGTCTATTCTATTTTTCCCTTCCTGATCAATTTCATCATATTCGTAAAGAAGAGTAACGGCATCTGTGCTTTCATCAAACACGCTGACTTTATGAAGATACTGTCCATTCTCCCGATTCGCGGCATTTGCAGAAGCTTCCTTTGTTTCAAAAGCAATTCTTCCCTCATTTACCGGAATGAATTTTTCAAAAGAACAATCTTCCAAATCGATCGAAAAAATCACTTTATCTTCTTTCAGGATCTTATATTCCGATTGACCGGAAGCCCAGTCGTAAACGAAAATATGAGCATTTCCATTTTTATCCTTGGCAATCCTGCATATTGCCGTGAGCGAACTGTTTTGAAATGCGTCCGTTACCTCTACTTCGTTCTTCTTTGCGCCTTTTTTGTCATATGTACACAAAGACCACCTTTCCGGCTTATCCTGCATCCGACAGTTACCTTCTACTGTCAGAAAGTCATCTGAACCTATGATATATCCCATTCCCATTACCGATTCTCCTGGGCCGCACTTCCACTCCATCGTGGTTTGCTGCCCCTCAAAATCGGTAACGCTTAGTTCACAGTCATATCCTGTGGAATTATCATTTTCATATACAGCGAACTCCATAACGCTCGTTTCAGTGAGAAGAATATCATGTTTCATGTATCCTGTCGGTAAGGATTCTAATTCAATATCCCTGTCGTACCAGTATTCTTCCTGGGCGGGATCGAGAATATTATTCTCACGGGCATTATCCTCATGCGTACATCCAGACAAATACAGTACCGCAGACAGGAGCAGCAAGATTGATAACCGGATTCTTTTCATTTATAAGCCTCCTTATGCATGGAAAACACTCACCGAATAATCTCCTCATACTTTAACCTGGCCAACGCATAGTCCAGCACCACTTCTCTGCCGCCGCCTCCCTTCATCAGATTCCCCAGCTCTTCCACTGCCTCGCGGGATATCCTGGCAAAGTCCTGGCGTACCGTGTTCATCTGCTGTCCCACATAACCCATCAGGGTCAGTCCGTCAAAGCCGCACACCGGCCGAAAGATATCCATATCCATCAGGGCCCGCATAGCGCCGATAGCCATCAGATCTGAGGCACAGACAATCATATCCTGCTCCTCGGCATATTGGATGGTTATCTCTCTGGCCCTTCTCTCTGAGAATTCTCCACCCTGTACAATCATCTTCAGGCCATAATTTTTGGCAAAGCGCTCCATGCCCTTGATCCGTTCTTCGGTCACATAACCATTGCTTTTTCCCGCGATATACAATACTTTCTCATAGGGTATGGTGTCCATCAGCATGGTCTTCTCCGCCACGGCGTACTGAGCGGCCGCCTGATCAATCCACACGCAGGAGGTGCTGTTATTGACCAGAGGAGCGTCCACCAGCACAATCCGAAAGATTTCCCGCCGAATCAACTCCTGCAACACTATATCCTCCTTGGATATGCCATAGATAATAATACCGTTGATGCTTTGGGAACGAAAGTAGCCGATGATTTCCTCCACTCCCATACCCTCCAGCATGGAAAAGAATACTGTCACCACATCCAGATTACGCGTCCTGGCGCTCTCCAGCGCACCTGCCAGATATTGCATGCTGATCTCGTCAATAGCCTGCGTGCTGGTCTGCAGGTGAATCAGCAGGGCAATCCTACCCGCCCTCTTGGAGGAGAGAGCCGCCGCAACCGCATTGGGCACAAAGCCCAGTTCCTCGATGGCCGCATTCACCTTCTGTCTGGTAGACTGACTGATATTGGGGTAATGATTTAATACCTTTGATACGGTGGAAACGGCTACTCCTGCCCTCATAGCCACATCCTTAATTGATGCCACGCGAGTTCCTCCTTTATTATGCTGATACCTGTGCAAGATGCCCGCCGGGTTTCTCATGCCGGCGCAGGCAAGGAAAACGGCTGTGCGAATACCTTCGCACAGCCATTTCCCTGATATACTCAAGTGTAATTAGTATTTCCCGAAGCTGTCGCCACCCAGGGAGATGATCTGCTCATTCGCGCTGGGAGATGCGGTAAAGGAACCGATGCTGGAATTGGAGGAGGAGGCAACCGCCGCATTGCTGAGACGGTAAATGGAGAGCTTCTCGCGCATTCTGTCTGCCTGGTTGGAAAGCTCCTCGCTCGCGGAAGCACATTGCTCGCTGGTCGCGGAATTGGTCTGCACCACCTGGGACACCTGGGTGATGGCCTGCTTGATCTGCGCGCCGCTGGTCGCCTGATAGTTACAAGCCTGCGCGATGCTGTGGATCAGCACTTCACTCTGATTTACAACATCCGTGATCATATCCAGAGCCTTGGCTGTCTCATCCGCCATCTGGGAGCCCTGGCCGACCTTCTGAATGGAATCCTCAATCAGACCTGCTGTCTCGGAAGCCGCCGCCGCACTCTTGGCCGCCAGACTTCTCACCTCTTCTGCTACTACCGCAAAGCCCTTACCTGCTTCGCCGGCTCTGGCTGCCTCAACAGCTGCGTTCAGAGCAAGGATATTGGTCTGGAACGCGATATCGTCTATCACCTTGATGATCTTGGAAATGCTCTCGGAGGACTTGTTGATATCCTGCATAGCCGCCATCATATCCTGCATACGCACATTGCCCTGCTTGACATCCTTGATCGCGGTCTCAACCAGAGCCGCTGCCTTATTAGCCTGCTCCGCATTCTGCGCGGTAGCCTCAACGATCTCATCCATGGAAGCGGTAATCTCTTCAATGGCGCTTGCCTGCTCTGTGGAACCCTGAGCCAGAGACTGGCTGGCGCTTGCCATCTGAGAGGAGCCGATGCTCACCTGGTATGCGGCATCGCTGATGCTGCTCAGAACATGGTTGTTGTCCTCAACCAGCTTCTTCAGGGACTGACCCATCAGATCCTCAGCACACTTGGGATTTACGGTTATGGTCAGATTGCCCTTGGACACTTCTTCCGCGATGCTTGCCTGATACTTGATATTATCGATCACCTGCTTGTATTCGTCAACCAGCTCACCGAACTCGTCATTGTTATATTTCACCATCTCAACATCCACACGACCCATGGCGATCTCACCGGCAGCTCTAGACAGCTGTGCCACAGACTTATTGATCGTCTTAATCAGTGAATATGCAATAATCAGGGTGATTACGATAGAAACAACGATCATTCCCACGCTGACCAGATTGGAGATATTGGCGGTTCTCGTAATAAGTTCATTGTCATGCACCATGGACTCCTTAAGGGTATCTGTAACGACCTTGGCTTTCGCCTCGTCCGCTCCGATCTCTTCCATGGTCTTCGTGATCGTAGAGAACTGTTTTGTCTGCATATCCACGATAGCATTCTCAATCCTCTTCACGGAAGTTATACCTACCAGTACGTTAATTATCGTCAGTATAATAGGAATCGCAAAACCAATAATCATTTTTGTCTTCATCTTCATATTTTTCATATCATCATACCTCTCTCTCTTCCGCTTCTAAATTGTTTGCCTGCTCCAAAACCGACATATCCTCGTCATTCAGTAGTTTTTCAGGATCCAGCAAAAGCTTTACCGAATCACCTACTTTACCGATGCCGTATACATACTTGTTCTGAATCTTATCCGCTTTACCGATGCTCGGCGGCGGCAGGATGTTCTCCTCCCGAATCTCCACCACCTCGGCAATCTTCTCAATGATCAGCCCCACCACCGTGGACTGCACATTGATCACAATGATACACGTTCTGTCATCATACTCAAACGGCTGTTGCTTAAAGCGAAGACTGATGTCTATGACCGGAATGATCTTTCCGCGCAGGTTGATCAATCCCTTGATATAATCCGCTGTCTCCGGAATCGCCGTTATAGCCTGAAACTGTATGATCTCGTTGACATACTGGATCTTCAAGCCAAAATACTCGTTGCCCGACTTGAAAGTCATGTACTTGCCCTTCTGCGCATCACGCTCGTCACGGGCAGTCTGTCCACTGTCTGTCTGACTCTTAACTCCATTGGTTACGTCCATGCAGCTACCTCCCTTTCGTATATTTACTCTATCAATCCTACCGGATCAAGTATCAGTGCAATGCTGCCATCACCCAACTGTGTACAGCCGGACAGACCTTTAACTTTCTTGATATAAGAGGGAATGGGCTTCACCACGATCTCCTGCTCGCCTATCAATCTGTCCACGAAGAGACATATGGCCTTCCCTTCCACCTCAAAAATTAACATCATACCATCTTCTACCGACTTGCGGTAATCCTTCAAGCCATACCATTCTCCCAGCCGAAGTACGGGATAACATTCTCCCCGGATCATGATGTACTCGTCGCCGTTGGGCTCGTGAATCATCATGTCCTCCTTCACGCTGACAAACTGTTTGATAACGCCGGTCTCCACCACAAAGGAAGAGGTACCCGTCTCCATGACGATGCCGTCTATGATCGCCAATGTCAGGGGAATCTTCAGAGTCATACAACTCCCCATGCCCGCAGTACTCTCGATCTCCAACGCTCCGCCTATGGCCTGGATGTTCTGTACCACCACGTCCATACCCACGCCACGGCCGGAATACTCCGTGACCTGTTCGTTGGTGGAAAAGCCAGGCAACGTAATGAACTTGAACACTTCCTTGTCCGTGTACTCGCTCTCCAGCTTTCCCTCGTCCAGCAAGCCCTGTTTTCTGGCTTTCGTCAGTATTTTCTCCCGATCCAACCCCTTTCCGTTGTCCGTCACGCTGATCCAGACTTTGCCTGCCTCTGTCTTGGCGGTAAGCGTAACCTTGCCCTTGTCCAGCTTGCCGCTCTCCTTGCGCTCCTCGTTGGTCTCGATGCCGTGGTCCACCGCGTTGCGCACCAGATGCATCAGCGGGTCTGAGATATTCTCGATGATATTCTTGTCAACCTCCGTGTGCTCGCCGATCATCTCAAAGTCGATGTCCTTGCCCAGCTTGCGGGAGACGTCAAAGACGATCCTGTTCATCTTCTGGAACAGATTGGTAAGAGGCATCATACGCATGGACATGATCACGTTCTGCAGATCCGTTGATATCTTGGACATCTGCGCCGCCGCCTTGTTAAAATTGGAAAGGTTCAGGCCCGGCACCTTCAGATCAGAGTTCTGCAGCACTACGGATTCCGCAATAACCAGCTCGCCGATCAGATCCATCAGCTGATCCATCTTGTTGACATTTACGCTGATAAAGGCCTCTTTAGCACCCTTCTGCTTATCCTTCGCAAGCTTCTTGGGACGTCCAGGTTCCTTGGTCTGGATAACAAAGTCGCCGGGAGCCATCTGCGGCTTAGCTTCTTCCTTCTTCTCCGCTTCCTTCTCCGCTTTAGCTTCTATGTCTTCCACGCTGGAATCCAGATCAATCTTGGGCGCCTGATCTCCGAAGTCAAAGCCCAGCAGGAATTCCTCCGCCTTACATTCGTAGATATCAACCTTCTCAATGTCATAGCCAACACCGATCAGATCACGGATCTCTGCTTCTGTACATTGAGCCTGCAACAGGATCTTGAAGCCCTCCTTCAGGATAACGTCCCCGCTGGACTCATCTGAAATAATATCCTCAGGCGAATACAACAGATCCTCCGCAATCTCCTTCATTGCGTAGACCACCTTGTAGGCATGGACGTTCGCCATCACCGTATCTGGCGAGAACGTGATATACACCTTGTAGAAGCGGCTTGCATCCGTGGCAACAGGGGCTATATAAAACTGCTTGGGTTCCTCATGCACGTTCTCAGGCATCAGCGCATCCTCACCCACCCCTTTCTTGATGGCCTCCAGAAAGGCATCCAATTCCTTGATAATGCCCTTTGAATCTCCGTCGGCTGCGTTTCCGTTGCGAATCTTTTCCATCTCCGCAGTAATGAAATCCGCCACTTCCAGCACATGCTCCACCAGCTGTAGATGTGGCACATGCTCGGGATGGGACTCTCTCAGATAGAAGAAAACGTCTTCCAGCTTGTGGGCCACCGCGGTAATGTCGTCAAACATCATAATGCCCGAGGAACCCTTGATGGTATGCATAGTCCGGAATATCTCATTGATGCTGTCCTCATCAAAGCACTCCGCATCCTTCTGCTCCAGCACTATTTCCTGCAGCTGTTCCAGGAGCTGTCCGTTTTCAAACAGATAGATGTCCAACATTCCCTCTGTGTTAAATTCTTCAGCCATACTTTCTCCTTTCCTGTAAATTTTTATCAGATTATATCAGACCCAGTTTTTTCATGGCCTGCTCAAATCTCTCCTTGTCAATAGGCTTGCCGGAATAGATCGTACATCCCAGCTCAAATGCCATCTTTACGTTCTTTTCATCGTTCAGCGCGGTAGTCATGATAACCTTCGCCCTCTTATCCTCAGCAATGCCTCGCTCCTTTTCCAGATTGCGTATGCCCATCAACGCCTGATAGCCATCCATAACCGGCATCATGATATCCAGACACACCAGATCATAGGGTTCTCCGTCTTCCAGCGCCATCATGAACGCGTCCACCGCCTCCATGCCATCCACCGTCACATCGCACTCCCCGTATTTGGACAGAAAGCCAACCATAAATTTTCTTGTGACAAAATCGTCCTCAGCCAATAAGATCTTCATATTTCCTTGTCCCTTCCTTTCTGTTCTACATCTTTCCCAGCACTGCATAGGTTCTCTTGGAAATATCCTGAAGCTTCTCCTGAAACTCCACCGCCCCCAGATCATATGCTACCTTGGGCATACCGTACACCACGCAGGAGGATTCATCCTGTCCGATGGTCCTCGCTCCGGCTTTACGCATCTCCAGCAAGCCTCTGGCGCCGTCTCCTCCCATGCCTGTCAGAATGATACCTAATGCCTTGGGGCCGGCTACCCTGGCCACAGAGTCAAACAGCACATCTACGGAGGGACAATGGCCGTTTACCCTCGGCCCTGCCTTGCACTCCACCTGATAAACGCCATTTACCTTTACCAGCCGCATATGCCGATCGCCCCCAGGCGCGATCAGCACATGACCAGGTCTTACCTGATCCCCTGTCTCCGCCTCCTTGACCACCACATTACACTGGTTATCCAATCGCTTAGCATACATATTGGTAAATCCGGGAGGCATGTGCTGCACCACCACCACGCCGGGAATATCGGGGCCAAATCCCTGCACCACGGAGAATATCGCCTCTGTTCCACCAGTTGACGCTCCTATGGCAACCACCAGATCGTTTCTCTTGAGAGAAACCGCGCTTTCTTCTTGTTGCTGCTGCATGACCTTCTGTTTAATCCGGCTGATATTCGCCGTGGACGCAATCTTAATCTTCACCAGCAATTCATTCTTGATGAACGCCTCGAGCTGTTCCCTTGAGGACACTGCGGGCTTTGCCACAAAGTCCACCGCCCCCACATTCAAAGCGTCGAACACTTTATCGCTGAGAGAACTGATCACTACCACCGGAAGCGGATACTGAGGCATCAGCTTGCGCAGAAACTCGATGCCACTCATCCGCGGAAGCTCTATATCCAAAGTCATAACATCCGGTTTATGCGCCAGAATAGCGTCCCTTGCCTCATAAGGATCTCTTGCGGTGGCCACCACCTGAATCGCCGGATCAGAGTTGAGATTCTGTACCAGCAACTCCCGAAACACCATGGAATCTTCTACTATCAACACTTTAATCGGCTGCATACATCTATCATCCCCCCTGCTTTCTAAATATGGATGGCTGCACCAACTCAAAAGGCACCTGCGCCCTGTCCAGAGTTTCCGTCATACCGATAAACAGATACCCTCCCGGTTCCAGAAAATTGTATACTTTGCGGAGCAGCTCATTTTTGGTGTCCTCATCAAAGTATATCATAACATTTCTCAAAAAGATAGTATGCATTCTCTTCTTGAAGGGAAAAGGAGACATCAGATTGAACTGGCGGAATATGACCTCCTGCTTCAGCTCATCCTTAACGCGATAGGCCCCCTCCGGCGTCTTCTTAAAAAAGTGCCTCTTCCACTGATCCGGAATGTCCTTCAGATGCTCCTCCTCATAGACGCCGGCTATCGCCTGCTGCAACACCTTGGTTGAGATGTCCGTGGCGAGAACCTTGGTGTCCCAGTATTTTGCCTCCAGTCCAAAAAAATCCTGCAACACCATAGCAATCATATACGGCTCCTCGCCGGTAGAGGCAGCGCCGCACCATATCCGCAGATCCTTCGTATTCTGCTCTTTTTGTCTCAGCTGTGGCAACACCTGGCTCTTAAAAAACTCAAAATGCTCAAATTCCCTCATGAAGTAAGTATGGTTCGTGGTCAACAGATTGACCATTTCCTTCTCCAGCTGACCGGAGCTATCCTTCTCCATGTCATTCATAAATGCAGTAAAGCTGCTCCATCCCCCTGACTTAATGTGGTTTTCAAGTCTGCCATTCATAATGACCTTCTTCTGGCCCAGGTCAATACCATAGCGCTGTTTCATATAGCGCGCAATCCTTAAAAACTCCTCATCCGTCATCATACTTCCATTCCTCCAATGCATCTTCTTTGTATTATTAAATCGCTGTCTTGCATGTATTTAACATACCATCCGCCCGCCGCCTCAGGACGGCTCAGGTCAGAAGTGAAGCGCACTATCGCAGCTGCCTTGCGACTTTGCAGAATATGCTGAAAATATCAGGATTAAATTTTTGTCTGGCCTCCTGTTGCATTATCTCCAGCGCTTTCTCCCTGTCATAGCTCTGACGATAGCTTCTCTCCTCCGTCAGTGCGCAAAACATGCTTGACATGGCAACGATCTGTGCAGCCAGTGGTATCTCATTTCCTCTCTTTCCCTCGGGATAACCGCTTCCATCCCAATTCTCGTGATGGAAATGAGTAATATCCGCTGAAATCTGTATAAAATCATTATAGTCTTTCGTAACTTTCAGGTCCTCGAGCAGCTTCGTGCCAATTCGTGTATGACTCTTCATCTGCTCCCACTCACTCTCGTCCAGCTTGGATGTCTTCTGCAGAATCTCCTTGGGAATGCCCAGATTACCGATATCGCACAGCGGAGCGGCAAATTCCACCGTCTCCACAAAGCTGTCTGATATCTGATCCTCAAACAGCGGGGAGAGCTGCATGCTCTGCGCGAGAATCCTGCAATTGTATTTCATCCGCTCTATGTAGCCGCTGCCGTACAGCGAATTCTCCGCCGCCACGCCAGCCAGGGCATACAGCACATTCTTGCGCTCCTGCTCCATCTGCCGGAGCTGCTCGTTGACGGATACCTGCAGCCTGCGGTTGGCCTCGCGGATTCCCACCGTGGCCTCGTACAGCCGCAGATGGACATTGACCCTGGCCTGCACCAGCTCAGGGATAAAGGGCTTCGTGATATAATCTCCGCCGCCCAGGTCAAAGCCCTTCACAATATCCTTGGGGTTGTCAAACGCGGAGATAAAGATAATAGGGATGTCCTTGGTAGCCACATTGGTCTTGAGCCTCCGGCACAACTCATAGCCGTCCATCTCCGGCATGGAGATATCCGTCAACACCAGGTTGGGCAACTCCTCCCGCACGCACTGCAAAGCCTGCACGCCATTCTCCGCCAGCACAGTCTTACAGCCCATACTGCCGACAATCTCACCGAGTATCACCCTGTTGGCTTCCACATCATCCACGATCAGAACAACACCGTGCGAATTATCCCTCACACCCAGCCCCCCCTTCCGCCTCGATCAGAGCCTGCAGGACCTCCGTCCCTGTGGATATCTTCTCATAGTTCTCCTTCTGAATGGCCATCTTCAGGCGCAGCGCCGCGCGGCTCACCTCCTGAGGTGCATCTGCGGTGAGCTGCCGGATTGTCTCCATGAACATCTCAGCCTTCTCCCAGTTCTCCATCTCCACGGAGAGAATCAGCTTGGAAAGGTTCTTCTGCAGCGCCTCGCGGTTGGGAGCTGTTCCATATCGGGCGGCGTCCTGCTCCTCCTGCAGTGCATCCGACCCAAAGGTGATCTCGGGCCTCGGCGCAACGAAGCTCTCCTCACCTGCCGACGCATCCTCCTCAGGGTCTCTTCCCACCCAGATGGAAAAGGAGAATGTCGTCCCTCTGCCCTTCGCGCTCTCCACATTGATGCTGCCGCCCATCAGTTCCACGAGCTGCCGACTGATGGAGAGACCCAGCCCTGTCCCGCCATACTTGCGGGACGTGGAGGCATCCACCTGAGAAAAGCTCTGGAACAGCTTCTCCTGATCCTTGGCGTCGATACCGATTCCCGTATCGCTGACCAGAAAAAAGAGCTCCATAGACTCTCCCGTCTGGGCAGTCTTGATAACCTCCATCGTGATCTTGCCCACACTGGTGAACTTCTGCGCGTTGGACAACAGATTGTTGAGGACCTGTACAATCCGCAATTCATCGCCCACCACATACTCGGGAACGCCCGGAGACACTGTCGCAAAGAAATCCAATCCCTTCTCCGTGATGCGCCCCTTGTGGCTGGCTACCACATAGTCTATCATACCGCGAAGCGAAAAGCGGCGCTGCTCCAGCGTGAACTTGCCCGCCTCCAGCTTGGAAAAATCCAGAATATTATTGATAATCTTGTTCATCTCGCCGCAGCAGCGCTCAATCAACTGCAGCTTGCGCAGCTTATCCTTCTCTGTCTCTAAAGGAATCAGCTCTCTGATCTGGCCAGAAATACCGTTGACCGGCGTGCGCAATTCATGCGTGACTGTTGCAACGAACTCCGACTTGACCCGCAGGGCATTCTGGGCCTCCTGCCTGACCTGTTCCACCTCGCGGCTCAGGAAATCTCTCTCCAGAACGTCATTCGCCATACAGAGATAACAGTCCGCCGATTCCTGACGCACCACTCGCAGTTCGACGGGGAAACAGGTCTGATTCTTGCGGTAGGCTGTCGTGTGATGGACCTCCAGCGACTGCGATGCCCCCGTCTGCTCTTCCTCCCCGTAAAACATGCCCGGAAAGACATTGCCTACAGGCAATCCTGCAAGTCCCTGACTGTATCCCAGCTTTTCTCTTGCGGCGGCATTGTCATATATGATCTTACCTTCCCTGTCATGCGCCAGTATGATCTCCAGCACATGATCAAAGAGATGCATATCTATATTCTGCTGACACATGGAAATATCCCTCCAATATGTATCCCTAACAATCTGTCCGCATGAAAAACAACGAATCCACATGATGGCTCCGCTGTTTTATGTACAAAAGACCTAGCTGGTAAAATCAAACATTTTGATCACTTCTACAATATTAAAGAAATCTTCCTTGGCCAACTGGAAGCACTCCAACACATCCGGTGCGAACTGTCCGCACTCCCCGCCAAGAATCATCTGATACGCAAGAGAGTTACCGTATACACCCTTGTATACCCTCTCGCTGACCAGCGCGTCATACACGTCCACGATGGAAACAATCTGTGCGCTGAGAGGAATCTGGTCGCCCACCAGGTGATCCGGATAGCCGTTGCCGTCCCATCTCTCGTGATGCCAGCGGCAGATCTCATAGCAGTAACGGTAGAACTCATCCGACTGACTCTTGCGGAACTTCTCCAGGATCTCACAGCCAATGACGGAGTGGGTCTTAATCACCTCGTACTCCTCCGGCGTCAGACGGGCAGGCTTGAGCAGGATGGCGTCGGGAATACCGATCTTGCCGATATCATGCAGCGCGGATGCCCTGGCAATCATGTCGATCTGCGATTTAGTGAGATTATACTTGGGGAAATACTTCTCCATGTATTTCAACAGAATACGCGTAAGGTATTTGATGCGCCTGATGTGCTCGCCAGTCTCGGAGCTTCTGAACTCCACCACGGAGCTGAGGGCATCAATCATAAACTCATTGTTGTCCTGAATCTTCTTCTGATGCGCCAGTATCTCAATCTCCTGCTCCTTCAGACGCACCTCCATATTGTGCTTGTTCTGATACAGCTCGATAATATTGCTGGCCCTGCGCTTCACGATATCAGGGTAGAAGGGCTTGTGAATCACATCCGCGATGCCGTAGGCGTAAGCCCTGTCCTCGCTGTTCCTGACCGTCTCGCTGGTGATCAGGATCACCGGAAGATGCTCAATCAGATCCTTATTCTTCATATACTCCAGCACGCCAAAGCCATCCATGACGGGCATGACGATATCCAACAGAATCAGAACCAAATCATCATTCCCCTCGATCTGGCTGATCGCCTCCTGGCCGTTGGCGGCCTGGACAATATCGTACTCATCCTGGAACAGGTTCTCCAATATGGCTCTGTTCACTTCCTCGTCGTCCACAATCAAAAGCTTCCGCCTGTTTGTGCTGACCTTGCTGGTCTCCTCGTCCACAATGATAATCTTCTGGTTATCCATCTCATACCTCTCCATACATCTCACAGATTCACTTCAGGCAACATATAAATACCGCACAATCTTATCAACGATTCTACCATGTTCGTTAATAATTGTCAATAATCAGTGCGAGGCTGATTGATTTTCAATCAATCTCAAAAAGCGCTCATACGCCTCCTGCAACGCGGCTCGCTGCTCTGTCACCTGCTCTAAGTCCACCTCTGCCGCAGCCTTGCCCCGCAGTAGCTCCGTCAGGGCCGAAACTGGCCTGCCAATCGGGTCAAGCCCCAGATTCGCGCTCACGCCCTTCAAGGTGTGCGCGTATTTGAAAGCCTGCTCATAGTCCCCCCTGTCCAGACTTTCGGTCAACCCCGCATAGTTGGTGTCATCCTTGAATTTCAGGAGAAACTTATGAAATAAAGCCTCATTGCCCATAAAGCGGTGAAGGGTGCCCTCCACGTCCGCCCCGTTCTCGATCAAATCGCGTTTAAACTGTTCGTCCATCGCTCCGTTTTCCTTTCTCTCTTCCATGCTCAATTCCTCTGTCATTCTATTATATCGAAAGCCCGCCCGCATTGCAAGAGCGGGAAGCGTACAATTATGCGTCGTCCTCCTCTTTCCACTTTATCCAGAAATCATCCTCGCTCAGTCGGGGCATGGCGCCTGCATCCACCCCGTGACGGTCCGTCAGCGACAACAGCTGCTCGCGGACCGCCTCGCACTCCTCCACGATCTCGTCCGCATCTTTCACGCGCAGGCACTCGATGAGCTGCCCCAGCTGTCTCTGAAAATAGCGGTTCAGCCGGACGGCATTGTCCAGCAGCCACACTGCAAAGGGATGATCTGAGGTGATTCCCCGACGCTCATACGAATCTGCATGACAGAGATATCTGCGGCTCTTCTCACTGGCCGCCCTGCAGAACATCATCGGCGGGAAGATATCATACGCCCCCTGCTCCTCCCCTGCCTTATCCTGAAACGCAATGACCTGCCCCTCCTCATAGCAGATTGTCATGGAGTAGCTGTCCTGTAGATAGGCCCTGTGGTATTGATCCAAAAACAGATAAGTATGACGCGCATCCGAAAAAATTGTTTGAAACGCGTGGCTTTCCGCTCTATCCCTGTATTCCCGAAGTTCCTGCGTGAAATTCTCAAAATACTCTCCCACATTCCCATTCATCCATTGGTCAAGCGTCAGCTCCCGCGCCTGCCGCCACTCCTGCAGAGTCGCATCATGCCAGCAAATTTCCTCCAATATCCGCTCTATAGCGAAAGCCGAACCATATTTATGGCAAACTCCGCAAATTGCCATCATCGTCCGCAGTGGTAGTCCCGTTATCTTCGAACGGCTGACCTCCACAGCGGGCTTGCATTCTCCCTCCAGAAAAAATATCGCTCTGCCCCCGATTCCCTGACCGTAACGAGAATAGACCTCTTCTCGACTGTCCGCCACCACCCCCTGATACGCAAATACCGTCTCCAGAGTTGACGCCTGGCCACGCCCGATATCCAGGTTCGGGCATCCGCAGTCCGCAATGTCAAGCAGAATTTCCCCTTCATTCTGAGCGTCGCAATACGCTTTCCACGCTGCATATATATTTATATCCTCCGCAAATGGCTGCCACGCCTCTCCCAGCTCCTCCGCCGTCTGCGGACAGGAGGAAAAACTCCCGAACGCATCCTCCAGAGAGGCTATCTTCGCAGAGCCATACTTATTGATTAATGCTGGCCAGAATATATTGTCAAGGCTATCCTCATTCTTATAGGAAAATAACTCCATATTTTTATTTCTGCTTCGCAGTTCCACTGTCAGTGTTGTCTCCGTGTCATCTATGCTGGTACAGACTTCATACCTCTGATCCTTTGCCTCCCACTCCGGCTTTCGCTCGTAGCGCACCTCATACTTGACCAGCACCCCTGAGAGACCGTCGATGGGCTGACTGTCCTCCGTGTCCAGCGGAGTCACCCTGACCGCCACCTGGGGATACTGCCCTTTGATATGTGGGAAGGCGTCGTCAAATTCGCGCTTTAACTCTGGGCTCAGCTCGTAGAGCCGCTCCCCCGCCATCTCGTGAGCCTCCTCCATCACCTCCCGATAGGTCTTCCCAATCCTCCGATTGTTGTAATACACCGGCACTCTGGCGCCGCACAGATATCTCTCCAGCGTATTGCGCAGGTCCAGCACGCCGAGTCTGCCCGGATTCAGGCGAATCACGACGGAGGTTCCCGGCTTCAAGCGGTATCCAAGCCTCTCCTGCCCGCTGTACCCCGCTTTCTCAGCTTCCTCCGGCATGGGCAGAGGGCCTTCGGCCGGATGCCCCTCCGCCTGGCTCTTGAGCGTATAGTAGCCCTTCAGCCCCGTCACCTGCAGGCGCAGCCCATAGCTCGCCACCCCGGAAGTCCCGCCGGCGCTCTCCTCCCGACAGTTCTTCTGCGGGTCAAAATAGAGGGTGGAGACCTCCGCGTAATCCCCGCAGAGAAAGCAGGACAGAAAACCGATGCCAAATCTGCTGATGCCCTGATAATTCCCAGTCTGTCCGTGGTCGCGCAGGTCTCTCCTGAGCTCCTGCGAGGTGTAGTAGGAATTGCCGACCTTCAGAAAGTATCTCTGCAGCATTCCCAGAGTCATACCGGTCCCCTGATCGTCCACGCGCAGCCATAGATTGCCCTCCCTGTCGCTCCACTCCCAGAAATCAATGCGCGATTCCTCCGGCACAAAGTCTTGATCCATGCTGCCGCGAAGCAGCGTGGCGTCAATCGCGTTCTGCAGCAGCTCCCGCACGAAGACGTCCCGATTGTCATAGAGGTTTTCGCCCATCAACAGCTTTAGGAGCTGTTCCTGATCCATAGTCAGGCAGAAATCTCCGCTCTTGAAGCCGTCGGATTCGATCTCTGCGCGCGAGACTTCCCGCGGAAACGGGAACTGCTGCTGCCACTGGGCCTTGCAGTACCTCTGCAGCATGTTGCAGTTGCCAAGCTCCTCATCCACCCAGTCCAGAAAGCCTCTCACAGTGTGTTCTATCGTGGGATTGCCGCAGCGGGCCTTATAGGGCAATTTCTCCGAGGAGGGAGTGGCAGGATAACAAAAGCCCGCCGACGCCTGATGCTTGTCCCACTCCTCACGACTCCTTTTATTGCCTGTCACATAGTCATACAGCACTCTCGGCGCACGGGTATCGTCAAAATCCAGCAGATCGGCCAGACGCAGCAGCAGCGCGCAGAACAGAGGATCGGTCTCACTGGCCGCCTGATATTCCAGATCCCCATTGCCGCGAAGAGATTCCGGCTCCTCCCCGTGGGCCCTGCAGACCGCCAGAATGCACCGCAGCGACACTACCTCCAAGGGACGTTGAGCCATCAGCGCCTTCCACTCGCGGTTCTGGAGCACCTCCGGGAGTCGAAAGGGGTGGAGCGTGCGCAGATACCACTGCCTCGTACCCTCCGGCCAGTCCTCCACAGGACATCCCAGCAGCTCTGGACAGTACTCTCTGGCAAACTGCCTGCATTCGGTTTCATTTTCCAGCCAGGACTGTCTCTCCTCGTCTGTATAGACCATGCCCAGATCATGCATACAGGCCGCCAGAATCAACAGCTCCAGCTCGCCGACCGTCAGCCGACCGATCTGATCTCCGAGCAGGCCGGCCATAGCGTCCAGCACATTCAGCACATGTGTTTCATCGTGCAGCGTATAGTTGATAAAAGCCCGCCGCACGTCGCTCAAATACGCGGCGGACGCGTCATATACCTTCTCTACCCACAGAGCTCTCTCCCCCTCTGCGGATGCCGTCTCTCGGTACGCCTGCCACAGCGCTGTATCTCTCAGTTGCTTTGCGTGTTTCACCTTCCGTTCCCCCCATTTAAAACAGCTCCGGATTCATAAAGGGCGCCACCAGACAGACGGTCTCCCCCTCCGCGTCCAGGCCCCAATATCCGCTGTATATACCATCCCCCATGCCGCTGGAAAACAGCACAAGCCGGTGCTCGCTCCCAGGTATCTGCCATTCGATGAAGTTCCCGTCCGAGGTCTGGACCTGCGGATGCATCTCATAGCTTTTTCGAAATAATGCCTGAAAATAATCCACATAGGGATTCTTGTCCGGATTCTCGCGCTTCCACTTTGCAGAATAGTCCCTGTATTCCTGCGAGCTCTGCGCGTCCGCAAAGCAGGCGAGTCCCGCATCCACGCCAAAGAAGGTGAATACTCCCGGCTTTCCCAGCTCTTCTGGCTTGTTCCCCTTCGGCATGGCAATCTCATAGCGGACGGCGGGCCGGTCACTGACAAGCAGCCTTGCGGCGGCGATCCGCAGACCGGCGATCTCGGAACGACAGATCGACAGCTCCACCGGATAACTCCCCGCCGCAATCCTCCTGCCTAAGACTGTCTCATACTTTGTTCCCAGATAGGCGAGCGGGTCCGCGAGAACGACCTCCCCTGTGGGAAAATCTACCTCTCCCGCCCGAACCACATCTATTTTGCCTCCCCTGGTAAACAGATGCTCAAAAAACTCCGCCGGATATGTCTTCTGGTTCAGGAATTTCAGATTCTTCTCAAAGGCGATCTGCGCCGGGTGTTTTACCGGCTCCCGTATCTCCTCCCCGGTCCTGGTGTCAATAAAATATTTGCCGGTCTTGTCACAGCAGAATTCGAGATCGCTGCCATACGGCATATAGAATACATTTACAACCGTCGGCTCGATGTTGGCCAGCGTATTGAAGTCCACGACCGCCATATTGTTGGCGTCATCCACATACTCCTGGCTGTCCTTGTCCCCAAAGGCCACCCAGCCGTTTCCCGGTCCTCCGTCCTGCCTGAACATCCATTTGAGTTTTGACGTGCCGTCTAATATAGACTTGGTGACTATGGTTCCCCCCGCTCCCCGGATATATGTCTTCATCTCCTGTTGCTCTTTCTCCGGCTTCGCTTTGCTTTTTCCAAACAGTCCCATAACGCTTCTCTCCTCCTCCATCTGATTTGCTCTATCTCATTTGTTATATCTCATTTGCCCTATCTCGCTGTGCGCAGAATCCACTCCACCGCCGCCTCCGCATGTGTGGGGTAGTCTGGATATGCTTCGCTCTCGGCCTGCTCCAGCCCCTCCGAGAAGGCGCGCAGGGCATATCTGGCCAGCATCCCTGAGACACGCCCTCTCTCTATGGAATCCTCGGTGCCAAGGACGACGACCACCAGGTCATGCGCACTGCCCCCGCCGTCCGTGGTCAGTGATGTGACCAGACAGGCTCCGGCCCTGTTGGTCGTTCCGGTCTTCAGGCCGGTGACTCCGGACAGATTGTATAGCAGCGGATTGGTGTTGCGCACCTCCCGATCGAGGGACGGTATCTCCGCGTTTTTCAGGGAGGTGATGTCCGTGATCTGGGGATAGACCCGCAGCAGGTAAGACACCAGCCGGAACATATCCTCCGCGCTCATGCGGTTCTGACGCTTAGCAGGTACAGAGTCTTCCGTGTAGGAGGGCAGGCCGTGGCTGTTATAGAAGATCGCCTGGGACAGTCCCAGCTCCTGCGCCTTCTGATTCATCATCCGCACAAAGGCTTCCTCCGAGCCGGCGACAGCTTCCGCCAGGCACAGCGCGCACTCGTTGCTGGAGGGCAGAAGGGCTCCCAGCAAAAGCTCCCGCACGCTGATCTGTTCCCCCGCCTCCAGGGGAAGCACGCCATCATTGGACTCGGCCAGCGCCTGCGCCGCCTCCGAGATCGTGACCGTATCCGCAGGGTCGATCTGCCCCGCCGCGATAGCGTCCATGACCAGAAGGCAGGTCATCAGCTTGGAGGTGCTGGCTATGGGATAGGGCATGTCGGATTGATATTGGTAGTAGAGTTCACCGGTGGTCGCATCTCCGACCAGCACACTGTTGACCCCGCCAAAATAGCCTGTCTGCTCCAGGGCGGCAGGGGAGATGGCAAAGGGCTCTCCTGTGCGAATCTCCACAGCGCCCGCAGAGGAAACAGCAATATTCGCATCCAGGATCATGGCCAGATCGACGGCCATCATAAAGCAGTCATAATGGCCGGAGGGCAGCTTCATGATCAGGGTATAGTAATATGCGGTCTGCCCATTTATCTTGAATTCGTTCCGCCTCAGGGATATGTCGGGATTCTCGTCATTTTCCCAGGGAGCATTCTCCACTCCCACGGGCATATAGGGCTCTCCCAGATTCATGGAAACCGTGTTTTTGGTGATCTCCAGAGAGAAGGAGCAGTCCGTATCCGCAAGCAGCACTGCGATGTCTCGCAGAGAGAGATACCTGTTGTGCTCATAGTCGCAGTCCAGGGTTTTTACGGTATATGCGGCGCCGGTATCCGTCTGCGCCTGACAGGTGCCGGGGATTTGATAGCCTGCTTGTGCGCTGCTGGACAGGGAGAGGCAGAGTAGGGATATGGACAGGAGCAGGAGGAGGATTTTCTGCAAAGGATTTTTCATGGGGGCTCCTTTCTGTGTACTAGGGGATTAGGCTATTGCGGAAATCGGTTACTTTGCTAGTGTCATTGTGTATATGGTATATTCCAACGAGGGCACGCTCTCGCTTCGTTCTCACTGTAGCGGTACTAAGCTCGTGCCGAATGAATTCGGCAAACCTCGCTAAGTACCGACTGTTCGAAAGAGCCCTCTTATGGAACATACCATATGCACAATTCGGTACTGGCAATAAAGGGGTTCGCAATTGCCTATTCGAACTCAATTGGACCATTGCAAAATTTAGTTGAATTACGAGTGCCACTGTGTATATGGTATATTTCAGCGCGGGCACGCTCTCGCTTTGTTCTCACTGTAGTGGTACTAAGCTCGTGGTGTTACGGTTGCAAACCGTAACATGAAACCCACTTATGGAATATACAATATGCACAATTCGGTACTGAAAAAATATTATTTTGCAATTGCCTATTACAGCTTATTGGCGCTTGAGAAATGCAATTGCTTCGCTGATTATGTTGCGTATGTTGTACATTTTGTTTCAGTAAAAGATGGTTTTACAGTTGTTTATTCTAATGTATAGATCATCGGGTAGTAGTCGGGAAAGAGGTCTTGGGGGGCAGGGGCGGTCTCTCCGGTCAGGATCAGGGTGGAGGCTTTACGAATATAGTGCTCCTCCTTGACGGCTTCGGGCTGTCCGGTCTCATATCGCCTGATCAGAATGTCTTCTGCTGTCTCATAGACGCCGCTGCCGTCGTATTCGGCCCGTAGCTCGTCCAGGGCTGGGAGCAGGGCTGGACCGTAGGCCATCAGGTAGGAGACGGTTGACATCCCGAAGGTCTCGCTCACCAGGGCTTCAATGGAATTCGGGTCTGTGCTGCCCGCATAGCCGGCCATGTGAAGTCTCTCGGTCAGAAGATCGTGGAAGGCTCTGGCAAGTGCTTCATAGGAAGTCTGTCTGCAAGCCTCGTAGCTCTCTGGGAGGATATGGCAGTAAAAGGTTCCCCCAGAGCGAGCGGTTTGCTCCAGCGTCAGATTGAGCTGAACCGTCAGGTCCTGCATGTAGGTCTCCATATCCTCCAGGGTGACGGAGACGGCCTCTATATCTTGCAGCCAGGCGAGAGCTGTGACTGCAGCCTGTTGTGTCATATCCAACTCCGCCGTCCACTCTCCGGAGAGGTCCGCATCATCCGGTGCGAAGAAATGCAGATACGCCAGCAGAGCAGTGGAGAGGCTCAGGAGCAGAATCGACAGGATAAGTATGGCATTTTTGATGCTTCTTCTCATAGAACTCCCCCTTCCAGCTTTTCCCGCTAAATCCTCAATTTTCTCCTAGGCTTATCTTACCATAAACCGGCGGCTTCTGTCACCTGTAAGTAACTGCAATTAGGACAAAAATATCCTATGGCTGTACAAAGCAAGAAATGTTAAGCAGGGATAAATATGCGTGATATAATATCTATAAACAGTTGCAACTGCATTATTATGGGAGGGAATGTGAATGAACAATTTTCACAAAATCAGCGAGGCAATCAAATATATTGATGCTCATCTCAATGAGACGTTATCCGTGCAATTGATTGCGGAACAATTCGCTTTTTCTCCCTATTATTTTCACAGGTTGTTTACATCTATTGTCGGTAAATCTATGATTGCTTATGTTCGCGACAGACGGATTGCCTATGCTTGCAAGATGCTGAATGAAACGGACCGAAAGGTGTTGGACATTGCGCTCGATTTGGGATTTGACTCCGCGCAGAGTTTTTCCAGAGCTTTTAAGTCGATTACAGAAATGTCCCCTACGGAGTACCGTGCCAGGCAAATAGTGCCGTGCATCGTGCCTGCGTCTGAGCTTGTAAAGCAGTTTACCAACAGATTAAAAGGAGGTATTGTAATGAACCCTGGCATGATAAAAAGGGATAAAATGATTTTGGCTGGAGTATCGGGCGCCGGTACAGAAACGGCGGAAATATGGAAGCGTTTTATGAAGCTTTATGAGGACACCCCTCTCACAGACAAATTGTCGGATGACAGCTATGAAGTCCGCATCTTTGACAGTAAGACGGAGAAAGAAAGCGTATTTGTCGGCTGTGAAATAAATAGCGACTGCGACAGCTGCGGCGAATATGAAATCTTTCAAATTCCCTCTTCCGAGTATGCTTCCTTTGACGTGTATGTGAAGGAAGGGTATGAAAGCGAAAACAACGCCATGGAGGAGTGGCTGGTCTCCAATGAAAAGGGATATGTCAGGAATTTGTGGGAAGGAAAACTGTATTGCATCGAACATTATGATGCACGATTTGATGAGAGCAGTGATGAATCCATTGTGGAAATCTGGCTGCCTGTAAAAAGAAAACTTATGGCTGACTGATGAGCAAAAATTCATTGTAAGATTGTCTGTGATATTGTAAACTATAATCAAGGTATCATACACTCTGCCACAGAGCATAATTAAAGAGGACACTAATGATGGATAGTTTGGAAAGCAGGCAATTCAATATGTATATTGCCAGAATGCGCAGAAAACGCGACATTTCCATGAGGCAGATCTGTGAGGGGCTGTGTACTTCTCAGGAGATCTCTTTCCTGGAGAACGGTCAGCGGCTACCAAGCAAGCTACTGCAGGACGTCATCGTGGAGAGGCTGGGCGTAGGCGCGGAGGATTATGAGCACTTTCTCAGCTATGCGGAATATGGACGCTGGGAGGCCCGTCAGAGGATCCTCCACTGTATCACGTGGGAGGAGACAGAGCGGGCAAAAAGATTGTTGGAAGAATACTACGCCGGATATGGGAAAGGAAATTCCACCATAGAAGAGAAGCTGGAGAGACAGTTCTATCTGAGTATGCTGGCGCAGATCCGAAGCTATGAGGGTGCTTCCGGCGATGAGCTGCGCGCCCTGTTTGATGAGGCGCTCCGTCTGACCGTGCCTGCATTGGAACACAAACCGCTCTCCCACCTGGTGCTTTCCATCAAAGAACTGAATCTGCTCCTGGAGATTGAGCAGTACCGTGGGGAGGAAGCACGGCTCTCGCAATATGAAGAAATCCTGACATACATAGAGGGAGTCGGCCTGGACGGGCGCGGCATGGCCAAGATCTATCCCAAGGCTGTCTTCTTCCTCTGTCGGGAGCGTTTGGCGGCAGCCATGGGAAGTCCGTTATCCCTCTCGGAGTCGGAGGAACTCCTTAAGCTCTGCAACCGCGCCGTGGACATCCTGCGGGATAACTATCGGATGTACTTCCTCTGGGAGCTTCTGGATATACGCGGGCTACTCCTGGAACAGCTGGCGGGAAGCTATCGCCACCAGGGAGAGCCGGAGAAAGCCGACGCTCTGCGCGCAACACAGTCAGAAAACGCGGAATGGAAAACAGTATTGGAACAGCTCTATAGGGAATATCAGGTGCCGAAGGAGACCTTTGAATACTGTTATCTCTATGTGATGCATGGGGTATATTGCATCAACGACGTCATCCGTATCCGGCGTATGATGCTGGGGATGACGCCGGGCGAGCTGTGTGAAGGCATCTGTGACGTCAAGACCCTGCGGCGTCTGGAACGCCGCACAACAATACCCCAGCGGGCAATCGTCGAGGAGCTGTTTGCGCGCCTGGGACTCTCCGGGGAGCTCACCCGCACGGAACTGATCACGGACGACCCAGAGGCCAAGGAGCTGATGGAACAGATACGGAGGCTGGTAAATGATATGCAATGGGAACAGGCCGCGGAACTGTTCAATGAACTTGAGCTGCGGGTCTCCATGGATTTTCCCCACAACAAGCAGACTTTGATGAGAGAAAATGTGCTCAGCCGTTGGAAAAACAGAGAAATGGAAAGCGATGCGTTTTGCCGGGCAATGCGCGAGGTATTGGAGTTGACGCTCCCATTTGAAGCTTTTCTGAAAGAGGGAGAAAAATATCTGACTTATCAGGAGCAGTCCTGTATCCACAGTATGCTACAGGGAATGGACAGAGACAGTGCAGAATTTTGGACAGCGATAGAACGCTTTGAGGATATGTACCGCCCCATCATAGACAGCGAGCTGCAGGGTGCGTATGCAGGAATATATAACTTGATTATGAATCTGGTTGCAAGTGAGCTGGGAAATAAGGGCGAATTCGACCGTTCTGACCAATACTCTGACATCACCACCACGGGATGCCTGCGGTTCCGCAGACTGGGCGAGCTTAGCAACAGCCTGTATAATCGGTGCTGGAATCACGCGGAGCGGAGACGCAGGAGCATACCGACAAGTCTCTCTCTGGATGAGAAGAAAGAATTGTATAAATGCTTGTTGCTCAGCAGGCTTGACAAACAGAAAAATAATGAAACCTTTTTCCGAAAAATGTTAGAGCAAACAGGCACTAAGTAGGACATTAATTGTAAGTATAGTCATATGGCTCCTTATCGTTCAGGGGAGCGACACCTCCTGTTTTGTCGAAATTAGCTCCCCCCATAAGGAGATCGACAAGGACTGCTAAAAATGCCAAGATAACGGCAGTGGAACGAAGTAACTGTTTGAATGAATGTTTTCCCATTTTGAGATAGCCTCCTGTTTTTCAATAATATATTAATTATATTGAAAGACATCAGCCAAAACAAGGGACAGAGTTGTTTACAATTCACCTTTTTTGTCAACAATTCTGTCCCTTGCAGATATTTTGTAGAAGGGATATACTGTGTATGTAGTTACAAAAAAGAATTCTCCGAAGGTTTTTCGAGCTGGTTTGGACAGCAGCTTAAAAGGTATCACGGAGAAAAAGTGTAAAAGGGAAGCAATATCATAACAGGGAAAAGGGATTTCTGATCTCTTTTCCCTGTTTGCGGTAAGGACGGGGCTGACGTCCATCTTGTCTATATTGGCCAATTCCGTCACTTGTGGGGAAAGTTCCGCAATCAACTTATGTATATTTTATCCTTTCCCAAGCCGCTGGAGGATGTGTAATACCATACTAAGCTTCTTTCCTGGCCAGCATGAACCAGCCTTGCTCAATATGGATAATTGCACGTTCTTTATTGATCAACACGCAAATAATTTCATTGCCATTATCACATTTAATGCTACAGACGTTGATTTCATCATCATAAATACTGAGTCCGTCATATATCCCTTTTTCCAAATCCGGAATATCTGGATGACTATCTGCCATGGGATCCCATAGTACAGGAACGGTGCAGATAACCACCATTCTTTTAGTATAGAGGGTTGGTGGTTATTTTTCTATCCACTATCTTATTTGACGCTTACAGTGTCACGAACTTTTTGAGGTTTTTTCAGGGGAAAGTCTGGGAAACCGCATAAATTCGTTGGGAGTATGTGGAATTAGTGTCAAGTTGGGTGAAAATTGATGTAGGATTAGTGTCAAGTAATTTAGCCAAGAGATGGAATATAAAGCAAGACAGATGATAACTACTCCGCTCTCTAAGCCTTGAAATGATGTCGTTACACCAATAAAGAATCGGTTGCATTCTGTTTTACCGCTCCCAACTTTCCAACTGTCCCCTATCCTGTTCCGGAAGAGGCATAAACTCTATGCCATCAACACAATTCTCATACAGGAATTGTTTGATCTCCCCCATATCATTAGATTCATAGAAAGTAATCAACAGTTTAGTAAAAGTAGCCTGCAATTCAATTGGAATGGAGATAATACCACACCCGTTTGAAATCATTATATGATTACCCGCCAGCATAGATGTCCGCTTGTTGCCATCTAGAAACAGCTGTTTCCGAACAAGGTAGAGCATCATAGTAAGAGCCCTGTCCGTGGGATTGCTAATTTGATCAATTTCTGCCATTTCCTCTTTTATCTGCGATTCAATAGGCATGTCCGGTTTCCATGTTGTGCCCCCAATGCTGACAGGAACATTGCGTAGATATCCGGCCCGGATGATCAGGCTGTCGCCGCCCACACATTGGTTGATTTTACAGACAAAAGGATAATCCGTGGGATAGTCCAGCGTGTCCAACACAAACTGCCATGCATGTTTCAAATTATTTACTGCAATGATGTCCGAAACCTTAACTCCTTGAACACTCATCCCATTATATATTGCCTCCGTATCAGGATACGTCACTGCCAGCCCCTCCAACTTTGCACTTTTCCAAATATAATCAACAATATTCCGCTTGGCAACGAAAATATTTTCTTCCCGTGTCATATGATATTTCGCATCCATAACAATAAGCCCTTCCTCACAAAACAAATTCTATAAATTCTCAGTTCTATATTTGCTACATAACAAATCCATATATTACATGAAATTTATAATACCAGAATAAAAACGTTGCATCAAGTAAAACATATACAAAAATTGGAACCTTGTATAATAGTTACTCAAACTTCCCACATCTCAGACCAGATAAAATCCTTTGATTTTCAGCTTTGTGATCCGCAATTTTGCTCCCAGAGACACGATCAGGGACTCCTTGTTCAGAGATGCCTTGATATTTTCTACATGATTTTTGGAAAAACCGTTCATCTCCAGTTCTTCTCCCTTTTTTCTATAAAAAATAGTTCTGTACTTATTTCTCGCCGTCTTTGCCTTTGAATACAGCCACTCTTCCACCACTTCGTCATTCTTCAAGGAAAAGCCGTACTGATATGTTTTTCCTGTATCTTCTGTGTTGTCAACATAAAACACTTCAAAGGTGGTCTCTTCATTGCGGCTCTCCTCGTCAAAGAGAAAGGGCGTTACTTTCACATACGCATCTCCCGTTTTCCTGCGTCGTTCATCTTTATCCCCGAAAATAAAGGATTCATCCACATAATAGCCATATATTCAAATGCGTCATGCACATTTGACTTACCGCTCGCATTGGCTCCGTAAATCGCTGCCACTTTCAGCAGTTTGTCGTTAGCCGCCTCCACTACATACTCCGTTATTTTGGTCGCTGTTAAATCCAGAGACATCTCATCTCGGAAGGATTTGAAATTCTTGAAATTGCAGCATGGTAGTCTCCTCATTTTAAAATCCCACAAATTAACCTCTTTTATATTATAAGCCATGTTTCAAAAAATCAACATCTAATTGCGATTTTTTGCAATTAGATGTTGATTATGTTAAAAATAGAGTTTCAATTTACAACTTTATAAAAATAGCTCCTATCCATGGGGCAAATATTGCGATCTATAAATAAGGGCTAAAAGAACTTGCCCTGTTATGATTTACTCATGAAAACTGTTCTTTCACCAAAACCATTTTCTTTCCTAAACATTGCTGAACAATGCACGTTGTCTCATCCTCCCGTAACTCCCGCCAGCACGTCGAACACCCGGCGCAGGTTCAGTCGTCCATACCCCGCGTATGTCAAGTTAGTGTCACGAACTTTTTGAGGTTTTTTCAGGGGAAAAGTCTGGGAAACCGCATAAATTCGTTGGGAGTATGTGGAATTAGTGTCAAGTTGGGTGAAAATTGATGTAGAATTAGTGTCATGTTGTTTATTCTAACAGGGTCACTTCTGTCCCATTGGGCCATAAATTGTCTCAATTCAATTGGAATCTTCTTAATGTCCATTCCACAATATGCAGATATAGAACATAGCTGCTCTCGAATACCACCAAAATCGTTAATGATATCTTTAACTTTTTTAAATAGGCATTCTACCATCTGCTAATGGTGCCCCAAAATATTGGTTAAATATAGTATATTTTCCACCAATAAATCTTCCAACTGCAACAGCAAAGCGAGAAATAGTGGCCAAACATCACTTGCCGCCATGTACTTCAACTTCGGATTGTCTCATAATTCTTCGAGGGATTGCCCATGTGCCTAGCAAATAACTATGATGCATTGCAAAGAAACTATTTCTTGGTTGGCGTATGGCGCATTGTCCCAGAACAATCGTATAAATACCAGGCAAAATAACATCATTACGTCAAATTAAGAATTGTTAATTTTATCAAGTTCTGCAATTACTTGTTGATTCGCAAACTCTTTTGCAAGTTTACTTACCTGTATATAATAATATTCATACATTTTCTCATTATTTCCTTTGACTAACTGGCAGATAGCTAATCCATTTTTCATAACCTGATCATTTCTTTCAAGTTTTTGAGATTCATTAAACCCATCAATGTATGTATTAATGGCTTTAGATTTAACTTTTTGCTTTTCATATACATTTCCTATGCGATAATATATCTTTACTGCACTTCCAAAATCTTTTATTCGTTCAAATTGCTTTTTTGATAAAATATATTCCTCCCAAGCATCAAACCAACTTCCTTGTACGTATAATATGTTGCCGTGCAAATATTTCAAAAACGCCTTCATTCGCTTTTTTTCATAATTATCCGTTATTTTGTTACTTTCCTCACATGCCATTTCATAATATTTAACACAACAATTTATTTTATCCTGTATTAGTACGTCTTGTCCCGTCATTAAGCGTATTTCCTTTAAATATGTGCCAGCCAAATGTCTATAGGCTTTACTAATTAAAAAATAGTCACTTTTACACTTCGCAATTGAGAGCCCTTCTTCTATATTTTCCCTTGCTTTTTCTGCATAATGTTGTATATCAAGTTCAGCCAAAGTATATCCTATATCATCAATTAATATTTTAGCCTTTAACAATTGCATATTTTCGTTTTCGTCATCATTTTGTATATTTCTAATTGCATCGAGCATTATTTCACCATTTTTAATCCTTAATTTATATCGAGATATTCTCCAATATAATTCAGAAGATATTTTCCCAATACATATAACCTCCTCCCAATTTTTTTCTTCCTTTTCAACTAATATGCATTTCAACAATATATCATCATCTATATTAAAAATGCATCTATCTATTATTTTTTTATACACCTCAATTTTTTCGTCTAATGACGAAAGTGAATCATGAAATGTCCTTTTTAACACTTTCCTTTTCCAATATTCTTCCAATTCTATTACACCAGGAATGATGAACGAAAAAATAATTATAAGACTACCTATAAACATGCAGTTTTTCAATACGTCAGTAAGAAAAAAATAATCAATAATTTGTACAAGTAGCCATAATATATTCAAGCTAGCAAATATGCTGAGTATAAAGCCTTGCACCTTATTCATTCTTATTATAATAGCTTTATTCTTTTTTATTTTATCTTTATACTCCATACTGTAATCTCTCCTATATACTTCTATAAATAGGTTTACCATTATTGACATATGGGCGCACATCAATTTCTTGATCTATAATCGTCGGTTGAAAGGAATACCAGCATCTTGGGAAAAAGGCAGGGGGGAGTCCTTTAATTTCCTTATCTACAAAATTTCTAATTTCTTCTATGAGATTACAAATATCTAGCTTATAATATACACTTATACATTTAATAATGGGTTCTATTAAATATTTGCATAACTTAAAGTCAAACATAAAGCTATGTTTAATTGTATAGTTATATTGGTTTCTATTTATATGTTTATAAGGATAACAATTTAATCGAGGAACTAACCCTATTTTTTCACGAATATCTTGGTCAATGTCAATTGATTCCATATCCCTCATTATAAAAGAGCAAATATTCATTTTATCATCTAATCCCAATAATAGATTTTGGGCATGCCACTCCGGTTGTAATCCCAAAGAACCGATTAGTTGAAAATAATATTTAATTATAGGATATACTATTTCGTTTAAAATATAGTCTTTGGGGTTAGAACTATGATGATTTATTAGCTGAATCAACAATTCCGTATCGTCTTTATTTTTTCTATCTTTTGAAAACAAAGAAAATATTGGTATCTTATACTTTATTATAGTGCTGTTGCCTCCAAAGGGGGTGCAATCTCTCACAACTATTCCCATATTAATTTTTTGTTCATTTTGCAAAACCACCTTCGCACTGCTTTCTGGCAAAAAGCTAAGTTTTTCGAAATTTTTTTTACCTAATTCATTATATAATATATTTGATATTTCAAAGCTAGCTAATGCATGATTCAATGAGAGATTTCTATTAACCCTCCCCAATATGCCAAAATAATTTAATTTTAAATAATACTTTTCTTCCAGCAGCCTTACAGTTCTTGCGCTTGAAGTTGGAGTTACCCGAACAGTAGTTTGGGTTATTTGTGATTTGTCAAGCATTCTAATATTATCGGGATGAATCAATATGCTGTCCTGGGGATATTTTTTTCTTAAAAATAACGGTAAATCCCCAATACATATTGACAATTGAGTTGGAAAATTTATGCTATACAGGAAAAACCACTCTCTATTACCAAATGGGCTTGTTTGCTCTGAAGTAGTATACTTCTGAGAAAATCCACTGGGAGAACCATCATTTACATAACGTTCCATATAGTCTAAAGCATTTTCTGGATTATTAATGATGTATTCTAATTTCATTTAAATATACAGCACTTGCACGAAAAGTGCATATCCCTTTCCTTTATTTTTTGCTATACATTATTACCACTCTTTGTACTTCAAAATACTTTCCTGATTTATATTTATAGCTAGATTTTCATATTTTTCAAAGAATGTATTTATAATACTAATTCATACCCCTATAAAAAATTCATAAATCACTTTCTACTTCATCTTTCTCTGTATCAGCAAAAATTTTTGTATTAAGACTATTTTATTCGCAAAATCACTTTTTAAACTGTAATATATTGTACCAAAAATATTTATCTACGTCACCCCAAAAATAAAAAAATAAAAAGGTCTTCTGTTTTACTGAACACCTTTTTGTTTCTTACGCTTTATACTACATTAAACTACTTATTGTGACTATGTAAAAGGGTGCTTTATACTATATATTTGTAAAAATTTATTTCACTCCGAAAAATTCCACTCAATCTCCACCCGTTTTCCCTTATATACCGTCACCTTTTTAATAAATACATCCACCACCTCCTGCGTCAGCTCCTCCAAATGCGAATAGCGTATAATCTGTTTCATATCCTGAATATTTTTCCCCGTCTCTTCCTCCACCCTGTCATATTCCGTCTCTACCGCCTTTATTTTACCCGCCAGTTCCTCCATCTGCCCGTCCAACTGATCGGCCCTGCTGCGGTATCTCTCAGCATCTATCTGGCCATCCGCATAGTTTTCGTACAGGGAATCCTTTTCTTTTTGCATATCGTGGTATTGTTTCCTGTACTGCCTGGCTTTTCTGGCAAGTCCCTCCAGCGCCTGTTTCTGAAACTGCTCCAGATCCCCTTGCTGCCTTAACAGATCGCCCCTGCGCAGCAGTTCCTGGTTTAATAGTGTGAGTACTATTTCCTCCAGTATAAACGCATTGATATAGGTGCAGCACTCCGGTATCTGCAAAATGGCATGTTGGCTGCACCAGAAATGGCGTGGGAATCTTTCTCTTTTGGGCTTATACTTCAGAGCATATCCGCACCCACCGCAATATATTTTTCCTGTCAGCGGATGTTTTTCCCGCTTTCTTTTCGTGGAGTGCCCCAGAGCTTTCTTTGCGGCACGGGCAAACAGCTCCGGTGTCACCAATGGCTCATGGTGGTTTTCAATTACTTTCCATTCACTTTGAGGTACTGCGATCCTGCCCTTGCTGCCAACTGACTTACTGACGGTCTTTCCGTAGGCCATTTCCCCAAGATAGAAACGATTGTCCAAAATTCCACGGACAGCATTCATGCTCCAGGTGTGTTTTCCCTTTGGGGGCTTTTTATCGGGGTAACGCAGTTGGCGCGCCGTGGGGATCTGCTGTGCGTGAAGTTTCTTTACGATCTGTGCGGTGCTCATGCCCTCTGCCGCCAGAGAGAAGATATAACGGACGATTTCCGCCTCTCTTTCATTGACGATCACAGTGTTTTTTACTTCCCTGCCTTTTTCGTATCCCAGGGGAACCTGGCCAAATGCATATTCCCCGTCTGCGCATTTGCTGTCAAGGGATGCTTTTACCTTGACGGATATGTCCTTGCTGTACAGGTCATAGAGCAGAGTCTGAAACGCTGTGTCCAGGGTGATTGCTGCGCCGTCATGCGCCCTGCTGTCATAGCCGTCGTTGATCGCTATGAAGTCCACTCCCATAAAGGGAAATATCTGGCTCAGATAAGTTCCCATCTCTATATAATCTCTGGAAAAGCGGGACATATCTTTCACCAGGATACAGCCGATCCGGTTCTGCCTGACCTGTTTTAGCATTTCCTGCATCCCAGGCCGCTCCATGTTGGTTCCGGTAAAGCCATCGTCGCAAAATTCAATCACTTCACTGTCCGCCAGCCTGGTGTCGCGGCCTATGTATTCCAGCAGATATTTTCTCTGACTGCCGATGCTGTTGCTCTCTTCCCGTCCTCTTTGCCTCATTTCCGGCTGGGCGTCCTCCTGGGAGATCCGCAGGTAAATGGCTGTTCTCTGCTTTTCACGCATGTCACTTCACCCCCTTTGTCCAGATGTCGCCGTAGGTGAACATGATCTCTACCCGTTTGCCCGGATAGACATAGATCTTCTCGATCAATGCCTCCACCAGATCTCTGGTCAGTTGTCTTTGGGTTTTCAGCTTGACGAGGGAACGCACTGCCTTTAAGTAGGTTTCCCCTTTCTGTTTCAGATTCTTTGCCATCTCCTGATACTGGCTTTTCTGCTTTTCTAATTCCATCAGCCGCTCGTCTTTCCAGAGCCGGTAGCGTACATATTCCTCCTGGGCCAGCTTTCCAGTGCGGTATGCCATGTATTTCTCGCCCTCTTCCTCTGAAAGCGTCAAAAGCTGCCTGTCCGTCTGCCGCAGTTTCTGCTCCAGTTCCTGTTGTTTCTGCCGTACCAGAGCCTGCCCCTGCTCCACATAATCTTTTTGCTTTTTTAACCAAGTAGTAAACTCCGTCTGAAACAGGACAGACAGAATATCCATCAGCTCTGTCTGGGAAATTCTGTTTGTAACCGCACCGTGCTCTCTTTTTGCACCCATACTGTTCAGGCAAAAATATCCCTCCCTGCGTTCCCGCCTGCCGTCCACATATTCTTGAACCTGGCTGTTTCTGGTCATCTTCCTGCCACAAACACCGCAGTAAAGCACCTTGTCAAATATATTTTCTTCGATCGGACAGCCTTGCGTGGGATGCCCGTGGCTGTTCGTGCGTTCCTGGATTTTACGACAGATATTCCTAGCTTGTTCGTATAATTTCAGGTCGATCAACGGCTCATGGGTGTGCTCTCTTTTTATCCATTCCTCTTCTGGCTTGCGAATACGGTTTTCTTCCTTTCTTGCGGTAAGAGAAGTTTTGCCCTGCACCAAGGCGCCGATATAGGTCTCGCTTTTCACGATTCGTTCCACGGCTCCCCTGCTCCAGCCTCTGTACTCTGTTCCCGGCGGACAGTAAACCTCCCCGCTTTTCCTATATGCGGACGGCGGATTGATTCTTCTTTTATTCAGCCAATCCGCCACGGCCTGACAATTTTCCGTCTCCACAAACAGCTCATAAATTACACGGACGATCTCCGCCGTGTTCCTGTCGGGACGGAGCCGTCTGACCCGTCCCTCCTGATATGCCTCGTAGCCGAAGGGCGGTAAGCCTCCCACATAGGAGCCCTCCTCCCTGCGCTGTTTCAGGGACAGCTTTGCCTTGGCGGAAAAGTCTTTGGCGTACATGTCGTTTACCAGATTTTTTATCTCGGATGCCATCTGCCCTGTGTTGCCGCCGTCTGCGCCGGTGTCGTACCCGTCCGCGACCGCAATAAACCGGACGCCCAAAAACGGGAATATCTTTTCGATGTAGTTTCCGGCCTCCAGATAGTTTCTGCCAAATCTGGACAGATCCTTTACGATCACGCAGTTAATGTCGCCCAGCCGCACATCCTGCATCAGTTGTTTAAAGGCGTCACGGTCGAAATTCGTCCCTGTTTTCCCCAAGTCGGTATAACGGCCAACGACTTCTATCTTATCTCTGTGCCGCCGGTTCCAGTCCTCCACATATTTCTCCGCAATCTCGATCTGCACTTCTGCGGATTCATTCTTTTTCATATCCTGATCTGAGGACAGTCTGGCATAGATGCCCGCCTTATACAGCCTGGTTCCCTGCTGTTTTTCCTGGCCTGTTCCCTGGGCTGCAGCTACAGTGCCGCCGGGGGCATGGGCGCGCTTTGATGTTCTCCCCATATTACGCCCTCCTTTCCATTCCGGCGGGTACATTTTCCACTGCGTTCCCCATATGGAAGTATGTCAAAGAGGGATCGGAGGCTGTCTTTTCGTTAAAATCCGCCATGGCCCGGTACTGATCGGTAAAGTAGAATTCTACCTCCACCCGCTTTCCCTCATAGACCCATATCCTTTTCACAAGGCTGGCAAGGGTATGGCGGTCAATTTCCTTTAACTCCAGAGAATTTTTAAAGGATTCCAGCCGTCCCGCGCTGAGTACGCCGGACTTAAACAATTCCCGTACCAGCCGCTCCTGGCTTTCCTCCGCCGCTGACAGTGTATCCGCCTTTCTCTGGAATTCGCCGTGGAGCCGCTCAAACTCCTCCTTTGTGATAACGCCTGTGCGCAGATCCTCATATAGTCCCGCGCACAGGCTGTAGTATTTATCCTGCTCCTGTTTCAGACGGGCAATTTCCTTGTTGTAATGGATAACTGCCTGCAAGTTTGCCTCGCGCTCCTTTGCCTGTGCGAACAACCGCTCCTGTTGCAGAAAGGCATTGGCATACCGGCGGAGGGCCGTTTCAGTCAGTTCCTTCAGTACCGTCTCCTGGATGCTGTGGCGGCTGCATCCCTCCCCACGGTTCTTTGTGGAGCAGATATAATAGATTTTTTCCGTCCCCTTATAGCGGTTGACTCTCCTCACCATCTGTTCTTTGCAGTCTCCGCAGAACAGCAGCCCCATAAACGGGCTTATCTCTTTCCTCTCCGGGCTGACGCGTCCGTCCGATTGAAGGAGGTTCTGCACAATGGCAAAATCGTCCTGGGAGATAATGGCCTCATGGGTGTTTTCCACCCGCACCCATTCCTCCCTCGGTTTTTCCACGCATTTCTTTATCTTGTAATTGATCCTCCCTGTCTTTCCCTGTACCAGATGGCCCAGGTAGGTCTCGTTGGTCAAGATCCGTTTGACCGCTATATCGCTCCACCTGGAACTGCTGCCCCCTGAAAAGCCGCCTCGGTAGTTGAGCCCCAGGGATTTCTTATATTCCCTGGGACACAGGATATGGAGCTCGTTCAATTTCTCCGCAATGGCGGCGACCGCCATCCCCTCAATCTTCCAGGCAAAAATTCTCCGCACGATACCGGCGGCGTAGTCGTCCACCAGCAGCTTGTTTCTATCCTCCGGCGATTTCCGGTAGCCGTATACGGCGAATGCCGCCAGGTATTCCCCGTTCGTCCGCTTGACTGCGAGCTGGCTTTTGACCTTGGTGGAAATATCCCGGCAGTAGCTGTCGTTGATGAAATTTTTTACCGGCAGCACAATGTTCCGCTCTCCGGCATCGGCTGAAAAGCTGTCATAATGGTCGGTAAGAGCGATAAATCGCACTCCAAGGGCCGGAAATACCCGTTCCAGGTATCTTCCGGTCTCGATGTAATCCCGCCCAAAACGGGACAGGTCTTTCACAATGACACAGTTCACCCTGCCCGCCTCAATGTCGCTCATCATTCTTTTAAATTCTGGTCTGTTGAAATTGCTGCCGGAATAATTGTCATCCGCATAGCAGTCAAAGAGTTCGATATCTGTCTGCTCTTTGATAAAAGAGCGGATCAGCTCTCTCTGGCTGCCGATGCTGTTGCTCTCGGCTCTGAATATGCCATCTTTTTCCCCCGTGTTTCCAGAATCAGCGGTGGCTCCCACTTCGCTGTCCTCCCTGGAAAGACGGAGATACATGGCCGCATAGAAATGTTTTTGTTCTTTTACTTCTTTCATGGTATCACTCCTGACTCAATTTCTCATGTCAGAGAAAAGCCGATGGCTTTCGAGAACCCAAGTCAGGAATTCCACTGATTTGTCCTGCCATCAGAGTAACATAATAATGTTTATTGTGCAAGCCCAATGAAAAATATTTTATAGGTATATTTCTGACATTCTCCGCAGATATTCCGCCATCTTGTCATCTATGGTGGCTCCGCTCTCCTGAAACCGGACTTTTACCACATAGTCCCCGATCCGGTTCACATAGACATTCTTGGTCTGTCTGGCAAAAGCAGCCAGCTTTTTCTCCACTGGCTGCGAGCTGTCGATTTCTATCTCCCGCAGGTCGGTGAGTTCATTGATATCCACTGTCCGAATATCCACCTCTGCCATTTGGGTAAGGGTATCCTCTGTCAGTTCCAAGGCTGCCGCCCCCTTTCCTGATATGCCTGATTTTTGCAATGACTGTACACTGGTACACCGCTGTGGCTTTTTCCGACGTTGTGCGCTGTCCTATATTTATTTTATTGTTCCGCCGGATTGTCCTATGACCATGCCACAGCTTTTTCGTCTGGGCCTGGCCTTTATGAACGCTTACCATGCCAATGACATTGAAAGCCTCCGTTCATCTTTCCGGTTCTACCCAGACCTGGCAAACTTTCTTTGCACTGTGGAGGCCAGCCAAGTTCGCCTGTAATCTTTCCGGTTTGGCCTATCACCGGAAGTACCCTATCCCTCATCCTCAAAATATCCATCCGGCTTATTGCTCTTGATAAACCGCCCCACATCCTCGATCCTGTCCGTTACAGGCATGTCCGGCAGCGCCGCCAGAATATCATTCCTGTACCGCCCACCGGCACGGCAGTCCAGTATGGAGAACACACAGGTATCCAACTCCCTGCGGATGCCCCGCCCGATCCACTGACGCAGTTTCATCAGCATCCCCGGCACAATCACCTCCGACAGATAGCCATGAAAATCCTCATACTGGGACTTCTCATACTCCAGCACCGGATCAGGCGTGGGAAACGGCAGCTTTACCACCACCAGAGAGGAAAGAATATCCCCGGCCAATGTCGTGCAGGTAGTCCTCCAGAGTTACCTCCACGATGCCATCCGTAAACTTATAAACAATGCCCTGACTGTATCTGTTCAGGGCATTGTCACTGTCTCTATGGTTTTTTATGTCCTCTTCTCCAAGTATGATTATTTAAACTTGTTTATTAGGTAATTGCGAAACAAAGTAAAACCACTGATTCTGAGTGTGAAAAATCCAGTATATTCAGATTTTAAGGAGGCGGCTCAGGGAAACAGGATTTTATAGCGCGCCAACAAAACAGATGGGAGCATCTGTCTGCATGACATTATGA
>JAMPGX010000039.1 GCA_023663725.1 bacterium | reverse complement strand
GTAATGGGGGTAAGGGGGAATTGTCCCCTTTTTTCGAGGTTCCTGTTTAAATTTTTCTACAAAGTAAGGGGGCTGTGAAAGTCGGAGTTTTCAACTCCTATTTTTTCACAGCCCCTTTTTAAGCGCTAATTTCCGTAGATCAGTACCCAGCTCTTCATCCAGCGCAGGAAGATATCCACATATTTGATGGATACGCTATGTCCCGACAGCACAGGGTAGAACAGGGCAAACAGGGCGACGGCGGCCAGAGCGTAGAGGCCGATCGCCAGATAATACTTCTTTTGAGGCACCCTGTCCTTGAAGGTCAGGATGGCATACATAATCATCAGCGTCACAAAGGGCACGCTGGGGAAGTAGTGATAGATGAACGTGCATCTGTCCACAAACATCCAGGGCAGGTATTGCGCCAGATACGCGATACACAGGAACAGGGCAACGCGGTCTTTTTTCTTAAATATCAGATAAAGCATATAGACGAAGGCGGGAATGCCGACCCACCATACCAGCGGGTTGCCAAAGGAGCTGATGCCCTCTCTGACCGTGTCACTGATGATGCCGGAGTAATAGAAGATCGGCCGGATCATGGTGGGCCATTCATACCAGTGGGAGGAGTAGTAATGGGTGTCTCGCAGATTGGCATGGTAGCTTAGCATATACTCCTGGTTGGCGGTCATCTTGTCCCACAGTCCGGTCTGCCCGCCGACAAAGGGGATATAGGACAACAGGTAGATAATTCCGGGAATCAACACAAAGAACACGATGCAGAAGGCAAGGGTCTTTATCGTGTTACCCTGGAAGGTGGCAATGATTTTGGAGTAGAGCAGTCCGTTTGGTCCGCCGGAGGGCTTCTTCAGAGCCAGGCGGTACTCGCGGTATCGGCGGTATAATGTGAGGAAAAAGATCACGGCAAGTCCGACTCCGGCGTAAATACCCGTCCATTTGCTGGCAACGCCCAGTCCCATGGCGATCCCGCAGGCACCCAGAGGAATAAAGGTCTTTCTCAGCGGCGTATCATAGAAGCTCATTTGGCTGTAGCGGAACATGAAGTAATACATCAGCAGGATGAAAAATGTTACAAACACGTCGATTGTTGCCAGCCGTGTCTGCGCAAAATGCATAAAATCAAAGGCGAACAGGGTGCAGCAAAAACCAGCCAGCAGGCGGTCCTTGCTGATGTCGCGGGCCAGCAGATAGATCACTGGAAGCATGAGGACTCCGAGCAGGGTTCCCATAAATCTCCACCCGAAGGGAGTCATACCAAAGATCGCTACGCCGATGGACATAATGATTTTTCCAAGGGGCGGATGCGTGGTCTCATAGGTATTCAGACCGTGCAGATATTCATAGGCTGTCCGTGCATGATAGATTTCGTCAAAATAGGTGCCATTACGGAAACTGATGCCCTCGCTTGGAAAGGTGTCATGCTCATCAAACAGCTCTTGATAATCCGGCGCGTTGATGGGCATGAAAGACTCCTGTTTGGCATCTGCCAGAGCCAGCTCCATCACGGAGGCGATATCGGAATTGCAGGTCAATCGCAGATAGTGACAGTCCTCCGGTAGAGCCATGCGATTCCAGGCAAAGACACTGGTCATGGTGAACTGTCCGCTGTCCCCCATCCTCTGCCAGGCGTCCTCCTCGCGGGATTTGTATTCAAGCGTAAATACCCGATTCTCATAATTTCCCAGATACCAATACAGATAGGAGGCAGTCTGCTCCTCGCCAGTGTACAATGTCACCACATCTCCCTGCCGCAACGTGGCGGCGGACTGAGGGGCCTTCAGGCTGCCCAGGTCCCAGAAAGCGACAAGAGAGTACACAGCCATGATGACAAATAGTATGATTGCGTCCTGACGCAAGAAGGGAAGCCTTTCCTCGCTGGGAGCCGGTTCGTATGAAAAATGCACCGGGGCAGATTTCTTCCTGCGCCATTTGATCTGGAAGGGCAGCAGGAAGGTAAAGGTGGATTCCTTGTCGGATACCTGCCGGATATCATAGCGGATCAGTGTGTGATAGTAGGAGAGGCCGCAGATGACCATACAAGCGGAGATGGTCAGGATGAGGGGGGCCTTCCGGTCATAGTTGGCGGGATCATAGAAGTACAGTATGTATGCGGTATTATATAGATGAATAATTGTAAATCCGAAAAAGCCCTCAAGGAATTCCTTCAGGGGTCTCACCGCATAGGCGAAGAGAATCAGGGCCAGCGCCGGATACAGATAGCGCTCATGCATGCGGACAGAGAACAGGAACATGGATATAATCAGGAAGCTTGCGGTAGTAAAATAGCGGCTTTGTTTGTTCTGAGCCCGAAAAAACAGCAGTGCGGAGAGCAGCGTGATCAGCACAATGATGATCAGTCCCCAGGTTTGATAGCTGAAAAACAACAGACGCGTTTCCTGAGGGATCCAGTTGAGCCCAAACAGTCCCCACAGGTTAAAGGCGTTGACTGCCACATAGGGATAGGAATCCAAAGTGGTAGTATACTGCATCCACACCAGATCAAGTCCAAAGGGCATACAGGCCAGGATCATGCAGCAGATGACAGTCAAGCCGGAAAATAGATTGTGGTAGAATTTCTGCCAGCTGAAATCATACAGGATAACCTGGTCGATGATGCCATAGATCAGCACAGGAGCAAATATTAGCGTCTGGGGCTTTAAAAGCACGCCGATGCCAAAGACAACATAGGCCGGAACCATGCGATTCTCTGTCAAAAACCAGCACATTAACAGAATAGTCAATGTAAATACGGAGTCCACCTGTCCCCAGATGGAGGAGTTGAGAAGGATAGCGGGGTTGAACAGGTATAGTCCGGCCAACATGACGACCTGTTGCGAGGGCAGCCTGTTGGACGCAATCTTGCAGAATATTAGCACAGTGGCCATATCGCAGAGGATTGCGGGGAGCTTCAGCAGCAGCAGGCAGGGAGCGGACATCAGGGGAATCTTGAACAGGGAAAAAATAGCTCCTATTACATAGAGGATATACACAAATCCGGGAGGGTAATCGGCAAATACGCCCGAGGCATAAAAATTGCGGATTCCCCCTTCGAACGCGAGCTTTGCCCAGCTGACAAAGCAGGCCGTATCGGTGGGGAAACCCTCAGAGCTGCCGGCAAAGATACAGCGAAGCATAAAGCCTCCTGCCAACAGAACCATAAAAACTATTTTGGGATCGTAGGATGGCTTTTTGTCCATTCGATATATGAAAAAATACATCATTCCCAGAAATAGGACTGAAATTAAGTGAATTGGTAACATATGGTATTCTCCCCTCTCTTCATTTATGCACTGGAATATATAGTCAATTATAACAAAAATATTTCCTTTTTTCAAATAGAAGATGACAGATATGTAAAAATGTGCTACACTAAAAATATGGAAATCTCAGTATGGAGGGGAGTCCGTTGAAAAAGAATGTTTTGAGGAAGCTTCAATATGCCGCAGGTATTCTGGTTTTGCTCGCGGCCGTGATATTTTCCGGTTATAAGCTGATTATGGCGGTAATCTCCGATCATCGCGCGCAGGCGGAGCATCAACGGCTGCTGGAGGCGGTGGTTACAGAGGAGGTACGTCTGGACGCCCCTTCTGTCGACGCTGGCATGGATGGTGACGACGGAGAACCGGAGACCGTGCCGCCGCAATATCCTCCGCTGTCCATTGATATGGCTCAGCTGAATGAGATGAACGGGGATTTCAGGGGATGGTTTTATTTTCCGGCGGTGGAGGTAAGCTATCCTATTGTGCAGGGAGAGGATAATGAGTATTATCTGAAACACTCCTTTGAAGACGAGAAGAGCAATTCGGGCAGTATTTTTATGGACTGCGGGGCATCCCCTGACTGGAGTGACCGGAACACATTTGTATTTGGCCATAATATGCGGGACGGAAGCATGTTCGGAGCGTTCAGGAGGCTGGTGGACGACCCTTCTCTTCTGGATGCCAATCCCCGCTTCTATATCTATACGAAAGAGACGGTGTACACTTACGAGATATTTTCTTATTATATGACGAAGTCAAGCAGTAACCGGTACATGGTATTCACTTCGGACGAAAATTACGACATCTATACGCAGTGGGCAGTGGAGAATTCCAACTATAATTTTGACGTAGATTTGTCAGAACGGGCCAATATTGTATCTCTTTCCTCCTGCTATGGTTCGGCAGGAACTTCCAGGAGAGTATTGATTCATGGGGTTTTGACTCTCACGGAGCCATATGGTAAATATATTGAATAATTTTTACATATTTTTGAACCTTTTGTAATATCTGGAGAGTCTTATCTAGTGAAAGATGTTCAAAGTGTGATAAATAAGTATGTGACACGCAGGGGTAAAGCGTAAAAGTAAACTTCCAATTATTGATTGGCGTATGTGCTGAAGCACGCAAAGGGGTATAATCATGAGAGTAATGGGTCTAAAAGAAAAAGTAAGCAAAGCAGTGGTAGTTGTCATGGCCTCGGCGTTGGTGATCAGTAGCCTGTTTACAGAGATGGGGGTAAGCACGGAGGCAGGAAACGCAGGCAATGCTGTTTTTCTTGGTGATTACGCCAAGTATGGTATCATTGCGAATGAGCTGAATCAGACTTCCCATATGCAGACCAATTTTCTGGTTGGCGTGTATACGAATAATGATCAATATACCGGAGCAGATTTATCCCATGCGCCTGACGGTACACGGTGTGCGGGAGAGATACATATTGGAGAAGCTTATTCCTTTGGCTCGTCATCCATGACCGTGCAGGATGTTCAGGGAAAATTAAACGACGGAGCCAAGGATACGGTAGTTGTGATCGACGCGGGCGTAAAGGCAGAGGTTGCCAGCGCCCTTGCCGCCGTTTCCAGTTATGCAGACAGTGTGGTATCGGTATCCAGCGGTGACCATACCAATGTTATTGATACGGCGGTCATGCAGATCGATATGAACAATACAGTGATCGACGCCAGTCAGGTCGACGCGTCAACCGTGTATGTACAGGCTGACAGCATTGTAGATGCGCTTCAGGGCGGACAGCTTCAGGCAGGTGGCCTGCATATTAATATGAAGCAGGGTCAGACTGTCATAATCAATATTACGCGAGGCGAAGTGACTATCCCGCGATATAATGTCAATGTCGTGGACGGTCAGTTGTCGAATTCTGTCGCGGAGAATATTATCTGGAATATGCCCAATGCCAGCAGCGTGGCATTGCAGAGTGATAACATGATGGCAACAGTAATTGCTCCAAGGGCATCGGTACATCTTGCTTATACAGCCAAGGGATGGTTAGTCTGCAACAAGCTGACGGGCAATAGTGGAGAATGGCATTTTATATCGGAGCGGGTTCCCAAGGTGACTCCACCGGATCCTATTCCTGATCCAACACCAGAAACGTCATCAATACCTAATGAGCAGCCGGATCCTACGCCAGAGCCGAGTTCGACGCCGGATCCTACGCCAGGACCGGGTACAACGCCAGAGCCTACACCAGGACCGGATACAACACCGGAACCAGGCACAACACCGGAACCTACGCCAGGACCAGGTACGACACCAGAGCCTACACCAGGGCCAGGTACAACGCCAGAGCCTACACCAGGGCCAGGTACAACGCCAGAGCCTACACCAGGACCAGGTACGACGCCTGAACCTACGCCAGGACCGGGCACAACACCGGAACCTACACCAGGACCGGGTACGACACCAGAGCCTACGCCAGGACCGGGCACAACGCCAGAACCTACACCAGGACCGGGTACGACGCCTGAACCTACGTCAGGACCGGGCACAACGCCAGAACCTACACCAGGACCGGGTACGACGCCTGAACCTACGCCAGGACCGGGCACAACACCGGAACCTACACCAGGACCGGGTACGACACCAGAGCCTACGCCAGGACCAGGCACAACGCCAGAACCTACACCAGGACCGGGTACGACACCAGAGCCTACGCCAGGACCGGGCACAACGCCAGAACCTACACCAGGACCGGGTACGACACCGGAGCCTACGCCAGGACCGGGCACGACGCCTGAACCTACACCAGGACCGGGCACAACGCCAGAGCCTACACCGGGACCGGGTACGACGCCTGAACCTACACCAGGACCAGATACAACACCAGAACCGGGTACAACGCCAGAGCCTACGCCGCCACCGACTGTGACACAGCCACCGGCCGAGACGCAGCCGCCACAGGTGACAGATCCTCCGCAGAATGTGGATACACCTCAGAGGGATGATCCTCCACAGGAGGTTACAAATGAGGAAGATCCCCCTGCCGATCAAGATCCGCCTGCGGTATTAGGGCGTCGAAGAGCCCGTACAGTCAGGATTGACGACGACAAGACGCCTTTATCAGACGCTATGGTATTGGGCAGCAGAAGACGTCCTCAGACCAGTGATGAGTCTGATGCATGGATGATGATGTTCCTTGCGTCTCTCTCTGCACTGTTAGCATGGATATTGAAAGGTGTTAAGAAATAATACATCTAAGGAGTGAGTGTAATGAGAAAGAAATGGATAGCACTTGCATTGACAGCAGTGATGGGAATCAGCTTGATGGCATGCGGCTCAGGAGCGCCTGAGATGTCAGCGGCAACCCGTGAGGCAACGACTCAGGAGGGAATCACGTATATAGATGATGAGGCCATTGCGCTGGCTGGCTCTGTGAGATCGATAGATATGACAGAGGAGGAGCAGCAGAGAGCGGATGAACTCAGAGCGGTTGCTGTTTCCGCTTTTGATCTGGTGAATGCAGAGAGAACATCCAGAGGACTTGCCGCGTATACCTGGGATGCCGAGTTGGAGCTGTGTGCGCAGGTACGTGCGACAGAGATTGCGAGCAGCTTCTCCCATACAAGGCCCAATGGGAAGGACTTCTATACGGTGAACAGTGACTTGATGTGGGCTGAAAATCTGGCAAAAGGTTATGCCGATGCAAGCAGCTTGGTGGCAGGATGGATGAATTCTCCCACACATGCGGCGAATATTCTGGATGGCGAGCTGGCAACCTGCAGCATTGCCGTGTATGAAGCAGCAGATGGCAAGCTGTATTTTGCACAGGAGTTTGGTTATTAAACAAGGTGAGTGCAATTATAGACAGAGACTGGGGATACTAAAGGTATCCCCAGTTTTGTGCTGTGTATAAAAGGGAATAGTGTTGCACTGACGGAAAGGAGAACGAGAATAATGAGAATCGGAACAGGATATGATGTACATCGTTTGACGGAGGGAAGAAAACTGGTTCTGGGAGGCGTGACGATTCCCTATGAGAAGGGGCTTTTGGGTCATTCAGATGCGGATGTGCTCCTGCATGCTATTATGGATGCCCTCTTGGGGGCAGCGGCGCTGGGCGACATCGGGAGTCATTTTCCCGATACAGATTCCGCATATGAGGGGATATCCTCTCTAAAGCTTCTGAGTCAGGTTGGAGGATTGCTGGAGGAGCACAGTTTCCTGATCGAGAACATCGATGCCACGATCATTGCGCAGGCCCCCAAGATGCGGCCCCATATTGATGCGATGAGAAAAAATATAGCTGATACACTTGGTATTGCGTTGGAACAGGTCAATGTAAAGGCCACTACCGAGGAGGGCTTGGGCTTTACAGGAAATGGAGAGGGAATTGCTTCTCAGGCTGTCTGTATGCTTACAAGCCCCCTGAATCTGGCGCTTGACGCGGCAGATACCGGTTGTTGCCAGAGTTGTAGCGGTTGTGCCAAGCTTGCGAAATAGTTTATTTTCCGCCAAAAAACTGTTGACAAAATCTGGTTTTTTGCATATGCTGAATAGTAGAAAGCAAGGGCGATAGGCGGATAAATTCGTCTTAAAGGATGAGTTTATCCGTTTTTATATGCAGAGGGGATTTTGCAGTGCGGCGGATGTTGTTCGCAGTGTGCCGAATAAGGGGAATGGGGATGTTCATCGATATGTGGGGGGAATGAGATGGGATTGATTCGTAATATCCGGGAGGAGATCCAGATTATCAGAGAGCGTGATCCGGCAATACATTCCGCGATGGAGGTCTTTCTGTATCCAAGCTTTAAGGTGATGATGCATTATCGGATTGCGCACAGATTGTATAGGAAGGGACATTTTTTCCTGGCCCGCTATGTATCGCAGAGGGGCGCAAGGAAGACTGGTATCGAGATTCATCCCGGTGCGCGCATTGGAAAAGGTCTGTTTATTGATCATGGAAATGGAGTTATCATTGGAGAAACAGCGATTATCGGGGACAATGTGACGATCTATCAGGGAGTGACGCTGGGGGGAACTGGCAAGGAGCATGGCAAGCGTCATCCTACAGTGGAGGATAATGTTATGATCAGCGCCGGAGCCAAGGTGCTTGGCTCCTTTACGATTGGCGCGAACTCCAAGATCGGTGCGGGAAGCGTAGTATTGTCCGAGGTGCCGCCGGGTTCGACAGTGGTGGGCGTGCCAGGGCGGGTGGTCAAGCGCAATAACCATGTGCTGCCCAGAGAAGATCTGGACCAGACGCTACCAGATCCGGTCAGGGAGGATATCACAGGGCTGATGAAAGCCAATACCGAGCTGACCAATCGGCTGCTGATAATGGAGCAGGAGCTTAAGCGTCTGCGGGAACAGACGGAGCACCGCCGACCGGAGGATATGACGGTTGAGTTCCGTGGGCAGGGAATATAGAGAGATGCCGATGGCTGCGGGGCACAAGATGTTTCAGGAAGAATAACGTGAAAAGAGGACATAGCAAATGGAGAACAAACTGCGTTTTTACAACACACTGACCAGAATGGTCGAGAATTTTGTCCCTAACGAGGACGGAAAGGTGGCCATGTATACCTGCGGTCCTACCGTGTATCATTTTGCCCATATCGGCAATCTGCGCAGCTATATCATGGAGGATCTGCTGGAAAAGACATTGCGTTACATTGGCTATGATGTAAAGCGCGTGATGAATATTACAGATGTGGGGCATCTGTCCAGCGACGCGGACACTGGCGAAGACAAGATGCTGAAGGGGGCAAAGCGGGAGCATAAATCCGTGATGGAGATTGCCGCATTCTACACGGACGCTTTTTTCAATGACTGCATGAGGTTGAATATCAAGACTCCTGATGTCGTGGAGCCAGCCACTAACTGTATCCCTGAGTTTATCCATATGATCGAGGTATTACTGGAGAAAGGATATGCCTATGAGCAGGGGGGGAATATCTATTTTGATACCTCCAAGTTGAAAGAATACTATGTGTTATCCAACCAAAACGAGCAGGAGTTGATGGTTGGTGTGCGAGATGATGTGAACGAGGATGAGAACAAGCGCAATAAGAGCGATTTTGTGCTCTGGTTTACCAAGTCCAAATTTGATGATCAGGAGTTGAAATGGGAGAGCCCCTGGGGGCTGGGATATCCCGGCTGGCATATCGAGTGCTCCTGTATCAGCATGAAGCATCTGGGTGAGTATATGGATATTCACTGCGGCGGCGTGGACAATATCTTTCCCCATCACACCAATGAGATCGCTCAGAGCGAGTCCTATCTGGGGCATAAGTGGTGTAATTATTGGTTCCATGTGCATCATTTGAACGATAAAAACGGAAAGATGGCCAAGTCCAAGGGCGATTTCCTGACTGTGTCCCTGCTTGAGAGCAAGGGTTATGACCCGATTGTGTACCGCATGTTCTGCCTGCAGTCGCACTACCGCAAGCCTCTGGAATTCTCCTATGAGGTGTTGGACAATATGACTGCCGCCTACGAGAAGCTGGTGAAGCGCATTGCCGCCCTGAAGAGGGAGGGCGATGTGGATCAACAGCAATATGCCGCTTATCGAGCCAGATTTGAGGAGGCGATCTGTGATGATCTGAATTCCTCCATGGCCATCACGGTTCTCTACGATATGTTGAAGGCGGACATCTCCGATGCGACCAAGTATGCGCTGGCGGAGAGCTTTGACGAGGTACTGTCCCTGAATCTGACAACAGCACAGACGGCGAAGGAGGCTGACGGCCAGCTTGATGCGGAGCTGGAGAGCTATGTTCTGAGCAGGATCGAGGAGCGCAAGGCCGCTAAAAAGGCCAAGGATTTTGCCAGAGCGGACGCAATACGGGCGGAGCTGCTGGAACGGGGGATTGCTCTGGAGGACACAAGAGAGGGTGTAAAATGGAAGAAGGTCTAAGTCTGTTGGAGCAGATTCGCTGTTGTTTCCCTGGTAAGGCTGTGGATATTCGCACCTATTCACCGCTTGCCATGGCCTATATCGGGGACGCGATATACGATCTGGTGATCCGCACTGTAGTGGTCGAGAGAGGTAACCGTCCGGCCAACGACCTGCACAGGCATGCTACGCAGTATGTGAATGCAGGTATCCAGGCTCGGATGATAGAGGCCCTGAAGGATGTGCTGTCGCAGGAGGAGGCGGATATATACCGCTGGGGACGCAATGCCAGGTTCAATACCAAGGCTAAGAACGCCACAGTGAGAGAGTATCGCAGAGCCACGGGGATGGAGGCGTTGATGGGATATCTGTATCTGACGGGGCATACGGAGCGGCTGTTGGAGCTGGTGCGGGAGGGGATCAACCGCATTGGCATGGAGATATGAGGAAGAGAAAATGGGAGATCAGGAACAGACAATAGAGGGCAGGAATGCCGTGATTGAGGCGTTTCGCAGTGGGAAGACCATAGATAAGATCTATATTCAGGATGGCTGTCAGGACGGCCCCGTGATGACGATCAAGCGTGAAGCCAAAAAGCATGATACGTTAATAAAATATGTCTCCAGAGAGCGTCTGGACCAAATGTCCGACACCGGACGGCACCAGGGTGTGATTGCTGTGGCCGGAGCTTATGAATACGCGGAGGTCGAGGATATTCTGGAGGCGGCCAGGTCCAAGGGTGAACCGCCCTTTCTCTTTCTGCTGGACAATATCGAGGACCCGCACAATCTGGGCGCTATTATCCGCACAGCCAATCTAGCGGGCGCCCACGGCGTCATCATCCCCAAAAACAGGGCGGTGGGTCTCACCGCTACAGTGGCGCGCACCTCTGCCGGAGCCTTGAATTATACGCCGGTTGCCAGAGTGACCAATCTGGTCAAGACCATAGAGGAGCTGAAGAAGGAGGGCGTCTGGTTCGTCTGCGCAGATATGGATGGCACGAGAATGTATGACCTGGATTTGAGAGGAGCTATCGGCTTGGTGGTCGGCAGTGAGGGCGACGGCGTGGGACGTCTTGTCAAGGAGAAATGTGACATGACGGCGGCCATCCCTATGAAGGGAAACATTGATTCCCTGAATGCCTCTGTAGCCGCCGGTGTGCTGGCCTACGAGATCGTCAGGCAGCGTAGTTCTTAAGCGGGGGAAATCTGATGGAGCAGGAATACAGCCATGTCAGCGATGAGGAGCTAATCGATCGTCTGCGGGGCGGCGAGGCCCGCATTATGGATTACATCATGGAGAAATACAAGAATCTGGTGCGAAGCAAGGCAAAATCCATGTATATTCTTGGAGGAGACAATGAGGATCTGATCCAGGAGGGGATGATCGGTTTGTTCAAGGCCATCAGAGATTATGACTGTGGGCGGGATGCCAGCTTCTATACCTTTGCGGATCTGTGTATCAGCCGTCAGATGTATACGGCGGTTCAGGCTTCCCACCGGCAGAAGCACCGGCCGCTGAACACCTATGTGTCTCTCTACGGGAGTCGTAGTCAGGAGGACAGCGAGGAGCTGGAGCTGGCTGAGGCATTGCCGCCAGATCAGGATCAGAATCCGGAGACACTGTTTATCGATCGCGAGCGGGTGGAATATCTGGAGGGGCAGATCGACAAGGAGCTCAGCAGCTTCGAGAAACAGGTTCTGGATCTGTACCTGACTGGAATGAGTTACAGCCAGATCGCCAGAGTGCTGGGCCGTGAGGAAAAATCGACAGACAATGCCCTGCAACGGCTCAAGGGGAAAATAAGGAAGATGCTGTAGCGTCTTCTTTATTTTTTTTTAATAATATCGGGAGGACTTGGCAGTTGACTTTCCAGTGATGGCGGCATATAATTTTAGAGTAAAAATGACCGACTGGTCGGTCATTTCACATCAGGAGACGCATACATAGCTTCAACTTATATGGAAAGGGAAAATGCATCATGATATCAAAATTCAGCGTTAAAAAGCCATATACTGTGTTGGTGGGAGTAGTGCTGGCAATTGTGTTGGGCGTGGTGTCATTCACACGGATGACCACGGATCTGTTGCCGAATATCAGTCTCCCCTATGTGATCGTTATGACGACCTATGTGGGAGCCAGTCCGGAGACCGTGGAGATGGTGGTGACCAAGCCGGTGGAATCTTCGATGGCCACGGTCAGCAATATAGAGAGTATCAGCTCGGTCTCTTCGGAGAACTATTCCATGGTGATTCTGGAGTTTGCACAGTCGGCGGATATGAATGCCATATCGCTGGAGATTCGGGAGAACCTGGACCAGATCAAATCCTACTGGGATGACAGCGTGGGCAATCCCATCATTATGAAGCTGAATCCGGATATGCTGCCGGTGATGATGGTGGCAGCGGGCATGGAAAATATGGAGTACGCGCAGGTCAGCGAATATGTGAGCAATGTGTTGGTGCCCGAGGTGGAGAGCCTGGAGGGTGTGGCCAGCGCCAGCGCTGTGGGCTTGCTGGAGGAGAGCATCAGCGTCGTGATCCGGCAGGAGAAGGTTGATGCCCTGAATGAGAAGATATACGCCGCAATAGACGATAAGATGCGCGAGGCGGAGGAAGAGCTGGAGGATGGACGGCAGAAGCTGGAGGACGGCCGCAAGGAGCTTGTCGATGGAAAAAAGGAGATCAATGATGGCATCAAGGAGATCAATAGCGGAAAAGGGGAGCTTCAGGAGGGCAAGGATGAGCTGAGCAGGACTCAGGAGGAGACAGCGGCGAAGTTGGCGGAGACAAAGAATCAGTTGCTCACGGCCAAGACCAGCCTGGAGTCCACCAAGATGACGCTGACCACCAACCTGATGACCGCCAAGGCGCTGCAGGAGGGCATCGCGCAGGTGGATAAGGTGTTGGAGGAAACCAACAGCTATATACGGGAATATGACCGTCTGACAGGAGGCTTCTCCGTATCCGGTTCCGATGACGACATAGACGATCAGACTAAGGAGGAAATCAGGCAGCTGCAGGGCAGATTTCTCGCAAGCGATATTGCTAAGCAGATGGAGGCCAATGAGCAAACGGCCTCCATGATTCGGAATCTCAGGGAACTGCCATGGGAGGACAAGGATCATTTTCAGGAGGTGTATGTACAGCTGAGCCTGGTCACGGCAGGGGTAAATTCACAGATCATGGCACAGCGCACCAATTTGGAACAGTCGTTGAATGCTCTGACCAATGGCCTGGAGCTGTCCGCCTATGAAGCCACTGTCAATCAGACGATTGCCACTCTGGATGAGAGTCTGGGTAAGGTCAACAGCGGCTTGATCGAGGTGGAGAAGGGAGAGCTGGAGGCGGCGATTGAATTCGCCAATGCCGCTTCGCAGATCAGCCTGGGAGAATATCAGATGGAGTTGGCTCAGACCCAGCTGGACGCTGCGCTGGAGCAGATCAAGACAGGGGAGGATCAGCTCAAGGAGGCTCAGGAACAGCTCGAGGAGGGAGAGGAGCAATTTGAGCAGGCTCGAAGAGACGCCTATGACAAGGCGGATATGACAGAGATCCTGACGGTGGATATGATCAAGAATCTACTGACTGCGCAGAACTTTTCCATGCCTGCCGGATATGTGACCGAGGAGGGCGTCAGCTATCTGGTGCGTGTGGGAGATAAGCCTGCCACGCTGGAGGAGCTGACAGCGCTTCCGCTGATGGATTTACATATGGACGGCGTGCCTGTGGTCACGCTGGGAGATGTCGCGGATGTATTTTTTACGGATAATTCCGCGGAAATCTATACGAATGTAAACGGCAGTCCTGGTTGTATGCTGTCCATCCAGAAGCAGACGGGTTATTCCACCGGAGCGGTGTCAGATTTGTTGCTGGAACGTTTTGCAGACATGATGGAGGCGGACGAGGGGCTGAGTATCATAACCTTGATGGATCAGGGGGTTTATATCGATCTGGTCATGGACTCCATTGTCAGCAATATCCTGCTGGGAGGCTTGCTGGCGGTAGTGATTCTGCTGATCTTCTTAAAGGATCTGCGTCCTACAATGGTGGTGGCGTTCTCCATTCCCATCAGTTTGGTGACGGCTATTGTGTGTATGTATTTCAGCGGCGTGACCTTGAATATCATCTCCCTGTCCGGTCTGGCGTTGGGCATCGGTATGCTGGTGGATAACTCCATCGTTGTGATCGAGAATATCTACCGGATGCGGGGCGAGGGCAAGACGATTCTGGAGGCGGCTATAGAGGGTAGCAGGGAGGTGACGGGCTCCATCATTGCGTCCACGTTGACTACGGTGTGTGTGTTCGCCCCCATTGTCTTCACCGAGGGCATCACCAGGCAGCTTTTTGTGGATATGGGCTTGACTATTGCCTTTTCCCTGCTGGCCAGTCTGATTATTGCATTGACTGTGGTGCCGGCTATGGCATCGAAGCTGTTGACCCGCACAAAGGAGCAAAAAGAGGGAAGAATCTTTCGGGGGCTGACTAAGGCTTATGCCAAGCTCCTGGATGGGGCTCTGAGGTGTAAGAGTCTGGTGCTGGTGGTAACGCTGGCCATGCTGGTCATCAGCTTTGCGCTGGCATGGACAAACGGAACTGCCTTTATGTCGGATATGGATTCCACACAGATGACAGTCAGCGTGCGTCTGCCTGAAGATGCGACATTGGAGGAGACAGGGACTCTGACGGATATCGTGGTGCAGAGACTTTTGGAGATGGAGGATATCACAGATGTGGGCGCAATGGCCAGCACCTCCTCCATGGCCATGCTTACAGGCGGCGGCAACAGCAGTACCAACAGCACAGATATCTATGTGGTGGCCAGTGAGGATAAGAAGAGGAGCAATGAGGAGATCGCCCAGGAAATATTGGAAAAAACTGCGGATCTGGAGGCGGAGATCACTGTGGATACCTCCAGCATGGATATGAGCGCCATGGGTGGAAGCGGCATCTCAATACAGGTGCGTGGCAGAGAGATAGACACTCTGCAGCAGATTGCCAGAGAAGTGGCAGCGATTGTGGAATCTGTCGAGGGAACCACTCAGGTGTCGGACGGTATGGCGGAAAGCAGCGAGGAGCTGCGTATCACGGTGGACAAGGACAAGGCAGTGCAATACGGACTCACTGTGGCTCAGGTTTTCACCCAGATATCTCCTAAGCTGGCGGATTCCAGCAATGCCACCACACTTGCGGCGGCGGAGAAAGACTATGTGGTGTATGTATCTAACGGCAGTGATGTGGAGCTGACCAGGGCAATGATCGCGAACCTGAAGATCAAGGGGACGGACGAGGAGGGCAAGGAGGTGGATGTTCCGCTGTCTGAGATCGCGGAGCTGACGGCGGCCTTGTCTCTGAATTCCATTAACAGGGCAGATCAAAACCGGTATATCGAAGTGTCCGCCGCCATTGCGGACGGTTACAATGTGGGCCATGTGTCCACCAGGGTGGAAGAGCGTCTGGCGGACTACCAGGTGCCGGAGGGCTACAGTCTGGTATTTTCCGGAGAAAATGAGATGATTAACGACGCGATCAGTCAGGTGTTGTTGATGCTGTTGCTGGCGGTAGTGTTTATGTATCTGATCATGGTGGCGCAGTTCCAGTCCTTGTTGCTTCCCTTTATCATCATGTTCACGATTCCGCTGGCCTTTACTGGCGGCCTGTTTGGACTGTTTTTCAGCGGCAGCGAGATCAGCGTTATCGCTCTGATCGGCTTCGTCATGCTGGCAGGCATCATCGTGAACAATGGTATCGTGCTGATCGATTATATGAATCAGCTGCGGGAGCGGGGGATGGATAAGCGCCAGGCTATCCTGACAGCGGGACGCACCAGGCTGCGGCCGGTGCTGATGACGGCGCTGACTACGATACTGGCTCTGTCTACGATGGTCTTTTCCAATGATATGGGAGCAGAGATGGCTAAGCCCATGGCGGTCACCACAATCGGTGGGCTGCTGTACGGCACGCTGTTGACTCTGGTGGTGGTTCCCTGTATTTATGACATCTTTATACGGGAGAAAAAGCGGTCAGGGGAGGGCAATAAGCCTAAAAGAGTTAAGCGTAAGACGAGGGATAAGGTTGAGGAGAGCGAGGAGGTATAGAAGGGCGTTGATGCCTGACAGGGGGATGATATGGGAAGGATAACAGGATTTGAATCAAAGGAGCAGATACCGTCCAAGGTGTTGCAGCTCTATCAGGGCGTGATAGAGCTGATTCTTGAGGGGGTGGATATCCGCACCCTCAAGGTGTCGGACATCACCAGGAAAGCGGGGATTGGCAAGGGAACGGCATACGACTATTTTGACACTCGGGAGGAGATTATTGTCAGCGCCATTCTCTATGTGATTATCTGTATTCAGGAGGAAGTGGAGGAGGAGTTAGCTGGGCGCAGGAGTTTTTTTGACCAGATGGGATATCTGTTGGAGGTGCTGGAGGAAAAGATGGCGGAGAGGGAATGCTTTCTGCACTTTATCCATCTGTTGACGGATACTTCCATCTGCGGGTTGAAGCTCCAGGAGCGCATGAAGGAGGCGGGGCAGTATCCGCTGGTGAATATGCTGGTGAGGCTGATAGCGGAGGCTGTGGAGCGTGGAGAGCTGCGCTCCGATCTGCCGATCGGTTATCTGTGCTATGCCGTGAGCTCTCAGATCGTCTGCTTTATGGCCAGCGTTAGCTTTCCGGATATAGGACAGATTACAACGGAGGAGTTAAAGCCTCATATTCTGAGAGAGATGCGCGTAAGTTATGGGAATCAATTTCGCTGTTGAAATCACTTGAAAATAGAGGGCTACAGAATAGGCCAA
>JAMPGX010000038.1 GCA_023663725.1 bacterium | reverse complement strand
GGCCAGTGCAAAATTTCTGGTTATTCATAAAAATTGGTTACAGCGAAATTGATTCGTTTTCAGCAGCGTCTTGATTATTTGTCCAAAAATTGTTATAATAGAGGCCGAAGGAATTCATTACTTATGCGGGAGGATTATAGCTGATGGAGGAGCGGAGAAGAAACAAAAGAATAGATTTGGAGGCGGAGCTGACAGTCAAGCATCTGGATTCCGCGAAGGAACGTATTGTAGTGATAGATATTACCGATGCATCCAAATCGGGCGTAGGTTTTACCTGCAAGGACTTGTTGGATATTGGGGCGGTGTATGAATGCGCTCTGACCATATGGACCAAGGAGACGATACATTGTTTTCTGCGGATTGTCCGAATAGAGCTGGATGAAATGGCGCTTTACCATTATGGCGCTGTGTTTATCGGCATGCCTGAGCAGGATGTTCAGCGTATCGCCGTCTACGAACAGTTTTCGGAGGCCGATCAAGGGGAATCATAAATAAGACAGCATACATAAAAACACCTGCCCCAGAGCGACAGGTGTTTTTCTTAATTCTATTATTCGTATCGTTTTTATCTGCCCAGCGCGGTGGACTGCTTCACTACCGTGTCCTTGTCGTAGCAGGCAAAGGTTTCCTCCACAAGCTTCTTATCGGGCTTGGGCGTAAGCAGGCTTACCACCGGCACGATGACCAGTCCGGCCAGCATAGCGATGGCGCCGCAGTTGATCGGAGAGCGCATGATGGAAGGCAATATGTCTTTTGCCAGCATGTCCACCAGCATCAGGCCGGAGCCAAAGACGAAGGATACCCAGCAGGCGGCCTTGGTGGTCTTTTTCCAGTACAGGGCGTACAGGAAGGGCGCCAGGAAAGAACCTGCCAACGCACCCCAGGAGATGCCCATGAGCTGTGCGATAAAGGTGATGGAGCTCTTGTACTGGATCAGCGCCAGGATAGCAGAGATGGCGATAAACACCAGCACCAGGAAGCGGATCAGCAGGAGCTGCTTCTTATCGTCCAATTTTTTCATGAAGGTTTCCTTCAAAAAGTCGATGGTCAAGGTGGAGCTGGAAGCGATGACCAGCGAGCTTAAGGTGGACATGGAGGCGGAAAGCACCAGGATGACCACCAGGGCGATCAGTACCGGCCCCAGGTTCTGCAGCATCGTGGGGATCACGGAGTCAAAGCCGTTTGCGGCAATATCGATCTGGTCGGAGAACAGTCTGCCAAAGCCTCCCAGAAAGTAGCAGCCACCTGCTACGACCAGAGCAAATAATGTGGAGATAATGGTTCCTTTCTTAATGGATTCTTCGTTCTTGATGGCGTAGAACTTCTGTACCATCTGAGGCAGTCCCCAGGTGCCCAGGGAGGTCAGGATTACCACGAACATTAAGTTCAGGGGGTCCGGACCGAAAAAGGAGGCGAATATACCTGGGGTTTCGGTGACGGACGGGTCGGTGATGTGGGCCAGTCCCTCATAGGCTGCCATGAAGCCGCCCTTGCTGCGAAGAACTGCCGCGATGACGGTGACAATGCCAAACAGCATGATAATGCCCTGGATGAAATCGTTGATAGCGGTGGCCATATAGCCTCCCGCAATGACATAGACAGCCGTCAGCACAGCCATCAGGATGATGCAGACGGAATAGTCGATGTCAAAAGCCATGCCAAACAGCCGTGAGAGCCCGTTGTACAGGGAGGCCGTGTATGGGATCAGGAAGATGAAGATGATGACGGAGGCGGCAATTTTCAGTGGACGGCTACCAAAGCGCTGGCCGAAAAATTGAGGCATGGTGGCGGAGTCCAGATGCTGCGTCATGATTCGGGTGCGCCTGCCCAGCACCACCCAGGCCAGCAGGGAGCCGATGACGGCGTTGCCGATGCCAGCCCAGGTAGCGGCTATGCCGTATTTCCAGCCAAATTGTCCCGCGTAGCCGACAAACACCACGGCAGAGAAATAGGAGGTGCCGTAGGCGAAAGCGGTGAGCCAGGGCCCGACAGAGCGTCCGCCCAGCACAAAGCCGTTTACGTCTGTGGCATTTTTGCGGCAATAGAGGCCGATGCCGATCAGCACGGCAAAGTAAAGAATCAAAATAATAAGCTTCAACATGGTACGATATCCTTTCTCGTGTATAGTATTGTCCGGCGCAATACCAGTTTAAAGCGTAGAACACTAACGCTTTAAACTGGTGAAGCGTCACTGCGGAAAGTGTAGCACATTATAGGGGAAAAGTCAATCTCACATTTTCAATTGTTTCTTTATATGATGTTCGATGCACTGAATTCCTTTGTAGAATCCCATGGCGATGACGCAGAGGATCAGGATGCTGGTGATCACCAGATTGAGCTGAAACACCTGGCTGCCGTAGATGATCAGGTAGCCCAGCCCACGCTTGGCTGCCAGGAATTCTCCGATGATAACCCCCACCAGCGCAAGGCCGATGTTGACCTTGGTGGTGCTGAGCATGATGGGGATGGAGCCCGGCAGGATCACCTTGCGAAAAGCGTCGCCTCTGTGTCCCCCCAGAGTGTAGATCAGCGTGATCTTCTCGCTGTCCACCTGCTGAAAGCCTGTGTAGAAGCTGATGATGGAGCCAAACAGGGCCACGGAGATGCCAGCCACCACGATGGTGGTGCTGCCCGTCCCCAGCCACACGATAAAGAGCGGGGCCAGGGCGGATTTGGGCAGGCTGTTCAGGATCACCAGATAGGGCTCGGCAACTTCCGAAAGTTTCGGTGAAAACCATAGGGCTGTTGCGACCAGAAGACTGCCAAGGAACACCAGCAAAAAGCTGGCGATGGTCTCCGCCAGTGTGACACCCACATGCAGGAACAGGGTGCGGTCCAGCACCATGCCCCACAGACACTTGGCCACCAGGCTGGGGCTGGAGAAAAAGAAGCTGTCGATCCAGCCGAGTCTGGCGCTTGTCTCCCACAGGGCGAGAAAGAGCAGGAAGAAAAAGAGGCGGTAAAACGCGATCTGGTGATGATGCCGTCGGTGCTCTCTTACGAATGCCTCCTGTTTTGTCAATTCTCGGTTATGCTTGCTCATGATCTCATCTCCTCCCATAATGCATTGAAATATTCGTTGAACTCCGGCGCGTTTCTGGCGGCCAGGGGTGAGTCATCCTGCAGCGTCAGATGTATGGGTATCTCCCGTTTCACGGTGGCGGGCCTGCCGGAGAGCACGACGATACGGTCAGCCAGGCTCACCGCCTCGGACAGATCGTGGGTGATCAGAATCACGGTCTTGCCGGTTCTGCGGATCAGATGGCAGATGTCGGCGGATACCATCAGTCTGGTCTGATAGTCCAGTGCGCTGAAGGGTTCATCCAGCAGGAGAAGCTGCGGCTCCAGGGCAAGAGTGCGGATCAGAGCGGCCCGTTGCTTCATGCCGCCGGAGAGCTCGCTGGGGCGCTTATCCTTAAATTTTTCCAGATCATAATCCCTCAGCAGAGTTTCCACATAGGCGATACGGTCAGGAGTCATCATATGGTTGATTTCCAGCCCCAGAATCACGTTTTTATAGATGCTGCGCCACTCAAACAGATGCTCACGCTGTAGCATATAGCCCACTCTGGGGTAATGCAGGGAGCCGTCGGGATTGTTGACCAGAATCGTGCCCTCCTCAGCGGGAAGTAATCCGGCGATAATGGACAGCAGCGTAGATTTACCGCAGCCGCTGGGACCCACCACAGCCACAAACTCGCCCTCCCGGACGCCGAAGGTGATATGATCCAGAGCCTTGGTCTCACCGTGGAGACTGTGATAGGAATAGCTGATGTTTTTCAGCTCCAGAATATTTTTATCCATTCAAGTGAGTCCTCTCAAAAATAGAATTTACTTTATGATATTCGTTCCTTGCAATAAAGTGCCATCCGTGGTATGATATAGATTAGCTGTATTACTGCGGCTGAAACAGGAAAATTATATCCGTATATACACAGGTGGGAAGGAGAGAGCGATGGCGACTTTGTGGGGAGGGCGTTTTACCAAGGACACGGACAGTCAGGTCTATGCATTTAACGCGTCCATCGGTTTTGACAAAAAGCTTTACCGGCAGGATATAGAGGGCAGCATAGCGCATGTGGTGATGTTGGCCAAGCAGGGGATACTTTCATCCCAGGAGAGAGATGTGTTGATCAAGGGACTCACCGGCATTCGGCAGGATGTGGAGGCGGGAACTCTGGTCATAGATGAAAAATATGAGGATATCCACAGCTTTGTGGAGGCCAAGCTGATCGAGAGGGTGGGAGAGCCTGGCAAAAAGCTGCACACAGGGCGCAGCCGTAACGATCAGGTGGCGCTGGATATGCGTCTGTACACCAGAGCCCAGGTGTTGGCCACGGACGATCTGCTCAAGGAGTTGATGTGTGTGATTCTGGATGTCATGGAGGCCAATACCGAGACCTATATGCCCGGCTTTACCCATCTGCAGAAGGCGCAGCCCACCACGCTCGCCCATCATTTTGGAGCCTACTTTGAGATGTTCAAGAGGGACCGACAGCGTCTCAAGGACATCCACTACAGGATGAATTACTGTCCGCTGGGAGCTGGCGCGCTGGCGGGTACTACCTATCCTCTGGACAGGGGATACACGGCGTCGCTGCTGGGTTTTGAAGGGCCCACGCTGAACAGTATGGACTCCGTTTCCGACAGAGATTACCTGATCGAATTTCTCTCGGCGCTGTCCATGATTATGATGCACCTGAGCCGTTTCTGTGAGGAGATTATCATCTGGAATTCCAACGAGTACCAGTTTGTGGAGATCGACGACGCCTATTCCACCGGCAGCAGTATCATGCCCCAGAAAAAGAATCCGGACATCGCGGAGCTGGTGAGAGGCAAGACCGGACGGGTATATGGGGCGCTGATGTCCCTGCTGACCACGATGAAGGGTATTCCACTCGCATATAATAAGGATATGCAGGAGGATAAGGAGATGGCGTTTGACGCCATGGAGACTGTGCAGAACTGTCTGTCGCTGTTCACTGGTATGATACGCACCATGGGCTTCAAGCGGGAGAGGATGGCGCGGAGCGCCACCGGCGGGTTTACCAACGCTACGGACGCAGCCGATTATCTGGTGGGAAAAGGAGTGCCTTTTCGAGATGCCCATAGCATTATCGGTAAACTTGTGCTATACTGTCTGGATAAGGGCTGTGCCATCGACGATCTGCCTCTGGAGGAATTGCAGGGGATCAGCGATAAATTTGGGCCGGATATCTATGAGGCCATATCCCTGAAGACCTGCGTGGAGAAACGTCTGACTGTGGGCGCGCCGGGGAAGGATGCCATGAAGGAGGTCATCCGTATTAGCAGGGAGTATCTGGAGGAGGAATGGCAGCCCAGAGATTGGCAACTGCCGGAATACAAATAAAGGCGAGGAGAAGATTATGAACGAGAAGTTGAAGGTTGGTATTTTAGGTGCTACAGGTATGGTAGGACAGCGCTTTATCGCATTGCTGGAGAATCATCCCTGGTTTGAGGTGACGGCTGTTGCCGCCAGTCCCCGCTCGGCGGGCAAGACTTATCAAGAGGCCGTGGGAGAGCGCTGGAAGATGGATACTTCCATGCCGGAGGCCGTTAAGAACCTGGTGGTCATGAATGTCAATGAGGTGGAGAAGGTTGCGGCGGGGGTGGACTTTGTGTTCAGCGCCGTGGACATGACCAAGGAGGAGATCAGGAAGATCGAGGAGGACTATGCCAGAACCGAGACACCGGTGGTATCCAACAACAGCGCCCATCGCTGGACCCCCGATGTGCCTATGATGGTACCTGAGATCAATCCACAGCACGCGCAGGTCATCGAGGCGCAGAGAAAGCGCCTGGGAACTACCAGAGGCTTTGTGGCTGTCAAGCCCAACTGTTCAATCCAGAGCTATGCGCCAGTGCTGACGGCATGGAAGGAGTTTGAGCCCTACGAGGTGGTGGCGACCACCTATCAGGCGATCTCCGGCGCGGGCAAGACCTTCCGGGATTGGCCGGAGATGGAGGGCAATATCATCCCCTATATCGGCGGCGAGGAGGAGAAGAGCGAGAAGGAGCCTCTGCGTCTGTGGGGCGAGATCGTGGACGGTCAGATCGTGCCTGCCACCAGTCCGGTGATCACCTGCCAGTGTATCCGTGTGCCGGTGCTGAACGGTCACACGGCGGCGGTGTTTGTCAAGTTCCGCAAAAAGCCCACCAAGGAGCAGTTGATCGAGAAGCTGGTGAACTTCAGCGGCAAGCCCCAGGAGCTGAATCTGCCCAGCGCGCCCAAGCAGTTTATTCGCTATATGGAGGAGGATAACCGCCCTCAGGTGACGCTGGATGTGGACTATGAGAATGGTATGGGTATCAGCATTGGCCGTCTGAGGGAGGATACAGTGTACGATTATAAGTTTGTGGGCCTGTCCCACAATACCGTGAGGGGCGCGGCCGGCGGTGCTGTGCTGTGCGCGGAACTGCTGAAGGCACAGGGCTATATTACCAGGAAGTGATCTCGTCATGGGAGGGATACGGTATGGTGGCGTTGCTGCCATATGAGGATAGAGGTGCGAATGAACGAACTGCGATATCAAGTGGATCTTTTGAAGGCAATGAATCAGAAGCTGAGCGTACAGGAAAAGATGTACCGCCTGGTCTGTGACACCTGTAACAATACGTTTCTTTACTATTCTTTTGAGAAGAGTGAGATACATCTGCTTGGAAAATGGGATAAATTCTTTGATTTTCGGATCCACGACTGGAAGGATCTGGGCCGTCTGTACGAGATGGTGGATGAACCGTATGTGGAGCAGCTGAGAGAAGTGCTCTTCCTGGAGAGAAAGCAGCTCCCAGAGGCTGTGACAGAATGTATGCTTCGGGGCAAGAAGGCCTGGCTGGAATTCAGAGCAAGAGTGTTCTATGACGAGGCCGGAGTGCCCCAGGACAAGATCATCAGCATCAGCGATATAACGAAGTTCAAGATACAGAATGAAGAATTGACTTATATGGCTTACTATGATTCCCTGACTGGATTATACAATCGCAATTACTTCGTGCGAAGACTATCGGATTTTGTGCGCAAGGCACAGGAGGAGCAGGAGATTGTCAGCGTGCTTCTCATTGACATTGATGATTTTCGCAAGGTGAATGACGGCCTCGGGATTATTGTAGGAGACGAATTGGTGCAGCAGCTGGGCAGCTTCCTGAAGGAAATGTCCAGCGATGACATCATTACCTGCCATTTGAACAGTGATGTGTATTGCATGGCAATATACGGTCCCAGAGGCCATAAATCCGTCGGTAACATTCATGAGCGGATTCAGGAGCGTATGCGCAGGCCATTTGTTCTCAGCGGCGGACAGGAGATCAGCATCACGGTCAGCATAGGTGTGGCCGAGTATCCGGAGTCTGCGACCAATGCGCTGGAGCTGATTGGCTGTGCTGAGATTGTCATGTACAAGAGCAAGGATCTGGGCAAGAATAATATACAGTATTTTGACACACCTATTTTAAAAGCCTTTCTGCACAATGTGCAGATGGAAAATGAGTTGAAGGATGCGATCTACGGCAACAATTTTGAGTTGCACTATCAGCCGCAGTACTACGCCGGAAGCAGGAAGCTGCGGGGGATGGAGGCGTTGATTCGCTGGCGCGACGGATCGGGTCGGATGATCAGCCCCGCAGTGTTTATTCCAATTGCGGAGAAGAATGGGGCGATTGTCTCCATCGGTCGTTGGGTGATGGAGGAGAGCATCCGCCAGTTTGCGCTGTGGCAGCATAAGCGCAGCGAGGCGATGATTCTTTCAATCAATGTCTCGCCAATCCAGTATATGAAGGATGGGTTTGTGGATGAATTGCTGCAGCTGCTCAGCACCTATCAGGTGCATCCGCAGGAGATAGAGCTGGAGATTACGGAGGGGGTACTGATCGAGGATTTTGATAAGGTTACCGCCAAGCTGCGGGCACTCAGGGACTATGGGATACGAGTGTCCCTGGACGATTTCGGCACGGGCTTTTCTTCCCTGTCCTACTTAAAGAAGCTGCCGATAGATACCCTGAAGATTGATAAATCTTTCATTGATACGGTAATGTCCGATTCCGCCACCAGAGTCATTACCGAGAGTATCATCTCCATGGTGCGCACTCTGGGACTGGAGACGATTGCGGAGGGTGTGGAGCAGGAGCAGCAGTACAAATACCTCCATGCTATTGGCTGCGATATCATACAGGGCTATTATTTTGGCAGGCCGTTGCCGGTACAGGAGATGGAGACTCTGCTGGAGGAGTTGTGATTTGGGTAAGAATTTATTTATCGCGGAGAAGCCCAGTGTGGCCAGGGAATTCGCTAAGGCATTGAAACTGAATACCGACTCGCGGGACGGTTTTCTGGAGTCCCAGAACTGTATCATCACCTGGTGCGTCGGCCATCTGGTGACGATGAGTTATCCGGAGGTGTATGACGAGAAATACAGGAGATGGAGCCTTGACACAGTTCCGTTCATTCCGCGGGAGTTTAAATATGAGGTCATTGACAGCGTGCGAAAGCAGTTTACCATTGTCAGCGGCCTTTTAAATCGTCCGGATGTAACCACGATCTATGTCTGTACGGACTCAGGGCGCGAGGGCGAATACATATACCGTCTGGTGGAACAGATGTCGGGGGTTAAGGGCAAGGAGAGAAAGCGTGTGTGGATTGACTCTCAGACGGAGGAGGAGATTCTCAGAGGCATCAAGGAGGCCAGAGATCTGTCGGAGTATGACGCCCTGAGCGACGCCGCCTATCTGCGCGCCAAGGAGGATTATCTGATGGGAATCAACTTCTCCAGGGTGCTGACGCTGAAGTACGGGAGGGCAGTGAAGGACTATCTCAAGCGCGACAGGGCCGTGATCTCTGTGGGGCGGGTGATGACCTGCGTACTGGGCATGGTGGTCCGGCGCGAGCGGGAGATCAGAGCCTTTGTAAAGACCCCCTTCTATCGGGTACTGGGAAGCTTTGACCTGGAGGGCCGGAAGCTGGAGGGGGAGTGGAAGGCCGTGGAGGGCAGCCGTTACTTTGAGTCTCCCAAGCTCTACAAGGAGAACGGCTTTAAGGCCAGGGAGGATGCACAGGCGCTGATCGACCAGCTCTCAGGCGATGCTGTGACCGAGTCTGTCACCCGCAAAAACGAGAACAAAAATCCGCCTCTTCTGTACAATCTGGCGGAATTGCAGAATGATTGCTCCAAGCTGTTTAAGATCAGTCCGGATGAGACCCTGCGGATCGTGCAGGAGCTGTATGAGAAAAAGATGGTGACCTATCCCCGCACGGACGCGAGAGTGCTGTCCACGGCGGTGGCCAAGGAGATTCACAAGAATATCGGAGGCTTGCAGGGCTATGCGCTGTGCGGCGGCTTCGCCAGAGAGATATTGGGGCAGGGGAGTTACAAGAATATCGCCAAAACCCGCTATGTGAATGACAAACAGATCACAGATCACTATGCCATCATCCCCACGGGCCAGGGGTTGAACAATCTGCAGGGATTGCCGCCCGTGTCTGCGAAGGTATATGAGGTGATCGCGCGGCGATTCTTAAGCATCTTTTATCCGGCGGCTGTCTATCAGAAGGTAGCGCTTCAGGTCAAGGTGGCAGGAGAGAGCTTTTTTGCCAATTTCAAGATACTGACGCAGGAGGGGTATCTCAAGGTGATGCAGTACTCATTTGCCAGAAAAGGTCAGGAGGCGGATAAGCAGGGCAGTCAGGCCGAATCCCGACAGGAGGCCGAGGCGGAAGGCGGCTCGGAGGCGACCGGAAATGGCGTAGATGAGGAGGAGCAGAAGTGCGATGAACAGTTCATGGCGCTGCTGAAGGGATTGAAAAAGGGCTCCAGGCTGTCTGTCAGAGGATATGAGATCAAGGAGGGCGAGACCTCTCCGCCCAAGCGCTACAATTCCGGCAGCATCATACTGACGATGGAGAATGCGGGGCAATTCATAGAGGATGAGGAGCTCCGCGCCCAGATCAAGGGCAGCGGTATCGGCACCAGCGCTACCAGAGCGGAGATTCTCAAAAAGCTGGTGAATATCGAGTATCTGTCCCTGAACAAAAAGACACAGGTGATTACTCCCACACTGATGGGAGAGATGATATTCGACGTGGTCAATCTGTCCATACGTCCCCTGCTGAACCCGGAGCTGACAGCCAGCTGGGAGAAGGGGCTCACGCTGGTGGCGGACGGCAATATTACAGCCGACGAGTACATGGGGAAGCTGGATGATTTCGTGACCCGCCGCACCAATCAGGTCAAGCAGTTGGCCAATCAGGGGAGCTTGCAGGACTGTTTTCGGGTCGCGCAGGCATATTATACTAAGGGAAAAGGTTAAGAATCATATTCAGGTGGAGGTAAGCATGGAGCAGAGAATTCACAATTTGGAGGAAAAGGGGGTCATTGTCGTGGACCCCAGGCAGACTTATATTTCACCGGAGGTGGACCTGGACCGGATCTACGCGGGTTGCGTGTTGTTCCCAGGATGCCGGTTGACGGGGAAGCGCACGCTGATCGGCACCTCGGCGCAGATTGGCACAGAGGGTCCTGCTGTGATACAGAATTCTATCATTGGAGCCGGAGCGGAGGTCAGCAGCGGTTTCCTGGCGGATTGCACGCTGCTGCCCAAGGCCAAAGCGGGCGCCAACGCACACTTCAGAGGGGGAACTCTTCTGGAAGAATACGCGACCACAGCCCACTGCGTCGGGCTCAAGCAGACTATCCTGATGTACAGCGTCACCCTGGGCTCGCTGATCAATTTCTGCGACGTGCTGATCTCCGGCGGCAGCTCCCGCAAGGATCACACGGAAGTCGGGAGCGGATTTATCCATTTCAATTTCACTCCCTGGGGGAAAAATGGGGACAAGGCAACCCCCTCGCTGGTGGGAAATGTCACAGACGGCGTATTTTTGGACCAGAAGCGTATCTTTCTGGGCGGTTTATCGGGGATGGTGGGGCCTGCCGCCGTTGGCTTTGGCGCTATGACCGTGGCCGGACAGGTGATCAGGCATCCCGTCGCCGACTCCACTATGTATGCGGAGACTGGCAGCAGCATAGAGAAAAGCTACTCCTTCTGCGGAGTCAAATTTTCCGACAGGCGCTTTAGACAGATCTATGAGAGGAATGCCGAGTTTCTGGCACAGCTCTATGCCCTCAGGGAGTGGTATTGCCACATCCGGCTACAGAGGAGCAGGCTGCAGGAGGACGCAGAGCTGTCCCTCGTTCTCACAGGGGCGATCGAAACGATTGAGAGCTGTATGAAGGAGCGAGTTGCCCGTTATAACAGCTTAGCGCAGGAGTGGTCTCTGGAGCCGTTGGATGAGAATATTCTAAGCAGGGCGGGGGAGTCTCCAGATATGCCTATTCACTGGCGGACGGAGCTTGCCTATGACGAGTGGATCAAGGACATCGGCAAGGAGGAGCGTCGGGGACTGCATGACTGGCTGCTGGCCGCGGCGCGGGAATTCAAGGAGGCTTTATAAGGAATATGAAGCCTGGCAAAGTCAGAGTACTGCAAGACTGGCCCAGGTATTTGTTCGGATTGATACCGGCGGGGACTACACGCGGGATTTCCGTAAAAAAATGGCAGGAAAATTGATTTTTCCTCTGGATTTTTCTCCCGAAATATGAGAGAATAGTTGAGATGAATTATGAATACATTTTCCAGGAAAGGAAAATAGTGTCGTATACTGACTAACGTTAAGATTTTCCAGGATAGGAAAATCTGACCGTCAGTGAGTATAAGTAACAGACGAAAGGAGATTTCACATGATTTACTCAAAAGAAGTTGAAGAAATGTGTCCGGTAGCGCAGGGCGTTCATCACGGCTGTGCTCCCATCCCTGAAGAAGCAAACTGGGTTCAGGCCAAAAAGGTGGAAGACATCTCAGGCTTTACCCACGGTGTGGGTTGGTGCGCTCCCCAGCAGGGCGCCTGCAAGCTGTCTCTGAATGTCAAGGAGGGCATTATCCAGGAGGCTCTGGTTGAGACCATCGGCTGCTCCGGCATGACTCATTCCGCTGCGATGGCTGCGGAGATTCTGCCCGGTCTTACCGTTATGGAGGCGTTGAATACCGACCTGGTATGTGATGCCATCAACACCGCTATGAGAGAGTTGTTCTTACAGATCGTGTACGGCCGTTCCCAGAGCGCGTTCTCTGAGGAGGGTCTGCCCGTGGGCGCCGGCCTAGAGGATCTGGGCAAGGGCCTGCGCAGCCAGGTAGGTACGATGTATGGCACTCTGGCCAAGGGTCCCCGCTATCTGGAGATGGCAGAGGGCTACGTGACCGGCATTGCTCTGGACGCCGAGGATCAGATTATCGGCTACCAGTTCGTGAACCTGGGCAAGATGACCGACTTTATCAAGAAGGGCGACGATCCCAACACCGCTTATGAGAAGGCTAAGGGGCAGTATGGCCGTGTGGCTGACGCGGTGAAGATCATCGATCCCAGAAATGATAAAGAAGTGAAATAACAGAGAAGAGGAGGTAAAAAGTAATGGCGTTATTTGAATCATATGAAAGACGTGTTGATCAGATCAATAAAGTACTGAATAGTTACGGTATCTCTTCTATCGAAGAAGCCGAGAAGATCACCAAGGATGCCGGTCTGGACGTGTACGAGCAGGTGAAGAAGATCCAGCCCATCTGTTTTGAGAACGCATGCTGGGCATACACGGTAGGCGCGGCCATCGCCATCAAGAAGGGCTGCCGCAAGGCCGCCGACGCTGCCGCAGCTATCGGAGAGGGCCTGCAGGCTTTCTGTATCCCCGGTTCCGTTGCAGACACCCGCAAGGTGGGTCTGGGCCACGGCAATCTGGGCAAGATGCTGTTGGAGGAGGATACCGACTGCTTCTGCTTCCTGGCAGGACATGAGTCCTTTGCCGCTGCGGAGGGCGCTATCGGTATCGCGGAGAAGGCCAACAAGGTGCGTCAGAAGCCCTTACGAGTCATTCTGAACGGTCTGGGCAAGGATGCCGCGCAGATCATTTCCCGTATCAACGGCTTTACCTATGTGGAGACCAAGTATGATCCCTACACCAACACGGTGGAGGAGGTATTCCGCAAGTCCTATTCCGAGGGCCTGCGCGCTAAGGTAAATTGTTACGGTGCGAACAGCGTTCCCGAGGGCGTTGCCATCATGTGGAAGGAGAATGTGGATGTGTCCATCACCGGCAATTCCACCAATCCCACCAGATTCCAGCACCCTGTAGCCGGTACATACAAGAAGGAGAGAACGGAAGCCGGTAAGAAGTACTTCTCCGTTGCCTCCGGCGGCGGCACAGGACGTACTCTGCATCCCGACAACATGGCTGCAGGTCCCGCTTCCTACGGCTTTACCGATACTCTGGGCCGTATGCACTCCGATGCGCAGTTCGCAGGTTCTTCCTCCGTTCCCGCACATGTGGAGATGATGGGTCTGATCGGCATGGGCAACAACCCCATGGTTGGCGCTACCGTGGCTGTGGCCGTTAGCATTGAGGAAGCAGCTAAGGAAGGGAAGTTCTAAGCGATAAATACAGTAATATCAATGGTTTCAAGCCTCTCCTGGAGAAGTCTGGGGGAGGCTTTTCTATGTATTTTTTGACTGTAAAATTAAAAAAGTGGGTTGAATATGATTTTGTGCCGCCATTTTATGGAATGGTGGCGCAGCATCATCTATAAAAAGTCCCTCAACTTCGCAGAAAGTTGAGGGACCATGTCAAAACATTGCATTGAGGATATTGTTTCCCTGCTGGTTTTATGGCATCTGTTAAGTGATTGGTATATACTTCAGTAGTAGCCTTTTCTTTTTTATGGCCCAGTCTCTTTTGTATATATTGTAAGGGTACGCCTTGTTTGCTTAACATAGTAGCATGTATGTGGCAGAGACTGCGATAATTAAATTCAAGAAAAGCTAAATTATGGTGTATTATTAATGAGGTATGTTTTGCTCAAAATGCCTAAGAGAAGGTCAGAACTGCCAGGCATGTGCCCTTTGCATGTCTGGCCCCTGGGACTGGAGCAGTGGAAAAGTACAATCAGGGGAAAGTGTGTGTCGGAGTCGCGGAGGCACACGCTTTCTCCGGCTAGGGCGCGGAGCTGCTGAGCCTCCCTGGGAGGGGGCAGGAAGCGCCCCAAAGGGGCGGGGGTGGGAATGGTACACAAGCTAGTTCTATGGGAAATGAATCACCGGCTATATTCGGTCAGTCGCAAAGAATATGTTTCCCCAGGAATAACGTCATATATAACGATTGAATTATCCTTGAATTTGTCGCCGTTATCAAGCGATCTTAAATAGACCATTCCCGTATCAATCAAATATTCTTCACTGTCGTACAGCTTATAGGCAATTATGTCATAAACGGAATTATTGCCATAAGTCTTCTGGCCTGTCAGTGTTATTTTAAGCTGGGGTGTGTACTCTTTTTCAAAAGTGTAGGATACTTCCGTAATTTTTATAATAGATTCTGTGCTTCCGTCATATCCTTTCACTTTTACTTCTACGGGCAGATTATCTACGGTCAGTTCGATGTCGCTGATGGGTAAACAATATAAAGCCATACAGTTTACTTCATCAAAGAGGACAGTATTTCCTTTATATACTGTAAAATAGACGGTTCCGTCGGAGGATGTACCTTCTTTGATTTCAGCAGTGGGAATGCGGATATTGGCTAAATACTGTGTTCCGGTAACAGAGCTTTCATAATAGGCAAAGTCATTATCTGTCACGGATTTCGTTGCAGCAAAAACCTCCTCGCCATTATCATTTATAATTCGTATATCGACGTTTACATTTGCGGAAACAACTTCCTCTTCGTCATTTAACAGTCCGAAGAACAGGCTGTAATCATCCGTCCCTTGATTATATTGAAATGACCATCCCTTTATCGTTGCAATATGCTCAAAAATTGCGTCCAAAGATGATTCTGTATCATTGGGGACTTGATCTTGGGACACTTCTTTTCCATCAGGGTCAATAGATGTGGGCAATGCCGAACATCCGCATAACAAATACAATAACTCTGTAGAAAAATGATTATGATTTTTATTGCAGTCCCTCATTGTTGCGAATCGTTTTTGACATGGTTGCCTTTTAGAACATCAAGCATTTGTTTTTTTAAAATACGCATATCTTTTTTGGGGCGTAAACAGCTCGCTTTATTGCAGTGTTCCTCCAGGTAACAGGTCTCACATACCATCTGCTCAATTTCCTGTTCCATCAATTCATCATCAGATGGCAGTTCATACGCTTCAATCCGTTTGATACCTTGAGGGTTCCTTAAGCCAAAATCAATCTGTTTTCCGTTCCCCGTTTTTACATACCTGTATATCTCCGCTGAAAACGAGACGCAATCCCCAACCTGAAAGATCTCAAAGCCTGATATATCCATCCATACATGATCTTCTTTACCGACAAAACAATCGCCATCCAGATACATCCCTTCAACTACTATGCGCTGGAAACAGACATTTTTCCCTGTATTCTTTTCAATACAGCCTTTAAAGCCTAATGGAATGTTGTGGTAACATTCCTCAAACCAGCCGCGTGTCTTGTGGAAAGATTTGATTTGTACCTCAAGGTACTCGGCGTAGGTAAATTTTTCAGCCCCGACAACATCCCTGTAACCTTCAGGATTAAAGTCTATTGTACCATCATAGGTACATACCAACTCTTTTTTACCATAATAAGCACTAAATAGATTTTCTTTATCCGGAAATTTTTTGATCAGGGCAGAAGTTTTTTTCAACCGTTCCCTTCGTTCTTTTTCCTGGCGTTTTTTCTGTTCCGCTTCTTCCTTGTGAACTTGCTTTTCAATGTACGTTATTTCATTAGGAGTAAGCAGCGGAGCCAACTGTTCAAAATTGTCATATCCGCCATTTTGAAGGCGTGTCCTGAATCGTATTAGTACTTCCCTTAACATTTCCGCAGAAAGGTATTTTGTTTTTTTGATCGAGCAACTATGATAGCATCCGCTAAGTGCATTACATCGATTCCCACCATATAGGACTACCGTATTCCACGGACATAAGTAATGTTCCTTTTGGACGAGACGGTTTCCTTTCAGTCCCTTTTCAAACTCAGGGAAAATTTGGGGATTGCCACATACTTCCTGATCTCCTGTCCAAAAGCCTGACGGCCCCTTGTCGGCACACTCAATCATCACATTCAGGGCAGAAATAGTAGCTTTTTTTGTTGCTTTGTTTTTCATGCTTTTAAACCTCCGTTAATAAGTGCTGCTGATAGCAGCCTGACATGCTAACAAAGGTAAGCCCATAACAACTATTCCTGTTCCGGATATGTATAGTCCTGCTTTTCCTTCAAAGTCTTTTCCCAATCACGTTCCTGCCGCAATACTCGCAGAATATGGACCTCTTTTTCAGGCTCTTTTACTATATAAAAAATGATGGAAGGAGGAAATGGTTTCTTAAAGATGGTGTAAGAGCGGTAATAAATATGAGTATTGCCAAAGACGCCGCCTAGAAAGCCGATTTCTCTGATTTCCCGTTTCATATCATATTCAAATCGGTCTGCCCGCTCTCTGCCAAATTCTTGTTCAATATAGTCGGCAATATCTGTTACATCATAGATTGCTTCCCATGTTAAGGTTACCTTACGCTCTTGCACTTCTTCTGTTATCCCTCAATTCTCTGATCTTTTGAAAAGCCTCATCAAGCGGGAGTTCCTTTCTGGCCTCCATATCATCAATGCCTCTGTCGAGCATTCTCATCAGGTATTCATCTCGCTGTGATATATCTTTTTTTATATTAGTCAAAGCTGTATCCATAAAAAGTACCTCGCATCAAATTTCCTTGACAATAATAGTGTTACCATTCGATTTTATCTTACCACATCATGGAGTAAAACGGAAGTGATTTTTGAAAGTCGTGAAATAAAAAGAACGGCTGGAGAACAGATTAGAATTAGTAAGACACACAATATAAAAATGGAAACGGCAGAAAATGTGAATAAAGGAAGGAATCTTGAAACAGGAATAATGTAAAAAAATTGAAAGAGCAGAAGTGGCAATGTTGCGCTTCAGGCTTTAGTGTGGGTCAGAAGCTACCAGGAATGCGCCCTTTGCATGTCTGGCCCCTGGGACTGGAGCAGCGGAAAAAGTATAGTCCGGGGAAAGGGTGTGTCGGAGTCGAAGCGGAGGCACACCCTTTCCCCAGCCAGGGCGTGGAGCTGCTGAGCCCCCCTGGGAGGGGGCAGGGGGGCGCCCCAAAGGGGCGGGGGTGTGAATGGTACACGCAGTATCGTAAAACAGCAAGAATCTAAAGGATGAATCAATCCATTTTTCTCACATTGGTAAAATCTGCAAATTATCTCTATGAAACAAGGGGAAAGTCTGCCCTTTTTCGGAAAGGAGGCGGGTGCTTGGAATATCGTGGAGATTTTGACTTTTTTTATGGGAAAGAAAGCGAGCGCTTGAATTTCATCACCATACCAAAACTTCTGTTAAAGGATGAAAGATTTAAGAACATATCCAGCGAAGCCAAAATATTATACGGCTGTCTTCTTGACCGCAATTCCCTTTCACAGAAAAACGGCTGGGTAGACGGGCAGAATCGTGTCTATGTGATTTACACCATAGAAGAAATGAAAAAAGACCTGTGCTGTGCCACGGAAAAAATCAGCAAGGTACTCCGAGAGCTGGAATCTATCGGCCTGATTTATCGGAAGCGCAACGGCAGGGGGAAAGCAAATTATATTTATGTGATGGATTATATGGCAATCTACCGAAAAGAGGGAGGTTTAGATTTTCGGAAATCGAAAGGTAATAAGACTGAATGCAGTATAAATGAAAAGAGTAAATTAACCGGGGCTGTGAAAAAAGCCCCCAACCAAAAAAAGAACACTTTCAGGAATAAACTCTGGAGGTGTTCTTTTCTTTTTGGTATAATTAATCTACCATGAATAATAATACCA
>JAMPGX010000037.1 GCA_023663725.1 bacterium | reverse complement strand
GAGCAATCTCTTCCTTATCCAGCTTGGTCTCGTTGCCCACTGCATCATATACCTTAGGCGCGGTAGCCAGAGCGTTCACTGTACCCTGGGTCGAGCTTCTGCCGGTGTAGGATGTGGTGAAGTAGTTCTCCAGGTCGTTAGCAGAGATCTTGTTGCCGTCCTTGTCGTAGTAAGCAGCCTGTACAGATGCAGACTCAGCTGCGGATACCTTGCTGGCATTGAATACAACTGTATTAGTCTTATCGGAATTCTGATCAGCCACCTTATTGTATCCGCCAATCTCAAAGGTCCCTACAGTGATACCGCTCTTGGTATATACCGTGAAGCCTGCAGTTGCCGTAGAGTCATTCTTAGTAGCAACTGTAGTCAACACTACGTCGAACTTCTGAGCGGCTTCACCATTCAGGCTTAGCGCAAATCCCATAGAAGCAGCGGCAGGTTTAGCTGCATTCTTATCCCAATTGCTCACCGCGGTAACACTGATGCCTGCATCTCTGAGTGCCTTTGCCAGATCATTCTGGGCCTCCATGTTGTCTGCGGTTACAGTAGCAGCCGCAAAAGTAAGGGTCATGTCGGTAACGTTATCCTTCGTGAACTTTGCTGTTGCCCCTATGCTGTTGCCTGAAGCACCGGCTGCAGTTACGCAGAAGTTCTTGTAGGAATAGCTGGTTCCCAGAGGCTTGCTTGCGTCGCCCTTCAGCAGATAGGTCTCGTTGAACTTGGTGGTCTCCGCCACACGGTCGATCTCGGTGGTCAACTGGTCGATCTCCTGCTGGATAGCGGTACGGTCGGACTCAGAGTTGGTGCCGTTAGCTGCCTTTACAGCCAGCTCGTTCATTCTCTGCAGCATATCATGCACTTCTGTCAATGCACCTTCTGCCGTCTGTACTGTGGAGATACCGTCCTGAGCGTTTGCGGACGCCTGAGTCAGACCTCTGATCTGCTTTCTCATCTTCTCGGAAATCGCCAGACCTGCCGCATCATCTGCTGCACGGTTGATCTTGTAACCGGAAGAGAGCTTCTCAGTAGACTTTGCCTGTGCTGAAGAAGTCAGTCCAAGCATTCTGTTAGAATTCATTGCTGTCAGATTGTGTTGTACTACCATATTTTATTCCTCCTTGAAATAATTTACCGCTTCCCTGCGGCCATATGGCAATGTTGGAGCAAGGATCGCACTTCCTGTGCTTTCACTGCCCTTTCCCCTCCCTGGCGGTTGTGCGATATCGCTCGGTCAGGGGACAAATAAAGTATTTTCGATTACTTTACTTATATAGTATATCGTACCTTCTTCAAAAAAATCAACCCCATTTTACAAATTTTTTTAAATTTTATTAAAGCGGCCTTTATTAGATATCAAAAGCGGCACAGAGATTCTGTGCCGCTTTAAGCTCATTATAACATTTATCCTGTCCGTTACTGAAGGAGAGAGAGCACTCCCTGGTTCGCCTGGTTCGCCTGTGCCAGCATGGACTGACCTGCCTGTGCCAGGATGTTGCCGTTGGAATAGCTCACCATCTCAGCAGCCATATCCGTATCGCGGATAGCGGATTCAGCGCTGGTGGTATTCTCTACGATATTATCCAGGTTGCTGATCGTATGCTCCAGTCTGTTCTGGATCGCACCCAACTCAGAACGCTGTGCCGATACCTTGGTAATAGCAGCGCTGATGGTGGTGATCGCCTCTCTTGCGCGATCGCTGTTATCGCCATCCAGCTTCAGGCCGTTTATGCCCAATCCCTTCGCATTCATCAGCTTAAGGTTCAAGGTGATCTGGTTATTGCTGGTAGCATCTGCACCCACATGCAGCGACACATCCAAGGTCCCCGTCACATCCCTGGCATTGGAAATCTCCTCCTTATCCAGCTTAGTCTGATTGCCTACAGCGTCAAATACCTTAGGCGCATCCGCCAATGCAGAATTAGTACCTACTGTATCCGACATACCTGCGTAAGCTGTGGTGAAATATTTATTCAACTCGTTTGCTGCGATCTTGTTGCCGTCCTTGTCATAGTAAGCAGACTGTACGGATGCGGACTCAGCCGCGGATACCTTGGTCGCATTGAACACGATGGTATCGGACTTGTCGGAATTCTGATCCGCCTGCTTGTTGTAGCCGCTGATCTCAAAGGTTCCCACCGTGATGCCGCTCTTGGTGTATACTGTGAAGCCCGCGGTAGCTGCTGAATCGATTCCTGTAGCAGGAGTAGTCAGCACTACATCAAACTTCTGCGCTGCTTCGCCGTTCAGGCTCAGTGCATAACCCATAGAAGCCGTAGTAGGAGTAGATGCGTTCTTGTCCCAGTTGCTGACTGCGGTAGCGCTGATGCCTGCATCCCGAAGAGCCTTTGCCAGCTCGTTCTGAGCTTCCATATTGTCCGGATTCACGGCTGCTGCCTTAAATGTAAGAGACATACCAGTCACGTCATCTGCCGTAAACACCGCCGCTGCACCCAGGCTGTTTCCCACTACTGTTGATCCGTCAGCAGCCGTAATATCACTGGGTACGCAGAAATTCTTGTAGGAATAGCTGGTCCCAAGAGGCTTATTGATGTCGCCCTTCAGCAGATAGGTCTCGTTGAACTTGGTGGTCTCAGCCACACGGTCGATCTCGGTGGTCAACTGATCGATCTCCTGCTGAATAGCGGTACGGTCGGACTCGGAGTTCGTACCGTTAGCTGCCTTCACTGCCAACTCATTCATTCTCTGAAGCATATCATGCACTTCTGTCAGCGCGCCCTCTGCGGTCTGCACTGCGGAGATGCCGTCCTGTGCATTTGCGGAAGCCTGTGTCAGACCTCTGATCTGCTTTCTCATCTTCTCGGAAATCGCCAGACCTGCTGCGTCGTCTGCCGCACGGTTGATCTTGTATCCGGAAGAAAGCTTCTCGGTGGATTTCGCCTGCTTCTTGCTTGTGATGCCAAGCATTCTGTTAGAATTCATCGCTGTTAAATTGTGTTGTACTACCATGATATTTTCCTCCTTGAATTTACCAGCGTCCTTGCTGCTCCCATCCTCATTATTTTTTCAGGTTCATTCCTTTGAAGCCTTTAAGCAGTTCTTTCTGACTGCCTGTCTGATATATATATCGACACGGTTCCCGATTCCTTAACCCCTAAATCAAAAAAAATATTTTTTGCTGCAAAAAACCGACGGCTTTCACCGTCGGTTTTGGCATCTTATTGCTTACTGTCCATAAAGTTCGGAGTCATCGCACCGGATTTGCTCATGCTTCTGTAATAATCATACGCGGCCTTGGAGCTCTTGCGGTTCTGGGCGATGCCGACGCGCTCCCGCCGGAAATACTCCTCCACCAGCTTCTTGTTCCTGGCCTCCTGGGCCTGGATAGTCACGCTTTCCTCCGTCACCCTGGTCACCAGCTCCTGCATACGTCTGATCTGTTCCGCGTATGCCTCCCGATTACCCTGCAACTCCCTGGACACATTCTGATACAGCGTCTCAAATCCGTCGTCCAGCGCTGTGAGCTCGTCGATCAGCTCGCTTTTCTTATCTGCGTATTCATCGAATTTCTCCGGTTTTACCTCTTCCGCCTGGAACACCTCCTGCTGGCGCAGGCAATACTCCTTCAGCTTTGCCAGGATCTCCAGCTTCCTCTCCAGGCTTTCTTCCAATACATTCAGATAATTCACAGTCATTTACTTCCCGCCTTTACTGCTTATTCGCCGCCATGACCTGCTTCCAGGTGTCACGCATATCACGTAGATGCTGATTGACTTCCTCCAGGATCTCCTTGTCCTTCTTTATGTTGGCCTGGAGCAGCCTGTGGCTGAGATAGGTGTAGACTCTTTCAAAATCCTTTGCCACCTCATATCTCATATCCAAGGTCTGCCGGAAATAATCAATGATGCGCTCCGTCTTGATGATATTATTATTTGCCTTTTCGATATCATTCTGCTCTACCGCGACAATGGCAATGTTGCAGAACTTGATTGCCCCCTCATAGAGCATCAGGGTAAGCTCCGCCGGGGAAGCGGTCAGAATCTTACTGTTATTATATTGTGCATATGCGCTGGGTAACGCCATAGTCGTATCCTGCCTTTCTCAAAGTACTGCAAGCGTCGCAATGTTCAGTAACTGCCAGGTCATTGCCGGGCAGCTTTACGAATTGCCGCCCAACAATCCGGTCACAGCACTGGCATTCTGCTGCATCTTCGCCATCGCCGTCTCCATAGCCGCGAACTTCTTATACCACTTATCCTCATAGTCCGCCAGCTTATCCTCCAGATCCTTGATCTTGGTCTTATAGTCGTCATAATCCGACTTCATCTTCTTGTCGTCGTAAAAGCTGCCGAAGCTTCTGGTGCCCTCCACGGATTTGGACTGTTCGTTCATCTCCGTATACAGGCTCTGGGTCAGCTGTGTAAAGAATGAGATCACCGTATCCGGATCCGAAGCAATCATCTGCTTCAGCTTATCCGTATTCCCCGATGTATTAGTGTCATCCGGATCTCCGTCGATATGGTAAGCGCTTCTCTCGTTGTCCGACGCTGTGAAGTAGCTTAACGTCTCAATGCCGAAGTTCGACAGATACATGGTCTTACCGTTTACGGAAAATCCCTTGAGCATGATCTTCTTCAGGGCGTTGCCCACGGAGCTCAGGTTCTCGTCCCGGCGAAGCAGGGAATCCTTGATCTTCTGCTCATACTTCTCGATCTCCGAGTCGGACATACTATACTTCTCATCATCGGACAGAGGCTCGTAGTCCTTCGCGGAATCCGCATTGTACAGCTTATCTATCTCGTTGATGACCTCGTTGTAGGTCTTAAAGAAGTCCTTGATCTTATCATAGATACCGTCGGTATCCTGCTGGGTGGTAAGGGTGATCGTCTCTCCGGCCTGGGTCTCGTTCTGTGCCACGATGGTCAGACCGTTGATCTCAAAGGTGTTGTTCTTATTCGTAAACGTAGCGCCGTTCAAGGTGATCCTCGCATCCTGGCCGGTAATGTAAGTAACGCCTACGTTGATTTCATTTCCTTTCTCATCCGTATCCTTCTTCTCCGCCAGTCCAAGAGCCTCCATAGCGTCCGCATCATTGCTGGTAATGGTGAAATTCCCGTCGGCGCCGGAATCCTTGGCGCTGATAAAGAATCTCTCCTGCTTGGCGTCAAAGTTCGCGTTCAGTCCCGCCTCCCGCATCTTGGTAAGCATATCGGAAATGGTAGTTTTAGAGGTCAGCTCGATATTGACCTCCTTCTCGCCTGTCTTTACCTTTATGCTCTTAGAGATCTCATTTCCATCCCCATCCCTGGAGAAAATCATCAAATCGCCAAGCTCTGTCAGTGCAGTCACTTCCGAGCCGGTGTCCTTCCTGGATCCGGGCTCCATCAACGCCGAATAAACCGATGAGTCGCCCTCCAGTGAAACATTCGTATTCTTAGCCGGCAAAAAACGAATCTTCCCCGTCTCATCATCATAAATCGCCTCCAGGCCTGCGTCACGCAGCTGCTTTATCAGCTCTGTGGCCGTGGTCTCCGAGGTCACGCTGAAGTTCACTTCCTTGGTATCTGTGACATCATGCGTCTTCGGGTCGGTAGTAGTTATCGTCATCTTAAATGTCTTGGGAATGTCCTTCCCGTCGCCGTCCTGATCAAAGGTCAGCACATCGCCTGCCTTGATCGCGTCCGTATTTATTTTTTCATCCCTGGTCAGGATCTTTCCGCCGGTCATATAGGCGGTCTTTGCCAGCTGGTTGATCTGCAGCTGCTGTACGCCGTTCACCGCGCTGTCGCTGGTCAGGACGCTCACCGCATTGCTGTTGGACGCCTTGGTGATCTTCTTTGCATAATCGCTGGAAAAGCGCAGGCCGCTCAGCTTGGACTGCAGGGTCTTAAGCTTGGTGTTCAAGTCCTTCCAGATATCCTGCTTCCACTGCAGCTTGGTCTGGCTGTTCTTCGCCTTCGTCACCTTAGTGCTCCTGGCTTCCACCAGCTGCTGTACAATGCTCTCCGTATCCATGCCGGACATCAGTCCGCTCATTCTCATTGCCATTGTTTCATCCTCCTTAATTTATCACCCGAAGAACGCCGCTCTTGCGTTCTTTCGCGCGGAACTTAGCTTTTCTTGATCGGCGTACTCTGCCGATTTAGAAAACCTTCCCGCGCTGCTATCGTTTCTCGTCCACAAGGATCCCTGCCATATCCCACACTCTCGCGATCATATCCAGCGTTTTCTCAGGGGGAAGCTCCTTGATCACTTCCTTGGTATCCTTGTCAACAAGCTTAATCGTGACACGATTCGTCGCTTCATGGATGCCAAAGATCGCCTCTGAGTTCCCAATTTTCTTGTTCAGCTGCTCCACAGCCTTGCGGATCTGTTCATTGGTCGCCTGCTGATTCTTGCCCTGCTCGTTGTTCTCGGACTGTCCCCTCTCCTGGGCGGTCTCAACCACACTTGTGGTCTGATCCACCTTCTCGACGGCCTGGACATTGCTGCTCAGTTCCTCCGCCCTCTCTGCAGGAGCGGGAGTCTGTGCCTTCTGCGGCGCACTTCCCTGTGCCTGTACTGTCATCATGCTGGAAATCGGTTCAATCGTCATTTTATCCACCTCCGTGTGAAAATGCAAAATCTTTTCTTTGTTTTCTGCGTTCGTTGATACGCCTATTTTCTGTATCGGCATTTGTTTACGGAAAATTAACAGGGGAAACGCAAAAATTTACGCTTCCCCGGAGCATACTATCCTTCCTTCCCCCACAGAGTTTTCAGCGCCTCCATGCCTTCCACGCTGACTGCCTCTCTGTTTGCCTCCTGGATCTGCAGGTACACTTCCTTGCGGTATACCGGCACCTCCTTGGGCGCCGTGATCCCGATCTTCACCTGATCGCCCTTCACCTCCAGGATGGTGACTTCAATATTATTGTTGATAATAAGCGCTTCATTCTTCTTTCTTGATAATGCCAGCATTTTACGCACCTGCCTTTCCGGCCTGCAGAATTTCATAGACAGGGAACTTTACGGGATAATCGCCGCCCTCCACGATCACCTGGCATGCCTTGTGCTCTTCCACATTGATGACAAAGGGGCCCTGCAGGTTGACGCTCATCTGAGTGATATCGCCGGGAATGGTAGCCGTCACCAGCACCAGAATGTTATCACCCGTCACGTTCCCCGCCGCTGCCAGCAATTCGTCATTTACCTCCGGATCGTAGTCCGGCTTCACGATCAGAGGATCCATTACCGGCATGGCAAAGCCCGGCTCGTCCAGGGACTGTAGGAAACGGATCCCCACATTCGTCCCCCTGTCCTCGTCATGCAGCAGCGCAAATTTCTTCAATTCAGGAAAACCGATGATTCCGTTCTCAAAGGTGATCACCTTATCGTCCGAGATCTCAATTTCTCCGAAAATCTTTGTTGTTACTTTCATTATGGCACCTGTACCTTTCTTGATGATATCATTAAATATAATTCAGCAGCGTAGTCTGGCTGACCTTACCTGTTGCCATCAGCGCCGCCTGATAGGTCAGGTCTGCGCTGGTGAGCTGTATTGCCACTTCTGTTATGTCGATGTCCTCGTTTTCACTCTTCAGGGTCTCAAAGGTAGTCTTCTGATTCTGGGAACGGTTTTTGATCAGCTCAAGCTTGCTGCTTCTGGTGCCGCACTCGGTGATGCAGAGACTGGCGTCGTCCAGATACCCCTGGAAAGCAGTGATGCCTTCCTCGAAGAGCTTCTGCTCCTTGTTCTTTGCCAGCGTCAGCGCCTTCCCCAGAGCGTCTATCTGATTTTGCAGGATCTTCTTGTCCTCAGTGCCGTCCACCAGAGATTCCAGCACCTTGTTCATACTGGTCTGCAGAGCCTCCAGATCCAGCACCTCCTGCATAGCGTTCACCAGATCGTCCACCTCTCTGCCGATACCATGCTTAAAGCACTGATCCGCCGTGGAGTTGACACGGATGGTCTGGTTATAGCCCACGTCATATTCAATGTCCTGACGCTCCGCGTCCACCGACAGATAAGATTTGTTATAGACGATCTCTTCCTCCTCGCCCGGATTCGACTTGCAGTAGAAATAATGCTCCGGACGCAGATCCCCTTTCTGCCAGTGCTCCTTCTCATAAGTGACCCGGATCTGAGACTCATCCGCCAGGGTCGTGTCGTCATCCTTGATGGCCATCAATTCCTGATAGCGCTCTTCGCCCAGAAGGATCTCTCCCGTTTCGGGAATATACACGATCTTATCCTTATTGGCCTCATCGGCAACATAGCTGTAAGGATCGCCATAGGTCCTGGAGCCGTCTGCAGATTCCGGCTTGTCATAGGAGTGTATGGTTTCTATGGTGACGTCGTCGCTGGGCCAGGTCACCGTCTCATAGGCGATCTTGCCGTCCTCCACCACAGGATTTCCGCCGCCATCCGTCTTTGCTCTCTGAAAGCTTATCTTCACACTGCCGTCAGAATCGCAGTCATCATAGGCAAGCCTGATGCGGTGTACCTCCGCAGCGGTGATATCATCCTCTATGATATCCTTCATGCCGGGGTTGCCGCCCGTACCCGCCTGATTATAATTAGCTGCGTTGAGGTCCGCCAGCTTGCCGATATCCACCTTGGTAACGCTGTCGATAACACTGTTGTCCAGCTGCTCGGTGATCTCATATTTGATATTCTTCTCCGCCTCAAAGCTCAAGGGTGTGTCTGTGCGGTATCCGGTGAATACATATCTGCCCGCATAGTCTGCGTCTCCGGTAGCGTACACTTCCTCGCCCAGTTTTTTAAGCTGCTCCAGAATGATCTGGCGGTCCTCTGTCTTTAAGGGACCGTTAGCGCCCTTTGTACAAAGGGTGATCATATTTGTGGTGATGGCGGACAGATTCTTCAGCGCGTCCTCAGTAACGCTGAGCCAACTCTCTGCATCGGGAATGTTCTTGCTGTAATACTGGGTTATCTCCGTAACGCTGCTGCGCAGACGCAGAGCGCGGATCGCCACCACCGGGTCGTCAGAGGGCCTGTTGATCTTCTTTTGCGTAGACATCTGGGTACTCAGCTTATCCTGATAGATCTTGTTGGTGTTGATGTTGGATAAGTTATTCTTCTGCATGATCTTGTTTGTGATTCTCATGTTTCCTCTCATTCCGCCGTGTTAACGGCATTTAACCAGATTGGAAGAATCGCTGTCCTTGCGATTCTTCTGCGCGGAAAAGGTTCGTTTTCTGAACCGTAGAATTTCTTAGCCTGTGTCCAAAGCGGGGCGTTTGCGCACCCGCTTTACAGGCTTAGAAATTCTTTCCACGCTAGACACCAGTCTCCAGAATCAATCTGTCATAAATCTCCGTCAGTGTCTGGATCATCTTGGAAGCAAGGTTATAGCCGTTCTGGAATTTGATCAGGTCCACGGCCTCCTCGTCCTCATCCACCCCGGAAATAGACAATCTCTGCGTATCAATGGTTCCCGCTATATCCTTAAAACTCTGACTGAAGGTATTCGCTCTCTGGGCGTTCAGCGCCACATCGGAAAGGATGCACTGCAGGAACTCGGATGCGGAACAGCCTCTGAAGCTCATTTTTTCCTTGTCGGTGGCAAGGTCCCTCAAGTCCTTCAACAGATCGCTCTGCTCCACGCCGTCGCCCTTGTCGTATCTGTTGGCCAGGCGGCTGGGATCCAGCTCCATGGCTGCCAGGATACTGAAATTCATTGCCGTGAGCTGATAGTAGCTGTCGTCTCCCACATTCACGGTAAATTTCACCGTTTCAAAAGCTTCCTTTAAAATATCTTCCTCGTCGGTCAGCGTGCCCTCGGCCTTTATCTCCGCCTTCCTCGTCTCCACCAGCTTATCCGCCATTTTCAGCGCGTCCACGGACACGCCGTTCTTTCTGGCGATCTCAGTCATCGTCTGCTCCAGGGCCGCTCTTCCTTCGGCAGTTCCGTTTATGATCTCTTTTTTGGCGTCCGCCAGAGCCGCGTCCCACTTGCCCTGATTCTTCAGATCCTGTTCCGCCTGCTCACGGGCCTCCGCCTTATACCTTGCCTCCACCTCGGCTTTGGCTTCCTGCTCGGCTTCCGTCTCTATCGCAGCCTCTTCGGCTGTAGTCAGCGTGACAGCCGTCCTGCCGTTGGTGCCGTTTTTGAATTCATTGAATACCTCCTGACGAACCTGCTTCTCCGCGTCTGCCTTGCTCATCGAAGTATTATTGTTCATCAAAGTCGTTACCCTGGCCGATATCTCTGCCACCACCAGGGAATTGCTCATTTCCACTTCGATCTTCTCTGCGATCTTTGCATCTTTTTTCGTCGCCTGCTTTGCCACTTTCGCAGCATTTACATCCGCATTATAGGTGGTGGTATCCGCCATCTTTCCGTCGTAGATGGACTTTGCAGCCGCTTCCAGCACCAGAGTCTCCGGCGCCTCTTCATAAGCCTTCTGCAAAAGGTCGATCCCCTGCCGGAACAGATCATATCTGAGATCTTCGGGGAATTCATACTGGGCGTCGTCCGCAGCCAGATCGCCGGTAAACATCTTGATACCCGGCTCGCTGTTGGAATCGTAGCCGGAGGTCACGATATCGTTAAATTTCTGGGCAAAGGTCCTGACCCACTCGTTCATCTGACTCATGTAATAGGGAATGCCCTGATAGTTCAGGCTTGCTCCGATAGAAGCCGCTTTCCCCTCTCTGTCGTTGGTCAGCCTCCTGGGATTCTTCTCCCTTTCGCTGGAAAGGGTAAAGGTATAGCTGTACACTTCCTTCCCGTTTTCATCCAAATCGATCTGAAAGCTCCAGGAATCATAGTAAAACTCCTGATTGCCCAGGTTGATGATGCCGCCGCAGTCCGACAGGTTGCACTTATTCAGATCCTGCAGATAAGCCCTGCCCACCTCTATGGTCACGGTATCGCACTCTACCTGCTGGATAACTCCGTTTACTTCCTTTTCAACAGTGGTGGTCCCTGTCTCCGTCACCGTGCCGGTGAAGTTCTCTCCGTTATTGCCGTCCCGCATCTCCACAAGGCCTTTCAGGGCGCCGCCCATGGCCGCATTGTAAAGGCTGAACTTCTGGCCGTCCTCCCAGTAGACGTCATACAGGCCGTCGATGTCCGTCTGGTTTACCTTTTCATATCTCTCCCTGGCAACACACTCCAGGCCGTTATATTCGCTGCCGTCCACCAGGGTCTGTCCCCCTGCGATCCTTATGATGCAGCGGTTTGCCCCGGTCACTCTGTCGGGATTATTAGTATCCTTGATAGGTATCTCCTGCACATCCACATCCACGATCTCAGAAAGCTGATCCAGAAGCAGCGTTCTTCTGTCACGCAGCTCATTGGCTTTGCTCCCTGAAAGCTCGATGGTATTGATCTGCTTGTTCAGGTTTGCGATCTCTCCCGCCAGGGAATTGATCTCGTCCACCTTCAGCTTGATCTCCTGATTGATGTCCTTCTGCAGCTTTTCCATATTGCCGGCCACGCCGTTGAAATACTCGGTCAAGGCTCCCGCATAACCCATGAACTGTGTCTTGGTGGTGGGATCATCCGGATTCTTCAGAAGCTCCTGCATACCCGTGATCATAAACTGGTCAAAAACAGTCTTGAATCCTGCGTTTTTGCCGTTGTCGTCAAAATAAGTCTCCACCTGCTGCATATAGTACTGCTTCTGGTTGTACTCACCCACTTTGGCGTTATTGTCCCAATATCTTCCGTCATAAAACTCATCTCTGATGCGCTCGATAGCCAGCGTCTCCACGCCGGCGCCTGCACAGCCGTATGTCTGGAACACTCTCAGCGCGTTCGCAGCCTGCTGGGTCACCTTCTGCCTGCTGTAGCCTTCCGTCTGCACATTGGCGATATTGTTGGCGGTGGTGTTCATAGCCGCATTATTGGCCAGCAGACCCGTATATGCAATATTTAATCCGAAAAATTGTGAAGGCATTGCTTTTCTCCTTTTGAAGTTCTTCTCACACTACATACCCAAGGTATTGATGATGTGCTCCAGCAGCTCGCTGACCACGTTGATATAGCGGCTTGCCGCGTTGTAGGCATTCTGGAACTTGATCATATTGGACAGCTCCTCGTCCGAGGACACGCCCACTACCTGCTGCCTGGCGCTCTCGATCCCCTCCACCGTCGTCTCCTGGTTCGTGTAAATGCTGCGGTAGACCTGGCCGGAATTGCCCACCTGGGAAACCAGATCCGTGTAGTAATCCACAAAGGTGGTCTGCTTCTTTACGTTGGGATTCAGCGTATAGACCTCCTCTGTAAACGCCGCCTTCAGCGCCTCCGCCGTCTTGATATCCTCAGAGCCGTCCTCCAGCCTGAAGCCCAGCATGGAAGGCTCCTGCATCAGCTCCTGATTGATCCGCAGATTACTGATAGTGTACAGGGAGTCCGTTCCCGGACCCTGCTCTTCCTCGTAGATCCAGAAGTCCACCTCTTCTTCCTTGTCCTCCGTATGGGTGTTGCCGTCCTCATCCGTATAATTATAAGTATAAGTCACCTTTCCGCTGACCTTACGGTAGCCTTCCGTGGTGATCTTTTCTATCAGCTGGATAGGGCTGCCGTCCTTTCCCCGCATATAGCCGCCCGGCTCGTCGACAGCAAACCTTACGCCGTCCGAAAGCGGCACGCCTTCTGCCGTTTTAACTTCTTTCACCGTGCGCACCGCATTTTCCGCAGAGGTCCCATCCGAAAAGTCAAAGTCCAGCCCTTCCTTGCTGCTGCCCACGCTCTGCACCCCTGCGGCGTCCGCCAGGATCTCGTTTACCTTCGTCACGATATTGTGGATCAGCTGGTCAAATTCCGCCTGCACATTCATGAGCACCGACTGGGATATGGAATTATTGTAGTACTTCATTCCATTGCCTTCCGCGTCCTCAAAATACTCTTCTCCATCCTCCAACTCCAGCTTATCCAGCTTATACTGGCTGCAGGCATTCACGTCCATATCGGTATAGTTTGCCCGGTGATCGCCCCTGGCCAGAAGCATAGCCTTCAGGCCGCCGATATCCGTATTCAGATCCGATGAGATCTCCACGCTCAGGTCAAAAACCTCTGCGCCGTCGATATTGTATTTCCTTGTCCCGTCGTCCAGAACACGGTAGGTCGCATTAAAGGGCCAGAACGGAGTGTAAAAGCCTGTGGCCGGATCCACGTCCAACGCCATCTCATAACAGGTTCCGCCCTTTACAAAGTCCACTCCTTCTATCTGAACGGAGACCGCTCCGTATAGATCTTCCTTAAAGGACATATTGACCATTTCCGACAGTTCATCCAGTATCTGATCTCTGGCGTCCCGCAGATCGTTTGCCTGTTCGACGCCGCCCGCCTCGATGGCCTTGATCCTGTCGTTCAGATCCAGGATCTGCTTTCCGTATTTATTGATCTTTTCCACCTGGCTCCTGATCTGGATATTCAGATTATCCTGATAGGAAGAAAGGCCCTCGTAAACTGCGGAGGCGCGCTCCACAAGCTCAGAAGCCTTCTGCACCAGCAGCCCCTGGGTCACAGAACTCGCAGGGTCCTTTGCCAGCTCCTGTATGGACGTCCAGAAATCCTCAATGGTGGTCTGGAATGCCTCGCCGTTCATTTCGCCCAGCTGGCTTTCCACCTCCTCCAAAACCTCAGTGGACACCTCATAAAACATACTGCGCCCTGATTCCTTGCGGTATGTCTTATCCAAAAAATAGTCTCTGATATGCTTTACTCTGGAATATTCGACACCCAGACCGGTCTGTTTGTTGTTAACAGCCTTGGGATTCACTGCGAGAGTGACATAGCTTCTGGCGGACAGCTGCACCTGCTGTCTTGTATAGCCGACAGTATCTATGTTAGAAAGATTATGCGCTGTGGTGTTCAGCGCATTTTGACTGTTCTGTAATCCGGATGCTCCTATATATAAACTTCCCATCAATGGCATAAATATCACCTCTGTTACTGCTTGGCATCGAACCTTCCGTTTGCAATACCCATAGTATTGCCTGCATTATATGCGTTTCTGGTGTAGTTTGCCGTCTCCGGCGCCGCATTGGACGCCTGCAGCAGGCTCATCTCGAATTCCACCACTTCCAACGCATCTGCCAACAGTTCTCTGTTCTGCTCGTTGATCCGTCGCAATTCATGTACTGTGCGCTGCAAACTGTCATGAGCTGCCGCAAGCCGCCGCTGTTCCTCCGGCCTGGCCGCCATCATCTCGATCAGATTTGCAAGCTTTAAAGTTGCAACATCCTTGTTCAATACATTGGCGATATCTGCAGTGACCTCAACCCTTTTCTTTTCCAGATGGTTGATCCTGCCTACCGATTCCTGTTCATCATCCGTGATTTTTTGTAATTTTTCCAGATCGCCGCTTACGATGATCGGCGTCTTTTTCTGAGACAGGCTCAGAAGTCCCTCATATTCAATGCATTCCTGTTCAAGTGCCTCTATCAGGTTCTCCATCAAACTGGCCACGGGACTTCCTACCTCATTTCCTCAAACTTCTTAAGCAGCTTCTCTGCGAAAGCCGAATCATCCACGCTGTACTTTCCACTCTGCACCTGTGCCTTGATAGGAGCCGTCAGCTCTTCTCTGACATCGGGCGTACCTGCCAGCGCTGCTTTAGCCGCCTGGATCTCTTTTCCAAAGCTGCTGATCTGCAGCTGGTCCGTATGGGATGTGCTGCTTGCTTTCTGCGTCTGATTTACCTTCTTGCTGCTGTAAACCTGTTGTACTTGGGTATATGCTTCAATACGCATCCTGGTTCCCTCCTCTTGCTGATTTCTATAATAATTATCGGCAAGGACGGAAAATACTTTAGCCCAAACTTACATAATTTCCTTAATACTCTTTTCCAGCAGCTTTCTGGCTATCATGACCTGCCGTCCGCAGCCCCTGCATTTGATTCTGAAATCCGCGCCCACTCTGAGCACCTCCCACTCTCTGCTGCCGCAGGGATGCTGCTTTTTTAATTTTAATGTATCTCCGATATTGATCTCCATATTTCCTCTCATTCCGCCGCGCAGGCGGCATTCGCCGATCTGTCCAAGCCAAACTATAGTCAACTTTAAGCACCGGACATTGAACCCCGCGGCATTCGCCAAGTCAGCTGCACTTGCTTATTTATGTGTCTAAAAGGCGCAATATGCCAAAAAGACATATTATATTATAAGGAAGCTTCGCTACAGGTTACCCACAAGGAAATCCTTTACCACTCCGAAGAACTCCCGCAGCAGATTGTTGGGCACCATCCACACCACCGAATCCGCCGCCAGCCCTTCCGCCTGATACCCCTGCTTTTCTGCGATCTTCACAGCCCGGAACACATGAAAATTATTGGTCACGATCACCGTCCTGCCGTTCCTGCTGTCAATGAGTCCGGCGCTGAAGACCAGGTTCTCACGGGTATTAGTAGAGCTGCCCTCCGTCAGGATACGATCCTCCTCAATGCCTGCGTCTATGAGGTACTGCCGCATTCCCTCCGCTTCCGGCATGATCTCGTCTCTGCCCTGTCCGCCGGAAACCACCACCACGGTGGCCGGATTCTCCCTCAGGTACTCAACCGCTCTGTCAAGCCTTCTGCGCAGCACATCGCTGGGGCCACCGGTTTTCCACTGAGCCCCCAGCACTACCATATAGTCAGCTCCGGGCCGGGCAGTACCGCCAAACCGCGACAGGATCAGCCCCTCCACCACTATAAACAGAAGCACTCCCGCCCAGAAGCCCGCCGTCACCACTACCTTGAACCATTTCGGCAGAGAATCCACGAATCTTCTGCGGCTCAGGACCAATCCGATCAGGAAAAATACCGCTCCCAGCGCTCCCCAAACCAGGAAAAATCTTGTTCCGAAGCCGTTCAGCCCGATAGCGACGCAATAGGCGATGCAGGCGATCCCCAATACGCCGAACAGGATCGGAACGATCGGAACATACTTTTTCGCCTTCCCGCGTTCTTCGAGGTAAATCACTCTTTTGCTTTTATCAAACGGAATCAATTTTTCTTTTGCTTTTTTCATAAGGTTATTTTACCATAAACCAGGCCCTTCCCTCAATAGCTGCGGCCTCATGTTTTCTTAAAATTTTCTGACTTTTTTGGAATAATGTGGTATAATGCACTCAAGAATCCAGCCGCTGTGCGTCTGTCGCGCTTCGCGCTTAAAGCTTCTTTCGTTACCATATCAGGTGAAATCAAATGCTCACTTTGTTCGCGCTTGATTTCCTGCTGATATGGTATAATGCACTCAAGGAGGTGGCATATGGAAAATCATCAGAACACGATCAGCGAATTAAAGGAAATCGTCCAAAAATATGACAACATTGTCTTTTTTGGCGGAGCCGGGGTCTCGACGGAAAGCGGCATCCCGGACTTCCGAAGTGTGGATGGGCTCTATAATCAGCAGTACGACTACCCGCCGGAAACCATCCTGAGCCATACCTTTTACAGGAAAAACCCGGCTGAGTTCTATCGGTTTTACCGGAACAAGATGCTGTTCACGGACGCGAAGCCGAATGCGGCGCATCTCAAGCTGGCGGAGCTGGAGCGGCAGGGAAAGGTGCGGGCGGTCATCACCCAGAATATCGACGGTCTGCATCAGGCTGCCGGAAGCAAGGTGGTTCTGGAGCTTCACGGTTCCGTGCTCAGGAACTACTGTGAACGCTGCGGACAGTTTCACAAAATGGAATATATCCTCCATTCCCAGGGTGTGCCCGTGTGCGAAAAATGCGGCGGCCCCGTGAAGCCGGATGTAGTGCTTTATGAAGAGGGGCTGGATCAGAATACCATCAATGACGCCATACATTACATCCACGATGCAGATGTCCTGATCATCGGCGGCACGTCTCTGGCCGTCTACCCTGCCGCCGGATTGATCGATTATTTCAAGGGTGACAAACTGGTGGTGGTCAACAAAGCTCCTACCCCCAGGGACAGCCATGCGGATCTGCTGATACAGGCTCCCATCGGAGAGGTATTCGCTCAGATATAATTTCCGCAGGGCGAACGTTTCTATGTAAGTCCGACTGACAGAGAGCAAAGTAAAGGGGAGATTCGTGCGCCCAGGGCGTACCAGTATAAAGGGAGAAGCATTTGTTTCACAAAGCTTCTCCCTTTATAAAGAGGTGCGAGCCGGATTTGAACCGGCGGATAACGGTGTTGCAGACCGGGGCCTTACCACTTGGCTATCGCACCCTATTTCATTATTATATGCGCCCTGTGTACAATATGCACTTCCTGCCTAATATGCACTTCGTGCATATGTCTCTGTAAGTCAACATATTTGACTTGGCTCATGTGTCTGAAGGACACATTTTGCTTACAAAAATCATATGCAGCCGGCAGCACACAAATGACTCCAACGGGAATCGAACCCGTGTTACCGCCGTGAAAGGGCGATGTCTTAACCGCTTGACCATGGAGCCAACTCTGTACAGGCTACCCGATAGCCTCAGCGTTATTTATGATAACATAACCAGCCGTATTTGGCAATAGAAATTTTTATTTTTTAACTCCCGCCGCTTTACAGGTATGTTACCTGCCTTTCTGCCTCATAAGTATGGGGTTCCTTTGTGGCAGCCTTGTGTCCTACCGCAATAGCGATCTCATACTCATAGCCCTCAGGAAAGCCAAGCTTCTTCCCCAGTTCCGCCTTTTTCTCACCGCGGAGCGCATCGTATACACAGCCAATGATGAGGCTTCCAAGCCCAAGTTCCTCTGCCATCAGAGCCATATTCTGCACTGCGATACCGGCGTCCAACGCATTCCAGTGAAAGCTTTCGTCCGCACTTAAGAAGATGATCACCGGAGCTCCATAGTAGAAATTCTTCTCCGGAGCAGAAATATTCCGCAGGCGGTTCTTTTCATCCTCCAGTTCCTTAAGAATCGGATTATCTCCCTTCAGAACGGAGAAATGAATCTCCTGCTTATTGGCAGCCGTAGGCGCCTTTAATCCTGCCTCAATGATCTTACTCAGTTCATCCTCTGTCAGCGCCTCATCGGTATAACCTCTGACCGAATATCTTTTTGTGATTGCCTCCGATACATTCATCTTAATACTCTCCTTTCCAAATGGCTTTTGTAAAAACAGTATAACACACTTTACAAATTTCTAAAATATTTATAATTGCTTTTTCCCAAATATGCGGGCCGCGTCAATCGAAACATAACGGCATATTGGGGTGACGTTCAAAACTCCTCTGCAAAAAGCCCGCAAACACTGATGTTTACGGTGATAAGGTACTTTATACAAATATATATCAGCCGACAATACTGTGTGACTCAATTAGTTTCCGAACGCTATCGCCAACAATTCCGCAGCAACCTGCGTAGATCCGATCCTCATTAAATTGTCCCATGCATCTTCCTTGCCCAGCAGGTTCATCCCTCCATGCCATACAAGCACATCATCTATAACAGCGAAATGCTCTATGACTTCCTCTCTTACCACTACATGGATTCCCGCTTTCCGCATATCCCGAACCATATCATCATGAAACATACTGTTGCCATAACGTAAGTTTTCGGCCTCCAGCGTAATGACAGTAATCTCGCACCCTGCCTCCTGTCTGGCTTTCACGAGATAAAGGAA
>JAMPGX010000036.1 GCA_023663725.1 bacterium | reverse complement strand
ATCTGGTCAGTAGATTTGTTATGGCATACCTAATTTCAATCGTTACAGATTAAATCGTATTTTTCATCTTTACCCTTTTCCAAAAACCTCCAACACTCGACGTCATTAGTAACTTCTGGAAACACAGTTAATGTGATATTTTTGTCAAACAATAGGACCAGGTCTCCGAGCTCTGTAACTTTCACATCTCGAACAATCAGACTTTTTAACAACCCGTCTTTGTTTGCGGCAACCCATCTGTCAAAAATATTGGCGCCGCGGACATTCCACTCAAATAAATCATTATCATCCAATTCATGGCCTTTATACTTATCTGTGTCAGTAATGAGAATTTTTTCCTCATCACACAGTCGAAACAGGGTCTGCATTAATATGATATAACATCTACCATGTTCATCTGTGAAATCAATCCAAATGTCTCCGAGACTTCTATTGATCTCCGCAACCCTGGCTCCAACGAGTACTTGTAGCCTTTCCGAGACACGGCTTCGCTCTTCTCTATTCATCTCCATCATCCTCCTGACACTGAATCCCTCTGCCGGTTATCACGAGATGTTTTTCTTCCCCCCCGCCATATAAAAAAGCGCCAGCACTCGTCATCAGAGGTTGTATCAATAAACACAGTCAAAGTGATAGAATGACTAAAGCATATCTTCAGATCGCCATAATTATTAATCTCTACAGATTCAACACAAATATTGGGTGATAAGTTTCTGTTAAATTCATCACACCATCTGTCCAATAAATTGCTGCCTATTACATCCCAATGAAAGTCCTCGCTATCATTTGTCGACGATATCGGCGAATATTTATCCGTATCCGTAATCAGTACCTTCTCATCCTTGCAAAATCTAAAAAAAGTCTGCAAATGAAGCGCATAGTCTCTGCCATCAATTCCCTGCATGGCAATCCAGATTAAATCGACGACTCTCCCTATCTTTATATTTCTTGCACCCACAATTCGGTTGACATTCTCTATTATCGCATTCTTTTCTAATACAGTCATCTATACTCCCTGCTGATACGCCCAAGTACTTTATAGCCTCTGACAAAGTATCTTGTCATGTAAAAAGGACAACCGCTGGCCGATTGTCCCTTACTTGCCTACTTATTGAATAACCCCTTTATGGCATCCACTGCGCCTGACACATTGTCCGCCGTCAGCTTTGCTTTGACGCCCTGAATCACCTGCTTGATCACATCATCTGGCAGGTCTACTCCCAGCACACTCTCCAAGGCCTTTACCGGATCCTTCTGAAATTGCTCCTGCAACTTCTTGTCCTTGGAAATGCTGTCCACAGCCTTTTTAATCTGTTCTTTTATATCCATATTCTGTATCCTCCTCATCTATTTTTGTGGATACCACAATTGTTATTCCTCTACACCGTTATCTCTCATCAACTTGATGATGTCGCCAACGGTTGCAATTCCCTCCAGATCCTCAGAAGGAATCTCAATGTCATACTCCTCCTCAAACGCCATCACCAGCTCAAACAGGTCCAGAGAATCTGCGCCCAGATCATCCTTGAAAGAAGTACTCTCCGTAATCTCATCCACATCCAGGCTTAACTGCTTTGCAATAATTTCCTTCACTTTTTCCAACATATCCGTAACCTCTCCTTTGGTCAAAGGGTTTTCTGATATTAGAATGCCCTTTTTCATGGTAAATAACATAAAACTAAAAAAAGTATAGGAGTTAACAGAGCATTTGTCAAGTCCTTTTCCCTGTTTTCATACAAGGTTTTGCAAGTTTTCATTCATATATGGAATATGTCCTGCCCTCCCGCACAAACACCGGTATGATATCGAGCGGCGCAGGCACGGTAACCCTCTGCCCGCCTTCATAGACATTCTTAGTGTTGGCATCCGTCCAGCGGCATCCCGCAGGCAGATAGACCTCTCTCTCCCGCTGCCCCTCCTCCATCACAGGAGCCACCAGCAGGTCGGGGCCAAACATATAGGCGTCCTCAACCTCCCAGGCTGTCTTGTCTACAGGAAAATCAAAGAACAGAGGACGCATCACCGGTGCGCCGGTCTCGCTTGCCTGCCTCATGCACTCTCGGATATAAGGGCGCAGCCGCTCCCGTATGAAGAGATATTTTTTCAGAATCTGATAATTGTCCTCGCCAAAGCTCCACACCTCATTGTCCTGGCCGCTGGTGAGCTGGCGCACACCGTCGATAAACTCTTCCTCCCTCTCATACCAGGGCGAACGCTCTCCATGCATGCGGAACACCGGACAGAAAGCTCCCCAGGCAAACCATCTCACCAACAGCTCCTTGAAATAGGGGTCCTGGATATTGCCGCCAATAAAGCCGCCAATATCCGAAGTCCACCAGGGAATCCCAGCCACGCACATATTCAGGCCAGCTTGCAGCTGCTCCCGCATAGCCCGAAAAGAGGAGTGGATATCCCCCGACCAGGTCAATACGCCGTACTTCTGGCTGCCTGCCCAGGCACAGCGCACCAGACTTAAGATCTCTGTCTCACCCGCCGCCTTCAGACCGTCGTAAAAGCCTTTGGCATAACCCACAGGATAGACATTGCTGCACTGCAGCGCTGGACCTGCATAGTAGCGGTAGTTGTCAAAATCATAGGGACCGTACTCGGGCTCCGCCTCGTCCAGCCAGAAACACCGGATTCCCTTGTCGTAATAGTTCTCCCTGCACTTCTCCCACACAAACTGCTGGGCGCCAGGGTGGGTGGCATCATAGAACACCGTATTTCCCATCCAGGACATATGATAGGCCATCCCCCTGTCCGGAGCCACCAGATAGCCTTTCTCGCTCATCTCTCCGAAATTCTCGCTGCGCTCGTCTATGGTGGGCCACACGGACACCACCGGCTCGATGCCCAGCTCCCGCAATTCCCTGACCATGGCCTCCGGGTCCGGCCAGTCCCGCGGCTCAAACTTAAACTCTCCCTGCCTGGTCCAGTGAAAGAAATCCACCACGATAGCGTCCATAGGTAGCCCCCGCCTCTTATGCTCTCTGGCCACTGTCAGCAGCTCCTCCTGGGTGCGATAGCGCAGCTTGCACTGCCAGTAGCCCAGGCCATACTCCGGCATCATGGGGCTGTGACCTGTCACATCGGCATACCGCTCCTCCAATTCAAAAGGCGTGTCTCCGGCCACAATATAATAATCCATTTTTTTTGTGCTCTTCGCATACCACTCCGTCCGGTTTACCGCGAAGCTGGCCGTGCCGATAGCCGGATTGTTCCAGAAAAATCCGTAGCCCCGACTGGAGATCAGAAAAGGAACGCTGGACTGGCTGTTGCGGTGAGCCAGCTCCAGAACCGCGCCTTTTTTGTTCAGATGCCTGTCCTGATACTGTCCCATCCCAAATATCTTCTCATCGTCATAGGCCTCAAACCGCATGGTCAGCTCGTAGTCCGTACTGCCCGGTATGGGTTTAAGCTCCCTGGCGTCGATCCGCAGGGAGGTACAGTAGCGGTTGATGCGGTTGCGATTGCGCCAGTACTCCTCGGTCAACAGTTCCCCGTTTTGATTGTAATAGCTGATCCATCCCTCTGGGTTAATCCTTGCCGTGATCCTGCCGTTTGTGACAGTATACACTTTGCCGGTCTGGTGATAGTGTGCATATTCCTCCGTGGCATACCATGGGTCCGTGGTGTCGATCTCCTCCACGGAGACTTCCATCACGCACTCCTCCACAGGCTCTGTCAGCGCCCAGTCCTGCCCGTCCATCACTGCCTCTCCGGTCATCCGCACCCGAAAAGCGTCTCTGCCCCACGGCTCCAGCCAGAGCGTCTTCTTGCCATCAATAATCGCAATCCTATTCTGCTCTACACATACATGCATACTTATCTCTCCCTTCATTTAGGCTATTGCATAGTCAATTGCGAAACTCTCTCCGCAAGTGACGGGACTGGTCAATATATACAAAAACGGGCTCCGATGCAGTGGCAAGTCGCCCTTATTTTGTATATATTGCCCATTCCCTGTTCCAGAAAAGAGTCGTTTCGCAATTACCTAAGGCTATTGCAATAGGCAATTCTAATACTGTTTTTCTGCCAATACCGAATTGTGTGTATTGTATATTCCATAAGCAAGCCCTTTCGAACCGTCGGTACTTATACTGACTAACGTTAAGATTTTCCAATTTCCGCACAGCACATGTCGCATAATCAGGCAACATGCACTGTGCGGAAAGGAAAATCTAATCGTTAGTGAGTATAGCGAGGTCTGCCGAATTCATTCGGCACGAGCTTAGTACCGCTACGGTGAGAACGGAGCGAGAGCGTGCTTGCGTTGGAATATACAATGTACACAATGACACTTGCATAGTAACCAAGTTTCACAATCGTCTAAAAACCTTCATTATCTATGGCTCTCCATACAGCACACCACGAGAACCGGTGGCCAGGAAAAATCTGCCGAAAACTCTCTTGTCCCCATCAATACTGTTGATCTCGCCGTACATCTGCCTCACTGTGTTCAGTCTCTCGTAGGTTCGGCCTTCGTCCAGAGTGCGATAGAAGCCGTACTCCCCGTCAATGATACCACAGAGATAGATGGCTTTCGGCTCCGCCACATAATCTCCCCCAGGACGTCCCAGCCCCAGTCCCAGCCGCATACAGCTGTCACCCTCCCCGCTTAAACGGGTATAGGTCAGGATATCTCTGTCGGCCTCATACACCAGCTTCCACATGCCCGCGTCGGCCATGGCTATATAGAATACGCCGCTCTCCCCCGCCGCTCCTCTGATCTCCGCGGGATTGGCCGTATCGATCATGCCAAAATCACAGACCGGAGCGTTGTCAATGGGCGCTCCGTCCGCTGTCTGTACCGTATCCGGCAGCTTATGTACATAAGAGGCCCCACCGTCCCTGCTGATATAGATCTGACCGTTCTCCCCGAATCCATAGAAGAGTTGGGAATCCATACGGTCCGAAAATACTTTCATACATGTGCCGGAAAAGCTTCCCCGCCGGCGCTGCCCTACCTGCTTGACCTGCACGGGACTGCTATCTGCCTCCAGCACTTTGACCGGAGCAAAGCTTTCACCTCCGTCGCGGCTGCTGATCACCATGTCCATGGGCAGCCATATCTGATCGGCGATGGACCAGACGATATTCTGTCCGTCCGGCGACATGGCCACCCAGCCCGGATTTACATTGGGACGCTCTATCTCTCTCATGGCGGCGTCTATCTCATCCCCCTGTCCCCAGGGCATGGGAAGGCGCTGAAAGGTCTGAAAACCGTCACGAGTGCGCACCAGACCGCCCTTGGTCAGTCCCCTCCAATTGCCTCGGGCCGTTATAATCGCCAGGTCGCTGTCGGCATCCGACAGATCGGCATTGATACAGGTGATATACCGGTTGCCCTCCGCGTCGTCAAAGGAATTCTTGCAGGGCTTAGTCAGATCGCGGAAAGCGAATCCTCCCAGGTCTCCCACGATATCCACCAGTTGCACCTCGCCTGCCACCGGCCCATATACATTGAGATGCACTGTCTCCTCTATGCCGTCGCAGTGATCGTGATACCGCGGGTGATCGCTGAGCAGGGCTTCCGTGGTAAACACGCCCGTGCCGGAGTTGAACCACAACTCATTGGGTTCAAAGGGATTGATTTTCACATCGCTCTCCCAGTGCAGCAGACTGCGGTTCCCATTGTATTCCGGTCTCATGTAGGAGCTGTTAAAATAGATGTCCCCCACGTCCAGACCGTCCAGGCTCACCCTCCAGCTCTCTCCATAATCCTCAGATACATAGATACATTCCGCATCCAGTTTTTCCTTGCACAGAGTGGCGCAGGCCACCAGCCCCGGCCTGCTCTTACAGGTGCTGATACCGCCAAAGCCGTAATCCAGAAGAGCGTCTCCCCCTCGATGCGCCTCAGAATCCGGCTCTGTCTCGCCGCTCATCCTATGCCCTGCCGCATCCGGCGTGATATCCGTATAGCCACTGATCCGTCCGTCCATAAAATGATAGCGCAGCACTTTTCCGCCGAGCACATCTCCGGTATCACAGCTATAGCCCAAATCCACGATATAATTCCACCTACCGGTAGCACACATCGTCACAAACAGATATCTCCCGTCATAGGCGTAGCGCTGTGCCACCAATCCGTTCATCTTACTGTCTGGTACGATAGGACTCTCCGGCTCGCAGAGCGGCGCAAAGCTTTCACCGCCGTCGTAGGAGACATAGAGGCTGTGTCCTCTGAGAGTATCGTCTATCCTGCTGGTGTATCCCGCCGTGCCTGCCACCAGGGTCAGACTGTCCTCGGATACCCATACAAAGGTCATATAGTCCTCCGGCACCGGTAGCTTTTCCCAGCTTTTCCCTCTGTCGCGGGTGCGCAGCAACCCGTCCTTGGAACTGGCAAAATACAGCGTATCACTGTCCTGTGAATCCACCACGAGGCGCTGTCCTGTACCCCTGCCGCTGAGATTGCCATGCACCACGGCGGGTATCTGCTCGTAGTGGAAAGTCTCACCGTAATCCTCCGAGATGGAGAGCTTACCCACGCCTTTGGCTGTCACGCCGCTGGCAATATAGAGCCGCTCGGGGTATCGATCATCGAGGGCAATCGCCGCCGGATAACACTCGTCCAGATCCTCCATCGTCACATGATCAATCAGACTCTTCCATCTCTTTTGCTCTGGCATAAATCGGTAAACGCCCCCGATATCCGTCCTGGCGTACAATATGTCCGGCATCTGCTGATGGTACAGGAGACCCGTCACATAGCCGCCGCCCGGTATGGGAGCGTTGCGATATGTATAGGATAACTTTCCCTTTATTTTCATACGCGACCTTACCTTTCCGCCCACCTTTTCCGGTGCGGGCCTTTTCTAATAATCCAACAAAATTGGTACTCTGTTCTCCTGAGAAAACTTCACGGCTCTCCATAAGATGGAAAAAGCAAATTTAGCCAGGGACTCCGTATTATACTGGGTATGCTCCTTTATCTTTTTCCTTTTCCCAAAACCCTTGGCGGGGATCTCCACATCCACAGGATATCCTTCGGAATCCTTCCAGCCCAGGATTGTCTCCTCTGTGGCCTGCCAACACAACTCATTTGCCTTGTCCAATTCCGCTTTCAATCCCCCAGTGGTGGCAATCACTGCCTGGTCATCTGTGGGAAGTACACCGCTAAACCAGAAGCCCTCCTCTATGGGCAGCCACCACGTAGCCCAGGCAAACAGGGACCAATGCTTGTCCGGGTCCGACGCCATGCGCTCGATGACCGGATGTCTCTGGAAATCCCAATCCTTTTTCACCTCGGAAGGAAGCGGTTCCCCATATGACTTACACGCAATGCACAGGAGGAGCGCACCGTAGGCATCCCAGTCCGGTTTATCCGTATAATAGGGAGCCTCATTGTTCTCCGGCCAGGGAGTATAGGAAGATTTTCCCTCAGGAGTAATCGCTGTCAAAATATTGTCCCGCCAGCTCTCCATGGCTCTACGAATCTCCTCGACAGAAGCCACATCGTCATTCTCGCCCTCTGCGGTGATACGGCTGAAGGTATACCCGTTTTCCTCTGCCCACTGCTGTGTCGCAGATTTCCAGTTCTGTGCATAGTATCGTGTCAGCGTACCCGCATAGATGTCAAGTCCCATTTCTCAATAACCTCCTTTTTGCATTTCCCTGCTAAAGTCATTCTCTGTCAATCCCGCTCTCCTGGCGGCCTCCTCCAGAGCCAGCAGACCGTCGCTAACCAGCGAAAAAAGAGTCTTGAGGGTTCCTTGTCTCTCGCCACGTTTTTCTCCTCGTTTCTCTCCCTGTTTGATACCTTTCCGCAGTGCATCCTTCTTGATATCCTCCAGTGCTTTGCACATATCCGTCTCCTCCTCTCCACTCTCTGGATTCAGGGTATAGCGCAGGCTCTCCCTGATATCCCCCATCATCTCACGCAGTGACAATGGATTCTTCCATCTCTTTTTACCCCAATACAGCGTCAGATTCAATACAGGTTCCAGACAATCTTTCTTCTTATAACGGCATTTGAAATCATCCTCCGGCCCATAATCCTCTCCAGCATCGGCATTTTTTCCTGTATATCTTCGATCTGTCTTTCATACGCGAGACAGTCCATCTCCATAAGCCGCCAGGGATAGGTAAGATTAATACTGTTCTGATTTTCCAGACCCAGCTTAAAACATAATCCCCATGCCCATACTTTTCCCAGATAGTCCCGCTCTCGAAATGAGAGTTTTCCCCTAAAATTCCTGACCGACACAGATGCTCCGGTCTCCTCGCACTTCCAGTCAATGGGCAATTTTTCCCCCAGATAGTACTCCAGCACTGACCGTATTCTGTCCGGCCTGTTCATATACACCTTCAGCGCATTATTCGGTTGTCCCATGTTCTTCCTCTCCGCAGGGCAATACGGCGGACTGTCAAAAAACACACCTTCCCCGCTTATAATAATAGTTTGAATTTAAGCAGGGTTCCCTGAACAATAGAAACTCAGAACCATTGACGTCACAGCGCGATGCCTGTGATTAGAATATCCTGCTTTGGAATATTATGCTATGTATGGAGTATAGCACAGAAAGAAATCAGACGCAATACCAATCGCCGCAATAATTTATAGAATACAAAGAGCGGAAACGCCTGCTAAAGCCGGCTGTTTCCGCTCACTCGCCACAGCCCTGTGCGCCGCGGCCTGTATTCGCCTATTACAGAGTATTGCTGGTGAAAAGATTCTTCACATGTGCCACTTCCTCGTCCGTCGCTTTGCTGGCGGGTACATAATAGGATTTCTCACGGGCAATGCTGTACAACTCCTCCTGGCTCTGCTCACAGGCATTTCGAAATTGCTTTAATGTCTGTTTCAGCTCTTTGTTCTCCGTCTGGGGAATCATCTCGGCATAGCGCACCAGTTCCCCGTTGATACCGGTCAGGGTATCTGCTACCATGATCTTTTCCTGCATCTGCATCGTCTGCTCCTCCTTAATAATTCCTCATCACCCTAAAAATTTCATCAGCTGCTGCTTGTTCTGCATGGCAGACTGCGCACCTTTTTCAAAGAACTGCTTAATCTGAGGGTCCTGCGCTCCCTGGGCATATTCCTTCATCTTGCAGTGCGTGGTGTCATAGCCGCCGATCAGATGTCTGAGATTCTGTAAGTCAAGTTCTGAAATATTGGGCATATCTCTACCTCCTACAACTAAAGATTGTTTTGTATTTCAGAGATAGTATGTGTCCGAAACAAAACTCCTATACCTACATCTTTAAAACAATTTTATATCTGATTTATGCCACAATTTTCATATCTGATGACGCACCACCGCATATTCGTCATCCAGCTGATAGTAAGGACAATCCCTCTGCGTACCTGTCAAAAAACGATACATCTCATCCTCATCCAGATTCACCAGACAGTAGTAGCATTCGTCCTCCTCTTCATATACATAATTGACACAGCTCTCACAGCTTGACATCATTATCCCCCTCTCCCGCACGGCATAAGCCTTACATATACCGTGACACCAATCATTTATAGACAGGCCTTCTGCGCTCTCCGTTAAATCAGCTTGGCAATCGCTACTCCCCGTGCAAGTACCGATAGATATCCCGCTTGGCAACACCCCTGTCCTTCGCTACCTGCTTCATGCAAGTCTTCTCGTCCATCCCCTGCAGGCGATAGTATTCCATATGCTCCTCGACGGTTTTTTCCTCCCACATAGCAATGCCTTCCCTGCGCTTCTGCTCTGGACTTTTACCCTCAACCACCAGCACATATTCACCTCGCGGCTGCTCTTCCTGATAATAGGTCAGGGCCTCCTCCAACGTAGTCGGCATCACTGTCTCAAACCGCTTGGTCAACTCCCTGCACAGCGTAATCCGGCGTTGCCCCAGCACCTGATACAACTCCTCCAAGGTACGCGTCAGATGATGGGGCGCCTCATAGATAATCATGGTGCGGCTCTCCTGTGCCAATTCCTCCATAACAGCCTTTTTCTCTCTTTTTTCCGCAGGCAGAAAGCCTTCAAAACAAAAGCGTCTGGTGGAAAGTCCGGACAGGGTGAGAGCAGTGATACATGCCGCCGGACCGGGCAGACTGGTCACCGCTATCCCCCGCTCCAGACACATGCGTACCAGCACCTCCCCAGGGTCAGAGATAGCGGGCGTGCCCGCATCTGTGATCAGCGCTATATTCTTGCCCGCCTCCAGTTGACTCACCAGCAAATGCGCCTTGTCCACTTTGTTATATTCGTGGTAACTGGTCATCGGCGTATGGATGTCAAAATGGTTCAGCAATCGGATGCTGTTGCGCGTATCCTCCGCCGCAATCACATCCACCATGTTCAGCGTTTCCACCACTCGGGGCGTCATATCCCCCAGGTTCCCAATCGGCGTAGCGCACAGATACAAAGTTCCGGCCATATCCTCCCTCCTCCCACATGATCCCGAAAATACATTCCACGATCAATATCCGAAGTTTTCACGTATTTCCTCCGAATAAATCCCTTGTTCTTGAAAAATAATCAGCGGTTTTTCCACTGTCATACGGGATTTTCCTCCTCGTACCGCCTCGACCAGCACCATGTTGGGCTCCCTGTCCACATAGGGATATGCCAACCGCATCCTCTTGGGCTCCAGCCTATATTGTACCAGCACTGACATGATCTCCGCCAACCGAAACGGTCGGTGAACCAGATAGAAATGTCCTCCCGGCTTGAGCAGCCTTGCCGTCTGACTCACCACATCCTCCAGGGTGCAGAGGATCTCATGCCGGGCGACGGCCTTGGGTGTCTCTGGGTTAGCCAGTCCATGCTGTCCGATCATGTAGGGGGGATTACAGGTAACTACGTCAAAGGAAGCAGACGCAAAAATACTGCCTGCTTCCTTAACATCACCTGTGAGGATATCCACTTTGTGCTCCAGACCGTTTAAGTGCACACTGCGCCTGGCCATGTCCGCGCTTTCCTCCTGTATCTCCAGTCCGGTCAAATGCGCCGCCTTCGTCTTGGCTTCCATCAATATGGGGATAATCCCTGTGCCCGTGCACAGATCAAGCACACGATCTCCCGACCGTGCAGTCGCAAATCCTGAGAGCAACACTGCATCCATGCCAAAGCAGAACTTTCCCGGATGTTGAATGATTCGATAGCCATTCCGCTGCAAGTCATCAATACGCTCCTTGTCTTTCAACGTGACAACAGCGTTCTCCCGTTCTCCTGCCTCAATCATTTTGTTCCCACTCACAGTCATTGCGCTCTCTCCGCTGACGATTACCCTGGCGGCGATTGCGGTCATCATTTCTACGTCGGTTCTCTCCGCGCTCCCGCTCATCGCCTCTGCCGTGACGCTCCGTCCTGTTATCCTGCGCATCCCTGCGCTCACTTCCCCTTTCGCGCCGAATACCACTGTCTCTGCGCTCGTATTTGTCGCGTCGATTCTGCCCCTTCTCACGGTCGCCACGCTCACTGCGGTCCTGGCGCTTTTCTCTGGGGGGCCGCTCTCTTCTCTCCGGCCTGTCCTGACGCTCACGCCGCTCTGCGCCGACGCCTCTGTCAGAATGTCCTACATGTTCCACACCGCCGGACTGCGCTTCCTGCTCCTGACTCTCCAGCTGATCCTCCTGCTCCATCTTCTCCAGCTCATGCAATTCATCCTCAGACAGAGCCACCTGCTCCTTCTTGCCATGGCGACGCCTGAAGCGTAGCTCCTCAACCGGATACTCCTGTATCTCCTTTTCATCATCCTTGTCTACGATCACCTTCACCAGTTGGCGCAGCACATTCACACTCTGCACCTCGCCCTTAAATCCGTCTGCGGTGGTCACATAATCGCCGATATTCGGGAGCCGGCGATTCAGCTCCTCATAGGTGTCCTCCTCATGCTTCAGACAGCACATCAGCCTTCCGCATACGCCCGATATCTTAGTGGGATTCAGAGACAGATTCTGCTCCTTGGCCATCTTAATCGACACAGGGATAAAGTCCGACAGATGAGTATGGCAACACAGCGGCCTGCCACAGATTCCAATGCCGCCCAGAATCTTCGTCTCGTCCCGCACGCCGATCTGACGCAGCTCTATGCGGGTTTTAAAAACGCTCGCCAGGTCCTTTACCAGTTCGCGGAAGTCAATGCGTCCGTCCGCCGTAAAGTAGAACAACACCTTGTTGTTGTCAAACGTATATTCCGCATCGATCAGCTTCATTTCCAGACCATGCTTCTGTATCTTTTCCAGACAGATCCTGTAGGCCTCCTTTTCTTTCAGCTTATTGGCAGCTTCCTGCTCCCTGTCCCTCTCGTTTGCAATGCGTAGTACCGGCTTGAGGGGCTGGACCACCTTGTCGTCCGTCACTTCCCTCACGTCGCTGACCGCCGTGCCAAATTCAATGCCTCTGGCCGTCTCCACGATCACATTGTCACCCTTTTTTATCTCAAACTGCAGCGGATCAAAAAAATATATCTTGCCCGCCGTCCGAAATCTGACACCGATTACCTTAATCATCTATCTACCTCACTTATAATCTTCCTTCTGCTATTCCTCATGCGCCTTGAACAAGGTCATTCTATCATAAACAGACACATCTGAAAAGAGGGAAAATCTTACCCATTTTCTTTCATTTCCAGGAAGAGCAATTCCATCACCAGGTCAAAATTCACATTGGCATCCAGGCGTTTCTTGGCCTTGTCCAAAGCGCGAATCACGTTTTCAATCCCCTCGTAGCTGCTGCGTCCGGCAATCCTACGGATCGTCTGAATCTCCTCTCGAAACACCAGGTGATTCACGTCCGCAGTAGCTTTGAACAGCAGAACATCCCGATACCAGATCGCCAGAATATCCAGATAATCGTTGATCTCCAGCTTATATTCTCCAACCTTTTTGATAGCAGCAATGATCTCCGAGATCTCCATGTCCTGCACATATTTCAACAGTCCCAGAGCCTCGCTCTTCACATTCTCAAAATCCTCGCTGGAAGCCAGAGCCTTGGCCTTCCCCACATTGCCCCTGGCGAACGCCACACACACATCCGCCTTGTAGTCCGGCACCTTCAGCTCTTCCATCAGATAATCTTTCATCAGGGAGTCCCTGACTGGCTTCATGTTCAACAACACGCATCTGCTCAGTATCGTGGGCAGAAGCGTATTCACATTGGACACCAGCAGGATGATGACCGCATACTCCGGCGGCTCCTCAAGAGTCTTCAGGATCGCGTTCTGCGCCTGAGTCGTCATCTTTTCCGCCTCGTTGATTATGTACACCTTGTAACGGCTGCTATATGGCTTAATGCTCACATCATTGTTCACCTGAGTCCGAATGTCATCCACGCCTATCGTATTAGGCTTCTCATGGCTCACATAGATGATGTCCGGCTGATTCCTGGACAACGCCTGCTTGCAGGAATGGCATTCATTGCAGGGCTCGACTCCTCCCCGCTCGCATTGCAGAGCCATGGCAAATATTCTGGCGATAAACTCCTTGCCTGAAGATTTTTCCCCATTGATAATATAGGCATGGGATATCTTCTCTGACTGCAGCGCGCCCTGCAGATGCGCTTTGATCTGATCCTGTCCAATGATACTCTGAAACCCCGCCATATGCTTCCTCCTTAAGTACATCCCTTTGTCACATGAAAATATCCAGCAGCAATCCTCTGATCTCCCCGATCTTGGAGAGGATCGCCAGATTGTCCTTCTCGTCCTTCATCAGCTCCTGGGCCAGATCATCCAAAGTCTGATCCACCAGCCGCACGATACCGTAGACCCTGTGTCGCCCTTTTCTGTCCAGAAAATTTTCCCTGGTAAAAGAGTGGGAACGGCTGACAATCTCATTCATGAATTCCTTCACAAGTCCCCTGTAATGCTTCATATCCCGCAGATCCTTGCGCTTGGCCAGCTTCTCTCCCTCTGTGGTGATCTGTCCCATCAGGCTGGTGAGACGCTCCTGTAATTCGGCCTCCTCAATATGGCTGGCCAGCGTAAATCGAAAGCTTTCATCTGTCTGCTGGGCGGGCGCCGTACTTTCCACAGGGGCAGCGCCAGTCATCTGATTAATCTTGATATCCATCTCCCACCACCTCGCCCGTTCCTGTTATACTGACTAACGGCAACACTCTCATATCTCCCGCTGTATGTATAGCCGTATCTCTTCCATGCATCGCTCCAAATCGTCATTGTAGAACCGAACATTGATACCGGCATCCCGTATCCTCTCCTCAGAGAAATCCTGACAGTCCGACAGAAATCTGCGACACATCTCCTCATATCTTGGCTGCGCCTGCGCCCGCTCTCTGGCCAGAGCTCTGCACAGGCGTTCCCCGTCATCCAACTCGATCAACACAGGAATTACCCGCTCATTACCAAAATAGTCCCGAAGACTGACAAAGGCTTCCAGCGTGCCGATCATACAATAGTCTGCCGCCGACAGATCAAGCGCCCCATCCGCTACAGTGAAATATCGCCACCGGCCATGTACGGTCTCGTAAGCTCTGGCCTCAATGATTCTGCCCTCCGCCTGCAGACGCAGGTAACCCGCTTCGTCAGTGAAATGATACTCCACGCCGTTCTGCTCTCCGGCCCGTATGGGCCTGGTAGTGTATGATACAATAGGCCGGAGAGCCAATTCCTCATCTGCCATCAGATTTCTGTACAAGGTATCCTTCCCCGATGAACTTTTCCCCATAAGGCATATTATTTTCCCCATATGGCCTATTCCACCTCAACAACTCTGATCATATTGGTGGTACCCGACTTGCCCAGAGGCACTCCGGCGGTGATCACCACCAGGTCCCCAGCCTTGATGTAGCCGGCTTTTCTGGCCTCCTCCACCGCGGCGTCAAAGAGCTCCTCCGTGTCATCCTTCTCCTGCAAAAGTAGCGGATGGCACCCCCACAGCAGATTTAACTGCTTACAGACTCTGGGATTCACACTGCAGCTGATGATCGGGCAGGCAGGCTTATATTTCGCGACCTTGGCGGCCGTAAAGCCCGACATTGTCACCGTGATGATCGCGCTGGCATGCAGATCCATGGCTGTAGTACAGGTTGCGTAGGATATCGCTGTAGTAGTATCCGGATTGCCCTTGGAAGCCAACGCATCCATCCTGCTCCTGTAATTGATATCCTTTTCCGCGCACTCCGCAATGCGGGCCATGGTCTGTACCGCCTCCACCGGATATTTACCGGCGGCGCTCTCACCGGAGAGCATGATCGCCGTGGTGCCGTCATAGATGGCATTGGCAATATCGGTAACCTCAGCCCTGGTGGGACGAGGATTCTTAATCATAGACTCCAGCATCTGTGTTGCCGTGATCACATGCTTACCCTGAGCCACCGCCATCTTAATCATCCGCTTCTGCAGAGCCGGAATCTCTTCGATGGGAATCTCCACGCCCATATCGCCTCGGGCCACCATCACCCCGTCGGACACCTCCAAAATCTCCTCCAGATTCTCTATTCCCTGCATATTCTCGATCTTGGCAATGATCTTCATATCACTGCCATACGCGTCCAATATCTTACGCACCTCCAGAATATCCTCTTTTGTTCTGGCAAAAGATGCCGCCAGGAACTCATACCCCATCTCTATACCAAAGAGGATATCCTCCCTGTCCACCTCACTGATATAGGGCATGGACAACACCACTCCGGGAACGTTGACCCCCTTATGGTTGGAGACAAAGCCGCCGTTGATGACCGTACAGACAATCTCCGTATCCGTGATCTCCTCCGCGCGCATCTCGATCAGGCCGTCGTCAATTAAAATATGAGTGCCCACACTGATATCCTTGCCCAGATTCTTATAGGAGATCGCGGCTCTCTCGCTGTTGCCCAGAAGCTCCTGGGTGGTCAGCACGAATTTCTGTCCGGATACCAGCTCCGCTCTGCCGCCCTCAAAATCCCTCAAGCGAATCTCCGGCCCCTTGGTGTCTAACAGGGTCGCCACCTGCAAGCCCAATTCCGCTCTCACCTTGAGAACTTTCTCCAGCTTTATCTTCTGCTCCTCATGGGTGCCGTGGGAAAAATTGAATCTGGCCACGTCCATCCCTGCCAGCATCAGCTCCCTGAGCCTCTCTTCCGTCTCACATGCTGGTCCAATCGTACAGACTATTTTCGTCTTTCTCATTCCTGCTACCTCGTCTTTCCATATCGCATTTATTCTGCTCAGTACGGCTCTTGCTCTGCCATGTGACAGCGCCTTGAGCAGATATTCTATATTTTCCCGCAATCCCTGTTGTAATTGGGATTATTGTATATTATACCACAATTCTGTGCGCTTTAGAGCACATTTTACTCATTGTATCACAGAAAACCATTAATGTCCCTATTTATATTTTACATTTGCAAAATCGTTCACCTCGCCGCCATACGACCGATGGCTCACCCACATCTCTCATCGCTGTACCAGCACCTCTAACCCTGGCTCTCCGCCAAGCTGAAATACGCCCTGCACCTCCAGACCGGCCGCCAGATATGCCTCAATCTGTCTGCACTCCTCCCCGTCGATGCGCTCGCCAGGCACCAGAAATGGAATTCCCGGGGGATAGATGCTCACAAACTCTCCCGCATATCTGCCTGCCGCCACCCTGAGCGCAACGCGCTCGACAGGCATATCCCAGCATTTGCAGAGTGCCCTATGCTGTTTGCGCCGCCACTGAAATTGCACAGATTCTGATGCCATCTTGCCCCCTATTATCCTCTCAGCATCGCAGAGCGTTATATGGCCGTCTATCTCCAGCAGAGCTCTCGTCAGGCGCTCATATCCGCGAGGACTGTCCGCAAGAGTAAACATGGCCAGCACATAGCTCTCACAGGCCATCTCCATCTGCAGGCCGTATTTTTCCAACAGCTCACTATATAGCTGTTTTCCTGATATGCCGGTATTTTTGACAGAGATCACCAATTTCCCAATATCCTGATGCCTCTGGTATTCCTCACTGCCTAGACTCGCCGGAGGCCAGATCAGCAATGTCTGGCAAGCTGATAGCTCCTGCAGCATGTGACTCCAATTTTCGATCATCTCCTGAAAGAGCCTACCACCCTCCTCTGCCGCGAGATGTACTGCATTGTCAATGCTGGCCATCAGCACATATGAGGGGCTGCTGCTCTGATAGATGCGCAAATAGCGCCTTAGCAGGCTCCGGTCCACGATTGTGCCATTCACATGCAATAGCGCCGTCTGGGTCATAGCTGGCAGAGTCTTGTGCACACTGGTAATGACCAAGTCCGCCCCCGCCCTGCTACTGGATTGTGCCAGTGCAGGATGAAAACCCAGATGAGCCCCATGAGCCTCGTCCACAATCAGCGGAATACCATAGCTGTGTACAATACGCGCGATCTCCGCCACCTCCGCAATGCGCCCCTCATAAGTGGGCGATACGATCAACACGCCCTGAATATCCGGCTCCTGCTCCAGCGCTTCTCTTACCTGATTAGGAGATACCGCTTCGCAGATTCCCACCTCCGGCACTAGCTGCGGATATAGGTAGCTGAGTTCAAGCTGACAGAGATAAGCCCCATGATAGACCGATTTATGGCAGTTGCGGGCGATCAGCAGCCGACCTCCTCGGGGCACGGCGGCGCTGATAGCGCTCAGAATACCGCAAGTGCTGCCATTGACCAGTAAAAAAGTCTCCTCCGCCCCATAGGTCTGAGCGGCATATTGTTGCAGCTCCCGCAGGACCCCCTGGGGCTGATGCAGATTGTCAAAATTCTCTATCTCTGTAATGTCCATCGAGGCCAACTGCTGTGGCAACACTCCCATTCCCCGCCTCTTGTGTCCCGGCATATGACAGGGATAGACCTCTGATTCACCATATCGTTTCAGTTGCTCAAATAATCTCTCCACCCTCTGCCTCTGTCTTCTCCTTTAGCGCGCCATGTCCCCGGTGCAGATGCAACGTCTCCAGAGCGGAGCACCACTTATCCGCTGTTGTCACGATCCAAGCCTCCCTGCACATGGGCGGCACCAGCGTCAGCGGCCACATATGCTTCTTGATGATATCCCTCTCCCTGGGCGTGAGCTGGTACTCCGCAGACGCGTTCCTCAAGGCTATCCCGGGGTGATAGAAGCCGTGCAGGTTATGAATCTGCACATGATCCTTGTCATGCCAGTCATAGAGGAAATAGTCGTGCAGCAGGGCGCCGCGAATCAGCTCCCTGCGACTGCAGCGAATATGCAGTTTGGCCAGCTTTTCACTGAGGTACAGGCTGCACTTGGCGACATCCATGCAGTGGCTATTGACAGTCTTGCTCCCGTGCTGTACATGCTGCCTGGTTCTGCGAAAATTAGAGGAGTGCAGAATATCCGCGGCATCCTCCTTTATAGCGTGATACAGCCTGTGTTCCCTCTGATAACGCCGGCGAAAACGTTCCGCCCTCTTATCTCTGCGCTGACGAATACGCCACTGCCAACCTCCTCTATTTATTCCTATATCCATCTTTTTACTCCTTATTCATGCGCAAAAACTAATACACAAATTTTGGGCTTTATTTTCTTATCGGCCATTTGGCTCTTCTACATAAATCATGCCGTAAACAATTGTATCATAATACACTTCGCCTGTGTAGACATTTATTCTGATAATTCCTTCCAGATTGCCAATTGCCACCTAAAACAATACTCCCTTTTCAGCAAAGCGTTCCTCGTGTATAAAATTTAATTAATACAAAATTTTCTTTTTCTTTTTCATTTCACGAATAGCTCTAACAATCGTAAATATACAGTTTCCTGCCAGCCCTATACCAAAAATAATTGCGGAAATTGTAAGAACATCAGGATTCATATCTCCAAATACCTCTATTGTTAATCGGATAAATGCGATAACTTCAACAATCAAAAAGAGGAGATTCATAATTTTACCTTTACTCAATTTGTTGTTTCCTCCCTTGATAGAATACACTCTCACACATTCTGAAAGTTTCGCCTATATACCCACTGTCCGATCTGCAACAGCATACAACCTACTCCATAGCAGAGAATATCTTTAACATCAAAGACAGAGCCCAGAAGCGTCCTCATCAGTCGATTGTCAGACAAGCCCAATCGCTCCACAAGCCTGAAGTATTGCAGAAACTCCACCCCTGTAGCAAATAGGAAAATAAGCACCGGCAGCCATCTGCACCCCTCCGGCACAAAAATGCGCACCAGAAAATAGAGCACTATCACTACCAGCACATCTCCTATATAGGGACGCACGAAACGGTCATGCACAAACAGCGCTATAAAAATCTCTACCGCCAATAACAATATAAATGCCAGAAAATAATAAAGTCGCTTTTTCAACATTTTCTCCAAAATATGTATTCTTTCTCGCATTTTCTTTGAGTCAAAACGTCAAATACTCTGAACCAAAAGAAGTTACTTGCCTGCTACATAGATATACCTCGCCATTTCCTCCTTGAACTGTGAATAGGGCTTTGTGACACATTCCGTTTGGCCCATAATAAGCTCAAACCAGTTTCCATGTCCCTCGGCGGCAAACTCCGCCTGATGTCTGACCGCAGCCCTACGCTTTGCAACAAGCAAGTCATAGGTCTGTCTGGTAATATCAGTCACGGCATATTTCATATCATTTTTTCTGAATGCCTCGGCAAGTACGGTCGTCTCCGCATCTGCGGTTCTGGGCAGTACATCCCCCTCCTGATAGCCTACAAAAAATGTCCCATCCTGCCTTAACCATTTTCTGATCTGCGCTACAAACGCAACCATATCCTGAGCAAAATACATGGTATCCATGGAAATGATCACATCAAACTTTTCTTCCGGATAATCGATCTCCCCTATCACTCCCTCTCTGAACTCCGCTCTCTCCGCAAACAGAAATCTTGCCGTCCTGATCGCTTGCTCAGAATAATCGAAGCCATAAATATATGCTCCGGTCTTTCTCTGCAAATAGCCAAGCATCTTCCCATTGCCACAGCCGATATCCAGAATGGAAGCTTCTTTTCCCTGCGGAATATATGGCAATATTAAGTTAATCTGCTCCAGGTCACTGAAACCGTCCTGAGAAAAATCCTCCCCAAACGCATCCCTACAATATGCACAAAAAGCATTTGAAACTTTCGCCATGGCATAAAAGTCTTCATACGCATCATAAAAGAGCAATTCTCTTTTATCCATCATTTATTTCCTCTATAAATTAACGGCTCAATCAAGACACAATACATATTATCACTCCTTATCCTATAGTATAACATAAATTAAGCGGTAGAAAAAGGACGTTTTTGCCTTTTCTGCCGCTTTACAAATAAAATGAATATAACGTATTTATTTTGCTTCCAGCCAGATTTTATAATATTCGCTGGGCTACAACCACAGTATAATTATTCGTATCGTAAGTAATCCCCGTCTCCATAAAATTATTTTTATGCCAAAAATGCTCTGCTTGGGGATTACCCTTAACCCAACCAAGTCGAACACGCGAAATCCCGATGTCTGTCAGATAGCAGCACAGCTCATCAATAATACCACTTCCAATACCCATATTTTGAACAGACACTGCTGTCATGAAGAAACCGATAAAGGCAGTTTGTTCATCAGGATATGCCATAATAAAATCCATTACCGCAATCAATTCCCCACCCTTATAATATCCTATATAGTACTTATCACACATCTCTTTGTTTGGAGGCAGGGCCTTCATATCCTCAAGAATACTCTGTTTTGTCACAAACGGCGGACAGTATTGGTAATACAAGCTGTTTTTACTGCACAGAGAAAGAATCTCTGTGACATCCGCTTGATTCATACAACGCACATTATATTGGTTAGAAAAAAGGGATACGTTCATGCAACCTCCAGGAAATTTTTCTAAATTTATTTTGCTCCATAATTTTCTTTAATCCATTTATGTTATCTCTTACAATGTATACTACTTTTTCATACTTTTTGCTATTTTAGTATATCATATATTTTTTTGATATACAATATGAAAGTAAGAAAAAGGAGCAGAAAGTATGAACAAGCCGTACAAACAAAAAGTAAGCGTTTCTCTTGATGAAGATATAATTGCAGAGATCAGGGAACTGGCGGAACTCGACGATCGATCATTCAGCCAGTATATCAATCTGGCGTTAAAAGAGCACATCAGTAGAGTCAAAGGTAAATCAGAATAAAAAATCCCTGCGATCATTATTAATACAATAATCACAGGTGCTTCTGAATGCCCAGAACCGGAATCGAACCAGTGACACGAGGATTTTCAGTCCTCTGCTCTACCAACTGAGCTATCTGGGCATGACTTAAAAGTCGAGTAGCGGGGACAGGATTTGAACCTGTGACCTTCGGGTTATGAGCCCGACGAGCTTCCAGACTGCTCCACCCCGCGTTATTCAGTTATAAATATATATGCTCTTCCTCTTAAAAATATTCCATTTCGGAAAAGCCAATGGATGGGGGTGGATTCGAACCACCGAAGCAATTTGCAGCAGATTTACAGTCTGTCCCCTTTGGCCACTCGGGAACCCATCCATATAGTATTGATCACCTTAGAGCCGATGATCGGACTCGAACCGATAACCTGCTGATTACAAATCAGCTGCTCTGCCAATTGAGCCACATCGGCATCAAACACCCATTTCCATGGGGCCTATAGGGCTCGAACCTATGACCCTCTGCTTGTAAGGCAGATGCTCTCCCAGCTGAGCTAAGACCCCTTTATAACACTCAATTGCATATGCAATCGAACGACCCAGATCGGACTCGAACCGACGACCTCCGCCGTGACAGGGCGGCGCTCTAACCAACTGAGCCACTAGGCCATATCTATATAGGACAAATAGTATGTTAATGCTTCGCATCAACCTCCCGTGCCCTCAAAACCGAACATTGAACTGCCTTTCTTATCTCATTCGCTTACTTCCTATCTTCCATCCTCTTTCTCTCTCGTTGCTCTC
>JAMPGX010000035.1 GCA_023663725.1 bacterium | reverse complement strand
AATATACAATTTGCACAATTCGGTACTGGGAAAAGGCAGTTTCGCAATCGGCTATCTCATATAATCTGTTTGAAGCGGTGGTCTGACCTCCGGATTGTTTTCCACCCAATGCTGTGCGCAATAACACAGTCGCCATATCATGCCATCATTCACATCTCCATCCCAGAGTGCCTCTATGATTTCTTCCACAAATTCATCCGGCGGCTGCGAAACATCCAAATAGAGATATTTCCGAAATGTATCAAGCATTTTGCGGTAATCCTCATCCCAATTCATGCCTCCGTTGCGCATGAGCTCGTCCTCAATCCTGCCCGCGATACGGATTATCTCCCCCTGCGCCGTCTGCGCCCTGCCGCTGGGAGGAACAAGAAAATTCCAAAGTTCCTGGAAAATCTCTTTGTATCCTCCCCCGACATTGGTCACAAGGATTGGCGATGCTCCGTCATGGAAAGGAACCTCCCGAATCATCTCCGCATCAAATAATCCGCAGAGTTTCTCCAGTGCCTCCGCCTGATTCTGCAGAGATTTTGTAAATTTTTTTCCCGAATTGTGTCGGTAAAAAGCTTCGGAAAAGGCAGACGCAAACCGACGGCTGCGCTCCGTCCTAGCTGCTCCCCGATCCAATAGAAGCTTGCACATCTCATATTTCATGGTACAGCTCAAGGAGGATTCGCAGATGACCCATTCCAATGATGTAAAACTGCCATACCCGTCATGTTCCTCTGTTCGGGCATCAATGTCTGCGCCCGCTTTCAGCAACGCTCTCACCGCTTTTTTTCGCCCTCTCACCGCCGCAATGTGCAGAGGAGTATACCCATCCTTTGCTGTTGCATTCACATCCGCTCCCAGCTCTATTAAAAGGGGAATATCGCCATCCCTCCTGGCGACCTCAAAGAGAGGCGTCCGACCCTGGTGGTCCCGAAAATTGATGTCGGCTCCCCGCTCTTTTGCCCAAAATGCAAATTCCCTTGACATTGGCAACAGGGAGAAAACATTGGAATGGCTCCAACTCACAGCATTTGGCTCACATTTCAAAAAGATATCCTGCAGCTTTGTAATATCTCCGGATTTCAAAAGCTCTTCCATCTCAACGGGCAATTTTTGCTCCGGCATATCAAATCCTCCCTAAAACACAACATCTCTTTATCTATATCCGCTCCGCGATCAAGTCGCCCATCCGCGCAGTACCCACCTGAGTGATGTTCCCCGCAGGCTCCTCCCCCTTCTGGGGCATGATATCGATGGTTCTGTACCCTTCCGTCAACACCTGTTTCACCGCTGCCTCCACCGCGTCGGCCTCCCTGTCCAAATCAAAGGAGTACCGCAGCATCATGGCGGCGCTGAGGATCGTGGCGATGGGATTGGCAATGCCCTTGCCCGCGATATCAGGGGCGGAGCCGCCGCTGGGCTCATACAGGCCGAACTTCGTGTCGTTCAGGCTGGCGCTGGCCAGCATCCCAATGGAGCCCGTCACCATGCTGGCCTCGTCGGACAGGATATCGCCGAACATATTCTCTGTCAGGATCACGTCAAACTGGGCAGGGTCCTTTACCAGCTGCATCGCGCAGTTGTCCACCAGCATATGCTCCAGCGTCACCTCCGGATAATCTCTGGCCACTTCCTCCACCACCGCTCTCCAGAGCCTGGAGGAGTCCAGCACATTGGCCTTGTCCACACTGGTCACTTTTTTCCGGCGTTTCATGGCGATATCGAAGCCCTTGATGGCAATGCGGCGAATCTCGTTCTCGTCATAGGTCAAAGTATCGATGGCCTTGCGCACACCGTTTTCCTCCACAGTTCTGCGCTCTCCGAAATACAGGCCCCCTGTGAGCTCCCGCATGATCATCATGTCAAAGCCTGCTTTACTGATCTCCTCCTTAAGAGGGCAGGCCGCCGCCAGCTCATCATAGAGCACTGCCGGACGCAAATTAGCAAACAGATTCAGTTCCTTGCGAATCTTTAAAAGCCCCGCCTCCGGTCGCAGGTTGGGGGGGAGCTTGTACCAGGGGGAAGTGGTGGTGTTGCCGCCGATAGAACCCATCAGCACCGCATCCGCAGCCTTGGCCGTAGCCACAGCCTCCTCCGTCAAAGGTACGCCGTGTGCGTCTATGGACGCTCCCCCCATCAAAATATCCGTAAATTTCATCGCATGGCCGTACTTTTCAGCCACCTTTTCCAACACCTTTTTGGCTTCCGCCACGATCTCCGGCCCAATTCCGTCGCCGGGAATACAAGTAATATGTAGTTCCATGCCTGTCATCCTTTCTCTATCATAAACTGATTCCGGTGTTTGCAAAACCTGTTCAACGGTTAGAGTTTCCCTTCTGCCCAGCGCATGTCGCCCGATAATGCAGCATGAACCGGCAAAAAATTGAAAAGACTAAGCGTTTGTCAATATAGTATAGCATATATACTGCTATTCTTCAAATACATATTATTTATATTATTGATAACTCTCTGTTATACTTTCCGCAAAACCTGTCGAAATCAGATATTCCGCAGGAATAAATTCTTCCACCCATGAAACTTTGACAGGCCCATGCGCATACAATACACTATAAAAAAACATGGAGGCACTATCATGAGTGACTTAACTGCTACCAACTGCGGCTGCTCCACAAATAGCTGCAACAATGGCTGTGGCTGCGGCAACAGCTTGTTCGGCGGCGGAAGCTGCTGCTGGATCATCCTGCTCTTATTATTCTGTGGGAACGGCAATGGCATCGGCTTTGGCAACAACGGCTGTGGCTGTGGCTGCGACGGCAACAATAATAACGGCTGCGATTGGCTGATCTGGATCCTGCTGCTGTCCTGTTTCTGCGGCGGCAACAATGGTAACGGCTGCGGCTGTGGCTGCAATCGCTGCTAAGACTCTGTACTGACCGGACGGCTGCCGTCCGGCCGTATGGCTCAGGAGGCAGGTCCCTTTCGGGGGGCCTGCTTGCCGTAGTAAAGAGAATTTGGGGGAGAGACTTATGGATAAAGTGACCGCCTTCGACGCCCTGTTTACCAACAATCAGATACAGAAACTCAAAATTCTGATCTCTTATTTGGACAGCCCTATGCAGCGCCAGCTTGCCATCTATATCAAATTTCTGGAACTGAAATACACGATGGAACTGTTGCAGCGCTCTCCACAATTGTCTGTCTCCCCCACGCCCTCTGAGGGCGCCCTGGACCCCGCCAAGCTGTGTCAGGAGGTTGCCCCCTACTGCACCCCACAGGAGCAGCGCCAGATCAATCAGTTCGCCTCCATGCTCCAGGCCATGAGCCATTATCAGGAGATGATGGAGATGGTGAAGATGTTCCAGGAAATGTTTCCGGAGGGAATGTCCTTCCCCGACATTCATGCCACCGAAGAAGGCGACTCCCCAGGCAGCGCGGATTCTGACAGCATGGCGGCGGGCCTTGGCAGTCTCTTCGGCGACAACATGCCAGATCTGTCCCAGCTCATGTCCATGATGAGCATGATGCAATCATCTCCCCCTGCATCCTCCGACACAGAGCCATAAAACATTCTCTTGTACAAGATATACAATGACACTCGCACAGTAATTGAATTTCGTAAACGCCTATATAATATATGACAATTGCGAAACTGTTTTTTGTCAGTACAGAATTGTGTATATTGTATATTCCATAAGTAGGCTCTTTCGAACTGTCGGTACTTAGATGCTGTATTTTAGCATCTTATGTACCGTTACAGTGAGAACGAAGCGAGAGCGTGCCTACGTTGAAATATACAATGTGCACAATGACACTCTCGAAGTAACTGACTTTCGCAAACGCCTATATATAATATCATTAAAAGGAGGAACACTATGGAACCTACTACCGACATTCCCGCCTGGATGGAGGACCCATCCGTCCAGGGTATTCCCAGAGAGAAGCTGGCCTTCCTCTCCCAACTCTACCAGCAGGGACAGGGCAAAAATCAGAAGGAGATGATGGCCTTTCTGATGCCCATGCTGGCTCAAGCCCGACAGAAGGGACTGACCTTCACTCCCAAGGAGCTGCAGATCGCTGTAGCTGCCATCCGCAAGGCCAGCACCCCGGAGGAGCTGCGCCAGATCGACCAGATCATGAGCAAGGCCAGGGAAAAATAAAATATGAATTTAGTTGCATTTACTCTTTAACCGATTCCGGTTTGCGGGTACTATATAGACAGATCAGCTCAAGAATATGCGCATATTCCAGCACTCTACAATATATGTAACCCGTTGGCAGTCATAGGAAAGGTGAGAATCACACATGGAGCAGAACCAGATCGCCGCATTTGCGCAGGAAAATATGAAAACCATCTTTGCCTACGCCCTCTCCCGAACCACAAGTCGGGAAGATGCGGAGGATCTGGCAGGAGATATCCTATTAGCGCTGCTCTCCAGCGCCTCCCGGCTGCGAGACGAGAAGGCTCTCTATGGCTTTGTCTGGTCCGTGGCCGGAAATACCTACAAAAAGTTCTTGCGCAGGAAAAAAAGACAAGCCCCTGAGCTCTTGTCTCAGGAGACAATGGAACAGTTGGCTGACCCTGAAGATTTCACTTTGGAGCTGGCGCAGAATGAAGAGCGACAGGAATTGCTTGTGAAGCTGCGCCGAGAACTGTCGCTGTTATCCCTAGAATATCGACAATGCACCCTCTGTTACTATTTTGAGGGACTCTCCTGCCAGGAGACCGCCAAAAAGCTGGGACTCACTCTGGATATGACGAAATATTACCTGTATAAAACCAGGAAACTACTGAAAGAAGGAATCGGAATGGAACGAGAATATGGAACAAAAAGCTATCAGCCTGCTCATTTTGCTTTTAAAACACTGTTTTCCGGCCAGTACAACCCGGAGTACACACAAATGTTCGACCGGCTGCTGCCCGGCAACATCCTGCTCAGCGCCTACTACTCTCCAGTGACCATCCGCGAGCTGGCCCTAGAGACAGGCGTGCCTACCGCATACTTGGAGGACGAAGTGGCTCTGCTGTTGCGCTATGGCCTGTTGAAGAAGCTGAGCGCCAAGAACGAAACTGAAGATACTGCAACTGACAATGAACAAACCCTGTCCGGCAGAGACCGCTATCGAACCAATTTGGTCATCTTCACAGAAGAGTACATGGACGAACTGTATGAAAAGCTGACGCCCCTCTGCACCAGGCATCTGACAGACATCCTGGATGCCCTGCGCAGTCAGCTTACTCCACTGCGAGCAGTCGGCTTTTGTGGCGCAAAGCTGGAGGACGACCGCCTGCTCTGGCCGCTGTTTTGGCTGATTCTGCACCGAGGACACAGGCTCCTTGACAACAGCGGACGATACACCTATCAACCGATCTATGCGAGTGCCACCGGCATCAATGTGGGCTACAACTATTCGGAGAAAGAAGGACGCTATAACACTTACGGGTTTGCCGGATACTCCCACGTTGATGAAAAGCTGGCCGCCGCCTTCGCGGATTTCGGTATACTGCCTCAGAAAAACCGCTATCTGCGACAGGACCTGCAGGCCATCAGGGACGCCGTCCGCGCAGGCTCCAGGGAGTATGTGCTCTTTGAGCAGGCACAACTGGCCGAGATCGAAGGTCTGCTCAAACCGCAGTTCCGAGCTGTCGCTGATCTCTATGAGCAGATGATTTCCCTGGCTTCGGAACTGCTCCTGTCCCACGCTCCCGAAAGCGTAGCAGAGCTGATTCCCAATGTCATCGGCATGACCCTGTTCTTTGACACAGTCGGGCTGCTGGGCAAATGTGCCTTAGACAGCGGGGCACTGCGGCTACCCGACACAGAGTATCCCCTGGCAGTGTTCCTATACCGCACAAATTCTTAAACCTGACAAGGAGTCGCCACCTGGCGGCTCCTTATACTGTCAAAGTGTCAAGACCTTGGAAACCAAAAACACAGTGACGCTGGCGGCCACCGCCACCGTAACCAGTCCTCTTTTCTTCAGAGAGAGCACTGCGGCCACCGCCACACCTGCCACTGCCGCCGCGAGATGCTCCGCCGCATAGAACACCGCCGGAAAAGTCATCGCCATCAGACAAGCATAGGGCACATAATAGAGGAAAGACTTCAGAAAACGGTTCTTGATCGGTCTGCGTATCAGTGTCAGAGGGAGCAGTCTGATCAGGTAGGTGACAGCCGCCATCACCAGAATGTACAGATAGACGCGCATCACTCTTCCTCCTTCACCGGCACAAGGATCGCTCCCACCGCCGCTGCCGCCACCGTGCTGAGAATAATGGCAATTCCGGCGGATATCCCCTGCAAGAAGGGAACATAGTGAAACAGACAGCTGAACAATACTGCCAGAACGGCCACGCCAAGCACTGGCCTCGACTTTCTGGCTGCCGGAAACACAATGGCGATAAACATGCCATAGAGCATGACATTCATTGCGGCGCTGACACTCCCCGGCATCAGATCGCAGGCTACCGCCCCCAAAAAGGTTCCCGCCGTCCATCCCAGGATGGGGAGGCTCTGCAAACCGGCCATATAGGGCAGCGTCAGACTCCTCTGATGATGCATGGCCACAGCAAAAATCTCATCCGTATTGGCAAAGGCAATGACAAATCTCTGCCAAAAGGACATAGACTTGTCCAGCTTTTGGGACAGACTCATACTCATGAGCGCATAGCGCAGATTGATAATCAACTGCGTCAATGCCATCTCAAGCAGAGTACCTCCCGCGGCAATGACCCTGACGCCGGCAAACTCACCTGCGCTGGTCACATTGGTAATGCTCATGACCATTCCCTGGACAGCGCTTATGCCTGCGGACACCATGGCAATGCCGAGGCTGAAGCTGACTGCGAAATAGCCCATGGCAATGGGAAAACCGTCCTTAAGCCCACAGATCAGTTCCGTTTTGGGCCCTTTTCCTTCGATATCTCTGTGATCACAATTCATGTTCACGACTCCCTCGCCGTTCATTTGTCCTCTTCCTTTCTCAACAGATATGCGGTACAGGATATCGCTTTTTATAAAGCAAAACCACATCCCATACCGCATATCCATATATCATAAATGACTCTGGAATCCCCATATCATTTACAATCAATCGCGCTGGCACATGCCGCCGCGCAGTTCTGTATAAACAATTCTCTGTTTCCTACGGTTTTACCACGAAATTCACCAATCTGCCCGGCACATAGATCTCCTTGACAATCGTACCCGCCAGCTTATCTCCCAACAGCTCCTTCGCCTGGGCAATAACCTCTTCCTTGCCCAGATCCTGAGGGATGGAGAACGTGCCCCGCATCTTGCCGTTAATCTGCATGGCGATCTCCACGGTGGCCTCGATGGTCTTGGCCTCCTCGTACTCCGGCCAGCTCTCCTGATAGATTCTGCCCGCAAAGCCACAGAGCTGCCACAGCTCCTCTGTGATATGAGGCGCCACGGGATTGAGCAGTGTGAGCAGCGTCCTGTACTCTCCCTTCGTCACCGCCCCCTTCCTGTTCATATCGTTGATCAGCGCCATCATTGCCGCGATAGCGGTATTGTATTTCAAACTCTCATAGTCGCCGCTGACCTTCTTGATGGTCTGATGCATTTTGGTCTCCAGCTCGGCGCTGTAGCCCTCACCCTCCATCAAGATATCCTGCAGCTTCCAAACTCTCTCCAGGAATCTGCGGCAGCCCTTCACGCCATCCTCGCTCCACGCGGCGGACATATCAAAAGCCCCGATGAACATCTCATAGGTGCGCAGCGTATCTGCACCGTACTCCTCCACGATCTCGTCCGGATTCACCACATTGCCCAGGGACTTGCTCATCTTCACGATGGGATGCTCCGCCATCTCACCGAATTCCTCCACCAGAGCTTCGCGGGCTGCCTTCTCGCTGCCATACTGCTCCAGCAGGCGCTTTTGCTCCTCCTGGGTCTGGTTCACAAAGCTGTGAGGATTCAGTCCCAGGATCATACCGTGGCTGGTCCTCTTCTGATAAGGCTCCGGACAGGGCACTACCCCCTGATCATAGAGGAATTTGTGCCAAAACCGAGAGTAGAGCAGATGCAGCGTAGTATGCTCCATACCGCCGTTATACCAGTCTACCGGCATCCAGTACTTCAGCGCCTCTTCGCTCGCCAACGCCTCCTTGTTGTGCGGGTCAATATACCGCAGGAAATACCAGGAGGAGCCTGCCCACTGTGGCATGGTATCCGTCTCCCTCTTAGCAGGGCCGCCACAGCAGGGACATGTGGTGTTGACCCACTCGGTCATAGCTGCCAGCGGGGATTCCCCATTGTCGGTGGGCTCATAGGACTCCACCTCCGGCAACGTCAGCGGCAGTTCGCTCTCGTCGATGGGCACAAAGCCGCATTTCTCACACTTTACGATGGGAATGGGCTCTCCCCAATAGCGCTGCCTGGAGAACACCCAGTCGCGCAGCTTGAAGTTGGTCTTGCTGGCGCCGATACCCTTCTCCTCCAGAAACGCGATGATTCTCTCCTTGGCATCCGCCACGGACAGGCCGTTCAAAAACTCCGAGTTTACCAGCGTACCGGTTGCCACATCCGTGAATACCTGCTCCTGCACGGACACGGGACTCCCCGCTACCACCTCGATGATGGGCAGGCCGAACTTTTTGGCAAACTCCCAGTCTCTCTCATCATGCGCGGGCACCGCCATGATCGCACCGGTGCCATAGGTCATCAATACATAATCTGAGATCCAGATTGGAATCTCCTTGCCGTTCACCGGATTGGTGGCAGTCAGGCCCTGAATCTGCACGCCGGTCTTATCCTTAGCCAGCTCCGTGCGCTCGAAATCGGACTTCTTGGCGGCCTGCTCCCGATAGGCGCAGAGCTCCTCATAGTTGCCGATCTCGTCCTGATATTTGTCAATCAGAGGATGCTCCGGCGACACGACCATGTAGGTGGCGCCGAACAGCGTATCCGGCCTGGTGGTATAGATGCGCAGCTTGTCCTCCTTGCCGGTGATGGAAAAATCCACCTCCGCGCCCTGACTCTTGCCGATCCAGTTCTTCTGGGAGACCTTCACCCGCTCCACATAGTCCACCGTGTCCAGATCCTGAATCAGCCTGTCCGCATACTCGGTGATCTTCAGCATCCACTGGCTCTTGACCTTGCGAACCACCGGACTGCCGCAGCGCTCGCAGACGCCGTTCACCACCTCCTCGTTGGCAAGACCCACCTTGCAGGAGGTACACCAGTTGATGGGCATCTCAGACTTGTAGGCCAGCCCCGCTTTGAAGAGCTTCAAAAAGATCCACTGCGTCCACTTATAGTAATCCTCGTCCGTGGTATTGACTTCCCTGTCCCAGTCAAAGGAGTAGCCCAGGGCGTGGAGCTGCTCCTTAAAGCGCGCCACATTGTTCTTGGTCACGATCTTGGGATGAATATGATTCTTGATGGCATAGTTCTCCGTGGGCAGACCGAATGCGTCAAAGCCCATGGGATACAACACATTATAGCCCTGCATACGGCGCTTGCGGGCCACGATATCCAGAGCCGTATAAGGTCTGGGATGTCCCACATGCAGCCCTGCTCCCGACGGGTACGGGAACTCTACCAATGCATAATATTTCGGTTTTGAATAGTCCTCAGAGACCTTGAATGCCTGCTCGTCATCCCAGATCTGCTGCCATTTCTGTTCCACCTCGTGGTGGTTGTACGGTACTGCCATAGCTTTTACCCCTCTTCCAGATTTTCTTGATATTATGGCTCATTTTAGCCCTATTTGCGGGGACTGTCAAGTTTTTTCTACCCTGGTTGCCGTATCTGACAAAAGCTCCTTTTGGAACTCTACCAGGCTCTGTGCGTGGGCCGCCGCCTTCAGCCATATGCGGAGGATATCAGGGTTCTCCTGCGCCTGGATACAGGAGCGAATATCTTCGGGAACCTGGCCCAGATCCTCCAGTAGATCAAGAATATTCTGATGATAACGCATGAGATCGCCTTTTCTCTTCCCAAGGCTTTCACCTTGGGAAATTCCCTGACTGATGCCCTGACTGATTCCCTGGGTCAGTCCCTCCGCATATGCCTCCTCTCGCTCCACCGCCATCGCATCGTCCCAGTTCCACTGTGTGTACAGCATATTCACCACCTCCGAGCCATGCTTCTTCATAAATTCCACCAGAATTCCCTCCTCCAGACAGTCCTTCACCGCCTGGGTGACCGCCGCGTCTCTGGACCACCCCTCCGCCTGATAATCCTTGATTCTCTGAATAAACCAGGAATACTCATACATCGGTCGGCATTCCTGCAGGAATTTATGCCCTGGTGAAAGATTGATATTGATTACTTTCACTGTCAATTCTAACATAGGTTGCCCCGTTTTTTCAAGATATGCGTCGGAAAGTCGCAGGATTTTCTCCGCAGGGTACGGGTCGTTCCCGTTGTAGAAGACAAAGAACTGCGGGGTGGGGATTTTCAGCAGAGTGCGCTTGTAGATAGACCTTTCATCCAGGAGCTTTTCGAGGGTGCGTCCCAGATAGAGCAGGTCCCGCAGGGGCATGTTTTCGTTGATGGTGGACTGGTGCTCGCTGATCACCAGTATGCGGTTCTTTACCGTGAAGGCCAGGTCATTCTTTCTGGCGATAAACAGTACGCCCTCCAGCGTGACATAGGTGATATCCTCCGGGGACACCTCCCCGTCCCCCAGCGCGGCATAGAGCTGCGAGGCGTTCTCCGGCTCGCTGAAATAGGTGATAAAGGCGCTGTTTTTCGTCTCTCGGTTGGAAACCGCCGTGCGGCTTCCGCTCTCTTGTGTCATAGATTGGTTCCTCCTCTTTTTTATAATCATTTTTCGTTCCATACAAAAGCAGAGAGAACAGGGGACTCACGCTTGAAATGAGTCCTGCTATTCTCTCTGCTGTTGTGCTTACTATTATTATCCACGACAGGGAATATTTGTCAAGTTATCCCTGCAACCGTTTCTGTCTATTCTTCCGTATTGTTCTCCGCCACCTTAGCCGCTCTCGCCGCCACTTCCTTCTCCTGCACATCGCTGGGAGCCTGCTCGTAGCGGGCAAATTCGTAGCAGTATTCGCCCTGACCGCCAGTCATGGAGCGCAGATCCGTACAGTAACCGTACAGACTGCTCATCGGGACATCCGCCTCGATGACCTGCTTGCCGTTTGTCGTGGGATTCATACCCAGCACGCGGCCTCTTCTCTTATTCAGATCGCCCATGACATCTCCGGTAAAGCTATCCGGCACCGTCACCTTGATCGAGGCAATGGGCTCTAACAGCACCGGCCCTGCCTCCATAAAGCCCTTCTTGAACGCCAGGATCGCCGCCGTCTTAAATGCCATCTCGGAGGAATCCACCGGATGATAGGAGCCATCGTACAGCACCGCCTTCACACCCACCACCGGGTAGGCGGCAAGAGGACCTCTCTGAACGCTCTCCTGCAAGCCCTTCTCCACTGCGGGGAAATAGTTCTTGGGCACGGCGCCGCCCACTACCTCCTGCTCAAACACATAGGGTGTCTCCAGATCGCCGGACGAGCAGAAACGCATCTTGACGTGACCATACTGGCCGTGTCCGCCGGACTGCTTCTTGTGCTTGCCCTCCACATCGGAGCTCTTGCGGATCGTCTCGCGGTAAGCCACCTTGGGCTTATCCAGCTCGATCTCCACCTTGTATTCATTCTGAAGACGGCTGGCGACGATCTCCAGATGCTGATCGCCCATACCGTACAGCAGCAATTGGCGATTCTCAGAGTCATTGACCACCTTGACGGTCAGATCCTCATGGGTAATCTTCTGCAGCGCCTGGGAAATCTTGTCGATGTCTCCCTTGTTCTTAGCCTTGTAGCGCATATAGGTATAAGGGGTGGAAATCTCCCACTTGCCGTACTTGATAGGCGTATTCTTGGTGGATAAACTATCACCGGTGCGGGCCCCTGTCAGCTTCGCCAGCGCGCCGATATCTCCCGCGTGCAGCTCGCTGACCTCCATGGGCTTATTCCCCTGCAATATGTACAGCTTGCCGATCTTCTCCTCGATATCCTTATCCACATTGAAGATCACATCGTCTGTCTTGAGCACGCCGGAATTCACCTTGATCAGAGAATATTTGCCGATAAAGGGGTCCACGATGGTCTTCCACACATATGCGGATTTGGCCTTGGAGAAGTCGTAATCCGCGTGATAAATCTCGTTGGTCTTCATATTGATGCCCGCCACCTCGCGGTTCTCCGGGCTGGGCATGTATTTCACGATATCGTCAAGCAGCGTGTATACGCCCTGACACAGCGCGTTGGAACCCATAGTCATGGGCACGATGCTGCCATCGCATACATTGGTGCGCAGCGCAGCGCGAATCTCCGCCTCGGAAAAGACCTCTCCGTTGAAGAAGCGCTCCATCAGCTCCTCGCTGGTCTCCGCCACAGCTTCCATCAGGGCATCCCGACAGATCTGCAGGTTGGCCTTGTTGTACTCCGGCACCTCGCAGGGAACCACATCCTTGCCCTGCCAGCGGTTGCCAGTCTCAGTGATCACGTTCACATAGCCGACAAACTTCTCATTCTCACGGATGGGCAGATTGAACGGAGCCATCTTCTTGCCAAACAGCTTTGTCATATCCTCCACAACCTGCCGGAATGAGGCGTTATCCACGTCCATATTGGACACATAGATAAATCTGGGCAGCTTATACTTCTCACACAACTCCCAAGCCTTGAGAGTGCCCACCTCGATGCCCGACTTGCCGTTAATCACGATAATGGCAGCTCCAGCCGCGCTGATGGCCTCCTCCACCTCGCCCACGAAATCAAAATACCCCGGCGTATCCAAAATATTAATCTTATATCCCTCCCACTCGATGGGAATCACGGAAGTGCTGATGGAGAACTGTCTTTTCTGCTCCTCCTTGCCATAATCGCTGACTGTATTGCCATCGGTCACTTTACCCATTCTGGAAGTAATGCCGGATAAGTATGCCATCGCCTCCACAAGGCTGGTCTTGCCGCTGCCGCCATGACCCAATAAGCATACGTTTCGGATCTTGTCAGTTGTGTAAACATTCATAAGCTTTCCTCCAATTAAGGTCTGATTTGGGTATTCTGCCAGAGCCTTATTTCGCACATTGGGACACCCATAAGAGTATTTTACTAAATATTCGGAAAATTTACAAGTGCTTTTATTGCTTATACACAAATTCTTCTGGCCGCCGCGGAGTATCCGCCCTTGCTTTTAGGAATGCAAAGTGTTATAGTCTATTTAATTAAAATTCGTGATATCAAAGGAGATCAATATGGCACGACTGCATATAGGCTTTATCGGACTGGGACTGATCGGTGGTTCCATCGCCAGAGCCCTGAGAGAAAAAATATCTGATATCTACATCACCGCGTACGATGTAAATGCCGCCACCCTGACAGCCGCAGGCGAGGACGGGGTCATAGACCGGTCCTGTGAGCAGATTGACACCTGCTTTTCGGACTGTGACTATCTCTTTCTGTGCGCTCCCGTGCAAAAAAATGACGCCAATCTGGAGGCGGTAAAGAAGGTTATCTCCCCCTCCTGCATCCTGACGGACGTGGGCAGCGTCAAGACCGATATCCATGAGCATATCGAGCGGGCTGGACTGGAAGGCCAATTTATCGGCGGGCATCCCATGGCGGGGAGTGAGCGCTTCGGCTATGCCAACTCCAAGGCCCGTCTGTTGGAGAACGCTTACTATATCCTGACTCCCACACAGCAGACCGCCCCCGAACGACTGGCGGACTACCGGAGACTGGTGGAGACCATGGGCGCTATTCCTCTGGTGCTGGATTACCGGCAGCACGATTATATCACGGCCGGCATCAGTCATCTGCCGCATGTGATTGCCGCCTCCTTAGTCAATCTGGTGCGGGATTCGGACAATGCGGACGGTATCATGAAGCTGGTGGCCGCAGGAGGCTTCAAGGACATCACCCGCATTGCCTCCTCCTCCGCCGCCATGTGGCAGCAGATCTGCCTGACCAACTCGGAAAATATTTCCGATATGCTCGGACGCTATATCGATTCCCTCACCCAGATTAAATCGCAGGTGGACGCCCATCAGGGGGACGCGCTGTACCGACTCTTCGACAGCGCCCGAATCTACCGCGATTCCTTTATCAACGCCTCCAGCGGTCCCATCAAGCGGGTGTACTCTTTCAACATTGATATTGACGACCGCCCCGGTATGCTGGCCCAGGTTGCCACCACACTGGCCTTTAACAACATCAATATCAAAAATATCGGCATTGTCCACAACCGCGAATTCGAGGAAGGCGTGTTGCGGATCGAGTTCTACGACGAACAGTCTCAGGAAGCCGCCGTCAGGCTCCTCTCCTCGCCACAGTTTGTCATTCACGAAAAAAAGCTATAGCTCAGGCAAGCTTTTGGAGGATGCTTCATGATACTAAGCGTAAGCAGAAGGACCGATATCCCGAATTATTATTCCGAGTGGTTCCTAACCAGAATCCGCCAGGGCTTTGTATATGTGCGAAATCCCATGAATGCGCATCAGATCAGCAGGCTTGACCTGTCTCCGGAGCTGGTGGACTGCATTGTCTTTTGGACCAAGAATCCAGAGAGAATGCTGGAGCAGCTGGACCGGCTGCGGGACTACCTGTACTATTTTCAGTTTACGCTCACCGGATATGGCCGGGACATAGAGCCCAACCTTCCCGATAAGCGCGCCAAGCTCATCCCTGTCTTTCAGAGATTATCCGACAAAATAGGAAGGCAACGGGTGATCTGGAGATACGACCCTATTCTGATCAACCCCAAATATACCGCAGATTATCATCTGAGGGCCTTTGAAGAGATTGCCAAGCGCCTGTCCGGTTATACGGAGAGGGTCGTGATCAGCTTCCTCGACATGTATGCCAAGACAGCCAGGAACACGAAGGGACTGGAAATAACAGAGCTGTCTGACGCGGAGAAAATCTGTCTGGCAAGGCAATTGCAGGAAATCGCCTCGCGGCATCACCTGACGATCGAAACCTGCGCGGAGCAGATCGACCTGCAGGCGATAGGGATTCAGCATGGAAGCTGTATTGACAAGGCGTTGATCGAAGCCTTACTGGGCTGTAAGCTGACAGGAGGCAAGGACAGGAATCAGAGAAAAGAGTGCGGCTGTCTGGAGAGCATAGATATCGGCGCCTACAATACCTGTCTGAATGGCTGCCGCTATTGTTACGCCAACGATAACGACAGGCTGGTGAAAGAGAATTCACAGCGAAGCCTTGTGAATTCTCCACTGTTGTGCGGAAATATAGGCCCGCAGGACACTGTCACCGACCGGAAGGTGCATTCCCTGAGAAATCCGCAGATGAGCCTGTTCGATACCTGTTCCCCGACATGAACGCCGGTGCTTTATTCGCTGAGAATTTTGTACAGATGGGAAAATTCTCCCTCGTTATTCATCAGTTCCTCAAAGCTTCCCCGCTCCACGATTTTGCCGGCATCCATCACGATGATTTCGCTGTATTTTTGCATAAGCGCCCTATTATATCTGTGCGTGATATTTATGATCGTCATATCTTCATCCAGCAGTCTTTTTTCAATCTCATATGCGGTGGCGTTGTCAAGTCCCGATGTGATCTCATCGAGGAAGGTCATTGTCTTATTTCTTACAAACAGCCGCGCCAGAGCAATTCTCTGCAATTCCCCACCGGAAAAATTCCTCCCGTTCTCCTGAATTTTTTCATCGATTCCCTCTGGAAGCCTCTGAATGGTATCATAGATACCCGCCTTCTTCAGCGCCTCAATGACTTCTTCTCTGGAGTAGTCCTGATATAAGGCCACATTGTGATAAACTGTGTCGTTAAAGATATAGGTCTGCTGATAACAGACGGGACTCACATGCATGATGCTTTCCCGATTGAGCTCTGACAGCTCCCGACCATTGATCAAAATCCGGCCTGTATAATCAGGCCCATATTCTGTCAGCAGTTTGATGATGCTGGATTTTCCGCTCCCGCTTTTGCCGACGATTGCATACTTCTTTCCCGCTTCAAAGGTCTGTGTCAATTGATTCAATGAAAAACTATCGCTGATCTTTTGACCGACATTGTCCAGACATATTTCCCGTATATTTTCTTCTAACTTTTCTCTGTGATCGTTTTCACTCTCCTGCTCCATCAGGGCTTCCAATTCCGCTTTTACTTTTTCCATTGCTTTCAACTGAATCATGCCGTTGGCAATCGACTTACAGGGAGTCAGGACGAAATTCATCATATTGGTGATCGCTACGACTTCGCCAACTGTGATTCTGCCTGCTGCCACAAAGAACATACAGCTCCCCAGAACAATCAGGAAAGCCCCATTGTTGACAAAGGAAGCTAACGCCTGCGCCCAATACAGCGTTTTGGATGAGTATTCATTCTTTCTGCACACAAAATCACTCAGCTTTTCCTGCCTGCCAAGTATCTGCCTGACCGCGTCAAAGGTCCTGATGACTTTATGTCCGCCCAGATCGTTTTTTACTCCGTCCAGATATGTCTCCAGAGCTTCTGTATATTCCTTCCTTGAGGAGCCGATCTTCCTTTTCAACACGTTGGGAACCGCAAACTGTACGATGCTGACCACGGCTACAATCAACAGGATAAACGGCTCTACGCAAAGCAGGTATATGACAGCCACCACCACGAAAACAAACTGCATGATCATGCCATATACATTGTTCACGCCGTCGTCCAATATGATTTTGATATCTGTGGTAAACTTCGATAGGTAGTAGGCCAATCCCTTTTTTTCAAATTGATTGGCAGAAACGGTAAACAGCTTATGCATCAGTTGATTGCGCAGATCCCTTTCCATATCCCGCACGACGATCGCCTGGCTCTTCTTGCTCAGCCACTCAAAGAGAAATACCCCTACGCTGAAGACAACGGCGATGAGACACTTTTCCAGCAGCTCCCGATAATCTGCGCAGTCAATTAGAAGCTGCATGATATAGGAGCGCATGGGAGCCATGACGCCGACAATCACCACCGGAATCAGGCTTAGCGCAAACTTGCAGGCGTTTTTCTGATACATTCTCTTAATCATTGTGCCTCTCCATTTTCCCGCTCGCTGAACAAATTATGCGCGCATCGTAATCGCTTTTCATCAGACAGTAACAGACATTATCCAGCACCATGCCATCATATCTGGTGTATGCTTTTTCCAGTGTAACCTCATACTCAAATCCGCATTTCTCGATCACACGCTTCGTGCGGATATTATCTGGAAAATGAAATACGGACAGCATATCGATTCCGTCCAAGTCTTCAAAGGCATAGCGGATCACCGCCCTCACTGCCTCCGTCATATAACCGTGGCCCCAATAATCAGCGGATAACGCATAGCTGAGGTATTTGGCCACATATTTCCCTCTGTTCTCATCCGGATACATCCTGATCTGTCCAATCACCTTTCCGCTTTCTCGCAATGCTATGGCCCACACATCGCCACTCTCCATATACTGCTTCAGCTTCTCCTCCGAGTAATGCCTGTCAGGATGAGGCTCCCAGCCTGCCATTGGCCCCACCTCAGAATTCCTCGCGTACTCGTAGAGATCCGCCGCATCCTCCATTCGCCACTCACGCAGAACCAAACGTTCTGTTTCCAGTATCCCATATTGCATTTGTCCAACCTCCATGTAAAAACACTAATTTTCTCTGCAACTAAAGTATACTCCATAAAAAGTGATATTGCTATCTGATTTTTGCGATATGCTCCAAATTAATCTGACAAAAATAGAGAGCCTCCCACAGATTACTCCAAGGGAGGCTCAACATCCACAAGACCGACCGGTCCGTTTCCATTTTTCTAAAAAAAGATCAGGGCAACAGCAATTGCGGTTCCATTGCTGCAAATGTGCGAGATGGCGCTGATCAGGCAGTTGCCGGATTTATGATAAACAATCGTATAGATGATACTGTCAACGAATATCAAAGCGACATCATAAAACACAAGGCTGGCATTGCCTGCCGCAATGTGCCCTGCGGCAAAGACAACCGACGAGACCACCGCACAGAGCCAAAACGGAAATATCTTCATGGCCTTGCCGACGAAGAAACCGCGGAATGCAATCTCTTCGCCCAATGCAGCAATGATGATCTGAACGATCAGCAGCGGTATTTTATTTAAAGTCAGCATAGAACTCGTCCGCCCTGTCACATGAGATACAAATTCTCCGCTAAAAATCAGGTCTCCCACAATAAGTGTTGCGATAGCGCTCACAATCGGCAGCAACATCCAAAAACACACGCCCGGTTTCTTAATATCCGCAAGAACCGTCTTGAAACGCAGCCCTGACTCAGCGCCATGTGTCTTTCCAACAGCTTCCACGATAAAAAAGAACGCTATCCCTACGAACACAGCATATCCTGCTATCTGTGATGACGGTACCACCTTTGTCAAAGTTAACAGAATCATTACGGTAAGACCAATGGCTGTGAAAGCTATACTCTTATCTGTTTTGACGGAATGGCTCATGATTTTCCTCCTGTAGCGCCAATATTGCGCCCCTGTATACCCGCTCTAAATGCGTCGCGATAAGTTTTTCATCATACTCCAATGAGTTGTTTGCAATGATACTGGCATACCCGTGAACAAATAGCGCGAGCGTTATAAAGACTTCCTTTGTCTGCTCGATATCCAGCTTCATCTCTTCTTGCATCGCGGAAATAACGGGGGTAAGCTCCGCGGAATCTATCATTTCCAGCAGGCTGTTTTCAACAGCCAATCCCGATTGGAAAAGGAAGCGGAATAAATTGGGTTCCTCAATCGCAAAGCGGATATAATTCAGCCCCATTCCAAGCATTGGACCGTCCTGCGACCCTGTTTCTGACATATCCATCAGATATTCCGTATGAAACTGATTCGTTTTCTCATAGGTCGCTCTCTTCAATTCCTCAATCGTTGCAAAATGATACATGACTGGCTGTGTGGAACAATTCAGCGTTTGGGAAACGGTTCTTGCGTTGATATTCTCTGCGCCTGCCCTCCGAACTACCTCAAAGGCAGCATCAATAATCATATCTCTTGTGATTTTGGCTTTTGGCGGCATTGCTTTTCTCCTGTTTTATTATTTGGATTATATAACAACAATTATATTATAAATCTCGTTTCTATTTTTGTCAATCAGATATTTTAATTTACCAAAATTTGCATATACTGAACATATGTTTGATGTGTTATGATAACTCTACTCCCCTTTTTTGCTGTTTGAAAAACAGTTTGCCTGAAAGGATGTGTTATCTATGGAAAGCATACTTTGTGTAAATATCCCCATACAAATGATTTCCTGCACAGACACAAACGGAAAAATCACGCCCATAAGATTCCGATTCCTTGACAATACGGGAGAGCTCGTCACCGTAAAGATTGACAAGATTTTATCAACAGACCAAAACAGAAACCGTGTGGGAGTCAATTTCTGCTGTACTGCCCAAATACACGGCTCTCAGAGAAGCTTCACTCTTTGGTACAATTACTTTGCCCATGAATGGCGGCTGTCACACCTTAAATAGTCAATCCTCCGCACCGCCAAACACATCCCCCTCCATGGCGATAATATTGCCCATGGGGAGGGCTGTCCCGTCTTTCAGCACAAGCTCCCGCCGGTATGCGTCCACCTTTTTCACCCTCCCGCACACGGGCACATAGGCCCCGCCGTCCTTTTTTTCATCCGGTTTAAAGCAGGTGACTGTAATGATCGGCTCCTGTGCAGGATTCTCCCTCAATGCCTTAATCAGCAGCGAAAGGCGCTGATCCAGCCGCTCCCTCTGCCCTTCCTCCAGTTCTATATAGGAATCTGTCAATCGGGCCGTCTCCTTTACCGCCTCGTCATGCCCGGTGAGAGCGGCAAAGGGCGCAAACTGCGCCGCCCTGTCCTGTAAAGGCATCTGCGGATGCCGCCTGGATACGGGATGGGGCAGATAAAGAATATCCTCATATTTCCCCTGCGCTGTCTTCCCCGCTGTCTCCTGTCCCTCCCTCTTCATGCCCTGTGTCCTCCAATCTGGTGGTTTCTCTCTACGGTGGTTGCGCCCTCCTGTAAATTCGTGCCCTTTAAAATGGCATTCTTGCCGTACTTCCTTTTCACGGTCAGCATGGCCTCCTGCAATCTTCTCTCCTTTTCCAGCCGCTTTTTTTCCGCCTCCCGCTCCTGCTCCAAGGCCCCGTAGTCCGTGAACAGGTCAAGCTGCTCATAGCCCTGCGTGTCCGCTTCTGCCGCTTCCCTTTCATCCACCAGCCGGTTTGCGGCGATTGTCACCCTGCGTATCGTCAGGTCAGGGGCAACGATCCTGTCATACAGCTCCATTACCGCCTCCATGATTTTCTGTGTGGAAGAAGTTTTGCAGCCTAAATTTGCCGTACCGTGGGCATGTTTGGGTACTTTTCTGCCGTAACGGTCGGTAGTCACTTCTCCCTGATAGCTTTTCTGCCGCCTCGAATCCGTCAGATTTTCCACATCATACCCCAGGGTAAGCGTCATCTGGTCTGTAACCAGCTTTTTATCAACCAAGTCCAGCACTAAAAGCTCTGTCATTTCCCGAACAATCAGCTTTCCCTCCGCAAAATCATAGGGCCGCTGTAAGACCTGGCCGGAGCAGATACTGTTGGTCTCCGGCTTGTAGGCTTTGATCTGCTCCATGGTTACAGGCTCCCACCCCCAGGCGTGGTCTATCAGAAGCTCAGCGTTAATGCCAAATATCTGATACAGCAATTCCTCGTTATAAAAGTCCCTGTCCCCGCCCAGGGAGCAGCGGGCAATATCTCCCATGGTAAAAAGTCCCACCTCCGCCAGACGTTTCTGATAGCCGCCGCCAACCCGCCAAAAGTCCGTGAGCGGCTTATGCTCCCACAATTTCTGTCGGTAGCTGATCTCGTCTAACTCCCCGATTCTCACACCGTTTTCATCCGGAGGCGTATGCTTTGCCACAATATCCATAGCCACCTTGCACAGATACAGGTTTGTGCCGATTCCCGCCGTGGCAGTGATCCCCGTTGTGGAAAACACGTCTTTTATCATTTTGACCGCTAACTCCCTGGCCGTCATACGGTAAGTGTCAAGATACTGCGTCACATCCAGAAATACCTCGTCGATCGAATATACATGAATATCCTCCGGGGCAATGTATTTCAGGTAAGTGTTATAGACTATCGTGCTGTATTCCATGTAAAAAGCCATGCGGGGCGGAGCTATGAGATAGGCGATCTCCAGCTCAGGGTGCTCTTTTAACTCCGAGGCAAGATAGGAGGAACCCATAAACCTCCTGCCCGGAGCCCTGGAAAGACGCTCTCTGTTTACCTCTCTGACCCTCTGCACCACCTCAAAAAGCCTGGCCCTGCCTGATATTCCGTATGCCTTCAGGGACGGCGACACCGCCAGGCAGATCGTTTTTTCCGTCCGCTCCGCATCCGCCACCACCAAATTTGTGGTAAGCGGGTCAAGCTGCCGCTCCACGCACTCCACGGAGGCATAAAATGATTTTAAGTCGATAGCAATGTAACTTCTCTGTTTCCCATCCATAGCAGCGCCCTCTTCAAAACAGACTTATTTGCTCATAGTCCTGTCTGCGTTCCAGCATCGGGGAAGTCTTCGCCAGGAAGCTGCCAACCTGCCCCGCATTGTAAATCCATGGATGCATTTCCTCTTTCTCCAAAATAAGGGGCATTCGCTCATGGACGGGACTCACGGAAGCATTTGCCGCCGTTGTCAGGATGACAAAATGGGGCCCGTCCTCCTGCTCCCGGTAAAATCCCGCCATATATAATATTTTTTCCTGCTTTTTACAAAAAGTTACTTTCTGCCTGTCTCTGTCCCATTCATAAAAATGCCTGGCCGGAATAATGCAGCGCCGCTGTCTTACGCTGTCCGAAAAGGTGGGACGCTCCAGAGCCGTCTCCGCCCTGGCGTTTATCAGGAGCTTTTTATCCTTTCCCATAAACCCCCACTTCATCTCTCTACCGCACAGTTTTTCATTCTTTCCATAGATAATTGGCGCTGCATTCGCCGGAAAAATGTCTCCTGTCCGCTGCGTCCTTAGTGTGTCGTCTATCTCCTGCAGCACCCGGTACAGTTCTTCCTCAACGTCCTTGTCAATGTAATATCGTCCACACATTTCTCTCGCTCCCGACCTTTCCTGCCTGTGTCAATTAACAGTAAGGATATTATAACAGAAAATGTGTTCGATTATAACCCCTTTTGGGATTTTTTGTGGATAGCCGGATAAGCCATTGTTTTACCCATGTGATGAACCTCCTTTTAATGTGTTCAATGGGTAAATTACACATTTTACTCTATCCAGGCAAAGAAATAGCCCCGATTATCTCGTTTTCACAAGAAAACCGGAGCTTTGATTCTTCCCGTAACCCTAGCTTATGCAGGCTGCAAATTCGCCAATTCTTCCACTACCTCCAAAGGCAATTCTGTATCTTCCGCAATTTCCGTTAATGTGAGTTTTCCTCTGGCTATCATCTTCTGCGCCATTTTTTTCCTATCTTCAAATACCTTTCCCATTGCCCAATCTTCTACATTCTTGTTCATTATTTTTCTGCCTCCTTCCGTCTCCTTAAAGTGTTGGATCTGGATGTTATACGCTGGCAATAGCTGGTCATTTCCCATGTAGTCGCTTTTC
>JAMPGX010000034.1 GCA_023663725.1 bacterium | reverse complement strand
GATAGATTATCAGTAAGTTTTCCGTCACAAAACCAACAGATAACTTTGAATTATCTCTCATCAGTAATCCTAAATTATCCGCCCCCACTCCATCAATCTATATACACCATACCACACCTCACAACAATTTTCATCCCTTTTTTACATAATTTTTCCAGTCTATTACTCTTTATCATTCCCGCCGTAAATTTTTCACTAAACCTGAAGTGACCACCACCCCCTCCTCCTCCCCCTCCCCCTAATCACCATCTAAATCACGGCAACAACCTCCAATCTCTCTCCCCCCTCATCCCCCACCACAAACATCTTCAAAACAATATACCTTGACAGGCGAGGTATATTACTATATAATCTAACTAATCACCCAAACACATTCCCATATCACCACCAGAAAGAGGCCACCCAAATGTCCATCACCGCCGATATCATCCGTGGTCACACGGATACCATCATTCTGGCCAGCCTGTCGGAGCACGACAGCTACGGCTACCAGATCAATAAAGATATCCTGCAAAAGACCGGCAACCGCTATGAGCTGAAGGAGGCCACGCTGTACACTGCCTTCCGCAGACTGGAGCAGGCGGGCTATGTCACGACCTATTGGGGCGATGAGAAGGTGGGGGCGCGCCGCCGCTACTATTCGATCACACAGGAGGGCCGTAAGGCATACGAGCAGGGAATGCGGGAGTGGAACGAGGCCAAGGCCATGATCGACCGGCTGTTGGAAAAAGACTAAAAAAGGAGGGGGCGAGAGCAATCGCCTGGCACTATGGATAATCTGCGAATCAGAAAGTATATGGATCAAATCTTTGAACAGGCGCCGGTCAACCGACGCACCCTGGAACTGAAGGAAGAACTCATCGCCAATGCCTTGGAAAAATATAATGATTTGACGCTGCAGGGATACGGCGAGGAGGAGGCTTTCCAGCTTGTCATCGGCTCCATCGGCGATGTGCAGCAGCTCTTTGCCGACATGGGCACGGACGACGACTACTCTCAGGCCTACTATATGCAGTGGGCACGGGAAGCCCAGGAGAAAAAAGCAGCGCTGACAGCCGTGTCAACAGGGCTCTTTCTGTTGGCAGCCGCCGTGCTGGTGTTCTCTGTGCTGTCGTATCTCTACGGAGAGAGCGTCCTCTCTTTTCACGGTCTGAACCTACATCTGTTGGGGATTGGCGTCGCGATGCTGATCTGCATCGTGCCGGTATCCCTGCTGATGTATGCCCATCGGATTCAGCCTCCGATAGAGTTTGCCGGCAATGCCGCATACAGTGCCTCCGTCAGTTCCGAACACAGGAAGAAGCGCCGCAAACGCTTCAAACAGATCAAGGGCAGCCTGGAGGGGCTGATGTGGCTACTGATTGTCATCTTCTATTTCATCGTCAGCTTTGCCACCCATGCATGGTACATTACCTGGATCGTTTTCCTGGGCGGTGCGGCTGTGGAATGCCTGCTGGACGCGCTGACCAAGATCTTCTTCCCCGCCGACAAGGATTAAGCTTACCCGGAGGACTGCCGTGAGACGAAGAACCGCATTTACTCTGCTCATATTGTTTTCTTTGCTTATCCTGTCCTCCCTGGGCGGATATCTGTTCCTGAAAAACAGGACGGTCCCAACACCCGCAGACGACGGAGTCGCTGCCGTTTTTCCAACTGACAGCCCACCGCCGGAATATCCTTCAGCAGAAGCGGCAACGCCGGAAGATGGCCAGCCGGAGAATGCACTGCCGGATAACACACCACTGAAAAATACACCGCCGGAGGAGCCCGCAAACCATCCCGTTCCTTCTCCTACGGTCTCCGCGGACTCCTCCGTCCCCGCCGTTCCCGATCCGGTATGCTTTACCTATGAGGAGCTTGCGGATGGGACACTGCGGATCACCGGATACGACGGGGAACAGAATACGCAGAATCCCTATCAAGTGATTATTCCCTCCGCAATAGACGGAAAACCGGTCTCTACGCTGGGAACCCAGTCTATCGCCGCGCGCGAGATGGTTGAGCTGATTGTCTCTGATGGGATTACTACACTTGAAAATAACTTGATTGCCTCCGGCTGGGAACGTTGTCTTGTCACGCTTCCAGACAGCGCGGTCCACATAGACCCGAAGGCTTTTAGCGACGGCGAGACAGACTACGGCAAGCCCATGATCATCTCCTGTGGCAGTGAGAATTCCTATGCCTATCAGTACGCTATGGAAAATGAGCTTCCCTGCCGTCTCGAGAACCCTGTATCCGAGGAGAACGCATTCCTTCAGGATTATGCCGCCGGCCCCTATACTTCCCGCCCGTATCTCGCCCACAGTCGGGAGAGGGGAGACGTATACGACTATGTTGTCATAGAATATCTGGACATTGCCGAAGAACTTCAGGATGGCAAAGCTTCCGATGATTTTTCGCCGAATTCCATATGGCAGTTCAATGAATTTGCAGTTCTGGTTCTGGATAAAGAATCCGGCTCCGTTCTGCAGTGCATCGACCATTCCTCTTTCGCTCCAGAGTTGATCAGTTCCTATGATCTACCCCATGTGCGCAGCGACAATTTCCTTTCCATTGGGGATTATAATTTTGATGGGCATCCGGATCTCTGTCTGTATCTGGGAATGCAGGGCAATGCGGCGGTGGCCTATGACGCCGTTTTCCTGTTTGATGAACATACTGGGCTCTACGAAAACAGCTTCTATATGCGAAATATGGTTCTCAATCCCGAAAAGCAGTGCATCGACAGCTATGAGAGGTATAGTGCAGGGGAACATGTTGTGGAGAGATATCAATATATAGACGAGACGCTCACCTGCGTAGCCCGCCTGAGAGAATACGATATCTGGGAGGGCGACACCAGAGGCGTAGGAGTCCTGGATGAGCGTCTAATTGACGGCGAATGGCAGACATACTGGTACGGTGAACTCTATCTGGAGGACGACTTTTCCGCCGAGGCATACGAGGAGGCATATAAGCAGCTAAAGGACCTGCATGTCGATGACGGATATTGGGATTAATCCGACAGACACTAAGATTTCCTTTTTTCTGTTGTATATGTCACACAATCAAACAATATTGCCAAGCAGCCAGAAGGCTCTGACTGCTCGCAGCTATCCTACACAGGGACGGCTGTGTCAAGCCGCCCCTGATACCATTTTTTATCTCTCAAACCTGAACCACTTAAAGTCAAAATCGCATCCCGGCAGGAACACAAACACCACTTTCTGCACGCCCTTCACCGGCTGTAGGGCAAAGCTGTGAGCCGTGTATTCCTCCTCATGGGGGAATTCCACGATCTGATTCACACTCTCCTCCCCCACAAAACGCACATGAATCGTATTGTTGGCCAGAGGAGTGCGGCCGCAGATCGTGAGTTTGCCAGCGCCCTGCTCTCCAAAGTCCATATCCGCGTATTCCAGCGACACATTGTTGCCGATGCCCTCTATCGCGTCTCCCGTCACCGTGAAGCTGTCGCCGTATATCTGCCTGTTTTCCACCACATACAACTGCTCGAACGCCTTGTTGAGCTTAGTAAAAGTAAAGCCGCCCAATTCCATAGACGATTTCGTGCAGATATAGAGCGTGGTCTGTCCCCGCAGCCGCTTTTTCAGCTGATACGTCTCCGGCTGGAACACCTGCCACTGGCTCTGCTTGTGGTACACGCCGTCATACAACAGCTCGCTGCCCTCCTGCTCCGGCAGGCCCTCCCAGAACTGGATGAACTGAGGATCATTGCTGTTGGCAAAAATAGACACCGTGACCTCGTCTGAGCCATAGTCCCCAAAGTCCAGGCCGGAATATCCCACCGCGGTAAATCCCTCACGGGCAGTTGAGGCGGCGTTCTGAATGCCGCTCAGCACAGTCCCCTGATGACAGTTAAACAGTCCTCCCACCACAAATGTATAGGGATCGATGGTGGCCGGTCCCATGTCTTTGATGACAAATTCCATCTGAGAGATCAGCTTTACCTTGTCTGTGCCATTTTTCACCATACAGCGCACATTGAACTTCCCGTCACCCAGCGCTGTGACCACTGCCCTGTCGCCCTGAGCCTCCACGGAGGCCACATTGGTCTCGATGCCAGAGCCATTGACCGCTTTCCAGATCAGCTCCTGATCGGTGGCACTGGCGGGATGACAGACGGCCTGCAGCGTCACCTGCCTGTTCTCCGGCCCCAGAACTGTCCAGGCGGGCCGCCCGTTCTCCGCAGGCGTCCTGTCTGCAGATAACTGCGACATTGCGCCGCCTGGCTGTCTGCCGGCCTGGAGCCGTGCAGCGTCAGCCTCTTCCCCCTGGTTCCCTGTATGCCCCTCAACATGAACCAACTCCAGCTTGCGCGCAGGCACAAAGCCAACGGGCACCTGTGCCAGAGGCATGAAACGGTTTCGTGGCATCAGCGCCAGCCCTTCCCGCCTCTCGCCTGGCGCCACGGTTACAGCCAGGCTCGCCCCCCTCAGGATATCCTTCGCCGCGGCCTGACGAATCTGCCGCGCATAGCTGCTCTTATCCTCGTCCGTGTAGGCGGGCAGTTCTCCCAGATGAGCGCTCTCTCTGGCATCCCGCACCGTCACCCGGAGCTCTCCCGGCTGATCCTCCGTTGCAATGATCGCCACCAGCTTGCCGCTGAAGAGCTTGCGGACAGTACCCTTATAGGGATCGTAGTCCGTGCTGTCCCCGTTGTCCAATCCCACCAGACGGCCGGGACCCGTGACCTCCACCTCCACATAGTCGGCGGCATTTTCCACCGGACGGCCCTCTTCATCCACCGCCGCTATCTCCACGAACAGCAGATCCTCCCCGTCGGCTGTCAGCGTCATGCAATCTGTGGGAATGACCTGCACGCCACCGTCTGTACTGCCCTGCCAGGTCAGAATACGGTTCCCCTGCATTTTCTCCGCACTCAACACCAACGCCGCCGAATCTCCGCTGGTTCTGTGACACTCTCTCGCCGTCTCACGGCCCTCGCTGTCGTAGGCCACCGCGCAGATCGTTCCCGGCTGATAGGGCAGTACCCAGTGTCCCACCAATTCCGTTCCCGAATCAATCTCATGGCTCATCTCATATGTGCCGCAGGAGACGCCGTCCACCAACAGCTCCACCTTGGCCTGGTTGCTGGCAATGCGCACATCTATGAGCTGGCCCAGATTAAAATCCCAGTAGGGGAAAATATGGACAAAGGGCTCTTTTTCCCCATCCGTCCACTCGCCCTTGTAGATATAGTAGGCATCCTTGGGAATGCCCGCCGTGTCAATCTGTCCGAAATAGCTGTTCTTGGTGTGATAGGGCGTGGGCTCGCCGATATAGTCAAAGCCCGTCCACAGGAATTGCCCGCAGGAAAAAGGAGTATCCCGATCTGCGGTGATACAGTATTCCTCGCTCTTGGCCCCCCAGCTGGTCGCACTGTTGCCCAGTGAGGAGCACTGCTCATCCTCGTCCGTCAGGATGGACTGCTCCGGCGGAAAATGATAGATACCCCGACTCTTCACGACGGAGGCCGTCTCGCTCCCATAGATCACCCAGTCCGGGTACTGTCTGTGATGGGCCTCATAGTAGCCCTCCGCATAGTTATACCCAGCCATCTTCGTGATCTCCGCGCACTTCTGAGCGCCCTCCCAGGGCATATAATTGCTGCCAATGGTACAGGGCGCATTCTCCCTGGGGTCATGTCGGCGCACATATCCCATCAGCCTGCGGGTGATCTCCTGACCGTGCTCCCCCGCATGGGTGTCATAGATCTCATTGCCAAGACTCCACATCAGCAGACACACATGACTGCGGTCACGCCTCACCCAGCTACGCACATCCGCCTGAGCCCAGTCGATAAAAAAACGGGCATAGTCGTACTGGGTCTTAGGCAGCTCCCACATGTCAAAGGCCTCCGCAACCACCAGAAAGCCGAGCTCATCCGCCAGCTCCATCACCTCCGGAGCAGGCATGTTATGAGAGGTGCGCAGAGCGTTGACCCCCATCGCGCGCAGCTTGAGGAACTTCCTGCGCATGGCGGTCCGGGAAAAAGCGGAACCCAGCGCCCCCAGATCGTGATGTTCACAGACACCGCTTAAGCGCAGCTTTCTACCATTTAACAGAAACCCCTCAGCCGACGTGAATTCCTTGCTGCAGAATCCCGTCCGCAGGCTCTCGCTCTGTATGACTTGTCCATCCTTAAGCAGTTCTACCCGCAATGTATACAGATAGGGATCATCCACATCCCATAGATGAGGAGACTCTACGATGAAACTGTTGTCAAATCGAGCGCCATGTTCGAGCCTGCGCCCGTCGGGAGCCAGCACTGTCTGTCCGTCAATTACAGCGTCCTCCGGACGGCAATTCACCATATGCTGCCAGACCTCATCCTCCTCACTACTGGAGCCCTCTGTCAACGTATATCGTAGCTGATACTTACATCCGCCCTTTTCTCCTGTCAGATCAGGCACACCGCCCTGAGCGTCCACCAGCTCCGTATCCACCTGTAATTCATATCCGTCCTGTGCCTTCCTGACCGACAGATAGATGCCGTCGCTGGCCACATGTACCTCCGGCACCGTAATCAGCCATACGTTCCGGTATATACCCGCGCCACTGTACCAGCGGCTGTTGGGGGCCTGGTGAACCACTCGCATCACCAGCCGATTATCTCCTTCACGCAGAGCGTCCGTCACGTCATACTCAAAAGTGGAATACCCATATTTCCACTCGCCCACCAGTATGTCATTGACATAGAGAGCGGAGTCCATATACACGCCGTCAAAGCGCAGATAAATCCGCTGCCCTTCCTCCTTCCACACCCGCCAGTCCTTCACATACCAGCCAATGCCGTCCTCGTACAGTCTGTCCGTCTGCCAGATCAGCCAGTCATGGGGCAGCGCCACCGGCGCTAAGGCCGCCTGCCAGATGTCCCCGCGCTCATATGGCACGCCCAGCTTGGTTCTGGCAAATTGCCAATCCGTGTTAAAAAGTGTTTTCTGATTCATAATGCCCTCCAATCCCTCCCCTGTCTATCCTGCGGAAAAAGCCTGCCCAAAATATGGCCAGACTTTTTACCTTTTCACACTCCCTATTGTCCCGATGAGGGCTGCCTTACATCTGCGCCATCAATTGCTGGACATTTTTTTCTATCTCTCCTCTGAATACGGCGGAACCGGCCACAATCACATTGGCCCCCGCCTCCAACGGTATCCCTATATTTTCTGCTGTCACGCCGCCGTCGATCTCCACGTCCACGGACAATCCGCGTTCGTTGATGGCCGCCCGCACCCGCCGGACCTTCTCGGTGCATTCGTCCATATACTTCTGCCCGCCAAATCCCGGCTCCACTGTCATCACCAGCGCCATGTCCACCTGCTCCAGCCAGGGCAATACCGCCTCCGCCGGAGTACCCGGCTTGATGCTGATGCCGACCTTCGCTCCAGCTTGGCGGATCACATCTATCGTCTGCTGCACATGCTCCGTTGCCTCCAGGTGAAACGTCACCATATCCGCACCGCAACTCACGAACTCCGCCGCGTACCGCTCCGGCTCCCGTATCATAATATGTACATCAAAAAAGATGTCAGTCTGCTTCCGCAGGGAAGCGATCACTGGCATCCCAAAAGAGATGGAAGGCACAAACAGACCATCCATCACGTCAATATGCAAATACTGCGCACCCGCACGCTGTACCTGTTGTATCTGCTCTCCCAGCCGCCAACAATCCGCAGCCAGAATGGAAGGGGATAAAATATTCATTGCTACCTCACTATGTATATCGCATCATTATCTTTGACAACGCTACCGTCAGCTTCAACAGACATCTGCTAATCTACTGAATATTTTACCAAATTCCCTTCCACATGGCAACTATTTTCTATGAGAGAGATAAGCTACCTGGTCACTGTCGCCAGACCTTCCTCCACATCCTGCTTCAGCAGCCTCCAGGCATCCTCATTCTCCACATAATACAGAGGGCATTTCTTGCCGCCGCAGTCGTAATGCCGCAGAATATCGTCCGCCTCCAGATCGTATGTATCCGCCAGCCATACCAGCAGCTTGATCAGACTCGTATAGGTCTCCTGCGTAAACTGGCCGTTTTCATACTTATAGCAACACTCGATGGAGATCGAGTCCTCATTGCGGGTCTGCACCGCATAAGCGATCTCATCCAGAGGCACAATCTGCAGAATCTCACCCTCGATACCGATGATAAAATGCGCGCTGGCTCCCCTGACATCATGATTGTCCTTCAGGTGTTCAAAGTAACTGCGATTTTGAGCCGCGCTGGTATTCAGGTTAGCCGTGTAATGTACAAAAATATTTTTGACTTCCTCAAGAGGTTCCCCCGGGCGAGAATACTCGCTTACCGTCAGAAAATCCTCCGTCCAACTGGGATGCTGATTGAATTGCCCCTCTGCAATGCCCTGGATCTTCCTCTCGGGAAGGATGGCGCCAATGTTATCCTCCGGCGTCTGCCCCATCCCCTGGTTGCCAGTCTCCGCGTATGGCTTTGCCTCCACTCCAGCCCTCAACTGCCAGACCGCATATGCAGATCCCAGGAACAATATGCCTAACAATATCGCCAGCAATTGCCTCTGCCGACGTAGACGGCGCTTTCTCCTGGCAAGACGAATCGCCTGTTTTTCCTGCATAGTCTGAGAACGTCTATTACCGGCCTGCCCCTGCGCTGGACGACTCTGAGATGTTCGTCTCTGCACTCCCTGATCCCTTCCCGCAGAGCCCTGCCTGCTCCGGCTCCTTCCATCCACAGCCCGCACAGCTCGCGCCTGTCCGCTTCTCGTCTGCCTGGCTTGTCCCTGACGGCGCTCCGATGTCGAATAGATCATCTGCTCATTCGTCCGCCGCCCTGCTGCCGCTCCTCTCGGCTGCTGGCGAGTATTGGCCCGCAAAAAGCTAAAGTCAAGCTCTTCTTCCTCGTTGTACAATGCACCCATATGATACAACCAACCCTCTTTTCCTCTCTGATATGAATTTAGTATAGCATGGAATTGCATCATATTCCTCTATAATTTCTTAAAATTTCTTAAGAAATTATTATAGGTAAACTTGTCAAACAAAAAGCTGCCGCCCCCGCAGCTTCTGTCTCTGCGGAGGCGACAGCTCGCCTTAAGCCTCATGGATTACAGGCTTTACATAAACTCTTTCACTGACTTATATACGCCCTCTGCGTCCAGGCCATACTTGGCAACCAGCGCCGAGGCGGAACCGGACTCGCCATACACGTCCTGCATACCCACTTTCTTGACGGGAGTAGGCTGCTTCTCACTCAGGCAGTCACAGACCGCGCTGCCCAGGCCGCCGATCACCGTATGCTCCTCAACGGTCACTACCTTGCCGGTCTTCTTGGCGCTGGCAATGATCAGCTCCTCATCCAGCGGCTTGATGGTGCAGATATTGATCACCTCCGCGCTGATACCGTCCGCGGCCAACTTCTCCGCCGCGCCCAGAGCGGAATCCACACAGATACCGGTAGCGACGATGGTCACATCGCTGCCCTCCCGCAATACCGAACCCTTGCCGATCTCGAAATGATAATCCGGTCTGTCGTTAATCACAGGCACTGCCGCACGTCCAAAGCGGATATACACAGGGCCTTCATATTCCAACGCCGCGCGGACGGCTGCCTTGGCCTCCACGTCGTCGGAGGGACACATCACCACCATACCGGGAATGGTCCTCATCAGAGCCAAATCCTCGTTACACTGATGGGTGGCGCCGTCCTCGCCCACCGTGATGCCGGCGTGAGTCGCACCGATCTTAACATTCAGATGGGGATATCCAACGGAGTTGCGCACCTGCTCGTAAGCGCGTCCCGCCGCAAACATGGCAAAGGAGCTCACAAAGGGAATCTTGCCCACGGATGCCAGACCTGCCGCTACACCCACCATATTACACTCTGCGATACCGCAGTCGATATGTCTGTCCGGAAATGCTTTCTTGAACACGCCGGTCTTGGTAGCCGCCGCCAGGTCAGCGTCCAGCACTACCAGCTGGGGGAACTCCTCGCCCAGCTCCTTCAGCGCATTGCCATAACTTTCACGAGTTGCAATTTTCTTGATTGTATCTGCCATTACGCCTGACCCTCCTTCTCTAACTGCTCCGCGATCTTGTCCAGATCGGCCATAGCCACGGCGTACTCCTCGTCATTGGGAGCCTTGCCATGCCAGCCCACATTGTTCTCCATGAAGGAAACGCCCTTGCCCTTCACACTGTGCATCACGATACAGGTCGGCATACCCTTGGTCGCTCTGGCCTCTTTGAGAGCAGCCCTGATCTGATCGAAATCATGAGCGTCAATATTGATCACATGGAAATTAAACGCCTCGAATTTCTTATCGATGGGATAGGGGGAGCAGACCTCGTCAATCGGGCCGTCGATCTGCAGACCGTTGTTGTCCACGATCACGCACAGATTATCCAGCTTGCGATGTCCGGCGAGCATGGAGGCCTCCCACACCTGGCCCTCCTGCAGTTCACCGTCGCCCAGCACGGCATATACCCGAAAGTCCTTGTTGTCCAGCTTGCCGCCCAGCGCCATGCCTACGGCGGCGGAGATGCCCTGGCCCAGAGAGCCTGATGACATATCTACGCCGGGGATATGTACACAGGGATGACCCTGCAGATAGGAGCCCAGTTTGCGCAGAGTGGTCAGATCCTCCACCGGAAAATAGCCCCTGTTTGCCAGGGTGGAATACAGTCCAGGCGCCGTGTGGCCCTTGGATAATACAAAGCGATCCCGATCCTCCTTCTTGGGATTCTTCGGGTCGACATTCATCTCCTCAAAATACAGGAAAGTAAACATATCTGCTGCCGACAGTGATCCGCCGGGATGCCCCGCCTTGGCACTGTGAACAGCAGTTACAATGCCCTTGCGAACATCATTAGCGCGCTTTTTCAGCTCTAAATTGTTCATTGCTTCCTCCTTCTGCCACCCTCCGGCGGCACATTCTTTTTCTGCTTCTAATACTAGCATAAAATATGTTTTCCGTCTATATGTACTGACAAAGTTTCTCTCATGCCCTGACGCAGACAGTTATCCCTGCTCCTTCTGTCCGTAGTAGGCGTTGGCGCCATGCTTGCGGTAGTAGTGCTTATCCTGCAGCTCCTGAGGAGCAGGCTGGATGCGGGGATTGATCGTCTCCGCGCGGTAGGCCATCTTCGCCACCTCCTCCAGCACCACGGCGTTATGTACCGCGTCCTTGGCGTCCTTGCCCCAGGCGAAGGGGCCGTGGTTCTTGCACAGCACCGCAGGCACCGCCATGGGATCTTTGTTCAGGCGCTTGAACTCGTTCACAATCAGATGTCCTGTGTTCTCCTCGTAGGCGTCCTCGATCTCCTCCTTCGTCAAGCATCTGACGCAGGGCACCGCGCCGTAGATATAGTCGGCGTGAGTAGTGCCGTAGCAGGGGATGTCCCTGCCCGCCTGAGCCCAACTGGTCGCGTACGAAGAATGGGTATGCACCACACCGCCGATCTCTGGAAATGCCTTATACAGCTCCAGGTGGGTGGCGGTGTCCGAGGATGGATTGTACCTGCCCTCCACCTTGTTTCCATCTAAGTCCATAACCACCATATCCTCCGGCTTTAATTTGTCATATTCCACGCCGCTGGGCTTGATGACGAACAGACCGCTCTCCCTGTCGATGGCGCTCACATTGCCCCAGGTAAAAGTCACCAAACCATATCGAGGCAGATCCATATTCGCCTCATATACTTTCTGTTTCAATTCCTCCAACATAATATCAAGTCCTCCTAATTAAATCGCTGCGCGATGGCTCTAAAAAATATAGTTTCTTCGGCGCTTGCAAAACTGTTTATTACCAGTACCGAATTGTGTATATTGTATATTCCATAAGCGGGTTCTTTCGAACTGTCGGTACTTAGATGCTGTTTTTTAGCATCTTACGTACCGCTACAGTGAGAACGAAGCGAGAGCGTACCCGCGTTGGAATGTACAATGTGCACAATGACACTCGTATAACATCTGAGTTTAGCAATCGTCTACAGCCCTTCTACAGCCGCCTTCTCTGCGGGCAGGGTCGCCTTGTATTTCTCGATAAACGCGTCGAAGCCGACCACATCCTCCGCCTTGGGCGCGATGGTCGTTCCGCTCTGGCCCGCGAAGATCTTCTCGGACAGGTAATCAGGCAGCTTCTCATCAGCCGCCTTCTCCAGCATAAAGCACGCCAGAACCGCCATACCCCAGGCGCCGCCCTCGCTGGCCGTATCCATCACCGTCACGGGGGCGTTCATAGCCGCCGCCATCAACTGCTGCCCCACCACGGGAGTCTTGAACAGTCCGCCGTGGCCCATCAGAGAGTCCACCTTGACCTGCTCCTCCTTGAGCAGAATATCGTTGCCGATCTTCAATGCCGCCATAGCGCTGTACAGATGACTTCTCATGAAGTTAGCCAGACTAAAGCGCGCGTCTGGAGTGCGGACAAACATGGGGCGTCCCGCGTTTAACCCCGTCACCGGTTCGCCGGAAAAATAATTGTATGCCATCAATCCGCCGCAGTCAGGATCAGCCGTCAACGCCTCCCTGTACAGCGTGCCATACAGCTCGTTCTTGTCCGGCTTCATACCGAATTTCCCCGCGAACTCCTCGAACAGATTGACCCAGGCGTTCAGATCGGAGGTACAGTTGTTGCAGTGTACCATGGCCACAGGATAACCGTCCGGCGTAGTCACCATGTCGATCTCCTCATGCACCTTGCTCAGCGCGTGCTCTGTAACCACCATCGAGAAAATGGAGGTGCCAGCGGAGATATTGCCAGTGCGCACCTTCACGCTGTTGGTGGCCACCATGCCCGTACCCGCGTCGCCCTCGGGAGGACACATGGGTATGCCTGCCTCCAAATCGCCGGAAGGGTCCAACAGCCTGGCGCCCTCCGCCGTCAATGTGCCGGCCGCTGCGCCTGCAGGCAATACCTTGGGCAGAATGTCCCTCAATTTCCAGCGAAAGCCACGATCTGCCACCAGTTCGTCAAACTGTGCCAGCATCTTCTGATCATAGTCACAGATCTCGGAGTCAATGGGAAACATGCCGGAGGCTTCGCCCACGCCCAGCACCTTCTCGCCCGACAGCTTCCAGTGTATGTATCCCGCCAGCGTGGTGAAGAAGGAGATATCCTTGACATGCTTCTCCTCGCTCAAGATGGCCTGATACAGATGGGCAATACTCCATCTCTGGGGAATATTAAAGTTAAACACTGGCGTCAGTTTCCCGCACGCCTCCCCTGTCATGGTGTTTCTCCAGGTGCGGAAAGACACCAGCAGTTCTCCCTGACTGTCAAAAGGCATATAGCCATGCATCATGCCCGAGAATCCCAAAGCCGCCAGCTTGGTCAACGCCACCCCATACTTATCCTGCACGTCTTGCTTCAGACTCAGATAGCAGCCCTGCAAGCCCTTCCAGATGTCCTCCAGACTGTACGTCCAGATATCGTTCTCCAGACGATTCTCCCAGTCATAGGTGCCCATGGCCACCGGCTGATGAGTATCGTCTACCAGCACCGCCTTGATGCGAGTGGAGCCAAACTCGATGCCCAGCACTGTCTTTCCTGCCAAAATCGCTTCCTTACTCATGTCTCCTGTTTACCCTCCTGTCTACTTTTTTCCTGGAACCCCTATGCTTTCATATATATTCAGTATAGAACCTTTTCCCTGTTTTGGTCAATATCCTTTGACAAAATTCTCCGGTCAACCAGATCAAAAATGTACCGAGTCAAATACCCCGCAGCATTCGCCAATATGCTCAAGCCAACCGAGGCTGGATTGACGCACGGCGCTTAGCTCATTGCTCGCGGGAATGATGGACAATTCCTCCCGCATATAATGCACCAACATTCACTTCATGGAGTCCGCCTTGAAAAAACGTCACAAGCTCACCTGGCGGCAGCTTCTGGCTGGCATCGGCTTGCTGCTGCTCTTCACTGTCCTGACGCTGCTTCTGTCAGGTTCACGCCGCAATGAACAACGCTTCCGGCGCGCCGCGGAGGAGTTATTCCAACAGGAAATGATACATAATACCTTAAGTATGCACTACACTATCGCCAATCCCGCAGATTACGGTATAGGGGACTATCAGGCCCGACTGCCGGGCTATGTCTCCGGCAGCCGAGAGCAGCAGATGGACGAATTGGCACAGCAGGTAGAATTCTGGCAAAAGCTGTCTCCCCGAGGCCTCAACGACACAGACGCCTACACGCTGCAGCTACTGACCCTCTCCCTTGAAAATACAATGCAGCTGCAGTCCTATGCCTACTATGACAATCCACTCTCCCCCGCCTCCGGCATGCAGAGTCAGCTCCCAATTCTGTTGGCGGAATACGCCTTTCGGAATGTTCGGGACGTGGAGGACTATCTGACACTTCTGTCACAGACCGGAGACTACTATGACAGCCTCCTGATCTATGAACAGGAGAAAGCGGCGGCAGGGCTGGCCATGAGCCCTGTCTCTCTGAAAAAAGTGCAACAGCAGTGTAGACAGATCATGACTGCCGAGAACCTGGCCGCCGGAAATCATTTTCTCCAGACGACCTTTCGCGAGAGAATAAATGCCCTCTATGCCAGTCAGAAAATAGACCGAGAGACTGCCCTCTATGCGATACGACGCAATGAAGAGCTGCTATCCTCTGTGCTGTTACCTGCATATGAGCGATTGGAGAAAGGTCTGGAGCAGCTCTCCTTACTTCTCCAGACCAACGACGCCCTGTCAGGGACCAGCACTGGCGTGGGGCAACCCTGCGGACTGGCTGCCTATCCTGAGGGACGGGAATACTACCGGAGCCTCCTGGTTGCGGAGACCGGCAGCTACCGTTCCCCTGAGGAGCTCTATGATCTGTTGAAAAGTCAACTGACGGACCTGCTCAACAATCTCAGCCTGCTGCTTCGGGAATCCCCCGCTTGTGCGCTCCCTTCCACTGCCGAACAGTCTATGGCGGCCTTCCCCTACACAGAGCCGGAACAGATGCTGGCAGACCTGCAGAAACGAATGGAAGCAGACTTCCCCGACCTGGCAATCAACGGCCAAAAACTCCCCTCGGTAGAAGTCAAAGCCGTCTCTGACTCTCTGGCAGATTATACCGCTCCGGCTTTCTATCTCACCCCGCCATTGGATGACACCTCCGTCAATGTGGTCTATATCAACGAGAGCAACACGCCTGACATTCTGGAGCTGTATACCACTCTGGCGCACGAGGGCTATCCCGGACATCTGTATCAGTCCGTCTACGCCCGCCGATATCTGTCCAGTCAGAACGCCAATCCGGTACGTCAGTTACTCAGCTACGGCGGTTATCAGGAGGGATGGGCTGTGTACACAGAATTTATCGCCTACGATTATGCGGCCTCCCTGATGCGGGAATGTGGGCAACCGGAGGCTGCCGCATATATCCAGGCCGTGAAAATCAACCGCAGCCTGCTGCTCTGCCTCTACTCGTTGCTGGATATGATGATTCACTACGACGGGGCAAGCTGCGACCAGATTACCGGCGTGCTGAACAGTTTTGGCATCATCGACCCCGCCGCTGCCCGCTCCATCTATACCTATATCGCGGAGGAGCCAGCCAATTACCCCAAGTATTATATCGGCTATCTCGAAATCCTGCAGTTACAACAAAAAGCCCGCGCCCTGTGGGGAGCGGACTATACGAACCTGCGCTTTCACACCTTTTTCCTGAATATGGGGCCCTCTGATTTCTCCAGCCTGCAAGAGGCCCTTGAGGACGTCAATCCCATCGCGCTGGGCTGACGTCCTCCGCCATGCCCTCCAGATACCCTCGATCCCACAGCAGAATCTTCAGCTTGCGGGCCACTTCCACCGCCGGCTTCGTGAAATACTGGTTCGTCATTACGACCCCCACCATACGGTCATAGAAATCTCTTCCGGCATAGACCTCCTGCACCGCTTTCACACCCACAGGGCCGTCATAGCGCTTGCACTGGACAGCATAGGTCACGCCCTCCCGCTCCGCCAGGATGTCCACACCGTAATCCCCGCTCCCCCGCGTGACCTCCACCTCCAGAAAACCTGCCTGGCGCAGCAACTCTGCACAATAATATTCAAACTCATGCCCCTCCATCAGATCCATCTCCTGAGGACGCCTGCGCCGGACAGCCCGCCGAACCAGCAAGCCAACTATTCCAATCCCTGCCAAAGCCAGCGATACTACCCCTATGTATATTCCTGTCTCTGTTATCATCATCGCTTCTCTCCTCCGCCCACCGAACCTTTTCATTTGAAAACCATTCGCCAGACAGAAAAATAAATCCCTTGCTTTTTTGTCCAAATCATCCTATGATAGTCCATGGCGACAAGACAGTTATATAAAATGTAAAAATTTACCATCAACCAAATGCAAAACGGTTTATTTCCAGTACCGAATTGTGCATATTGTATATTCCATAAGTAGGCTCTTTCGAGCCGCCGGTACTTAGCGAGGTCTGCCGAATTCATTCGGCACGAGCTTAGTACCGCTACGGTGAGAACGAAGCGAGAGCGTGCCTGCGTTGGAATATACAATATACACAATGACACTCGCAAAGTAACCAAGTCTTGCAAACACCTAAAAATTTTACAATATGCAAAAGGAGCAGTCAATCACCATGGAACAATTACTATTCAGCCTGAATGCAACCCTCCCCATCTTTTTAGTCATGGTCATCGGCTATATCCTGCGCCGACTCCATGTGGTGGACGAGCCCTTCATCAAGACCCTGAACTCCTTCAACTACAAGGTCACTCTTCCGGTCCTGCTGTTTCGCGATATCGCGGAGTCTGATTTCTACAGTGTGTGGGATACGGGATATGTGTGCTTTTGCTTCCTGGCGACACTGACATGCATCATTGTCATATGGCTTATCGCGGGGCTGACCTATCGGGACAGGGCCCATCTGGGAGAGTTCGTCCAGGCCTCCTACCGCAGCAGCGCAGCCGTGCTGGGCATCGCCTTTATCCAGAATATTTACGGCACCTCCGGCATGGCGCCGCTGATGATCATCGGCACTGTTCCCCTCTACAATGTGGCGGCGGTGCTGGTACTGTCCTTCACCGGCCCCTGCTCCCATGGATTTTCCCGAAAAACACTGAAAAAATCCCTGCTGGATATCGCGAAAAACCCCATTATCCTGGGTATCCTGCTGGGTATGATCGTCAGTGCCTGCCAGATCTCCTTTCCGGTGATCGTGACCAAGACCGTGAACAATATCTCCGTGCTGGCCACCCCACTGGCCCTGATCGGCCTGGGAGCCGGTTTCGAGGGGCGAAAAGCGCTGGCCCAGCTCAAGCCCACCGCCGTGGCCACCCTGTTAAAGCTGGTGATCCAGCCCGCCATTTTCCTGCCTCTGGCCATCTGGCTGGGCTTTCGGGAGGAAATGCTGGTGGCTTTGCTGGTCATGCTGGGCGCCCCCACCACGGTAAGCTGCTATATCATGGCCAAAAATATGGGACACGAGGGAACGCTTACCTCCAGCGTCGTGGTGGCCACCACCTTCCTAAGCTCCGTGACGCTGACGGTCTTCCTGTTTATGCTGCGCAGCCTGGGGTATATCTGAATCCGTCAGGTGCTCAGGGCTCCTGCGGCAAAAACAGGTAGATGCCATCAAAGCCAGGGGAGTAGCTGCACCAGCAAATCATGCACCAGGGCATGTCACTGTCTTCTTCATACAGATAGATATTGATATCGCTCCCGTGGGTGATATAATACTCATTGGTGAGCATCCGTCCCTGTTCGTCATATTCTATCACTCCGCTGGAATCGGAAGTTCCATATCTATAGTTAGAGCGATAATATTCCACACCGCTAACCGTGCCGTCGTCACGGTACTTTATTTCTATCTGACCGGAATAATCAATATCTTCTTCCAAGTCTTCCTCTTGAAGCTCCTCCTGAATCGCCGTTATGCGTCCCTTCCCATCATAAACCATCCGACACGGTCCACAGAGATACTCTCCCTGATAGACACCCTCATTATAGGCAATAAATTTCCCCTCCTCATCAAACCTGGCTGCCTCTCTCATGAACCAGGTCTTTTGATTTCGGATCAGAAGACCTGATTGAAAGCTATCCAGATTCCAGGATTCCAGAATCAGAGGAAAAGGCATCTGCGGCATGTATTCATATGTCACCTCTGCCATCTTTTGTCTGTTATCGTCATACAAACGTTCCCGTCTCCTGCTCCCGACGGTATCCTCCTCATAGATCATGTATCCATAGATGTCTTCCTCACTCAGCATATGCGTGGTACAGTAGAGAGCGTCCAGATACCTGCGGGTCCCCGCGTCAAAATCCCCCAGCCAGTGTCCCCAGATATGGAGGATGATACAATACTCACCTTTCTCCTCATCCACATAGCACTCCGCCAGCACGTCCCCGTTTTGGTCATAGGTGATCCTGTCCGGCTCCTCCTTTTGAATGCCCTGGGACAACAGATATTCCCGAATAAACTCGTCCACTGTGTTGTCATCATAGTCCATGTCGCGGGGATCGAACACGGCATAGGACCCTTCCGACGTGGAACCGTAGGCGCTCCAATTGTAGACCGTCTCCACACGCCCTGAGGTCTCCTGACGATCCCGTCCCAGATCAGTCTCCTCCTCCGGAAGCTCGGGAGCGTCGGCGATATCCCCTTTGGCCAGATACTCCACCGTCTGGATAATGCTGTCTTTTATTCTGACTGACAGAGTTGCCGTCTCAAAGTCCCATTTGGCCCAGATTACCGTATCGCTATTGCTTTTTCGGTTTTCCACCGCGTAAGCGCCCAGGACATCCGCTATCTTCTCCACCGAATCCTCGCCTACGCGGATTCCCAGGAAATCGCCGCCGGCGAGACCGGCAAACTGTACCAGCCCGCTGAATCCGTTACCCTTTCCGCCGAAGAGATAGCAAAGGTTTCCGTCCTCTGCGTCTTTAGGGCGATACATCCGCGTTCCAGCCCAGCTCCCCGTATCGACATATCTGTCATAATCAAAGGCATCCCCAAAGGAGACACCGACCAAAGGCTCTATATCCCCAGCTTTTAGGCGCAGGAGATTCGCTGTCACCTCGTCTGTCACGGCCACCCCATCTTCCTTAGCTGGCTCGCGCAGACTCTCCTCAGACAGCTCTGTCGTATCCTCTGCAATCTCTGTAGCCGTTGTCACTATGTCGGCGCCAGAATCACGTTCCTCCACAGTGTCCGCTCTCTTGCAGGCTGCGATGGCTCCTGCCAACAGGCAGAGCAGGAGCGTTATGGTAAGTAGATGATATCCTTTGTTTTTCACTGTTGTTCCCACCCGCCAATTTCCCTCCTTTAGTAGCATAAGGTAATATTTTCTAATTTATCAGGCAACTCATTTTGCAAACGAAATATTGTTTCTTTACTTTCTAAATGCTGTCCGCCGCTCTCTATTACCACACTGTAATCCCTTTATAGACAAAATTTTACTCTTTTTTGCCCTTCAAAAAAGTATATATCGGTAAAGACAAATAATCTATATCATTTTCATTTTTCTTCGGCAATAGCCTTGCCTCCCTATCTTTAAAAAGCTATCTGCAAGGGGCTGATTTCCATTTGCTGTTCTAGTTATCGCTGGCCATGGGCCAGCATTTCCAGCTAACACAAAATCCGCTTGGAAATCATGGTGAAAATTTTTTGATAGAATCTAGCTAAAATTCCCTTTTATATGCTCCATTATAGTATATTTTCCGCCACCTGCAAAGCATATTTACAGGCTAATTTTTATGAAAACACATTGAAAAAGAGAGCGCCTTCCATGCATTCACAGAAAGCCTCTCTCCATTTACAGTGCCGTATTGACAGTCCACAACAATCGGCAAAGCGCAACTTAGAATCTAATAATTCTTTTCTGCGTATTCAATTGCATCCTCAATCGGCGACAGCAGATCGCTCATCACGCTGATCAAATTGCGCTCTCTGTCACCGCCAAGCTCCGACACCAGTGTACAATCCTTAATTCCTTTTTCGGTATACCACTCCATATCCTCATCATCGTATAACCCAATGGCAGGTGTAACAAAAATAACATCGACATCGCGCAAGTTACCGAAGGTCATCTCACTTACATAAACCTCAATTTGCTCCACATAGCTATCAAAGAAGGCTCTCTGCGCTTCGGTCAATTCCTCGGGAGTCCTGTAAGGTGTCCATGTAGATAATACTTTTTTAATATACTTATCAGGATTCCCGTTTGCCAGCGCTATCAGTCCTTCAAAGTCCTTCTGTTGGAGCAGAGAAAGAATCTCCGTCCACTCCTCTTGATAGCCCCTAAAGAGTCCATCCGATTTCCCCACAACCACTCCGTCGTATATCTTATCTGACAAATAATCTGGCAAAAAGTTTTCCCCTGAGTGAAAAGCAGTACCATCCATGCACATAAAAGGTCCCACCATCTCAAAATAGAACACTCCATCATCCTGCAGTTCCACCTTAATCGTTGTATCTTCCAACGGAAGCATCTCCGCTATGGAGCGAACAATCCGCAAGGCGTCCTCGTCAGACGTCACCTTATACCCATCCGGAATCTTCTCCCCGTCCTGAAACATCACACCAGGTACGGTCAGACAACTATTAAAAAATATCGTATGAGGCATTCCTATATACAGATCCAGGAAAAAAGGCTCTACTCCCAGTTCGCCATTCATGGCCTCCCCTACATAACGCTCCGTACTTCTGTCCTCCTGCCACTCATATGTAAGGTCACCAAAAAGCGTGCGGATGAATTCTTTTCCGGTCTCAAAATCCTGAATGCCGGAAAGTTTATCATATATCACATCTTCGGGAGCTGTCATGGAGAGGATAGTTTCAATATCCCCCGCTTTTATCGCTTCTAAGTACGCCACTGCCCCTTCCTCTATCCGCGCAGCCAGTTCGTTGTAATCCTGTTCTTCGCTCTCAGGCGGCTTCTCTGCGATTTCCGGACTGTCTCCAGTCTCCTCTGGCCTATCATGCACGGATTCCTCCAATGCCGTGTCTGACTCTCTCGTATCTTCCCTGTCCTGCACAATTGCGTTGTCCTCATCTGTGCAGGCAGTTGTTACAACTGCCACTCCGCCCGTCAGCGCCAACGCGAGAGCCCTGGCAATCCATTTCGTTTTCTTGATCCTTAACACTCTTGTCCTCTCCTTTAACGCCTTTTTCCGTCCTCCGCCACATATATGAACCTGCACTATAACGTTCATACTATGATGAAGATCGTATAAATTGTATCATAAAAATGCCGTATTTTATGTTTTATTCGCGAACGGCTTCAAGAGTGGTGTGAGCGGTCACAGAGGATTTTTCTACATCATCCCCCTCGCCAGAATCAGGCTCATGACCGCGCTGGCCGCCAGGGACAGCAACGCACCAGATAAGGTATAGCGGGTTTTGGTCACTTTGGCTGCCAGATAGTATACGCTCATGGTGTAGAAGCAGGTCTCAGTACAACTCATCAAGATGGAAACCAGTGTGCCGATATAGCTGTCCGGCCCGTAGGTGCGGAACGCGTCCAGCACTAGCCCCGTGGCGGCGGAGCCGGAAAACAGCTTGACCAGTATCACGGGGACCACCGCCGCCGGAATTCCCACAGGCTCCGCCAGCGGAGCCAGCAGGCCCGACAGGAACTCCAGGAAACCGGAGGCCCGCAACACTCCCACCGCCACCAGCAACCCTACCAGCGTGGGCATGATATCTACGACAACCTTCAGTCCTTCCCTCGCCCCCGTCAGAAAAGCCTCATAGACCTTCACCTTAGACACCAGACCATAGCCGATTATGTAAAATAGAAGGAGCGGAATAATGATATCCGAAATATGACTGAGTACGTTCATGCCGCCCTCCTTCCCACGCCATCATAAGCCCTAAAATGCTTGCGCCTGTCTCTGCATTTACAGTAGACCACCGCCACCAGCGTGCTGACCAGAGTAGCCACAATCGAGGGCGCTATGATTGCCGCCGGACGGGTGCTGCCGTACTGACTGCGGTAGGCGATCATGTTCACAGGAATCAACTGCAGGGAAGAAATATTTAAGATCAGGAATGTGCACATCTCCCTGCTGGCCGTGCGGCCACCTGCGCCCTTTTGAGGCAGGGCATCCATATATTCCGGGTTTCCCCTCTCCTTCTCCAACCGCGCCAGCTCCTCCATGGCCTTCAGTCCCGCCGGAGTGCAGGCCCAGCCCAGTCCGAGCACATTGGCAATGATATTGGTGGCAATATACTCCCTGGCCTTGTGTCCCTTGGGTATGCTGGGAAACAGAAAGCTCAACATAGGCCCGATTCCTTTGGTCAGTCGGGCCACCAGTCCGGCCTGCTGCGCGATCTCCATCAGTCCCATCCACAGAGCCATCACCCCTGCCGTGGTGATACACAGAGATATCCCCTCTCCCGCACTATCCAGCGCCGCATTGGTGATGGCCTCCAGATTGCCGGTAATGGCCGCATAGATAATGCCGATCGCGATCATCGCCGCCCACAGATAGTTCAGCATCGTCCCTCTTTTCCCTGCCTGCTCATACAGACAGATCATCTGGCTTTATACCAGCATATTCTATATTCTTCTCCCACAGAACAAAATCTAAAAAGGACAATCACTGATAGATTGTCCCCTCAATAATACCATTCCCCAATACAATTAAACTGTAACGATTTCAAAATTAGGTATGCTATGGTCGGCAGTATCTAACC
>JAMPGX010000033.1 GCA_023663725.1 bacterium | reverse complement strand
TGTAACAGAAAGAGAGATAGTTCACAATTTATTTACTCATGCGTTTGTCGTGGAAGCGGAAGGAATGATTCAGAAGTGGCTATGGCCTCCGCTACCTTTATGCCGTCCATGGCGGCCGAAGTGATGCCGCCGGCATATCCAGCGCCTTCGCCGCAGGGATAGATCCCTCCGATCTGAGACTGTAACGTATCATTATTCCGCAGAATACGCACCGGCGAGGAAGTACGGCTCTCCACTCCCGACAGGATGGCATCCGGCCGATCAAAGCCAGGAATTTGTCTGCCGAATTGTTCCATGCCCTCCAGGAAGGCCAGACTGCAATCCTCCGGCAATAGACCACCCAGATCCGCCTCCCGCCATTTTCCCTTGATACAGGGTGTCAGCGTGGAATCCGCCCAGACATCTGCCCCATGCTTTGCACTCTCTGTGATATTCTGACACTCCAGATGAGAGCGGCGCTGTTCCACGCTGGCTCTATACTGTCCATAGCGCTGTACCGGCACTGCGCCCCCGCCCAACGCATAAGCCCGCTCCTCCAGTTGCCTCTGAAACTCTATCCCCGCCAGAGGATGATCGCTCCCGTAATCCTCTGGCGTCACGGATACAACGATGGCACTGTTAGCGTTGACTCCGCCTCGTCCGCTGTAGCTCATACCGTTCACCGCCAGACGGCCCGACTCCGAGGAGGCATTGACCACATAGCCGCCGGGACACATGCAGAAGGAGTAGACGCCTCTCCCGCTGGAGGTCTGGGCCGTCACCTTATAGGGGGCCGCACCCAACAATCCTGGTGTTTCTGTCCCATACTGCGCCAGGTCGATCATGCTCTGAGGATGTTCGATCCGCAATCCCACGGCAAACGGCTTCGCCTCCATGGGCAGCCCTGCCTCGTATAGCATATGAAACGTGTCTCTGGCACTGTGTCCCGTAGCCAGCACCAGCTTCTCGCAGGGAATCCGCCTGCCGCCGCTGATCAGCGCTGCCGCAATCCGTTTCCCATTCTTTAACTCCAGGCCTTCCAGCGCAGTGTCAAAGAACACCTGTCCCCCATGCGCCAGAATATCCTGCCGCAGTCCCTTGACAATGCCGGCCAGCACATCGGTGCCAATGTGAGGCTTGGCGTCATATAATATCCTCTCCGGCGCCCCATGTGCCACCAGGGTGCGTAACACCTCACGGTTTCGCCCATATTTATCTTTGACCAGGGTATTTAATTTACCGTCGGAAAAGGTGCCTGCACCCCCTTCCCCGAACTGCACATTGGACTGCGGCTCCAACTCGCCCCCGTCCCAAAAGCGCTGTACATCCTCTCTGCGCCGGTCCACATCACGGCCGCGCTCTAACAGGATAGGCTTATAGCCCTGTCTGGCCAGATAATAGCCGCAGAAGAGTCCCGCTGGCCCCATGCCCACGATCACCGGTGGATGCGACAAGAGCTCAGGGTTCCCCTGCGGAAAACGATACTCCTGTCTCGCCGTCCGACTGACCTGCGCTGGCCCCAGTCTCTTGCAGCTTCGATCCTCCAACGCCCTCTTCTTCAATGTGACATCCACCGTGTAGCTATACCATATCTCCGGCTTTTTGCGCGCATCTATGGAGCAGCGCACAAGCTCTATAGACGCGATATCCGCCACATTTACCTTCAATATGCCCGCCACACCGCGCCGTATCTCCCGCTCCCCCTGCCCGGGTCTTATCTTCACCTGATTCACTCGCAACATGTCGATCTACCGTTCTCCATCCTCTCTACGCTAATCCTTCCGCTTATCTTTCGCACAACACGCCAGCCCAGCTCCCTCCCCCGCGAGATAACCGCTGGCCCAGGCCCATTGCAGATTATAGCCCCCACATCGCCCGTCCACGTTGAGCAGCTCTCCGGCCAGATATAGCCCTGGGCTATATCTGGACTGCATATGCTCATCCACCTCATCCAAGCTCACACCGCCTCGACATACCTGTGCACTGTCAAAGGAATGACTGCCTGTAATGGAAAAAGGCAGGCTGCGGAACAGGGTCAGGACCTGCCGCAGCTTCCGCCTGTCTGCCACGGTCGCCTCCTGCTCTGGAGACAGTCCCGCCTGCCGGATACAGACATTCATGATCTTTTTATGTAACATTCCTGTAAAAAACGCTTCCACCGTTCGGCCTTGCAGCTTCTCCAAGCGCTGCTGGCATAGCTGTTCGTACTCCTCCTCCCCGTATCCTGGAAAAAGATCTAACTCCGCCCGCAGCTTTTGGCCCTGCGCCAATAACTGATTTACCGCACCGCTTAACTGAAACACGGGGATGCCTGAAATACCATGCTCCGTAAATTGAATCTCTCCTGTCTCCTGCCAGATAGACTTCCGCATACCCCTTTTTCTGTCGCTGGATCGCTCCCCCGCGGGATAGATCCGCACTGTTCCCTCCGCCCGCACACCAGCCAGAGCCCTGCAGTACTTTTCCCCACAGTGCAGCTGCACCAGCGAAGGCACCGGCATGGTCACATGATGTCCCAGACTCTGAGCAAGCTCATAGCCGCTGCCATCGGAGCCTGTCCTCGGATAAGCCCTTCCGCCGCAGGCCAGAATTACCTTTCTGGCATATATCTCCTCCTCTCCGTCCTGCGTCCTGAGCAGATATCCCTGCCTGGAAAGCGTCACAATATCCTGCACATAAATCTGGGGCAGCACTGTCACGCCCTCCCGCTCGAGCCCATATCGAAGCACATCCAGTACCATCGCAGCCTGCTCGCTGACTGGATAGAGATATCCTCTCTTCTCCCGCACCATCAACCCCAGAGACGCAAAAAAGGCGATGGTCTCCTCCGTCCCAAAACGCTCCAGCACAGAGGCCACCATTGCCATATTGTCGCTGTAATAATATGAGGGCTGCAGGTCGCGGTTGCCCAGATTGCACTTTCCGTTGCCGGTCATAAGAAGCTTCCTGCCCAGTCGCTCGCCTCTCTCCAGCAGCGCAACCCTCGCCCCTGTCCGGATGGCCGCCATAGCCGCCGTCATACCGGCGGCGCCGCCGCCCACCACTGCCACATCATATCCGTCAGCTGGTATAGCTCTCCAAGAAATCATATAGACTCTCCTCATCCGCGATATACATTACACCGATGATCTCCTGCTGCAGTCGCTCGGGCAGTTCGGACAGGCGAATGTTGGTATATTGATACACGGTTTCTTTGTCTTCCTTGTAAACCACAATCAGATCGTTGACCGCCATCACATAAAAGCTCTTTGAGGGCTGCACATAGCGGTAATTCATCTGCACCACCACTCTGCTGGGCGCAAAGGACAGCACATCCAAGCTCACAAATCCCCGCTCCTTTTCGGACAGTGGTGGCGCTGCCGCGTAATTTTCCATGGCGGTCAGAAATTGTTCTCTGTTCATGCCGATGAACATATCCGGCATCTCTCCGCTGGTCTCCACCTCTGAACCGCTCAGCAGATCCTTTTCCCTGAGAACATACTCTGTATCCGAGTGGAGGGTCTCAGGAATACTGATAACCATATCCGCCAGAGAGTCCATCTGTTCGTCTGTCTCTTCCTGTCCGGCGTCCATGACCTCATTATGCCATCTTGGAGCCGGCGCTATATCCTCCGATTCCAGCGCCTCCGACTGCGGCATCTCCTGAGGAAGCTGCGGCTGCTGATATCGCTGAGCCAGTCTAGCTCCCATTAATCCACCTGTCAGTCCCATCAGCCCACACAACAGCAGGCCCGCGCAAAATATGCCGATATGACGCCCTGTCCCATTCATCCGTCCCATCTCGCACCTCTTTTTCCCACAGTTTGTGAAAAACGGCTCGACGAGACGTTTTTCTATGTGCGTTAATAACTCCCACACATAGTATCAGCCAGATTCTATGAAATTATACGTCCTAACAGCTTTCGGGCTTTCTTTCCATATAGAATGGAAATCTCATTGTCGCGGATATTCCTCGTCATTACCAGTATGACCCCATAGACGATGACGCCCAGCAGAGACGCGACCACCAGAGACATGACCTGACTCATATGAGGGCCCAGAAGCTTTGTGCACAGCAGCATCACCAGCCCCATAATTCCCGCGCCGACAAGGGGAACCCCCAGAGTACGCACATATTCGGTGTTGATCCTTCCGCGCCAGATACAGTACGCGGCAAGTCCCGCCACCAATATTCCCACAGCCAATATGACAGCTGAAAGGATTCCCATCGCGCTATATGCGCTGACCTTAACAAATATATGTTGTAACACCAGAACCAAAATCAGCCAGACTCCTAACATTCCCATCAGGATTAGACGCTCCCCGTAAGCCAGCAGAATTACAGAAAATACGATGGCGAGCGCTGCCAACAATACCAACATACCGCCGAACCGGAACATAGCCTCCATCCCCGCGTCTCTGCCCAAGAAAAGACCCGCCGCCATCTGCGGTGCCATCACAGTCATGGTTACAGTTATATACAGGCCAACCACCCACATATAATGCAGCGCGCCGGATGCCACCTCCCGACAATAACGGGAATCCTCCCTGCGTACAGCCGCGTACAGCCTGCCATAGACAGGAAAGCATCTGGCGGCTGGAATCAATATAAAAGCAGCACACAGCAGGAGGTATTTTCCCCAGAAACTACCGTAGCCTGCTATGGCGTCATCCAGCGTTGGAAAAGTGGGAGCCGCCACCTCACCGCCTGCATCTATGATGGCATCCAGCGCGGGCACAGCCGATGAAAGCCTTGATACGCTGCCAAGATACATAGCCGCCCCGACAGCCACCGCGAGCAGCACCGGCAGCGCTGTACACAGCCCTTGCCAGCGTGAACCGTAAAATAGCCGGACAACATCTCCCATGCTCTCCGTCCGCCGCAGTCCTTCCGGACTTCTCATCTCATCCGCCTTCCGGTCACTTCCCAGATATACGATAAGCAGAAACACGAACACCAGTATCTCAGCGATTAGCATCCCCAGAGCAACGCCCATAGCTCCATACATGCCGCTATATCGGGTATTCTTTAGCAGGCCGGAAACCTTGTTCCCATAGTCAGCCAACATTTTTCCAAACGCGGAGCCTAACACCAGAAAAAAGCCCTGCCGCATCACTGCGCTGACCAGCGAAGGCATCTGGCTGCCACTGCTCTGAAAATATCCGAGCAGCACCGCCTCCAGGGACTGAAACAAAATGATGGGAGCCAGAATCCTCATAGCCGATATACTATAAGGAACCCGAAAGAGCCTTGTCGACAGTACGTCCGTCAGCAACAGGAACAGCACGGTCAGCAGCAGCCCCGTTACCCCCTGTATCAATAACAGCTGCTTGCGCATTCGGGCAACTCCCTTATATTGCCCCTTGTTTCTACGATTTTTCTGTAATCGAGCGATTACATCGGATACCCCGTAGGTAACCAGCAGGGAAAAAAAGCTGATTGCCTCCAACGCCACAGCAAGATAAGCAAGTCCGTCGTCTCCCAGCAATCGGCCCATGCTGATCATACCGACAATGCCCGCAACATATGCATAGCATACAAGCTGTTTCCTCTTTATCTCCATCTGGTTCATTGGTATTTTCTTCCCTTCCGTAATCTCCGCTTTCTCAATCTGTGGCATTCGCCCCGCGGTACTGATCAGCAACCCAAATCCCTGGTAATACCCAGTCCAGTGAGAAGCTGTTCCTGCTTCTGTTCCATCAACGCCGCTTCCTCAGGCTCCATATGATCGTAGCCACAGAGATGAAGCATACTGTGCGCCACCAGAAAGGCAAGTTCTCTGCGCAGGCTATGACCATACTCAGCCGCTTGACTGGCTATCCGATCTACCGACAGGATAATATCTCCCAGAATCAACTCGCCGCTGTCAGGGTCGAAGCAATCCGCCTCCTGCTGGAGAGCGACATGAAAACTCCCTGGCTGTTCGTACTCCAGATTGGGAAAAGACAGCACGTCCGTCTCTCGATCGATCTGCCGATATTGCCGGTTATATTCTCGAATACCCGCATTATCCGTAAGCAGGACATTGACCTGTGCCTCATAGGGGCAATTCTCCTCAGCCAGCACCGCCTCCGCCACATCCCGAACCGTATCTTCCACGGAGAAATCATAGGATACCCCCGTCTCGTTTTCAACGTAGAAAGTCATAGTAGAGCTTCTCCTCTTTAAAAATCATCTTCATCTGCGTAATCTCCAGCAGAGAAATCTGGCAATGATTCAATATGCCGGACTCCAGCTTAATGCGAAATACGGAATCAATTATCTTATCATAATCCAGATCCCGCCCCTTATTTGCCGCCAACAGATGGATAATGGCGGCAGTCACGGCGTCCGCCATGACCAACACCGCAGTCTCCCTGCGTCTGATGGTTCGGTCATGCAGCAGGTATTCTTTTAGAATCTCCTGCATGGCCGGTGGAAAGTGCTGTCGGTTAAACAGATCAAAGACATCTGTACCCATGTCTTCAAAGTCTCTTTCCTGCGCTGTGCCCTCATCCTCCCCAGAATCTTGATTCTGAGAAGCTCGGTTCTGATATAATACCCCTATCTTGTGATAGAAGCCTGCAGCCTTTACCGCCTGCGCGTCCAAGCCCAGCTTACTGGCAATGCGCTCACAGAAATAAGAGGTGTGCATGCTTTGGTAGTAATCTTCCTGCGCTTCCTCCTTAAGACGGCTCAAAAGCTTGCATTCCGGCGCCGTCAGCTCCATATAATCCACTCTGTAGCGATAGATTACGGCCTGCGAGAACAGCTTCAGAATCCCCAACAGCAAAACGGCGCTGATAATCACATTAGCCACCGGAATTACAAACAGCTCCATATCCAGTCTCTCATTGGCAAACAACACCACATTAGCGGTCTCGCACACCAGTAAACCCATCAGGGATATGGCAAAGGGTACCCCCACCTTGAACTCGGTGTCCAGAAAGCGGAACAATGTGACACCAATAATTCCGCTGATCAGATACATGACAAAAATATGTGCCTCAACGCCGCTGCCCAGCGCCGTGATCATCAACAGCACGGAGCCCGCCACCACGCCCAGAAAAGTGCTACCGTATAGGGCCAGGGCTACATATATGACCAGAAAAGGCCACGCGCCAGCAGGCAAAAACACGCATGCCACAGCGATGATCAGGCAGATAAACAGACACAGATAAAAACGCAGCACATGCTCCTCATTGTCATATTGCAGCATATGTTCAGTAGTCTCCTGACGGACCAGCAGTCCCACTATGGCCATACCCATAGCTGCCATTACCATATTTCTCAGCAACGTGTCCTGCCCAACCCTGAGCAATGTTCCGCTTGCCCATATGCCGGACACCGCCAGCATCAACAGCGCTAATCCCATAACCAGATGATACCATCTGTAGTTCTTTCTCTCGCCCATAGCTATTTTCGCCCGTATCTCTTTTCTCTGTTTCTTGCTTTCTCTCTCGATTTTTCGCGAGTCTCATAGTCCTCATATGCCTTGACAATCTTCTGCACCAGCGGATGTCTTACCACGTCCTTGCTGGTCAGATTGCAAAAGGCGATATCATCCAGTTTACCCAAAACCCTGGCAGCCACATCAAGACCGGAGCTGCTGCCAGTGGGCAGATCCTTCTGAGAGCCATCACCTGTGATTACCACCTTAGACCCAAATCCGATACGGGTCAGGAACATCTTCATCTGGGCAGGCGTAGTGTTCTGAGCCTCATCCAGTATGATATAGGCATTGTCCAGCGTTCGCCCTCGCATATAGGCAAGCGGCGCCACTTCAATCAGACCCTTCTCCATATTTTTGGCAAAGCTCTCCGCTCCCATAATCTGATACAGTGCGTCATACAGCGGCCGCAGATAGGGGTCAACCTTACTCTGCAGGTCCCCTGGCAGAAAGCCCAGCTTCTCACCCGCCTCTATAGCCGGTCGGGTGAGGATGATCCTGCTCACCTCATTATTCTTGAACGCGGTGATGGCCATAGCCATAGCCAGATAGGTCTTGCCGGTTCCAGCCGGACCGAGTCCGAAGGTGATCATCTTGCTGCGAATCGCATCCACATACTGCTTCTGCCCGTAAGTCTTGGGCTTAATCGGCTTGCCGCTGATCGTATGACAGATCACATCCTCGTCGATCTCTGTCAGAACCCCTTCTCGCTCCTCCATTCCCAGGGTAATGGCATAATCCACACTCTGCTCCTCGATATCATTGCCTCGTCTGGATATCTCTGTGAGCTGGCTCAGTATCCGGCATGCCTGATTTGCCTGATGCTCCTCTCCGGTGATGACAATGCGGCCGTTGCGGTCTACGATGCTGACCTGCATATCCCGCTCAATCTTGCGTACATAGGTATCTCCGGCCCCAAAAATTTTCTGCATATGCTCCGCAGGCATATCCATCTGTAATGTAACTTCGCTCATATCAGTCCCTCTAGGCACCGCTGCTTCGCCCGCGATGCCGCTCAAACAGTCTCCCATCATCAGCTTCGGAGGATATATTCACTCAAGGCTCCCCCACAGTAGTGGGCGCCAACCGACCTGTGGGCTCATCTGCCAAAATCTGGCACTCCATGATCCAGCACACACTACTTTCTTCTATTTTAACATCTTTTTCAATAATGTGTACCCCTTTTTCCTCTAAATTTGAAATAAATTGCACTTCCTTCTCTGTGAGGAGCTTCTGTGCCTGTTCAAGCGTGTATTCGTGTTCCACGTTCATATATTCCCGATGGATATACTGTCCCCAGGAGATGGGGATCGACAGCTTTTCCAGAAACACAGGCGTATGCCCCTGGATGACTGTGTCATAGACCAGATAGGGACGCTCCTGCGGCAGACGAAGTTCCTTGCTGCTCACCCGCAGAAAGGGGCGCCTGTCAACGCGTCCGGTATAAACTTTCTCAATATAGGAGTCGGGCAATGTCTCCTGATAGAGAATGGTATGCTCTACCGTAATGTCCGCATCCGCCGTGGTATACAGGTATTCCCTGATGGTGGCATCCTCGTTATAGATAGGGACACGACCTTCCACAAGCAGGGTCCCCTCCTCTACGACATCCCCGATTTTTACCACGGGGACACCGCTTCGCACAATCATGGAGGTAATGATACCGCCATGCTCTGATATCAGATCCTGCCCACCGCTGTAAGTTTCCTCCTGTGTGATGATAGGCGCGTCATTCTCCTTGATGGATATCTCCAGTCGGGTGCCCGACAGCCTGGCGGAGGTCCATGTCACCTCTGGGAAAGCCCGACGTATCTCCTTTTCCAGAATATTTATATCCAAATCTGTCTTCTGCATTCCCACATGTATCTGCTGAGCCGTAAGAAAATCTGAGAATACCTCCTGTGTTATCCGGTAATTACCCTCTAGACGAATATCCCAGATAAAGCGATAACTGACGAGCCAAAAAGTCACACAGAGGACAAGTCCCACGATAAAAATCTTTCTCCGCAGCAGACTGGGCAGCAAAAAGGGTAGTCCATATCTCTGCAAGATGGCTACCCTGACTCCTGTCTTTCTGGCGATGGGCCGAAGCTTCAAAAAAGCCTTCAGACTGATGCACATGGTATATACATCACCGTCCCTGCTGATGTCCCACAACAGGATATCCTTGTTGCTGCACAGATTCAGAAAGCGTTCCGGAGACACACCCCACACCTTCATTCTGATATACCCTTTGAGGAATTGCAATACAGCTACCATTTGACTCCTCCATACCTGAGATTGGGAACTGTCCCCTACTGATATCTGACACAGCGGATACATCCACTGATCTTCATATCCTCGTTGGTATAATACTCTATGGACAGACGCTGCCCCTCAAAGCACACCTGACAGTTCTTACCCTGCAACAGGATCTGGCACTCCGTGTATTCCAATATCCCCTTGTAATTTTCCACCCAGGCCTCCTGATTGCCTGTCAGGGTCACCCGGAGGGCTCCCAGCAGGATATCCTTGGGCAGAGAGAGGGAGTCTATAATTGCCTCCTTGCGGCTGGGGCCATCCGTTCGCTTCTTTCTCATGGACTCGTTTACGCCTCCGCTGAATCGGCTGTACTCCCTCTATCTATATGCATACCGCGCTCAGGGTATGCCACTGCTCTACACCCTGTCCAGAATCTGATGAATCAGCTTTGGAGACCTCGGTTTCTCCCTGCTGAATGTATATGCCTGGTAAAAACGGTCTCTGGCTGCCGCAGCTTTCTCTCTGTCATTGAAGTGCATATAGGCAAGCGGCTCGCCTGTTTTCACATAATCTCCCACCTTGGCAGCCAGCACCAGACCCACGGACAGATCGATCTCGCTGTCCTTCGTCTCCCGTCCACCTCCCAGCAACAGGGAACAGATGCCTATCTCGTCACAGCGGATATCATGGACATAGCCTTCTACTTTGGCTGGAAGCGGTTCCATCCATGCGGCCCTCGGCAACCGAGCTGTGTCATAAACCGGCGTTGGATCACCGCCCTGCGCCTGCACGAAAGCAGCCAGCTTATCCAAGGCCGCGCCGCTTGAGATGGCCTCCTGCAACAAAGCCCTGGCCTGATCCTCCCCCTGAGCCCTCCCACCGGCAATCAGCATCTGGCTGCCCAGAGTCATACACAATTCGACAAAGTCGGCGGGCCCCTGTCCGCGCAGTGTCTCAACGGCTTCCCTTACCTCCAGAGCATTGCCCACCGCTCTTCCCAGGGGCTGATCCATGTCAGATACCACCGCAATGGTATGTCGGCCAGCACCGTTGCCAATTCGCACCATCTCCCTCGCCAGAGCAAGGGAATCCTCTGTAGTCTTCATGAATGCGCCACTGCCGGTCTTGACATCCAGTACGATGGCATCCGCTCCCGCAGCCAGCTTCTTACTCATGATCGAGCTGGCGATCAGGGACATATTGTCCACTGTGGCGGTCACATCGCGCAGCGCATATAACTTTTTATCTGCGGGAGCCAGATTCGCTGTCTGCCCCATGATCGAGATACCTATCTCATTGACCTGCCGGATGAAATGCTCCCGACTGATGGAGGTGGAAAAGCCGGAAAAGCTTTCCAGTTTATCAATTGTTCCGCCAGTGTGTCCCAGTCCTCTGCCACTCATCTTGGCCACACGGATGCCACAGGCCGCCACCATGGGAGCCAGAGCAAGGGAAGTCTTATCACCCACGCCGCCCGTGCTGTGCTTATCCACCTTCACCCCATCTATCGAGGAGAGATCCAGCATATCCCCACTGCCAGCCATAGCCATGGTCAGCGCCAGAGTCTCCTCTTCGTCCATCCCTTGAAAATAGATGGCCATCATCAGAGCAGACACCTGATAATCGGGTATTCTTCCCTTTGTATAGCCGTCAATGACAAACTGGATTTCTCCAGCAGACAAGCGATCACCATTCCTCTTTTTCATGATAATATCGTACATCCTCATGCTCCTGCCACCTCCTCATGCATATTTTCCCGTCTTGCGGAGCGCTTAAGCTATTTTATCATAAATCTGCCACCCTGTCACGATATTTACGCTTTCACCTGTGCGAAATCGGCTCCTGACGGGAATGCTCTTCGGTTCACTTCTGAATATAGAAATTCTTGTACAACAGCTTCCAATTGGCGGCAAACCACCGCATGATCTGCCAGTAGCCGCAGCCTCCCAGTTCAAACTCTCGAAGCAGATCAAACTTGCCCTGAAGACTGCGCGCATCTTCAAACCAAACTTCGTGCTCCACCTCCTGCAGATAAGTAAAAAATGGGCTTTGCGCCAGTTCGTCAAAGCGAATCCGCGCACCCTGCTCTATCGCGATGCGCACCGCCTGAATATTGCCGATGGAGGTGGCCTGGGTCTCTCCCCGCACAAATGGCAACGGCCAGTCATAGCCATAATTGGGAATGCCCAGATCGATTTTCTCTGGCGGGATCTCAGTCACCGCGTATTCCACCACACGGCGCACCTGATTCAATGGCGCAACTGCCATGGGCGGCCCATAGGTATACCCCCACTCATATGTCATCAGCAATACATGATCCGCAGCTTCCCCCAGCGCCCGATAATCCTTTCCCTCATAGAGAACACCCCGCTGATCAGCGCTGGTCTTGGGAGCCAGCGCCACGGAGGTATGGTATCCCGCGTCACGCATACGCTCCGCCGCCTGCCGCACAAAATCCGTGAAGGCATCCCTGTCTTCGGCCAGGATATATTCAAAGTCAATATCCACGCCCTGATATCCCTTCTCCGTCATTACTGCAAGCAAATTATCAATCAGTTTGCCGACCGCTTCCTGATTCTGTACCACGCTGTGAATCAGATAATTGCTAAAGCGTCCCTGCTCATCCAACGGTGTCAGCGTAAGAATCGGCGCCGTGCCATAGCGCAGAGCCAGTTCAATCATCCAATCATCTGGCAGCTTGGGTGGAATCAGCTCTCCCGCCGTGGTAAAGCCATAGGAAAAAATGGCAAGCTCCGAAAGATAGGGCAATGTGTCCTCCAGAACCGTCTCATTGATATAGGGATATGCATACCCCGTTACCCGCAGGGAACGATAGGGCTGCCTTGTCCCCAAATCAATAAAAAGAGCCTGCCCCAGGGCAAGCTCATATGGATAGTTTATTTGGTTGTCACGGATAATAGTCTCAACGCTTATCCCATAGTACGCGGCGATACTGTCCACCGTGTCTCCCTGTTGTACGATATAGATAGCAGCTCCTTCAGGCATCATGTACATCCCTTCGTGTCTGGAAATATAGTCCAATATATGCCTGTGACGCTTTTCTTATGTCCGCTGTTACTTTTTCTTCAGTTTCTTTTTGAGCTCGGCCAGCAGCGCTTCAATCTCCGCAATCTCCTGATCCCTGTCAGACAGATCCTCGTCCATCGCGAACATTCCGGCAAGAGCCTGTGTCTTACTGATAATTGAGCTGAAAGCCTTGTAGTCATCAAAAAACTTCTGCGTCAACACCTCCTTGGACTTCGCGGTAGTTCCAAAGGTTCTGCTGAGGACATTGCCGCTGTGCGTTACGCCCTGTACTTCTACCAGTTCAGCCGCCAACAGCTTACGCAATACTGCCTGTACAGTGCTCTGCGTCAATTCGGCGCCAGCGTTAACAATCTCCGTGGATGTCAGCGCGCGGTCACTGTCATGCAGAATCTTCAATACTTCCAGTTCTCGTGGGTTCAATTTCATAGTCAGTTCTCCTTTTCTTTGAATTAATTGTATTACAACACACCAGCTTCCTTTTGCAAGAAACTATTTTCTTGCATGGATTATAATTATAACACTATCCATGATAGCATAAATGTTTACTGATAGCAATATATTTTAGAAAAAATTTAGAAAATTTGATTTCAGCTCTTTTTCTTGTATCTTTTTCCAAACTATGCTAATATATATATTTAGCCGCGCCGGAGACGGCGGAACATAATACTGACACGGAGGAAATAAATATGACTGAAGCAAAGATCCCTTACAAGATCTATCTGGAAGAGAACGAGATTCCAACCAACTGGTATAACCTTAGAGCTGATATGAAGAATAAGCCGGCGCCACTGCTGAACCCAGGCACTCTGCAGCCAATGACTGCTGAGGAGCTAAAGGGTGTGTTCTGTGATGAACTGGTGGCTCAGGAGTTGGATGATGTGAATGCTTATATCCCCATTCCCCAGGAGATTCAAGACTTCTACAAGATGTATCGGCCGTCTCCCCTGGTGAGAGCCTACTGCCTGGAGGAGAAATTGCAGACTCCGGCAAAAATATACTATAAATTTGAGGGAAATAATACCAGTGGAAGCCATAAGCTCAATTCCGCTATCGCCCAGGCCTACTACGCCAAAAAGCAGGGGCTTAAGGGCGTCACCACTGAGACCGGCGCCGGACAGTGGGGCACTGCTCTCTCGATGGCCTGTTCCTACTTCGGTCTGGACTGCCTGGTGTATATGGTGAAGGTCTCCTATGAGCAGAAGCCGTTTCGACGGGAAGTCATGCGGACCTATGGAGCCACAGTGACTCCCTCTCCCAGTATGACCACCGAGGTGGGCAGAAAGATTCTGGCTGAGCATCCGGGTACCACCGGAAGTCTGGGCTGCGCTATCTCCGAGGCTGTGGAGGCAGAGCTCGCACACGAGGGCTACCGCTACGTGCTCGGAAGTGTGTTAAATCAAGTGCTGCTGCATCAGACGGTCATCGGCCTGGAGACCAAGGCCGCTTTGGATAAATACAATATTGTGCCGGATATCATTATCGGCTGTGCAGGCGGCGGCTCCAACCTGGGCGGACTGATCTCCCCCTTTGCAGGCGAGATTCTGCGGGGAGAGCGGAATTACCGCATCATCGCCGTGGAGCCCGCGTCCTGCCCCAGCCTCACCAGAGGCGTATTCGCCTATGATTTCTGTGACACAGGAAAGGTGTGTCCTCTCGCCAAGATGTATACTCTGGGCAGTGGCTTCATTCCGTCGGCCAACCATGCAGGCGGACTTCGCTACCACGGCATGAGCCCCATTTTATCCCAGCTCTACCATGACGGTATCATGGAGGCTACCAGCGTAGAACAGACGGCCGTATTCGATGCCGCAACCCAGTTTGCGAGAGTGGAGGGCATCCTGCCCGCGCCGGAGAGCAGCCATGCGATCCGTGTGGCCATCGACGAGGCGATGAAATGCAAGGAGACCGGAGAAGAAAAAACCATCGTGTTCGGTCTCACTGGCACCGGTTATTTTGACATGGTTGCCTACGAAAAGTATAACAACGGCGAGATGACGGACTACATCCCTACGGATGAGGATCTAAAGCCGGGCATAGACGGTATTCCCCGTTTTCCTGGGAATGAATTCTAAGCCTCGTAGCATGTATACGTGAACAGAACAGGGACAGACAAAAGCTTCTTAAGTCTTTTGTCTGTCCCTGTTTGGCGCTGACATCAGCCATATGGCATTTACCGATACGGGTTCAGCCATATCCGCACTCTCCAGCGGGCATATGTCCACCGCTTTTCCCGCTTTAACAGCTCCAGCAACATCTGCGTCTCTTCCAATGCCTTCTCGATCATCTCAACGCTGACGCTCCGCCCGCCGTACACCACACTCTCATAGTGATCAATAAAGCAAAGGCTATGTGCTGCAGACCCATCCACTCCGTGTTCGATCAGAGGCCTGCATCTTATCTGTAGCTCCTGCAGGGTCTCCGATTCCGCCCTCTTCAACCCAAGCAGCGCTAAGAGCTTAAGATTTCGGGAGACCATCAGCTCAAAACGTTCCTCCAGACTCATTCGTTGGTAGCGACGTCTACTCCATGCCTTGTCGAGCAGCAAAAACAGTAGATATCCTGCCAGAAGTCCTGGAATCAGATAGCCCAGGGCCCTCAGGAAACGTCTGGTCCGCTCACGCTCCTGTGCCGCCTCGCAGTCCTCAGGCTCCTCCGCCTTGACATCCTCTTCCTGATATGGCTCCGCACTTTCCACCAATTCTATTTCGCTTCCGGTCTCATCACCGACACTTTCCTGCGGCCTTCTCAGCTCCCATGGGGCGAACCGTATCCCACCATATCCTGGTGTGGGCTCAAAGGGAATCCACCCAGCCCCTGAGATATATACTTCCGGCCAGGCATGGGCCATGTTGGAATAGACCAAAACCTCCCCCGCATCCTGCGCTGGGACACAGAAGCCCTGTACATAACGCGCCGGGATTCCCTCCGCTCTTGCCAGCAGCACAAAAGCAGTGGCAAAATAGGTGCAGTACCCCTGCCTGCTCTCCAGCAAAAAGTAATCGAGGAATTCTCGTGGGCTCTTGACCCACCCTGGGAGCTCGCCCGGTGATTTCGTGTAGATATAGGAGGACAATTCTCTCTCGATAGCCCGCAGCTTATCCACATCCGACTGCGCACCTTGGGTAATCTTCATCAGATAGTCTGCCACGTCCTCTGAAAGCTCCACCTCTTGCAGATAATTCTCATATATTTGCCTTCTGTACGACGCCACATCCACAGCGCCAGGCCGCCCCAGCTCCTCCCATATAGCCTTGTCGGTGGGACAAGTCTCCTCCCCGGAAGCAGTGCTCCAATCCGAACATGCCTCCAGAAAACGGTAAAATTCCTCCTGTCCGCTATTCATCTGATAGTACTGCAGCTCATAGGCTGTTCCATATCCCCTGTACTCCTCCAGACATAGACTACCGCCCTCACAGGCATACGCAAGCTCCTCTCCCTCGCTCCTGATCTCTCTGGTCTTCAACGGCGCAAACAGATATCCTGTATGGAAATCCTGATAGCCGATTCTCAGTTTGACCCGGTGAATATAGTCCATCTGATACTGTCCGCCATACTCTCGGGCAGCGCACAGGGTCTCCGCTGTATCCAGCAGCACTCCCCACGGCTCCCCACGGTATATCTGCCTCCACTGTCTGCCGTCAAACGCATCATATACCGTTCCTGTCAAATATACATTTACCGGCTCGTCTCCCAGCACCCGAACCGTCATGACCGCCTCCGAACTCTCCTGCAGGCTGCCACCTGTTCCCGCCTCCTCAGAGAAGCCGCTAAAGGACATACCGAAGCCCTCTCTGCCGCCCCACTTGACCATCTGCGTATATTCCACAAGGGTCTCCCGAAGCTGAAGATAGATATTCTTCACCAGCCTCCACTCAAAGGGGGACTCCGGCGCAGGCATACAGCCGAGCAACAGGAGATATACCGCCAGAAAAGGCATAATCCGCATCATATACGCCCTCCGGCTCGCACCGCACACCTTCTTCCAGCGTCCCTCCGCCCACTCCGCATAGACAGTCACAATATAGCAGAGGCCAAAGGCCATCCCCAGACGCGGTATCTCTTTCTTCCAAAATAGGCAAAGCAGCATCCCCACCAATAGAGAAGCGGCAAAAAAGGGTTTTATCCCAGATACCTTTTCCAAGAATATCTGTATAAAATAGCACAACACAGCGATAACTGCTGTCTGCAAGAGCGCATAGCCGCCCGCCCACTGCCCATATTCCTCCCCCGTCCCCGCGACCAGCCAGGAAAAATAGTGGCGAAGAAACAGGAGACTCTCCCTTGCACCCGCCACAGATACGGCCATCCCCACGCCCAACACCGCCACGGACAGGCAGAAAAGCTTTCCCCTAAGCGGCAAAAAATTGATTCCAGCCAACAGCGCCAGAATCACTGCTGCCCCCAGCGCCAGCCAGACTGTCAGATCACCGATCCCCAGGAAGCGCCCTCCGCCGAACAATGCTACGCCCGCCAAGAGTCCGGCATTTGCCAGCCTGTAGATTCCCTTTTCAACCCTAAGCCCCTCCGTCATCACAATATCCCTTCCAGCTCCGCATCCAGCGGGATCTGCACGATCCTGCAGCGCCCGCCGCTCTGCCGGATATAAGACTCCTGGCTCTGGTCCGTGACCACATAGATCACCACCAATACTCCTGCCACACACAGCTGTCCTACCAGCTCCATCAGCCTATCGCTCAGCTCATGCAGAATCAGCAGGATCACACTGCTCTCCCAAAGCCTACCTCTTGTCACCGCCTGCTCCAAGGTCCGCAGGCAGTCCTCCTCTTCCTGGAATGCCACGCCGTCCACCTCCCGATAAAAATCCTCAAACGCCTGCATTCCACGAACACTGTGCTCTACAGGGCCGCCGCCCTGCCCATAGTAGACAGAAAGCGTCATGTCCCTCCCTGCAAAAAAGAAAGTCAATGAAAGCAATACCTCCAGCACCTTATTTTCCAATGGCAAATACTGGTTCCTGTTCTGCGAAAAACGCTTCATATCACAGAAGACCGCGATTCCCTGCTTCTCCTCCCCCATCCTGGTTCTGACCTTCAGTCTGCCCTCTCTGGCAGTGGCCTTCCAGTGAATCTGTTTCAGCGGATCTCCCTCCACATAATCCCGCACGACAGCATCCGGCTCCGTCCCGAAGGAAGCCTCCCTCCAGAATACCGCCTGAAAGTCCTCCAGACTTTTTAACTCCGCAAGATGCACGACCCTGGGGCTGACCAGCGCCTTGATGGTGCCGGGATTGGCATAGCTGACTCGAAGCAGACGCAAAAAATCCGTTATCACCACCTCCTTAACCCCCACCTCATACTCTCCCCGATACCTGCACACCAGGCGGGTCTCGAAGGTGTATTGTTCCCCTGGAAGCAGCTCATACTCCGTGTCTCCCGGCAACTCCTCCACATAGGAGAAATCCGAAAACAATCGAATACTTACGCCAGCGTAAGCAAAATAATCTTCATTTTTTAATGTAAAAAAATAGGATTCCGGACGGCCGCACACCATGGTGCGACTCCCGATCTCCTGATAGATTTTAAAGCGAAAATACACCCACACAATATAGCCTACGGAGATTGCCGGAAGCAGGCTCATGCCAAAAAAGAGGCCGTAACTGACCGCACCGCCATAACAGGTGATGGCAGCCAGAGACAATACCCACATCATTAAGAATATCCATCTGCGTGCCTTCACATATCCTCCCACACTTTCTAAAGTGTTGACTTACCTCTATCTAAGCCTACACAGGAATCTTCGCCTTCAGAATCAGGCTCTTTAAGACCGCCGCCGCATCCGCTTTCTGGATTCTCGCCTCGGAGGAAAGTGCCAGTCTGTGCAGAAGCACCTGCATGGCAACCGCTTTTACATCGTCCGGCTTCACATAGTCCCTCCCCATGAGAAACGCCTTGGCCTGAGACGCCTGCAGGAGAGAGAGCAACGCCCTAGGGCTGGCTCCCAGCACAAATCGAGGCTCCTCGCGTGTCAGCGCGACCATATCCTCCATATAACCCAGTATGGGCTCTCTTACGGTAACTGCCCGCACCTGTTCCCGCAGCCGCAGCACATCCTCCGCGCCGCACACTGCTTCCACCCTGTTCGGGGTCTGCCCCGCAAGGAACTGCTCCGCCATACGGATCTCCTGCTCACGATCGGGATAGCCTATGGTCAGCCGCATCATGAAACGGTCCATCTGAGCCTCCGGCAGAGGATATGTCCCCAGGAATTCCACTGGATTCTGGGTGGCAATGACCATGAACGGTCTTGGGAGCTGGTGTACGGTCCCGTCCACCGTCACCTGTCCCTCCGCCATGGCTTCCAGCAGACTGGCCTGGGTCTTGGGAGCCGTCCGGTTGATCTCGTCCGCCAGCAAGATCTGGCTCATCACTGCCCCCGGTCGGTACTCAAACTCAGAGGTCCTGCTGTTATAGACAGATACCCCCGACACATCCCCAGGCAGCGTGTCCGGCGTAAACTGAATTCGGCCAAAGCTGCATTCCATGCTTCTGGCCAAAGTGCTCGCCAGAGTAGTTTTCCCCACCCCTGGCACATCCTCGAGCAGCACATGCCCGCCTGCCAGCAGACAGACCAGCAGATCTGCAACTACTTTCTCCTTGCCGATGAACACGCCGTTGATATTCTCCTGAAGCCTCTGTGTCAAATCAAATCCTTCCATCTACTTTATACCCCTGCATATCCTATCTCCAGCTTATGACGCAGGATGCAACTGAGACGCTTGCTCAGTTGATCCAGATCACGCTTCTCCCGTTCCATAAGCTCCTCCACAGAATCTATATATCCACTTACTTGCCGATCATTTTATCCTCATGTAAAATATGGTTCACCAGCCAGTCCGTGACCAGGCGCAACATCTCCTCTATCGCTTCGTCCTGGTCCTCGTCGATGGCATCCAGATCCCAACTGTTGATGGTCTCTCTCAGGGCATTGTGCTGGCTGAGCTGGGTGAACATCTTTTTATATCCGATGGATTTCATGTACTCCTCCTCGTGCTCAAAATGAGTGAGGGTATAGTCCCGCAGCTCCTCCAGTATATGGCGGATATTGTCATACTTGTCTGGAATAAACTCCTCGCATTTTAACTCATACAGCTCATTTGCGATCTCAAAAAGCCTTCTGTGCTCTCTGTCAATCTGCTCAATCCCTGTCAAAAACTCTTCTTTAAATTCATACATTCCTGCATCCTCCTGATTAAATTGCTGCGCGATAGGCTCTAATGGACGAAGTTCCTTCGGCGCACACCAGAGAGACCAATTTCATTCGTAAGGTATCTCATGAAATTGCTCTCGGACGCCTTCGCAGCTTCACCTGTCAAGCTTGACAGATGTCCAGCTAATGAATGACTTGACATTTCTTAGCTGGACTATAAATGTATTATACATGGTATTTAGGTAGATTACAACCAGCACACCCCTACCTGTGTGCTGTACCGTTCATTTTCAGTCTGCAAGGCAGCTTCAATGCTATCCGCTTCAAGCTTATCAAGCACGCCTATACATATTTCATATCGTAAAGAATCTGCCTCTCCACTCCTTCTGGAAGTGCTCTGCCATGCTCCTTCAGCGCTGTCAGCACCTCCTCGCGCAATGTCTGGGATAGCTTTGTGTACATAAACCGTCTTTTGATGCCAAGCAGTATCTTGAATCTGTCGTTTTCGGGCAATTCTCCATCATAGATGCGTATCAGACAGGGCAGGCGGCTCCAGGAGCCTTCCCGAAGGAGAAGCCCTCTGAGATATCGTCTCCGGTGACCTTCCTCCGCCTTCATATAAGCGTCATAGATTCTCTCCGCCCCGAAATGAAAATCACGCCGCTGGATAGAGAGATACGCCGCTTTCGATATATCGACTCTTTCGTCCATAAGAAAGCGCCACAGAATCTCCTCATCTGCAAAGTCTTCCTGATATCCCAATGCGTAAAGCACACATTTCTGTACTTTGCGCTCCGGTCTCTCCAGAAGTTGCATCAACACCTCCACATTGCCTTCTCTGCTAAACTCCGCCAGGCCCATGACCGCGGATTCCGGCCTGTCATCCCCCAGATGGTCCAGATAGTATCCGCGAATGTCCATCTCGCTGTGACAGCTCAGAATATAGGCCGCATATGTCCGCACTCCCCGACAGTTGTCCAAAAGCAGCTCCTCCAGCCCCGGCCAGGCAGTCTTCATATGCTCATAGCGGTATTCCACAGCCATCCTGCGAACCGCTGAGCAGGAATCCCCCAGATAGCGCTCTGCCCACTCCACGGTGCAGGCCAGCTGCGACAGAATACCCCCCATCAGGATTCTCTTCAAAAAAGGGATTCTCTCCCGCCTCAGAATATCATCCAGCTCCTCCAGCCCCAGAAGCTTGGAGCGCGTCAAAAGCCTGTACAGAGCCTTCCGCACAGCGGGTTCCCTATCAGGAAGCTCGCTGATATCCATCTGCTCCAGCGCCTGGGAAAGTCGCTCCTCCATGAGCTGCTGCAATTTCTGCATCTGATTCTCGGTGCGACGATGGCAGTCCTGCAGACGCTCTAACGCAGGAATACTGGCAAGGAGCTCCTCCGTGTCCACCCTCTGCAAATATTTCTCCACCACCTCACCCGCTCCAGTCCGAATGTTGCCCACCCAGTCATTGACGCGAAACAGCAGCCAGAAAAGCATCCCTTCCTGTCCGGCCATCTCATACATACACTTTTCCCGAAAGTAGCCACACGGATGAAAGGAGCCAAGGATCAACACATATCTGTATGCCTCCTGGGGCAACTCTCTTCTGATGACATCCAGTGATACCTCCGCCCAGTCGATTGACCATTCCAGAGAGGTATACTGCCTGAACCGCTCGCAAAGCCGAAGGAGCTGCGTCCGCCGCAGTTTGGAGAGCTGCACGGCGATAGCCCTCCCCGCGCGGCTTATCAGTCCCGCGTCCCTCATTCCAAAGGCACTGTACGCAATCCGGATTCCTGTGAGGTCCCCCTCCTCCAGCTTACCCGTCCAGTCCTCTATCCATGTTTTCATCCTATCCATATGTCCAAGCTTCTCCTTTGCTCTGGCAATAATAGAACCTTAAAATGAAACTGCCGTCTTACGAATTTCATTCGTCCATACGGCAGTTTCCCCTTGTCAAACACTTCACTGTCCTTGTTTACAAGACATACCTTCAATGTCATTGCCAGCCCCATGGCAAGCTCACAGTTCCAGCCTGCCCCATTCAGGATTATACTCATTAACGATTAAATTTTCCTTTCCGCACAGTGCATGGTGCCTGATTATGCGACATGTGCTGTGCGGAAATTGGAAAATCTTAACGTTAATCAGTATAAAGCTCTAACAGATCACTGTATGCCTTCAGCGCGCCATCCGTATCGTGGGCAAGCACCTTCTTGGCCAGAACCTTACCCAGCTGTACGCCCTCCTGATCAAAGCTGTTTACATTCCATACAAAGCCCTGATACATCACCTTATTCTCAAAATGGGACAGGAGAGCGCCCAACGCCTGCGGAGTCAACTGCTCACCGATAATGATGCTGGAGGGTCTTCCGCCCTCGAAGTTCTTATTGCGATTCTCATCGGCCTTGCCGCAGGCAAATGCCACGATCTGGGCCGCCACATTCGCACACAGCTTCTGCTGGCTCGTGCTGTCCTGAATCACAACGTCCCTGCCCATCTGATTCCTCTTGAAGCCCACAAACTGCAGCGGAATAATGTCCGTACCCTGATGCAGCAATTGATAGAAGGAATGTTGTCCATTGGTACCCGGCTCGCCGAAGATGACGGGGCCTGTGGAATAAGAAACAGGCTCGCCGAAGCGGTTCACCGACTTTCCGTTGGATTCCATATCCATCTGCTGCAGATGCGCAGGAAAACGGCTGAGTGCCTGAGAGTAAGGCAATACCGCCGTATTCTGATAACCCAGGACATTGCGCTCATACACCCCGATCAGAGCGTCCAGCATCGCGGGATTGGCCAATACATCCTTATTCTTCGCAAGCTTGTCCTCCTCAGCCGCCCCCTCCAGGAACTGTGCGAATACCTGCGGGCCAAATGCCAGAGACAATACCGCGCCGCCCACGCCTGAGGTAGAGGAGAATCGACCGCCGATGTAATCATCCATGAAGAATGCCGCCAGATAGTCGTCGCTCTTGGCCAATGGGGAAGTCTCACTGGTGACGGCGATCATATGCCGAGAGGCATCCAGCCCCGCATTTTTCAGGGCATCCTTCACAAAGGACTCATTGGTCAGGGTCTCCAGGGTAGTGCCGGATTTGGATACCAGAATAAAAAGGGAGTGTTCCACATCAATGGTATTCAGCACTGCCGCCGCATCGTCGGGGTCCACATTGCTGATAAATCTGGCTTCCATTTTAAACGTATTGTTCGCCTTGGCCCAGTTCTCCAGCGCCAGATACATCGCGCGGGGACCCAGGTCGCTGCCGCCGATTCCAATCTGTACCACGGTGGTAAACCTCTCGCCCGCCGCATTTGTGATTTCACCGCTGTGCACCTTGTTGGCCAGCTCCGCGATCTTGTTCTGCTGCTCCACATAAAAGCTGCGTTTATCCACACCGTCAGCCACAACAGCCTCGCCCAACTGTCCGCGTGTCAGGTGGTGCAGCACTCTGCGCTTCTCTCCGGTATTGATCACCTCACCGTTGTAAAGAGCCTCAAATTTCTCCGCAAGCTGCGTCTCCTGCGCCAATTTTGCAAGAATCTCCAGGATCTTGTCATCCACCTGTCTGGCGGCGTAATGAAACGCAAGCCCCGCCGCCATGGGAACGCTGTATTTCCTGACGCGCTCCGCGCCGCTCTCTCCGGCCATTACCTCCGCAAGCTTCACAGGCGCCGCCTTCGACAACTCCTGATATGCGGAAACAGTATCTAGATTTTTCCAGGTAATCATGATCGATTCCCTCCTCCAATAATTTTTTATCCGAAATCAAGACGCTTGAGTTCGGAACTACTATATCACCCGATGGCATTATTCTAACATGGGCTGCCTGCAGTAGTCAAGCATTGGCACCACTTACGCGGTTTAAAATATCTTGGATTACTTTTGCCTGCTCAGGTACGCAGAGTGTCGGGCCTCATATGGTTAAGCCCAATTCCTCGATCAACTTGGGAACTCTTGCTTTTTTATAAAAGTAATCTTCTGTTGGATTACGCAGCCAATGCTGTAGAACATCTGCATCCTTTAAGACTTCATCCATTTCCCCATCTATCCGTTCTTTGTCACTATGTCTGCCGATTGCCTTGCAGACCATATCGATTTCCTGTCTGCTAAAGGCATCCGTTAATTCCATAATACGCTCAGCTTCAATGCTGCTTTTTTCGGCGTGATCCGTTTCCTGATTATCTTGATATTTGGCATAATCATGGAGCATTCCTGCTATCTCCGCCAATTCCGCATAAGCCCTGTCATGTCCTCTGCGCAATGCCAGCAGCGCACATGCCTGACCCACGCCGTACAGATGCACGTAACCGCATCTGCTGACCTCCTTATCCTTACATGCCTTCAGCATATCATCCACATACCGCCGCACCACATCAATCCTCGTGTATTGACGATCCGTCATATTCTTAACCTCCTCGCCTGTTTTTTGTTACTAAAACCTTGATTTAAATTGAATCAATTTCGCTGTTGAAATCACTTGAAAATAGAGGGCTACAGAATAGGCCAAAAAATAAATCGCCAGATAAAATAATGGAAATATGCCATTTGCGCAACTGTGTGGGTAGGAAACCGCAAAATTGCGACTAACCTACAAAATACAAAAAACTTATAAAAGCTTGCGTCTTGCATTATCGGAATTGACATTCCGCTTTATGGAAGTAACCGAA
>JAMPGX010000032.1 GCA_023663725.1 bacterium | reverse complement strand
GATGATATTGCCGTCGGGATCTCTCATTGCGCAGACAGGGATTGCTCTGTCATCCTCCGGCGTGAGAAGCTCCCTCCTCTTCCCTGAGGCGTCCATCACCAATATCTCACCTTGCCTTAGTCCGTTCAGGCTGGATTCTGCGAGCAGATAGTATCCCTGACGGTCAGCACAGACATTTTCGTAGGCGTAGCCTGGGAGTATTTCCAGTCCGCTCTCCCGCATGGCCGGATAGAGGTCTGTGACAGTCTGGCATTCGCCGTCCCTGCTCATGTGCGCCACCAGATAGGCGGCAACCTCCTTCTCCTCACCCGCATATACGGCCAGAAACAGAACATACTCCTCTGCTCCCAGAACATCCAGGCCGCAGGCAGTCACCAGGTCTCCCCCGAACTGCTTCGGCTCGGGCAGGACAAGCTCCTGGTGCCAGCTCTCGCTGGAGCCATCCTCATAGCAGCTCAAGTAGTAGGTCAATTTCTGCTCCTCTGCAGAAAGCCATTGCGTACAACAATCCAGCTCGTAAAATCTCCCCTGAAAGCTATCGAAATCCACCGGTGACACGTCAAATTCCTTAGTGGTATAAGGCAGATCGGAGATAAATTCTGTGATATACAGGTCATACGTTGTACCGGATAGCGTATCGCACTTCCATACATCGGTACGCCAGTCTAGCTGTGGGCGGTTAGGAACCGTCTCTGCCTCCGTCTCATTCTCCACCGCAGACGGCTGCGAGGTTCCCTCCTCTGACCTGCCACAGCCGGCCAGGAAAACCAATAGTAGAAGCAGTATGGCAAGAGGTTTGCGTTTCAGAAACATAAAAAGCCTCCTTCAAATCAGAACTTGCTTATAACAATAAGATATTGCAAGGCTGGGCATTCTATTTTAGGCAGAATGCCCAGCCTAGACTATTACTTAGATCCACATGAAGAATGCCATTCATCTTCTTCTCCCGTCTGGACATGCCTAACCGTTCCACATACAACACAGCATTCCACACGAACTTTTCGCATAATATTAACACTACACCCACGGGTTATTCCATCATATCCTGTATAGGAATGCTGATACCCCTGTCCTGTCGGTTCCCAGTACTCTCCTGTTACTTTGTCAAATCTATGTCCGCCACATGCCGCTCTTGCCGTAACAGGAGTTCCAGCCGCAAACAGCATTACCGCGCATAATGTAACCAAAATCATTCTTTTCATGATATTCACTCTCCTTCATAAATTTATCTGCTGCCATTCATCAGCAAGCAGAACTATTTGTGATAATGTGTAATCGCCATGGCAATTATATTTTACACAACAATAATTTTCCCGTCAACCCTTTTCTTGGGAAAAATTAGAAATCAGAATAGGAATGCGTTGCTATCTTGAAGAATTCCAAAAACATAGAACATACCATACACTCTGTATTTCCGTTTTCCACACCAACCCAACACGCTCATCTCCGATTCATCCTCTTGACAACCAGTCCAAAAAGGGAATAGAATACTCATTACATGAAAGGTTGAGGCGACACCATGATTATAGATCTGCACACCCATATTTTCCCCAGACATATTGCAGAAAAGACCATAGAGAAGCTGGGGCGGGCGGCTCACATCCGCCCCCACACGGACGGCACACTGTACGGTCTGCTGGTCTCCATGCGTCATCACAGCATCAACTACAGTGTGACCCTGCCAGCCGTGACCAATCCAAACAGCGTCGAACATCTCAACAGCACGATTATCGAGAAGCTATTGCCCCTGCAAAGCCAGGGCATCCTGCCCTTCGGCGGCATGCACCCGGACTATCCGCATGTACGCCGCGAACTGCTGCGGCTGAAAGACGCAGGCGTCAAGGGCATAAAGTTGCACCCCGCCTATCAGCGGGCGGATCTGGACGATCCCCGAAACCTGAAAATCTTATACGAGGCCTCCGATCTGGGCATGATCGTGCTGACCCACGCCGGAGTGGATATCAGCGTGAACGGTTACGACTACGCCTCCGTGGAACATGTCCTGCATGCGATAAAAGAAGTACAGCCGTCAAAGCTTGTGCTGGCCCATATGGGCGGCTGGGGCAACTGGGCGCAGGTGGAAAGCGACCTGGCGGGAGCTCCTGTGTGGCTGGACACTGCCTTCACCTACGGCAAGCTGGATGTCTATCCCGGCATGGAGCCTTCCCCGCATGAGAATACCGTGCTGGCCTCCGCTGATTTCGTGCGCCTGTGCCGCAGACACGGCACGGACAAGGTTCTGTTTGGCACCGACTCACCCTGGCAGGATCAGGGCGAGTACGTGGAGCGGCTGCGGGCCATAGGTCTGTCCGCCGGCGAACAGGATGCCATCCTGGGTAAAAACGCGGCAAAGTTGCTGGAGCTCCCCTGATGTACTGGCCCGTTCACATTTCGCAAATGAACGAGGCAGTACACCGGCATGATGCTCTGACCCAGATTACACTTCCACCGCCACCTGATATGCGTCCTCATACACGATCTCACCCACATAGTTGGTGTAGACTACGTCGTAGGGCTTCCTGTATCTGTCCAGCAATTTCAAAACAGGTTCCAGGCGCTCCAGCATGTAGACGGTGGATGCGGTCTTGAAATAACAGATCACTTTCCGGTCTCCAGTGGTACACATGGGCGGCTCAGGAAGATTTTCCACAAACCACTGTTCCACCTCCTTGAATCTGGCGGCGTCCTCCTCGCTCATTACCCCGTCATAAATCATGCGCCAGCACAAGGCAAATACCCCTTTGGGAGCCTTAGTCACATAGGACAGCTCCCTGCCCTGGATTCTCACATATTTTAAGTCCATTTTCTTTTTCCTTTCTTTGCCAAAACAAAATCCACGCTTGTCAGAAACATTTTCCCTGACAAGCGTGGATCAGACTTACGTCTACTATCTCCCCTTATTCTATTCCAAAGACTCCTACCGATACAGGTCTCTCTTGTCGATGACCCGCACGGCCTTGCCCTCGCTGCGGGTGATGGTCTTGGGCTCCACCACCTTGACGTCCACCTTGATGCCCAACATAGACTTGAGACCGGCCACGATCTTCCTCTCCCTCTGCTCCACAGCCATCGTGGGATTCTCAACCATCTCCGGGGTCAACTCCACCTGCACCTCAATCGTGTCGTTGTTGCCGACGCGGTCTACGACAATCTGATAGTTGGCCTGATAGCCCTGGTTCAGCAGTACCGCCTCGATCTGAGAGGGCCATACGTTCACGCCCTTGACCACCATCATATCGTCGCTGCGGCCCATGGGCTTGTGCATACGGATATGGGTACGGCCGCAGGAGCATTTCTTCCGGGTCAGATAGCACAGATCTCTGGTGCGGTAGCGCAACAGCGGAAATGCTTTCTTGGTGATACAGGTGAATACCAGCTCACCCACTTCCCCCTCCGGCAGCACCTCCCCCGTGTCGGGATTGATGATCTCTGGGATGAAGTGATCCTCCTGGATGTGCATACCTGCCTGCTCCTCGCACTCGAAGGACACGCCGGGGCCGGATATCTCCGTCAACCCGTAGATGTCATAGGCCTTGATGCCCAGAGACTCCTCAATATTATGTCGCATTTCCTCGGTCCACGGCTCGGCGCCAAAGATGCCCGCTTTCAGCTTGATCTTATCCCGCAGCCCTCTCTCGTTGATGGCCTCGCCGAGATTGGCGGCGTAGGAGGGCGTACAGCAGATGATTGTGGAGCCCAGATCGGTCATAAACTGAAGCTGACGCTCCGTGTTGCCGGAGGACATCGGCAGCGTCAGACAGCCCACCTTGTGGGAACCGCCATTCAATCCGGGACCGCCGGTGAACAGGCCGTAGCCATAGCACACATGACACACATCCTCCTTTGTGCCGCCTGCCGCCACAATAGCTCTCGCACAGCACTCATCCCACAGGTCTATATCCTCCTGCGTGTAGAAAGCCACCACCCTGCGGCCTGTGGTGCCGCTGGTGGACTGGATGCGCACGCACTCGGACAGCGGTACGCCCAACAGTCCATAGGGATACTGATCCCGCAGGTCATCCTTGGTGACAAAGGGCAGCTTGTGCAAGTCCTCTATGCCACGGATGTCCTCCGGCTTCACTCCCGTCTCGTCCATCCTGCTTCGGTAGAACTCCACATTATCGTACACATGCTTTACCTGCGCCACCAGCCTCTCGCTCTGCAAGGCCTGTAGCTGCGGCAGTGGCATGGTCTCAATCTCCGGCTGATAATAATTTTTCATCTTTTCGCTTCTCCTGTCTCATAATGATGTAATCTATTTTACCACTTTCCAACGGGTTGATTATAACCGTGGCAGTGTCCTCACAATCATACCGCCTTAGGCCTCACATTCCCGTCCCAACGCGAAGGCCCGCTTATTCAATTCCAGAAATTTGGCTGGCACACAGTCTTCCATCGCCTTTTCCCACTTTTCTGCCGGGATGTCAAAATATTTGGACAACCTGCCCATCAGCACAATATTGACCGCCTTGGCAGAGCCAGCCTGCTCCGCCAGAGCCAGGCAGTCCATGGCGTCCACCTGGATTCCCAACGCCTCCAGCTTTTTCACCAGATCCGCCGGATACTGCGCCGCGCCGGTGATGACCGGCATGGGATCTATCTCCTGAGTGTTCACCACGATCCGTCCATCCGCCCTCAGATATTCCACATAGCGGGCGGCCTCCAGCTTTTCAAAGGACACGATAAAGTCAGCCTGCCCCTTGTCAATGATCGGGGAGTACACCTTTTCTCCAAAACGCACATACGTCACCACGCTGCCGCCCCTCTGACTCATGCCGTGTACCTCAGATACCTTTACATCATACCCCTGCGTCAGAAGCAGATGGCCCAGCAGCTTGCTTGCCAGCAGAGAGCCCTGCCCTCCGACGCCTACAATCATAATGTTTTTCGTCATATTTTCCTCCTGACATGCCACGATGCATCGGGCATGCATTTAAGCTTCAAGTCCCCGCTCAATCCTCTGATTCCAACGCGCCAAATTTGCAGAGCTGCTTGCACACGCCGCAGCCCACGCACAGGGTGGCGTCTATCACAGCCTTCCCATCCTTGATACTGATGGAGGGACATCCCAGACGCATACAGGACTTACAGCCCACGCATTTGTCACAATTTACTTTGATGGGTTTCTCATGCTTCACATATTTTAAGAGCACGCAGGGTCTGCGGCTGATGATCACCGAAGGCTCCTTGGCAGCCAACTCCTGCTTGAGCACCCGGTCGCACTCTGCCAGATCATAGGGGTCCACCACAGTCACCCGCTGGAAACCCAGAGCATGACAAAGCTCCTCCAGATTGATCTTGCCGGCAGGGTCTCCCTTGATATTATAGCCGGTGGTGGGGTTCTGCTGGTGTCCCGTCATTCCCGTGATGGAATTGTCAAGGATAATCACTGTTGAATTGCTCTGGTTGTAAGCGATGTTGGCCAAGCCAGTCATGCCGGAATGCATAAAGGTGGAGTCACCGATCACCGCCACTGTCCTTCCCTCACTCTCCTGTCCCAATGCCTTGTTAAAGCCGTGGACGGAGCTGATGGAGGCTCCCATGCACAGGGTCACATCCATCGCACTCAGGGGAGCTACAGCCCCCAGCGTATAGCAGCCGATATCACCCAGCACTGTACATTTATTCTGTTTCAAGGTGTAGAACAAACCCCTGTGAGGGCAGCCGGAACACATGACTGGCGGTCTGCCCGGCAATACTTCCTCAAGACTCTTTACCGGAGACAGCGGCACACCGAGCTTCTCCGCCACCAGGTTCTGAGAGTACTCGCCCTCCATGGGAAGCATATCCTTGCCTGTGACGGAAAGCCCCAACTGCTTACAGTGATTCTCGATAATGGGGTCCAACTCCTCCACGATCGCAAGCTGATCCACTTTGGCGGCAAAATCCAGAATCAACTGCGTGGGCAGGGGATTGACCATACCCAGCTTCAGGATAGATGCCCTGTCCCCAAAGACCTCCTTGGCATACTGGTAGCTGGTGGACGAGGTGATAATACCCAGCTTTGAGTCCCCCATCTCCACCCGGTTCACCTCTGCTGTCTCCCCGTAGGCGATCAGCTTGCGGGTTCGCTCCTCCACAAAGGGATGGCGGCGGATGGCATTGGCCGGCATCATCACATATTTCGCAATATTTTTCTCATAAGGCCTGGTCTCAGGCACCACCCGCTCTTCGGTGTCCACAATGCTCTGCGAATGAGCTACACGAGTACACATCTTTATAATGACAGGAGTGTCAAATTCTTCGCTGATAGCAAATGCTAGCTTGGCGAAACGGTACGCCTCGTCGGAGTCCGCCGGCTCCAGCATGGGCACCTTGGCGGCGATAGCGTGATGGCGGCTGTCCTGCTCATTCTGGGAGGAATGCATGCCCGCGTCATCCGCCACACAGATTACCAGCCCCGCATTCACGCCGGTATAGGAACAGGTAAAAAGAGGGTCTGCCGCCACGTTCAGTCCAACATGCTTCATGCCACAGAATGCCCGCTTGCCTGCCAGACAAGCGCCAAAGGCCACTTCCATGGCCACCTTTTCATTGGGCGCCCACTCACAGTAAATCTCATCATATTTGGCCGCCTCCTCTGTCACTTCCGTGCTGGGCGTACCGGGATAACTGGATACCACACAGCAGCCCGCCTCGTAAAGCCCCCTGGCTAACGCCTTGTTTCCTAACATCAATTGTTTCATATGTATCTTTCCTCACTCTCACTTGCTTACACACATTAACGTCTCTATTATACTTCAACAATTTAATCCTGTAAAGTAAAAATATTTTCCTTTAAAATATGTTATAAAAAATGTGAAAAAAATTGTTGCATTTTCATCCATTACCCGATATAATTAATAGCAGTGCTGAAATAGCTCAGTTGGTAGAGCACTTCACTCGTAATGAAGGGGTCGTGGGTTCGAGTCCCATTTTCAGCTGATTAAACCCCTGTATTCTATGCAAGTGCAAGGATACAGGGGTTTATTTCTGGTTGAAGAATCCTCTATAAAAGTGAATCGCACAGCTCCAGCGCCGCCGCAATCGTGGCGTCCATATCATAGTACTTATACGCTCCCAGCCGCCCGCCAAAGACCACCTTCTGTTCCTCTTGGGCCAATTGCCGGTATTCTGTATACAGAGCGCTGTTTTTCTCATCGTTGACGGGATAATAGGGTTCGTCCCCCTGTTTCCACTCAGAGCTGTATTCTCGGCTGATCACAGTCCTGGGCAATTCTTCCCCGTTCTCATCCCTGCCGAACACGAACCATTTGTGTTCGATAATGCGGGTCCAGGGAGTCTCCCTGTCCGTATAGTTCACCGCCGCATTGCCCTGGAAGTTGGGGATATCCAGAAGCTCCGTCTCAAAGCGCACAGAGCGGTACTCCAGCGCTCCCAGCCTGTAATCGTAGAATCCGTCTATCGGTCCGGTATAGATCACCTTGTCCGTCAGGGCGTCCAGCTCCTCCCGCTGCATTAGATAATCGGTATTCAGCCGTACCTCGATCCCCTCCAGCAGCTTCTCCACCAATCGGGTATACCCGCCGATGGGAATCCCCTGATACAGCGCGTTAAAATAGTTGTTATCAAAGGTAAAGCGCACTGGCAGACGCCGGATAATAAACGCTGGAAGTTCCCGACAGTCACGCCCCCACTGTTTCTCTGTGTATCCCTTCACCAGCTTTTCAAAGATATCGCGGCCCACCAGAGAGATGGCCTGCTCCTCCAGATTCCTCGGCTCTGTGATACCCGCCTCCCGCTTCTGCTCCTCGATCTTCTCCGCCGCCTCCTCGGGAGTCGTCACCCCCCACATCTTGTTAAAGGTATACATATTAAAGGGCAGGGAGTATAATTCGCCCTTGTAAATCGCCACCGGAGAGTTGGTAAAGCGGTTAAACTGCGCAAACTGTGTGATATATTGCCAGACGCGGGTATTGTTGGTGTGGAAAATGTGGGCACCGTACTGATGAACCGGTATTCCCTCCACATTTTCCGTATAGATATTGCCCGCCACATGGGGGCGCTTATCCACCACCAGCACTGTCTTGCCCCTGGCCGCGGCCTCGTGCGCAAAGACTGAACCAAACAGACCTGAACCTACCACCAGATAATCGTATTTCATTTTCCCTCATTTCTGAATACCAGTAGAGTTCACATCAGCGCAGTCCACCGGTATTCAATGCTATTTATTTGACACCAGAATCAGCTTTCCAGTATCTTCGCCCAGTCCTCTTTCCAGTTGTCCATGCTGAGCAGATTATAGCGAACTCCATTCACGGCAATATTTTGCGCGGTAATGATATGAGGCGCTCTCGCCGCCATTTCTTCCACTGCCTCCGTGCAGATTTCACTACAGTTTTTTATATCTGTCAATATGGCATTCTCGAATCCGCGATACTGCTTCTTGGTATATTCATTCTTGTAGGCTTCGCTTCGAACATCCTGCATGGAGATGACAAACAGGTTCTGCCGATATCCATTGATGCCAGGAATCTGATCGGAATAGAAAGCCGCCACGATGTCATCCAGCTTGCGCAGATAACACCCCTTGACCGGCCATGCGGACAGAAAATAATGCTGCGTAATCATAAACACTGTTTCCTTCTTCCCGCCAGATCGGTCGGTCTTGCTGATGATTTTCACCGCTTCTGGACTCATCAACTCCTGATCAGCCTCCCTAAGCTCCTCCAGACTGTAGCCTGTCTCTTTCTGAAAATATTCCAGATAGGTTGCCTGCCTCTTCCTGTTCATGGCCATCCCCGGCAATATCATGGCCAGCGCAGGCACTCCAAAGATGGCAAACACAACAAACCCACCCAGAAATCTCACAAACATCAGCGGCACGCCTAACAAAAGGCCAAAAACCAACAGCGTGATGCCACCCGCCATCAGTCCCTTGCCTCCGCCGCCCTGGGATCGGAACGCTCCCAGCACACTGCCATACTTTGCCACCTTTTTCTGTAGATCCTTTGTCATCTCCGCTCTCATAATTATTCTCCTTTTATTCTTTCCAGACCATCGCGAAACATTCCACCGACATGCCGGAATCCTCACAATTGCGTCTGTTTTTCTCACGCTTGCCAGTTACTCGCTGATGACATGGACGCGCGTCTCGTCCAGCACCCGCAGATTGCTGATGGGATTTCCCGCGCAGTTCACCAGCCGCAGGGACGGGAGCGAGGCCAGAACACGCATATCCGTCACATAGTTGTCCGAGAAATCAATCTCCTCCAGGTTCGCAAGACTTTCTGCAAATTCCAGCTCGCGAATCTCATTTTCTGCCACATCCAGCTTTTTCAGATTGGGAAAATGCTCGAAAAAGTCCAGATGCTCGGCCAGAAACACATCATCATAGTACACGTTAGTTATACCCATGGAGCTATATACCTCGACGTTCTCATAGAGCTTTACCCCTGCCATCTCCAGCGTCTCCAGAGAGGTATTGTCCGACACTCTATCAAAATCAATCTCACATTCCATGCCGCTCAGCTTCATCTCCCTGATGGACGGCAATGCAAACAGGCCGGAAATATCCTCATAAGTGATTGCTCCTCCCAGATTCACGCTCTCCAGCGAGGGGATATTCTCCACAAATGCCAGAGGCATATCCTGATAGGAGGTAGTGCAGGTCAACCTCCTGAGCTGAGCCAGCCCCGACAGATCAATGCCGGACGACAGTTCACAGCTGCGCAGCGTCAGTTCCTCCAGACCGGTCAGACGAGACAGGAAATCGCAGTCATGAAAGCCCCTCAGCGTCAGTCGCCGCAGCCCTGTCAAACCGCCCAGTGACGGCTCCTCACAGCTGCTGGGCTTCTCCAGATACAATTCGACGAGTCCTGCGAGAGCAGCCACGGCATCCATATTCTTCAGATCCCGACAATCCGTCACTGTGAGCTTCTCCAGCTTCTCCAGGACCTCCAGCCCATCCAGACTCAGGAGCTTACCGTCAGTCAGGCCCAGGCTCTTAAGCTGTGGCATCCGCTTCAGAAAATCCAAAGTCTTGAGATTTTCAGACTCAATACTGAGCTCCTCCAGATTCGTCATAGAGGCAAACACACCGAAATCACTGATGGCGTCTGCGTTCTCCAGCGTAAGGGACTTGAGCTGTCCCAGCGCTACCACCGCATCCACATCGGCAAAATTCCTGGCGTTAATCGTCAGACACTCCAGATTGGGAAATAGTTCAAGCCCATCCAGGCTCTTGACTGAGCTACTGATAGAGAGCTGACGGATGGAGGAGGGATCGTCCAGAGCTCCCGCCAGGTCCGCCAAAGTACTGTAGGTGGCGGAAAGGCTCTCCAGCTCAAGACCCTGCAGAGCGCATTCCCTGAGTGATTCTCCGGTCTCCAACTTCTTAAGACCTGTGAGCAGATACAGGCCTTCATACCCTCTGTCGCTCCTGGAGGGAAAAGTGAGCCAGATCAGTTCCGCGTCCGGATTCTCCAGCGGATTGTCGAAGCTGTAGCCCATATAGGCATTATCAAAATCCCCCTTGTCAGCAATCCATTGGATCTGCGCCAGCTCCTGCGGCGTCACACTGTCGGTATCCTTGCCGAAGGCGGTGGCCACCATCTGCTCCAGCATACCGGACAGCGCCGCCTGCGCGCTCTCCTGACTGCTGCTGGCATGCGGATCGTAGGCATTGTAACTCTCCGCCATCGACTCTATCATTTCACGCTGAGCCAGTTGTCTTGCCGCCTCCTGATCCTGCGCCCTCTGATATGCCTTATATCCCACCAGGGCAACCAGACAGACGATGCTGACAAGTATACCGGCGACAGAGCCTTTGGCGGACGATTTGGGTGTCGAAACACTCCTCTCCGGCACAGGCTCCCACTGAGGCACTTTATGTACAGGGGGAGTATCCTTCTTAACGTCCACCACATACTCATTGCCGCAATATTCGCAGTGTATGATTTTGGCATTTTCATCCTTGATCTTCATGAGACCGTCGCATCTCGGGCATCTCACTTCCGCCATCTTCAATATATCACTCACGCCAACTCTCTCCTCCACTTTTGTCATTCAGCTTTCCGCGGGGATACAACTTCGGCTTCACTGCCGCATATGCACATCCATCTGCGGGTAGGGGATGCGTATGCCCGCTCTGTCCAGAGCAATCTTGACCCCCTCTGTCAGGCGATAACGCCCATCCCAATACTCTTCATTAGTAAACCAGCAACGCACAATCAGCTGTATGGCGCTGTCACCCAGAGCATCCACCACCACACGCATCTCCCTGTCCTTGAGCACCGCCGAATCCGCCGCCAGCAGCTCCAGCAGCGTCTCCCTGGCCACCTGGATATCGGCATCATAGGATATTCCCACCAGGATATCGCATCTGCGGTATTTGTCTGTGGTGATATTTATCAGACTGCCGTTGGCCAACGCCCCGTTGGGCAATATCACCGTCCGATTGTCCGGAGTCAGCAGACGAGTGTAAAACAACTGTATCTCCGTCACTGTCCCCTCTTTTCCATTGGCGTCAATGATATAGTCTCCCACCAGAAAGGGCTTCAGGATCAGGATCAACACTCCTCCCGCCAGATTGGACAGGCTTCCCTGCACCGCGAGACCTATGGCCACCCCAGCGGAGCCCAGCAGCGCCACTACACTGGCCGCATCCACGCCGAAGCCGCCCGCAATCATAAAGATCAGCAGGATGTACAATACCGCCTTGATGAAGGAATCTGTGAACTGCCGTACTCCCACATCCACCCGACTCCTCATCAGAGATTTCTTCACCAGCCTGCGAATCAGCCGGATCACCTGCACGCCCAGCAGAAATGCCCCCAGAGCCAGCAATATCCGCAGACCCATATGCAGGGCCTTCTCCGGCAATTCGGACAGGAACTCTTCTATGGCTCCGGGATCAATTTGCGGCACCGACTCCGCAGCCATCTCAAACATGATGCTTTTCAGTCGCATTTCCATTTCCTCTACTCAGGAGCGCCAAAATCTTATCCGCCCCTGCCCCCAATCATTCGGCAGTTACTGGGACACAGCCTCTCCGCCCTCCTTTTTTCTGGTAGCGGCAGATGCCTTCCTTGAAGCTGCTTTTCCGCCATGGGCGGCGACTTTTTCGGTAGCAGCCACTGTCTTCTTGGAGGATTTCTTCGGAGTCTTATCCTTGATCAACGCCAACTGCCTGCGCACGCGCTCCTCGATGACGCGGTTCAGCTCCGCCTCGCTGTATGGCTCAAAGCGCAGGATACTCAGAGACAGGGGCGCCAACTTCACGCTGATGGACACCGCCTGCTCATCCCACTCGATATCCTCCGCCGCCAGTGCTCGCTTATTCACAACACCGGTGCCGCCATATATCTTCTCATCTGTGTTCAATATCTCCTTATATTTGCCGTCAAAGGGTACTCCCGTGCGGATATCCTGCGCTATACCCGCAAAGTTCGCCACCACCAGCAGCATATCGCTGGCATCACTCCCCTTGCGCAGATAGCTCAGATAACAGTCATTGCCGGAGATGGCATTGAGCCAGGCAAAGCCGTCCGGCTCCCCGTCCAGCTCATACAGAGCCGTCTCCCTGCGGTAAAGGTGATTCAGATCCTTGTACAGCTCAGCCACGCCCTTGTGCTCGGGGGCCTGCAGCAGCTCCCACTGCACCCGCCTGTTCTCATTCCACTCGTCGAACTCCGCAAGCTCCTGTCCCATAAACAACAGCTTTTTGCCAGGATGAGTCATCATATAGGCATAAGTCAGCCGGAGATTGGCCAGCTTCTCCTCCTTGCTGCCAGGCATCTTACCCACCATCGTAGCTTTGCCATGCACCACTTCATCATGTGAGAATACCAACTGGAACTTCTCGCTGTAGGCATAGATCATACTGAAAGTCAGCTCCCCATGGTGATGGCTGCGGAAATAAGGGTCCATCCGAATATATCCCAGATAATCGTTCATAAAGCCCATGTTCCACTTCAGATCGAAGCCCAGACCGCCCTTGTCCAGCTCCTCCGTGATCAGCGGGAAGGCCGTGCTCTCCTCCGCGATGGACAATACGCCGGGATTGCGCTTCTTCAGAATAGAATTGAGATGCTTGATCATCTCCATGGCCTCCAGATTCTCTTTGCCGCCGTACATGTTGGCCACCCATTCCCCGTCGTTTTTGCCGTAGTCCAGATACAGCATACTCGCCACGGCGTCCATACGGATACCGTCCGCATGGAATTTTTCCACCCAGAACAACGCATTGGCAATCAGGTAGTTGGATACCTGCGGTCTTCCATAATTGTAGATCAGCGTTCCCCAGTGAGGGTGAAAGCCCTGGCGGGGGTCCTGATGCTCATACAGGCAGGTGCCGTCAAAGCCGGACAGCCCATGGGTATCTCTGGGAAAATGGGCCGGAACCCAGTCCAGAATCACACCGATACCCGCCTTATGCATCTCATTGACAAAGAACATGAAGTCCTCAGGGCTTCCATATCGGGAAGTGGGCGCATAATAGCCGATGACCTGATACCCCCAGGAGCCGTCAAAGGGATGCTCCATAACTGGCATCAACTCCACATGGGTATACCCCATCTCCTTCACATAGGCGGCAACCTTGGGCGCAATATCCCGATAATTGGCGTAGGGCTGGCCCTCTGGAGGGTCCAGAAAAGAACCCATATACATCTCATAGACGCTGATCGGGGCATTGCCGCTCTGGAATGCCCTGCGCTCCTTGATAAATTCCTCATCCTCCCATTGGAAATGACTGATATCCGCCACGACAGACGCATTGTCAGGCCGAAGCTGCGCCGCGTTGCCGTAGGGATCCGCCTTCAGATAAGTCAACCCGCCTCTGGCCTTGATCTCATACTTATAAATGCTGCCCTCGATCACCTGCGGAATAAAAATCTCAAAGATTCCGCTGTCCCACAGGCGCCGCATCTGATGAGCCCGCCCGTCCCAGCTGTTGAAGTCGCCCACCACGCTGACCCGCATGGCGTTTGGCGCCCACACCGCAAAATACGTCCCCTCCTCCCCGTCCAGAGTGCAGGGATGCGCGCCCAGCTTTTCATAAATCGTGTAATGAATGCCGGCGTCAAATTTCTCCGTATCCTTTTTGGTGATCAACGGTTTATGGCGATAAGGGTCCTGTACCTGGACCATATTCCGGTCTCTGTCCACCACCACATACCGATACTCCGCCATCTCCTTCTCGGGAATCAGGACGGCAAAAAAGCCCTCCTCGTCCACCTGATCCATCGGGTACTCCCGACCGCTCCTGACCAACTGCAGCGTCATCTCAACCGCACCTGGATAAAACGCCTGCACCAACATCTGGCTCCCCACTTTATGAGGGCCCAACAGATCATGCGGATGATCGCATTCCGAATAGACGATCTCCTCAATTCCCGGCCAATTCATCAGTTTATACAGCTTATTGTCCATGCTTGCCTCTTTTCTGTATGGCTTCTTGTCATACCATCATATTGCCGCGGCCGCCATACTGCCGCTAAAAGGATTGCGCTCTCTATTTTTCAGGAATAACTCACAGCGTATGAATAAACAGACCGCTTCTGAGCTTAGGCTCGAACCATGTGGACTTGGGAGGCATCAGCCTGCCCGCGTCCGCCACGGCAAAAAGCTCGTAGATGGAGGTGGGATACAGGGCAAATGCCACCTTCATATCCGTCCTCACTCTTCTCTCAAGCTCCTCAAGGCCCCTTATTCCCCCCACAAAATCAATTCGTCTGTCCGTCTTGGGGTCCTGTATATTCAGAATCGGATGTAAGAGCCAGTTCTGCAGAATTGACACATCCAAGCCCTCCACAACATCCTGGCTGCGAATGCTCTTCCTGGCGGTAAGCCTGTACCATTTTTCTTCCAGGAACATGGCGTACTCATATTTTTTGCTCGGATGAAAGGGGGCGCTTCCCCTGCATTCCACCTCGAAGCTCTCCTCCAGTTTCCCCAGAAAGGCCTCCGTGCTGTATCCATTCAGTTCTTTGACCACACGGTTATAATCCATGATCTTTAGTTCATCCGCCGAGAACAGCACCGAGAGGAAAAAGTTGTACTCCTCCTCCCCGTTGTAATCAGGCTCCTGTTGTCTGCGCCTGAGCCCCACCTTCACGGCGGAGGCGCAGCGGTGATGTCCATCCGCGATATAAATCTGCTCCATACCGGAAAAGGTATCCCGAATAGTCCGCATCTGTCGGTCATCCGTCACCACCCATACCCTGTGTACGATTCCATCCTCAGCGATAAAATCATACAGCGGTTCTCCCTCTGTCACCTGTGCTATCACCTGCTGCAGAGCCGCCTGACTGCGATAAGCCAGAAAAATAGGGCCGGTCTGCGCATTGCAGACGTCCACATGGCGGATTCTGTCCTGCTCCTTGTCCGCGCGGGTATTCTCGTGCTTCTTAATCACCTGTTTTTCGTAATCGTCTATGGAAGCGCAGGCCACGATCCCTTTCTGACTGCGGCCCTCCATGATCTGCTCGTAGATATAGTAACAGGGCTTGTCCTCCCTGACAAAGCGTCCCTCCTGAATCCACTGCCACAGCATATCATGGGCCTTCTGATAGACGCAGTCCGCATAGATGTCCGTCTCCGGTCCAAACTGGGTCTCCGCCCGGTCTATGGCCAGAAAGGAACCGGGATGCCTGCTCACCTCGGCGGCGGCCTCCTCTCTGTTGTACACGTCGTATGGCAGGGCCGCGATCTCTGCCGCCAATCCCTGTGCCGGTCTGTATGCCTGAAATGGTCTGATGTCTGCCATGTATTTTCTCCTTGGACAGTTTTTCTATTATCATACCAAAAATAACTATACATCTCAAGCGTTTAAGTGATATAATAGGAAAAAATTTATAGATGAAGTTACTGTGCCAGTGTCATTGTACACATCGAATATTCCAACGCAGGCACGCTCTCGCTTCGTTCTCACTGTAGCGGTACTAAGCTCGTGCCGAATAAATTCGGCAAACCTCGCTAAGTACCGACAGTTCGTGGTGTTACGGTTGGAAACCGTAACACGAAGCCTGCTTTTGGAATATTCAATATGTACAATTCGGTACTGGCAAAGGACAGCTATTAAATTACTTATAAAACAAAATATATAAGGAGTGGTAGAAAATGACAGACGAAAACCATAAAATTTTAAAGAGAATCAATGACTATGGCGAGCAGGTGATGGGGGATATCGATCCGCAAAAGGTGCCGGTTTCGGCTCAGATTGAGAAACTGCGGCCTATTTTGCAGGAGATTGCCGACGAGAGAAATATCTCTCTTGAAGATATGTTTATCCTGTATATGGATATCCAGTCGGAGGCGTCCTGCGCCACCCAGCAGAAGCTGTCTGAGGATTTGCAGGATCTAAATGACGGCAACGGTATGCCGATCCTGATCCGATAGATAAACGGCAGAAAACAGCCATATGGTAGTGCGCAATGCCTAACATACGGCTGTTTTTATTGTCCCGATAGCTCCCCTGCGGCTAGTGTGCTGTACCGTTCATTTTCAGCTAAATGACGCAGAATGGATTTTCAGTCTGCAAGGCGGCTGAATGAGGCGTAGCGGTGGCTACGTCGATTGAAGCCAACGCAGCAGATGGAAATTCAGGCAAGTCATTTGGTGAAATGTGAACGGTACAGTACACTAGGTGCTGCGAGCGGCTGGAGGTTCTTCTTGCATCAATGTTGTAAAAGCTACAGATAGGATTTGGTTCTGTTTAAGTCTGTTACCAGATCGGGATTATCCTCTTTCATATGTTCCAGCAACAGTCGGATATTGTCACGCTGACCCTTGACGGCCTCGAATTCCCTCTGGGTGATTCCCACCAACTGTACAAAATCCAGTCTTCCATACACGGTGTCTACCCCCGCCGCCTCCGTGTCACTGGCAATGACCAGCGCCGTAATTGCCGATTCCCTTCCAATACAGAGGGATGTGCCGTTACCGGCCACATACTGCTCCGGCTCAAAGAACTGCTTTGAGGTAAAAGTGTATCTGGCCAGATTGCTCAACAGATTCAGCGCCCAAAGACAGTTTTCGTTATCCGTCTCCGCCAGCTTGATCGTCATCTCATAACCCCAGCGGCTCCACTCGCCGCCAAAACTTTTCTCATTGTAATAGAGCTCTGACATCCCATAAGTGACAATATGCTTATAGCCCTTGGGGGAATCATAGACAGAGTAGCCGTCCAGATAGGAGTCGCCTCCGAACATGGCTCTCGCCGTCACATTGGTGGCATAATGAGCCGGATTCTGTCCCTGATAGATCCGGTCAAACGCTGCATCTATGGCCTCCCAGCCCGGCGCCCATTCCGGGTCCGACTCATACTTCTCTTTGAATTCCGCCAGTGTCATGTTATTTCTATCCCCTGTTATTTCACCACTCTCACTCTGAAGACACCCTCGATCTTCTCCAACGCCTCGATAATCTCGGCTGTGGGAGCGCTCTCCACGTCGATCATCGTGTAGGCGACCTCACCTCTGGACTTGTTGGTCATGTCGCTGATGTTGATCCCCTTCACGCCGAACGCAGCGGTAAACTGGGTGATCAGATTGGGGATATTCTTGTGGAAGATGGCCACACGCCCCGCTTTGGCGCAGACGCCCATATCACAGGCCGGATAATTTACGCTGTTACGGATATTGCCATTCTCCAGATAGTCCATGATCTCCTCCACAGCCATCGCCGCGCAGTTGTCCTCGGACTCCTCCGTGCTGGCGCCCAGATGAGGAATCACGATACAGCCCTTCTGTCCCGCCGTGGTGGGGTTGGGAAAGTCGGACACATAGCGGGCGATCTTGCCGCTCTGCAGCCCTTCCAGCACATCCTTTTCATTGGCCAGCAGATCTCTGGCAAAGTTCAGCAGCACCACGCCCTCCTTCATCTTGGCGATGGATACCGCGTTGATCATACCCTTGGTGGAATCCAGCAGAGGCACATGAATCGTGATATAATCGCAGTCCGCGTAGATATCGTCCACATTCAGCACATGCTTTACGGAACGGCTCAGATTCCAGGCCGCGTTGACGGACAGATAGGGGTCATAGCCGTATACATCCATCCCCAGAGCTACCGCGGCGTTAGCCACCTTCACGCCGATAGCGCCCAGACCGATCACGCCCAGCTTCTTGCCCATGATCTCAGTGCCGGCAAAATTCTTCTTTTCCTTTTCCGCTGCCTTGGCAATGTCAGCGTTGTCGGCGGAGGCCTTGACCCAGTCGATGCCGCCGATCACATCTCTGGCCGCCAGCAGCATACCCGCCAGCACCAGCTCCTTGACGCCGTTGGCATTGGCGCCGGGGGTGTTGAACACCACCACGCCCTTCTCCGCACATTTGTCAAGGGGGATATTGTTCACGCCAGCGCCCGCTCTGGCCACCGCCAGAAGACCGCTGGGAATCTCCATCTCATGCATGGAAGCGCTGCGCACCAGAATGCCGTCCGCCTCCTGCACATCCGCCGTGATCTGATATTTGTCGCTAAAATTCTTCAGGCCCACATCCGCAATCGGATTCAAGCAATTGATCTTATACATCAGGCATTCTCCTCCTCAAATTTCCTCATAAACTCCACCAGCTTCTCCACTCCCTCTATGGGCATGGCATTGTAGATGGAAGCCCTCATGCCGCCAACGCTCCTGTGGCCTTTCAGGTTCTCAAAACCCGCTGCCTTGGCCTCCTTGACAAACTTGGCATCCAGCTCCTCGTCTCCAGTGACAAAGGGAACATTCATCAGGGAGCGATCCTCCTTACGCACCGTGCCCTTAAAGAGCTTGCTGCTGTCCAGGAAATCATATATAATCGCCGCTTTCTTCTCATTGTAGGCTTTCATGGCCTCCAGGCCACCCTGCTTTTTCAGCCATTTGAATACCTTGCCGCAGATATAGATGCCATAGGCGGGAGGTGTATTATAAAGAGAGTCGTTGTCCGCATGGATCTTGTATTTTAACATGGTAGGGGTACCGGGCAGCACGTCCTCCGTGATCAGATCCTCGCGGATGATCACGATCACGACGCCCGCGGGACCGATATTCTTCTGCACGCCGCCATAGATCACACCGTACTTGGTCACGTCCACCGGCTCAGACAGAAAACAGCTCGACACGTCCGCCACCAGAGTTTTGCCCTTAGTGTTGGGCAGGGTCTTGAATTTGGTGCCGTAGATCGTGTTGTTCTCACAGATATATACATAGTCCGCATCCTCGCTGATCGGCAGATCGGAGCAGTCGGGTATGTAGGAAAAGGTCTGATCCTCCGAGGATGCGATCTTGTTGGCCTTGCCGTAGATACAGGCCTCCTGGTAAGCCTTCTTCGCCCACTGACCGGTTACAATATAATCAGCCACCTTGTTCTTCATCAGGTTCATGGGAATCATGGCAAACTGCTGGCTGGCGCCCCCCTGCAAAAACAGCACCTTATAATTGTCAGGGATATTCATCAGCTCACGCAGATCGGCCTCCGCCTCCTTGATAATGGTGTCATACGCCTTGGAGCGATGGCTCATCTCCATCACGGACATACCGGTCCCCCGATAATCCAACATCTCCTCTGCAGCTTCTTTCAGTACTTCCTCAGGCAGAACTGCGGGGCCCGCTGAAAAATTGTAAACTCTCGACACTTTCTTTTCCTCCTCATATTTAGGTTCCATATGTTTTTTCGCATTTCACTTATTTTATATCCAAAATATGCTTTAGTCAACTGCTTTGTTAAAATAATCATTTCTCTCAGTAGAACATCACCACCGGCGTACCGACCTCCACCAGCTCATACAGCTCGCCCATCACGTCCGGAGGCGTGTTGACACAGCCGTGGGAGCCGTCGGTCTTATAGATCTCTCCGCCGAAATCGCGGCGCCAGTCGGCATCGTGGATTCCCACATTCCCCACCACTGGCATCCAGTATTTCACGGGGGTGGCATAGCCCTCCCCCCGCAGCGTGCGGTTGCGTTGCTTGGCGTAGACATAGTTGATGCCCTCTGGCGTATTCCAACGGCGGCGCGCATTACCGGTGACTACATCCACAGAGATCAGACATTCTCCATCCTGATAATAGTACATGCGCTGCTGACCCATATCTACCTCAATATAGGTGTCGCCGACATCGTCCAGTCCCCTGCAATAGCTCTCCTGAAGATAGGAGGGCCTGTGCGTCAGCGGCTCATCCCGCTCATAGAGCAGTTCTTCTGTGAGAAATTCCACCTCCGCCTCCACATCCAGTCGAGTGCCATAGGTATTGTAAGCCACTTGTACGACTCTTCCCTCCGTGGTCTGGAAATCCCTGGTGGTGTCCACTGTGTCATACTGGCGGGCCAACTCCTCCACCCACTCTCTGATGCGCTCCGCACTGACGATCAACTCTCCCTGATCCCAGATCGGAATGCCATCATTGCCAAGCCTCAGAAAAGAAGCCATGATCTCCGGCGTCAGCTCCAGCTGCTCCGCTCCCATATCGTAGACCAGATTGCTGCGAAGAAAAGCCTGAAGCTCATCATAACGCGCTCGCTGCTGCCTGTCCTCCGGTCCATCCTCCATATCCGTGTAACAGTCGCCCTGAGCCACCTGCACCTGATAGCTGCCGCTTTCCATGCACTGCTGCACATAATCACAGAGCTTGCCCACATCCAGCCGGTTTTTCTTCCCGTCAACCAGAACAAATGGCTCCTCTCCCGCCTCGCCTGGCCGGATCACCACTTCTGCGCTGCGCTCCTCTGCGGCTACCACCCACTCCATGTTCGCTACCAGCTCCCGCAGCTTCTCCGCATTCCATCTGCTGCGGGGATACAGCTCCAGCGCCGCAGTCTCCACCTGAGTCAGCCAGAGCTCACGTCCCCTTCGCTTCAGATATTGTTCAAGGCTGTCCCTGTAATCCATACGATAATCCGCCAGAGACAGATCGATCGTATGACTCTGCCCCTCTTCATCCACGAGTATTAATTCTGGGATATCCACATCCTGCAACAGTTCATTATTCACTTCCTCCACCGTCTTGCCCGTGCAGTACACACCGTTGATCCATGTGTTGACCGCAAAGGTTCTGCTGTAATACCAGGTCAGAGCCAGAAAGCCGCCCAGCGTCACAAAGGTCAGACTGAGCACCGTCAACAGACATATGCGAAGTGTCTTTTTCATTGTACTCCCCATGCATATCGCAGACCCTGTCTGCGATACTGCCTAAATAGAAAATGAAAAATCTATGATTTTTCAATCTACTCCCTTAGCCAAAAATGCTCTATTCCTTATTCTTCAGATCATCCCCGTCGAACACTTCACTGATGGGCGCTCCGGCAGGCACCATCGGAAATACCTTGTCATCCTCCGGTATCACGCACTCGATCAGCACAGGAGCCTTCAATAACAGCGCTATCTCCAGAGCGGGAGCAAATTCCTCCTTAGACCTTACTTGGATAGCTTTGCAGCCAAGCCCCTCCGCCACCTTGCAGAAATCCACCCCGTCATTTAATACAGTCTGTGAATACCGTTTGCCGTAAAAGAGCGTCTGCCACTGGCGCACCATGCCCAGCACATGATTGTTGATCACGACCTGGATGATGGGGATGTTGTAACGGCTGGCGGTGGCCAACTCATTCATATTCATGCGGAAGCACCCGTCACCGGCGATATTGATGCAGATCTTATCCGGCTGTCCCACCTGAGCGCCGATACAGGCCCCCAGGCCATAGCCCATGGTGCCCAGACCTCCGGAGGACAGAAACGTGCGCGGCTGTGTATAGTGATAATACTGGGCCGCCCACATCTGATGCTGCCCCACATCCGTGGTGATGATGGCGTCACCGCGGGTGATGCGGTCAATCTCCTCGATCACATAAGGGCAGGACAATCCGTCCTGCTCATATTTCAGCGGATATTTTTGCTTCAAATCCTGTATTCTATCCATCCACTCAGGATGTGACTGCGGCTGCAGCTTCTCATTGATGGCGTCAAGCGCCTCTCTCAAGTCGCCGATCAAGGAGGCATCCACCCGAATGTTTTTGTTGATCTCCGCCGCGTCTATGTCAATGTGAATAATCTTGGCTCCCTCTGCAAACTTTTTGGGATTGCCTGTCACGCGGTCAGAAAATCTGGCGCCCAGAGCGATCAGCAGATCACACTGACTCACGCCCAAATTGGAGGTCTTCGTGCCGTGCATACCGATCATGCCGGTATACCTGGGGCTGTTGCCGTCAAAAGCGCCTTTACCCATAAGCGTATCGCACACCGGTGCATCAGCCAATTCCGCAAAACGGGCCACCTGAGCCGCCGCACCGGAGATCACCGCGCCACCGCCCAGATAGATATAGGGACGTCTCGACTGGCTGATCAACTCAACCACCCTGTCGATCTCCTCAGCGGTAAAGCGGCTCACCCTCTCCATCTCTCGCGGCTTAGCCGGAGTGTACTCACAGACCGCCGCAGTCACATCCTTGGTGATATCCACCAGCACCGGACCAGGACGGCCGCTCCTGGCGATATGAAAAGCCCTGCGCAGGGTGTCCGCCAGGATCTCCACATTTTTCACAATATACCCATGCTTGGTAATGGGCATCGTCACGCCGGCAATATCCACCTCCTGAAAGGTATCCTTGCCCAGCAGGGGAAGATTGACATTGGCGGTGATCGCCACCATGGGAACCGAATCCATATAGGCGGTGGCAATGCCGGTCACCAGATTGGTGGCTCCGGGGCCGCTGGTAGCCATACACACGCCAACCTTACCCGTCGCCCTGGCATACCCGTCCGCCGCGTGAGCCGCGCCCTGCTCATGACTGGTCAGCACATGGCGAATCTCATTGCTGTGCTTATACAGGGCGTCATAGATATTCAGGATGGTTCCACCCGGATAACCGAATACGGTATCCACACCCTGTTCCTTGAGACATTCAATTACAATTTCTGAACCTGTCAACTGCATGTATGTTCCTCCATTATCATAGTCTGCATATCTCCTTTCAGCCACAATGCCGCATCTAAGCGTTTGCGAAACTGTCTTTTTCAAGTACCGAATTGTGCATATTGTATATTCCATAAGTAGGCTCTTGAAAAACGTCAGTGCTTAGCGAGGTCTGCCGAATTTATTCGGCACGAGCTTAGCACTGTTACGTTTTTCACGAAGCGAGAGCGTGCCTACATTGGAGTATACAATGTGCACAATGACACTCGCAAAGTAACTGGGTTTCGCAATTATCTAACAATGCCACATCAGTCGTCCGGAGATATACGATTCTTTATCCTGTTAGATCTCCAAGATGGCTCCTCTGTTACCGCTGGTCACCATCTTCTCATAGCGAGCCAGATAACCTGTGGTCACCTTGGGAGCGCAAGGCTGCCACTTCGCTTTTCTGGCGGCCATCTCCTCGTCAGATACCTTGATATCCAGCTTCAGGCCGGGGATGTCGATGCTGATGATATCTCCCTCCTCCACCAGCGCGATAGGGCCGCCCACTGCCGCCTCTGGAGACACATGGCCGATGGAAGCCCCTCTGGATGCGCCGGAGAACCGTCCGTCCGTGATCAGCGCCACGCTGGAGCCCAGGCCCATGCCTGCGATGGCCGAGGTGGGATTGAGCATCTCTCTCATGCCTGGGCCTCCCTTGGGACCCTCATAGCGGATCACGACCACATCTCCGGCTACGATCTTTCCGCTCTTGATAGCCTCAATAGCATCCTCCTCACAGTCGAACACTCTGGCCGGACCCTCGTGTACCATCATCTCCTCCACCACGGCGGAGCGCTTCACCACAGAGCCGTCCGGAGCCAGATTGCCCTTCAATACAGCCAGACCGCCGGTCTTGCTGTAGGGATTCTCCACGGGACGGATGACTTCGGGATTGCGGTTCACCGCATTCGCAATATTCTCCCCTATTGTTCTGCCGGTGACGGTCATACAATCCGTGTTCAGCAGGCCGATATCCGCCAGCTCCTTCATCACCGCGTACACGCCGCCCGCCTCATTCAAATCTTCCATATAAGTAGGGCCGGCCGGAGCCAAATGACACAGATTCGGCGTCTTCTCGCTGATGGGGTTGGCAAAGCTGATATCAAAATCAAAGCCGATCTCATGGGCGATGGCAGGCAGATGCAGCATGGAATTGGTCGAGCATCCCAGCGCCATGTCCACAGTCAGCGCGTTCATGATCGCATCCCTGGTCATGATATCTCTGGCGCGGATGTTCTGACGCAGCAGCTCCATCACCGCCATACCCGCGTGCTTTGCCAGCTTGATGCGCTCGGAGTACACTGCGGGAATCGTGCCGTTGCCCGACAGACCCATGCCCAGCGCCTCGGTCAGACAATTCATGGAATTAGCGGTATACATACCGGAGCAGGAGCCACAGGTGGGACACACTTTATTCTCAAACTCGCACACGTCCTCCTCGGTCATGGTGCCCGCCGCGTAGGAGCCCACCGCCTCGAACATGGAGGACAGACTTCTCTTCTGACCCTTCACATGCCCTGCCAGCATGGGGCCGCCGGACACAAATACTGTGGGAAGGTTCAACCTCGCCGCGGCCATCAACAGGCCCGGCACATTCTTGTCACAGTTGGGCACCATCACCAGCGCGTCAAACTGATGAGCGATGGCCATACACTCGGTGGAGTCCGCGATCAGGTCACGGGTCACGAGAGAGTATTTCATGCCCACATGCCCCATAGCGATGCCGTCACAGACGGCAATGGCGGGAAATACTACGGGTACGCCGCCCGCCTCCGCCACACCCATACGCACGGCGTCCACGATCTTGTCAATATTCATATGGCCGGGTACGATCTCATTGTAAGAGCTGACAATACCCACCATGGGCTTTTTCATCTCCTCCTGGGTAAAACCCAGCGCGTTGAAAAGGCTTCTGGCCGGTGCCTGCTGCATACCGGCTCTTGCGTTGTCACTTGTCATCATGTTAAAACCCTCCTTTTGCTATCTCATATAATAGGCGTTTGCGAAAGCCAGTTACTTTGCTAGTGTCATTGTGCACATTGTATAC
>JAMPGX010000031.1 GCA_023663725.1 bacterium | reverse complement strand
GCTCTGGGACAAGGATCGCTGGACCTGGGATGAGGCCATGGCGGTGAAGGAGGCGACGCCGGAGAGAAAGCATCTGCTTCTGCGAAGATACTGTAGCTACAATGGCGGTTCGGGTGGTGCACTCATTGCTTTGGAATATCTGTATTTGCCATATTTGCCGAAAACCCCTTTTCTGGATATGGAGAATGGAACCTGCGATTTTGACAGTTCCCGTTTTATTCACCTGATGGAGATGGTAAAAGGCTACAATAACGATGATGAGTATCCGGAAGCTGTACTGAACCAGAAGGGAGTAGCCTTCGTAGAACAGGTAGGGAATATTCAAGGCTTTGCCCAAATGATGTGGCAGCACGGAGACCAGTATCACCTGGTGGGGTTTCCAACAGACGAGGGAAGTGGGAATTACTGGAACAGTGAGTATTATGTGGTGGTTAACAAGGACACGAAGTACTGGCAACAGATCAGAGAGTATCTGATTACTCTGTTCACGCGCTCCAATCAGGAAAAAACAGATTCTCCTGTCCGCAGGGATTTGATTGAGGAGTATATCGGGGAAGATCCTTGGATGCCAGAAGATTATAAAGATCCCGTCTATGGCCATACGCTTGTGTGGAAAAAAACCATTCCCTTGCCGACGAAGCCAGACGGCACCACCTGGGATCAGGAATATATAGAGCTGTTGGAGACGGCTGAGCCCTATCGTGAGAGCACAACCGCCATTAAGCGGATTATACTGGAGGAATTGAACAGCTATTATTCCGGTGATAAGGATGCGGAGACGGTAGCAGCTCTGATTCAAAATCGAGTGCAGTTATATCTGGATGAACAAAAATAGTTGGATTATACCATCGCCCAGGCTACAGACCATGTGGCCTGGGCGCAACTTTAGAGGAGTAAAGTTCCTTAATTTGAAATCATACAAAGTCAATAAAAATTTTCAATTGTAAAATCTTCCTAACACTTTATTTTCGATCAAATAAAATTTTCGTGAAAATGTCCAATCAGTAATCAGGAAATCTCAAAAAAATAAGGATGACAATCGGAGTCGAAAATGATATAATAATAGTTAATGTCCGGGGCTAGTGTGCTGTACACTGGGCAATAGTAAGCCGGACCCTGCGGAAAAAGGAGTATGATGAGATGGCTAATTCATCAGGCAGGAGGGCATCCTCCTCGGCGAGTGGGCGCGGCGGCAAGAAACCGTCTGGCTCAGGTCGGAAGGGGAATGCTCCTACATATGATTACGAGAAAGAAAATGAATTGTTACATGAGATAGGTCTGATCATTTTCTTCATCTGTATGGTGATTTTGTTTCTGTGCAATTTTGGCATAATCGGTCCGGTTGGCAATGCGGTCAGCGGGGTCTTATTTGGCATGTTCGGACTGACTGCTTATGTGGTGCCAGTCTGCCTGTTCGTGGCGGTGTCCTTCTGGTATGCCAATTCCGGCAATCCCAATGCCCTGCGCAAGCTGATTGCGGGTATTGCGCTGTTTGTGATGATCGGCGTGGTCTGCGAGCTGTTAGCCGGACAGAATCTGACTTTGGAAAAATATGATTTGAAACAGATTTATCTGACGGCCAGCACCGACAGGGTTGGCGGCGGAGTCGTCGCCGGCAGCCTGGCCTATCTGCTGCATCATTATCTGGGGACCGTGGGCACAGTGCTGGTGGTGCTTCTCTGCGGCGTGATCAGCTTTATCTTGGTGACAGAGCGCTCCCTGATCAGCGGAGTGAGAAACAGCGGCACCCGTATGCTCGAGCGCACGAGGGAAGACTCCCAGCGCAGGAGAGAATATGCCAGACAGCGGCGGCAGGAGCAGGAGGAGGCTTATCAGAGCCGCAGGGAACAGAGTCTGGAGGAAGACAGGAGCAGGCAGGAGGAACAGGAGCAGATAAAGCTCAGCAGGGAGGAAGAGCGCCGTCAGAGGGCTTTGAAGAGGGAGAGCGACAGACAACTGCGCAGAGAGCAGAAGGAGACAGAGAAGATTCTGCGCATGGACAGGAAGGTGTCCGGCGTTATTCTGGATACGTCCATTGCTCGGGATAATGAAGAGCGCAGAAGAGATGATATTCATGAGATCATGTGGAATGAAGATGATGCCGCTCAGCAGGGAGAGGTATCTCTGGAAAAGAACGACGGAGAGCCGTCGGGAAGTGTCTTCGACTTTGACAGCATTCGCATTCGAAGCGCGCATCAGTTGACGATTGACGAGGCTCGGGAAGAGGAGGAGCCGGAGGAGTTCTATTCCACTTTGGAATCTGAGCCGACAGTGCCAGTTAACTCTTCGCGCGGCAACTGTCAGGAGTCGGACAATCCGCTGCAGACGGTTGCTTCCCGCCAGGAGGATTCGCTATTCAATAACGGCATATCAGAGACAGCGGCGGAACAGGATATCCGCATTCATAGGGAGGATATCCCAGAGCCACCTGCTCAGCGCACCAGACCTGTTGCGCATCTGAGCGAGGAGCGGGGGAGTCAGGATGTGGCAACACAGCAGGTCAGGCAAGATATGCAGAGGACTATGCCGCCTAAAAAGTATATGTTCCCCTCCTTGTCCCTGCTTCAGAAGGGCAAGAGCGGAAACAAGGATTCCACTCTGGAGCTAAGGGAAACCGCCATGCGTCTGCAGCAGACATTGGAGAACTTCGGTGTCAGGGTAACGATCACGGATATCAGCCAGGGACCCAGCGTCACTCGGTATGAGCTGCAGCCGGAGCAGGGGGTCAAGGTCAGCAAGATCGTCAGCCTCACGGACGATATCAAGCTGAACCTGGCAGCGACGGACATTCGTATTGAGGCGCCTATTCCCGGCAAGGCGGCTATCGGCATCGAAGTGCCTAACAAGGAGAATATGCCCGTGGCCCTGCGGGACCTGCTGGAGAGCAAGGAGTTCAAGGATTTCCCTTCCAGCCTGGCCTTCGCCGTGGGCAAGGATATCGGCGGGCAGACCGTGGTGGCCGATATTGCCAAGATGCCCCATATGTTGATCGCGGGCGCTACGGGTTCGGGCAAATCCGTGTGCATCAATACATTGATTATGAGTATCCTGTACAAAGCGCATCCCGATGACGTGAAGCTGATCATGGTGGACCCCAAGGTGGTGGAGCTCAGTGTATACAATGGGATTCCCCATCTGCTCATTCCGGTGGTGACAGATCCCAAGAAGGCCTCCGCAGCCCTGAACTGGGGGGTAGCGGAGATGACAGATCGCTACAAGAAATTTGCAGACTTCAATGTGCGGGATTTGAAGGGATATAATAAAAAGGTCGAAGCCATGAGGGATGGCGGAGACAGTGAGGCGCCTGCCAAGATGCCGCAGATCGTTATAATCGTGGATGAGCTGGCGGATTTGATGATGGTTTCCCCCGGTGAGGTTGAGGAATCCATCTGCCGTCTGGCTCAGTTGGCAAGAGCGGCGGGTATACACCTGATCATCGCCACGCAGCGTCCCAGCGTGGATGTCATCACCGGTCTGATCAAGGCCAATATGCCCAGCAGGGTGGCGTTCTCTGTCTCCAGCGGTGTGGATTCCCGCACGATTCTGGATATGAACGGCGCAGAGAAGCTTCTGGGAAAGGGAGACATGCTGTTCTATCCTCAGGGATATTCCAAGCCAGCCCGAATACAGGGCGCTTTCGTGTCAGATAAGGAAGTGTCCGATGTGGTGGATTTCCTGAAGAATCAGGCGTTAGGCAATACCTATGCCTCCGATGTGGAGGAGCAGATCAAGAGCATCGGCGGTTCAGGCGGCGGCATGGGCGGCGCAGATGAGCGGGATGAGTATTTCGAGGAGGCAGGGCGCTTTATCATTGACAAGGACAAGGCGTCTATCGGGATGTTGCAGCGCGCCTTTAAGATTGGCTTTAACCGCGCGGCCCGAATCATGGAGCAGCTCCACGACTATGGCGTCGTGGGGGAGGAGGAGGGAACCAAGCCCCGCAAGATATTGATGAGTATGGAAGAGTTTGATCAGTTGTTGGAAGAGACGGCGTAAGCATTAGAGGGAGGCAGGCTATGAAGACAGATATTCAGATTGCCCAGGAGACGGTGATGGAACCCATCGTCGCAGTGGCGGAGAGGTTGGGAATTCCCGAGCAGGAGTTGGAACTGTACGGTCGGTACAAGGCCAAGATTTCTGATGCTTTTCTGAGAGAGATTCAGAATCGTCCTGACGGGAAACTGATTCTGGTGACTGCCATTAATCCCACCCCCGCAGGGGAGGGTAAAACTACAGTTACAGTAGGGCTTGGCGAGGCCTTCGGCCAGTTGGGGAAAAAGGCGGTGATCGCGCTGCGGGAGCCATCTCTGGGTCCCTGCTTTGGCATCAAGGGAGGCGCCGCTGGTGGGGGCTATGCCCAGGTGGTACCCATGGAGGATCTCAATCTGCATTTTACGGGAGATTTTCATGCGATTACCAGCGCCAACAATCTGCTTGCAGCACTGCTGGACAATCATATTCAGCAGGGCAATGCGCTTGAGATCGACACCCGTCAGGTGGTATGGAAGAGATGCATGGATATGAATGACCGCGTGCTGCGCAATATTGTGGTGGGCATGGGAGCCAAAGCGGACGGCGTGGTCAGGGAGGATCATTTTGTGATAACAGTCGCCTCTGAGATCATGGCCATCCTGTGCCTGGCGGAGAATATGAAGGATCTCAAGGAGAGACTTTCTCGGATTGTTGTGGCTTACAACTATGCAGGCGAGCCTGTGAACGCCGGACAGCTGCAGGCTGTGGGCGCCATGGCTGCTCTGCTCAAGGACGCCATAAAGCCCAATCTGATTCAGACTCTGGAACATACGCCAGCCTTGGTACATGGCGGTCCCTTTGCCAATATCGCTCACGGCTGCAACTCTGTCATTGCCACCAGGACGGCACTCAAGATGGCGGATTACTGTATCACGGAGGCAGGATTCGGCGCAGATCTGGGTGCGGAGAAATTTTTCGATATCAAATGCCGCAAGGCGCGGCTGGCTCCGGACGCGGTGGTGCTGGTAGCCACAGTCAGGGCGCTCAAGTACAACGGCGGCGTATCCAAGGAGGAGCTTTCCACTGAGAATCTGGAAGCGCTGGAAAAGGGAATTGTGAATCTGGAGAAGCATATTGAGAATCTACAGAGATACGGTGTGCCAGTGGTGGTGGCGCTGAATGCTTTTACGGCGGATACAGAAAAAGAAATATCTTTTGTGAGGCATTTTTGCGAGGAGAGAGGCTGCGAGTTTGCTCTGGCGAAGGTGTGGGAAAAGGGAGGAAAGGGCGGCGTAGAGCTGGCGGAGAAGGTTCTGAGAACACTGGCTGAGAAGGAGAGTCGTTTTCAGCTTCTCTATGAGGATGAACTGTCGCTGAAGGACAAGATCGTCAAGGTGGCCACTGATATCTATGGCGCAGGGAGAGTGAATTTCTCAGCCGGAGCGGTAAGGCAGCTCAAGCGCCTTGAGGAGCTGGGATATGGTAAGCTGCCTGTATGTATGGCCAAGAATCAGTATTCGTTGTCTGATGATCCCGCGCTGCTGGGCCGCCCCAGAGATTTCGAGATGAGTATACGGGAGGTCTATGTGTCCGCCGGAGCTGGATTTGTGGTGGTGTTGACCGGCACCGTGGTGACTATGCCCGGTCTTTCCAAGACACCTGCGGCATATGGGATAGATGTCAACGACGAGGGCAGGATTACGGGGCTGTTTTAGAGAAGAGGAGAAGAGTAGCATATGACACAGATTATTGATGGAAAAGCAATCAGCGCGCAGATTAAGGATGAACTGAAGGAGCAGGTGGCGGCTTATAAAACCCAGGGCAGGGAGATATGTCTGGCGGTGATACAGGTGGGAGATGATCCGGCCTCCAGCGTCTATGTGCGCAACAAGAAGAAAGCCTGTGAATACATCGGCATTGCTTCGTTGGCGTATGAACTGCCCCAGGAGACTACAGAGAAAGAACTCCTGGCTCTGGTGGAGGAGTTAAATGGAAGAGCGGATGTCAATGGGATTCTGGTACAGCTTCCTCTGCCTGAACAGATCGATGAGGAGAAGGTGTTGAATGCCATCAGTCCGCTGAAGGACGTGGATGGTTTTCATCCGACGAATGTGGGAAGCCTTTGTATCGGCAAGAGAGGCTTTGTGGCCTGCACTCCTTCCGGCGTGATTGAGCTTCTGAAGCGCTCCGGCATCTCCATCAGCGGAAAGGAATGCGTTGTGGTGGGCCGCAGCAATATTGTGGGTAAACCGATGGCGTTGCTTTTGCTACAGGAAAACGGTACGGTCACAGTCGCCCACAGCCGGACAGCGGATTTAAAGGCAGTAACGCGCAGGGCAGACATATTGGTGGTCGCAGTGGGCAGACCGCTGATGATTACAGCGGATTATGTGAAAGAGGGAGCCGTCGTCATAGATGTGGGCATACACAGGGATGAAAACAATAAGCTGTGCGGTGATGTGGATTATGTCTCCGTAGCGCCGCATTGTAGCGCCATTACCCCAGTTCCTGGCGGCGTGGGTCCTATGACTATTGCCATGCTGATGAAAAACTGTGTAGAGAGTGTACTGCTTCAGGAGGCATAGGGTATTTTGTTGAAAGGACAGGGTAATTCTCATGAATTGTCCAAAATGTGGAGCCGAAATTGAAGTGGGCTCTCTCTACTGCACAGTCTGCGGAGAGGATATTCATATTGTTCCTGATTTTGATTCGGAAGTGGAACAGAGTATGCAGGATGCGTTAGAGCAGATCGCGGAGGAGGTAAAAGATTCCGCCAGTAGCGATGTGATAGAGAGTTCTCCCAAGAAAAAGAAAGGCTATTTTGGGTTGCTGACAGGGCTTTTTTTCCTGCTTATTATTGTCCTGGCAGGTGTAATCATTGGCGCATGGTATCATTTGGAGCATTCTGTGGAATATCAGCTGGCTCGTGCGGCAGAGTGTGTAGGCAGGCAGGAGTATGAGCAGGCCGTCGGATATTATATTCGTGCCCGAGATTTAGGGAATACGGATCAGGAAAGTCAATTTGCGTTGGCTGACTGTTATTATGCCATGGATAATGTGGGTGGATATGAGAATCAGCTGTTAGAAATGATCCGCAACGGCCTACTGAGTCAGGAGCAGCTTGAACGGGCTTACGACAGACTCATTCAGTCATATAGGGCTAGAAATGATTACCAGACTATTGACGAGCTGTTGAATGACTGCGATAATGAGGATATCCGAGGCATGTATCAGAATCTTCAGGCCAAGGCGCCGGAGTTCGGCTATGAGGAAGGATATTATCAGGAGATCATCCCCTTAAAGCTCAGTTCTAACACGGCAGGAACGATCTACTATACCACGGATGGAACGCAGCCGGATAGCACCAGCCAGATTTACACGGCTCCGATCTTTCTGGATAATGGAGAGCATACCATTAAGGCGGTATTTATCAATCAATACGGCCTGGTCAGCGATGTTGTGACAAAAAGATACCAAATAGAACTGAAAATACCAATTGCTCCGGATGTGCTTACCGCGAGCGGCGAATACAGCAGGCCCGCTCTGATTCAGATTCATCGCGAGGAGGATGAAACGATTTATTACACGACGGACGGTTCGACCCCTACGGCGGGATCCATCCGATATACGGGACCGTTTCCTATGCCGCTGGGAGAATCGCGCTTCTCTTTTGCCATTATCGAGGAGGACGGAATAGTTGGCGAGGTGGCAGAGCGTACCTACAGCTTGCATCTGAATACGGATGTCACGGTAGAGATAGCCAGCATTCAGGTATATGCGGCTATGATCGGAACTGGGAGGATTCAGGATTTCGAAGGGCACGCGGGAGACAATGGCATATATCAATATCAATTCCAATATCCATTGACGGTGGATGGTGAGGATTATTATATCTTTGCGGAGATGCATATGGATGAGACCGGTGGCAGTATCCATACCGGCAGCAGCTATGCAGTACATGTTTATGACAATATCTGTTATAAGCTGAAAACAGACGAAAATAACAACTATAGCATAGTTGAGATTTTATAGTATAAGGATCATATCATGACTTTGTCAGTGGTATGCAAGGAGGAGGAAAAATGTACAAGATAGTAAAAGCAGAGGAATTGACCACAAACATCTTTCTGATGGAAGTGGAAGCCGAGCGGGTGGCCAGGTACTGTCAACCCGGGCAGTTTGTGATTGTCAGGACGGATGAGGACGGTGAGAGAATCCCCCTGACGATCTGTGATTATGACAGAGAGAAGGGCACAGTCACGATCGTGTTCCAGATTGTGGGGGCATCCACGCAGATGATGTCCGCTCTGAGGGCCGGAGATAGCTTTCATGATTTTGTGGGACCCCTGGGCTGCGCGTCGGAGTTCGTAGGCGAGGATATGGAGAGTCTGAAGAATAAAAAAATCCTGTTTGTAGCCGGTGGTGTAGGCGCCGCATCGGTGTATCCTCAGGTAAAATGGCTTCGTGAGCATGGTATACTGGCAGATGTGATCGTGGGCAGCAAGACCAAGGATTTACTGATTCTGGAGAAGGAAATGGAGGCTGTGGCCGGCAATCTGTATGTCACTACCGATGACGGCTCCTACGGCAGAAGTGGTATGGTGACTCAGACCATCAAGGATCTGGTGGCAGAGGGCAGGCAGTATGATCAGTGTGTGGCCATCGGTCCCATGATTATGATGAAATTCGTATGTCTGCTGACTAAGGAATTGAATATTCCCACTATTGTCAGCCTCAATCCCATCATGGTAGACGGCACTGGCATGTGCGGCGCCTGTCGCGTGACTGTGGGCGGCAAGGTTAAGTTCGCCTGCGTGGATGGGCCGGAGTTTGACGGACATCAGGTGAATTTTGACGAAGCCATGACCCGCCAGCAGCTCTATAAGACAGAGGAGGGCAGAGCTTTTCTCAAGGCCAAGGAGGGGGCGACCCACCACGGCGGATGCGGCAACTGTAACGGATAACATGGAGAATAAGGAGAATAGAAGATGGACGTATTAAAGAAGGTGCCTGTCAGAGAACAGGACGCACAGGTGCGTGCAAAGAATTTTGAAGAGGTTTGCCTGGGGTACAATAAAGAGGAGGCGATGGAGGAGGCCAGCCGCTGTATCAACTGCAAGAATGCGCAGTGTATCAAGGGCTGTCCGGTAGCTATCAATATTCCGGGTTTTGTGGAGCAGGTGAAAAACGGGGATATCGAGGGGGCGTATCAGACGATCAGCCAGTCCAGCGCCCTGCCCGCCGTATGTGGGCGCGTGTGTCCTCAGGAGAGTCAGTGTGAGGGAAAATGCATCAGGGGCATCAAGGGAGAGCCGATATCCATCGGCAAGCTGGAACGTTTTGTGGCGGATTATGCCAGAGAACAGGGCATCAAGCCGGAGGGCGCCAAGGAGAAAAAGGGCAAAAAGGTAGCGGTGATTGGTTCCGGTCCGGCTGGTCTGACCTGCGCAGGAGATCTGGCAAAAATGGGGTATGAGGTGACGATCTTCGAGGCTCTGCACGAGCCGGGCGGCGTGTTGGTGTATGGCATTCCTGAGTTCCGTCTGCCCAAGGAGGCAGTGGTAGCCAAGGAGATTGACAATGTGAGAGCTCTGGGGGTGAAGATTGAGACGAACGTGGTGATAGGTAAGTCTGTGACGATTGATCAACTGTTGTCTGAGGAGGGATTTTCAGCGGTGTTTATCGGTTCCGGCGCGGGACTTCCCAAATTCATGGGTATCCCCGGCGAGAACAGCAACGGTGTATTTTCCGCCAACGAATACCTGACCAGAAGCAATCTGATGAAAGCCTTTGACGAGGAGAGCAATACTCCCATTATGCGGGGCAAGAAGGTTGCAGTGGTGGGCGGAGGCAATGTGGCCATGGATGCCGCCCGTACAGCTCTGCGCCTGGGAGCTGAGGTACACATCGTGTACCGCCGCAGCGAGGAGGAGCTGCCCGCCCGTGTGGAGGAGGTACACCACGCCAGGGAGGAGAGCATTATCTTTGATCTGTTGACCAATCCCACCGAGATTCTGGCGGACGAGAAGGGCTGGGTTACCGGTATGAGATGTATCCGCATGGAGCTGGGCGAGCCGGATGAGTCAGGCAGAAGGAGACCGGTGGAGGTGCCTGGTTCTGAATTTGTGCTGGATGTGGATACCGTGATTATGTCGCTTGGCACTTCCCCGAATCCGCTGATCTCTTCGACCACAGAGGGCCTTGAGACCAACAAGTGGAAATGTATCGTGGCAGAGGAGGAGAACGGCAAGACGACCAAGGAGGGCGTGTACGCAGGCGGCGACGCCGTGACCGGAGCAGCGACCGTGATTCTGGCTATGGGGGCAGGCAAGGCGGCTGCGAAAGGAATTGATGAATATCTCTCCAGCATGGCGTAAATGCATTGAATTATACTGACTAACGTTAAGATTGGGTTACAGGAGAAGGATACAATATGGCAGGCTTAGTCCTGCCATATTTGAGAAAGGGGTTATTATGTTGATATGTCCCAAGTGCAGGAATGAGTATAGAGATGGAATTACCGTATGTGCGGATTGCGGCTGTCAGCTGGTGACGGAGAAGGAGATCGTGGACCGCGTTCCGCTGATCTTCGGAGAAGAGGAAAAGATACGTCAGCTGAAGGAATATCTGGAATACAATGGTCTGAAGGATATGGAGATCGTCTATGACGAGAAGGAAGCGGTACACGAGCTTCTGATCAATATAAAGGATCAGCAGAGAGCGTCCAAGCTGGGGGCAGTGTTTCTGCATCAGGAACAGGTCCGTCAGGCTGAGGAGGCGGCCAGGGAGCAGGAGGAACAGGCCAGGAGGGATGCACAGGCGCCTCAGCCGCAGTGGTTTGGCATGGGAGCGGAGGAAGAGCAGAAGCAAGATGCCCCTGTCCAGCCCGCTCGCAGATCTTCAGGCGGATATCAGAATAAGGCGGAACAGGCTGCAGAGAATAAGTCATCGGCATGGACGCTGCTGATCGTCGGCAGCGTTGGTCTGATCTTTTTGATCCTGATACTTGCGGGAGTATTGCCTCTTCAGCTACGGGGCACCAATCGCTATCTGATCGGCGGCATTATGGGAGCCATGTTTGTGCTCTTCATTGTGATGGGCTTTGTCTCACTGAAGAATTCAAAACAGTATGCCAAGGAAGCGGATTCTGAGAACTCTTTAAAGGGCACTATGGAGAAATGGTGCAGGGAGAATCTGCAGGGGGACAGGCTTGACGCCAGTCTGCAGCTGTCTGCCGTATCCGAGGAGGAGTGGTATTTTCGGCGCGTGGCTATGGTGAAGGCTCTGCTGAACCGTCAGTTTGTGAATCTGGATCAGGATTTCCTGGATCATTTTGTGGACGATATGTATGACGAGATTTTTCCGGAGAAATAGCAGGGTTTTTTAGTGGTGCAGTATCGCAAGCAAGGTTTGATATGTAGGGGTATGGCATGAGAATTACGATATTGTGCGTGGGAAAGCTTAAGGAGATATTTTACAGGGAGGCCGTTGAGGAATATGCCAAACGGCTAAGCCGATATTGCAGGCTGGAGATCATAGAGGTGGCCGATGAGAAAACGCCGGACAAGGCTTCGGCGGCGCTTGAGGAACAGATCAGGGAGAGAGAGGGAGACCGCCTGCTCTCCCGTCTGGAGGAGGGAGCCTGGGTCTGTACGCTGGAGATTCAGGGAAAGCGATATACCTCCGAGAAATTTGCGCAGGTCATTGAGCGGGCAGGGCTTGGCGGACAGAGTCATATCGCATTTGTGATCGGCGGCTCGCTGGGGCTTCATGAGAAGGTGCGCAGGCGCGCTGACCAGGCGATCAGCTTCTCCGATATGACCTTCCCCCATCAATTGATGCGGGTGATTCTGTGCGAGCAGATATACAGGGCGTACCGGATTATCAATGGAGAGCCATATCATAAGTAAGGGCGTGATAATATGTTATTGCAGACGAAAAGGCTGATCGTAAGAAGCTTATATCCGACTGACGAAAAAGCATTTATCGATATGGCAGCGGACGGCAGCTTGTGGGAAATTTTTGGAGATTGCACCGAATGTCAAAAATGGATGAAGGAATTTATAAGCGATGCGATCAGGCTGGAGGCAGAAAATAATCCATATCACGAGTATCTGGCATTTGCCATAGAGGATAAGGTAAGCCGTCTGGTAGTTGGTTCTGTGGGAAGTTCGTACTATGAGGATTTTAAGGAAGTGGGCGTCACCTATTTTATCGGTTCCGATTATCGTGGAAATGGATATGCTGTAGAGGCTTTGCAGTGTTTAACTGAGTATTTGTTTGCAAGATATCATCTCAGGAAACTGGTTGCCACTGCCAGTGTTAACAATATTGCTTCGTGTAAAACTTTGGAAAAAATAGGTTTTTCTGTGGTGGAAACAAAGATGTATCAGGATATGTATGATAAAAGCGAAAATTTGAGCAATATCTATGAACTTATGGGAAATGTACAATAAGGTCATGCAAGAATATAGCAGGTAAACCGTCAGAAGATATATTTGTGAAAAAATTGAAGCGTGCCGTGGAGAAGGCGAAGAAGAATCGGGAATGGAGGTATAAAATAACTGGTATTAGGCAGAGCCGGTCATTGCTCTGCCTGTTTTAAGGTTACACTATTACTTCTGTTACAGGACTTGATGGGAGCAAAGATGAGAGGAAAGGGAGCTACAAAGAAGAAAATAGGCGCAGGGATCGTGCAGGCCGGTTTCGTTTTGCTCTGCATTTTTGTGTGCTGGCAGGCTTCCGCGATGAATAATGGCGCTGGAAATTTCCTGAAAAAAATGGATGGGCGGAAGGCGGCGCAAAATGACGGGCCAATTCAGCAGGCAGATATTGCGGCTCAGTGCGAGGTATGGGAGAGCCGATATGAGATGGAAGCTGCGCTGCCTGTGGAACTTTTTTCAGACCTGCAACGCTATGTGGCAGAGGGAAAATGTGTGGCGGCACTGGCCGACTATCGGCAGGAGGAGCTTATCTGTACGGCAGAGGATTTGGCAAAAGCCTGCCCCGACTATGAAACGTTGTTGGAAAAATACTTTGCGGACGAGCGCGGAGAGAACATTTTGCAGACAGACAAGATATACCGTTTGGAGGGGGCAGACGGCAAGAACTGTTTTCTTTTGTTTTATCTTCATTATTCAGAGACAGATAGTACAGGCTTTTTAAGTACCGTGACGCTATTGAGGGATGGGGAGGAGTGGCAGCTTACAGGCAATACAGGCGGAGTAAGCGGAGTTCAGGATTATGAGATTTTTGCAAGGGAGGAAGCGGGGGAAAAGGTTTTTTATTTTCTAAAAAGATATGATTCTTTAACATGGTTAAGTCTGTCCAGGCTTTCAGAATCCTTTCACATTCCCTTGGGCGGTTGGGTGATTCGCCCAATTGAGACAGGGGTGGAGCCGGAGGCGTTCTATCCGGCGGCAGAAGGTGCGCTCGCGGAGCGGGTAAAAGAGTACATAGAAGAAAATGCCTGTTTTTTGGCATGGATGTGGCAGAACGGCAAGCCAATATGGGGTGATGAGGGGAAAGAGGTACATTATGCCATGAGAGAAGCCGCCGCTTTGGAAGTGGACGAAGCAGAGCAGAACTGGACCATTGATTTTGGAGAAGCGAATCAAAAGGAAACTGTGACGTTCCGAATGACAGAGACGGAAGACGGTTCTCTTTTATTGGAGGCCTATGCCGGAGGGGAAGATGAAAGTCTGCTGCTTTCCTGTAAGCTTATCTTTGTACAGGAGGTTGGAGTGGATAAGATTACACCCGCTTACTGGGAAGCCTTTGATTGCAATGGACTGACGGCAAGGAAAACAGAGAAGCTGGCTTGGAATGAGATGTGGGAGCGGGCCTTGCAGGAACAGCGGCAGAGGAGCATCGCCACGTGGCAGGGAGAAAAAAATTTCCCGAATGAGGTCTATGATCTGATGCGAGAGGAGGCATGGACGGGCCTGTGCGGAGAGCCAAATATGCGGTTGGATCGCTATAAGATAGATTTGACAGAGGATACGAAGAGTTTTGTGCAGATGGTCTCGGAGATGGGGAAAGAGAATGTGTTGGGGGATTACAGGGAAGAGTGGGAATGTAAGTGGGCTTACCGCTGGCTTGGGGTGGATGGAAGCGAAAATTTTCTCTCCTGCATCAATTATTGCTATGCAAAGGACAGTATCCAATGGTGGAAGGTGACGGAAGGAAGACTGGAGGAATATGCTCATGTCACAGAAAGTTACGAGCCGTCTTGGATGATCAGCTGTGAAGGGCAGGCTTATTGGATCACCGAGGCTGTTCCCGATTATCGGGGCGGGGATGTAAATGCGTCTGTCATGGAGATTGGTGACGGGGATAATTGGCGGACAGCATGCTTCTTTATTTCTGCCGATTTCGAGCCTGTTGAAGAACAAGATTATACCTGTATTCCGTTGTATGAGAAGGATGAGCTATCGGTAGGGATAAAGGATTATGTACAGGGAAGATGTGAAGAAATAGTAAGTGCTTGCAGGAGCGTGAAGCTTTTATCCGACATGGAGGAAAGACAGGGGCTCACGGCAGCGGCATACAGAATGCTTAACAGTCTTTCCGATGGCAGCGTGGATATGTATACAAATTATCATTATTTTGTCGCAGATATTGACAATGACGGAACGGTGGAATACGGAGTTGCCGAAGATGGGCGCGGTCTGGAGGTTATATTTTATGAGATGGAGAAGGGTGAATTTCATATCATTCCGTTTGAGGAGATGCTTTTGGAGCAGGACGGCGCAACCAACCTGCCTGTAGAAGTATCGTTTTTACGGCAGCTTTGGTGCGAAAAGCTGGGAGATACGACTTACCTCTTCACTGTGGAAGAGGTGGCGTATTCGCCGGATTTACTCCTGCGAATCAGGGTTCTTAGGGAGGATCGTGTAGAGGAAAAGGCGGTGTATCTGCTTCAGGTAAATATGGCGGAAGACTATAGGGAGGGGGATATAGAGATTACGCCTTCAGCAGAGGGCGTGGGATAAAATATGACAAAACGGCATTTGGATTTGTGGGAGGCCTACTCAACTTAAAGTTAACTTCTGTATCTGACACACAACTTTTCGGGTATGGTACAGACATCCATATTTCCTTATAATTGAAGAAAATACATTCAACTTCTGAGAAGAAGGAAGATTGGGACAATATGGAAGGAGACGGAAATGTTTGATAATGTGAAAGCAGGGAAGCAGATTGCGCTGTTTCGAAAAAACAAAGGATTCACGCAGGAGGATGTGGCCAGGCGTTTGAATATAAGTCCTCAGGCGGTGAGCAAATGGGAAAATGGACATAACATGCCGGAATTGTCTCTGCTTGTGGAGCTGTCAGAATTGCTGGGGTGCAAAATAGACCAGATTCTTTTTCCTGCGCCTGCCAGTTGTGCAAATGCCAATTTTGAGCATATATTGCTACCATATGCGCCTATTGCGGATTTCACAGGCAGAAATTGGCCTCGCAGCATGTCGAAACCTGCAATACTGTCAGCCATTAAACTATTTATGGGGCTAGAGAAACGCAGGGATGCCATGAACCGGCAGATAAACGATGACACGGAATATATCCTCCAGGGGGCATTTTCCGGCATCAGTTTTGGTTACTCATGGGGGTTTGAAAATTGGGAGGAATGCCTTGCAGTGTACGGATTGACATGTGAGGTTCATACCCGAATGGAGTATTCTCAGGAAGCGTTTATCAGGATGGCAACAGATCATATAAACAGCGGATTTCCGATCGTTGTTATCCCCAAAGAATATACCGACACTATATTGGGTACAGGGTATTCTGACCAGGGTAGAAGTTTAAGAGGAATCTCTTTTCTGGACGGCGATGATGATAAAAATTCTGTCATGTCTTTTGGGCAACTGAAAAGTTTTCCAGAATGGTATATGAAGGATTCGAACCTCCTGCTGATCAGACCTGGCGAGACAACAGAATCTGTTGTGGATAAATGCAGAAAAACCCTGCAAAAAGGATATGCGCTTTTAAGTAATAAGACACATTTGTTCAATCAGCCTCTTGTGGGTTATGGACTGGTCATCTATGACAATTGGTGTGAAGAGCTCCGCAGGGAAACGAATCAGGATTTGGAGGACATCAAATGTATGTTCCCGCATATTTTCATCCATTATGAAGGAAAGCTTCGGACAAAGCAATTTCTTGAACTTTGTACGCACCTGATACGGGATATTGACAAAAATGTTTTTCTGACTGCACTTTCAAAATATAAGGAAATATTGTCTATTTGTGAAAAATGCATGAATGAGTTGCTCCCCAAAACACCTGTGAATGCGGGGGAAGCCATGTCAATGCGACAGGCATATATCGGCATATTGCAGAGGTGCAAGGAGTTGGAGGAGGAAGCGCTTGAGGCGCTGAGTTCTGTTGTAACAGTATAAGTTTGAAAGTAAACTTCCAAATATTGATTGGTATGAGTGCTTAGGCACGCAAGGGGTGTAAGTTTGAAAGTAAACTTTCAAACTCTTTATTGGTGCAGTATCGCAAGCAGGCTTGCGATATGCAGGGGAATAAATATGAAAATACAGTTTAGTGACAATTTGATTCAACACTACCTGCAAAATGTCTATTTTATAAACGGGCACAGCTACGCGGGAAAGTCCACGATGGTCAGGATGCTGGCCCAGCGGTATGACATGATTCATTGCGGTGAAAATTACCATGATGCCTTTCCACGGGAAAAGCTGTCGCAGTGGAAACAGCCCGGTCTGTGCTATTTTGATACCATGAGCGGCTGGCAGGAATGGCTGGGTATGACACCGGAGGAACATTGGAACTGGACGAATCAGGTTTCCATGGAATGTGTGGAGGTTGAGATCTTGGAGCTGCTCAAGCTGGCGGCATCGGGGAGGAAAGTCATCGTGGATACCAACATCCCGCCGGATGTGCTGAGGGAGATTTCAACGTATAACCGTGTTGCCATTATGCTCTGTGACCCGCCAGATATCTGTGCCACCCGATTCTTTGACAGGGAAGATCCAGACAAAAAATTTATGATGGAGCAAATTCAGCTTTGCCCAGACCCGGAAGCTGCGCTGCGTAATTTTAATTCCTGGGCCTTGTATCACCCTCCGGTGGAGATCGACTGGGAGCACACAGGCTTTTTTACTTATACCCGTTCTGATTTTGAGCATGATACACGGGAAGAAGTGCTGTTGACTTTGGCCAGGCACTTTGGCCTGGAGGATAAAAGGAAGGAATGAAATCTATGCGGTTTGCAATAGTTTCCGATATACATGGCAATTTGCCAGCCTTGAATGCTGTGATAGAAGATGCCGGCAAAAATAATATTGATACTTTTATTTTTGTTGGTGATTACTGCCTCAGTAATCCATATCCGGACGAATGTATCTCCAGAATTAGAAGTCTGGATAAAAAGTATAGCATACGTGGGAATGAAGAAAAATATTTGGAACGACTGCTTGGTAAAGACCAGAGCACTTGGACTGACGGGCAAATGCAGATTTCCTATTATTGCTATCGAAAGACAAGCCCTGACAATCTGAATTATCTATTGTCAATGCCGGAACAAATGAAGCTTGTATACGGTGGTATTACGCTGCATATGGCACATTCATCTGAGGCGTTTATCGCGGACTGTGAACACAGGGAATGGTCAACGGCAAAAGTCGCCCAAAGGTACAAAGACAGAAAGATAACGAAACAGGATTTTCGTACTGATATCCATAAATATCTGGATGAAGATCAGCGGTTTCATAGAATTTTTGGTGAATTGAGAAATGGAATCTACATATTTGGACATTCCCATATTCAATGGAGCTATCAATCGGACGATGGCAAGAAAATCTTAATTAATCCCGGTTCATGTGGATTACCTTTGGATTGCGTTGATGAGGGTATTCCGTACACCATTCTGGATGCTTCGGATGAGGATAATATTGTTGTAGACGAAAGACGGGTTCCGTTTGATGTGGGTGAATATATTGATATTTTAAGGCAAAGCGATCAATATGCCAGAGCAAATGTCTGGAGCAAGGTGATCGAGAAAGAACTGAAAACAAAGAGGGAGCACTTGTTTTTCTTCTTAAAATATGCAGAAGAGTATGCAGCACGGACAGGAGATATGAAGCGCCCCTTTTCTGTTCCCACATGGGAAAAGGCATATAAATTGTGGGAAGCTTGTCTGCCAGGGGAATGAAGGGTTAAGGAGAGCCATATTAAATGTGCAGGCGTTATCATGACGATGGCGAAATCATAGGAAGAAGGAGCATTTCTATATGAGGAATAGAAATCAGATAGGTGCGTTATGCATTTGTATCCTATTCATGGCAGGGGGATGCGGCAGCGACACAGAGTGCGGAGAATCATCTGTACAAGGCATGGAGTCTACTGAGGCGACAGAAGACGATTGGGTAGAGCAAACAGAATTCGGTAATTTAGAGGAAGGAATATCAGATATAGGTTACAGCAGTGTTATGTCAACGCCGGAAGGTGATACTGAAGTAGGGAATGAGGAGTCATCTGAGGAAAACGCAGAGTTGTCTGAGGAGAGCGTAGAATTGTCTGATACAATGGAAAGCGGTCAGGGGGAACAGGCGAAACTCCATAAGACTTATCAGGAACTGATAACTGCCGCAAAGGAATGTATCGAGGGGAAAGCTGATGCGGACTCGGATGATTACGATTTCAGCTATATGATATATTGGTACGGCGCTTATTATGGCGCATCCATGAGACTGGGCTATCTGGTGGAGGATCTTGATGGAAATGGAACCGAAGAACTGATTTTCGGGCAAAATGATGATCCGGATTCGGCATGGAATGGCGTTATCTATAATCTCTTCACGGTAGAAGACGGGGAGGTGATTCGCGTATTTAACGGAGGAGAGCGAGCCACATATCATCTCTGTGAAAATGGGATGATTGCGCATGAAGGGGCTGATGGCGCCTTTAGGTCTGTATACGCATATTATTCCTTTGAGGGTACAGAGCTTCATTTAGTGGAATCGGTAATCTATAATGGCTGGGATTACGAAGAAAATCCCTGGTTTTATTCAACGCGTACGGATTCCTACTATGATGAGGAATATTTGGAGCCAATCAGTGAAGAGCAGGCGCGGAGTATTATAGAAAAGTATGTCTATGAGCATCCGACGTTTATTCCGTTTGTGGAGGAATAGTGTAGCGCTTGGAGGAAAAGGTAAAGATACTGAAAGCGATAGAGAACTTATGTATGTGAGGAAAACGCGAAATGAAAATATATTACAAAGGAATTCTATGCAATCTTGCCAATGAGGTTCATTATGGTTTGGAGGCTAAAATATTGTCGGATAAAGAATATCAGGAAATTGTGGAACAGCGATTGACTTATTATCACGGAAGTCCGATTGGGGGGTTAACAGAGTTAAAGCCATTTTTATCTGAACACGGCAAGCCCTATGTTTATTTTGCGACCAATCCCCTGGTAGCTCTGTTGTATGCGGTGAAGCCTGTGCCGAAACCGTTTAGCTTCTATCCTTATGGATTCGACGGAGATGGCCATGTGGTCTATTCAGAATACTATGAGAATGCATTTTATGACTTATATAAGGACAGGGTGGGATATTTGTATGAGTGTGATCATCTGAAAAATGTAGATACGCCCACTCAGATTAATTGTGCTTACACTTGTTCCGAGCCAATAAAAGTTGACAGGGCAACGAAGATCCCTGATTTGTATGCGTTTTACAGGGAGCAGGAGGCAAGAGGACTGTTCAGGGTAAAGCACAGAGATGAAATATCTGACAAAGAGATGAATTATATTGCTGGTGAGTTCATAAAAGATATGGAAAAATACGAGTTACTAAAAACGCCGCAATGTGATATGAGTGCGTTTATCCAAAGGCATTTCCCTCATGTCTGGGCAATGCAGGAGAACAAAGAACAGTCTGAAGATTGACTGATGATAGGAGCAAATTTTTCTTGCAATTCTATGCCATATATGCTAGTATACTTTCAAAGCATATATTTCTTTTCACTTTTGAGAAAGCAGATCATTTTTCAGGATATCAGAAAATCTATGCTTTAGACTCAAACAATTACAATTGAAAAGAGCAGGAGATTTTCGGTATCTGGCGAAGTCCCGGAGTTTTTGCAGTTGCAAAGCTTTGGGACAGGTTTTTCCGTTCTCCTGCCCATGGGAGGTGCGAAATGAGCAGAAGAAAAACGCAGGAGGGATTTCTGGCCCCAAAGTCGGATGTGGCATTCAAGGAGTTGATGCGCATAGAGGAGGTGCGCAGATGCTTCATCGGCAATGTGCTGGATATTCCTCTGGAGGAGATCAAGTCGGTACGTCTGGAGAATACATTTTTGAGCAGACGCAGCAGAGTGGAAAAGGAGTGTGTCCTGGACGTCAGGATGCTGCTGAATGATAATCGCAAGATCAATGTGGAGATGCAGATTCGGCGGGTGGCCTACTGGGATAAGCGAAGTCTATTTTATCTGGCGAAGATGTATACGGACACCATGTTCAAGGGGTATAAGTATGACAGGCTGAAGAAATGTATTGTAATCGATATATTGGATTTCGACTGGGACGACTTTCCAGAGTATCATAAGAAATACGGTCTGCGGGATCGGGAGGGGAGACTGTACTCGGATCAGTTCGAGATACATATCATCGAGTTGAACAAGGAGCTTACCGGAGACAGGCTGGATGACTGGGTTCGGTTGTTCCGGATTGAGAGCCGAGAGGAACTGGAGAAGATGCAGAGTGAGAACGCAGGGGTAAAGAGAGCGTTGGAAGAGGTAAGAGCGATGAATCTATTCAGGATGGCAAAGCTAAGGTATGAGGAGTATTTGAAGAATCAGAGGGATCTGTGGGCCATGGAGGTCGCGGCCAAGGAGGACGGCTGGAAAGCGGGACACGCAGAGGGTCTTGCAGCGGGACATGCAGCGGGTCTTGCGGCGGGGCGCACGGCGGGCTTGGAATATGGAGTCCCGATTGGCAAGCTGGATCAGAGCCGACAGGTCATCTATGATTTCCTAAGCAATCTGGGTGAGATTCCGGAGGATATCCGTCTGCGTGTAGATGCAGAGGAGGATATGCAGACTTTGAAAAACTGGTATATGGCGGCGCCTAAAGTAAAGAGCGCCAATGAGTTCCGTAAGTTGATTGAGGATTGATTTTAATAGGACAGAGCAATCACGCACAGGAGAAGAGGCTGTAGCTGGCCGATAAAAGGGAGTGCAAGGATGGGACAGACAGGAAAAAGAATAGAATTTCGTTTTGGTAAGTTAGGGAAGCTGGCACCGCTCGTGGTTGCGGCAGTTATGATTGCATGGGCGGCAATCAGTCAGTCCAATGTAAACGGATATGTACTGGCTTTTTTTGCGGCGCTGGTGACAGGGGTTCTCTTTACAAAAGACGAAAAGGCATACGGGGAAGCGCTGGTCTATGGCTTGAGTAAGCCCATGTTTGGCGTGATTGTGATGGCGGTGATACTGGCGGCGATCTCGGGCAAGCTGATCTCGGCCAGCGGAGCGGTGCAGACGATTGCGGCCTATGTGGTAGGGGCAGGCTTTACCGGCAAGCTGTTTGTGGCGGCCTCCTTCCTCATCACCTGTCTGCTTGCATTTGCGACGGGAACCTCGGTGGGAACCTATTTTGTCGTGATTCCCATTTTGTTTCCGGTGGGCGTGATGGCGGGGGCAGCGCCGGAATATATGATTGGAGCCATCGTGTCGGGAGCGGCGTTCGGCGATAACCTGGGGCCGATCTCGGATACCACCATCGCTTCTTCCGCTACACAGCACGCAGAGCTGGGGATTGTAGTGAAGACCAGGATGCGTTACAGTCTGCCGGCAGCGGCGGGGGCTCTGGTATTGTTTCTGTTGTTCTCCAAAACCATAGATGAGAGCGCGGCAATTCAGACGGCATCCGGTACAGTCAATCCGGTCAGTCTGGTGATGCTGGTGGTGCCAGTGGTGATTATCGTCCTGTGCCTGATGAGAAAGCATCTGATCACTGCCCTGTCCTGGGGAATTCTGGCGGGGATCGCCGCCGGATTGCTCTTTGGCATATATGAGGTGGATCAGCTCATTGCCTTCCCTGGCGGATTTTCCGTGTCAGGGGCGATTATCGAAGCGATTACGGGGACGGCGGGTACAGTGGCTATGCTGATTGCCGTGTTTGCCCTTCTTGGGGTAGTGGAACGCAGTGGTCTCTTTGAGGAGGTAGGGGTATTTTTGGCCCGCTTTGCAAAGGGTGAACGCAGCACGGAGACAGCTATTGTGCTGTCCACCGGAATATTAAGCATGGTGACCGGCGTCATTTCTGTGGCGATTGTAGCCCTTGGCGATCTGGTGAATGAGCTTGGAGAAAAAGCAGGGGTAAACCGGTACCGTCGGGCGAACCTATTGGATTGTACGGGCTGTGTGTTCTGTTTCCTGGCGCCCTGGACCGTACACTGTGTGATTCCGGCTCAGCAGTCTGCCCAGTTTGGGGAGAGCTTTGCGGTGGCGCCTGCCTCGATCCCTTTTGTGAATTTCTATTCTCTATGTATGTTGGTGATGCTGGCTGTGGCAGTGATTACCGGATATGGGAGGAAGCAAGTTTTTGGGAAAAAATCTGGCATGTTAGGAGAGACGAAATGAAATATTGGGATACAGTCTGGAATAAAGAGGATATTGAGCAATACAGACAATAATATAACTGCCATATTGTATGTGATGCTGCAAGTGGTTTTGGCGCAAACAGTCTGATCCTACAGTCCAATGGGTTTGATGTATGGGGATTTGATATCTCCGAAGATTCCGTGTGGATTACTAGGGAATTATTGGCGCCTTATGGTATTGAAAAGGGGCAATTTAAACTGGCTTCACTGACGGATACAGAGTATCCAGATCATTTTTTTGATGCGGTTGCCGTAAGAGCCGCATTAGATCATCTGAGTGTGGATGAGTTCAGACATGCGCTGGATGAATTACAGAGAATCACAAAAGTAAATGGCTTATTGTATGCCTCCTTCGATCCACTTGAGTCAGATGACTTAGCGCTTGAGCACAGTGTTTTGGAAGATGGAAGCTTTCTCTATACGGATGAGAGTAGGAATGGATTGCTGTTTCACTATTATTCCGATGAAGATATTCAAGAGGCATTTCGGCATTATGAGATAATTGCGATGGAAACAGACAAAAGGAGCAATCGACATGTGATCATAAGAATTGATAAATTCTGCGAATGTATTATGATGGCTTGTAATTTCGCAGAAGTTTATGTAAAATAAAGACATCGCTGATTTGTACAGAAAATGGGCCAGGAGAAACATGAACACAGGCCATAGCGGAGATTGGCACTGTAAAGCCGAGAGATGAGGATATATAGGAATGGATGCGGATGTCTTAAAGGGACTGAATAGAGAGCAGGCGGAAGCTGCTATGGCTACGGAGGGGTATATTCGGGTCATTGCCGGCGCGGGGACGGGAAAGACGCGAACGCTGACCTGCAGATACGCTTATCTGATTCAGGAGCTTGGCATATCGCCATCCAATATCCTGTGTATCACCTTTACGAATAAGGCGGCAAATGAGATGAAGCGGCGTATCAAGGCCATGCTGGGCGAGGAGTTTGATACCTCCTTTGTGGCAACATTGCACGCTTTCTGCACCAGAGTATTGCGGGAGGAAATATTTCGCCTTTTCTATCCGGACAACTTTATTGTCCTGGACAACCTGGACCAAAAGAAAATTCTTGAGGAAGTCTATGATGAGATGGGGGTGAAAATGGACACCGCCAGCTTCAAATTTATGATAGACCAGATACAGTATTATAAAAATCTACTTACCTATGTGAAATATTTGTCCGATCCGCACTTTGATTATTCTACGCTTGTCGCCGAAAAGAGAACAGACGAGATTATTTTCCGCTATATCAAGAAACAGCGAAAATACTTTGGATTGGACTTTTTTGACCTGATTAACTTTACTATCTATCTGTTTGGCAGATATCCGGAGGTGCTCTCCAAATGGCAGAACCGTCTCTGCTATATCATGGTGGACGAGTTTCAGGATATTACCGTCAAGGAATTCAAGCTGATTCGCCGCCTGTCGGAGACGCATCAAAACTTGTTTGTCGTCGGAGACCCCGATCAGAATATTTATGAGTGGCGGGGTTCTAACATGAGTGTGCTTGTGGATTTTGAAGAGTGGCTGAACAACAAATGCTTTGAACAGCAATTTGGGTTTAAGGCTCGTGATATTGTGTTGAATGAGAATTATCGCTCTACGAAGCAAATCCTCGATGTAGCCAATTCCCTGATTGAGAAGAATGACAATCGTGTCAGAAAGGAGCTTTTCAGCACTGTCTCTGAAGGCAGTGCCGTGCAGTATTTTCATGGGAAAAGCGATAAGGAGGAGATCAAATTCATCTGTGACAAGATAAAAGCACATAAGGAAAGCGGCGGTAATTACGCTGATTTTGCCGTGCTCTATCGCTCCAATTATGTATCGCGCTTCGTGGAACAGGGGATGTTGTCAGAAAATATCCCCTATGTCATTTACGGGGGCGTAGGCTTTTACGAGCGGGCGGAGATAAAGGATGTACTCTCCTATATGCGGCTGGTGGACAACACGGAGGATGACCTGTCCTTCAAGCGCATTATCAATACACCCAGAAGGAAAATCGGTAAAATAAAGCTGGGAATCCTGCAAGCTTACGCACAGGAGCATGATGTTTCTCTGTACAGCGCATTGAAAGCGCTCTGTCATTGCGACAGTATGAAGGGGTGTAAGGCGGCAGAATTTGTGGCTACTATTGAGAAACTACGGCTGGTGGCCGATACCCTGCCCGTGTCGGAGCTGCTGCAGATGATGATAAAGGATACAGGTTATGAGTTGTATTTGCGGGAAAGCGGCGATATGGAGCGGCTGGACAATGTGACGGAGCTGCTGCGGGGTGTCGTCACGCAGGAGAATGAATTCGGGGAGACTCTGACACTTACCGTCTTCCTGCAAGGCATAACTCTACTTCGTGACAGTGATGTGGAGGACAAGAGCGACTGTGTGAAGCTGATGACCATTCACACGGCTAAGGGGCTGGAGTTTGACCATGTGTTCCTGGTGGGACTCACCGAGGGGATTTTTCCCTCGGCCAGAAGTCTGGAGGAGCGTAAGAACGACGCACTGGAGGAAGAGCGCCGTCTTTGCTTTGTGGCCATCACCAGGGCCAGAAAGCGGCTGTATCTCACAGAGAGCGAGGGCTTTGGGGTGAAGGGATATTCGAAAGCGCCCTCCAGGTTCGTGTTTGACATTGACGAGAAGCTTTTGGATATAACGGGCCATATTCCGGCGGAACTTAGATCGCAGTGCGTGGATCAGGCCAGGGAATTCGATAAGAGAGAGGCTGTGATCTACAAGGTGGGAGATCAGGTGCGGCATAAGGTGTTTGGCGAGGGCATCATCGAGAGCGTTGACGAGAGCTACAGAACGTACCATATCCGTTTTGTCAACGGGATAAAGCCCATCAGCTTCGGCTATGCGGGACTGGCCCATATCTTTTAAAGGCTGCAGACGGAGGAGGCTTGCACATGGAGGATTCTATTACGCTGGAAAAAGATGAGCTATAAAAGATTATTTGAGGAATCATTATAAGATTTGTGCAAAGATATTATTATTATGTATTAAAAATTACTAGTGTATAGTACCGTTGATATTTAGTTAAATTGTTCTCGCTTTTTGCGCCGTTTTGTGATATACTAAAAGAAACGGCGGTGAATAGCATATGGCGAGACCTAAAAAATATACTGTTTCCTTGACAGATGACGAATTAAAAG
>JAMPGX010000030.1 GCA_023663725.1 bacterium | reverse complement strand
TTGGCCTATTCTGTAGCCCTCTATTTTCAAGTGATTTCAACAGCGAAATTGATTCTCATTCCGCCACAAGGATACCGACGCGGCTCTGAATCACCGCCACTGTGTCATCCAGAGATTTTCGGCCATTGAAATAGTTGTCCGCCTCCTCCTGAATGATGTCCATGATCGCCGTGTGATACTGATAGGGCCGGTCCGCGCTTGCCACCAGCGCTTTGAAGGCCTCCACCTGCTCCTGGGTGGCCGCGTAGACAACCAGAGAATTGGTTCTGTCATTATAGACGGCCTTAGCCACTGGCTCCGTCTCCGAATCGTCCTCCATAGCTTCCCGCATAGTCTCGTCGAAGCGCCTCTGCAACAGGGGAAAACCGCCGTACCCCTCATAGTTCTCCAACATATATTTCAGAAAATCCCAGCATGCCTCCTTGTTGGCGGCAGCGGAATTGATTCCATAGCTGCCCAGCATATTGGCGAGAGTCCCGCTCCCTCCTCCGGCCACGGGAAAGCCCACACAGGTGACAGGTTCCCCGAACAGCTCCGTTACCAGCTGGTAATCCCCCACCCTGTTAAACATCTGAAGCAGCAGTAACACTTCGTCCTGATGCACAGCCTGATACATAGTGCCGGACAATTCCGGAGACTGATAGCTCTTACAGAACTCCAGGATATCCTTGAAATAATCCGAAGTAAAATCACAGGTTCCCTTATCCCAATCTACAAAATCATTCAGGGAAAAGGTACACAGAGTCTTCAGAAGCGGTTCATCCGCACCAAATCCAAGGATCGCGCTCTGGTCCCTGCCACAGCCCTTCAACAGCTCCAGCATCTCCGCCACGCTGTACCCTGACTTTTCCCCCACGATAGAAGTCTTACCGCACAGGGTCATCAGGTTAAAATGTGTTCCGATGGCATACAGCCTGCCCTCCACCGCGTTGGCCTCCAGCACACTGCTCACAAAAGCGTCTCTTCCCAGCTCTTCATCCCCGTCCATATAGGAGTACAGGTCCTCCAGAATACCCTTTTCCGCCCAGGTGTAATAGTCAATGCCGGAGAGACTCAGAATATCGGGGGCCTGCCCTCTCACAATGTCCAGCTGCATCGCCGTCAGGCTGTCGTCATATCCCTTTTCCTCATCATAATAGTCGACAATCTGAACCGTATATGCTTCACTCTGCTGATTGTACGCGGCAATCAGCTCCTCCATATCATTCCATCCGCCGGATATCAGGCCGTAGGTCAGAACCTCCTTGCCATCCTCATACACGGGGGCATGAGCTCCCCAGGCGACCCGCTCCCTGGCCGGAGCGCTGCTCTCCGGCGCTTCAGAGTCCAAAATGCCCGTTGCCCCACCGCCTTCAGCCGGTATATCCACCGGACCAGCCGCGCCTTTCTCCGCTCCCTGTCCGCAGCCGCAAAGCATTGCCATCACCACGGCCATAATCACTACTACTTTTCTGATACCAGATACTGTACTCATCATACGCTCCTCCTATTTTAAGTCGCTGCGCGACGGCTCTAAAGGGCGAAGTTCCTTCGGCGCACACATGGGAGAGACAAATTTCATTCGTAAGATATCTCATGAAATTTGCTCTCGTGCGCAATCGCAACTTCTTGTGTCGCTGCGCGACAGCTCTAAAGGGCGAAGTCCCTTCAGCTCATTTTACTCATCCAGCATATCCCCTGGCTGTCACGACATGGCCGCGTAGTTGCATCGTATCTGTATCATTATTCTTCCTGATAGATCTGATCATACTCTGTCAGAGATACCCTCTGTGCGAGCTCTGGGATCGCATTGACCACATGATACATTCCCAGCTGAATGCGATAGTGAAACTCATCCTCCTGCTCCTCTATCTCCATGGTCCAGCCGTTTGAGAGCTCTCCAAAGCCCAGCATACAGCAATAGGTATCCTTGTTCCAGGTACATCTGGTCCAGATACATGGCCAGTCTTCCGAATAAATACGAAGCCACCGCATTGCGGTCTTCTCTTCCTCTGACCAACCGTCAGTCTCCAGAGTATTTAGTTCATTGTACTTTTCGGCTTGGGCAATATGTTTCTCCCAATCTATATACATCTCTTTTGTCGTCTCTTCATCGACTGTTACATTCGCCCATTTCGCGTCATCCGCCTGATAAGCCTGATTCAGAAGCCACCACCAATCCCAGACAATATCCTCCGACCAATCCCACATTCGATGCACAGAATGAATCTCCTCGCTCTCCAGATAATAGATCGTGCCATCCACCGCGTCCAGCAACAGCTCCATATGGCGTCCATCATCCTTCACCAACCGGATATTGTTGACCACCAACAGAATCTGCCCGTCAGACTGACGCATGATGACATTCTGGGTGCAACTCTCAATGAAGGCATCCATTCCCGTATCCCCCCATATCAATACACATCTCATAGACCGCAGCGCGTCCATCATCTGGTTGTCCTGCGCCTGAGAGATATTTTCCCACAGGGACGCATTGCCAGGGTCGATCTCCTTGGAGCTGCACAACAGGCCATCTGTGTTCTGCGCCAGATTATAGGCTCTCATGCGCTCATTGACATCCCTCTCGTAGCTGTGATCCAATTCCGTCACCATCAACGGAGACAACGCCTCCCCATGCGTGCGGTTCAGGGAAGCCGCGTCCCTCAAAGCAAACCAGCCCCAGGGGACGGACAGCGCCACCGCCGCCATCAGCAATGCCAAAACCACCCACAGATATTGTTTCAGATATCTCATCAGCAAATGTACTGGCCTCCTTTCCGCTATTTAGGGGAGGTTAGCGGCAGGCGAATCAGAATCTCCGTGCCCTCCCCCAGCGTGCTGTTCATCTTCCAGCTTCCCCTGTGAAGCTGCAGGATGCGCTGGCACAGGGACATGCCCAGACCAGCCCCGCCCTCCTTGCGCGAGCGGGACTTATCCACCATATAGAAGGGCTCCGTGATACGGTCGATCTCCTCCTGGGGGATTCCTCTGCCATTGTCACGGATGCGGATGCCATACCAATCTCCGTCTCTCTCCGCGCTCAAGCCCTTCGTCTTTCTCCCCGACCTCCCTCTCTGGGAACCGCCTTGGGAGCCTGCAATCTCACCCTCTATGGGCCCGCCGCCGATCTCTTCATCCGTCAATCCGGCGTGGGTATGCTCAACGTCCTGTTCCTCCGCTCTCAGCGCATCAAAGCTTCCCAACGCCTCCTGAGAGCTGTTCCTGCGGAATCTATGCCCCTCAAGGCTGATTTGCCCCTTTTCCCCCACGGCCTTCGTCGCATTGTCCAGCAGATTGTATAACAGGGACAGGAGAAGATCGCTGTCCCCCCAGAGGATAGCCTGCTCCATCCGAATACTGCCCTGAATCCGGCGTCCTTCCCAGATCGGGCGTATGGTCGTCCACAGATATCTCCCCAATTCCACAGCCTTGATTGGCTTGACCGCAAAGTCCTGCTTCTCCACGCTCACCAGCTCCAGCAGCTTGTGAGATAATTGTTCCAGACGCTTCCCCTGCGTGAAGATATAGTGGCTGGCCATGCGGTGATCCTCAGGACTCAGCTCCATAGTGTCCAGCATCTGCGCATAGCCGATGATGGAGGTGAGCGGAGTCTTCAGCTCATGGGCAAACGCGGCGGTGAAATCCTCCTGGCGCTTGGCCTCCAGCTCCTTCTCCCGCATCTGCTCCACCAGCCGGTCGGCCATGCGGTTGAAGCTCTCCGCCAGCTCTCCCACCTCGTCAGGACGGTGATAGTCTGACCGGCGCGTCAGGTCCCCCGATGCGATCCGCTTCGTCACCCATCCCAGGCGGCGGATGGGCTGAGTCAGATAGCGGGCCAGCACCCAGGTGCAGACGGCGGTGACCGTCAACAGGACCAGCAGCATCAGCCTGTACTGTCTCACGGTCTCAGACCGCTCGTCATAGATGCTTTGAATATTGCGGCTGACCAGCAGATAATACCTGCGCTCCCCCAGCAGACTGTCACACATGCTCACGAGCTCACGGCCCTGTTCCCCCTCGCAGATCTGCCAGACATAGTTATTGGCGCCTGCCTCCTCCCTGACGGCAAGCATCCGGCTTACGTCTGTAATCGCCGACAATTGTTCGAGCTCCTGCTGCCCGCTGTGGCATGTCCCCTCCTCGTCCAGCACGATGCATATGCTCTCCGATTGATCAATATTGATCGTCATACTGTCGATGGCCTTCTGCAATGCATAGACCTCCCCGTACTCCTCGCCAGACTGATAGCCAATCTCGAGAAAGTACTGAAACATCCGCATCTCCTGGCTGGCTTGCCGCCGCTCCAGCTCCAGCGTTCTGCTGAAGCTGGAATCCAGCATCCACATGCCAAAGGCGATGAAGGCCGCCGTTATCAATGCCATGATCCACAAAAAGAGTTTACCTGTAAATTTCATTCTATACCCCTGCATATCGCAAGCAGGCTTGCGACATTACCTCGCTGTCAGCTCTCGCCCTCCAGACGGTAGCCCACCTTGTACACGGCCGTGATCTCCTCATTCCAGCCCAGCTTTTTCTTCAGGCGCTGAATATGCAGGTCTATGGTGCGGCTCTGCCCCTCATACTCGCCACCCCACACTGACTCGTAGATCGTCTCTCGGTACAGGGCGATGTTCCGGTTGCGTGCCAACAACAGGAGCAGATCAAACTCCTTCATCGTCAGCGCGATCTGCTGACCTCCCCGCATCACCAGCCTGGAAGCTGTATCGATAGTGATGTCAAAGACCTTCAGCACGCCCTCCGCCTTGTGGTAACGGCGCAGGACAGTCTCCACCCTGGCCAGCAGCTCCGGGATGGCAAAGGGCTTGGCCAGATAATCGTCAGCTCCCATTTTCAGCCCCTTCACCTTGTTCTCCGTGGTGCCCAGCGCAGTGAGGAAAATCACTGGAAGCCCCATGGACTGTGCATATTGAAGCAGCTCATAGCCGTTGCAGCCCGGCAGCATAATATCCAGCAGAGCCAGGTCAAAGGGCCGCTGCTGCATCAGGTCCGCCGCCTCCATGCCGTCCGCGGCCCAGGTACAGCTATAGCCCGCCCTGGTCAGATTCATACGGATCAGATTCGCTATCGGTTCCTCGTCCTCCGCAATCAATATCTTAATCATTTACGCTTCACTCCTGTCCAATGTCGATTACGCCTCTGTCTGTCGTCCGCGTTGCGCTCCATTATGAATCCCTGTTGTATACAGTTTGTATCATGTGCCCGCACCTCTTACAAAAGGCCCCCAAAGCCGGATCTGCGTCCGCTCTGGGGGCCTGCTCACTCACTGGCGGTCCTTATTTTTTCGCTTTTTTCGCAGCCGTCTTCACAACCGACCGTACCACTTTATCAGCTGCTTTCTTCACAGCGCTCTTTTCCTTCTGCGCCGCTCCCCGCTTTTTGTCGATGATTTCCTTGAGCCGCAGCGCTTTCTCGATATCCCCCTCCACGCGTAGCTTTTGCTCCAGAAAAGCCGCCACGGGGTCTGCCTCGCCGTCCGCGATCCGTAGAAGCACCTCCGGCTTGCAGATGAAGATCGCATCCCTGTCATAGTACTCATAGGGCTCCACATACAGCTTGCCCTCCCTGACCTCCACATAGAACGCGCCGCCCGCCTCACCGTCCTCGATATTGAACTGGAAAGCCAGGTGTTCCTGGATATCGCTCACATCTGTGTCCTGAAATTTCTCCTTGATCTCCTCAAACAATTCCGCATACGTCATGGCCTGCCTCCTTTATAATCATTGTCACACATAACTTTTCGGTATAGCTTACTCCAACTCCCATTTAAGTGCCCGCTTCAGCGGACACTGAGACCAGGATGTGAAATTGTATTTCATGCTATTAAATATAACTATAATTTCCGTCAATGTCAAGTCCGCCCAAACAGGTATACAACTAACCGGAAAGTAAAAGCCCGTTTATAAAAACTATTGACAGCTGCACCTTTCATGTTTATAATAAAACAAGCGTTGCAAAACATATGATTTAGAACAGGGGAGATAAACAAATGCCGCCGAAAGCAAAATTTACAAGGGAAGAAATGATTGACGCAGCCTTGGTCATCGTCAGGAACGAGGGGTTCGCGGCGTTGACCGCAAGGGCTCTGGGCGCTAAGCTGGGCAGCTCGGCAAGACCGATATTTACGGTATTTCAGAGCATGGAGGAAGTGCAGCAGGCCGTTGTTGACAGGGCAAAGGCGCTCTACAGGCAGTATATTCAACGCGGGCTTTCCGATACGCCAGCGTTTAAGGGAGTGGGAACGCAGTATATCCTGTTTGCCGTGAATGAACCTAAGCTTTTTCAGCTCCTGTTCATGAAGGAGCATGACGACGTTCCCGAGCTGTCTGCAGTGCTCCCAATTATTGACGAAAACTATGAGGCAATCCTTTCGTCCGTCAAAGGCGGCTACGGCCTGCCCCGTGAAACCGCCGAAAAGCTGTACCGCCACCTTTGGATCTATACCCACGGCATTGCCGCCCTGTGCGCGACAAAGATGTGCCGTTTCACAGGAGAAGAGATCAGCGCAATGATGACGGAGGTCTTTATCGGCCTGTTAAAGACCCTGCAAGCAAAATAAGGAGGCATACACATGATTGAAGCAAAGGCGATTAACAAATTTTACGGCAAGGGAGAAAGCCGTTTTCAGGTGCTGAAAAACATCAGCCTGACCGTCGGGGACGGCGATTTTACAGTGATATTGGGCGCGTCCGGTTCGGGAAAGTCAACGCTTCTAAACACGCTCTCCTCGCTTGAGCGTCCCGACAGCGGCAGTATTTTTTATGACGAAAGGGACATTACAACGCTCTCGGAAAACGAGCTTACACGGCTGCGCAGGGACGAGATCGGATTCATTTTTCAGCAGTACTACCTGCTGCCGAACATGAATGTTGACAAAAACGTTAAAATGGGCGCGGACCTTGTCGGCAACAGGCATTACCGAAGCGTTATCGAAGCCGTGGGGCTGGGCGGAAAGCTCCACAAATATCCAAGCGAGCTCTCCGGCGGAGAACAGCAGCGCGTCTCGGTGGCGAGGGCTCTCGCCAAAAAACCGAAGGTTTTATTTCTTGACGAACCCACGGGCGCGCTTGACGAGGAAACAGGCAGGCAGGTACTGGACTACATATGCACCCTGCAAAACGAGTACGGCTTTACGGTCGTCATGGTGACGCACAACCAGAATATTGCGGAAATGGCGGACACGGTCGTAAAAATGAACAGCGGAAAGATTGCGGGAATTTACGCAAATGAAACGCGGAAAACCGCTTACGAGATAGGATGGTGAGAAAATGCTGATCGGAATAAAGGATCTGGCAAAGCTGTTTGCCATTAGCGTTGTTACCTGCTGCGCAGCTTTTGTCAGCGCGCTGTTTTTGAATTACAATACAGATATTGTGGAGATAAAGGACGATATTACCAACCCGCAGAGCCTTGTCCTGTATGACGCGCAGGTAGCGACAGGCAAGGTGGTGGCGGGAATTGCGGGCGGCTGCCTTGTCGCCACCACAATCGTGCTGCTGATCTTTTATGTGAAAAATTATATTGACAGTCACGGAAAAGAGCTTGGCATTTTAAAGGCTCTGGGGTACTCCGATCTGCATATTGCAAGACACTTCTGGGTATTCGGTACAAGCGTTTTTATCGGCACCGTTATCGGGTGCGCCGCCGCCGCTGTCTATATGCCTGCCTTTTATGACGTTCAGAACAATATGGAGCTGTTACCGCAAATGGAGCCCGAATTTCATCTTGTTCTCACGGTTTCCCTGATCGCTGTTCCAACGGTATTTTTTATGCTTCTGGCGGTGATATACGCGTTTTTCAAGATACAAAGTCCCGTACTCGGCTTGCTGAGAGAGGTGCAGAGCACAAGCATAAAGCTGGGCAAAGCCGACGAAAAGGATATCTCCTTTTTGGCGGGTCTGAAAAGGAATACCTTAAGAAGCCGAAAAATTCTCGTATTTTTCGTAGGATTTTCAGCGTTTTGCTTTTCCTCCATGACGCAGATGTCGATGTCCATGCACGAGCTTGCAAGCGAAAATATGTCGGTTATGATCCTTTCCATAGGACTGATTTTAGCGTTTATGACGCTTCTGATGTCCCTCAGCAGCGTGGTGAAGTCCAACAGCAAAACCGTTGCAATGATGAAGGTTTTCGGATATTCGCAAAGGGAATGCAGCGGCTCTGTTCTCGGAGGATACCGTCCTGTCTCATATGTGGGCTTTGTGATCGGTACGGTATATCAATATCTGCTCCTCAGGATCATGGTGGACATTGTTTTTAAGGACTTTGAAAATACTCCCGAATTTCATTTTAACTTGAAAGCCCTGGCTGTCTCCGTTATCGCCTTTATCGCGGCGTATGAGATCATGATTTACTGCTATGCAAGAAGGATACGCGAGCAGTCCGTTAAATGTATTATGCTGGAATAGCGTCCAACCGGTGGGCCAATTCCGCACCTCCGGATCTTGCCGTCGGAGGTGCGGGATTATCGTGAATAGGGTGCGGACTCACCGCTCTACGGCGTCAGCCTGTGAATATCCCTGGGAAACAGACACGCCTCCCGTACATTCTCATAGCCCAACAGTCGGGCCGTAAAGCGCTCCAGGCCAAGGCCCAGACCGCCGTGCGGCGGCATACCGTGACGGTGCATCAACAGATAACAGGAAAAATCATCCACATTCAGCCCGCGCTGCCGCATTTTTTCCAACTGCTGTGAATAGCCGTGGATTCTCTGGCCTCCCGTGGTGATCTCCAGCCCCCTGAAAAGCAGGTCAAAGCTCAGAGTCTCCGCCGGATTCTGCGGGTCATCCATGACGTAAAAGGGACGCTTTGCCGAAGGGTAGTGTGTCACAAAGACAAAATCGCTGCCGCAGTGTTCCCTGATATACTGACACAACAGTCTCTCCTCCTCCGGCTCAAAGTCCTCCTTCTCCGTTATAGGGCGGTGAAAATGTTCCGCCACCAAAGCCTTAGCCGCCGCAAAGCGTATGCGGGGAATGCGTCCCATGGGCAGGCTCTCCCTCTGCGGCGGCACCTTTACTTGGGTAGAAAGCTGCCCCTCTGTCACGACCCCTGTGACAAATCCAGGCATCGACCATCCTGATTCCTCCCGCTTCTGTCCGGCTGAGTGTGCAGACGAACTTTGCAACAGCTTCAGCTCCGGCACAAAGGCTGTCTCCACGAATTTCAGGGCCGCCTGCAGCATCCCCTCCTCCATCTCCATGATCTCCTCAAAGCTCTCGATATAGCCCATCTCAAAGTCCACGCCGGTGTACTCGTTCAGGTGCCGCGAGGTATCGTGCTTCTCCGCCCGAAACACCGGCCCGATCTCATAGACGCGCTCAAAGACTCCCACCATCATCTGTTTGTAGAACTGTGGGCTTTGCGCCAGATAAGCCTGCCTTCCAAAATAGTCCAGAGAGAAAATATTGGCTCCCCCCTCCGCACCCGCCTCGACCAGCTTAGGGGAGTGAATCTCGGTAAAATTCCGCTGCCTGAGAAATTCGCGGAATCCCTGGCAGATTCCCTCCTGAAGCTTAAAGATGGCTCGCTGTTTCTCGTTGCGCAGGGTCAGCATCCGATAGTCCAGCAGCTTCTCGATGGAGGTGTCCACTTTCTTCTGATTGATGACAATGGGCATCGGCTCCGCCGGCACAGACAGCACCTCCAGCTCTAACAGGCGCAGCTCCCAGCCCAGGCGGGAGCGCTCCTCAGCGGCCACCAAAGCGCGCACCCGCACGCAGCTCTCCTCCACCAGCTCCTCCAGCTCAAAGCGGGAGAAATTTGGGCTGTATACGCATTGAATCACATGTCTGCCGGTGCGCAGCAGCACAAAGGCAAAGCCGCTCATGCGCCGCAGCTTATAGACACTGCCGTGAAGCAGGATCTCCTCACCTGTCCGCTCCCCGATCTCCTCCAGAGAAAAGCCTGTCACCGGCTGAGGAGCCGACTGTATCGTTTTCTTATTTTCCTGTATCTGCATTGTTTTCACATCTCCTTTTTTAGTTACTATGCCAGTGTCATTGTGTAAATTATATATTCCAACGCAGACACGCTCTCGCTCCGTTCTCCCCGTAGCGGTACATAAGATGCCAAAATACGGCATCTAAGTACCGACGGCTCGAAAGGGTCTGCTTATAGAATATATAATTTACACAATTCGGTATTGGCAAAAGCATAATTAAAATTATATATCCTAATTAATTCTTTATTATTTTATTCCAATAAAAGCAGAGCCAGTATCTATTAGTCAAACTATCCATACGGACATCGTCGCAATGTCCCATGGTATCACCCCCTTTTATGCATATAAAAAGACCAGCGCCACATTTGTAATCTCTTACCAATGCGGTACTGATCTCTCAGTCAAAAGCATATCCATCAACTCGTCTCCGCACAGGCACAACACGCTAAGCGCTTGCACCCGCGTCTCCACGGCTACAAGCGCTGCCTATCGTCGTCCCTGTTCATCAAAAGTTCATATAACCGATACGGCATGGCTTAACTGCTCCCTGTTCTCATTCCCATTATTCAAGATTTGGACGATTGCAAAACTGTCTTTTGCCAGTACCGAATTGTGCATATTGCATATTCCAAAAGCGGGCTCTTTCTCACTGTCGGTACTTAGCGAGGTTTGCCGAATTCATTCGGCACGAGCTTAGTACCGCTACAGTGAGAACGAAGCGAGAGCGTGCCCGCGTTGGAATGTACAATGTGCACAATGACACTCGCATAGTAACCGAGTTTCACAATCACCTAAGGATTTGTGTTATCATAACACGACTCCAGGGAAAAAGCAAGTCAATCCTGCTCCAATTCATTCAGATACTCCCGCAGTTCCCGAATATCCTGCGGAGACATCTTTTTGCCCTGATACAGCGAGGCGATAAAGTCCTTGGCGGACCGGTGGAACAGCTTTTCCAGAAAGGAGGTCCCCTCCGCCAGCTTGTACTCCTCCTCGGACACCAGAGCGCTGTAGTAGTTCGTGCGCGTGGTCCTGTCGCAATATACAGCCCCCTTTTCGGCCATGCGAGCAAGCACTGTCATCAGACTCGCCAGCTTCCACCTTCGGTTATCCCCCATCTCCTTGAGGAGCTGGTTGGAGGTCATGGGAGCCTCATGTCTCCAGAGCACCTGCATGATTTCAAATTCCGCTTCCGATAATTTTTTCATTTTATTTTAATCCTCCGCATATCGCAAGTGTGGTTGCAATACTTCACTAATATGATTCAGGGGATAAAAGGGATTTACCCCCTGTGTTTACGGCATCAGTTCACCCGAAACTTCGTAACCGCCTCAAATCCAACAAAGGACAGCTGTTCCTCATTATTCTGTTTCTGCCGGAACGCGACGGCCCCCTGCGCGCTCTGTCCCTGTTCTATTGTGAGGTCATAGATCGCATTCTCCAGATAGGAGGTCATATCATAGGCGTTGCTCTCGCCGTCCGGCAGAGCAAAGTACAGCGCGGCTTCTGGCAGGGACGCTCTGTTTTCTGTCATGTACAGCGTATCCGGCGTACCCTTGCGGTAGGTGACAACGAAATTGACAATCAGATATTCCTCATCCTCATCGGGCCGCTGGATATCCGGATTCTGCCGACACAGCTCGCTATATGCCTCCTCTCCTCTCAGAATACTCTCAACATTGATTGTCACTTCAACCGGCGCCTCATTGCCATCCACAAACGTATATCCCTCAATAGTGTGGATTTCCAGATAACCCCCTGACACCTGTGACTCCTGGGGTGCCTGCGTCTCCTGGGGCTCGGCGAAGATATTGTTTTTCAACAGTTCGTCTTTTTTATTCTCCGACAGATATCCCTTGACCGTCCGCATATCCTCGATATACCAGCCGCTGTCCCGCCAGAAGCAGTCGATGCACAACACCTGATCACTGTCGTCGCCTGTCTCAGAAAAATAGTCCCAGTCAACGGCGATCAGTCGCAGAATATGCCGTCCATCTTTTTCCACAATCGTTGCGTCGGTGCAGTCTATGTCCGCAAATGTGGCGGGCTGCTCTCCCTCGATGGCCGGATTGGGAAGGAACACCTTCGGGTATTCCTGCCAGGCAAGCTCCCCCGATTCCTCCGCGACATGCAATACGCTGGGCCAGCCTGTGAGGTGCGTCCCATAGGTGATCCTCATCAGAACGATGTCTGCCGTCCCGTTACCGCTCAGATCGCCGCATACCAGGTAGGACGTAGTCCACACCTCCTCCTCGTCATAGAGAATCCATGCCCTGCGGCCGTCCGCGGATTCGAGCCCCACACTTGCTGTCAGCGCCCCTGTGTCATCATACACGACCACCCGATCGGGACGCCCGTCTCCCGTCACATCCGTGCGCAACTCGATCCCCTGATCGATGGCAATCCTGCTGCGGGCATACACCGTGCGTCCCGCCTGAAAACCGATACCGGCGCTTACCAGCATCAGCGCGGCGATCATGATACAGCCGACTGCCCTCCCTCTCTTCTTGTGCATATTAAAGATATTGCGGAACCGCCTCTTGATAAATTTCACCCCCTGCACATAGCCGGTGGAGAGCGCCGATCTGCCGGCCTCATCCGTCCCGATGCAGGACATCAGCAGCTCGCTGTATTCGCTACGAGCTTCTCTGGAGCAGGTCTCCAGCACTCTCTCGTCACACGCCAGCTCCATGTCCTGATCCACCAGAGTCCTCATCAGCCACACAAGAGGATTAAACCAATGCAGGGCATTGACCACGCCAAGCAACACCTTGAACTGCGTGTCCCAGCCCGCGCAGTGGACCAGCTCATGCCGGATAATATACCGCAGATCCCGCTCCTGATAGTCATCCTCCGGCAAAAAGACCGTGTTGCGGAAAAAACCGACCGTGAACGGCCCTGTCTGCACTCCACTGATCAACCGAAGTCTCGGCATCCTCCTAAGCCCCAGCTCCTTCGCAAGCTCCGCCGTCATCCGCAGAATGTTCCGATCCGCGCACCTTCTGCTCCTGCGCATCATTTTGCGGCAAAAGAAATGGTGTGACAGCAGGAAGAAGGACAACATGCCAATGGCTCCCACACTCCACAGCAGCACCAGAATATCCTGGGAGGTAAACTGCCTGTGCTCCCTATCCGTGTTGATCATCTGTCCGCCGCCTTCTGTGGGCGCTGCCTCCGCCGAACCTTCTTCATCCGCCTTTTCCCCGTCCGCAGGCACCGAATTCACATTTTCCCTCGGACGTTCATCCTGCAACACATATACAGGCACCTGCACTGTGACAGGCTTGGGGAATATCGCCGTACTGATGGGAATACACATCCGCAGAGCGATCAACAGCCAGACCACTTTCCGAAATCCCGCCCGATACCGCTCCCCAAACAACTGCGACAGCAGGAAGAACAAAACAATACAGATCGCCCCTACCGCCGACGCTTCCAACAGTCCCAACCAGGTAAACATATTCCACATCCCCCTTCTCATTAACTTATTTTCTTACATTATACAAATTGTTAATATTAATGTCAAGTATATTTTGTGAAATATTGGCAACGGAATTGCCGGTATCGGTTTTTCCCATATACAATGCACTTTCATTCAAGCAAAACAGGACTGAATAAGAATGCTGTTTCATCTGAAACGTCCAGCATTCGTTGATTTTCAACGGAGGATATGGTATATATAGAGTGCGGCATTTATAAACGCAGACAAAAATAATCCCTCTGGGATATTATACTGACTATAGTGAGTATAATTCTGAGAGAAATAGGTGATTGTGAAAGCCAGTTACTTTGCTAGTGTCATTGTGCACATTGTACATTCCAACGCAGGCACGCTCTCGCTTCGTTCTCACTGTAGCGGTACTAAGCTCGTGCCGAATAAATTCGGCAAAACCTCGCTAAGTACCGACAGTTCGAAAGAACCCGCTTATGGAATATACAATATGCACAATTCGGTACTGGCAATAAAAGGTTTCGCAATTGTCTACTAAGAGAAAAGTCAAGAGGAGATAAAATAATATGAATAAAATAAATAGGCTGTACCTGAGTCACCTGATCAAGCGCCATGTATCGGGCAGAAATGGCAAAATCCTAGCGCTCGTCAGTATTATAGCCGGACTGCTGCTGACCGGCTGCACCAGAACGCAGCTTCAGGGAGGTCGAGCGGAGACCCGTCCGCCTGAGAGCGGGGGCAACAGTGCTTCCATTGTCTTTGAGGCATCAGATATGGAGGGAAACGTGGTCTCCGAGGATATCTTCTCGCAGTCAAAGCTAACGATGGTCAATGTATGGGCAACCTATTGCAATCCCTGTCTGCGCGAGATGCCAGACTTAGGAGCACTGGCGGAGGAATATGCTGATGAGGACTTTCAGATCGTGGGAATCATCAGCGACGTCATGGCAGGAGCAGATCAGAAGTCTCTGGATCTGGCGGCAAACCTGATCGAACAGACCGGCGCCGGTTATACTCATCTACTGCTGAACGAATCTCTGTACTACGGATTGCTCAGGGATGTAACGGCGGTTCCCACCACATTCTTTATCGATGAGAACGGCGCCGTTCTGGACGTGGTTGTAGGTTCTATGAAGAAATCCGCATGGGAGGAACAGATCAATGCGCTTCTGGAAAATCAATAGACTTCCCGCCTGGCTATGGGGAATGCTCCTCGGAATCCTGTTCCTGTTTGCGGGCTCCATGCAGGGACAATTGGCCACCATATGGAAAAAGGCAGTAATGATCTGCATGGAATGTATCGGCATCGGATGATAGCGGAGGGATTATGACGAGACTGCGGCTGGCGGTACAGCTTATTTTTACGATTGTGACAAACGGATACCTATATGGCTTTGTGAATGGGCGAATCTATCAGGGCAAGTCTAAATACGTCTGCCTGCCGGGACTGAACTGCTATTCCTGCCCAGGCGCGATAGCTTCCTGCCCCATCGGTGCTCTCCAGGCGCTGTTAAATCAACAGGGCTTCCAGGTTCCCTTTGCGGCGCTGGGATTCTTTTTCCTGTTTGGAAGCCTCATGGGACGATTGGTTTGCGGATGGCTATGTCCCTTCGGACTGGTACAGGATCTTCTATATAAGATACCGTTCTTTCGCAAAAGAAAACAGCTCCCCCTGCATCGCATTCTGAAATACGGCAAATATATGACTCTGATCCTGCTGGTGGGGGTCGGCTCTGCCTTCCTGTTCGGCGGCTATGCCAAGCTTCCGGCATTCTGTAAATATCTGTGTCCCTCAGGCACACTGTTCGGCGCCATCCCGCTGATGACGGCCAATGAACTGCTCCGCGGTCAAGCCGGGGGGCTGTTCTTCTGGAAGCTGGGAGTCCTGCTCTTCCTCCTGCTCCTCTCCGTGATAGTCTACCGCCCCTTCTGCCAGTATTTATGTCCGCTGGGAGCGATCTACGGTCTGTTTAACCGCTTCAGCCTGGTGCAGGTCCGCTGGGAGGAGGAAAAATGTGTCTCCTGCGGAGCCTGCAAAAAAGCCTGCCCTGTGTCCCTGTCCGTCCAAGAGATATCCCGCTCTCCGGAATGCATACGCTGCGGCAAATGCGCGGAGGCCTGTCCGGAAAAATGCCTGCACTTTTCCCCAACGATACGCTGATGGGCCGTATCCATCATTCCGGGCGTCTGGCAGATTCCAGCAGGAGGACGCGCCAAAATGCTCCTGCGCCGCTGTGAATGTCACAAGTCCTATAGCCCCATCACGGCATCAATGGGCAGGGACAGCACCATTCCCTTGGCCTCGCTGCGCATCCCGCATTTCTCACTGATCCCGCTCATGATCTCCACTTTTTTATCCGCGTCGGAGAGGATGAGAACGATCTCCTTCTCCTCCTGCATACTCAGTCCCCAGGAAGCCGCCACCTCCTCATTGCCGATCCAGCGACTGTGAACCACTGTCCCGCCGCTTGCGCCAGCTGCCCTGGCAGCATCCATCACATCCCCGCTGAAGCCGATATTGACCGTGGCCACGATCAGTGCGTATTTCGTATCCGATATCATATTTCCACCCTTTCTTATATTGTGCGCCGAACTCTCCTCCTCATTCTTCGTCAGGATACGCATGAGCAGCTTGTTGATCCCTGTGAGCGAAATCGTAAAGGCAATACCGCTGTTGATCGCTCCCAGATGCAGCTCCTGACGCAGCCTAGCCAGCATGACGCTCCCCTGCTGTCTGGAAACCGCGCTCATCAAAATACATTTGTCAATACTGCCCAGACCGAGCATATCCATAATCTCGCTGGAGGCTGTTCCCTCGGCGTTCAGCCTGTACTGGACGGGAAGGGTGCTCCTGCGAAATATCTTCGTGGCCTTCTCCGCCAGCTTAGGGTTTGTGATCAGCACCAACAGTTGAAATGACGGGGTTTTCTCCAGATTGTCCATTCTATGCTCCCTTCTCCAGATCTACGATCTCATCGCAATCATCCAGATACGCGGCATTCTGCAACGCCTTCCTCTGCATCGCACGCGTCTTGACCTGATAGACGATACCCATGATCTGTATCGCGATAAGAGGCGTGAGCGCCACCAGCGCCACCACTCCGAAAGCGTCTGTCATCAAGTTCCCTCCCATCGCCTGGCAGGTGCCTATACTCAGAGGCAGCAGAAAAGTCGATGTCATGGGACCGCTGGCCACGCCGCCGGAGTCAAACGCGATACCCACAAATATCCTGGGCACAAAACGAGACAGCGCGAGGGCTATCACATAGCCGGGAATGATGATCCACTGTATGGGAAGCCCTGTCAGGACCCGCATCATGGCAAGACCCACGCTGATGGCCACGCCCAGAGACATGCAGCGGTTCATGGCCTTGACGGAGACGGCTCCATCGGTCACATTCTCCACCTGATGATTGAGCACCTGTATCGCAGGCTCCGCTTTTACGATGTAGTAACCGATGAGCATACCGATGGGGACCAGTATCCCCTTAAAGCGCAGGGATGCCAGTTCACTGCCCAGGAAAGAACCCACTGGCGCAAATCCGACATTCACCCCACAGAGGAACAGCACCAGGCCGATGTATGTATAGATCAGACCGACAGCAATACGCTTCAGCTGCCGCCTGTGGTAACGGCGGGTAAGCAGTTGAAAGATCACAAATACCGCGGCAATCGGCAGCAGCGAAATAAGCACCTCGCGGGCATAGGTCGGTATACTGACGCCGAACACTCTGACCACATCGCGAGTCGTCTCCACATCAGCCACATCGCCAAGCGAGTACAACGCCTCCGTGGGCTTGTAAAAGCACCCCAGGATGAGCACAGCCAGAATAGGGCCAATGCTGGACAATGCCACCAGACCGAAGCTGTCGCTGGCGGAATTCTTGTCGGTACGCCGCGAGGCAAGGCCGATACCCATGGCCATGATAAAGGGCACCGTCATGGGACCGGTGGTCACGCCGCCCGAGTCGAATGCCACTGCCAAAAACTCTCTGGGTACGAAAAAAGAAGCTCCAACCAACAGCCCATATAGAATGATCAGCATCCTGGAGAGATCAATCTGAAACTTGATTCGCACGATTGCCAGCGCCAGAAAAAAGCCCACTCCCACGGCAACGGTCAGGATCAGCACCCGATTTGGCATGGACGGCACCTGCTGAGCCAGGACCTGGAGATCCGGCTCGGATATCGTGATGAGCGCCCCCATCACAAAACCGATGAGCACTATGAATATTACCCTGCGCGTTCTCGATATCTGTACACCGATGCCCTCTCCGATGGGAGTCATCGCCATCTCTGCTCCCAGTTGAAAAAAGCCCATGCCCAATATCAGCATGATAGCGCCAACGATAAACATAACCAGACTACCCAACTCCATAGGCACTAAAAGTATACTGATGAGCAATACAATTCCCGTGATGGGTAGCACTGCTGAAAGAGATTCCATCGTTTTCTCTCTTAATTTAGGATTCAAATTGTGCTCCTTCCTGTATTGCCGCGCCTAACGTCCGGTAATGCACCATAGCTCTTCTCACAGCGCGTCAAAGCTGTCTCTACACCGGTGATCGCATTCCTTCTATCGGATATCTATACGGATATCTATTGCGGATATCTATAGTATTTCTATGGTACGAGCAGCTCCTCCAGCTCCTTCTGTCCCTCCCGAAATACATTCAAATCCACATATTTTTCTTCCCCTGAGGTTCCCTGAAGCGTTCCGGTGTCACAATACTGCCAGAACGTCCAATGCCGGCCTGTATTCACCGGCGGATAATATACGTTGCGAATCCAGAGCGGATACTCTTCAAACTCGCCGCGGATATATTGCCCGTATATCGTATATGTGGTATAGATCACTGGCTTTACGCCGTATTCCTCCTCCAGAGCGCACAGCAGTTCTCTGAGCTGGGAGACCGCCTGCTGTCTCTCTGGGGGATTCTTAGCTTTGTCTCCATAATACTCGATATCCACCGCAGGCGGAAGAGCGCCGCTGAGACTGCCCACTGTGGCGATAAAATGCTCCGCCTGGGAAGACGCCGGACTGTCAAAGCTGAAGAAGTGATAGGCCCCCACATACAGTCCTGCGGACCTGGCTTCCTTCCAGTTCGCCGCAAACCTGTCATCCACGAAGCTGCTGCCCTCCGTCGCCTTGATAAACGCGAAGTCGATGCCCTGTTCCCGAATCCGTTCCCACTCAATCTCGCCCTGATAGTGGGAGACGTCCACCCCCTGCATGGGGTATTGAGCCGCCAAATATGGGGGGATTTTAATGATCTTGAACGCAATCAGAATGACCGACACAGATGTCAGCAATAATACTACATACAAAACGCGGGCCACTTTGCGTTTTCCCTTTTTACCGTGTTCCATGGCTTTACCCCGAACGATTCGCCACCGCCTGCCTCTTCCAGCCGAGAGGCGGGCATGAGGCGCCATCTCTATCTTGCACTCCTACTATGTGTTATTGATTCCGTTGTGACTGTGGTAATGATTATTTTGGCAAACGGAAAATTATTTTTTGCAGTATGAACATATCCATATCTCCTCAAATTCATCATTTGTTAATCCATATAAGATTTCGTCATAAAACTTTCCATCAGTAAATACTGTATTCCTACGTCTTCCTTCAACAACAAGACCTATTTTTTCGCAAAGTCTATTAGATGGTTCATTATACGAATAGACACTGGCATTAAATTTTTGACATCTCAACTGATTAAAATAGAAATTCAAAATCATAAGCATTGCTTCTTTAGCATAACCTTTTCTTTGAAATTCAGGCTTAATAAAAATACCACTTGAAAAAACTCCCACTCGACTATCTTCTATAGACGGTGAAGCCATTCCCACCCTGTTCTTATCTTTATCCTCAATAATAAGAAACGGTGAAACGTTATCATTACCCTTTGAAGCTTGTTCCATAGCAAAATCTTCACATGCTTTATGCGACATAGGAACCCTTATGTCTGATTCATTTTTTTGAATATCCATATTTTGCAAAGTCTCATAAAAAAATAAGCATCACTTTCTTCCATGGCTCTCAAACAAATTTTATTACCTTCCCAATAATTCATATATTTTTCCTCCAATCAAATCCTTTTCACTTTCATTTCTACCCATACTGGCTTATATCCGGCATTTATTGCAACTCTCTTTGACGCAATATTAGACCAAGCTGTGCCATAATAAGGTATTTTACCTCTTTTCAAAACTTCATTTGAGATAATCTTGATTATTTCAGTTGCTACATGATGCTTCTGTTTTTCTGGCACTACATCTATACCGATTTGCCAAATTTGGTCTGTATCATTACTTGCACCAGCCACTCCAATTATCTCTCCGTTTTCGTATGCTGCTACTGCAAGCATATCCTTGCGGTCTTGCTCCTGACAATATCCTAATGCCATATGAAATCTATGGTCTTCATATAACTTTTTAATTTCAGTTCCTTCTAAAATCTCAACGTCAAACTCCGTATTTATCGGGCAAATTTTATTACTTTCTAACAAATATAATTCTTCAATTTCACTAATTATTCCACCATGTTTCTTTAACTCATTCTCCAACGTATTAAGAGGCATATCAAAGCATCGAAATCCGTCCATCTTGGCTACATACTTTGTCATGAAATTATTCATCTCCTCACACGTAGCAACTACAGTACCTTTTCCAAAGCAAGCCATAAACATATATAAATCATCTTCGATATTTCGGCGTTTTGAGTGGTTCTTGCACAGTATTTTAACGGTATTTTCGTTTTTATCAAAATCCAGCTTCGAACAATTTAAATCGATTGCCAATTGTTCTTTTAGTTTCGAAATCATCTCCTATCCCTTCCCATAATCTATAAATGTATAAACTTCGAGTTTCTTTTATTGTACCATCCTTCCCCATTCCCATCAAGTCATATCGACATAAAAACACATGATGCCATATGCGCTGGCAGGGCTCTTTTCATCTAATCGTAGCAGTCAACACAGTTATTCTTCAAGTTCTCTCACTGTCTGGTGAACTGCGACAGGAACTTCCACGCCTGTTCACAGGTATGGTGGCGGAACTCATGTCCCTGCCCGCTGACACTGGCAAAGGCAGTGCGGCAGAGGCCGTCCTCACTGTTGTAATAGCGAATAGTCAGGTAGCTGTCCCTGGACTCGTCATACAGCTTTTCCACCCGATCTGGAGCCTCCCCCCATACGGGATCAGCCCAATTCTCCCTGTCTTCGTAGCTTATGTCAAACTTTACCTTCAGCCGGTTGACCTGCGCCGCATACTGTATTCTCTCCAGTCCGGAAGCCGCCTGACAGGGCAACTCCGGCAGATGCGAATTCTCACCGCCGGAATAGAAGATCGGAACAGGTACAGACAGGTTCAGCCTATCGCCCAAAGGCGGGCTGAAAGGATTGCCCTTCATCGGAAACAGCGCGCTGGCAGGCGCTAACCCTGCGAAAACCTGAGGATACTCCTGATACAAATCCCACGTCTTGCCGCTTCCCATGGAAAATCCGGTTGCGTAAATACGATGTTCGTCTATGCGATAGCGCTTTTTCAGGCTTTCGATCACCTCCACCGCCTCCGAAGCCGTCACGTTCTGATGGTTTTCTATGGAGACAAAGAGGAAGCCGTATCTGTGGGCAATCTCGTACCACCCTGACACAAAGGTCAGAAACATGGAGGAATCGCCGCCACCGTGAAATCCCACCACCAGCGGGGCCGGACCCTTGTCAAAGATGTCGTTGTTGTAGTACGCAAAATAACCGACCTTATGTTCCGTCGTGTCTTTAAACTCCCCGCGATTGTACGGGGAAGTCTTTACCACTGTGCTGCCCGCTTCCTCCGTCATGCCCATGGCTTCAAGCTCAGGCTCCGTCTCCATGTTGCCGCACCACATCTTGAACTTCCTGACAAAAGACTTAAAGTCCGCCCTGTAATCAGGCTCGGCTTTTACCAGCAGGTTCTCACAGTCCCCAAGGGCATCGTTTACCTCCCTGGAATTGCCCACGCTCAGGATGCCGATATCCCTGCGCTCCGGCCGAGGAATCACAGTTAAGCCCTGCATGGAACACATGGCAGGCGTAATCTCGCCGGGCCCCCAGAGGTATTGCCCCTGCAGCGTTTTCAGCAGGTTTCTGGCCACATAGTCCGCCGACTTTCCGAAGCTGTAGATATCCGCCCGAAAGATTGCCCCCCTGATGAAATAGCCCTTAAATTCCCGCGTAAAGAAATCGGTGAGGGAGACAAGCCCCTCCGAATAGCGCGGGTCCATCTTCACCTCCGCTATGACGGACGCGTATAGCTCCTCCGTGGCATTTTCCCAGCCGCCCTCATTGGTCGGGTAGATGAAGAGGACGCTGGAATCTGCTGCCGCCGCGACTTCTGCCAGTCCGCTTTCCCTGGCAAAAGCCACTGCCTCCTCTCCGCTCTGCCTGTTTTCCTCAAAGACAAGCAACAGCGGTGCGCGGAACCCGTAATTGTTCGTCTGCCCGTCCAGGTCGTTTGCGGGTATGTACGCCTTCAGGTAAAATTTTTCGTATTCGTGCTCCCAATACTTTCCTCCGTCAGCCAAGGTACTGACAGCCGGTCTCTCCATCATTGCCATATAAATCCCTTCCTTTCCTGTGTTCGCCTTTTCAGGCAGAATCCAATTTCATTCTGGCCGTTTCGGTGTTTATCCTAGACTCGCACATATCTTTTTCCATGCAGTATCGTCATAAGGACCTTCTAAATTTCTTCTCGACTTTATATCAGTTTAAATGAGGATTGTCAATAATCTAAACTATATTTATGGATTAGAATACTAATTTTAATATAAGCGACAGGAGCGAGGACGAAAAGCTGGTAATCCTCCAGACGTAAAAAGTATCTAAGATATATTCCTGTGGCACAAGTTCAATCTGAAGCGCTCTGATCTGGCCCGCTGCGTGTCTATTTGTAGTACAACTTCCTTCTCACTTCCTGGTATATTCTGTCAAGTTTTGATGTGCTTCCCCGAATGAATATGATATAATAGCTTTGCTGTGTCGCCCCAGTAGAAGGGGGGGGCTAAATTGGAAACTTTATTAGCCTTTATAATCTCCGTGTTGGCAAGTGTAGTTGCCTACTACATATGCAAATGGTTGGATGGAGATGATAAGTAACACGGCTCAGCCTTGAAAAAAGAAAGCCCCAGGATCTGCACTCCTGGGGTTTTCTCGTGTCTAAATAGCTTTATTAGCCTTGCCTACATGTAATATAGCATTTCTTTCGTTTTTCGTCAAGCCAATTTGTGCTACAAGTTCATGCTCCAGCATACTTTTTGATGTAGTTTGTGCTACAATTAGTTATCGGTGCCTGTTAATCCAGTCCCAGAAGTTGATGATTCGAGTTCCCGTGCTTCGTCCTGGGCTAGTCTTATAATATTCCTTTTCCCTCTTTCGTCCACCTGACGGTATAGATCAATACACTCCTACTACAGCAGTCAAGGGCTGCAAAAGGCACAGACGCTTTACAGAGGCCATGCTGCACTACATTGTGATTGGGACTGGGAGCATCCAGAGGGATATTGCAGGGTTAAGACGTTTGACACTCGGACAGAGGATATAGAGGAGTTCATAGAGGTGTTACCATGACTGTACTAGAGGCTTTCAACAACTTCATACTCTCCCGCCAGTTAGCTGACTTGTCCCCTAAGACCGTCAACGACTATCAGCAGTTTGTCATGCCCTTTGTGCGCTCTGTAGGCCCTGAGAGGCCCTATAAGGACATTTCACAGGGGGATATACAGACTTACCTCTCTACCCTGCTTAAAAGGCCCCTCAGTAAGTCCACACGAGCTACTTACATACGCCATGTGAAAATATTCCTGCGTTGGGCAGAGAATGAGTATACCGCCGCCTACAATGCACGCACGGTTAAAGTCCCGAAGTCCCCTAAGCGCAATGTACGCATCTACTCAGATGAAGAGGTACGGCAGATATTCGCCAGCATTCACGCTGAAACTGACTGGCTCACTTTGCGAAATAAGTGCATTATTGCTCTCATGTATGACAACGGCTTGAGACAGTCAGAAGTTTGCACGCTCCGCAAGTCCAATATCTCACATACCGACAACAGAATGACGGTTAGAGGCAAAGGTGACAAAGAGCGTACTGTACCCTTGGGACAGCTTACCAGACACTTCCTGATTGAGTATCTTGCTCACTGCCCATACACAGACAACACTGTGTTTTTAAACCGCCGTGGACAACCGCTCACCTGTAACGCCGTCAAGCTGTTTGTATCCCGCCTAGCTGACTCACTGCCCTTTGAGCTTTCCTCTCACAAGCTCCGGCACAACTTTGCCACTAACTACTGTTTAGATCAATATCGCACCTATGGACAGGTGGACATATACCGCCTGATGTATCTCATGGGTCATGAGGACATAGACACCACCAGAAGATACCTGCATATGGCAAATGAAATACTGGCAAGCCAGTGCTGCATATCACACCTTGATGGTATCATCAACGGGGAAATCTGATTTTTTCAGATAGCTCCGTTTTTTGCACAAAAAAAAGCCCCGAAACCCGCATAAAAGCAAGCCCCAAGACTCTTCCATGCACCGCCAGGGGCTCGAACCCTGGACACCCTGATTAAGAGGAACTCACAAGGGACAAACCTCTTTAAAATTTATCGCCTGTCTAAAGCTGCCCAAAGTGGAATTTTAAGGAAAATTTGTGTACAAGCCTTGCGACCAATTCTGCGACCAGCCCTTAGAAATAATCTTAACACACGGAAAAAAGCTTCACAAGAAGGAAATTTTGATACAAAAAAGCCCGAAATCCCGCTGTAAAATCATCAGTGCCTACAAATATTCCTGTCTGCTCTGTGATTTCTCATACTGTTTACGGGATTTCGGGCTTTTATCCTGCCATTAGCAATATAACTTTCTCTATGCCCTGACATGGTTGCACTATATTTTGATGGATTACGCCATCTGCATAACTTCAATTTCTAGTTTTCTTAGATCCTCAAGGGATAACGCCGGAACACACTCCGCAATTTCGTCAAGAGACATTTTCCCTTTTCTTATCAGCTTTTCCGCTGTTTTCCTCGCCTCACTGTTTTTAATATCTTCCGCATAGGCTTCCAAAACCTGCTCATCATCAAACAATGTCATCATGATATCTAAGCCTTGCTTACAAGGCTTTAACCTCCTGTTCCTTGTTTTCCAGATATTCCTTCAACACATTCCTGTCTTTACAGATACGAATGGTTTCTATTATCGCTTCTTTTGTCTGACCGTATTTCTTTCTCTGCTCATTATACACCTTACAGAAAATTATATACTGCCCAATTATGCTGTTCTCGTCCTCTTGATAAAGCACCTTGACACTTACATCTACTGCAATCTTTTCATCGTCAAAAAAATCCTTTGAGAGCGATATGGTGTCGGGCGGGTTCTCCGGCTTTTCACCTGTAAAAATCACATACAATTCAGGTTTTGGCATATTCACCTTTTTTGCTCCATAAAGGTTTTGCTTGGTACGCTTGAAAAAATCGTGATAAGTTTGTATCAAATACATCAACGCACGGATTATGATATTCAATGTCCATGTTGACTGGCTCTCAACCAGCACGACAAGTCTGCCGCCAACGGAAAAGCCAAGGTCATTATAATCTGCATCCACCAATATATGCTTAATGGTAACATCTTTTATATCATCCTCTGTCACGTTACCGTCCTCTGGATGAAGCGCCTTATATAGCTGCAGCAGATATTTTTTATTTTGAAACAAATTTGTAAATACGCTGTCTTTTATCTTACGTTTTGGCGTGTTTTGTGCCATTTTCCCACCTCTCTAAAGGAATACAAAATAGGACTGGCAAGAATATATTCCGTATCTGCGCCTGCCACACTTTAATTATACAAAAAATCTTCCCTATTTACAATGAAATTCATGCTTATCACGGAAATAAACTTTGCAGGAAAGAGCTTTTGAGTTCTATACGGGGCTGTAAAGTCATTCTTACAGCCCCGTATCCTCTTATCAATATAATCAGGGGGTCAGCCTTACTCGTTGACTGCCGAGAATATCAGACTTTCCAGCTTTTCCGCCACTATGCTCTGCTTATCCTTTGCAACATGGGAATAGACTGCCAACGTTATTTGAGGGTCTTTATGCCCTGCTCTCTGCTGTACGATATGCAGCGGTATTCCCTCTGACAGCAATAGGGATATGGCGCTGTGCCTTGTTCCGTGAAGCTTGATATGGCGCAGACCGTATTTCTCCAACGTCCTCGCCCACTTCCTCGTAAAACTCTTAGGCAGAAAAGGGGTTCCGTCCTCCTGGCATACAACATATTCCTGATCGCAAAAAGCCTTACCGTATTTCAGCTTATTCTCCTTATATACTGCCCTCTGCTTTTTCAACAGCTTCATGGTGTATTCACTGACTATCATTTCACGGCAGGAATCCTCCGTCTTGCAGTCCTTCAGCACACATACCTTGCTGTCCTCTGTCTCCACCAGAGAATGGCGGATTTTGACTGTGTTCGTATCAAAATCAATATCTGAAAATCTCAATCCCAATAATTCTCCACGGCGCATAACACAGTCGAATAACAGGGCGACAGGAAGCTCCATATCCGTCCCTTTTACGGCTTTCTGCAATTCCCTGATTTCCTCCACCGTATATACATCCAGCTCTTTTGTGGAAGCGTCTTTCGCAATCTTAATCCTGCACGCCGGATTTTGTTTGATGTACTGCCGCTCTACAGCTTCATTTAATGCCGCCTTAAAAATACGGTTTATGTGCCTGATGGTTTCTGCACTAAGCGGCTTATCACTCGCATTAGATTTTTTCCTCCAAACATTATACGCTTGTTGAATGTGTGCCTTTTGCAAGTCCTGCAGTTTTATCTTTCCAAATACGGGCTTCAAATACCTTTCTATGACACTCTTATAATCTCTCATGGTAGCCGCACTATAATTACTGCTTTCACAGTAGACCAGGTATTCATCCAGATAACTTGCAACCGTCATATCCAAAGGCATCAGGAGTTCTCCTTTCAGGTACTCCGCTTTTTTCATAGTGAGAAAATCTTCTGCTTCCTGCCTGTTGTCAGTATCTACATGAAAGCTTTTTCTGATACGCTTTCCCGTATTGGGGTCTTTGCCTAATTCAAGCGTAGCTGTATAGTATTGTATATTATCCTTTGAAGGACGGGGTCTGATTGACCCCGTTATTGACTTTTTTGACATTGAATCACCTCTTACTCTAAATTCCAAAAACTCTTTTTGCAATTTTTACTTATTTTCATCACTTATTTCAGGCAAATCAATTTTATACCCTTTTACCTTTATTTCTCCTGCAATCACAACATCTGAAAGATAACGGTCTTTTTCGCAATGAAGTATGTTCTGCTCTTTCCATCTCTTTAAAACCACTTTTTTGTCAGGAAATCTGCCTTCTTTGAGTATTTCCTCAAGCGTTTCGTCTGCTATAAAAAGTCGTTTCTTATAGATAACACCGCCTTGTTTTAAACTGTAACGATTTCAAAATTAGGTATGCTATGGTCGGCAGTATCTAACCG
>JAMPGX010000002.1:262223-306959 GCA_023663725.1 bacterium | reverse complement strand
ATTGTAACAGAAAGAGAGATAGTTCACAATTTATTTACTCATGCGTTTGTCGTGGCCTTAGGCATGCAAAAATTCTGCGATTTTCTTCCGGATTATCCACAAAAGGAGCCACTGTCATGAGTCCTTTGATATGTATGGACGGCAAAAGAGCGATCTGCTGAATCAATTGTAGCGTTTCTGCCACGGTGCTGCCATATTTGCTCTCCTCTCCGGCCACATTGACTTCAACCAGAATATTAACTTCTGTGCGCTTCTTCTCCGCCTCCTTCTGAATCTCCTGCGCGAGACGCAGGGAATCAACGCTGTGGATCAGATACACTCTACCTACCAGATATTTCACTTTGTTGCGCTGGAGATGACCAATCATATGCCAGCGGATATCTCGGGGAAGCCGCTCATATTTATCCACCAACTCCTGAACCTTGTTCTCCCCAAAGTCCCGAATACCGGCGTCATAAGCCTCCTGTAGCATCTCCAGAGGCTTGGTCTTGCTGACTGCTATGAGCTCTACCTCCTCTATGTCGCGCCCGACACGCTGGCATGCCCTCTCAATATTCTGTCTTGTCTGTGTCAAATTCTCAAGAATCATAATCGTCTCCCGAACACTGCAGCGCTATATAAGTGCTATTGTGTCAATTATGCGAAGGTGGATCAATATATGAACTGCGCATCGTCCACGGCAGCGGCATTGAGCACGATGTAATCATATACATTCAACCCATATCGAGTATTGGACTTAACTATCGCATACTCCTCATTCTGATAAAGGATGTTGATCTGCCGGAAATCCGCATAGCCTTTATTCATATTATAGACTCCCGTCAGGGTGGCTCTGCGGCTGATTGTGTATTTTTCCTGACTGTCCGGCATAATGATATTGGAACCAATGGCCAGAGCCGCGCTGTCCAGATAATACTCCTTATTCTCCTCATCATAATTGTATATAGAGGTCTTCAGAAATTCGCTGTAGATATTGCCCTCCTCATTGTAGCGTTCCAGAATCACGCCGTCCGCTCCGTCTGCACCTTTAGTCATGTAAGCGCTGGGCACAAGGTAAAAATCTTTCTGGACGATGGAGGAATTGGGAATCTTCAAGCCCACCTCATCGTTCAAAATTATTTCAATATCCACAAATCGGTCCGTGGCAAAGGTCACCATTGAATTGTTAAAATCAAGTTGAACATAGGGCTTTGCATCGCCGCCCCGAATGAGTCTGACGGTAGCCCAGGACTCATACTGATTTTTGAGAAAACGGATCTTGACAGTCCCCTTTTCCTGTAGCATGACACCCATTTCTTCCTCCACAGGAATCACCAGAGACCAATTTTCATTTGTGGAGAGCTTGTACACGGCGTCTCCCTGCGTGATCAGTTCCACTCCGAGAAGCTGTTTCGGGGCATAATCCCTATCGTCGAACATCTCGGCGGTGACCAACTCAGGAGTCAACTCCTCATAGCCGTCCGTCCAATAGGTCACAATGCCGGAATTGCTGCTGCGACAGAATTCTACCATATCCGTCAGCTCGTTGCTGCTGTTGAGATTGTGGATACTCTGCATTAAACCGACATTGGCCAGCTTCATAACCGTGCCCTTTAAATTATACTTAAAATTATAGGTATTGTCAAAATCAGTGGCTCTGAAGCCATGAATGAAGTTAATCACTTCACTCTTCAGCTCGGCAAGCTCCCGTTCGCTGAGCGTGTTGTCGCCCATATCCGCGCTTTGAAGATAGTCATTGAGCCGTCCAGTTTCGTCTACGGTATAGACCAAATCCCCGCAGGCTACCCGCTCTCCCTCGCGGGCATAATAATTGATATAACCCGCTTTGTCGGCAATGACAATATTTTCCTGACGAATAGCTATGCCACGATAGGTATAATTCATGGCAAGCGAACCCTCTTTGACCTCGTAAGGGGAAATGTGCTCGACATTCAGGGAAGCAATGATGCAGTACACCACATAAATTAATATGGCCACAAAAATGATCATGCCGATATTCAGATTCAAGGGCTTTCGATACTTTCTGATCTTATTATTAGCCGGTTGCTGCCTCTGTGCCACCTGTCCCTCCATACATTGACATATCCTTTAGAAAAAAGCCTCAGTTTCTATCCGAGGCTTTCGTCCATTCATTGTCTGTTGCTGATCATTCCCGCTTACAGGGAGATAAGAATATTCTTTTTAACCGCTTCAGGCAGCCCGCTCTCATCTCTGGATACGCTCAGAATAAAGTCTACGCCTGTGGAATCACTGATTTTATTCAGCTTGACTATCACATCTGTGATGTCACTGTCCTCAAGGCAGGAAATCTTAAGAAAGCTGTCGAAATACATCTGCTGCAAATCATGATCCTGCGAGATGATCCCGCTGACAAAACCTATGAACTCGCTGTAATTCTCAATCATAAACTGAGATACATCAATCAATCGGACCTTATTATTAAGCTCATACATATGCTTGGTGCTTTTATCCAGGTAAACAATATTTCCCGTAATGTTTTTCACTTCGCTGTTTACCTTATCTAACAAGTGCTTTGTCTTTCCCTTACCCTTATTGCCTACAATCAGCTGAACCATTGGTAACCCTCCTAAAGTAAATTTTTAGAACTACAATTATTATAATTTATCTCAGGCTAAAAAACAACCTTTAATTCTGTATTTCGCCCAATAAATCTATCATTTCTTCATAGACCGTATCTCGTGTCTCCGCTTTCAGAATAACAGAAATATACGGAGAACCTCCTGCATCCCTGGAAAGCACCATCAGGCAGCTCTTGGCGGCGTTGGTGGTACCTGTCTTGCCGCCGATCACAGTGATATTGTCAGGAGCCTTATAGTTCCCACGCAAAAACAGATTGGAGGTCTGGACGCTGAGGGTCTTGACGGCTCCCGCAGAGTCACTGTAGGTGGCCTCATAACTGTTCGTCTGTATAATTTCGTTGAATTTCTCGTATTTTAGCGCCTCGTTGAAGATCAGGTAGAGATCATATGCCGTCGTGTAATGCTCCTCCTGCGTCAGTCCGTGCGGATTCATAAAATGTGTGTTGGTAGCGCCAAGCTCAAGAGCTTCCTGATTCATCAGCTCGACAAATCTATCCACACTGCCGCCTATGTTATCCGCGATCAGCATAGCGGCATCATTGGCGCTCTGCAGGAGCAGTACATACAACGCCTGATTCAGCGTCATGTTATCTCCTGGCTTCAGGCCGCACAGAGTAGCTCCAGTCTCTGTGATAGTTACTGCATTGGAAGCCGTCAGGACCTGGTCAATACTGCCATATTTCAATGCCACCAGCGCTGTCATCACCTTGGTCAGACTGGCCGGATGTAGCTTCTCATGGGCATTCTTGGCATAGAGCACCTCATTGTCATTCAACCCAAACAGAATTGCCGCTTCAGCCTTGGTCATATCCACGGTCTCATCATTTGTGACATTCTCTGTCACCACACACAGATTCTCGGCAAAAGTATGCGCAGCCTTACTGTTCTGTCTGCTGATCACATTGAATCCGCTGACAACAGCGTCCGGGTCATAGGGCATGTCCCAGGTGCTTTTTCCACAGCCGATACAGCCCAGAACCATCACTGAGACAAGAAGTGTAACAACTATTTTAATCCTGCCATTACTTGTACATTTCACGCCACTCAAGATCTCCTCTGTCTAAGGACTTTATCAACAGCTCCGCCGTCGCCAGATTGGTTGCCAGCGGTATATTGTGCATATCACACAGCTTTACCACATTGTTCACATCTGGCTCATGGGATTTCGGAGTCAGCGGATCCCGCAGAAAAATCACCAGATCCATCTGATTGTGCTCGATCTGTGCGCCTATCTGCTGCTCTCCCCCCAGGTGACCGGCAAGGAACTTATGTATGTTCAGGTTCGTCACCTCTTCAATCAGCCTGCCGGTGGTGCCGGTGGCATACAGATCATTTTTATTCAGTATCCCTCGATATGCGATGCAAAAATTCTGCATCAATTTTTTCTTCGCGTCGTGTGCAATGAGTGCAATATTCATGCCAATACCCCTCTCTCTAAAGCTTTCATCTTGTGGCCTGTAAGCGTACATTTAGCACAAATCCCATTCCAATAAATAAACTCATCAGAGAAGTCAAGCCATAACTCACAAAGGGCAGAGTCAAACCGGTTGTGGGCAGTATGAAAGTTGCCACTCCGATATTGATAAATGCCTGGACCCCCACCAAACCTCCCATGCTGGCAGCAATGATTCTTCCCGCCGGATCCCTGGCTCTGCGTGCCACATGGATACATTCCAGCGTAATCAGCATCTCCAGCATTATCACGACAAGACTCCCCTTAAAGCCGAACTCCTCGCCAATCACAGCAAAGATGAAGTCGGTCTGGGCCTCTGAGATAAAATTGCCGTTTTTCACGGAAGTGATCTCGTTGTTCATATATCCTTTGCCATCCAACATGCCAGAGCCAATAGCCATCACAGAGTTCAGCTGTTGATAGGCAGTGGTGGTCTCATACTGCTCAGGATAAATGAATGCCAGAATACGCTGGCGTTGGTTACCTGTCAGCGCCTCGCTCACTATGCTGTCCGGCTGTATAGCCAGTGCCACAAAAAGCGCAAGCGCTGGTATGGCTACGGCCAATACAGCAAAGATCACCTTAAAATTCAGCCCGCCCGCAAACATGATAATACAGAATAAGGCGATCATCACAATGCTGGTAGACAGATCAGGCTGCTCGTAGATCAGATACCAGGGGGCGGCAATCAGCGCGACGCACAGAGCAATAATCCGAAAGGTATTAAACTTCTCTATATGTTTCATAATAAACTGTGCGAAGAATAAAATCAACAAAATTTTTGCTGTTTCTGACGGTTGAAAACGAAACCCTCCAGGTATCTGAAACCAGCGCTGCGCGCCTTTTGTCTCTTCTCCAAAATAACGCACCAGTAAAAGCAGTACTAAATTCCCAAGGTACATCAGCCAGTACAGCTTCAGTAAAACTGTGTAATCCAACAGGGAGATCACCACCATCAGAAAGGTTCCGGCAATTACCCCTATCAGCTGTTTCTGCTGCACCGACTGCTGTGCGCTTCCCACCGCGAAAACACCGACGGTGGAAAGCGCCAGAATCAGCAGAATTAATTTAAAGTCGTAATTCCTGATTCGATAACCTTTATTAAACATTTGCATTCAATCCTCATGTAAAATACTTCCCTGTACCCGCCTCCGGGTATAATCCAGTCCGGCTATGTCTGCTTATTCAGATCCAGAATGGGAATGCTGGCACTCAGCACCGGATTGCGCATACCCTTCTTACCCTGAATACCCATCTTGCTGATCTGAATATCCATATTAGCCGTATCAATCTTCATGTATTTGGATATCACCTTGGCAATATCCGTCTTGATGAGCTCCATCATCTCCGGAGAACAGTTAACTCTGTCGGAAATCAACAGAATTCTCAGTCTGTCCCGGGCAACCTCGCGAGAGCTCTTTTTTCCAAAAAAATGTCTCAAGATTTAGCCCGCCCCCTCTCATACCTTATGGAAAATTCCACTCACCCGCGTCCAGAAGGATATGCTTTTTTCCATATTTAGAAAGGGAACCTCCCTGCCAAGCACACGCTGGCATACGTTATGATATGCCATTCCCGCCGGAGTGCTGGTGCCAACCAGCGGTTCTCCCTGATTAGTGCTGATGACTACGTTCTCGTCATCGGGGACAATGCCGATCAGCGGTACGGCCAGTATATCCACTACATCCGCAGCGGACATCATATCGCCCTTTCGCACCATGTCCATGCGCAACCGATTGATAATCAGATCCATCTTCTGAAAGCCGTTGGCCTCCAGCAGTCCGATGATTCGATCTGCATCCCGAATAGCGGACACTTCGGGGGTGGTTACCACAAGCGCACGGTCTGCTCCGGCGATGGCATTCTGGAAGCCCTGCTCGATACCAGCCGGACAGTCCAGGATAATATAGTCAAACTGCTCCTTTAGATGGTCAATCACCTTGATCATCTGGCCAGGCGTGACGGCGCTCTTATCCCTGGTCTGGGCGGACGGCATCAGATACAGTCCCGGATTGCGCTTATCCCGGATTAAAGCCTGCTTCACACGGCAACTCCCCTCCACCACATCCACCAGATTGTACACGATTCGGTTCTCAAGGCCCATAACCACGTCCAGATTGCGCAGGCCGATATCGGTATCAATGAGGCATACTTTCTTTCCCGCTTTGGCCAGACCGGTTCCAACGTTTGCAGATGTGGTGGTCTTACCCACACCGCCTTTACCTGATGTGACGACAATTACTTCGCTCATACTTCCTCCATTCTGCCGTAGCTTCGGCACTCATAATCGTCGCCCGAACCCATTTCATTAAGACATGAAATATGCCTAAAAGGTGTCCAGTATCTCCTTGGTAAGCGGTTCCATGACTATCTTATCGTTTTTCACATATGCAATTTTCGGCTGTACCTTAGCGCGTATCCCCCACTTTGTCTGTTTGTCGTTACCCTTATATTTGAAATCGCCGATTTTTAATCTTTCCGGCTCCATTTCAAGCGCTGCCACATAGATTCCTTCGCTGCCGTCTGTCCCCGCATAGGCTTCCCCATACAGTCCTCCCAAAATGATAATATTTTTGGGAGAGATCACCGCGCTGCCAGGATACACATCGCCCAGTATGATAATGCTGCTCTCCGTCTCCAGAACCTCGCTGTTTTTCAGAGATCCCTTATGGAGCTGTCCTTCGCTTCCAAGAGGCAGCTTCTTCTGCACCTTCTGAATTGCCTTGATATAGCGTCGGTTAGTCTCCTCGTCTTTTCCTACAATACAGACCAGATTCAGATCGCTGGACTGGCGGATGGCCTCCACCAGGGCAATCTCCTGTCCCTGCTCAAGCTTGCGTCCCTCATAGGAAAGCGCTACATCAGCGTTACCAAAAAAGCCGCGGGAGCTCTGAAATTTGGCGGACAGCTCCTGAAGGAGCTCCTCAAAGGAGACATCCTCCCGCAGAATCAGATTGATACCGTTTTGATAACTTTTGATCATCACTGCATCTTTCACTGTCATCTCTCCTTAACCAACTAAATTTCATTGATTGTCACACCCGCATCCGGTGTGCTGGCCATGCCGTCGATAATATCCTCCACAGGCTCCAGCCCATAATAATACGAAATCAGATCCTTGGTCGTCTGAGCCGCATAGTCGGAGGAATAGCCAAAGGGAATCCTCACCGTGATGGCGATCTCCGGACTGTCGTAGGGCGCGTATCCAACAAAAAGCGCATGATTGGGACGTGAGGATATCTGCTGTGCCGTACCGGTCTTGCCGGCCACCTGTACGGCAAGGCCGTTGAAATAGCTCTTGCCCTCAATCACCCTGCGAAGTCCCAGACGAATGGCATTCCAGTATTCTACCGGCATATCCACCGTATTGCGGAGTACCGGAATCTGCTCCATCAGTATCTCGCCCTCCTTGTCCTGTACATGATCAAGCAGAGTCAAATTGTAACAATCCCCCCCATTTGCCACAGTCGCCACATAGCGGGTCAGTCCCACGGCAGTGAAGCTGTTGGTACCCTGTCCGATAGCTGATGGTATGGGAAGCTCATCGGAGACAGAGGGCTGGGATTCTTCAATCTCCACACCGGATTTTTCTGTCAGGCCGTACAGCTCGGCATATTTGGCCAATATATCCAGACCCTCCTGTGCATTATAGCTGCCGCTCCCAGTAGCAAAACGATAGCCCATATCGTAGAAAAAGAAGTTGCAGGAATTCTGAATCGCCGCAGTCAGATTCAAAGAGCCATGCCCGCTGTGCCTCCAGCACCTGGGAGACGGTGTCACCTGGGTGTAAGCTCCGGTACAGTTGATCTTGCTGCTGAGCGTGATCTCTCCCTCCAGGAGCGCCGCCGTGGAGGATACCATCTTAAATGTGGAGCCGGGCGCCGCCGCATACTGGGTGGCATAGTTCAGCATCGGACTGGTCTTGTCCATCAATAGCTTGTTATAGTACTGCGGATCCACAGAATTGGCCATCTTGTTGTTGTCGTAGCCAGGATAGGACACCAGGGCCAGTACGTCTCCCGTGCGCACATTGGTCATGACGACAGAGCCATTGCAGGGGTCCATCGCCAGTTGAGCCGGCGTGATATCCAGATGAGTGATCCGGTTCATCATAAACTGATAGGCGGACAGTGAACCGTCGTACAGCTTGTCCACATCCTCCTGCGGAATCTCGATAGCTCCCTGCTCACAGAGGATCTTGCAGATCTGTTTCCCACTGATCACGTCGTTCTTGATCATGAACCGATAGATGCGCTTCTGGAATTCCAGACTCCGATCGAGCGCGTCAAAAATATAGTCACAGATTTTGTCATATATCTCTGAGGAATCCGCATATTGCTGATCCATCTTCAGCTTGTCCACATCTATCCAGTTCTCAGAGATGCAGTGCGTCAGATATTCATTCAGGCTGATCACTTCGTCCTCAGACCAGGCCACCTGTACGGGATCCTTTGCATCGATCAGTTCCGTGTCGAGAATACTCCCTCTCAGGACATTGTTGACGATGTAGAGCTGATAGACCTGATATTCCAGTGTCAGCTTATTGTAGGGAGTCTTTTTCTCCTGTAACTCCTCCCGTAGACGCGCATATACCTTATCTCTGTATTCCAGATATCTGTCGTGAACGGTGCGCTCTGTCTCCCCCGAGATGTCCTCCGTAAAACGGGTAATATCTATGACATTGTTATTGATTGTCGCAAAATATACATCATAGATAGGAATCTTGATATCTCCACTCGTCGTTGCAGGCGCTTCCTTCGCATTGATTATCTTATCGGCAATGATACCTGCAATATGCTGTTCCAGTATCTGATAAAAAGCAATCTGTACGTCGCTGTCAATCGTCAGATACACGTCGTTGCCCGCCTGCGCCTCCTGGCGCTCCAGAATACTGATCACCTTTCCCATATTGTCCACGCACACCGTCTCAGAGCCCTTTGTGCCCTGAAGCACAGCTTCCATTGATTTCTCAATGCCGCTCTTGCCTACCACATCATTGCTGTTGTAGCGCTCACCGGTGCCGCCGTTTTCCATATCCTGCGCGTTGAGGTCAGTCAGCTCATCTGAGTCGATCTTACCCGTGTAGCCCAGAATATGAGCAAAATACTCACTGTTATTGTATCTGCGCACCGTGTCCTCAACGATGGATACACCGTCCAGCTGATAATTGTTCTCCATGATGACGGCAACCGTTCTCTCATTGATATCCTTGGCCACTGTGGTGCCGATGTATTTGCGGAAGCTGGTGAGATTCATGGCGTACCGTATATTCATCATCTTCAGGAATTCCTCCGGCGTATAGCCCTCCCCCACCAGAAATTCGCTCTTGCTATCCCCCTCCACGGCATACCTGCCAATAGCAAATCTTTTGCCCAGATAATTCAGAACCTCCTGAGGGGTAGCAGTCCTCTCCTCCTCCTTCAGATCATCGATCAACGTATGTCCGTAAACATCCGCCAGAAAACGCAGTAGTCTGGTTCCTGACACATTGTATGTATAATTGCCCTGCTCGTCCAGCACAATATTGAAATCGGTGATGATGTGATCGCCATTTTTTTCAATCATCTGTATCAGTCTGTAGATCGTGGTATTGAGCTCCTTGTTCTTGTTGGAGCTCTTTTCGTATACATCCTCTATTTTCACGGAATAGGCCAGCTCGTCGTAGGCCAGGACATTGCCGTTGCAATCTCTGATGCTCCCCCTTGAGCTGGCGATGTCCCTTGTCTTCTCCGTCTTGAGCATGAAGTCATCAAGATACTCCTGACCGTGCACAATCTGCAGGACAAAACAGCGATAGATCAGTATTCCTCCCAGCAAAATAAAGCCGAATGTCATAAGCGTCAGCCTGCTGGTGAAAAAGATGATGATATTTTCCTTCAGCTTATCAAACAAATTTCTTCGCTCTCTTTCTCTCAAATGCCTCCAACCGGTTGTTAACATACAGGGCCAACGGATAGAGGATACAGGTTACGACTATTGTATAGATCGCCTCCGGCAGAATCACTGACCGCAGATAAAACAAAAAATCCAACTTGCCACGAAGCAGAAACATAAGCACATAACAGATGACGCCAAAAGACAGATCGCTGATCGTGATCAGAGCCAGCGGGAGCTTAATATCCTCAGGGTAAAAAATCTTACAGAATTTCCCATTCAAAAAGCCAATATACATATATACCAGCGCATAAAAACCAAGGATATCCGCAAAGAAAATATCGCAGAGCAATCCTGAAAAAAAGCCGATCAGCAACCCCTCCTTCTCCCCGCGCATAAATCCGAAAGCCGATGTCAACACAATCAACAGATTGGGAGCAATCCCCGCAAATGTCAGGCTTTGGAACAGCGTCGTCTGCAGGAGAAAGCATACGAGAATCAGGAAGGCTACGGTTATTTTTCTAAGCATCTTCATCTCCCATCTGCCACTTCATATCCATAATCACCAGTATCTCCTCCAGATGTTCAAAATCAACCGCGGGTGTCACATATCCTGACTTCGTCAGATTGTTGGAATCTCTGTTGATCGTATGTATCGTGCCAATCAAAATATTGGGCAGATATTTATCGCTGATATGAGAAGTGACCACCTTGTCTCCCACAGCCACCCCATCCTGGCTGTCGATTAATTGGCTGAAACGAATCACGCCATCCTGCATGGTTTTCAAATCTCCGGCTACTGTCATTGTGTCGGAGGAGCTCAGCGTCTTGGCGGACACATTGGAATTATCAGATATGATGGAGGTCACTCTGGCCCAGCTCGGACCGACTTCACTGATACGGCCCACCAAACCGCCGCTGGCAATCACATTCATATCGATCTGCAAGCCATCGTCCGCCCCCTTGTCGATGATAAAGGAGGAATACCAGTTTCCACTGTCGCGAGCAATGATACGGGCCCCCACTTTTCGATACTCATCATATTGATCATCCAATTGATACAATTCCCTCAGCCGACTCAACTCGGATTTATCCTGCTGAAGTTGAGTGTTTTCCACTATTACTTCATCCAACTGCTGCTGTAATTTAACATTTTCTTCCAAAAGCTGGCGAATCTGTACCAGCTCGTCCTTGCGGTTGGAAAGCCAACTGCCCATCTTGCTGATTCCCTGTTGAAAGGGTACCACCACATAACCGACAGCCGTATTTAGCGGTCGGTTAAAAACATCCGTGCTGAAGGTCAATGCCATCAGCACAGTACACAGACAGGTTAAAGCAAAAAGGAGATATTTACTGGGTATTGTAAATTTCTCCCCTTTTTTCTTAATGATCGGGCTCATTTACTCATCCCTTCAATCGCATACGCTACGGTTTTATAGTTGTCTTCTTTAATGATCTTAGATAAGCCCACCGCTACGCTGGTCATCGGATTCTCGGAGACATTTACCCTCAGTCCCGTTCCCTGATTCATCCTTTCAGCCAGATGGCTGGTCTGGGATGCTCCACCGGTAAGATAGATGCCGTGACGGTAGATATCCGCCGCTAACTCAGGAGGGGTTCTCTCCAATATCACCTTCACATTGTCTACAATTGTGTTAAAATGTTCCTCCAGACAGTCTACTACCAGCTTGGTGGGGATTTCGCGCTCCACGGGAAGACCAGTCACAATGTCCCGCCCATAGACCACGGCCCCCTGCTTGTCCGCCTCCAGCTGAGACAGGGAAATCTTCACCGATTCCGCTGTCTTGCCGCCGATAATCAGGCTGAATTCCCTGCGGACCGCAGCCCGAATCGCTTCGTCAAACTTGATGCCGCCCACCTTGATCAATCTGCTGAGGACAATGCCGCCCAACGATAAGATGGAGATCTCCGTAGTTTCAAAGCCTACGTTTACAACGATAACACCCTGAGAGTTCTTCACGTCAATATCCATTCCCAGACCGTCCGCCACGGCTTTCTCCACCACCATAATCTTGCGGGCTTTCATATTGGCATCTCTGACCAGATCATAGAAAGCCCTCTTTTCTACCTCTGTTACATCCGTGGGAACGGCAATGAAATAATCCGCAGGCAGACTCTTTCCTCTCTGGATGTCGCTGATAAAATAACGAATCAACGTCTCCATATTTTTAATATCCGCAATAACTCCATTGGACAGCGGATAAGAAATATGAATATTTGCAGGCGCTTTCTCATACATTTCAAAAGCGGAATCTCCATAGGCAAAAAGTACGTTTTTATTTTCAATGGCAATCATATTTTTTTCAACCATGATCTTGTCATCGTTTTTGCTGTAGATTTTAATGTTGTTGGTACCAAGGTCGATACCGTACGCGTTATTTGCCATGATGCTGGCCCCTTTCCTTTTCAAGTTCCTCTGTCTACGGCGGTCGTCCCGATGCTACGTGCGGATGGCCATCCGGCCGCTTTCTGCCGAGAGTATGGTCGTGTTTTACTGTATTAGCTCTTTTTCCCGAAAACTCATATACCGGTTATCTCCGATAATAATATGATCCAGCAGCGGAATGCCCAACATCTGCCCCATTGCAACGATCTGGCCGGTCAACTCCGCGTCTGTCCTGCTGGGCGTCGGATCACCGCTCGGATGATTGTGAATCAGGATGATGCTGACAGCCTGGCGCTTGAGCGCTTCCATAAAGATCTCCCTGGGGGAAATCAGAGACATGGTAGCACTGCCATTAGTCATAACGGCATCTCCGAGCAGATGTCCTTTGGCATCCACCGATGCCAGCACTACGCATTCCGTTCTGCGATGCCGCAGCTGTTCCATATAGTATGCCGCTACGGTCTCCGGCTTCTGCATGCAGATCTGCTCTCTCGCCTTGGCGGAGGCAATACGCCGCGACAGCTCCGTGATGCACTTGAGCTTCACAGCCTTGACCTCGCCGATGCCTTTTAACTCCTGCAGGCGTTCCAGCGAAATATCATACAGACCCAGCAAACCCTCCCTGGACGGGTCCGCCAGCGCCAGCACTTCCTCCGCCAATTCCAGAGCGCTCTTATCTCTGGTGCCTGTCCGCAGGATGATGGCGAGCAATTCACTCTCCGTCAGGTTCTCCGGCCCAAATCGAAGAAATCTTTCGTAAGGCAGATTTCCCTGCTTTACTTTTTTCAGTAGATCCATAGTCCTCCTATCCGCCCTCTCCCATGTGCGGTTGTCACAGGACTACCTGATAAAACGGTATACGATCAGCGCAATCGCTACGCCGATGACGCTGGCAATGGTGATCTGAATCTGCAGGCCAAAGGTCAGGATGATGAAACCAAGATCCAGCACAATGGGACTGCTCAGGCCAAAGGTCTGTCCATAATTCAGAAAGCTTCCACTGAAATAGGTTCCGATAAAACGGCCGATCACAAAGCCTATCAAAACCAACACAATAAACACCCAATTGACTCTCTTCAACGTATTCCCCCTACTTTCTTTTGTAATGCTCTGTGTGCGGAGCACTTTACTTATCTTACCATATTTTTGTTATTCTGTACACACCCAATCCGATATTTATGACAAGGATTTTTTCAACTTATTTCTGGCATCGGCGACATCTTGCGTCCTCACAATTCCTTTATCGACAAGGGATTGCAGCGTTCGCAATATGCCGAACCTGGCGTGCTGCCAGGTCAGTCCTCCCTGGAAATAGACCGCGTAGGGGGGCTTGATGGGACCATCCGCAGACAGCTCGATGGAGGAGCCGGAGACAAAGGCTCCCGCCGCCATGATCACCTGGGCGTCATAGCCGGGCATATCCCATGGCTCAGGTCTCACATGGCTGTCCACCGGAGCCGCCGCCTGAATCCCCTCGCAAAAGGCGATCACACTCTCTGGATTGCCGAAAGTCACCGCCTGGATGATGTCATGTCTGCTCTCCCTGCCGTCTGGAATCACGCTGTAGCCCAAACCCTCATAGACATTGGCGGCAAAGACGGCTCCCTTCAGGGCTCCCGCTGTCACCGTGGGCGCCAGGAAGAGGCCCTGATAGAAATCCTTCAACGCTCCCAGGGAGGCCCCGACCTCCTTGCCAAGACCCGGAGATGTCAGCCGGTATGCCGCATTCTCGACGCAGTCTTCCCTGCCGACGATATAGCCGCCGATGGGGGCCAGGCCGCCGCCCGGGTTCTTGATCAGTGACCCCACCACCATGTCCGCCCCGACGTCGCTGGGCTCCACAGTCTCCACGAACTCCCCATAACAGTTATCCACCATGCAGATCACATCGGGCTTGATTCCCTTCACAAAGGCAATCAATTCCCCTATTCTGGACACGGACAGCGTGGGGCGGGTCTGATATCCCTTGGACCGCTGGATTGTCACCAGGCGCGTGCGCTCATTGATAGCCCTGCGGATATTGTCATAGTCAAATTCGCCGTCCGGCAGCAGATCCACCTGGGTATAAGTGACGCCATACTCGGCCAGAGACCCCCGCGAGGGACGGATGCCAATCACCTCCTCCAGCGTGTCATAAGGCTTACCCACGGGGGAGAGCAATTCATCCCCCGGTCGCAGATTGCTCATCAGCGCCAGCGCCAACGCATGCGTGCCACAGGTGATCTGGGGACGCACCAGAGCGTCCTGAGTGTGAAAGACAGAAGCATAGACCCGCTCCAGAGTATCCCGTCCCAGATCGTTGTAGCCATAGCCCGTGGTCCCAAGCAGGCAGGCCTCGCTGACCTGATGTTCCTGCATCCCCTTAAGTACCTTCAACTGATTGTACTCCGCCACAGCGTCGATTCTGTCAAAGCGCTCCCGCAGGCATCCTGTCACCGCTTCCCCGTATTCATAGACCTCTCGGGAGATTCCCAGAGAGCTATACATATCATAACCAATATTCATAAAATTTACCTTCAGCTCCTCTCACACAATTCCCGCATCGCGCAGATGCCGCAGCATAGCTGCCAGGATCGCCGCTTCGTCATACCCGTAGTCCGGCTTGTTCAGCCAGATTACATCCCTCTCCCGACGAAACCAGGTCAACTGTCGCTTGGCAAGGTGTCGGGTGCCCTGCTTGATGCGGCGGATTGCCTCCTCCAGTGTGGTGTCTCCCGCCAGATAGTCCAACATCTCCTTATAGCCCAAGCCCTGCATGGACACCATATCCCTCCGGCAGCCCTGTTCCATCAGGCGGCGAACCTCCTCCTCCAGCCCAGCCTCGAGCATTCCGTCCACCCGCTCCTCTATGCGCTGATACAGCTTTTCCCGAGCATCATTTAGGACAAAATAGCAATAACGGTACGGAGATCGTCTCTCCGCCTCTCTCGCGTTGTGCTCGGATATTTTTTCTCCGGTGAGATGGTAGAACTCCAGCGCCCGTATCACGCGCTTTATATTGTGGGCATGAATCATCTCCGCGGAGGTGGGGTCCACCGCCCTGAGCAAGTCATGCAGTGTCTGGGAGCCCTCCCTGGTGGCAAGCTCCTCGAGCTGCCTGCGGTAGACTGCGTTCTCCTCATTCTCCGTAAAGTCAATGTCCCGCAACACAGCCTGAATATAGAAGCCCGTGCCGCCGGTTAGAATGGGGATATGTCCCCTCTCATAGATTCCCGCCATCGCCTGCCTGCAGAGGTTCTGAAACACTACCACGTTGAACTCCTGGGAGGGCTCCAGCACGTCGATCAGATGATGCGGTATGCCCTGCGTCTCCCAGGGACGGATTTTGGCGGAGCCTATGTCCACTCCCCGGTAGACCTGCATGGAATCCGCGGAGAGGATCTCGCCGCCCACCGCTTTGGCCAGTTCCAGGGACAGTGCGGTCTTGCCCACCGCAGTCGGGCCTGTCAGTACGATCAATGGTCTCATCGCTTAAATTTTTTCTCCATTTCATATTTGCTCATGGATATGATAGTTGGACGTCCGTGGGGACAATTGTAGGGATTGTCCAGCGTCAGCAGCTCATCAATGAGCCTGTGGGCCTCCTGGGTGCTGATTCGATTGTTTCCCTTGACTGCCGCCTTGCAGGACATGGAGGCGATTTTCTCCCGCACCGCAGTCGGGTCCCCCTTGGCACCGCCCTCCAGAAGATCGTCCAGCACGGACACAAACAGCTCTTTCTCCCCACAGCCATACAGATCTACAGGGACACTGCGCAGGGCATACTCGTTGCCGCCGAAGGACTCCACCTCAAATCCAAGCTCCGCAAGAACGGAAGCGTGCTCCCGATAGGCTGTCTCCTCCTGCCCCGACAGACTGACAATAATGGGGGGCATCAGGTTCTGACTCACCAGGCTTTTCTCGTGATACTGCTTCATCAACCGCTCATATTTCACCTTTTCATGAGCGGCGTGCTGATCAATGATCAGCAGCTTGTCCTCATATTCAATCAGCCAGTAGGTGTCAAAGACCTGACCGAGCAGCTTGAAATATGCCCGTTTTTCAGGAGTCAGCACCTTATCCTCAAACAGCTCTCCCTGTCGATAGTCCTGCTCCTGTCGGCGCTCCGCCTCATAGTGCCTCTCCTCCATCACCCTGTACTGCTGGGCGCGGTTTACCTCAAAGGGCTCCGGAGCCACAGGGGGCTTTGATCCCGTCCTCCTGTCAGCCTGTCCTCTGCCGGGACAGTCCACGCTTTTACCACTATGTCCTCCCTGCTGACCCTGTCGGGACATTTCCTGCAGGTGCTGCACATCCGAACTGGCGGGCTGTTTCCCGTCGAGCCCTACGGCGGGAATCATCTCTCTGTTTCGTAACTGTTCCCGAATACCCGCGGACACAGCGTCATATATGGCGGGCCCATCCAGAAAGCGCACCTCCATCTTGCTGGGATGCACATTCACATCCACCTTGGAGATATCCTTCAGCGTCATCCGCAGCACACACAGGGGAAATTTGTGCTGCATCAGGTACTCCCGATACCCCTCCTCGATGGCCCTGCCGAGCAAATCGCTGCGAATATAGCGCCCGTTCAGAAAATAGATCTCAAAATTGCGGTTGGAGCGGACGATAGCCGGTGTGCCCAGGTAGCCGTCCAGGATAAGTTCGTCTGTCTCCAGGTTGAAGGGCACCAGATTCTGAAGCATATCCCGCCCATAAAGCCGATAGATGACCTCCCTCAGATCCCCGTTCCCGGAGGTGTAGAAGCGGGTCTGACTGCCCACCATGAATTTAAAGGAAATATCCGGTCTGGACAGCGCCATATGCTCCATCAGGTCGATGATATATCCCGCCTCCGTGGTGGGACTTTTCAGGAACTTGCGCCTCACAGGAGTGTTGAAAAAGAGATTGCGGATCAGAAAAGTGGTACCGCAAGGGGCGCCCACCTCCTCAAACACCGTCTCCTTAGGCCCCTCCAATACCATACGGGTTCCCGTCAACGCATTCGCCGTCTTGGTGATTACCTCCACCACGGCCACCGCCGAAATGCTGGACAAAGCCTCCCCCCGAAAGCCCAGACTGGCTATGTGGGTCAGATCGTCCGCACTGTCAATCTTGCTGGTGGCATGCCGCAGGAAAGCGGTTCGCAGCTGGTCCGCCGGCATCCCCGAACCGTTGTCGGTGATGCGGATCAAGCTGATTCCCCCCTCCTTGATCTCCACCGTGATAGAGTCTGCCCCCGCGTCAATGGCGTTCTCCACCAGCTCCTTGACGACGCTGGCCGGACGCTCCACCACTTCACCGGCGGCTATTTTGTCTATGGTTTCTGAATCCAATACATGTATCTGAGGCATCTTCTCCTCCTAATTAAGTCGTTGCGCGACGGCTCTAAAGGGTAAAGTCCCTTCGCGACTTTACCGTCTGGCTCGACAATAAACATTTGCATTTTATAGGTCAAAAGCCTTTAAAGCGGTTTTTTAACTTATTCTGCAGCCGGTACAGCGTATTCATGGCATCCAGCGGCGTCAGCACCGTGATGTCTATCTCCGTCAGTTCTTTTAATACATCCTCGTCGGACACCGTGTCAAAGAGAGACATCTGAGCCATATCCACCTCATCATACTTGGGGAGTTTCCGGGACTTTCCCTCTTTGCGCTCCACAGTGATGCTCTGCACCTTCTCCGTGATATCGTTGTCAGAGAGCTGCTCCGCGATCTCCTTGGCGCGGTCGATCACCATATCGGGCACTCCCGCCAGCTTAGCCACCTGAATGCCGTAGCTGCGGTCGGCGCCCCCCTTGATGATCTTGCGCAGAAACACGATATCATCCCCACACTCCTTGACCGCTATGCAGTAGTTGTTCACATTGCTGATCTTGCCCTCCAGCTCTGTCAGCTCATGGTAGTGGGTGGCAAATAAGGTCTTGGCTCCCAGCAGCTTTTTGTTGCTGATATGCTCTATGACAGCCCAGGCGATACTCAGCCCGTCAAAGGTGGAGGTTCCTCTGCCGATCTCGTCCAGAATCAGGAGGCTGTTCGCCGTGGCGTTTCGGAGGATATTGGCCACCTCATTCATCTCCACCATGAAGGTGGACTGTCCGCTGGCCAGATCGTCCGACGCCCCCACACGGGTGAATATCCGATCCACTATCCCGATATTCGCGCTCTTCGCGGGCACAAAGCAGCCCATCTGGGCCATCAGCACAATCAGCGCCGTCTGGCGCATATAGGTGGATTTACCCGCCATATTCGGTCCGGTGATCACGGAGATGCAGTGACTGGCATTGTCCAGCAGCGTGTCGTTGGCGATAAACATCTCATGATCGATCATCTGCTCCACCACAGGATGCCGCCCCTCCCGAATATCAATCACGCCCTTCTCGTTCAAGGTCGGACGCACATAGCGGTTTCGCTCCGCCACATAGGACAGGGAGGCATACACATCCAGCCCCGCCACCGCCTTGGCTGTTCGCTGAATTCTCTCGATCTCTCCGGCAACGGTATCCCTGATCCTGCAGAATACATCATATTCCAGCGCGGAAAGCTTATCCTCCGCGTTCAGTATCGTGTCCTCCAGCTCCTTCAACCTGGGGGTCGTGTACCGCTCCGCATTGGCCAGAGTCTGCTTGCGCACATAGTCCTCCGGCACCATATCCTTAAAGGAGTTGGTCACCTCAAAATAGTAGCCAAACACCTTGTTGTATTTGATCTTCAAATTCCTGATGCCGGTGCGCTCTCGGTCCTGCTCCTCCAGCTGGGCCAGCCATTGCTTGCCGTCTCTCTTTGCACTCCGCAGACGATCGATATCCTCGTCAAAGCCGTCCTTGATGATGCCCCCCTCACGAATGGTAATGGGCGGTTCCTCCTCTATCGCCTGATCAATCAGCGCATACAGATCCTCCAAGCTGTCCATATCTGCCGCAAGCTTCGCCAGCAGCTCCCCCTCAAACCCCGCCAACACCTTTTTGATCGGAGGAAGCATCTCCAGAGAGCTGCGGAAGGCGAGCAGATCGCGGGGATTGGCCGTCTTGTAGGTCACCTTTCCCAGCAGACGTTCCAGATCGTATATCGGACTCAAATATTCCCGCAACTCGTCTCTGGACACGGAATCCCGATTCAACTCCTCGATGGCGTCCAGTCTTTTCTCCATCTCCGCCTTCTCAATCAGGGGTTGTTCCAGATAGCTGCGCAGCGTGCGGGCGCCCATGGCCGTCCTGGTCTTGTCCAGCACCCAGAGAAGAGAGCCTCGCTTCTGTTTTTCCCGCAGCGTTTCCGCCAGCTCCAGATTCCTCCGCGTGGAGGAGTCCAGCAGCATATATTTGCCTGTGAGATAGGAGTGAATATGGGCGATATGGCCAAGCTCCGTCTTCTGGGTATCATACAGATAATGCAGCAGCGCTCCGGCGGCAATGGTGCCAATAGGGAAATCCTCCAGTCCCAGACCGATCAGGCTCTTTGTCTTGAAATGCCGCAAAATGCTCTGCTCACAGGTCTGGTCGTCAAAATAATGGCTGTCCGCGGCGCTGACTGTGATATGCAGCCGCCCCCGCAGGTCCGCAATGTCCATGCCGCTGACCAGAAATGCGTCATTACAGATAATCTCCGAGGGTTCATACTTCATCAACTCGTCCATAAGCCGCCGCAGGTCTTCCACCTCCGTCATATAGAAATCGCCGGTGGTCACATCGGCTGCCGCCAGACCGATTTTTGTGGGAGTAAAGGTAACGCACATCAGATAATTGTTCTTTCCCTCCTCCAAAAATTGTGTGTTCAGGTTGGTGCCAGGGGTGACGATCCGCACCACCTCGCGCTTGACCAGCCCCTTGGCCTGTTTCGGGTCCTCCACCTGCTCACAGATAGCCACCTTATAGCCCTTGGCCACCAGCTTGCTCAGATAGCTCTCCACCGCATGATAAGGCACGCCGCACATCGGGGCACGCTCCTCCAGACCGCAGCTCTTTCCTGTCAGCGTGATCTCCAGCTCCCTTGACGCGGTCAGCGCATCCTCAAAAAACATCTCATAAAAATCACCCAGACGGTAAAACAGGATACAGTCGGGATATTCCTGTTTTGTCTCCAGGTATTTCTGCATCATGGGTGTCAAGTCTTCTACTTTTACTTCCTCGCTCACGTTTCCCTCTCTTCTGCTGTCAGACAGCCCTCTTTGGTTCCCCGCCGTGCTTGTCAGGCACAATTTTCGATACTACAAAACGGACACATCCGGAGATGTATCCGCCTTTCATGTTAACACAAAATCTTGTTTTTGTAAATTGTCAAACACCATTTGTTGTGGAATCCTGTATCACTCCTGAAGCTTTTTTCGGAACTCCGCCAGGCTCTGTGCGTGGGCTGCCGCCTTGTGCCAGATGTGGAGGATATCTGGATTCTCCTGCGCCTGGATGCAGGCGATGATATCCTCAGGAACTTGGCCCAACTCCTCCAGTAGATCAAGAATATTCTGATGATAGCGCATGAGATCGCCTTTTCTCCTACCAAGACTTTCACCTTGGGCAATGCCCTGACTTATTCCCTGGCTAATGCCCTGACTAATACCCTGCGTCAGTCCCTCCGCATATGCCTCCTCTCGCTCCACCGCCATCGCATCGTCCCAGTTCCACTGTGTGTACAGCATATTCACCACCTCCGAACCATGCTTCTTCATGAATTCCACCAGGACTCCCTCCTCCAGACAGTCCTGCACCGCCTGGGTGACCGCCGCGTCCCTCGACCACCCCTCCGCCTGATAGTCCTTGATTCTCTGGATGAACCAGGAATACTCATACATCGGACGGCACTCCTGCAGGAATTTGTGCCCTGATGAAAGATTGATGTTGATTACTTTCACTGTCAATTCTAACATAGGTTGCCCCGTTTTTTCAAGATATGCGTCGGAAAGTCGCAGGATTTTCTCCGCAGGGTACGGGTCGTTCCCGTTGTAGAAGACAAAGAACTGCGGGGTGGGGATTTTCAGCAGAGTGCGCTTGTAGATAGACCTTTCATCCAGGAGCTTTTCGAGGGTGCGTCCCAGATAGAGCAGGTCCCGCAGGGGCATGTTCTCGTTGATGGTGGACTGGTGCTCGCTGATCACCAGTATGCGGTTTTTTACCGTAAAGGCCAGATCATTCTTTCTGGCGATAAACAATACGCCCTCCAGCGTGACATAGGTGATATCCTCTGGGGACACCTCCCCGTCCCCCAGCGCGGCATAGAGCTGCGAGGCATTCTCCGGCTCGCTGAAATAGGTGATAAAAGCGCTGTTTTTCGTCTCTCGGTTGGAAACCGCCGTGCGGCTTCCGTTCTCTTGTGTCATAGATTGGTTCCTCCTCTTTTCCATCCTTTATTTTTCCATCCAATACATACAAAAAAAAACAGAGCGAATAGGGGACTCACGCTTGAAATGAGTCCTGCTATTCTCTCTGCTGTTGTACCTTCAATTATCCACAAAAAGAAATATTTGTCAAGAAACTCTAAACCTGCTGAAGCGTTTTTCGGAAATCCGCCAAGCTCTGTGCATGGGCCGCCGCCTTGTGCCAGATGCGGAGGATATCGGGATTCTCCTGCGCCTGGATGCAAGCGCGGATATCCTCAGGGACCTCGCCCAACTCCTCCAGTAGATCAAGAATATTCTGATGATAGCGCATGAGATCGCCCTTTCTTTCACCAAGGCTTTCGCCTTGGGCAATGCCCTGACTGATACCCTGGGTCAGTCCCTCCGCGTATGCCTCCTCTCGCTCAACCGCCATCGCATCATCCCAGTTCCACTGTGTGTACAGCATATTCACCACCTCCGAGCCATGCTTCTTCATAAATTCCACCAGAATTCCCTCCTCCAGACAGTCCTTCACCGCCTGGGTGACCGCCGCGTCCCTGCACCACCCCTGCGTCTGATAGTCCTTGATTCTCTGGATGAACCAGGAATACTCATACATCGGCCGGCACTCCTGCAGAAATTTGGGTTCTGATGAAAAATTGATATTGATCACTTTCACTGTCAATTCTAACATAGGTTGCTCTGTCTTTTCAAGATATGCGTCGGAAAGTCGCAGGATTTTCTCCGCAGGGTACGGGTCGTTCCCGTTGTAGAAGACAAAGAACTGCGGGGTGGGGATTTTCAGCAGAGTGCGCTTGTAGATAGACCTTTCATCCAGGAGCTTTTCGAGGGTGCGTCCCAGATAGAGCAGGTCCCGCAGGGGCATGTTCTCGTTGATCGTAGACTGGTGCTCGCTGATCACCAGTATGCGGTTCTTCACTGTGAAGGCCAGATCGTTCTTTCTGGCGATAAACAGTACGCCCTCCAGCGTGACATAGGTGATATCCTCAGGGGACACCTCCCCATCCCCCAGCGCGGCATAGAGCTGCGAGGCGTTCTCCGGCTCGCTGAAGTAGGTGATAAAGGCACTGTTTTTCGTCTCTCGGTTGGAAACCGCCGTGCGGCTTCCGTTCCCTTGTGTCATAGATTGGTTCCTCCTCTTCTTTAGACTATGATTTCCCAGCAAATACAAAAGCAGAGAGAATAGAGACTCACGTTTGAAATGAGTCCTGCTATTTTCTCTGCTTTTGTACCTTCTATTATCCACGACAGTGAATATTTGTCAAGCCAAAATTTGAATCCGTTCGCACATTTGTCAATGCCTCCTCAACTAATATTCTCCGCTCTATACGCTTAGTCGATACGCGAATATTTTCTCAAACGGCATTTATTGATCATCGCCACAGCGAGATTGGGAGAAAGCATATAGGTTACCGCTTTTAATTTTTCCTTTACGGAAATGGGCGCGCGAAAGGCATATCTGGCTTTTCTCCTGCAAGTCTTCCTGATTGTCCTGTATGTATCATAATGAGAGCTAACGGCATTACACCCCACCAGGTAGGACAGCATATCGCAATTTGTATGCCAATTCGCATACTCACACGCCTCCGTCAACCCTCTGTCCCCATCTGCAATACGGTTCATAATAAGCTGTTGCGCCCTGAGTGAGCTATACAAGATCCATTCATTAAATCTTGTCATTCCGGAATCCCTGTTATCACATCTGTAATAATATATCTTTTTGTGTCCCACTGCCACCTTTTCCGCCCTCTGAAAACACTCGACGGAAAACAGGAAGCCTTCTCCACCCCATATTTCCTCTACAAAGCGCAGCCTATTATTGCGGAGCAGTTCCGTACTTATCATCTTATTCCAGGGCGCAATGATAAAATTATAGTACAGCATCTGCCTGGCCGCCTCCCTGCCGCTGAGAACTTCCGTATAATCCTCCGTATCCTCTACCGATATTCCCCATTTCCCCACAAAGCGTTTTGCCTGTGGAACGGTAGCAATCTGCGTGTCATTCTGGATCATCAATCTCAAAAGATAACTGACATAATCCGGCGCGATACAATCATCCTGATCTATCAGACATAAATAGTCACCGCTCATAATGTCCAGCCCTGCATTTCTCGCTGATGACACCCCACCATTCTCTTTTGCAATTACTTTTATACGGTTATCCTTCGATGCATACTGCTGCAGAATTTGGAGTGAACTGTCATATGAGCCATCATCTACCGCGATTATTTCCAAATTCTTATAGTCCTGTTTTTGAATGGACTCTATACATTCCGCAATATATCTTTCTCCATTGTAAACAGGGACAATGACAGATATTCTTGTCAGTCCGTTTAGCCCCCACTTTGACACATCATATGGCGTATAGGCAGGTTCAGAACCTCGGCTTGACAATATCAGTAAAATATCCTCCCCCCCCCCGAATCTTTTTCGATACCTTTCAGTCGTATTTTCATTCCTCGAATATTTTCTCAATCGGAATTTATTCATTATCCTGGCGGCCAGATATGGAGATATTCCATATAATACTCCCTTGCATTGATTTTTAATGGAAATATTCTTTTGAAAAGCATATTTGGAATATATTTGACATCCTCGCTTTAAATATTGATATTGCCTATTATAATTTTTCCCTTCATTGCATCCAATTAATATGTTATAAAAGTCACAGCAAGTATGCCATTTTGTATAATATACAGCGTTCTTCAGTGCAGGATATCTTTTAATTGCTTTTTCTCCAATACATTGAATTGCATTTAAGCCGTTTTTTATTAGTTCAATATCAAATTTTGTCATTGCACTTTCAAAATTATCAACTCTATAGAAATAAATTGTTTTAAATCCTACCGCAACTTTTTCTGCCTTTAAAAAACATTCCAGATTGAAATTAAATCCTTCTCCGCAAAACAAAGCCTCATTAAATAGAATATGTGTGTCATCTAAAAACTTTCTGCGAAACAATTTACACCAGCATGACATTTTAACGTTATAAAGCAACAATTGACGAGCCGCCTCTACGCCTGTCCATATTTGTTCTGCCTTATCACATCTAATATTTGTATCCAATGTTGAAATAAAACCACAAAATGATTTTGCCTGAGGGACCAACGCAATATCTGAATTAGCTTTTTTAATAAGGTTATAGAGATATTCAATATAGTCTTTAGATACATAATCATCTGCGTCAACAAAAGAAATATAATCTCCACCAGAGGATTTAATTCCATAGTTTCTAGCCGCTGCAACCCCCATATTTGTCTGTCGAAGCGAGATAATCCGGCTATCCTTGGCAGCTAATTCCTCAATTATATTTTGCGTTCCATCATTTGAACCGTCATTAACAAGAATAATTTCCAAATTACAATATGTTTGCTCTGTCAACGCTTTAACGCAATCTTTTATGTATTTTTCGCCGTTATATATAGGCACAACAATAGAAATCATCGGTTCTTTAACATCTTTTTTATTCATATTCTCTCCTTTTTTTCAATCCCAGCTCTGTTTTCAAAACTTCATCTGCTTTTTCTCGTTCTCTTTTCAATATGAGGTCAACTTTTTCAAAATCAATTTGCCTATTCAGAACACCCATATCCTCATAATCCCGCACATGCCTTTCTTCCTCCCCCACAAGCTCGAGAAACTCCGCGATTCTCCCCTCATATTCTGTGGGGTAGATGCACAGAGGCTCCGTATGCAGATTCATGCAAAAAGCGGTGGCGTGAAAAGAATCCGTTATCACCAGGGCGGCGTTGTCAATCAGCGTGATAAAGGACAATACATCGGGGATCAAGAGACTCTTTCCATTTCTGACGATCTGATCGTACCGTGTGCAGAACCGATACAGGGAATATCCCGTCTCCCTGGATACTCTCTCAGCATACGCGTCAAGCGTTCTGTTTCTCTGCAAATTGTAGATCAGAATATATTTGCCGCGGATTCTGTTCTTCGGCGCCAGACGTCGCCAGAAATCCCCATCCATGAGCAGGGTTGGGTCCAGAATCCTCTTGGCCCTGGTGTAACCGTACTGTCTGTCCAGAATCTGTACGCCGCTCTGTTCTCTGACCGTTATATAGTCGAACCTTTGCATCAGTGCCTTCGACTGTTCGACATAGCAGGCATCCACCTGTTTTTGCCCAAAGCTGGAGGAAAAGGCATACTTAGGCTTGTTATCCGGTGCAAAACTCAGATAGTACGGCGGTATCACCCCCCTGTTCCAGCCACAGTTCCACACCTGATCGCTGCCGACAAAATAGGCATCATATATATCCTGAAATGTGCGAAAATCTTCCTCCCGCAGATACTCCGTATCGCCAAGTCTTAAATGCTGCTTCTGAAACCGGCCAAAGACCGTCTTCCAGCGCAGCATTGTGGGAATAATCGGTAGTGCCTTTAGCGGATTCCCCCGCGTAAAGGTCTCAAGTAATCCTTTCCCATAGGTATCGCTTCGCTTGAAGGGAATAAACTCCACTTCCTCAAAATACTCTCTCAGCTTCTCCTGCGTGGCATATGCCTGCAGCTGTGTGCCATAGTTACACACCGTATGAAGCGTGATAACTGCCGCCCTCATAGACAACTCCTTTCTCTCCTGTCATATCCGGTTAAACAATGACTTATATTTTTGGTAAAACAGAAACCGCATAACAAACATCAAGATATCGGTAAGGCATCTCACAATCGCGATATTCACTAATGTAAACTGATCCAAAACAATCAGCACAACGAGCATAAGGATATGAGAACACACTGAGGCCACAGTGGTGATTGTCGTTTCCTTCGTCTTGCCGATTGCCCCCAGCACAGGCCATCCGATCATCATGGAGAGAAATCCAAAAAAGAGACACGGAATCAGAATCCGAAAAATGGGGACTGCCACAAGATATTTCTCTCCCCCCAACAGGTACATCCCTTTCCCAGCAAAAAGGTAAGCGGCTATACAGCCAAGGCAAACGATGGGAATGCATAGCCTCAATATTTTCTTAAGAATATTTATATTTGCAGACCGCACCATCTCAGGGTATATCCCATCGGATATAGGGGAATAACACGCCTGAATTGAGCCGATGATCTGCATACACACACTCCAATAAGCTACCTCTGTCGCGCTGATATAAGCTCCTATCATCAGCGTGCTCAGCGCGTTAAAGGAAGTGGATGCAACATTTGACAGGAAATACACAAAGGATTCCTTTATCATGGAAAAAGCCTTCGATATTCCTGAGCACTTAATCCCTATTTTTTGCTTTTTCAGTTCATAAAACACCAGCGCTATGGCAAGTATGGAGCTGACAATGTCCAACAGAGGAATCCACAATATATCTGTGTCATCTCTTACAAAGACGAAGGTCAATCCCGTAGAAAATACCTTCATAGCCACAAAACGGACGGTTATCACATGCATGATTTCCAACCCGCGAAACACAAAATCCATCAGGAAAACAGACTCTACTACGACAAAGTAAGACAAAAATGTATACAACAGATTGCCTTTTAATATGGGCAGGCAGCCGGACAATACCCCCAACACCATTCCGCCTGCTATACCCAAAATAATCTTGGCCAGCAAGGTATCGCCAATCACAGCCGACATCTTTTCCCTGTCATCCTGTGTCTTCACAATATCCTTTGTGGCAGACAGCGCAAAACCAAAATCGACAATGAGTTGCATATAGATCATCACTGTTCGCACATATGCCACCGTGCCATAGACCTGCGTAGACAAGGTTCTGGTCAGATAGGGTAAAACAGCGAGAGGAAAAACAATTTTGGCAATATGAAAGAGTAGTAAACTACCTGTATTCCTGGCCAATTGTCTTTCCTTTGTGCCATAACGGAATAAGGAGCCAGCTCCGGCAGCTCTCCAGCGATTATTGACAGCCATATTCGTTCCTACTTCCTTTCCACAAATACCACTGGTAGCACAACCAGACTGCACAGTACAAGGGATAACTGAGCTTGATTAAGAGCAACGCGCTCTTGTCACGCTTAGGCGCGCTGGCATTGCGCAATACAGAGCTTCCCTCTCTCTTTAGAAAGGCCAGAAGCTCTCTCCTCTTTTTCTCCACGCCCTTCACCCCTATCATCTGATTTAATGTAGATATTCTCGCATAGACCCTCCTTCTCAATACTGCTGCTTCCAGATCGGGATAGCGCTTCACCACATCCACTCCCATCCTGTCAGTCATCTCCAACAAATCCAATTTTTTGAGATGAAAGGAACTGTTTACGATAGAATTTCTTCTGCGAATATAGGTATACTTGGATTGATACCCCACTGCAATCCGGTCACATTGCATCAGCAATTTGTAAGTGGTTCCTATATCCTCATATAACATACCTGTCGGATATTGTACGGTCTCAAACAAATGGCGCGCATATAGTTTACCCCATGCGGAGGTGTCGATAATGTCATGATAAAGCATTCGCTCAACACAGACCTTACCGCTTAATATTTCTTTTCCCTCCCTACCGTATTCCCGTATATTTCCATTTTCAAATTGCACCCGATGCTGACAGATAGACATACGAAGTCCGCTGGTTTCAATCAGTCGATATAAATACTCGATATAGTCGCTGTCAACGTAGTCATCCGCATCGACAAAGGCGAAATATTCTCCATTTGCTTTCTCCATCCCCAGATTTCTTGCGGCTGACACACCACTATTTTCCGTATGATACACGGCGCAGCGCCGATCTCTGCTGCAATAGCTGTCACACAGAATCCCGCTGTTGTCCGTCGAGCCGTCGTCTACCAGAACGATTTCCAGATTTTCATAAGTCTGCTTGAGTAAACTCTCCATGCAGCGAGGCAATTCCCTCTCCACATTATATACGGGGACAATCACAGAAATTTTTGCTCCATATTTTCCCCCTTGCCGTAGATTTTGCGCCATGACAGTGTCACTCCTTACCGTTTTTGCTGTTTGTTCTCCACTTTATCTGCATTTGCCAAAAGATAACAAAAAAGCAAAATTACAAAAAAAGCATTTTCATGAAAGGTCGTATAGAATATTTCCGCCCCCAGAAACGGTATGTAAAAGAGCATGAGTACGATCTGTTTTCCCTGATATAATCCTTTCCATATTGCCCATAGATTCCTCACATAAAGAACAAATGTGTAAATTGAAAAATCCATAAATATTTCCGCGTGCGTGGAATGCACCGGCAAAACACCCCTCAGAATCGCTCTGTACGAGCCCTTGTCCACCCTAATCGCAGACAGATCCATCCCTGATGCTACCAGTATATTGGAAAAGCTTCCCGGCCCCGTTCCCATGAGAAAGTTGACAATATCTGCGCACTTTATTTTCAGTGAGTAGACGATCAAAACCAAGTGCGATCTGGTTGAGCCTCCCGACGTGCCTATTCTTCCCAAAACAGAAAAATACTTTCCATTTTGGAAGATAAAGTATATGCCCAGCACTACAAATACGACGACCAGCACAATAGAAAGTATTTTTTTCGCAATTCTTTTTGAATCCGACGCGCTGGCAACATACAGCGCAAATATATAAAAAGGGATAAAAATTACGCTTAATCGGGAGGTTGTCGTCAGTGCGAGTAAAAAATATAGTACGGACATAAAATATTTCATTCTTCCCTTTATGAGAATCAGCGACAAAAAGGCGTAAAAGGAAAAGAATATTGCTGTATGAGACTTATCGTCGAACATATAAGAGTCATATCCTCCACCCTTTAGTATGACACGCTGATAACACATGACTAGGAAAGGCAGAAAGAAACAGTAAATACTCAGCAAATAGCACTTTTTAACGGTTTGGATAATGATCTGACTGCCTCTCACTTCTTTGAACAGAAAACTGATATACAGCGTAATCAGTGTAAAATAGCACAGATGCCCAATATGCATGGAAATACCATATTTGATGGAGGATATCGCGGCAGCGACAAACATCAGCGCTATAAGGATCAGATTCCTCCTGACATAGTCCTTATTGATTCTCGTTGCAATCACAGGGAGAATCACCAGAAAGCTGATAATTTGCCCAACGTTCGACACCGCAAATCTACCTGCGATCTTGTTTCCGAACGGGGCAGAGATAATAAACACAAATAAGGATAACGCGATCAATTGATTTTTACCAATTCTCATGTCCAGTCTCCCTAGAAACTCCCCTCATATTTCACGCCAAAGAGCTTCGCCCGCAAAAACGCGTTTCCCTTGATCAGCCAGTTGACCTTCTCCATATTTTGACAGGGGAGCTCTCTGATCTCCCTGTCCTTCAAGCTTCCGCACTGTACCTGATGATCCAGCCACACATTCAAAAGAATCTCGCTGACCCGCCCATGAAACCGCTTCTGATAGGCGGAATAACCGGTGCTGTCAACCAGTCTGTCCAGTTCAAACAGAATATCAAAGAGCCATTGGCAGTACGCGTCCAGAAGCTCCTTTTTCATGATCGTCATATTGAACATGAAGCCGTAGGTATGCCGGAGCACCCTGTCAAAGCTTTCCAGATAATCGGGATGTCTTGAAGCAAGGATCTCTCTGGCTCTATCGAGATGCTCCCCATAATGTGTGTGCTGATAGTGGGTATAGAGATTCTCAATGTAGTAACGTCTTCTGCGGGGGACAAACACGGAATACCTCCCCAGCATCGGCAATAGCTGACAATAGGTCAGAATCCCAGAGAACGGCTCCCTCCTCCTGACTCCAAAATGCCTGCGGTAGTGCGCCAGACCGATATAATCGGCGTCAAGATTCTTCCACGCCCAGTAGAGCCCTGTCAGCTCACAGAACGAATAATTGAGTTCGGAAATATTTTCTCCGATGTTATCCCTGGCATAGCCCAAGTCCGCTTTCCCCTCTGCTCCCACCTGGAGCGGGAGATACATTTCGTCCTCCGGCATCCGGTATTGCTTATGGGTGGCGACTATTATCTGCACTTGAGGCTTCCTGTCGCTTGGTATATCAGACATCTTAACAACTCACTCCCTTCTCCGGTCTGTCACCTTCCGCAGCGCCTCACATTGCGCGCTCTTTTCGGACAATCTCCAGACCAAAACGGATATTCACATCCCGCTCTCCCAGCCTGACTCTCATCACCCCGTACCGGTTATGGCGATCTACGTATTCCAGTTCCCCGCAATAGCCGGCAAAGGCCCCCTCGGTTATCACCACCTCTCGGCCGGTCATATACCCAAGACTCATGGTCATCACATGCCGGTGATCCGTGTGCGATGTCAGGAATTCCTGCTCCTTGCTGCTGACGGCAGTGCAGACCTTGCCAGGGAAGCCATTCCCTAGGGATGCACTCCCTGAGGATAACTTCCCTGAGGATGGCAACAGACTGTGCTGCTCCGTTATCCTCTCCAGATACTTTTCCACCTCGTCGATTCGCTGCGTATCCAGAAACAGATATCCTGGGAAAAGAAGCCTTGTCACAACGCTTCGCACTCCGCCCTGCTTATAGCTGTCCTCATATAGCGGATAAAAGACATCGGAAACCAGCCCATCAGGAAGGAATCGCTCCAAAATATCCTTCATATGGGCTTCACTTCCCGTTTTTACCTGCAAAACATACCACATTGCCTTCCTCCCGCACCACATAATATGAATTATGTGGTATCTGACAGAGTGCAGAGCAGTTCGCGGATGTATTTATTATATTGAGGGAATAAAGTGATGTGTCGAATCGTCGCGCCATGTCGTTTTTCCATGTCCGAAGACACTTGCGCTCCCATATTCGTCGACGGGGTAAGCAGATCGGCAAAAAACTCTTGCAAGAAACTATAAAATGTGATATTTTAATGAGTGTTATGTAAGATGTTTACCACATAATTCATATTATGTGGTACATACAATCATCCGCATCTGATTCAGAAGCCTTTGATGTTCTCTCGCCGGTGTTCTCATATATATGCGGGTGGTGTCTACACTGCTGTGTCCCAGAATATCCGCCAACTTCACAATATCCTTCTCCAGCTGATAAAAGCATACCGCAAACAGATGCCGGAAATTATGGGGAAATACCTTGCGCGCATCGATCTGTGTCTTGGCGCACAGAAGTTTCATCTCCTGCCAGATATTGCTCCGATCCAGCGGATTCCCATTTTTACTGCAAAATATAGGACCCTCTGTGATCCTGTTCTTCCGTACATATACTCTGAGCAGCTGTAGCAAGCTGTGGGGCAACAGGATACTTCTGCTCTTCCCCTTACACCGTATATAGGCCCTGCCGCTCTTTACCGCCGCCACATTGATATACTGCAATTCGCTGATGCGGATTCCGGTTCCACCGATAGTTTGAATGATCAGGGACAGTCTGTGATTCCCGCTCCGCTCCGCAGTCTGAACCAGTATTTTATAGTCTTGCCGGCTCAAATGCTGTTCCTCCGGACGAAAGATTTCCCTCTGCTGCTTCAGGGTCTTTACCCGCAGGTCACACCATCCCATAACCTGACAAAAATGATTGGCCACCGTCAGAAAGCTGTTGATGCTGGCGGTCTTGTACAATCCGCTGTCCAGCAGATATTGCTTATAGGCAATGAGCCGTTCCTTGTCCAGCTCTGCGCCCTGCAGATAGTCCTCCAGCTTCCCCAGGTCCCTCCTGTATTTGTCGATCGTCGCCTTACTCTTCTCATCCTCCCACAGACTTTCCAGGAATTTTTGTTTTGCCTCCTCTGTGATTTTTCGCTCATAAGCCATGTTCCATTACTCTCCTTTCTTTTTCGTGACAGTTATGCGTTTGCAAAAAACAATTACTATGCGAGTGTCATTGTGCACATTGTACATTCCAACGCAAGCACGCTCTCGCTCCGTTCTCACCGTAGCGGTACTAAGCTCGTGCCGAATGAATTCGGCAGACCTCGCTAAGTACCGACGGTTCGAAAGGGCATTGCTTATGGAATATACAATATACACAATTCGGTACTGGCAATAAAGGGTTTTGCAAGTGCCTATCGTGACACCGATAATATCTGCAAAATTTGATTCACTACTATTTTTCCCATTTTTCCGCACTATAATAAGCCATCCGCCAGGACAATTCTGTCCTGGCAAATGGCTTGATACCGATCCCAATTTTTAAGCATTATCTATTTACTCTATTTAAAATAAGGTTTTCTTCACTGACAGCACCACCCAGTCGTCCTCACTCAGATGATAGGCGTTTCCACAGTAAGGACAGATGCGTTGTCTCGTGGCGTCGAAGCTTCCGCCGCAGCCCGCGCACTGCACTTTCTTGATAGAAAAGCCCAAATCGGCCTGCTTCCTGATACTTTTGCATACCAGGATGCGGAACATATCGTTTTTGCGCTCAATCCTCTTTCTGTCATATATGTCGGACATATATACATCCAGATCGAGATAGCAGTACCCGTCTCGCACCCATCCTCGGTTCAGTCCCATGCTGCCCCCGTAAACAGATTCTACGATATCAGAAAAGTCGGGGAGCTCCCCCTGTCCGTCATAGACTGGCACATTGGATGCATCCTCGGCATAGATCATAATCTTCAACAGATTGACAATCCGTCCGCTGAAATATTCAAAGGTAAAAGACGGGTCAAAGGATTTTACCAGCCTCTCAATCTTCTCTTTGGTCCCCGCCACATTGGGCAGTCTGACGGCCTCCTTCGCCGCGGCTCCCACCAGGTGGAACATCATGGAAAAGCACATCCAAAGATATCCAAAAAACGCGCCCACGGGAATGCTGATCACCAGACACAGTGGCAACGCCGCAAGCCCCATATTCAAAACTGATATAGGAAGCGACAGCAAAAAGACAAAAAGGATTCCTCCCAGCACCCATTTTAAGGTCTTCGCCTTAAACTCCTTATTGTTCATAGAAAAATCATGTACGAAGCAGAAGCTTGTCACCTTGGGAAACAGATCTGACATCAAAAATCGGGTATGACAATAGGGACACCCCTCTAAGAGCGCCCCGATAGGGCTTGCTGCGCCGCAGTTGGGACAACAGTAGGTCTCCTCCAGTCTCTGCTGTTCCATATCCGTTATCGTCTGAAAAAGTCTCTGCGGTTCTTCTTTCTCATACAGTACTTTTCCGTCTCGGGTAAAAGTAGTTTTCTGCAGGTAACTGGAGCTGGTCATAACATTGGTATAGACCTGATCCCGGTATGTAGCGCTGTGTATATGATCCAGATGCTCTCCCCGCAGGCTAAGCTGATACTCCATCTTCAGGTTCCGGCTTCGCAGACGCTCCCGCTGCAGCTCCAGATAATATCGGATATCCTGATTCCCCGCCTCCGGCGCCTTGTCTGTCCTGCTCCACTCCTCCAGCCCCCTGGCAAATTTCCGATATATCTGTTCCTCAGTACTCATGAATTCCTCTCTCTACTGCTTTTCCGTCGATAAACACATATTTTACTTCTGTGCTGACCTCGAAGGGGCATCCGTCGGTGATCACGATATCCGCGTCCTTCCCCACCTCCAGAGAGCCTACCCGATCTGCGATTCCCGCATGCTTCGCCGGATTGATCGTGATTGCCTGCAACGCTGCAAAGGGATTCATGCCCGCCTGAACCGCTAACCCGGCGCATAGCGGCAGATACTCCTGGGGAATCACCGGCGAGTCTGTGATAATGGACACCTGACAGCCAGCCGCCGCCAACACGCCCGGCGTAGTCCAGCTCTTGTTGCGCAGTTCGAACTTGGATGCGCTGGTAAGGGTGGGGCCTACCGCCAAAGGTACATTTTCCTTCGCCAGCTCCTCTACAATCAGATGTCCCTCGGTCACATGCTCCAAAGTGATCCTCACGTCAAATTCTTTTGCGATGCGCAGAGCGGTAAAAATATCCTCTGTGGCATGGGCGTGGGCCTTGAGTGGAATCTCCTTTCTCAGCACTGGCAGAAGCGCCTCCAGCTTGATGTCAAAAGCAGGTCTCTTGGAGATATCCTCACCGGCTGCCTCCTTCTTCTCCATATACTCCCTGGCCTTGAACAGAGTCTCCCGCATCAGAGCCGCTGTCGTCATGCGGCTGGAGTCCTTCTTATCCCGATACACCCTCTTGGGATTCTCCCCGAAGGCACATTTCATGGCTACGCCATCCCGCACCACCATATCATCCACCCGTTTTCCGACGGTCTTGATCGTGGTAAAGGTGCCTCCCAGCACATTGGCGCTCCCCGGTCCCACGCAGACGCAGGTAACTCCGGCGGCGGCCGCTTTAGGGAGTGCAGGGTCCATGGCCTTGACCCCGTCAATGCCTCTCATCTGAGGACTGATAATATCATTCAGCTCATTATAGTCCATTCCCTCGTACCCGATGCCATATCCGTCCAGACCGATATGTCCATGAGCCTCCACAAATCCGGGATACACGGACAATCCCTCTGCCTCCACTGTATGGGTCCCTTCTGGAGCGTCCAGGTCTTTTCCAATCGCCTTAATCCTGCCTTCCTCCACCAGAATATCGGCCTGATATGCCTCCTCATGGATACCGTCATGAATCATCCCATTCTTAATCAGAAACATCTCTTTCTCCTCCTTGATCACAATAGCTTTTTATTGTTTTTCGCCTGTCAGCGTCTCCGCCAGAGCCAGCGCATCGTCGATGTGTCTACAGAAATATTTCTCTCCCACCTTCTCTACAAAATGGGCCTTTTGCATAACCCGCATGGGCTGTTCGTTCACATGAGACAGAATCAGTTGAATCCCCATCTTTTCACATGTGTTCGCCAAAGTCTCCAGATTGTGCATGGCGGTGGCGTCTATGGCGCTGACGCTTCGCATCCGCAGGATCAGAGCGGCGATGGTATTGTCCGTATGGATAGCAAGGATTTTATCCGCCGCGCCAAAGAACAACGGTCCGCTCATCTCATATACCAGGGTGTGATCGGGAACATGACGCAGCTCGATGCTGTCTTTATCGTGCTCCACATCCTCGTCTATGTAAGTCCATCCCTCTACCTCCGTCACCTCGCTCATCCGCTTCATAAACAGGATCGCGGCCAGCACGATCCCGACTCCGATAGCCACTACCAGATCGAACACCACGGTCAGCACAAAGGTCAGCACCAGCACGATGATATCACTCTTGGGAGCGGTCTTGCACAGATGGAGGAATTTGCGCCACTCGGACATATTGTAGGCCACCATAAACAGGATGGCGGCGATGGCAGGCATGGGAATCAGCGCCGCATAGGGCATCAGCACCACCAGGATCAGCAGCAGCGTCACCGCGTGCACCATGCCAGCGACGGGAGTACGTCCACCGTTTTTCACATTGGCGGCAGTGCGGGCGATGGCTCCGGTAGCCGGTATACCTCCAAAGAGGGCGGAGGTGATATTGCCCGCTCCCTGGGCAATCAGCTCCATGTTGGAGCGGTGCTTGCTGCCAATCATACTGTCTGATACCACACAGGACAGCAGGGATTCTATCGCCGCCAGAATCGCGATGGTAAAGGCGTCCGGCAGCACGTTTTGCACAGTCTTAAAATCAAAGGCCGGCAGGGAGACTGTGGGCAGCTTGTTGGAAATCTCATACAGATCTCCGATCGTGAAGACTTTCATGCCGATACCCTTTACCATCGCGATGCTTACCAGTACCGCGATCAGAGAGGGCGGAATCCTCTTGCAGATTCCCGGCAGATAGGGCCAACCGATGAGTATCGCCATACACACCACGCCCACAATAACTGCCTCCCAGTTGATCGTGCCGATAAAGCGAAACACAGCCTCCAGCTTTTCCATGGTCTCGATCAGGGGCTCCTCCGAGACCACGATAAGTCCCAGAAAGTCTTTGATCTGTCCCACGAAGATCGTCACGGCGATACCCGCCGTAAAGCCGGTGGTGATGGTGTAGGGGATGAACTTGATCAGGTTGCCCAGCCGCAGCACCCCCATCAGGATCAGGATGATTCCCGCCATAACTGTGGCCATGATCAGCCCGTCCATGCCGTTCTTCGCCACAATACCCGCCACAATCGTGGCAAAGGCCGCCGTCGGTCCCGCGATCTGCACCCGACTGCCACCCAAAAAGGAGATCACGAATCCCGCCGTTATAGCGGTATAGATACCCTTTTCCGGCGTGACACCGGAGGCCAGCGCCAGGGCAATCGACAGGGGCAGCGCGATGATGGCCACGATGATACCGGCCACCACATCCTTGATAAACTGCTCTCTGGTGTAAGTCTTCATTACGGAAAAAAGCTTTGGTTTTAACTTGTCCATTTATTCCTGTATTCCTCCCTCAAAATAACTATATTCCAGAACATGTCCCAGATAATAAAATCCCTGACATTCATCCAATGAAACCTTCACAAGCTGGCCGATCAGCTCTGGTGTACCTGGGAAATGCACCAGTGTGTTGTTGGACATACGACCTGTCAGCAGGCTTTCATCATGATCATTGACCTCCTCCACCAGCACCTCCGCTATCTGCCCCTGGTATCTGGCGACCTGCTCTCTGGCGGTATCCTGCACCACCCTGAGCACACGGTCAAATCCCTCCCTGACCTGTTCCGGCGGCACCTGATTTTCCATGGCCGCAGCGGGAGTTCCGGTGCGCTTGGAGTAGATGAAGGTAAAGGCATTGTCATATTTTACCCTGCGGATCACATCTATCGTCTCCTCCACATCCTCCGCTGTCTCCCCCGGAAATCCGACGATGATATCTGTGGTGATGGCGATATCCGGTATCTCTCTGCGAAGCCTCTGTGCCAGGGCAAGATATTGCTCCTTGGTATACCGGCGGTTCATCTGCTGCAGGATTCGAGTGGAGCCGGATTGAAGCGGCAGATGCAGATGGCGACAAATCTTTTTCGATTCCTTCATCACCTGTATCAGTTCCTCCGACAAATCCTTGGGATGGGAGGTCATAAAGCGAATTCGCTCCAGACCTTCTATCTGCTCGACCTCCCGCAAAAGCTGCGCGAAGGTCATGGGATTTTTGAGATTCTTTCCATAGGAGTTTACATTCTGCCCCAGCAACATGACCTCCACTACGCCCTCGGCGACCAGCCTCCTTATCTCCCGCAGAATATCCTCCGGCTCCCGACTGCGCTCCCTTCCCCGCACATAGGGGACAATGCAATAGCTACAGAAATTGTTGCAGCCAAACATAATGTTGACGCCGGACTTGAAAGGGTATTTCCGCTCCACTGGGAGATTCTCCACGATCTTATCCGTATCCTCCCATATATCAACGACCATACCTGACTCCTCGAACACCCTGTAGAGCAGCTCCGCAAACTTGAAAATATTGTGCGTTCCAAAGACCAGATCCACAAAGCGATAGCTGGTCCGCAGCTTCTCGATCACTGCCGGCTCCTGCATCATACAGCCGCAGAGTGCGATCTTCATGGCCGGATTGTGCTTCTTATAATTTTTCAGCTCTCCCAGACGACCATAGACCCGCTGGTTGGCATTGTCCCGAACCGTACAGGTGTTAAAAATGACGAGATCCGCCCGCTCGTCCTCCACGATCTCATACCCCACCAGACACAGGATACCCGCCAGCTTCTCCGAGTCTCTGGCGTTCATCTGACACCCGAAAGTAGTTACGCAGCAAGTCGGGCCGCGTCCGTTTTTTTGCTTAAACTCCCGCACCCACTCCCGACACCTTGCCATAAAGTAGTACTGCCTTGCCGGTTCCTCTGTCGGCGGCTCTGCATGAATATCTATCTGATCTAAATCAATTTCCCTATGCTGCGAAGCTTCCTTGCACATTTTCCCTTGCCTTTCTCTCTTACCTGTCAGGGGTACTCGTTTGTTTTATTTTCTTCACTTCATACGAAAGAAGAACACAGAATAACTATATGCAGCCCCTTTTTCTGGCACATCCCTTATTGACTATTTTAGTCATTCTTATTGACCAATACAGTCACTATATTTTGAAGCCTATATAAACTTCTTAACCAGTCCTGTCAGCAGTTTTGCTACCTGCTCCATGGACTGTATGCTGATATACTCATATTTGCCATGGCAATTCTCACCGCCAGTACAGATATTGGGACAGGGCAATCCCATGAATGACAGTCTGGCTCCGTCTGTACCGCCCCGTATCGGCGTAATGATCGGTGTAATCCCCTGCTCCTCCATGGCTTCCACCGCCCTGTCGATCAGGTCCATATGCTCTTCCATGATCTCCCGCATATTGTAATAGGAGTCCTTCATGTCCACTGTGACCGTACCCTCGCCGTACTTTCTGTTGAGAAGCTGCACGGCGGCCAGGAAATAGTTTTTCTTTTCCTCAAACCGTGTCCTGTCGTGATCGCGTATGATATAGTCAGCACGCACCGTCTCCACATTGCCCTGAATACTGTCCAGATGATAAAAGCCCTCATACCGCTCCGTATACATGGGGTTGTCAAAGACAGGCAGCATACTCTGGAATTCCTGAGCGATCAGGATCGCGTTCTTCATTTTGCCCTTGGCTGTTCCGGGATGCACACTGCAGCCATGCACAAACAGCTTTGCTCCGGCGGCATTGAAGTTCTCATACTCCAGTTCTCCCAGCGGCCCTCCGTCCACCGTGTAAGCGACCTGCGCTCCAAACAACGCCACATCAAAGAATTCCGGCCCCTCCCCGATCTCCTCGTCGGGTGTAAAACCGATGCGTATCTTGCCGTGGGGCTCGTCAGGATGGGTCAGAAAATATTCCGCCATGACCATGATCTCCGCCACGCCAGCCTTGTCATCCGCCCCCAGCAGGGTGGTGCCGTCCGTCACAATGAGGTCCTGCCCCTGATAGTCGCATATCTCTGGGAAATCCACCGTCCGCAGCACAATTCCCAGCTCGCTGTTTAACACGATGTCCCGCCCATCATAATCCCTGACAATGCGAGGCTTTACACCCGTGCCACTCATAGCCGGAGAGGTGTCCATATGGGCGATAAAGCCCAACACGGGACGGTTCTCATACCCTGCGCTGGCAGGGACGGTGGCATACACATAACAATGCTCTCTGTCATAGGTGATCTCCGTCGCTCCCATCTCCTCCAGCTCACGGGCCAGCAGTTCAGCCAGATCATGCTGTTTCACCGTGCTGGGATGAGTGCCGCTCTCCTCGTCTGAACAGGTATCGATCTGCACATATTGCAAAAAACGGTCTGTTACACTTTTCATGGCAATACCTCCTTGCTTTCATCAATTCTTTAAACTGCCCCGCTAACGATTCTCCATAGACTTCGTACTGTACCCCGTTGACAACGATAATCTTCTCCGGCCCAAAGGTAATCTCGTCCGTTATTGCACAAGGGCGCCGCCCCTGTCAGGCCAGCGCCCTGTTCTAAACTCAGAACTCCTATTTCTTATCTTCCCCTGTCACCAGGTTTACCTGTACAGGATTCTTATCGCTGGCCACCTTGCCCGCCAGGAAGCCTGACAGTACAGCTGTCAGATCCACACCTGTGGAGTCCTTCAGACCATCTGTAATCTGGTTTACGGTATTGATGATATCTCTGGTCAGCTTGGCGTTGTTGCCGTCGCCGTACATTGTAATCTTCTCGACCTTCTCCAACGGAGCGGCGGCATTCCTCACAACTTCTGGCAGAGCCTTGAAGTACATCTCTAACACAGCTGCCTCACCCATCTTGGCCATGGCCTCCGCCTTCTTCTCGATACCCTCGGCCTCCGCCACAGATTTCGCGCGAATGGCTTCCGCTTCAGCCAGACCCTTGGTGCGGATACCCTCGGCCTCCTGCTCCATCTTATATTTCTGGGCTTCGGCCTGAGCCTTCATAGCCTCGGCCTCCTTCTCCGTTTCGAACTTGCGAGCCTCGGCCTCTCTCTGCCGTTCATAGAGCTGAGCATCTGCCTGTTGCTGTTTGGCGAACTTATCCGCCTCCGCCTTTTTCTTAACCTGAGCCTCCAATGTCTGCTCAGTCACTTCCACCTCCTTCTGCTTCAGCAGAATCTCCTTCTCCTGCTTGGCGATATTGGCGTTGGCTGTGGTGATCTCCACCGTCTTACGCTGTTCCTCCTCCTGAATCTTGTAGGCGGCGTCCGCCTCCGCCTTCTTGACGTCGGATTCCTTTTTCAGCTCGGCCTTCTTGATCGCCAGCTCATTCTGCTTGATGGCGATCTCCGATTCCGCGTTGACCTCCGCTTCATTGGCCTCTCTCTTGGCGTTGGCCTGGGCTTTGGCGATCTCCTTCTCGCTCTCTGCTCTGGAGATGGCGGCATTCTTCTGTATCTTGACTATATTATCCACACCCAGATTCTCGATCACGCTGTTGTTGTCCACAAAGTTCTGTACATTGAAGCTGATGATGTCCAGACCCATGGCAGCCAGGTCGGGTTCGGCGTTCTCCTTGACCAGCACCGCGAATTTCTGGCGGTCGCTGACCATCTCCTCCAGAGCCATCTTGCCGACGATCTCACGGACATTGCCCTCCAGCACCTCTCTCGCCACACCGCCGATATAGTCCGGTTTCTTGTTCAGGAAGTTCTGGGCGGCCAGCTTCAGACGGTCTTCATTGTCGCTGATCTTCACATTGACTGTGGCGTCTACCCGAATATTGATATAGTCCGCTGTGGGAACTGCCGTGGACGTCTTTACATCAATGGGAATCAGCTGCAGGTTCAGCTCATCCTTTCTCTCCAGAAAGGGAATCTTCACACCTGCCTTACCGATCAGCACCTTGGGCTTCCTGCGCATACCGGAAATAATCAGCGCCGTGTCCGGTGAGGCTTTGACATAGCCTGTCAGAAAGACAATCACGATCAGCAATGCAATTACAATGATGGGAATCAGTACACTTAAATTAATAGGCATAACTCTCTCCTTTCATCTTTCCACGGCTCCGCACCGTAGAGGTTCTCTTGTTGTGTTGTTTATGTATTGATCATACCACAACAGGACTGTCATTTGCCAGACAAATATCTGCACGATAAAGAAAAATTCGTGCGAAATTTATTTTCTGATCTGACCATTACCAGTAATTTGATATTTATAGCTGGTCAGCTCCTTAAGTCCCATAGGCCCTCTGGCATGAAGCTTCTGAGTGCTGATGCCAATCTCCGCGCCATAACCAAACTCGAAACCATCCGTGAAGCGGGTGGAGGCATTCACATAGACACAGGCGGCATCTACTCTGTCCAGAAAATATTTTGCGGCTTCCGCATTCCCAGTGATAATACTCTCAGAGTGATGCGTGCTGTAACGATTGATATGGCACACCGCGTCCTCCAGAGAGTCCACTACCTTCATGGATAGGATATAGTCAAGATACTCCTTCCCATAGTCCTCCTCCGTAGCGGGAATGGCTTCGGAAATGATGGCACATATCCTCTCATCCCCCCGAATCTCTACCTTTTTCTCCAAAAGCGCTTCCCTCAGCCGTGGAAGAAGCGCCTCACGCACCCCCTCATGTATCACCAGAGACTCGCAGGCATTGCAGACACCGATCCTCTGGGTCTTAGCGTTGATGATGATAGGAATCGCCATATCCAGATCAGCATCCTGATCCACATAGATATGGCAATTGCCTGTACCGGTCTCTATCACGGGAATGGTGCTGTTTTCCACCACCGTGCGGATCAGACCTGCCCCTCCTCTGGGAATCAACACATCCACATATTCCTTCATGCGCATAAAGGAGGCGGTGACAGCCCTGTCTGTGTCTGTGATCAGCTGGAGGGCATAAGCAGATATCCCGCAGTCTGCCAGCGCGTTCTGCAGTACTTTGGTGATCGCGATATTGGAGACGAGGGCGTCACTTCCCCCCTTCAGAATCACGGCGTTGCCCGCCTTGAAGCACAGAGCGAAAGCATCCGCCGTCACATTGGGCCTGGACTCGTAGATAATGCCGATGACGCCCAGAGGGACGCGGCGTTTCTCGATATGCAGACCATTAGGACGTTCAAAGCTCTCCAGGCATTCTCCTACCGGGTCCGGCAGAGCAGCCACCTGTCTGAGTCCCTCAGCCATGGCCTCTATTCTTCCCTGATCCAGCCGCAGACGGTCAAGCAAGCCCTGATGCATTCCATTGTCCCTGCCCCTCTGCACATCCCTCGCATTGGCCTCGAGAAGCTCATCCGCGTGCTCTTTTAACGCCTGTGCCGCATGTTCCAAGGCCTGATCCTTCTCATCCCTATGTAGCTGCTGAAGCTGATACTTCGCTTCAACCGCCCTCTTACCCATCTCCATTAATTCCATCCTGCACCTCTTTTTTCTGTGAGATAATCGCGCTGATCGGTATGCCACCTTCAGGGCATGCCTTCATCAGGCCATTTATACCAGTATTACCTGACAGGGTTTATAGTCTGTATCCTCCACAGGCAACGCCTCATCCGTCAGCTGGCAACAGTGGCCTATGGCAATGGTATATGCATCGCACCCTAAGCTTCGGCTATCGCCTCGGGACTGGAACTGTGGATGCGCGGCCAGATATCGGTCATAATAACCGCCGCCATAGCCCAGACGGACGCCATATGAATCAAAAGCCACCCCTGGCATCAGCATCAGCGTGCGTTCATCCCGTTCCCCTCTATAAATACAGGCCGTCTCAGGAGGTTCCATAATGCCATGAAATCCAGGCCGCAGCTCCTGCATCGAATAGATCCTATGAAAGTTCATATAGGGACGGACTTCCACCCTGGGCACATATACCTGCTTGCCCAGTCGAAGCGCCTCCTGTATCAGCTCCCATGTGTTAAGCTCGCTGCCATAGCTGACATAGCACAGTAGGCTCTGAGCCTGGTAAAACCACTGATGTCCCAACAGCCGCTCTGTGATCAGGCAGGTGGCCCGACTGAGCTGCTGGGCGGTGAGAGCATCCCTGCGACTCAGCATTTCCCGACGAATACGCCTTTTCTCCTCCGTCTTATTTTCGCCCATATTTCTCTCCCAGATTCTCCAGGGTACCGTCCTCCCTCTGTATGGTGATACTGTCCAGCTGCCCCCGAAGATTGGCCCGCACACTGGCCACATATTCCTGTCTGAGATTGGCTTGCTCAGCCTTTTCTTCCGCTGTCAGTCCCTCCGCCTGGGATTTATGATAGAGTTCATTGATCCTGGCGATCTTCTGCTCCATAGTTCTCTCGTCCATGTAAATCTCCTTATGCTCAGATATACCGTCAGGTCCGCTATTGCCTGTGTAGATGACTCACGAATTCCGGCAGGTCAAAATGTTCATCTGCATGAGCCACAAACAGGGTACCCACCTCTCTGCCGTCTAATATCCGGTGTAGTACTCCGATATCCTGGCTGTTGGCAATCACCATATCTACACCGGAGCTGGTAGCAATACGAGCAGCCTGTAGCTTGGTGTTCATACCACCGGTACCCACATTGCTGCCAGTGCTGCCTTTCCCCATGGCCAACAGCTCCTCCGTCAACTCCTCCACCTGAGAAATGAATGCCGCCTGGGGATTACGCCGGGGATCGTCCGTGTACAGTCCGTCTATATCAGAGAGCAGGATCAACAGATCAGCGTCCACCAGGGTTGCTACAATGGCCGAGAGGGTGTCATTGTCGCCGATCTCGATCTCATAGGTGGCCACGGTGTCATTCTCGTTGACAATGGGGATGACCCCCATCTGCAGTAGCTGAGAGAAGGTATTATGAGCGTTAAAGCGGTTTAAGTCGTCCACGATTGTGTTCTTGGTCATTAGAATCTGAGCGGCGACTTGATTGTACTCTGCAAAAAGCTTTTGATAGATCATCATCAGTCGGGCCTGCCCCACGGCAGCGCAGGCTTGTTTGACCGCCATCTGCTGCATCTCGTTTTCTCCGGTGATATTTTTGATACCCACCGCCTTTTTACCTGCAGAGATGGCGCCTGAAGTCACCAGAATCACATCCTTGCCCTGATTGCGGATATCACACAGCTCTCTCACCAGTTTTTCCAGCCGTACATAATCCAACTCCCCCGTCTGTTCGTGCTGTAGGGAGGAGGAGCCAATCTTCACCACAATTCTCTGTCTGTCCCGCAGACTCTTCCGGCCAACTGTTTGATTCGTTATTATCTGATCTTCCTGTATCACTGACATTTTATGCTTCCCTCATTTGAAAAACGACTGAAACGCCCCACAGCAGGCGGCGGAGCATCCCCGTGAACACTGTATTCGATTGTATCACCAATCTCCTCCTGCGTCAATATCGGCATGAAGCGGAACACGACAAACGCATGAATACTTCTATCCTCCTAAATATCTCCACACCCCGTTTTT
>JAMPGX010000002.1:197307-262123 GCA_023663725.1 bacterium | reverse complement strand
TTGGCCTATTCTGTAGCCCTCTATTTTCAAGTGATTTCAACAGCGAAATTGATTCGAAAACAGCGTAATTTCCCAGTTCGACGGGAACAGAGCTACAACCCTCATATAGAATCAGCCGTAATCTCCACCTGCTTCCCGCTGAAAGCTACGCCATACTTGAAAATCGTTTTAACACCCTTAGAAATCATATCGGTATCGTACCTACGATCTTCTATTTGCGCCAAGGCCGCCTCTGATAGCTGCTTTAGCTTATCGTCAGAGAAATTCCTGGCCGCCTTCAGTTCAATCAGAATTCCCGGCATATTCTCCATCTTAGGCAATAACTGAATATCGTATCGTCCCTCACCTGATTCCCCATTCGAGCTGATATAGTAGCGGTTGTCCATCATAGCGCAAAGCCCCAGAACAAAACCATGGTAAAAGTTTTCCCCGGCAGTATCATAGCAGCTTGCCGATTGGAGAAGAAGCCTGTGTATCTCCTTTTGCAGTCTCGGTGCATCATTGGAATACAATGCTTCTTGAATCGAGATAGCGGTAGCCTGGGGAATGATATCGGTTAATTTTTGCAGAATCTCTTTGTTATAGACAAACGCGATCTCCCGATTGGGCAACGCCACTTCACACATATAATCACCGCTGAAAGCGGGATCTATCCTTACGGCTTTTAGATAGCCTGCAACCAGAAGAAAACTGTACACGGAGGAAGGATTATTTCGAATCTGAGGATAAATGACTCCGGTATCAATATACGTCAGGAAAGCTTCCCCCTGCAATAAAGTATTAAGGCGTTCATAAATATCTGCTCCTGCATGTGCCAAAACTTCACCGATTATCTCATTGCTGCCGGTTGACTGCCAAAAGGCCTGTGGCTGGCAGCTACTACTAAAATAGTTGATTACAGACCATGGGTTAAATATTTCCGAATCTCCAAACCGATACCCGTCGTACCAGGCGCAGATCTCCTCGTATTTCTCCTCCGCACAGTAATAGCGGGCAATCGCTTTTACCTCTTCTGGGGTAAAGCCAAAATATTCACTATATCGGTTGTCTAAAATAGAATTCACCTTTAAATTGTTTAGGCCACTGAAAATACTCTCTTTGGCCACACGGAGAATACCCGTTAAAAAGCCAAAGGAAATGTGCCGATTATCCTTCAGGCCACCCGAAAAGAGGTTGCGCATAAAGAGAATCACTTTATCATAAAATCCCCTCATATATCCCTGCTGGATCGGTGTGTCATACTCGTCAATAATAATGACTGGTGGAATACCGTAATGCTCGTCCAGCATTTGTGAGAGCCTTTGCAGAGACATTATCATGTCCGTGCTGTCCGCCTTCTCTTCCAGAACATTTTTAAAATATAATTTCTCGTATTTGCTGCACTGTTCGCTTTCCAAGAGCCCGCTGTGTCGATCAAACTCCTGTCTCAGAATCTTTGAGATTTGATCATAGGTCTCTTCCCAAGTGTCCCGTTTTACATCTTTAAAGGTGATGAAAATCACCGGGTATTTTCCCTGATAATCACGATATTTTTTACCGCAGGACCATATTTTTTTATCTCTGAAATAAACAGAGGTATCTTCGTCTGTCTTTTCAAAGAAGGTGCGTATCATATCCATATTTAAGGTCTTACCAAAACGACGCGGACGGGTAAACAGAGACACCAGTGGCCTCTCGTCCAGAAAATCCTTGATCATCATAGTTTTATCGACATAGTAGTACTCGGACGAAGCCAGACGATAATCGGAAATTCCAACTGGCAGCGGTAGGTCAGGCGATGTTCTGATTTTTCTATATGCACCGGTTTTAATCCGGCTGTCCGCAGGCTTTACGGCATCGATAGGAATTGCCCAATTGCGGCTCTTTTTATAGGCTCCCTCTATCCGTCCTTCTTTGCACAGGACAGTTACCCGACGCTCCGTGATTCCCCAAAGCTTTGCTGCTTCCTTTACCGTTATGGTATCACTCATTTTAGCACCTCCAAGCTTTATAGACATAGTGTACCACTATATCAGAACGAAATCAACAACATTCGGAACAAAGTCGGCGCGCTGCCCAATTTTATTCTTTCAGCTTGAAATAAACGTCAAAAGTCCACGGTCGCACTGTGTTCTGTGTTCTCGCGGACTTCCTCCAAATATTACTCACCCAATGTACATCGCATCCCCAAAGCTGAAAAAGCGATATCTCTTCAAAATGGCCTCCTCATAGGCCGCCAACACCTGTTCCCGCCCTGCCAGAGCGCTGACCAGCATCACCAGCGTGGACTCCGGCAGATGGAAATTGGTGATCAGGCCGTCCAGGACCTTGAAATGATAGCCGGGATAGATGAATATCTCTGTGTCGCCGCACCCCGGCTGTACCCGGCCATCCCCGTCCGCAGCGCTCTCCAGCGTGCGACAACTCGTGGTGCCCACACAGATCACCCTGCCGCCGGCTGCTTTGACCGCGTTAATCCGCTTAGCAGCCTCCTCTGTGACCTGATAATATTCCGAGTGCATATGGTGCTCGAGCACATTCTCCTCCTTGACTGGACGGAATGTCCCCAGGCCCACATGCAGCGTCACATAGACGACTTCCACTCCCATCTTCTCGATCTGCGTCAGAAGCTCTCTGGTAAAATGTAATCCTGCCGTGGGAGCGGCCGCCGAGCCCTCGTATCTGGCATAGACGGTCTGATAGCGATTTTTATCCTGCAGACGATGTGTGATATAGGGGGGAAGAGGCATCTCTCCCAGCTTATCCAGCACCTCTTCCCATATGCCCTCGTAGACAAATCGAATCAGGCGATTGCCCTCCTCGACGGTCTCCAACACCTGCGCCTTCAAAAGCCCGTCTCCAAACACCAGCCAAGTGCCAGGCCTGCACTTTTTGCCCGGCTTTACCAGCGTCTCCCACACGTCCTTCTCCCGCCGTCTGAGAAGCAACACCTCCACATGGCCCCCCGTATCCGCCCTCTCTCCCAGCAGGCGGGCGGGAATCACCTTGGTATCGTTCAGCACCAGACAGTCTCCGGGCTGCAGATAGCCGGTGATGTGGTAAAACACATCATGCCTGACCTGTCCCGTTTTCCTGTCCAGCACCAGAAGCCTGGAGGATGAACGGTCCTCCAGAGGGTCCTGGGCAATCAATTCCTGAGGCAGATCAAAATAGAAATCAGATTTTTTTAATTCCATTGTATTCTCCATGACAGCTCGCTGTCACATACTCACATTTTCCGCAAATACCTTATATCCCCTGTACGCCTCATAGACATCCGCCTTGCTCACAGCCTCCCAGGGCGCGTGCATATTGAGCACGGGAACGCCGCTGTCAATGACATTCATGCCATACAGAGCCAGGATGTAAGCGATGGTGCCGCCTCCGCCCACATCCACTTTACCAAGTTCCGCAGTCTGCCACTGCACCTTGCCCTCATCCATAACCTGACGCAGATGTGCGATATACTCGGCGTTGGCGTCATTGGAGCCCGATTTGCCTCTGGAGCCGGTAAATTTGTTGAACACCATACCATAACCCAGAAAAGCCGCATTCTTCAGCTCAAAGCTGCTCCTGAAGCCAGGGTCAAACGCCGCGCTCACATCGGAGGAAAGCATGGCGCTACCCGCCAGACATCTGCGCAGGTTCAGCTCGCTGTACTCCCCTGTCAGATTCATCAGTTCCGCCAGGGAATTCTCGAAGAAGCGGGACTGCATACCCGTGGCGCCCACTGAGCCTATCTCCTCCTTATCCACCAATATACAGCACAGGGTCCTGTCTGTATTCTTGACATCCAACATCGCTTTCAGGGAGGTGAATGCACACACTCTGTCGTCATGCCCATAGGCCAGAATCATGCTTCGGTCAAAACCGGCCTCACGAGCCTTTCCTGCTGGCACGATCTCCAGCTCCGCGGAGACGAAGTCCTCCTCCTCTATGTCGTAGGTATTCTTCAGAATATCCAGCACACCGGACTTGAGGACGCTCTTTGCCTTCTCCTTGCCCTCCTCAGTCTCCTTCTCCTCCTTGCCTATTATCAGGGGTTTGGAGCCGACAATCAGATCCAGCGCCTCGCCCTCGATTACCTTGGCCGCCTTCTTCTCCAACTGTTCGCCGGCCAGGTGAATCAACAGATCAGACACAAAAAATACCGGATCGTCTTCATTTTCCCCAACATTCAGCTCTACCGTGGAGCCGTCCTTTTTGACTACCACGCCATGAATCGCCAGAGGCAACGTCACCCACTGGTATTTCTTCACACCGCCATAGTAGTGGGTGTCCAGATAGGCAAAGGCATGATCGATATCCTCAAACAGCGGGTTCTGCTTTACATCCAGTCTGGGGCTGTCAATATGGGCGCCCAGAATGTTCATGCCCTCCGCTAAAGGTCTTCTGCCAATACGGAATATGGCTATGGACTTGTTCATCCACACACTGTACACCTTGTCGCCTTTTTTCAAGGTCTCCCCAGCCTTAACCAGAGCCTCCAGCTCTCGATACCCCTCTTTTTCAATCATATTGACAATTGTGTCAATACACTCCCGCTCCGTCTTGCCCTGATCCAGGAACTCTCTGTATTCCTTGCACAGCTTCTCCAGCTTCTTCAGCTGTTTCTCATCATAGTTCTCCCATGCGCTCTTTTTAGCCATAATCTCCACTCTCCTTATTATAAGTTCCGCTGCGACCCTCCCAGAGTCACTTCACGCAGAGTAATTTGGGGCCGCTCCGCTGTCCCCAAATTCTCTGGACTCTGTACGGGCCTTGCTGTTATAATATAAGTTCCGCTGCGACCCTCCCAGAGTCACTTCACGTATTCCCTAATATTAGCTTCTCAGTTCAATATCCAGTTCATTCTTCAGATTCTTCAATATTTTTTTCACAAAGCGATCCACCGAATCCGGCTCGAACGCCTCCTCACGCGGCGTAAACTCCACGGTAAACGCCATACTCTTCTTACCCTCAGCGATCTGTCCGCCCTCATATACGTCAAAGAGCCGGAGACTCTTGATGTAATTGCAGGATCTGCGGATGATCTCCTCCACCTGGCCGCAGGTCACAGCCTTGTCCATCACCAGCGCCAGATCTCTGCTCTCCTCTGGGAATTTGGGCAGAGGAGTGAAGTTGGCCTGCCTGTTGTAAGCCTCCTCAAGACTGCGCAGATCAAGCTCCAACACATAGGCGTCCACGCGCAGATCGAGTTGCTCCGCCACCTCGTAGGCCACCTTGCCCATATAACCCACTCTGACACCCTCAAAATAGACAGCGGCAGCCTGATAGGGGTGCAGATAGGGCTGCGTCTCAGGCACATAGGCAAACTGGATAAACAGTGTATCCGCCACCTTCTCCGCCATGCCCTTGAGGGTGAAAAAGCTCTCCTTTTCTCCAAACACACCGATGCACAGCGTCTCCCGCTCTTCCGGATACTCGGACAGCGGCAGCGCCTTGGGGATGAACACCCTGGCACTCTCATAGAGCCTGCCCTCCAGATTCCCCTTTTTCTGATTTCGGGAGATGGCATTGAGCATGGAGGGCACCAAAGTCGTCCGCATAAGAGACAACTCCTCATTGATCGGGTTGATCAGGCGGATGGCCTGACGCTGCGGCGCATCCTGGGGCAGACGCAGCAGATCCAGGTCCGAGGGGGAGAAAAAGCTGTAATGAATGCATTCATATGCCCCCACACCGCACAGGGCTCTCTTGAGCTTCAGTTCCTTCTTCATATTCTGAGGCACGCCTCCCATAGTCACCTGGGCCTGGGGCATGAAAGCGGGAACCACATGGTCGTAACCGTACATGCGGATCACTTCCTCGGCGACATCCGGATAGTCGTCCATATCTTCCCTGTAGGCAGGCACCTGCAGAGTCAGTTGATCCCCGTCAAGGACGGGTGCAAAATCCAGATTCCTCATAATCCGCAGAATCTCCTGATCGGGTACGTCGATGCCCAGCACATCCTCCACTTTTCTGACGCTGACACGCATCTCTCTGGGCTCTATGCTGTTGCCCGTGTTCACATCCACATGGGTACAGGACACCTTGCCGCACCCTAACTCCTGTACCAGATGAAGGGCGCGCTCCATCGCATGCACCGTCGAGAACTCATCCACTCCCTTCTCATATCTCGCGCTGGCGTCCGTGCGCTTTCCCAACCCGCGGGAGGTCTTGCGGATATTATCCCGAGCGAACTTCGCCGACTCAAACAATACTTCCGTGGTACTCTCCCGTATCTCGGAGTTCAGGCCGCCCATAACCCCTGCCAAGGCCACCGGCTTTACGCCGTCACAGATCACCAGATTGCTGGAATCGAGCGCATATTCCTGGCCGTCCAGTGTGGTAAGCTTTTCGCCCTGTCCCGCTCTGCGCACATTGATCGCATTACCCTCCAGGTAATCACAGTCAAAGGCATGCATAGGCTGCCCCATTTCCAGCAGCACATAGTTGGTGATATCGACAATATTGGAGATGGCGTCCTGACCCATCAATGCCAGTCTGCGCTTCATCCACACAGGCGACTCCCCGATCTCCACATCATACACATAGTGACCGATATACCGAGGGCACAAATCTGGGGCATCCACTGCCACTGTAAAGCCCTGCTTCTGCACCTCCGTCTCTACATAGTCCAAAGCAGGCATCTTGAACTCGCGGTTCAGCACCGCAGCCACTTCGCGGGCGATGCCCACGATGCTCTGGCAGTCAGGCCGGTTTGCCGTAATGGAGATATCAAAAATCCAATCGTCCAGCCCTAAAATCGGCTTCACATCCACGCCGGGCTCGCAGTCTGCGGGCAGCACCAGCAGGCCATTGTAGCCCGCGCCTGGGAACATGTTCTCGCTCACTCCCAACTCAACGCCGGAGCAAAGCATACCCTCAGACTCATAGCCGCGCAGCTTCCCCTTCTTGATCGTCATGATGCCCTCCACAGTCTTGTGGTCTTTGGCTGTCATATACACAGAAGCGCCCACCAGCGCCAGAGGATACTTCCCTCCCGCCTGCACATTGTCCGCGCCGCAACACACCTGAAAAACGCCGTGAACACCGGCGTTCACCCTGCACACATGCAAATGCGTGTCGGGAATGGCCTCACAGGTCTCCACCAGCCCCACCACCACATTGCTGACAGCCTCACCCACCTCGTGCAGCTCCTCCACCTCAAAACCACAGGAAAAAAGCTTTTCCTCCAGCTCCTGAGGCGTCACATCAATCTCCACATAATCCTTTAACCAACTCAAAGGTACTAACATAATATCCCTCCATTTTCTCTATAAGCTTAGTTGTCGTCGATCTGCCGCAATACCCGCAGATCGGACTCAAACAGCAGCTTGACATTGTTAATGCCATATTTCAGCATAGCGGTGCGGTCCAGACCAATGCCAAAGGCCAGCCCGCTGTACTGCTCCGAGTCGATGCCACAGTTTTCCAGCACTTTTTTGTTCACGATACCCGCGCCCAGAAGCTCGATCCAGCCTGTGCCCTTACACAGCTTGCAGCCCGTGCCGCCGCAGGAAAAGCAACTCACATCCACCTCCACGGAGGGTTCCGTGAAAGGGAAATAGGAGGGACGCAGACGGGTAGTAGTATCCTCCCCAAATATTTTCTTCACAAACAGCTCCAGCATGCCCTTCAGATCGCAGAGCGTAATCTTCTTATCCACCACCAGCCCCTCCATCTGATGAAACATAGGAGAGTGAGTAGCGTCGTCATCCGAGCGGAAAACCTTGCCCGGCGCCGCCACAATCTTGATCGGAGGTTTTTTCTTCTCCATGGTGTGAATCTGGGCCGCACTGGTCTGCGTAGCCAACAGGAACTCAGGGGACAGATAAAAGGTATCCTGCATATCTCTGGCGGGATGATCCTTGGGAATGTTCAACGCCTCAAAATTGTAATAATCGTTCTCAATCTCTCTGGTCTGGGCCACCTCAAAGCCCATACCCACAAAAATATCCATGAGCTGATTGCGAATCTGGGTGACAGGGTGCAGATTGCCTGTCCCCACGCTCTGAGCCGGCATCGTCACATCAATGCGCTCAGACTCGTATCTCCGCTGCAGCTCCCTATCCTTCATCTTCTCATCCAGCTCCATAAAGCGCTGTTGCGCCCACTCCTTCAGCTCATTGACGCTCTTGCCGAAGCTGGCCCTCTCCTCCGGGGCAATGCTCTTCATCTCCTTCATCAGTTGGCCGATCTTGCCAGCCTTGGAATCCAGGAATTGCTTGCGAAGCTCATATGCCTCCGCCCTGGAGTTCGCGCGCTCTTTAATGCCGTCCAGGATCTCCTGTCTGATGCTCGCTAACCTGTCACTCATGTTCATATCCTCCTATATAAATTCCGCGTATGCTGCCCTGGGCATAAAAAATCCCATGCACAGCCTCCTGCACATGGGACGAAATCTCTCTTTCCGCGGTACCACCCATATTCCCCGTCCGTCACCGACGGGACTCTCTGATGCGCCTAACGCGCGCCTACGGCCAAAGCTACTGCCTGCTACAACACTAAGACAGGTTTCACCCCGGCGGCTCCGGTGGGAAATTCATGCCATCATCTGAACGCAGGAAAGCTTGCAGCCGGTGGCTCCCCCTCTCTGTGCGGAAATGACGCCCTACTATGCACCTTCATCGCCTTTTTATTCGCTGTGACTATTGTAGAGTCTTCCCCTGAAAATGTCAAGGGATTTTTCGATTTTGACATCTTGAATTTTCATTTCTGCATTTTCTTTCAGTCTGTCCTGCTCCCTATTGTGGCAAGCGTCAGGCAGGATTGCGCCTGACGGTATTCCTGCACAGATATCCCCGCTATCTCACACGCCTCCTCCAATGAGCAGTGCAGTTTTTGCATCACACTGCCAATGATAGCAGTTCTTTCTTCCGCCCTTCCATCTGCAATCAAGTCCTTTATCGCCTTACACATATCTCTCTCCTCCTTTGCTTTTCCTCTGTCATTCGCCACTTCAAGCAATTCCTCCGACCTGACCATCTGCCCTATGACCGCATAGGTTTCTTCGTCCAGATGGCGACATTCCTCATGCGATTCCACATACTCCCGAAACCGCTTCTTGTCCGTTCTGCAGGCATACAGTTCAAACACGGTCCGCAATGACGTCCGAAATCCTGAGTAATCATTCTCCTGATTCAAATCCAATATATGCAGCGGACACTCTGGCACCAGCCTCTCAAGCTGCCGGATCACCTCCGGCGAAGCCCCTCCATAGTCCAACAGCTCGTGCAGGCTCCTTGGAATCTGCATAGCGCATTGGGTCAGACAGATAGGATTTCAACATCAAATCCTTCTTTCCCAATCGTACCTCCTCCCGCAGAAAGATCGCCTCTGACAAAGCCTCCTGCCTTATTCCTGATTATTGGTGAAATAAAAGCATGAATCTGTCTCGACATCCCACACGGGAAAAGATAAAATAGCCTTCAAAAGACGGTTAGAATCATTGCTTTGTAGTAAACATATCATATGAACCGTTAAAAGTCAATAAATTTTCAAGAGCCAAATTCACAAAGGTCGCATCTCCTGTAACACCTCCGGATTTTTTCTGTCTATAAATATAAACATAGGGAAATAAAACGAAAAAAAGGAGAACCCGCCATGAAGAAAAAAACACTGATTGTATTATTAACCTGCGTTTTGTTATTCGGCGTCATCGCCGTCGTTTACGCCGCCAGCGGAAAAAGACCTTATAAGGCTCTGGACGCGTCGCAGCTTGCATATGCGACCGTACATTTAACACCGCCAGATAAAACCGTTGAGATTGCCGACATGGAAAAATTGGTGGAATATCTGAGAAATGTGGTCATCTACCAGAAGGATAACTCTTATACCGAATACGACGGACAGGGTGTGATCTTTACACTGTTCATGGCGGATGGCACACAGACAACCATCATGGCTTACAACCCATTCCTGGTGATTGACGGCGTCGGATACAGAACCAAATACGAGCCATGCCAGGACCTGAATCAATATGCAAATCACTTACTGGACGCAGATGACGCCGTCATCATCTTGGAGACGCCACCCATTCTAACCGTCACAAGCGATGAGACAGTCTGCAGCACATTGCTGGGCACATACTCCTGGCGGAGCAGAAACTGGGATGGATCATCCCGCTCTATAGATGCCGACAGCGCTCATCCCTTAGACTGCAAGGATTTATTATCCCTGGAATTTTCCCTGGAAGAGACAACGGATCATACCGCTACATTGAGGTTCTGGGAAAAGCCTGATACCGTCAGCGTCCGGTGCTGGAGTGATGAGCATTGGTCCGATCCGTCCGCCGAGAGCGAGGATGTCTCAGTTGACGGCAATGTCATTGCGCTTAAACCGGGCGGATATATCTATGAAGTGTGTGCTGGATGGAACGTGGAGAACGGTTATGGGGGAACGGCGTCCTATTCCTTCTACCTGAACAGGGTATCGGACAGTACAGAATCCCCGTGACTTACTACTCCTCCAGACTCTCCGGCTGCCGTCCTATGCGGCTTGTCAGCACCTTGTTCACAGGGTTGAAAAAGCAATTCAGATAAGCGCCCACCAAAATGATATACATGCAGAAATACATCCAGATCATGGCGATGATAATCAGGGACAGACTGCCATAGATGCTGAATGAGCCACTGAGATTCAAATAGATGGAGAATCCCCAGGAGAAAATGCTCCACACCACCGCCGTGAAGCTGGCGCCCGGTATCTGCTCCCGAAAACGCAGCTTCCGGCTGGGCACATAGGTATATACGGCTGCGAACAGCAGCGTGAGTACAATCCATGAGAAGATGAAGCGCAGATTCACGATCAGGGAAAACAAAAACTGCAGCTGTGGAACCCTGGCCAACACCACATCCACCAGTCTGCTGCCCAGCGCCATGATCACCAGAGAAATCACGGTGGCAATCAGCATCACCACCGTATATACAGCCGCCACAAAGCGCACCACAAAATAATTGCGGCGCTCCTGCACATCATTGATCGCGTTCAGCCCTCCCATCAGAGCCATCAGCCCCTTGGCCGCGGTCCAGATCATCAACAGCGCGGCCAGTGGCAGGATAGTGGACGCTCGCTGATACACATCGTGAACCAGGCTCGTCACCATGGAGTCAATCTGTCTGGGCGTCACCTCCGTGATCGCCCGAACCAGACTCTCCTCGGTCAGAGGAGTGTAGGGGATCATGGTACAGATGACCATCAACATAGGCACCAGCGACAGGAAGATAAAGAACGCTGTGCTGGCCGCATACGCGCTGATATTCTTTTCACTCATCTTCCTGCTGAAATTGATACTGATCTTAATCAGCTTTCGCATCGCCATAAATCTCCTTCACACTGCAGCCCTCATAGAAGAACCGCAGAATATCCCCCGCGCTATATCCGGCAGTCGCCATGGCCCGCGCACCGTTCTGACTCATGCCCACGCCATGACCGAAGCCGCCGCCAATCAGATTATATCCTACCACATTCTCCCCTTCTTTTGCAATCTCTATCGTAAAAAAAGCGCTGGGCAATAAACTGCTCATAGCCACATCACTGCCGTCCTGACGCCGCACTTTAGTCTCTCCATCGCACAGAACATATCGAATATTATGCTCCGAGATCACTTTATATGTATCCTTATCCGTCTCAATCAGCAATTCATCCGCCACACCGCCCGCACCTCTGGCGAGAATGCTCAGTCCGCGAATCTCCTTGAAGGCGCCAATCGGATTGCCGACATAGTCCTCCCCGTCCCGAGTCAGAATGAGTCGGTCGTTGGCCTCATAGCGGCTTTGCAGGCGCTCCCGCACTCTGTCTGGATGCAGCGTCTTCACCGTATAAGTCCAGCGATACCACCCCTCTCCGGCTTCAAAATCTCCCTGATCCACATTTCGAATGGCCTCAGCGAAGGCTTCCTCCCCTGATAGCTCCTCCGATGCCGCTGTGCCAGCGGCCGTCTCTGCGCTCCCCGACAACACCTGACTCATCTCCACCCTGCTCAGATGTCTGGGCACAATATAGCTGTAATCGTCCGCATTCTCCGTCTTCCATACATGCGCGTCGCTCCCGTATCCCCATGAAGTGGAATAATAATAGGTCTCCGCCGGCGTCACACCGTCCTCCCGCATCAGCAGCATGCCATAGGTGGCTTTCACTGCTGAGGTGGCGGTCTCCTGCTCCAGAATATTGTTATACACCTGGTAGGAAGAGCTGTCGTCCACATGAGCGCCCAAGGCCTCATAGCCCGCCCTCCTCATATGTGTATATGCATATGTACGAGCGCATATGGCCTGAGCCATCAACGCCTCCGTGGGATAAGAGGCCGGCATTTCACTCGGTACAACGCTGTAAAGATACTCCTCAAGCGGAAGCTCGTTGATTATCAAGATCCCCTCCTCCATCCACCACAGCTCCAGGCTGCCCCTGTACGCCGGTATACCTTGGCTGCGATGAACGCTCTGCAGGATGAGCTTACCAGTTTGGGCAGTGGGAGTCACCAACAGCCTCGCTCCACACTGCGCCGTCAGCTCCACGCTCTCCCCTGCAGAGTAGTTGGTGACAGTCTCCTGTGGCTCCACGGCGCTCAATACCTGTACCGTGTAGTCCGTGTCGCAGGTCAACTCTACCCTGTCATGGTAGATTCCCTGATAGTCACTGTTTTTCAGCAACACTCGGATATTCTCCATGGCCTCCTCGCGGGCCAGCAGTATGGCGCATATTCTCCCATCCTCCAGACAGAAATCGGCAAAGTCATAACCAATACACAGATCCCGATAATCCGCAGTCCCGAGCTCCCCGTACAACCGATATCCCTGTACGTCCTCCGTAAATTCCAGCCTTGCCTGGCCTTCCAGCCATACTCCATCCCGATCCGCAGCCAACACCTTTCCGCTGATTTTCTGTGCCTTAACACGCACAGCCGTGATCAGGCCGTCCGTCAGTTCCAAATCAGCCACCTGCTCCCTGATTCCCAGAAGCCACTGCGCGTCGCTACCTGTGGGAACCGCCAACTGCAACAGTCGCTGTTCCTCTCCCGTATGGCACAAAACCCCCTCCTGGTTCGCCTCCATAACCCAGACATTGCGCAGATACTCCACCACAGGTATATGTACCTCACTCTCCTGCTCCGGCTCCTCCTCTCCGCTGCCTGTAAATACCCTCACAACAATCAGAACCAGCAATAGAAATATCCCCAGCAGACAGATAAACGCCTTGATCTGCATACGTTCCGACCGATTCATATCTCTCCAGATTCTCGGCAAGTTCCACAATTCCCGCAATCCCCCTCGCTTCCCCACGCTCTCCAAGCCGCGATATTTTTCAATATATAAAGAGCAGTCCCCTGGACTGCTCTTTCCTTCGTAATGACCCCGAAATGCCGACTCTTGCCTTTTGACTCCTAGCAGCGCTAGGTGGGTGACCGCAACCAAGCTTTTGCCTTCCCCTGCAATCCTCGCATGAGTGGAGGCTTGACAGCCACTTGGCAATATAGGAATCCCTTTTAAAGTAAATGTAGGTTCAAAAACAACAAGAGTTATCGAACATTTCAGGTAACTTTATTATAACCAATATCGACAGATTTGGCAACTGAAAATTTTGCCATACCTAAAAATATTTGACAGTAAAAACAGGTTGTAAGTCTCTCCATATTGTGCTATAATGACGCTGTTTGCCTGACTACCTTGTACAAATGACGGAATTGAGATGGGAGTTGCGCAAACGCTTATCTAAATATATTGATAGAGAGGAGAAAATTATGAAAAAGAAATTAGTTACAACCACACTCGCCCTGGCGCTGGCTTTCAGCCTGGCTGCCTGTGGCAGCCCCGCCGCTTCCGGCCCTGTGGAGAGGGACAACGTGCAGTCAAGCACTGATACATCCATGGATAATTCCGACAGCGATTCCTCGACGCAAGATACTGCGGAGGATACGGAGAACTCAGACGCCTTGACCAAATGGTACGACAGCAGCGACCGCACTGCCCTGGAGAATCAGATCAACAACATATTCGCCAGTTCTGGCCTGACCTTCTCCGTAACGGTAGAGGAGCCTGAAACCATCATCTATAACTACAAGTATAACGAGCTCCAGGAGCTTGATGCAGATGGCGGCGAAGCCGTGAAAGCTTATTTCCAGCAGACATTGGATTCCCAGTACAGCGCTTTCATACAGGATATCCAGAATTTCCGTGATGCGTATGATCTGCCTGTGACAACGCTCCGTGTCAGATACATCAACGCGGATGACACCGAGCTCTACAGCGCAGATTACGATGAGAATTATGTGCCGGCAGATAACTCTGGGACCACCTCCTATGCCAGTCTGGAAGAATGGATTAGCAGTGACCAGAAGACGCTGATCGCCAACATGCTCAACGAACAGTTGGAGTCCTCCGGGATGTCCGTAGATCTCTATGCGGACGGCAATATTTTGGTTCTGGATTTCACTTACACAGAGCCTGTGGATCTGAGTGGAATGAGCCAGGAGCAGATCGACAGTCAGTTTGACGCACTGCTGTCCTCCTTCTCTTCGGTAGCCTCCAATCTGTTTGACACCTTTGATTCCAGCTACGGCCTGATTCTGGACGATGTCCGTCTGACCTTCCGCAATGCGGACGGCACAGAACTGTATTCCCGCGATTCCAGCGATATGTGAGACTGGATCAGGAATCTGAAATATCTTAGAGCTCGTAAATAATAACAGGGGCCAGACCCAAAAGTCTGACCCCTGTTTTATTTGTGTTCTCTACGCTTCTATCTATGACTTACAGAGAAGCAGCCTCGTCCACGATCTTCTTCAGTGCTGCCAATGCCTCGTCGGGCAACTTGTCATAGCCTTCCTTCTTGGTAGCAAAGCCTTCCACTGCATCCACACGATTCTGCATGGCGCTCTTCAGTGCCTCAGTATAGCTCTTGTCAGACAGATCGGGCTTGAACGCGTCAGAGGTCTTACCGGACCAGTCGTACATGATCTCGATATCCTCAAAGGGCCCCCACTGCTCGAACTTAGCCTTACCCTCAACAATAGTCTCCAGAATACCCAGAGTATCGGCGGGCTTACACTTCGTTCCCATGAAGTCACCGGTATTTACGATATAGCAGTCCACATTCTTCTCATCCACCAGCTTCTTGAACTTCTCGTAGTCGTTCACCAGAGGATAGGTTCTGAACGGGTTGGCATAGGGAACGATACGCAGTGCATTCATATCGGTGCCGGCAGCCACACGCTCCGCCGTGGAAGTCTTGGTTGCCAGAGTTGCGCCCATCACGGATGCCAGAGCAGCGCCCTTCAGCTTCACTACAGGAGGGATGGTGGGATCTTTCATAATCCAGAAGATTGCGTTTACAGGTGCATCAATCTTATCCACACGGTTAGGGCTCCACAGCTTGGACTTAATCGCACGGCCGTTGCCGTTGCGGATGTCCTCGGTCACCAGCTGGATATGTCCCTCGTCATCCAAGGTTGCGGAACAGTTCTGAGCGGTCAGCAGGAACTTGTTATCCGGACAGCCGGTAGGATAATCTGCGGTCTTATCAAAATAGGTAGGCTCCAGTGCAACGGAGGAGCAGGTATCAGTGTTGATGATGAATGCGTCGTCATGCAGCACCTTGATGCCGCCGAATGCGTCATATTTGCCATTATGTTTCGCGTGGGTCAGCGTGGACTTGCCGGAACCTGACAGACCGTACACGGAGGCAACGAACTTCTTGCCGCCCTCCAGACTGTACTCCTTCTGTCCGCCGTGGCAGGATGCATAACCGTTTCTGTTGGCCAGAGCCCATGCCATGGTCAGGGTGCCCTTCTTGTGCTCTCCAAAATACTTCATGCCTAAGATCGCGGCGCAGTTCTGATTTGTGTCAAAATAGCACAGAGTCAGAGGGTCGCTTAAGCAGCTGTAGTCCACATCGGGAGCCTCCTCCGGTGTCCACTGGGGATTGGAGAAGATATAGATATCCGGCTCCTTGCCATCGCCGACGGGCTTGGACTCCTTGTACATCTGTACATACTTGTCAGACATATACTGGAAGTTCAACATCCAGTTGTACAGGAGGTTCTCCTCTCCCTCGGGAATCAACAGATGCGCCTTAACCATGAACTCAGGGTCCAGGCCGATGAAGCACTCTGCATGATACATGGTCATCCAGCGTGTTCTGTAGATCGCGTCCATCACGACCTTGTCCAGCTTGGTGGCATCAACGCCGGGCTCTCCCTTGATTCTGCGGGCGGCGGCATAACGGCCGGTCACCGCGCCATCGTTGAACAGCAGCACCTTGGCATCCTTCTCCAAGCCCTGCTCCTCAGCCCTGTATACAGGCATATCGGTAACAATGGTGCCAGGGGAATTCTTGGCCATCTCATAGGCCTCTCTCACGGTATTGACCTTGACCACATTGTTGCCGTAGAATGCGGCTTCAATGATGGAACGGGTCTTGCTGAAACCGGGCTTGCCAGCGCCGATTTCGCTAATCGGATAATAAGCTTTTGTCGACATGAAATATGTCCTCCTTTTAATGTATTTTTACCGGATAACCGGTATGACCTCAACAATCGCTACCATTATCTCAAACCTTTAGATAAAAGTCAAGAAACCAAATCCATTTTTAATACGATTTTTATTTTTTCAGAATAGAAGTACTTGCGGCCTCAGTCTCCTCCCACAGCCATGCGGCCTCCTCCCTGGTCAGATAGGGGGAGATGCGGTCGTACACTTCCCTCTGATACGCGCGCAGCAACACCCTCTGCTCCTCTGTGAGATAGCGCTCGTCAATGCCATCCCTGTCGATTGGCACCCAGGTCAGGGTCTCGAAGTGCATGAACTGACCGTACTCGTTTTTCACATCATTTTTGGCCACCATCACATTCTCAATACGGATACCATGGCTGTCCTGCACATAGACTCCCGGCTCGTTGGTGACGTCCATTCCCTCTTCAAACGGCGTTTCCTCCAAGCCCTTCACATACTGCCAGCGCAGGCTCTGAGGCCCCTCATGCACGTTCAGAATATATCCCACACCATGTCCTGTACCACAACGATAATCCAGCCCCGCATTCCACAGGCGCTGCCTGGCCAGGATATCCAGATTCCGTCCGGTACAACCGTAGAGCCATCTGGCCGCCGACATCTGCAGCATGGCCCCGGCCACCAAAGTGTAATGCATCTTCTGCTCCTCTGTGATGGGGCCCAGCACGATGGTGCGGGTCACATCCGTGGTGCCGCCCAGATACTGCCCGCCGCTGTCCACCAGCAGCATTCCCTCCGGCTTACATACGGCATGACTTTCCGGCGTGGGCCCGTAATGCATCATGGCCGCATTGGGACCATAGGCGGATATGGTGGGAAAGGACAGATCCAGGAATTCGGGAATAGCCCTCCGCAGCTGTTCCAGATAATCTGCGGCGCTGATCTCCGTGATCTCGATCTTGCCGATATTGGTCTTGACCCAGTAGATGAACTTGGTCAGAGCCACGCTGTCCTTGAGATAGATTTTCTCCATATTGGCCAGCTCCACCGGATTCTTGATGGCCTTGAGCAGCTCCGTGGGATTGGCTACCTCCACTGTGCGCTGCCTTGCGCTGACAGCCTTGTACAAGGCATAGCTGACCTGTCGCCGGTCCACCAGCACAGAGCCGCCCTCAGGGAGCGCCCTCAGGAAATCGACCACCGAAGCGTAAGGGTGAAGCTGCGCCTGCTTCTGTGCCAGATCGTCCCTCACCCGCTGGTCAAGCGCCTGCTCCTGGATGAACAGATGGGTTTCTTTTTCCGTAATATATGCATAGGACAGCGCCACTGGATTACACTCCACATCGCATCCCCTGATATTGAACAGCCACATCAGATCATCCAGCTTGCTCAGCAGGAATCCATCGGCCTTCTCCTTTTTCATGGCGCTGTGCACATAGGCAAGCTTCTCCTGCGTAGTGCTGCCTGCCACCTCCGGCGGTAGCACTGTCACCGGACCCGCCGGCAAACTCGGCCGTCCCTCCCACAGGCTGCCGGCGATATCCTGATCGTAGGTAAAATGAATCTCCTTATCCTTCAGCGCCTTCTCGTAGCGCAGACCGTCGCCTGCGGACAGCACTCTGCCGTCGAAGCCCAGCGTCTGTCCCTGCTCCATCCGCTGAGTCAGGAACTCCTCGATGGTGGGTACACCCTCCTGCTGCATCCGCATCAGTTCCACTGTGGTGCCAGCCAGTTCGCGCTCCGCCTGGATAAAATACCGCCCGTCGGTCCACAGCGCCGCTCCCTCCTGCCACACCACAAGGGTGCCATTGGAACCGGTAAACCCGCAGAAATACTCTCTCACCGCAAAATAGGCGTTCACATATTCGGAATTGTGGAAATCTGCTGTCGGAATCAGATAATAGTCGATCCCCTCCTGTCGCAGCCTCTGCCGCAGCGCCGCCAATCTCTGCTGAATTACTTTGTTCTCCATCACTGCTCCTCCTTACCTCTCTTTGCCAGACCTACTGCCCGTGAAGTTCCCACCCGCTCGCAGCCAAGACAGATAAAATCCTCCAGATCCTCAAGCGTAGAAATGCCGCCCGCCGCCTTGATCTTCACCTCCGGTCCGATATTGGCCTTAAACAGCTCCACATCCTCGCGGGTGGCGCCGCCGGTGCCAAAGCCGGTGGAGGTCTTGATATAATCCGCCCCCGCCGCGGTCACCGCTCTGCACATGGCAACCTTTTCTTCCTCAGTCAGATAGCAGGTCTCAATGATCACTTTCAGAATATGCCCGTCGCAGGCCTCCTTCACCTGGCGAATCTCCTCTTCCACCAGATCATAGCGTCTGTTTTTCACGTCGGTGATATTGATCACCATGTCCACCTCTTCGCAGCCTTGAGCAACGGCTTCCTTGGCCTCGCAGACCTTGGCCGCAGTCACCTGATAACCTAAAGGGAAACCGATCACGGTACAGATTTTCACCTGATCTCCATAAGTCTCTCGCACACGCTGCACATAACAGGGGGGAATGCACACACTGGCCGTATGATAGGCGATTGCCTCCTCACAAAGTGTCTGTATATCCTCCCAGGTACAATAGGGCTTCAATTGGGTGTGATCCACCCTCTCCAGCATCGCTCTGACATCCATATCCTCTACTCCTCCCTGATCTTTTGTTCCGCGGCAACCGAAACACATTTATTGTTATTTTACCTCTTCCACTCACAAAAATCCATACTTTCCCACAAAAAAACCACAGTGCATAATTATTTATTCCTAATGGAAAATTTGTTTATAAATATTAAAAAATTCTAAATCCATGTTTTTTTCTTGCAATTTATGCCTGTCCCATGCTACACTGTAAATATATTTCGTTACACGTCATCCTGCCGTTGGATGTTCTCCATCCGAGAAGGCGCTCTTATGACCGTAACAATTCTGCAGTAAGATGGCCCGTTAATTCCCTTGTTTATGATGGTAAATTGCTCTGCGATATCTTTTATTGCCATCCATCTTGGAAAGGAGGATTCCCTTATGGATAACCATAATTATTGTGAAATCACACCTGAGATTCTAAAGCTCGCCGCCATGTCGGAACAGGCTGGAATCATCGACACCGAACTATTTATAAAATATGATGTGAAGCGCGGCCTGCGCGACTTAAACGGCAAGGGTGTGCTGGCCGGTCTGACCAACATCTCCGATGTCCGCGCCACCAGAATGGAGAACGGCGTATCCGTTCCCGACCATGGCCGTCTGTTCTACCGCGGCTATGACGTCAAAGATCTGGTAAACGGCCTGCCCAGAGATCAGGTATTCGGCTTTGAGGAAGCCACTTATCTGCTACTGTTTGACAAGCTTCCCAACCATGACGAGCTGGAACGCTTCAAACAGATGTTGGCCGGTTACCGCACGCTGCCCACCAGCTTCGTGCGGGATATTATCATGAAGGCACCCAGTCGAGACATGATGAACACTCTGGCCCGCAGCGTGCTGACGCTCTACTCCTATGACGACAGGGCGGACGACACCTCCCTGCCCAATGTGCTGCGCCAGTGCCTGCAGCTCATCAGCCTGTTCCCGCTGCTGAGTATCTATGGCTATCAGGCGTACAGCCACTACCATGATGGCAACAGTCTCTTTATCCACCAGCCGGTGGCGGAACTGTCCACTGCGGAAAATATCTTACATATCCTCCGCCCTGACAGCTCCTACACCCCTCTGGAGGCCAAGATTCTGGACATCGCGCTGATCCTGCACATGGAGCATGGAGGCGGCAACAACTCCACCTTCACCACTCATGTGGTGACCTCCTCACTGACAGACACCTACTCCACCATAGCCGCCGCCATCGGCTCCCTGAAGGGTCCCCGTCACGGTGGCGCCAACATCAAAGTGGTCAAGATGTTCGATGAGATGAAGCGGACGGTCAAGGACTGGACCGATGAGGAGGAGGTGAGCGCATACCTGAAGCGCCTGCTCCACAAGGAGGCATTCGACCACGCCGGTCTGATCTACGGCGTGGGCCACGCAGTGTACTCCAAGTCAGACCCCAGGGCTGTGGTATTCAAGAGCTTTGTGGAGAAGCTGTCCCTGGAAAAAGGCCTGGAAAAAGAATTTGCCCTCTACTCTCTGGTGGAGAGACTCGCTCCGCAAATCATTGAGGCGGAACGCCAGATGTACAAGGGCGTCAGCATCAATGTGGACTTCTACTCCGGCTTTGTCTACGATATGTTAGGGCTCCCCATGGAGCTGTACACCCCAATCTTTGCCATCGCCCGTATTTCCGGCTGGAGCGCGCACCGGCTGGAGGAGCTGGCCAACAATGGCAAGATCATCCGCCCCGCCTACAAGCCTATCTGCGAGGACAGGGATTACATACCAATGGAAAAGCGTTGATCTGTTAAAAAACAGGCAGAAAGCAAACATCCTTGCTCTTTGCCTGTTTTTTATGGAAAATTCGACCACGCCATCACTCCGACATGTTCTGAGAACTCATATATTCCACTTCATACCCATCATATATGCCTGCGAGTGTATCCTGGGCATCCGTTACAAACAATCTGCGGTCTCCCGCTAAAACAGCCTCAACTCCATGCTCTGCAAGCTGTGCCAAGTCTGCGTCCGAAACTTTTTCCCGCAGGAAGACCGGCGAGGACAAAAGCAGTATTTCCGCACACCCCAGCGTATCAGAATGCACCGTCAGACTATCCGCCCCCGCACAGGGCAATCCGTCCTCCATAGACAGATACAATGTCTTTCGCTCCCCGTTCGCAGCGACATAGATGCGCTGGGAATCCATAGCGGTCACCGGAAAATCCCGATACGAGACAAAGGTCATGGCCCCCCGATAGTCAAGACGCGCCGCCACTGCCGCCACGCCGTCCACATCATCGAAGATATTCAGGCTATACATTGTGCCGCTGCTGCCATCCATGTTTCGGGTATAGCCGTCATAGCTTGATATACTCCCCCGAGTGTAGCCGGCGCTGATAAGTGAATCCGCAATGAAATCGGTGATAAAAGCATTTTTCATCCACCCGAAATCCAAAGCTCCACTCAGCTCCTCATACTCAAGAAAGGATAAATACTCCTCCGACATACACAGCCTGGCCTTGTTTTCACCCAGGAGCTCTACCCTCACGCTGTCCGGATCCCGTGCAAAGGCGACAATCTGTTCAAACAGTTTGCCCAGTTCCTCATTGCCTGCCGGATCAAAATCCTCCAGCTGCCAGTCCTCCGTGCAGGAAAATACATTCTCATAGAGCCGAAAGGCAGGCCCCAGATACACTGCCCTGTTCCCATACTGTTCCATAAGCTCCAAAGCCTCATACAGCACTGAATCCAGCTCCACAACTTCATTGGGAGAATCGTTCAGCACACGTATGTTGCCGGAACTTACCACATAGGTATCAAAAGCTCTTCCGGCAGTCAGACAGGCCCCCGAATAAATCTGCTTAATCTCTCTGTTCTCGCTCCTGGCTGATCGGTCTGACGCACCCAGCTCATAGGACAACACAAACTGAGCCGCATATTCCCTGCCATCGCCGGAGGCAGCGATAAACTGCCATCCTTTATCCGTCCCTGTCAGTACACTGACCGCATATCCCAGTGAGACCACGCTTATCACAAAAAATATAACTGCCGCTATGAGTCGGGCCTTCACATGCTTGTCCGAGACTTCAATCTTGAAAATATCCGGGGCGAATGAACCGCTTCCCTTTCGTGTCCGACGTCCCATCTAAATAACCGCCAGCAGAATCAATATCAGGAAGAGGAGCAGTATCACACCCAGGACTAGGAATCCCGCAATGGCGCCTTTTTTGCACATCCTGTAGTTGCGCATATAATGAAAATGCCTGAAAGCGAATCCCACGATCAGTCCCAGAATCGGCAGGAAAAATGATACCACAGCATAGAACTTGCTGCCTGTATCATGCACCGGAGCTGCCAGGAACTCCGCTTCCAAAGCTGCATCCTGCGCCTCCTTCTGCTCTGTTGACATCTTCAGCTTCTCCGGATCGCTAGTGATGGTGATCGCCTTCACCGGCTCGCCCTTCTCCCGCAGAGCCTTGTATTTTTCAATCTCCTCCTTGTTTCCATAGACCCAGTGGTCATGGCCGATATCCACAAACTCCGGCTTATCCTCAGAGTAATCATGAATGGACGGATCATAAGTGTAAAGCACCTTATTCTTCTCAAGCTGCGGATCCGGAATCGGGATCGCAGAAATGAGAGAATGAGTATACGGATGAAGCGGAAAGTTAAAAAGTTCCTCCGCGGAAGCCACCTCAACAATCCGTCCCTTGTAAATCACCCCAATCCTGTCGGAAATAAAGCGTACCACAGACAAATCATGGGCAATAAACAGATAAGTCAGATGCTTTTCCTCCTGAAACTTCTTCATCAGATTCAGCACCTGGGCGCGGATAGACACATCCAGAGCGGAAATAGGCTCATCCGCCACCACCAGCTCAGGCTCCATAACCATAGCGCGGGCAATGCCGATACGCTGTCTCTGCCCGCCTGAGAACTCATGCGGGTAACGGGTCAGATGCTCGGGCAGCAGACCGACTTCTTCAATCATCTTCTCCACCTTGTGAATCCTGTCGGCTTCGTTCTCAAACAGATGAAAATTGTAAAGTCCCTCGGAAATGATATAGTCAACCGTGGCCCGCTCATTTAAGGATGCGGCGGGGTCCTGAAACACCATCTGGATGTTCCTGATCACTTCTCTGTCCAACGCATGGGGTATTTTCCCGGAAATCCTTGTCCCCCGATAATCTATCTCACCGCCGGCCAGAGGATTAACCCTGATCACAGCACGGCCAATGGTAGTCTTACCGGAACCGGATTCACCTACCAGCGAGAAAGTTTCTCCCCTGTAAATATCAAAGGAGGCATCGGTAACAGCGTGAACAGCATTATCGCCTTTGCCGAAAGTAATATCCACATTTTTCAGACTCAGTAGGATCTCTCTGCCCTTTGCATCCACCGGACAATCTCCAAGGAGGCTCTTTTTTATCATCTTTCTCAACTTATTCGCCCCCTCTCTCATATTTCTTCCACATTGTAAGCGCCCAGAATCTTCTCATGAATATTCTGGATACCTTCGGGTTTATCGATCTTCGGCGCTCTTGGATCAAGTAACCAAGTCTTCGCATAATGCGTATCCGTTATCTTGAACATGGGCGGCTCTTCCAGAGTATCAATTTTCAGGCAGAACGGATTGCGGGGCGCAAAAGCGTCTCCTGTAATACTGTTGTAGAGAGACGGCGGCGTGCCGGTAATGGAATAAAGCTTGCTGCCGCTCTGCGCGAGCTGCGGAAGGCTGGAAAGCAACGCCCAGGTATAGGGATGATGCGGATCGTAGAAGACCTCCTCCACACTGCCCAATTCGATCACCTGACCGGCGTACAGCACTGCCACACGGTCCGCGATATTGGCTACAACGCCCAGATCATGAGTAATAAATACAATAGTGTACCCGAACTCCCTCTGCAAATCCTTGATGAGCTTAAGTATCTGTGCCTGGATCGTCACGTCCAGAGCCGTAGTAGGCTCATCACAGATCAGAATCTTCGGCTGGCAGGAAAGCGCAATGGCAATGACAATCCTCTGGCGCATACCGCCGGAATACTGGAACGGATAATCGTCGAACCTGCTCTCCGCCTTGGGAATGCCCACCTTATGCATGAGCTCGATCGCACGGCGTCTGGCCTCTGCCTCCGAGCAGCCCTGATGCCGCACGATAACTGAGGTAATCTGTTTACCGATAGTAACAATGGGATTCAGGCTCGTCATCGGATCCTGAAAAACCGTGGCAATACGCCGTCCGCGAATCTGGTTCCAATCGCCGGCAAATTTCACATTGGCAAGATTCAAAATGCAGGTGCCATGGAGCTTTTCCGGCGTTTCATCCAAGTACTTCACACGGAAAGCCACGGTGTCAAACACCTTATTTCTCTGCGTCTCATCATCCAGCTCCACGCCCATTATCATCGCCTTCTTTAAGGCTTTCAAAAGACCGCTCATCAACTGCAGACGCTTGTTGAAGCCATAGCGTCCAATGGAAAGATAGATTTCTTTTGCCAGGATTTCATTGCGTTCCAGCGTCTTTTTATCAGGGGTGCCTGTGATCTCCTTCGCGTAGCGGGCCTTCAGCTCGGCCATCTTCTTCTCATATTCATGCTGATAAGCCATATCACTGGAAGCGGCAGCCTTGTGAGACTTGGCTTTCTGGGCATTAGCCGCTTTTAATTCCTTGATCTTTTGATCATATTCCTTCATTTTTCTGGTGGCTTCCAGAATCTCCTGCTTCTGATTTCTGGGATCCAGTGTCTGCTTCAGATTGAAGGCACTGACACGTTCATCGATAAGGCTCCTCAGCGCCTTGTCAGCAGTCTCCTGCTCCTCGCGGGACAGTCCCATGCGTTCCCTGCGCTCGGTCTTCAGCTTTTCCATAGCCTGCCAGGTCTCTGCTCCAAACTCATATCTGGAATACTCATCCAATCTGGCCCTGGCATATCTGATAAAATTCTGTGCCACAGAACCGTTGCGGACATGAGTATCCGCCAGTTCATCATCGGAGAATATGAGACGCCCCTCGGAGATGAATCCATTGGAATCCAGCATTCCCGCAAAAGTCTTGGTAAAGACAGACTTGCCGGAGCCCGACTCGCCCACGATGGCAATGGATTCATTTTCATAGATATCGAGGTCAATACCGCGGATTGCGGTCAACACTCTGCCGCGGACACGAAACTTGACATGGAGGTCGCGAACGGAGAGCAATACTTTCTTATCTTCCACTGATGTGTCCTCCTTACATATGTGTTCTGGGGTCGGATGCATCGCCCAGATTCTGACCAACAACATACAGAACCACGGTGATCACGGATGCCACCGCCACGGGAGACCAGAACTCCCACCCCCATCCGGGAGTGGACATGGCATTTTGAGCCTCCTGGATCAAGCGGCCCAGAGTAGCTTGGTTGATACCCAGTCCAATATAACTCAAGAACACCTCATAGGAGATGTAGCCTGGGATAGCACTGGCAATCTCCAGCACAATCACGGAAGTCATAAACGGCAGAATGTTCTTGATGGCAATCTTAAAAATATTGGTACCCAGGCACCGAGATGCCAAATTGTACTCGTGGTCGCGGATAATGATAACTCGGGTGCGGATATAATAGGCCATGCCCAGCCATCCGATGACCGTCATGGCAAAGACCAGCGTCCAGAAGCTGGGGGAAAAGACCAGCACCATAACGGAGATCAGCAGGGTCATGGGAATGTTGCCCAGCACATTATAAACCTCGTTCATGACAATATCCACCTTCCGTGAAAAGCCCCAGACAGCACCCAGGATAATGCCGATGGTCATGTTGATGGCAGCACAGACCACAGCCAGCATGATGGACAGACGCGAGCCATGCCAGATGGAGTCAAAGGTGGACGCTCCCTGACCGCTGGTGCCGAAAAGCCACTTGATGTTAAAGCCGAAATGCTCGATAGCCTTCTTGGGATTCAGGTGCTGCGCGGCCATATCCGTCAGGTTAAGATAAGGATTCACCTCCGGATCATAGCCGATGACCACCGGATAGATAAAGGCAAAGGCAATCAGAATGGCCAGCAGCGAAAGCACGACAATATTGACCCGATTCCGGAAGAACACACGGAACACGGATTTCCAGTAGGAATACCTTGGCGCAGTGATCTTCTCGGAGGCCAGTTCATCATGATTGGCGGGAGCAAAGAGCTCCGCATCCGACAGATTATATTTTTTACTGAAATCTTCCACGCCTCTCACCTCGCTTTATCCGTAAAGGAAATTCTGGGATCTACCATGGCCATCAACACATCGCCCAAGATCAGTGACAGCACCGACAGAGCGGCATAAAACAGTGTCACACCCACAATAACCGAGTTGTCATATTGATTGATGGCGTCAATTAACAGGCCACCCGCGCCGGGGACCAGATAGACACGCTCAGTGATGAGGGCTCCCGTCATGGCAAAGAGAATGGTACCGGGAATACCCTGCACAATGGGAATGGCGGCCACCTTCATCACATGCTTGAAGAAAATCTCCGTCTCCGACATACCGCCGGACCGGGCGAATTTCACATAGTCGGAATTCATCTGATCAATCATATACCGACGCATCCATTTCATCATACTGGCCACTGATGGTAGCGCAAGAGAAATAATCGGTAATATATACATGGCTTTCGTCGCGTTATCCATATCGAACATCGTCGGCATCCCCATGGCGTTGCCAATGCCTCGAAACAGGAAAATATACGCCAGAGATGGAACGGCGGATATGAACATGATATACACCGTACCGATCTTATCGAAAAGTCCTTCTTTAAAACGCGCCATCAGCACGCCAATGGGCAGACCCAGAATGTAGGTCACAATGGAAGCGATAATACCGATCAGGAAGGAATAACCCAGACGGGAATAGCTGCCCCTTACCGTCATAATATTGGTATAATCATCCGTGAAGCGGGCCTGAAGCATATCGCTGGTGTCCCTGGATCCCGCAATATAAGTAGCTGTGTGCAGATTGTCAGCGCTTATCTCACAAAGACCTGTGGGATAGGTGATCATGGATTGCATCCAGGAGCCCTGACTCTGCGTCATGGTCGTGAACACATCCACGCCCCGACTGATGGAGAAACTGGCGCCCAGATTGATAGTGGCCAGATTCTGATGGATGTAAGGAAACATATTATCAACATAGAGAAGATATTTATGCTTGGTTCCGTTGCCGATGATGGCAGGTGAAAACTTTTCTCCGCCGTACAGCGGATCGTGAAGAGTGAAGGTGAGACCTCTCTCTCCGATGTCATCGTATTCCGGCACATAGTGAATATTGTCCACCTGAACGAGGCCGACAAAATATTTCCAGAGCCGTTCCAGCAGGGAATTATCCTTATGGGCAAACAGTGCGGGCTGGCCGCCCGGAGCTATCTTGCCTCTGGATAACACGGCGCCTAAGCGTTCCACCGTATACCCTTTCGACTCATAATATTCGGTAAATTGTTTGATATATTGTGCAGTGAGCTCCGAATCCTTGCTTCCGTCCGCTTCTCTTCCAAGCTTTACGGCATCGGCACGGGTCTCCTCGTCAATCTCTCCGTTCTGCCGGAGCATCAACATATAATCAGCATAGGGGACATAATCGAGGTAACCGAACAGTTCCCACTGCTGAAGCATATAAGTACGTCTGTTATTGTTGGCCTGTTTGCCAAAGTTACCATCCTTGGCAAACACAAGATCACGGTTCATCAGTCCGTAGACCAGCACCATGACAATGAAAACCACCAGAATAATGGATACAACTCCGTGTAACAGTCTCTTGAATACGTATTTTCCCATAAGATATCCAACTCTCTCGCAATAATGGATAAAAATATAGATAAGACAAAGGGAGGCGGGGAATTCCTCGCCCCCCTTTTAGTTGTTATGAAAGAAAAACTGACTCTGGGCTTTTTAAACCCGACGACTTACCAAAGCCCCAGAGCATAGCCCATGTAACCGCCGGCCACCAGAGTGTCCAGATAGGTCTGAGCGTCGCCATAGTCGGGACCCCAACCGGTATTTCCGCCGTAATCATAGTTCATCTGATATCCAAACTCTCCGTAATAGGCAGCATAGGACTCATTGTCAGAGGACACGACAGGAACCAGGTTGATAATTACCTTGCCGCCGAGAACCGACTCAAGGCTCTGCTTCTGAGCCTGATTCATAGCGGAACCAACGGTGCTGTAGTCCTCGTAAAGCATATCGAGATAAATAGGGTTGGTCTCGCTGATCTCAACGCCCTCTGCTGCAAGCTCCTCAATAGCCTTATCCAGATACTTTACTGCTTCCTCGGGCAGATACCAGCCGTCAAATCCAAGACTGGAGCCTGCGCCGTCAGCGCCGCTGGGATCCCAAACCTTCATGGGATAACCGTCCGCAGTAATCTGATCCTGCAGAATCTCCCCATAGAAGGTTCCGATCGGATAGGTTGTGGCAGTGCCGTTAATATCAACGGTAATCTCCTCGGAGGTGCTGATGAAGTTGCCGGGCACATAGGAGTTGGTCAGACGGGCATACCGCAGTTCCTCGCCCCTACTGAGAGCGTTCACTGTGCCGCGGTCATTGGCAAACGCCAGCGCCAGACGGAAATTCTGATTCATCATGGCAGTATGGCTGCGCTCAGCCTGTAGCTGTGTCTTACCGGACATTACCTGGGTTTCATCATTGTAGTTCGCGTAAGCATAACGGTTCAGATTGACAAAATTCAGGTAAGAGGTAGCACTGTCGGAAACAACATATGCATACTTCTCAAAGTAATTCTTGCCATCGGGATCATCGGGCACGGTCGTGGCCTTAGCCTGCTCCAGTGCAGCGGAGCCCAATCCTAAGCCGCCGTTGAAGGTGCCGTTCATAAAATTGTTCCAGGAGAACAACTCATCCGTTCCATCATTGTACTTCAGGGTGATGGTCTTGATCTGAACCTTGTCTGCGTTGTAATAACTGGGGTTAGCCGTAAGCACGATGGTATTCTGGTAGGTATAGTTGCTCACCAGATAAGGCCCGCAGTAAACGATGTGCTGCGCATCCGAGCCGAAAGTATAGTCGGCTGCGGCGGAATCAAATTCCTCGCCGAATTTACCTCCCTGAGACTCGTAATAGCTGCGGCACAGAGGAGCCATCGCGGAATATCCAACCACGGACAAGAACCACGGGGTAGGCTCGCTTAAGGTATACTGAACGGTATAGTCATCGAGAGCCTTGACGCCAACCTCGGAGAAATCAGTAATTTCACCGGTGGCATAGGCAGCCAGATTCTCGATACAGGAAACCACGGCATACAGACCGCCGGTAGGCGTGTCGCCGATGTGCTGCATGGCCGCCACAAAGTCGTCGGCCTTCAGCTCTGCCACTTCAGTGCCCTGATAAGTAACCCACTTCACGCCCTTGCGCAGATGGAAGGTGTAGGTCAGGTTATCGTCCGAAATCTCATAGCTCTCGGCAAGGGCAGGCTGCTGAATGTTCTCGGAGTCATAGCGAAGCAGACCGTCCCAGGTGACAGAAAGGGTCTTTCCGTCAGCAGTCTTGGAAGAGGACAGATAATCCCAGGTGGTAGGCTCGTCGTTGGAAGTGGAGCTTAAGGTATAGCTGTCCGCCAGAGTGATGCCGTTGTCTGCTGCCCACTGCTTGGCGTAATCCTCCCATGTACCGGTTCCCTTCAGCTCACTCCACTTCGTGGTGAGCTCGGTGCGCTCCTCCGGTGTCAACAGGCGGTCGGCAATAAGCAAATTGCTGTATGCGCGGGTCTCACCGTCAAATCCCCACTCAACAGCGGGAATCGTGTGGGGCACAATGGCGCTGATGGCATAGTTGCCGGCGTCATTCACATAAGGCGTAATAGCTCCGGCCTCCAGAAGCTTTGCCTCGGCAATAGCCATCTTAGCCAGACGCATACTCACGTTGGTCTCGGCAAGCGCCTCGTCATATTTGGTCTGATACTCGCCAAAGACGGTGTTATAGATCTCGTCGGAAGCGGCATCATGAGCAGCCACATCGATACCGTCCTGCTTATTCACCTCGACCATAAGCGGGGTGGTGTCTTCGGCCGCCGCGCCTCCATTGTTACTGTTGTCAGCGCTGGGCGTCTGGCTCTCATCACTTGGCGTCTGGCTCTCCGTGCCCGGCGTCGAGTTATCGCTGCTGCCAGTGTTAGGGTTGTTATTATCGCCGCAGGCAGCCAGAGAAACCGTCATAGCAGCTGTCAACAGCAATGCCAACAATTTCTTTTTCATAACTTTTCTCCTCCTTCTTTTTTATTGCATACTCTGTTACTCTATTGCACTAAATTTATAAACTGACAACACAAACAGATTGAGTTATTACCTCCATCCATTTGTGAATACCTGTATACAATCAAACGCAGTATGCAATTTGTATAGTTTAGTATAAATTACACTCTGTCACATGGACATTTCATTGAGTTACCTGTTATAATCCACTTGCAAACAGGTGTTTCCTTGGTCGGATATGGATTCTGGAAAACGAAGAAAAGAGGTAGAAAATGGCATCAATAAAACGAGTTACACACAAAAGCGGGAGAGTCGTATACCGCATTGCGATCTGCATGGGTTATGACAGCAGCGGAAACAAGTTGGTCAAAAACATGACCTGTCCGGTGGATCAGTCTGCCACACCCGGACAGCAGAAAAAGGAAGCCTTGAGATTTGCCATGATCATGGAGGACAGAATTAAATATGGTTACAGCACAGGCCCTAATAAAGAATTATTTGAGGATTTTGCCCGTCAATGGCTGGCAAATGTTAAAAGTGATCTTGCCTACGGCACCTATGTGGGATATGAACATCTGCTGATCGACCGGATTATTCCTTATTTCAAGGGCTACAGGGTTTCGCATATTCGGACAGCGGATATCGAGGCATTCTACCGGGTGTTGGCGCAAGAGTATGCCCCGGGAACCATCAGACGGTATGGCAGTGTATTGAGCTGCATTTTCAAGACAGCCCGGCGGTGGAATCTCATTGAAGATGATCCCTGCCGTTACGCACAAAAGCCAAAAGGGATACGGGATAGCGAGGATCTGCGGTATTTTACGCCGTCGCAGGTTTTGATGTTTCTCAGATCCCTGGATCTGACCTATGACACGTCCAGATCAGGAAGACGATATGTGGTATCCGGGCAATACAAAGTATTCTATGCCCTGTCCCTGTTCTGCGGTTTCAGAAAAGGGGAAACTCTTGCTCTGCGCTGGGAGGACATAGATTATCGCACACAGGAGATATCCATCAACAAATCCATAGGCAGGACAGAGAATGGATTTGACTATAAGGCACCAAAAAACATGGCCTCCGTGAGAAAAGTTCCGTTTCCTGACTGTGTTCTTACATTATTAAATATTTACCGTATGGAATATGATGCTCTGCAGCATAATCTGGGCGACAAATGGTCAGGAAAGGGCAACCTGTTCATTCAGGCCGATGGGAAGCTTATGGGACCTAATACTCCCTATCAACATTTTGTCAGGCATCTGGAACACTATAACCAATGGGTGCAGGATCACTCCCAGCAGGCCAGGGATCAGGGGTTAGAGATGTTGCCTGTGATCCCACTGCATGGGCTGCGTCATTCCTGCGCAACTCTGTTAAATTATCTGGAGGTAAACATTGTCGATATCTCCAAATATCTGGGACATGCAAACTGCTCCACCACTATGGACATATACGCGCACAGTTTCGCGGCGCAAAAGCAGGCGACATGTAATAAGCTGAATGAGTTTATTCAGACAAATCATACTTTCGGCATACCTGGGCATTGTCTTTGACTTTTTGTCAATATGTGGTTTTTAATTGCTATTTTTTGTGACAGTTTGTCATTTTGAATTCAAATAACGGTCAAAGATATTAGATTGATGCAACTTGCACATAAATACCCTGAAATAAGTCAGGGATTTGGCGACAATGTACAATATATAAAAATATTTATCCACCGACCAAAAAAACGCTTTCTGGGCATAAGCAAAAAAATATTGACATTTTGACAAGTGTAATTTATACTAAATTACACGAACTGCATACTGCGTTGATTGTATACAGGTATTCACAAAGGAGTGAAAGGCTATTTTCAATCCTTTTTTGTTAACTTGGTTTTTTACACAATAAAGCGCAAAAGTGTGCATCCGAATATATATAAGGAGGAGAAAAGTATTATGAAAAGAAAAAAGCTACTTGCTCTTGTGCTGGCCCTTGCCACGGCAATGTCCATGACGGCATGCGGCAACAATGATACTCCTGGCACCCCAGGGGATACCAGCAGCACAGACTCCACAGACAGCAGCACTGTGGAAAACTCAGAAAGCGGCAATGCCGAAACACCGGCAGCAGCGGATACCTACACCTTTTATGACTATGCGCCCGCGCTTGCCACCAACTGGAATCCCCACACCTGGGAGATGAATGCGGATGACGCCATCTTAAGCACCTATCTGGCATCCGGTTTTGTGGACATATCCATTCTGGATTCCGAGGAGATGCTGTACCAGTGGACATACGAGATGGCCACTTCCGTGGAGGATGTGACCGCACAGCATCAGGATGACCTGACCAAGTACAATGTCACATTGCAGGAAGGTCAGACCGCCGAGGACACTACCGAGGGCTTTGTGTTTGAGATCAAGCTCAATCCCAACGCCAAGTGGGAGGACGGCACCGCCATCAACGCGGACAGCTACATCTACTCCATGAAGCAGCTGCTTGACCCCGGCATGAAGAATTACAGAGCGAACCTCTACTATTCCGGCGAGTCCGCCGTTGCCGGCGGCGAGGCCTATTACTTCCAGGGCTCAACCGTGTGGATGGATAATTCCACCTCCGGCGGCTATACTGTAGCGGATCTGGTTCTGGGCGAGGATGGCACTTACACCACTCCCGACGGCGCAGCCGTGAGTATTCTGGTGAATGCGGCGTCCGCTTATCTGGGCGGCGACTCATTGGGCGCATATGTGGAAAACTATGGCGACCAGTATTTCAACGTAGAGGATTATGAGAAGCTGGCAGCTCTGGCTGACGAGGAGGGACGCGCTCCTCTGACTGAGGAGTCTCTGGCGCTGCTTGTCAGCGTGATCAGCACTCAGGCCGCTTGGGGCGAAAGCGAAGCCGACGCACCGAGCTATCTGGCATACAGCAAGGAGTTCCCTACTGTTAACTATGATGATGTTGTAGGCTGCTACAAGGTGGACGACTATACCATCCGCTATGTAAATCAGTTCTACATTGACAAGAATTACTTCCTGGTATCCCTCTCGGGAGCCACCTGGCTAGTTGCCGAGGATCTCTACGAGGCTGGCAAGGATACCTCCGGCAGTCTGGTGACCACCAACTATGGCAGCAGCGCGGAGACCACCAAGTCTTACGGCCCTTACCGGCTGGAGTCCATGCAGCAGGACAAACAGATGGTGTTCGTGCGGAACGAGAACTGGTACGGCTATGAGAAGGACGAGAACGGCAACCTGGTCTCCTACACCAACTTCGAGGTGGACGGTGAGAAAAGACAGCAGTATCTGACCGACAAGGTGATTATCAATGTCATGGATAACGCCACGGCAAAGCAGGCGTTCCTGAAGGGCGAGCTCTCCAACTGGTCCCCTGAGGCAGACGACCTGGTGGCTTACTCTACCAGCGACAAGCTGTACAAGCAGGACGAGACTTACACCATGTCCTTCTTCTTTAACTGCGGTCTGGATAACCTGAAGACCATGGATGCCTCCAAGGGCAACACCAACTCTGTCGTGCTGTCCAACGTGAATTTCCGCAAGGCTCTCAGCCTTGGCATCGACCGAAACGAGTATGTGTCTGCAACCGCTGGCTACAAGCCCGCTTATTCACTGCTCAACAGCCTCTACTACTATGATGTGTACAATGATCCTAACTCCATGTACCGGAGCTCCGAGGAGGCGATGCAGGCAATCTGCAATCTGTATGAGGTAAAATACGGCGACGGCACTCCTTACGCTACCCTGAAGGACGCCTATGAGTCCATCAACGGCTACAATCTGACTGAGGCCAAGAACCTGATGGCGCAGGCCTGCCAGGAGCTGGTGGCTGACGGTCTCTACACCGAGGGAGATCCTATCTCCATCCGTATCGCCTGGGCTGCCGGCGCAATTGAATCCGCTGATACCCAGCAGTGCGAGCTGATGAACAAATATATCAACGCTGCCGCTGAGGGGTCCGGCTTCGGTCCTATCACGTTAGAGCCTATCGGCAACCTGACAAACCGGTATGCGGATGTCTCAAACGGAGAATATGCTATCGGCTACGGCGCATGGGGCGGCGCGGCGTTCTATCCGTTCCGTACCTTCCGCGTGTACTGCGATGACGACTATGTGCAGATCCACGAGGCTGGCTGCTGGGATCCTTCGACAGAGACTCTGACCCTGGATGTAAAGGGTGAGCCTGTGACCATGACCTGGAAGGAATGGTCCAACGCTCTGACCGGCTCCGGCGTATACAGCAACAGCGATTTTGACCTGAAGCTCTCCGTCACCGCTCAGATGGAGGAGGAATACCTGAAGAAGTATTACCGTATTCCTCTGTGCGCTACCACAGTAAGTACTCTGCTCTCCTGGCAGTGCGATTACTACACCGACGAGTACAATATCATGTATGGCTTCGGCGGCTTACGCCTGATGCAGTACGATTACACAGATGCTGAATGGGCAGAATATGTGAAGAGTCAGAACGGCGCTCTGAACTATGAATAATGTCTGATCAAACGACTATGGGCAACTATAGTCCCTTACCGGCGGCGGGAGGCGGATTTCCGTCTCCCGCCGCTGACGTTTAACCGGTTGTCGAAGGAGAGACTATACATGAGAATGGCCAAATATGTAATCAAACGAATCATCCTGATGTTTTTTACATTCTTTATCATCACTACCATCTGCTTCATCCTCATCAGGATTCTTCCCAGAGAGCTGCCCCAGGAAAAGGTTATGGCTGCTCTGATTGAAGCGCGCTGGGACGCGCTGGGCTACAATGAGCCGCTGCTCACCCAGTATATCATTTATTGGAAAAATATCGTTACCGAGTGGGATTTTGGCACTTCCTGGTATATATCCTTCCGCCAGCCTGCGATGGAGACCTTGACCAGCCGGTTGCTTCCCACCGTCCTGGTGAATTTCTACTCTCTGATTCTTTCAGTTCCCCTGGGTATCGCCCTGGGTATTTTTGCTGCCATCAAGAAGAACAAATGGCAGGATTCCCTGATCAGCACGGCCGTTATGATATTCGTGTCCGTGCCCAGCTACGTGTACGCATTTCTGGTACAGTACACATTCTACTTCAAATTGGGCTGGCTTCCGCTGCAGATGTATTCTGTCGCAGATGCGGGAGGCTCCTACTTTACATTAAAAATGTTTCACAGCATGATAGCGCCCATTCTTGCACTGTCCTTCGGTGAGATCGCTGGCCTGTGCCGCTTCACCAGGGCAGAGCTCACAGAGACGCTGACGAGCGAATACATGCTGCTGGCCAGAACCAAAGGTCTGACCAGAGGGCAGGCGACCACGCGCCACGCGTTGAAAAATGCCATGGTTCCGATCCTGCCCATGGTAATCTCCAGCTTTCTGAGTATTCTAGGAGGTTCCTTTATCATTGAGAAAATTTTCGGTATCCCCGGCGTTGGACAATTGTTCCTGACCTCCATCAACCTGCGGGATTTCGATGTGTTCATGGTTGACTCCATGTTCTATACATTTATCGGACTGTTAGGCGGCATCCTTGTTGATATCAGTTACGGCTTTATTGATCCTCGGATCAGAATGGGGGAAAAATAAATGGCAGAAAACACAAAATTATACGGGGATATCCCCAAGGAAAAATTTGAATTTGCCCACAGCGGCGAGAAGCTTACCGATCAGAAATTTGACGATAAGCCTATCGGATATTTTAAGGACGCCTGGATTCGCTTTCGCAAGAACAGGGCTTCCGTTATTGCGGCCGTTATCATTGTACTCGTAGTGCTGTACGCTTTTCTGGCGCCACTGCTGCTCTCCCATGAATCTACCTTCATGGTGGCCTTCTATGCCAAGAAGCCTCCCCGCATTGCCGCTCTGCGCGATATCGGCATCTGCGACGGCGGCATGGACCGCAGCTTTACCGAGAAAAGTCTGATCAAAGCCATCGCCATTGGCATCGGCGCCGAGGATTACGACGGCCGCGGCGTTACCCTTGAGGAGGGTATGGCCAGCTACTATCAGCCCATACTGGCTGTGGATGAGGGAACGCTTGCCACCACCACAGGCAAGAAGGAATCCATGATCTACTCTGGCAGAATCGACTCCTACCTGGAAACCGGTTTTATGTATATCACCATAGAACAGCCCGAATATGAAAATATCATATCCTGGGAGAAAGAGACCGGCATCCATGTACTCTATCCTCTCGTAGAAAATAACGAGTGGAATATGGACCCCGCAGACGCCAACAACTGGTACAAGACGAGAAAAAGCTCGCCCGTCACCATATCAGACAGCGGCAGAGCCAAAGCCATTGAGTATGGTCCGGGCATGGTGCTGGAGGACAATTATAAAAGAGACTCCGAGGGGAATCTGATCTACTATGAATACGCGGGCGGAGGCACGCTGGAGACCGCTCTGTACAAGGTTCGGATTCTCTACTATAACTACTACCGCTATCTGTACGGCGAGGAACCTGACTATCTCCTTGGCACAGACAGCCAGGGCTATGATCTGGCTGTCCGCATGGCGGACGGTATCAAGCTGAGCATCTTTGTCGCACTGTGCGTATCGGCGATCAATTTCTTCATCGGCGCGATCTACGGCGCCATCGAAGGATATTACGGAGGCACTATCGATATCGTGATGGAGCGTATCTCCGATATCTTAAACGGTGTCCCCTTTATCGTGGTTGCTACACTGTTCCAGATCCATCTGTCCCAGAAGGTGGGGGCGATCCCCAGCCTGCTCTTCGCCTTTGTCATGACGGGCTGGCTCGGCACAGCATACCGCGTCAGAAGTCAGTTCTACCGCTTCAAGAATCAGGAGTATGTCATGGCAGCAAGGACGCTTGGCGCCAGGGACCGACGAATCATCTGGAAACATATTTTCCCGAATTCCCTCGGCACGATCATCACCTCCTGCGCATTGGTCATTCCGGGCGTCATCAATCAGGAGAGCACTCTGAGCTTTCTGGGCATCGTTAAATTCAGCACCGCCCAGACCACTTCGCTGGGAACACTGCTCTCGGATGCCAGCGGTATATGGACAAATTACCCGCATCTGATGATCTACCCCGCGCTGTTCCTTGCCCTTTTGATGATATGCTTCAATCTGTTTGGCAACGGCCTGCGGGACGCATTTAACCCTGCATTACGCGGTGTGGAGGAATAACTATGGATAAAATATTGGAAGTTAAAAATTTAAAAATTTCTTTCCGCACTTCCGGCGGCACATTAAAGGCGGTCAGGGATATCTCTTTTGATTTGGAGCGCGGCAAGACTCTTGCCATCGTGGGGGAATCCGGCTCCGGCAAATCCGTGACCTCCAAGGCAATCCTGGGAATACTGGCGGGCAACTCCATCATCGAGGGCGGAGAAATTCTCTATGATGGAAAAGATCTGCTGAAGATTGACGAGGAGGAGATGTATAAGCTCCGAGGCGACAAGGTCTCCATGATCTTTCAGGACCCTCTCTCCTCTCTCAATCCGATCGTGAAGATCGGCAAACAGATCACAGAGGCCATGCTCCTGAAAAACAAAGCGAATCGCCGAGAGGCCAGGGCAGAATTTAACGGCCTGTTGGAGACATTGCGCAAAAATATGACGGCGGCGGCCGGAGCTGACAGTGCGGCTGCTATCAAACAGATGACCGCCACCTTTGACAAGTTCTGCATCGAGGCAAACCGTCTGGAGAACAACTACAATCTGTCTGATTCCAAGGCCGGATATCTGCTGGACTCTCTTCAGGATTTTCTGTTCAAAGCGGAAAAGAAACAGAAGGTGGATGCCAGAGGAACGCTGAGAGATTATATCAGCCGTATCCGCAAGATAGACGATGCCTTCTATACAGCCCGCTACGGCGAGCGCCTGAACAACTGCGCTGAGGAATTGCAGAAGGCGCTGCTGTCATATCAGCCCGAAAAGGACAAGGACGGCAAGACTGCTCTTCTACCCCAGGTGATCACGGCCTCTCTCAAGAGCCTGGAGACACTTCTGGAGGAAATGATAGCTCAGGAACGGCCCAATTTCTTCCGAATCGGCTATTATAAGCTGCGTCATCCAGCAGAGGATCTACACAGCCGCCCCATTGAGGAGCTCAATCAAGCTGCTCTGGAGGACTTGAACAGCAGTTTTATGGACAGCTTTCTGGAGGCGGAGGAAAAGGGCGTCAGATATTCCTTCGAGGCTGCCCTTGAGCTTAAGAAAAAGCTGCTATCAGAGCTTGAGGACGCCAAGAGGTTCTATAGCGGAGATTTCGATAAATCTACCGCCTACAAGCTCTGCAAGACGCTCTCTGTCAAGACGATGCAGAGCATCGATCAGTTGGAAATAATTAAGGACAGCACTGCCTACACCTTCCACAGCAGTCTGAAGGGCGCCATAGATAAGTACTTCTACTATAAAGCGCACAATCCCAAGGAGGAGGCGCGCTATGCCAGACAGTCGAGGAGACAGCAGGCATTGCTCGCCAGAGGACGGGCGGCAGACTGGAAGGTAATCCCCAAGAGAGTCTATGCTCTGGAGGATCTGAAGGCCGATATTATTCGGCATATAGACAGACTCGAAAAGCATTATGAGGCCTATATCCGCGCCGCTTCGGAAGCGGATTTCCGCAAGAGAAGCATTGATATTGTGGATTATCTCAAGACAAAGGCTTCCGACGTGGTATACCGCGTCACCAAGAGCATGGCAAAGGAGAAGGCCATCAAGCTTATGGAGGAGGTGGGCATCAATGAGCCTCGCATGCGCTACAAGCAATACCCCTTTGAATTCTCTGGAGGTATGCGCCAGCGTATTGTGATCGCCATCGCCCTGTCCGCCAATCCGGAGATCCTGATCTGCGATGAACCTACCACTGCCCTGGATGTGACGATTCAGGCACAGATATTGGAGCTGATCAACCGTCTGAAGCAGGAGCGCAATCTCTCCGTTATCTTTATCACACATGATCTGGGAGTCGTCGCAAATATGGCGGACGATATCGCCGTGATGTATGCTGGCAAGATCGTGGAATATGGCTCTGTGGAAGATATTTTTTATAACCCGCGCCATCCCTATACATGGGCTCTCTTATCGTCCATGCCAGATCTCGACACCAATGAAAAGCTGGATGCGATACCGGGCACACCGCCCAATATGATCTATCCGCCTGAGGGCGATGCTTTTGCGCAGCGTAACAAATACGCCCTCAAGATTGATTTCGAGAGACAGCCTCCGATGTTCGAGGTTTCACCGGGCCACTGGGCGGCAACCTGGCTCTTACACCCGGATGCGCCAAAGGTTGAGATTCCTCAGATCATCACAAACCGTATTGAACGAATGAAGGCTAAGGAACAGGCTGAGAAGGATAAGGAACTGACAGAGGGAGGTGATCAGAGTGGGAAATGAGAATAAGCAGGAGATATTGCTGCGTGTCGAACATCTAAGTCAGCATTTCGGCAAAGTCAAGGCTGTGGACGACGTCAGCTTCGAGATCATGAAGGGGGAAGTCTTCGGTTTGGTTGGCGAGTCCGGTTGCGGAAAAACTACCACCGGACGTTCCATCATAAAAATATACGATATCACCTCCGGCAGCATCTATTTTAAGGGACAGCGCATCTGTGCCGGTACTGCTTCCTACCGGGAAGCGATCCGCCAGGCTCGCAGGGATACTGATGAGGCCATCAAGCAGCTTAATAAGCAGTCTGCCGAGCAGCCGGAGCTAAAGGGAAAGAATGACGCAGAGATCGCCAGACTTAGGGAGGAACTGAAAAAAACTGTCGATGAGAACCGCAGGAAAATCAGCGAGGCCAAATACGATCACAAATATTCCGACCGAGAATATGCACAGCGTCTTGTCAAGGAGACGGAGGAACGCTACAAGCCGTTGTTTGAAGCCGCCAAGGACTCTCCCGACAAGCTTTCAGAGCTGAAAAGAAAGTATCGCGATGAGCTTCGCGTCGCCAGGAAGACCAAACTGATTACCAAGATTCAGATGATTTTCCAGGATCCCATCGCCTCTCTGGACCCCCGTATGACCATCCGTGAGATCATCTCCGAGGGACTGGTCATCAATGGCATCAAAGACAAGGAATATATCGACCAGAAGGTATATGAACTGCTGGAGCTGGTAGGACTGGTGCGCGAGCACGCAGGGCGCTATCCCCATGAGTTTTCCGGCGGACAGAGACAGCGTATCGGCATCGCCCGCTCTGTAATTATGTCACCGGACCTGCTCATCGCTGACGAGCCCATCTCTGCGTTGGACGTCTCAATCCAGGCGCAGGTAATCAATTTGCTCAATGAGCTTCGCGCCAGCCTGAACCTGACAATCATGTTTATCGCACATGACCTGTCGGTGGTAAAATATTTCTCAGACAGAATCGGGGTCATGTACTTCGGTAAGATGGTGGAGCTTGCTTCATCGGATGAGCTCTTTGCACATCCGTTACACCCCTATACCCGCTCTCTCCTGTCCGCCATACCGCTTCCCGATCCGCACTCGGAAAAAAAGCGCACGCGTATCACCTACAACGCGCTTGCCGAGCACGACTACAGTGTGGATAAACCCACCATGCGGGAAATCCTTCCGGGCCATTTTGTCTATTGCAATGACGCGGAGGAGCTTCAGTATAAGAAGGAGCTTAACCTTTGAAAAAGCCGTCAAAAAAATCTATTCTAAAATATGTGATCGGATATGCATCCTGCGCTGCGGTAGCCTACTTGTATCTTTCGCTGAGGGATTTTACGGCAGCGCCGGAGCTGGAGCGGTGCCGCATGCTCAGCGATGCCTTTTTGATACCTGGACTACTTTTCATCCTTTTTGCGCTGCTGATCATGATCACTAATGAGGGAGCGCTGGACGGTATCTCTTATATGGCCGGAAGAGCAATATCCATGCTTATTCCTGGACTGAAAATACGGGAGGAGAAATTCTATGACTATATAGAGAGAAAGCGCAAAAACCGCTTACGGGGATATGGCTTTTTGTTTGTAGTCGGGGGGTGCTCTCTGATTGTATCGTTATATTTTTACATTCGATTTTATCAACTGTATTCCCCCATGGGATAAATAGACTGCACTGACGAATGTTTTTCGCCAGTGCAGTTTTTAATTACCGTTTTTTTATTTCTCTGAAAAATTCACTTAGCTGGAAACAAGTGTGGTAAAAAGTGAAGCGCAGTCGCGCATGCCCTGCTGATATGCCAGCTTTTCACAAAATGCATAGGTGGAATTTACTGCTGTCATATACTTATTTAACGCCTCCACCTGCTCTCTGGTGAGAACGCCATTCAACTGCTCCAACAATATATCTTCTTTCTTTGACAATTCCTGATACTCCTCATTTGCTTCATAGACCTCAACCAATCTCTCTGTCAGACAAGGGGTCACCAGGTTTAGTACATCTCCACTCATATTATCCTCCTTCTGCATATCACAGGCTATGCATCCAAAGCGCCTATGTGAAAATAAAATATTTGCGTCATTTTCTTTATTATATACTATATTTGCCCTGTGTGTCCATATCTGGAGTTTATTTTCACTAAATAATTTGAAAATTTTGTTGAATATAAATTTGTCCCAGAAGAAGGCAGAGTAATTTAAAAAAGGCGGATTCCACTTATCAATGAAATCCGCCTTTTATCCTATCTGTTCCTATCAATCGTTTCTAATTCGCCAATACTCTGTACCATTTCTGCCTAAAAGCCGTGCGCCGATCATATCACGGCGGATGGTACAGAAATCATCATAAAAATCAGCAATAATGATGTTCACTTCTCTCTCGGAATACGTCCTATCAAACTCAAACGCCTCAACTATCACTTCCAAAACAATGCGTTCCTTTTTGAGCTGAGTTGGAATTGACTTCAATTTGCCATATTCAAAAAAGGCATCTATTACCCTTTGCCGATAATCTGCATCACGCTGTGCCTGTTTCTGTGCTTCGTCAGATTCTTGCTGCAATATTTCCAATATGCTGATCTGAAATATCTCTTTGTTCAGGGAATACATCATGTAATACTGATTTTTGTATGCAGATACAGCACCAGCATCCAATAGCTTTTTCAGATGAAAAGAAATCGTAGGTGCGGTAAGGCCCAAGCGCTCTGCCAATCTCTCAACATACATATCCTCAATAGCAAGGGATTTCAATATTTGTATGCGCGACTTATCTGCCAAGCACTTGAATAGGCTGATTGCTTCTACTTCTGTCATATAGTTTCCTCCCAAATTTGCATATACATATCCTTTATTTCTTGAATAGTGTCCAGTTTAATGCTTTCAATGTGCATTTTCTCGATATCTCCGTGCTTTTTGGCCTTTTCATAGGAAGTCATCCAGCTCGTCGGAATCTGCTCAGCTTTTTGTAAGAAAAAGCGCTTCTTAGCCAGGTCGTCTTCTCCACAGACCCTTTCCGCAGCAGAAAGAATCGTTTTGAAAATGCCGTAGACATTTATTCGGACTTTTTCTAGGTTTGCTTCGTCTGCGCGATCATCCGCAGCAAGTAGCATACTACGTTGTTTACTGGCTGCAATCTGTTCATCAAGACACAATTCCATTTTTCGTTGTTGTTCATTCATATCATTGCTCCTCCATTATAAAACCACGATGCCATGTCTCACAAAAATCAATATGATCAGAAGCCACATTTGTACCGCCAAACATATGATTTGCGCCAACTGCAATGTGGAAAGTGTCACACATTATGCCGCTGGCTTTAACTATTTTAGATATAATTTTTCTGTCCATATAATATCACACCTCCAATTCTGGTTCTAATTATATCATTGCATCAGCAAATTTTCAAGTGTAATTTTATATTTATCAAAATAAATTTAAATTTTTGTTTTTGTATTAGTGAATACAAGTTAAAAAGGAACCTGGGACGATATTCCATCCCAAGTTCCTTTTTCAGCGATCCATGACCGCTTGCAATAAACAAATGCTAATACACTCCTGGGAGTCTGAACCTGCGGGTTCGACTCCGCCATATCTGGGTTAAAGTGGAGCAGACGGGAGTCTGAACCTGCGGGTTCGACTCCGCCATATATGGGTTAAAGTGGAGCAGACGGGAGTCGAACCCGTGTCCAAAAGCCCATTCCCTGTCCTTCTACTATCATAGTCTGTTGTTGCGCGGTTCACACTATGGCGAACTGCATTTCCTGTCATCGGCTGGCGAACAGACTCACCCTCCGAGACAGTAGCTTCATAATACGCCCATGCGGGCAAAGCTTACCGCAAGTCGTTTCCCACAAAGTCGATGCCCGGACTCCAAAGTGTGGGTGCTTTGGACCGGACAAGCCGCCTGAGGCGACGTCATCCACAGCCGATTAAGCTGCGAATGCTAACTGATTATTGTCTTCAGCGTTTAGTTTAATTGTGCGATTAACGTGTCGCAACGGATAGCTTCTCCAGCTGCAAGACCCCTGTCGAAACCTTTACTGCCCCTGAACTCTTACGCAAACTCATTATAGCATTCCTGAAAACTTTTGGCAAGTAGACCGGTCACTATTTTATAAATTTCTAACCTTGAACTCTTTCTCCGCTTCCCTGCGCTGATCCTTCTTGGCAATATCCTGCCGTTTGTCATAGAGCTTTTTGCCTCTCGCCAGGCCAATTTCCACCTTTACCTTGCCATTCTTGAAATATACCTGCAGGGGTACCAATGTCAGCCCTTTCTCCGCCACCTTACCCGCCAGCCTATTGATCTCCTGCCTGTGCAGCAGAAGCTTTTTAACCCGCAGGGGATCCTTATTAAAGATGTTCCCCTTCTCATAAGGGCTCACATGCATGCCATATACATACACTTCCCCATTTTCAATACGGATAAAGGATTCCTTGATGCTGCATTTGCCCTGCCGCATGGATTTGACCTCCGTACCGTGAAGAGCAATACCCGCCTCATAATTCTCCTCTATAAAGTAGTCATGATACGCCTTCTTGTTATTGGCAATCAGCTTCTGTGATTCCTTCTGCTTTGTCATCTTATTTTCCTCCATTACTAACATTCAGAACAGACTGCATGACATCAAATTGTCCTATATATAAAAAACACCCTTGACAAGCAAGGGTGTTTTCAGTCTACATCAGTATATATTCAGATTCAATACTACGGCAAGGAGAATAAATGCCACGGCAAGCAACTTGGTAACCTTTACCAGCATTCCTTCCATGGAACGCCCCTTATTCTTGCCCCAATATGACTCCGCCGCACCACTGATCGCGCCAAGGCCTGCCGCCTTGCCCTCCTGCATCAAAACTACAATCACCAATGCTATACAATCAAAGATAAATAAGACTGTCAAAATGAATCTCAATGTTCCCATTTCAATACCTCCCAGTGCCAAGCATTAATAATTATAGCATAGCTGTCCCTGATATGCAAGTACTTTTTCCTGAAATTTATACTGAAAATCAAGCCTTCCGCGCCATCGTCTCACCGTCGTCCCGGCTCAGTATAACAGCTGTATCCCTTCAACTCCTCCTCAATGCGCAACAGACGGTTGTACTTGGCCACACGGTCGCTGCGGCAGGGAGCGCCGGTCTTGATCTGCCCCGTATTCATGGCCACTGCGATATCCGCGATAGTAGTATCCTCCGTCTCTCCGGAACGGTGAGAGATCACAGCATGGTAGCCGTTGCGTTTTGCCAGCTCCACGGCCTCCAGAGCTTCGCTCAGAGTACCGATCTGGTTGACCTTCACCAGGATGGCATTGGCCACATGGAGTTGAATTCCTGCGTCCAGACGCTTTACATTGGTGACAAACAGATCATCCCCCACCAACTGCACCTTGTCGCCAATGCGCTGTGTCATCAGCTGCCAGCCATCCCAGTCGTCCTCCGCCAGACCGTCCTCGATGGAATAGATCGGAAACTGTTCAATCAGACGTTCATAGTATGCGATCATCTCCTGGGTGTCACGGATTACCTCCTGACTCTTTAAACGGCTTTCACCAGGGAAGTGATACATTCCCGTCTTCTCATTATATAGCTCGCTGCTGGCCACGTCCAGGGCAATCTTAATGTCGTGTCCCGGCATATATCCAGCGGCGCCTATGGCATCCATAATATAATTCAGCACGCTCTCCGCGTCCGGCAGATCAGGCGCAAATCCGCCCTCATCCCCCACTCCGGTAGAAAGCCCCTGCTCCTGAAGCAGTCCCTTGAGATTGTGATATATCTCTGCGCAGATTCGGAGTCCCTCCGCAAAGCTTTCGGCCTGCACAGGCATAATCATGAACTCCTGAAAATCCACAGTGTTGGCGGCGTGCTTTCCCCCGTTTAAAATATTCATCATGGGAACAGGCATGCGGCGGGCAGACGCTCCCCCCAGATAGCGATACAGTGGAATGTGCAAAGCCTCCGAAGCCGCCTTTGCGCAGGCCAGGGATACAGCCAGAATAGCATTTGCGCCCAGATTGCCCTTGTTGTCCGTTCCGTCTGTCTCCACCATCAGATTGTCAATTTGAATCTGTTCCAGAGCATTGCGGCCACAGAGCAGCGGTGCAATCTTCTCATTGATATTCTTTACCGCGCGTCGCACACCCAGCCCAAAATACCTGGGTTCCGCATCCCGCAGCTCCACCGCCTCAAAGCGTCCCGTACTGGCGCCGGAGGGCACTGCCGCCAGGCCGGTGTGGACATGACCGTCCATCCTGTTTTTCACAGCAACCTCCGCCTCCACCGTGGGGTTACCCCGCGAATCCAGAATCTCCCTGCCATGTACCTTGATGATCTCCAAAAATATCATAGTGAAAGCCTCCTTTATGCATATACTGATGGAAAGTATCCCCATAAAGGAGGCCGTTTATGCGCTCTACCTGTCTCTTTATCCCTCGAAGACCCATAGATGCTTAATCTGTCTGTCAATCTGGTCATAGGTCCAAGTCTGGCGGCTGCGGGCCACACAGTTGGGATCATTGATCAGAAAACCATTCTCATCATAGCCATAGACCACGATGAAATGTCCTCCTACCGTAAAGTCTCCCGGCCCCATGGAGCAGACCAGCACAGCCCCCTGATCCAGAGCTTCCTTCATCTCCCATTCCGATGCGTCAGGCTGACCCACCTTCACGCCGTACTTCGGCACCGTGTCCTCAAACAGAGCCCAAAGCGTGCCGGTTCCTGACAGATAATATCCGTTTTGCATACTGTACTCGCCGATTACATCCGGTGTCAGACTCTCATCGCCAGTAAGGTAGTATAACACCATGGACAGACATGTCGGGCCGCAGCCAGACAGAGCAATGCAGCTGTTATCCCCATAAGACGCGTATCCCCAGCGGGGATCCCACTGTAAAAACAAGGGATATCTCTCCTGCTTTTCACTGTCAGTCAGTCCCCCGACAGCCTTATGCTTAGACTCAGGATAACCTTCCACAAAATCTGCCATCTCCGGATTGTTGGCCAACGCCTCCAGCAATCTCTCCGGATAAACCTTGCTGTTTTGAAAGATCTCCGCAATCCTTGTATCCCATATACCCAGCTCCTCCAATCGCTCTAACACCTGAAGAGGACTGCGCTCCTGTGGCTTGTCCACATAGTCCAGGCCACATTGCTCCGCATAGGATTGCGGCTGAGATACCATCTCCTCCACTTGTACGGCACGCGGCTGAGCGTCCACAGGCTTCAATTCACCTCTGCTCTCCTCGCCGACTCCTCTCAGTGTCTCCAAATTGTCCCCACTGTCCTGCATCTCATTGTACAATAGCTGTACCATATTGTAGGTGTGGAGCATCTGCTCTTCCTGCTCCCGCAACTGAGCTTGAAGCTGCATGGTCTGAATGATATGTATGACGCACAATACGATACAGACCCCGACAACCGCAAGCCCAATAATCGTCTTTTTCTCAGATTTTCTACTCACTCTTTTTTCCTGCATAACACTATCCTCCGTTTTCAGGCGGCGTATCTCCGCTCCCTCCCTCATCGGTTCTATTTTCACGCTGCTCTGTCACGAAATTGTATCCAACTTCTCTATATTATACTTTTTTCAGCTTGCGCTTCACGCCTGTCAGCACGTTTTCCCAGACAGAATCTCCAGATAATCCTGATAATTCTTTTCCAGCAATGCAGGGGTGTCCAGACCGTAGGGACATTTGCTGCTGCATTTGCCACAGTGCAGGCACTCCCTGATCTTGTGCATCTTCTCCTGCGCCTGCGGAGTCAGATGCGCCTCGGAAGGCGCCCTGCGAATCATCAGGCTCATGCGGGCCATATTGTTAATCTCGATGCCCACTGGACAGGGCATACAATAGCCGCAGCCCCTGCAGAAGTTTCCTGAAAGCTCCTGCCTGTCATGGGCGATCACAGCCTCCAACTCCTCGTTCATCACCGGAGGATGATCGATATAGGACAGAAATTCATCCAGCTCGGACTCCCTCTGCACACCCCAGATAGGCAGCACATTCTCATATTGGGCCAGAAATGCGTACGCCGCCGCAGAGTTGGTGATCAGTCCGCCTGACAACGCTTTCATCGCGATAAAGCCCATATCCGCCTCCGCAGTCTTCTGCACCAGAAGAATGTCCTTGTCCGTGGCCAGATAACAGAACGGAAACTGCAATGTCTCATACAAGCTGCTTTCCACTGCTTCCGTGGCCACATTTAAGCGGTGGTTGGTGATGCCGATATGACGCACCTTTCCCTGGGCCTTAGCCTCCAGCATGGCCTCGTACAGCCCTGTGCCGTCCTCCGGTCTGGGACAGAACGAGGGATTGTGAAACTGATAAATATCTATATACTCAGTCCGCAGATTGCTCAGAGATGTCTCCAGATCGCTCCAGAACTGCTCCACCGTGGTGGCTCCTGTCTTGGTGGCTATAAAAACCTTGTCCCGCATCCCCTCAAAGGCTTCTCCCAGCTTTTCCTCACTGTCCGTATACCATCTGGCCGTGTCAAAAAATGTCACACCGTGCTCATAGGCCTTGCGCAGCAGACGCACCGCCTCCTGCCTGTCGACACGCTGAATCGGCAGCGCCCCAAAAGCATTTTTCTCCACTGTAATTCCTGTTTTACCCAATGTAACCTTCGCCATTCCATCCTCTCCTTTCGATCTAAGCCACCTAGTCGTTTGCGAAAGCCAGTTACTTTGCGAGTGTCATTGTGCAAATTGTATACTCCAACGCTGGCACGCTCTCGCTCTGTCCTCACCGTAGCGGTACATAAGATGCCAAAATACGGCATCTAAGTACCGACGGCTGCGGAAGGCCAGCTTATGGAATATACAATTTGCACAATTCGGTACTAGCAAAAGACAGTTTCGCAATTGACTATATGCTACCTTAGTTGATTGTAAAACGACTCTTTTCTGGAACAGGAATTGGACAATATAACCAAATAAGGGCCGCCCTGCCACCGCATCTGGCGCCCGTTTTGGTTATATTGGTCAATTCCGTCACTCGCGGAAATAGTTTCACAATCGTCTATAAGCCACCTAGACGTTTGCGAAACCCCAGTTGCTATGCTAGTGTCATTGTGCACCTTATATATTCCAACGTAGGCACGCTCTCGCTTCGCAGTAACAAACAAAGGGTAAGCTCCGTATCCCTACTTACCCTTTGGCAATCCTCTTTGCTATAGCGCGCTTACTTTCTGACCAGCAGGCTCTTGCCTGTCATCTCTGCGGGCTGCTCTTTGCCCATGAGCTCGATCAGGGTGGGAACAATATCCGCCAGACAACCGCCCTCGCGCAGACCGTATGCAGGGTCCGCGTTCACCAGGATAAAAGGAACCTGATTGGTGGTGTGTGCCGTGAAGGGCGCTCCGGTCTCATAGTCCACCAGCTGTTCCGCATTGCCATGGTCAGCGCAGATAAACATGACTCCGTCAACCTCTCTAATCGCCTCTACTGCTCTGCCCACACAGCTGTCCACTGCCTCCACAGCCTTGATCGCAGCTTCCTCTACGCCGGTGTGTCCCACCATATCCGGGTTGGCGAAGTTGATGATAATCACATCGTACTTGCCGCTGCGAATAGCCTCGCAGAGCTTGTCGCACACCTCATAAGCGCTCATCTGAGGCTTGAGGTCATAGGTTGCCACATCCTTGGGCGAATTCACCAGCACCCTGTCCTCTCCAGGGTTGGGCTCCTCCACACCGCCATTGAAGAAGAAGGTCACATGGGCGTACTTCTCGGTCTCGGCAATTCTGGCCTGCGTCATATGGTTGGCGGCCAGCCACTCGCCGAAGGTATTTGTCACCGCCACCTTGTGGAATGCCACCTCCTTGTTGGGGATCGTGGGATCATAGTCGCTGAAGCAGACATAGGTGATCTTCTTCCTCGGCCCCCGGTCGAAGCCCTTGAAATCGTCATCACAGAAAGCCCTGCTGATCTCTCTGGCGCGGTCCGGCCGAAAGTTAAAGAACACGATGGAATCTCCGTCCTGCACAGTGGCCACAGGTCTGCCATCCTCCACCACCACAGTGGGCTTCACAAACTCATCGGTCTCATCCCTGTCGTATGACTGCTGGATCGCGCAGACGCCGCAGTCGGCAGTCAACCCCTCGCCCCTGGTCAGGGCATCGTAGGCCAGCTTCACTCGGTCGTAATTGTTGTCTCGGTCCATGGCATAGTAGCGGCCCATGACTGTGGCGATCTTGCCTACGCCGAGCTTCTCCATCTCCTCGGTCAATGCCTCCGCGAAGCCCTTGCCACTGGCAGGCGGCGTATCGCGCCCATCCAGAAAACAGTGTACATAAACCTTGCTAAGTCCCTGTCTCTTGGCCAGCTCCAACAGACCATACAGATGCGTATTGTGACTGTGGACACCGCCGTCAGATAACAGGCCCATCAGATGAAGAGAGCTGTCATTCTTCTTACAGTTCTCCACTGCCATGAGCAGAGCCGGATTCTCGAAAAAGGTTCCATCCATGATCTCCTTGGTGATACGAGTCAACTCCTGATATACGATACGGCCTGCACCCATATTCAGATGTCCCACCTCGGAGTTGCCCATTTGTCCCTCCGGCAGACCTACGGCCATACCACTGGCATTGCCTCGCACCCAGGGGCATTCCTGCATCAGTTTATCCAGATTGGGCTTATTCGCCTGTGCTACCGCGTTGCCCTCGCTTTTCTCATTCAGACCATAGCCGTCCAAGATCATTAAAACAGTCGGTTTTTTGCTCATATTTCCGTCATCTCCTCCATTTCCGCCCATACCGGCTACCTGTCCAGTATTTGGCTTTTCGTGGAAATTATACACTTTATTTTCAGAACATGCAACTGTATTTTGCACTTACTTATCTCTTATCTTATCTCTTTTCGCAAGCCTGCTTCACTCCGTTACGGATATGCGGCTTCCAGGCCCCTCACTCCGCGTAACGATTACCAACAATGCGCCGCTGCGCACTCTGATCAAAGCATTCCTGCCGATGAATTCATTGCTGATACCAATAGGAAAATCATTGGTGATTCGGGCGTTGTCAAGCTCATACTTCATGCCCTGAATATCTACTCCCACAGCCTGCCCGCCCAGAGAAAACAGTGACAGATAGCCGACCTGAGACGCCCCGAAGCTCCGCTCCTCGTCCTCCAGCACAAAACAGCTACAATCAGCGTCAATCAGATACCCAACAGCGCCGTTGCGCCTCAAGAACAGCAGACACTGAATATTGGCCAAGGTATGCTCCAGGCGCTGCCCTCTGATGGCCCCATAGATCAGGAAAGACGTATATCCCCGCTCCAGCCCGACACGCAGGGAGGCCAGAGTGTCCGTGTCGTTTTTCTCCGGCTTCAGGCGTATTACCCGCTCCGGACACTGCTCCTCCCAGCGGACGATATGGGCAAGCTGCTCCTCACCCGCTGAGTCAAAATCTCCCAACACCAGATCCGGCGTCAGGCCCAACCGCTGACAATGGGCGAACCCGCCATCCACTGCGATCAGCAGATCGTCCGGCGATACCGGTATCTCTGAAAGAGTCATCTCTCCCGCCGCCACAATGATACACTTCCCTGTCTGTGTCTTCATCCTGCCTCACCTCTTCTTGCATTTTCTCCCGCGATGCGCTATAACTAATAGGAGAAGGTCCTGTCTTAATTATGTCAGATTTGGAAAGCCCTGACAAGTCCTTTTACTACACCATACACAGGAGCGACAAAATATGCCTTACAGCACTCATCCTACATATTCCCCTGAGACACTGCGGCGCATGGAGGTCATGGACCGGCGCTACCGCCAGGCGGCGCGGGAATATTTTGGCAAGCGCTGCGAATATTATCTGCCTTTCACTGGCGGCAGCTATGAGCGCATCACGATCCGAGACCAGAAGACCCGCTGGGGAAGCTGTTCCTCCAGCGGCACACTGTCCTTCAACTACCGCCTCATGTTCGCTCCGCCGAGGGTGCTGGACTATGTGGTGGTACACGAGCTCTGCCATCTGACCCACATGAACCACTCCCGAGAATTCTGGAATCTGGTGGAGGAGGTCATGCCGGAATATCGACTACACCGGACCTGGCTGAAGCAGCACGGCCAGGAACTGAATATTGAGGAGCATATGAAAAGGCTGAACCTGTTGTAGAGTTCAGCCTTTTTTATCACAGTGACATATTATCTGTTCTCATTCACAAAAATCTGCGCTCTGGACTGAATAATGTTCGCAACCTCCTGCACACTCTTCTGTCCGGTGAAGAAGGCTTCCGCTTCCTCTGTGATGATATTGCGGATATCCTCATTGTAATAAGACGTACGGCGCACCGTATAGATGAATTCGCAGATCCGATCTACCTCCTCCTGTGTGAACGGCTCTAAGACAACCTCCTCCCCGTTGATATACCAGGTATCGTCATAATACTGTTTATTACCATCCTCATCCACCCAGTAGGAGCGCTCCATGGCCTCCTGAGCCTTGGCCACAAACGCGGATTTCAGCACTGGCAGGTTGTACATATCGTTACTGGTCTGATACTCCTCGGTCAGGAACTGACGGACAAACTGCCATGCCCCATCCAGCTGTTTTGACTTAGCGGAGAGCATGAAGGTGTAACTGCCGGAATCCAGGACCGAGCCGTTGGAATCCGCTGTGGGGAAGCCCACAAAGGATACCTCCTCGCCTATATACCCCTTGAGCTGATACTTGCAGTCCCTGATATTGCCAATATACAGATCGTACAGCAGGCTGCGGTTCTCCCGATACTGGCCCTCATAATAGCTGTAGTCATAGTCCTCCCAATAGTCCTCGGAATATTCCTTGGGCAACGTCTTGGCGTACTCCAGCATATCCATGAAGCTCTGAGAATCAAAGCTGCACTTGCCAGTCTCCATATTGACGAAGTCCTGTCCGCCATAACTCATCATATAGTAGATATACGTGTCCCGAACCATTTCGCCAAAGGCTTTTGCTCCCTCGGGCATGGTGGCCAGCACTGCCTCCACATCAGCCATGGTCCAGGAATCAGGTTCTCCCACCAGGGACTTCTTGGCCACCATAGTACGCACGCTGAAGCTGGGGACTACCGCGTACAGCTTGCCGTTCACGGAGTATGCATCCCACACATTCTGCAGATATTCCAGCTTACCCAGCTCTGGATCCGCTGCCAGCAGGCTGCCGATATCCGCAAGCACTCCCTTTGAAACATAGTTGCCATAGCTGCCCATATCATTCAGCAGCATAATATCCGGCATCTGACCGCTGATAATATCGCTGTTTAACCGATTCTGACCTGCCATCCAATCCTCACCGGTATTGTAGGAGCTGTAGTCCTTCAGCGTGATCCTGTAACGGTCGCTGGCCTTGTTAAAATCGATCACCCGAGCCTTGACACTGGAATCAATATATACGCCTCCCAGTACCAATGTCTCCTTATCCGGAATATCCGCCGGATCCACATAGGTGAAATACGCACCCTTCTGCTCCCAATCGGCAAGATCGTTGTACAGCGCTACAAAATGCTGATCGTCAATGATTTGCACATAATTCAGATTACTGGCTGGCAAATCTGAATTCACGATGTTCATCATCATCTTGGGCTCCGCATCTCCCAGCTTCCAGGTGTACACACCCAGTGAGTCGGTCAGCAACAGCGTATCCCCGCTGCCCTGGGCAATGTTATAGCTCTCACTGAACGGAATTTCAAACTCCTCCCCCGTAGTGCCAGTCTCCATATCATAACTGACAAGGGTACGCTTGGTATAATCCTCATTGTAGGTCATAACCATCAGCGTGCCATCATCCTTGGTATACATCATGCCGGAGCGTTCGAAGATATCGCCGGTCAACTCTTTTCTGCTGAGCTCCTCACCCTGAGGGGAATAGAGCACTATCTCATTCTTGCTGCCTCCCATGAAGGCCATGGCCTTGCCTTCGCCGCCATCCCTCAATACCTGACAGTAGCTCCACTCTTCCTCCGTGTTAGCGTCGATCCGCTCCGACCACTGCAGCCCGCCATCCACACTCCAGCAGGTCAGATAATACCGGTCCTCGTAGATCGGATTGTCCGGATCAGAATTGTCTTGATAACTGCTGTTTTCCACAGCATAGATATATCCTTCACTGGTAATCAGCGTGTTATTAATCCAACTGTGATTCTCTTCCCTCTCTGGGCGCTCCAGTTCCACCCAACTCCTGTCCGAGCCGTCCACATTGGACTTATAAAAGCCAAAGCTGTTCTTCTCATTGCCTTCCTCATCATATTCATAGCTGGAGACCAGCAGATACAGCTTATCATCCAGACAGTTCATCTCATGAATATTGCTGCCGCTGTCCTTGCTATTTGTATTGAACAGGTCAAATTCCTGAAATGAATATACATTCTGCTTGCCGGCCTGATTCGTCTTGCTGCTGGCGCCGCCGCCACCGCCACCTACATCGCCTTCATCTCCGCCATTACAGGCAGCAATTCCCAGACTCATGAGCGCTGCCAGAGACAATGCCGCCATCCTTTTCCACAATCCCTTTTTCATAATCTCCTCTTTTCTGCATCAATCCTGTTTTCACAGGCCTATTGCCACAATCCGCCGCACTATCTTCCTCCGCGGCCTTTCTTCTCCCTGTGCACCGTCTTTTTGCCCCGGGCTTTCTTCGCCGGCTCGTCATCCAGCCAGGATTTTTCCTCTCCATTCCTGCGGCTTGCGCGGCGCGCCCGACGTCTATCTCCCGCTCGCTGCAGCTTATCCTGCAGGGCCACCCATACCGTCCTGGCTGTCCATTTCTTATTCTTCCAGTGAATCACGATCCAAACCAGCGCCAGCACCGACGGATAGATCAGGAAGATCATCTGAAACAGCGTGAGCAGAACCAAAATATCCTCATAACCCCTGGCAACATTCTCCCAATACGGATATATGATTGCCTTGCCATTCATGGAACGGGTGCCAAAGGCCGTCAGCAGACGCAGGCGTCTACCTATTCCGAAGCGGGTGCTGTTCTCCAGCACCTCCACCTCCTTCTCCGGTTTTCCCAGCTGCTCTCTGACATAGTTAACCGCAAACTCACGCACTGGATTGGGCATCACAATCTCAAAATGATTGATGCCATTGCACTGCCCATATTTGCTCAAGGTCTCATATGACACATAGACCCTTATGCCATCCAGTCCCGCCGCCTCATAGAGCCGTCCAGAGGGGCGTTGCACCACGCCGATCACCATATGGGGCCTGCCGCCGATCGTCACATTCATGCCCGCTACATCATTGGAGCCAAAGAGCTGCCATGCGGCATCCTCATCTAAGATCACATAGTCCTTCATTAGATCATTTCCAGAAAAATAAGATCCATTCAAAAGCTGCAACTGATGAAACAGAAAAAAGTCACCGCCGATGCCGATGGCATCAGCCTCAACACGACCTATTTCCGTAGACAAGGTAATCGTACCGTCCGCACTGTAGGCGTCTGCCCAAAGCCTCGCTCCGGGGTTGGGAGATTTCTGCTCTATGGAGGCCTCCTTAAGCGCGCTGTCCAACGCATGCTCAAAAGTTTCTATACTGTCCTGCGAGACTCCCGCCTGAGGCGAAAAGAAGACGCTGACCTGGGCCGTTCCTCCTTCGTTGCTCCAGCGCCGGCTGACCCGCTGTTCCTCCTGCCTGCTGATAAGCAGGGCAATCACGCCAGTCAATATCAGGAATAGGATCACAGAAATACCGGCTGATGCTCTCAGCTTTATCTGTCTGCCAGATAAAGATCTCAACCATTTTTTCATACTTACACCCCTTTGTGTGCTTCAGCACGCACACCAATCAAAATCTGGAAGCTTACTTCCAACTTATACCTCATCAATTATTCGCCAGTCTTACCTGCTTGCCAGCTTCCACCGGCTTGGTCGAGGTGGTGATTACATACGCATAGTATTCAATTCCTCCGGATATGGCTGAACGAGTGTCATCCGAAGCCAGCACCTCCACATCCACACGGCTTGCAAAATATCTCGTGCCGATCGGTGAGCTCTTGGAATTGATCACTAGGATAAACTTGCCGTTGGAATCCTCCCTGATCGCGCTGTTGGGCACCGTCATATCATAGTTGGCGCTCTTCTGTCCCACGGAAACGCTCAAGCTCTGACCCGCAATAACGCTCTCGCCTGACACGTCAAAGGTGAGCAGCTTGTTCTGACCCGGACTGTTGGGATCGGGCTTAATGCTGGCGAGCGTCACCTGAATATCGTCATATCTCCAGGAATTGACCAGCTCTGCCTGATCTCCCACGGACAGACGAGTAGCCTGCTGATTGGTCACGGTGAAGCTCATCGTGTATCCCTTGCCCTCGGGCTGCATCGTAAATACAATTCCGTCGGAGGGAGTCTCCAGACCGGACTTCACATTGACCGCAGTGATAATTCCACTGATCGGCGCGGTGATCTCACTTCCCATCGCATCCGCCATCAGCTTATCCACTGCCTCCTGCGCCTTGTTTACCTCCTTCTGGGCATCCTCAATGGCCTGCTGAGCTGAGCTCAGTCCGTATGCGTCGCCAATATTCTTCACCAGATTGTTATAATTCTCTTTCTGCTCCTCCAGAGCCGCTGTCTTCTGGGAAAGTGTATCCTCCGCTCTCGCCAGGTCAAGCTGTGCAACTGCCTTCTGCTGATTGAGATTATTGATGGTTGCCGCCGTGTCTCCGGTTGCCTTTTTCGCCTCCAACGCCGCTTTCGCCACATCCAGATTCTGCTGGGCAGTGCGCTGCTGGCTCTGAAGATTGATTACATTCTGATTGGTCGCCAGACGCTGGGCGTTCAGGCTCTCTAACAGGGCGGCGGAATTACTGTCACTCACAGAGGACAGTCGATCCTCCTCCTGCTCAATCTGGGCCTTGATTGTCTTGAGCTGATTCTCCGCTGTGAGCAGATTGGCGTTGACAGCATCCAACGCTGCCTGAGCCTCATTCACAGCCTTGGTTTCGTTGCTCACATCCGCGCTGTTTGCCGGAGTGATGGATATCTGCCTTTCCAGAGCCGTGACCCAGTCCTTCTGCTTGTTTACATGCGCCTGCGCGTCGGCCTGCTCCTTCTCCGCCGCTTCAATCGCATTCTTCATTGCATATATCTGACTCAGATAAGTGTTCACACTGCTAGTATTCCCCGCATTCTGTATGACGGACTTCTCGTAGTCCTTGGTCAACAGATTCAGTTCAAAGTTGTTCCGCGCATCATCTAATGCCTTGCGCTTCTGTTCCAGCTCTGTCTTGGCCTGATCAAGCTGCTGACTGTCGGTCTCTTTTAGATAGCAGAGCACCTGGCCCTTCTCCACCTTGTCGCCCGTCTTGACCTCCACGCTGTCAACTTCCCTGACTTCCTTGATCTTCACATTGTAGGGATCACCGCTCTCCACGGTTCCCATTCCCCTGATCTTGGCTGTGATGGAGCCGCTCTCCACATACTGAGTTGCCACCTCAGGCAGAGAGTAATTTTGAATCGTGTTGGAGAAAAAAGTCAAAATCAGCAGTATAGTCAAAAAAACAATCGCTGCGTTTTTCACCCATTCTCTCTTCTTTGTGCCGTTCTCGTTCATGATAACCATACCCTTTCCGTGTGAGATTGCTCCCGCTCACACTATCCTTTTATACCACCCTGGTAAGTAATACCCTCCACCAGATATTCTTCTCCATATAGAAACACCAGCAGGCCCGGAACCATATAGATCGTCGCCACAGCGAAGGCCAGGCCGATCTCGCCCGCGTTAATCTTGCTTAAGAATACGGACAATGGATGCATCTCAGCGTCCGCAAGCAGGATCAGGGGCTGTTCCACCATATTCCAGTAGTCGATAAACACCAGGATCGCCGCCGAAGCAATGGCCCCCTTGCAGAGTGGGAAACAAACCTTTGTGAACACCTGCCACTCTCCTGCGCCGTCAATCTGCGCCGCCTCAATCACCGACTCTGGAATACGCCGCATGAATTTCGTCAGCAGGAACACCGCAAAGGGAGAAAAGATGCCCGGCAGCCAGATCGCCCATCTGGTGTCCAATATCTTAAGCCAGTCTGATACCAGATAGTTGGGCACCAGCGTCACCTGATAGGGCATCAGCATCAATATGATATACAGGAAAAATATGATTTCCCTGATTCGTCCCCTGTATCTGGCAAATCCGTAGGAAGCGAGCGTGGCCACCGTCAGTTGAAAGATCACAATCGGCCCTACCAGAATCACCGAATTCCAGAATTTCAACAGATATTCCGGACTCTTGAACAACACCGTCACATACTGACTGAACGATACGATATCCGGTATAAATTTCAATGTCACCTTCTCTGAGATATACACCTTGCCGCCGGAGGAGGTGGTAGCAAATACCATGCCATAATTGGAACTGATCTCCGACGAGGCCATGAAAGAGTTCGTGATTGTCAGCACAATCGGCATCAGAAACAGGATGGCAAAGAAGGCGGCGAACAGTGTGCCGATGGCTCGCTTGGTATAGGTCCAAGTCTTACGCCTCTTGGCTGCCTTTTTCATTTTATCCCGCTCTATCTCCCAGGGCTGCAATATCTTTTTTTGCTTGCTCATCCTTCCACATCCTTTCCGAAGTAATTCTCCACAAGGAACAGGATGCCGATAATAATCACCATGACAATGGACATCAGCACTGCCGCCGAGGAAAGCTTCTGATAATCGAGATTTCGGAAAGTATTATTCATAAAAGTCTGCAACATATAGAAACTGTCAACCGGATAATCTCCTGTCAGCAGATAGATCTCACGGAACACCTTAAAGGAATTGATTACTGACATAATCGTCACAAACAATATCGTGGAGGACAGATACCGTATCTTTATATAAAAGAAAGTCTGCAGCGCCGTGGCGCTCTCCATGCGAGCCACCTCCAATATATCCTTGGGAATGCTGGACAGGGCCGCCATAAACAGAATCATGTTGTAGCCAAGATTTTTCCAGAGGAACAGGATCGTCAGCACGAAACGCCCCTGACTCGACTTCAACCAGTCAACCGGACCAGCTCCAAATACGGCGATCATATCGTTGATCACACCGTTAAAGTGGAACAATACCTGCCAGATCAATACCACAGACGCCACTGGAACCATCATCGGAGTGAGAAAAAAGGTCCGAAACTGGCTTCGAAACGGAATCTTGGACTCCAGCAGAATAGCCAGCAACAGAGAAAGCACCACTGCGAGCGGCACGGAGACACCAGCAAACAGCGCCGTGTTAGATGCCGCCGTGCGGAACGCCGCATTACCTATAATATTCTTAAAATTGTCCAGAAACACAAAGTTCCGGCTGATGGGATTATCCACCATGGCATAATAGATAATCACGATAAAGGGAATTACGAAAAAAGTCATGACTCCCAGGAAGCTGGGGGCTATAAACAGCCCCGAGCTTCTCTTTACCCTCTTTACCCGTTTGCCCATCCTGACATGGACCTTTTTCTGCTTTAACTTCTTCAAGGCTCCTATGCCTCCTTAGCTATTCTCACTTACATAGGTCTGCACGCGGCTCTGAATCACGCTTGCAACCTCCTGGGCGCTCTTCTGCCCCTCAAAGTACGCCGCCGCCTCCTCGTTGATGATATTGAGTATCGTCTCATCATTGTTGGTCGACGCGGACGCACTGTCAATCAGATCTCTGATCATCTGTATCTGCTCCGGCGTCGCGGCATAGATCTCCGCCTCCCAGTCCTCATACCCCCATGTAGTCTTGGGGTAGATTATCGGATCTCCGTTCTCATCCAGCGCGGGATCTCCGTTCTCATCCAGCGCCATCTCATCCTCCATCGCTTTCTCAAACCCTTCCTCCAGCATATCCTTGCGGATCGGTAGATTATGCATGCCTCCCCATTCCGGGTGCGGCTTGTACTGCAGCATCGATTCAATAAAAGCCCATGCGCCGTCAGGGTTGCTACATTTTGTCGTGATGGCATAACAGCTTTGACCGTTCAGACGATTGCCGCTGCTGCCGTCCACCGTAGGATATCCGATAAAGGTGATCGGCTCATTGAACATCAGCGAATACATCTGCATCTCCGTCACATCATAGAGATTCATGTTATTGAGCAGGATTCTGCCGTCCGCAATCTGCTTGGGAAAGCTGTCCTCCTCGCTGTCGTAGTCCACTTCCGTCGGAAAAGTATTACAGAATTCCAGGATATCCATAAAGTCCTGGCTGTCAAAGCTGCACTTGCCATTGCTGTAATCAATAAACGCGTCGCTGCTGTACTGCAGACAGGTGCTCAGCATGGAAGCTTTCGAGGCATATTGGAACAGTTTTGCCTCCGGATATTGCGCCGAGAACTCCATGATGTCCTTGATCGTCCAACCAGTGCGGTCACCGAGCTGAGAAGTCCGCCCCATGATCGTATTGACTGAGAAGGAGATGGGAATACTCACCAGAACACCGTCAAAGGTATAGGCGTCCAACACAGATTCGATCAATTCCTCGCGCTTCACAGAGCTCTTCTCCAGGAAAGGGGCCAGATCCATCAGCAGGCCCTTTGCCACATAGGACTTCACATTGCCGTAGGACAGATCAATCAGATCCGGACAATTGCTGCTGGTAATAGCGGCATTCAGCGCAGTTATCGCATCCTGATATTTGGTTTCTGTCCACTCTGAAGCATTGTCGTAATAGGTCGTAATACGGATTTTATATGTATCATTCGTCTTATTAAAATTAACCACTGCTTCCTGCAGATCAGAATTGGACCACATGGTAGCCAGGTTCAGAACCTTCTTCTCTGTCACCTCCGAGGCATCCTTGCGAGTGAGGTAGGCAATCTCCTGTGAATCGTTGCTCCAATTCCGAGAGTATACTGCGATCCTGCCATCCTCAAGCATCTGCATCCGCTGTACATAATCACCGTTGATATTGCTGTCCGTCCATACCAGAATCTCTTCCGCAGCTTCGGTCTCCAGGTCATATCGCCACAGCTTGGAACCGTCATTGATTAGCAGACCGCCGTCAAGAGTGAATGTCAAATCTTCACTGTTGCGGGGAGACGGTATATTGCCATGTGGATTCCCCAGCGTCTTGCCAGCCAGATCAACCTCCAGGCACTCCATCCCTGCACCCGTGTTGCTGTAACGCATTACCAGCACTTTTCCATCACCTGTCGCGCCAAGACCACTGACCCAGTCGGAGCCGGTATCTATCTCCGCCAACTTATTGCCCTCCGCGTCCAACACCACGATACAGGCATTGTTGTCCGTGCTGATCATCACATACAATCTTCCCTCACTGTCCAGAATAGCTCGCTGCGCCCAGCTGTTCTCTGTGTTGGTAAGAGTCAATCCCTCCGTGACATCCTGTTTGGACAGCTGATTGCAGTCCGCATCAAATTTGAACAGATAATATTCCTCTTTATAATCCGACTCTGACTCCATTATCGTTGCGTTTACCAGACAGACGATATTTCCCTCCTGGTCAAAGATCAACTCACTTACCGGACTGCTGTATGTAGCGCCTTCTATGCTCAAATCAATCGGCAGCTCCGTCTCCTCGCCCGTTGTGAGGTCGCGGCGATAGAACTTGTAACCGCTTTGTCCCGTCTCTTCATCCCAGTAGTAGCTCGTATAGTACAGATTCTCTCCCTCCAGTTGAGGACTGCCTATATTCTGTGCCTCTCCCTCCGAATTCAGAGAGATGAACTCTGGTACATAGACATATCCCTGCTGTTGTTCCTGTTGCTCCTGTTGATTCTCCTCGCCATTGCCACATGCCGCCAACGATATTGTCAGCGCCGCCGCAAGAGCATAAACAAAACATTTCTTCATAGAACTAACCTCCATTTCCTCGGGAATCACATATGTAACATATCATGTACACTCCCTGTTGTATCCTGCCACAACCATATACAGTATATCACGGTTCTATTAAGATTGCACCTTAAGACTTCATAAAAAATCTTAAGATTTCTTTACGATTACGCAACATTCTGTTCATCTTTTGGGACAACCGGACCATTCAGCGCTATGGCAGCCACCACAATAGCCACCGCCACTATGCTCACCAGCGCATACCAGAATATCTCCTCCGGTATCCAGGTGTAGATGCCCTCCCCCAGCAGCGTAGACATGCCGTTAAACACCAGATGAGCCAACATTCCCGGAATCAGACTGTCATACCTCTGGCAGAGATACCCCAGCGCCAGCCCGATAAAAAAGGCATATAAGCCCTGCACCACATTCATGTGATAAGCGCCAAACAGCAATGCCTGGATGCTGTTGGCAATCCAGAATGCGGCTCTCGGACTCCTCATACCAGCCACAGCCCTGCGCGCGTAGGAGAATACCACACCGCGGAAGATCAGCTCCTCCCCCAGAGGCGCCAGAATTACGGCGGCTGCGTTGGCCCAGCCGTTGACACCCAACCCTGAGTCCTCCATCATTTGCATATAGTCATTCAGCAGTTGAGGGGCCGACAAATAGATCAACTGCATAATACAATTAATTCCATAGTTGAGCCCTATAGCCAGCACCACTGTCACCAGCAGCGCCCTGGGGGAAAATACCCTCTTTGCCGACTCTCCAGTGATCCTGCGCCTGCCGCAGCCAAAATAAAACCAGGGGACAAAAACAAACAGCAACAGCACACCTACCACCACTAATATAATGCCCGTTATCTCCCCCATATTACTCATCATATTTGCGCTGAGCTCATCCACATTCACACCTTGAGTTGTCGTCTGCATCCCTGTTTTCAGCCCCTCCGCAATCATATACGGCAGAACGACCATCACGCTGGCAATAATCTGCACAAACAGCGCTGCCACCAGAGCCAGAATACACAGACCTATCCACCCCATTCTCTTTGCCATTATTCTCTATTCTCCTTTTTAATATTCTCCCTCTTTATATTCTCCCTTTTGAAGAAAGGCAGAAAGAAACCAGTCGTGCCGGATTCTCTCTGCCTTGTCTGTTGTCTGGTAAAACCGCTTACTTGCCCATCTGTGCGGCAACCTCCGCCGCAAAATCCTCGTTCTTCTTCTCCAGACCCTCTCCGGTCTCGAAGCGAACGAATCTCTTGATCTTCAGGGCCGCTCCATTATCCTTGGCCACCTGCGCCACATACTGAGACACAGTCTGCTTGCCATCCTCGGCCTTGACATATACCTGCTCAAGCAGGCACACTTCCTTCAATTCCTTGTTCAGACGGCCATTGATGGCGCCCGCGATAACATTCTCCGGCTTGCCCGCCATCTTGGGATCCTGCGCAATCTGTGCCGCGATGATCTCCCGCTCATGAGCCTTGAACTCCTCAGATACCTCTCCGGTAGACACATACTTGGGGTTCAGCGCCGCTACCTGCATGGCCAGATTGGTCAGGGCCTCCTTCACAGCGTCATTGACCACATCAGTCTCCGCCTCCACAATAACACCGATACGTCCGCCGCCATGCACATAGGACACGACACATCCATTTGCGGCAGATACCTTCTCAAACCTGCGGATGCTCAGCTTCTCGCCGATCACAGCGATCTTATCCACCAGGGCTTCCTGTACTGTCTTACCCGGCTCCTGATTCCACTGCTCCGCCAGAAAAGCCTCCATATCCTGCGACTCAGAAGCAACCGCCTGTTCCGCAACCGCCTCCACAAACTGCTGGAAGGTCTCATTCTTTGCCACAAAATCAGTCTCAGAGTTCACCTCCACCACAGCGGCCACCGTATCACCCTTCATGGCGATGCGGCAGATTCCCTCTGCGGCGATCCTGCCCTCTTTCTTCACTGCCTTGGCCTGACCGCTCTTGCGCAGCACCTCCACTGCCTCGTCCATATTTCCACCCGTCTCATTCAGGGCCTTCTTACAATCCATCATGCCTGCGCCTGTCATCTCGCGCAGCTCCTTTACCATCGACGCGGTAATCTCTGCCATGTTCTTCTACCTCTTTTCCCATATATCCTAGACTTTTTAATATACAGATTTATTTAGTTTTCCTCGGCTACTTCCTCGATATCGGTGCCTTCAGACTGCACGTCAGCCTCCGTATACACGGCCTCGCCCTGGTTGGCTTCTATCACGGCATCCGCCATCTTAGCCACGATCAGCTTAACAGCCCTGATCGCATCGTCATTGCCGGGGATGATGTAATCCAGCTCCTCTGGATCACAGTTGGTATCGCCGATACCAATCAGCGTGATGCCCAGAGAGTGAGCCTCCTGCACACATATCCTTTCTTTCTTGGGATCCACCACAAAGATCGCATCGGGAATTCTGGTCATATCCTTGATGCCACCCAGATTCTTCTCCAGCTTCTCCCACTCCTTGCGCAGCTGAATAACCTCCTTTTTAGGCAGCACGTCAAAGGTGCCGTCCGTGGACATAGCCTCAATCGCACGCAATCTGCCGATACGGGACTGAATGGTCTTAAAGTTGGTCAGCATACCGCCCAGCCATCTCTCATTTACATAATACATACCACAGCGCTCCGCCTCAGTCTTCACCGCATCCTGCGCCTGCTTCTTGGTGCCGACAAACAGGATCGTTCCACCCTGAGCCGTGATCTCAGAAACGGCCTTGTACGCTTCGTCAACCTTGACCACTGACTTCTGCAGATCAATGATGTGGATACCGTTTCTCTCGGTGAAGATGTAAGGAGCCATCTTAGGGTTCCATCTTCTGGTCTGGTGTCCGAAGTGAACACCTGCTTCAAGTAACTGTTTCATGGAAATAACGCTCATCTCTGTCTACCTCCGTTTGGTTGATTGACACCGTCTTCCGGCGTCGTCCTCCGCATCCCTTCTCCGCCGGACTGCGTTAAGGTCCGGTTAACTCTGACTGCTATCCTGCTTCTGACAGGACACCGCCGCCAAATGGGAATACGTGCATATTCACAACATTGGGAGTATATCACAAAATGTTTCCGTTTGCAAGCTATTTTATCTTTTTTTTGAAATTATCTGTGCAATTTCCTCATAGGTGGCGCCTATAGGAATCTCGTATGACCCGGTGCTGATAGAGTGGTCATATCCATTATCGCATAGGAACCGATCATACGCCTTATAATCCTCCACCAGACCTAATTCCTGCAGATTCTTGCTGACCGTGATCGAGCTCTCTCCCCTGCTGATTACCAGAGTCACCATATCCCCTGATGGAGTTACTGTCGGCGCTGCTGTGGGCGTCGGCTTGGCTGTAGGCTGCGCGGTGGGTGCTGCCGTGGGCGTCGGCTTTGCCGTCGGAGCCGCTGTGGGCTGCGCCGTGGGTGCTGCCGTGGGCGTCGGCTTTGCCGTCGGAGCCGCTGTGGGCGTCGGCTTTGC
>JAMPGX010000002.1:44571-197207 GCA_023663725.1 bacterium | reverse complement strand
TAAGGGGGCTGTGAAAGTCGGAGTTTTCAACTCCTATTTTTTCACAGCCCCTTTTAATGATTCCTATTATTCACATCATATAATAGCTTTTATACCGGATATGCGCCATTCTTGGTGTCGGCCTGCGTCATATCCACCTTCTCCTGCTGCGCCTGACGATACTTGAAGAAATCCATAGCGACCTGAGGGAACAGCGCATAGGACAGAACATCCTCGTCCTGCTGCTTCCACTCCTTCATCTCGCTCTCCAACTTATCCATCTCGTTGGCCAGAGTGTCGGCAAAACGACCGGTCAGCCTAGTCTCGCCGGGAATAACCTTGTCGATGACCTCCTGGCTCATAGGCTTCACAGTCTGGCCATATTCGCCTCGCAGCACCGCCTTGGTCTCCTTGGTGGCCATCTTGTAGCGCTCACCCATCAGTACATTGAACACTGCCTGAGTACCCACGATCTGGGAGGACGGAGTTACCAGCGGAGGCTCACCCAGATCCTTGCGCACCTGAGGGATCTCACGCAACACATCATAGTACTTGTCTTCGGCATTCTGCTCCTTCAGCTGGCTCACCATGTTGGAAAGCATGCCGCCGGGCACCTGATACAGCAACGTCTTGATATCCACGCCCATCACCTTGGGATTGAGCAGACCGTTCTTTAAGCACTCATCCCGATAAGGGCGGAAGTAATCTGCGATCTCTGCCAGCAGATTCTGATCAAAGCCCGTATCGTAGGGCGTGCCTTTGAAGGTCTCCACCATCACTTCTGTGGCGGGCTGAGATGTACCCATGGCAAGAGGACTCATGGCCGTATCGATCACATCCACGCCGGCCTCCACTGCCTTGAGGTAAGTCATCCCCGCGACGCCGGAGGTATAATGGGTGTGCAGTTGAATCGGCAGCTTGGTATTCTCCTTCATGGCGGCGATCAGCTCTGAAGCCCTGTAGGGTACCAGCAGACCTGCCATATCTTTGATACAGATGGAATCCGCACCCATCTCCTCGATCTTCTTGGCCATATCAGCCCAGTATTCCAGGGTATAAGCATCGCCAAGCGTATAGGACAGCGCAACCTGAGCATGACCTCTGCCCTCCTGCTGCTTCATCCTGTTGGTGGCGTTTACCGCCTCCTGTAGGTTGGGCAGGTAGTTCAGACAGTCAAAGATACGGATGATATCAATACCGTTGGAGATGGATTTCTGCACGAACGCGTCCACCACATCATCCGCGTAGGGTCTGTAACCCAGAATATTCTGTCCGCGGAACAGCATCTGCAGCTTGGTGTTCTTGAAGCCATCGCGAAGCTTGCGCAGTCTGTCCCAGGGGTCTTCCTTCAAAAAGCGCAGGGATGCGTCAAAAGTAGCGCCGCCCCAGCACTCCACAGAGTGATAACCTACCTTATCCATCTTATCCACGATGGGAAGCATGAAGTCTGTAGGCATTCTGGTTGCGATCAGAGACTGATGGGCATCACGTAATATCGTTTCCGTAATTTTAATCGGTTTCTTAACTTGTTCTGACATTCTTTACGTTTCCTCCTATATTTAGTTCCGCAGATTCCCTTCTGGCCCAAGGCTTTGCAGAGCAATTTCCGATCGCTCTGCGCTCGTAAATTCTCTGGGGTCCATTCGGGATTCTGCTGATTTTAGTTCCGCAGATTCCCTTCTGGTTTCTGCTGATTTTTATACTATCAAAATACTCCGAAGATGGCCATAAAGGTTCCCGCTGCAACAGCTGTTCCGATAACGCCGGCCACATTGGGACCCATCGCGTGCATCAGCAGGAAGTTGGTGGGATCCGCCTCCGCGCCTACCTTCTGGGACACACGGGCCGCCATGGGCACTGCGGACACACCCGCGGAACCGATCAACGGATTGACCTTACCCTTGGTTGCAACACACATCAGTTTTCCAAACAGGACACCCGCCGCAGTACCAAAGGCAAAGGCCACCAGACCCAGAACAACGATCTTGATGGTATCCCAGTTCAGGAAAGCCTCCGCGCTGGTGGTCGCGCCCACCGAAGTACCCAGCAGGATAACCACGATATACATCAGCGCGTTGGACGCCGTATCTGTCAGCTGCCTCACCACACCGGACTCCCTGAACAGATTGCCCAGCATCAGCATACCAACCAAGGGCGCCGTGGTGGGCAGGATCAGACATACCACGATGGTGATGACAATGGGGAACAGGATCTTCTCCAGCTTGGTCACGGGACGCAGCTGGGTCATCTTGATCTTGCGCTCCTTCTCAGTTGTCAGCAGCTTCATGATAGGCGGCTGAATGATCGGCACCAGGGACATATAGGAATATGCCGCCACCGCGATGGGACCCATGATCGCTGTCTGCCCCAGCTTACTGGCCAGGAAGATGGAGGTGGGGCCGTCCGCGCCGCCGATGATGGAGATGGCAGCCGCAGCCGCATCGTTAAAGCCCATCAAAATAGCGCCGAAATATGCCGTAAAGATACCGAACTGAGCGGCCGCACCCAGCAAAAAGCTCTTGGGATTGGCAATCAGCGGGCCAAAGTCTGTGGACGCGCCCACGCCCATAAAGATCAGGGACGGCAGGATTGCCCATTCGTCCAATAAGTAAAAATAATGCAGTAAGCCGCCGACACCGTTCGATGACTCCTCAATGGACATCATGATATCCGGATAGATATTCACCAGCAGCATACCGAAAGCTATCGGGGTGAGCAGCAGCGGCTCAAACCCTTTTCGAATAGCCAGATAAAGAAATACACACGCAACCACAATCATCACATAATTGCCCACAGTCAGATTAAAAAACGCTGTCTGGTGGATCAGATTGTCAAGCGTATTTGCTATATACTCCATGTGTTGACCTCCTGTTGTGATTCATTCGAGCTGATCGAATGCTTAGTTCATGGTAGCCAGTACAGCGCCGGCCTCAATAGCATCTCCAACGGCCACGTCGATGCTTGCCACCGTGCCGTCCTGGGGAGCCACAACAGGGATCTCCATTTTCATTGCCTCAATGATTACCACCGGATCGCCGGCCTTGACCGCCTGACCCACTTTGGCCTCAATCTTGAACACCTTGCCAGCCGCGCCAGCCTCAACCTTCACACTGCCTGCGCCGCCTGCCGCTCTGGGAGCTGCCTTGGGCGCGGCGGGAGCTGCTGCTCTCGGAGCTGCGGGAGCGGGAGCCGCGGCGGGAGCTCCTGTGGAGGCGCCTTCCTCTACTACTACGTCATATACGTTGCCGTTAACGGTAATGGTATAATTTTTCATGATTTATTCTCCTTTATGCTCTTTTTATTCTGTTTGCTTTGCGGATGCTCCTCACCACGAAACCATCCGTGGAGGCAGCTCCTTCGCTGGCGGCAATCGCCGCGGCGATCACAGCCACCAACTCCAGGTCGTCGGACATGTTCACATCTTCCTGGGTGTCTACAATTACTGCGGTCTCTGTGTTCTCCTGCGCCGCTACCTTTTTCTTGCCTGAGAATCTGTCCTGAATCACAGGGATAAAGCGGAACAGGGATATGACTCCGATGATGATGATCAGCACGACAAACACCGTTCCCATCCCGATCACCGTATTCAGCGCGGCAATTTCCATTCTCGAACCCAGATCACTTTCGCAGGCCGTCAGTCCAAGGACACAGGCTGCCGCGCAAATAGCTGCTGAACGTTTCTTCATACTTACCTCTTTCTGCATATCGCAGGCCAACCTGCGATATTGCGCTGATACATTTGCCTCTTTTAGACTGTCCCATGCTTCTTGTCCGGGCGGTCCTCACTCTTGGTACACAGCATCTCAAAAGCGCCGATCACATATTTTCTGGTGTCGGCCACCTCTATGATCTGATCCACATAGCCCCTTCTTGCGGCTCCGGCGGCGCTGGTCTGCAGTGCCGCGTACTCCGCAGCCTTGGCCTCGATCACCTCCGCGCCCTGTCCGTCATACATGATCTTGACCGCCAGCTTCGCGTCCATGGCGCCGATCTCGGCAGTGGGCCACGCATAGGTCATATCCGCGCCGATAGCCTTGGAATTCATGGCTACATAAGCGGTGCCGTAGGCCTTGTCCACGATCAGGTTTACCTTGGGTACGGTTGCGTTGGCAAAAGCGTATGTAAGCTTTGCCACAGCCTTGGCAATCCCTTTCTCGGCCTCAACGGTCGCCTCATAACCCTTCACGTTGGTCAGAGACAGCACCGGAATATTGAAGCTGTCACAGAAGGAGACGAACTCCGCCGCCTTTTCACAACCCTGAACTGTGAGCACGGCATCCATCTTCTCAGCCAGCTTGCCGTCTCCGTCATACACCTCGCAGCGGTTGGCCACACAGCCAACAGTCGCGCCGCCCAGTCTGATGAAACCGGTCACCATGTCCTTGGCGTATGCGGATTTCACCTCCAGAAAATCATGACCGTCCGCCAAAATGGACAGAGCGATAGCGGTATCGCCTGCGCAGCCCGCCAACTCCGGCGTCAATCTGTTCAGGTCATCATTGTACTCCGCAACCGCTACCTCCTGATTGTTTGCAGGTAAAAAGCTCATCAGCCTTCTGATCCCTGCAAGCACGGCATCCTCCTCACCGGTCACGTCCACGATGCCGCTCTCGCCAGCCTGGAACTGGGCGCTGGAGGAGTCACATTTGGTAATCACATTGCCGTCCAACGCATTGGGAGCATTCACGAACAGCTTTGCATTCTTCTCCTCCATAAAGGTAAAGTCAGTCATGGTGGGGAACAGTCCCAGCCCGCCGCCGCAGCTGCCGAAAACAGCCGTAATCTGAGGAATCACCCCTGACGCCATCGTCTGCTTCAGATAGATCTCGCCGAATGCATTCAGCGCGTCGGTAGCCTCCTGCAGACGCAGACCTGCAGAGTCGATCAGTCCGATGATTGGCGCTCCCGTCTTCATGGCCAGATCGTACAGCCGAACGATCTTCTTCGCGTGCATCTCGCCCACAGACCCGCTTAGCACGGATGCATCCTGACTGTACACATAGACCAGGTTGCCGTCGATCACCCCATATCCGGTCGTCACACCGTCCGAGGGAGTGTCGCTCTGTTTCAGGTCGAAATCAGTCGCTCTGGCAGTCACCAGACCGCCGATCTCGACGAAACTGTTTGCATCGAGTAAAGCTTCGATTCTTTGACTCGCTTTTGAAGTAGTACTCATGTTTCAGCCCTCCGTATATAAATAAAATTATTGCGAACTATACTGACGAACGTAAACGTTCATAAGTATAACATAGGGCACTCCCGTGAAATTCCCAAGGACCCCCATGATTAATTTCTTTCCTAGTATAACATAAAAAATGCAACTCGCAAAGCACGAATTGCATTTTTTTGCAAAATTTTTTATCACGCTGGGCACAATTTCCACTCACATCAAAAAATACCGCAAAATCTGCTGAAAACACCATTTATAGTCGATAACACGTACACTTTTTGTCGCCACAATGTGCTCTTCTCGATAGACCTGACCCTGGAACAAATAGCGGATTGTGCCCACCTGCTCTCCCGCCGTCACCGGAGCCTGGAGCGCTTCCTCCATCCGGCACTCTACCTGAAAGGCCTCCCCCTCTCTCATGAGCAGCCCCTTGACCGCCTCCTGATCTTTCCCTGTCACAGGGTCCACATTCTCATACTCTCCTCCCGCATCCCTCTCCAGGATGCGAACGGGCACATAGGCGGTCTCCCCGATCTCCAGCGTCTGCCCCTGAGACACGGGGATCGGCTCGAGCTGCGATTCCTCATAGGCCACCTCTCCCAGGGAATGATAGGTAAAATTATCCAGCCCGTAGTTCATCAGCAGCCTGGTGTCACTCCACTTGTAGCCCTTGTTATTGGGCCATCCACAGGCCAGCAGCGCCACCACCAGCGTCTTGCCGTCCCGCTCCAGGGCTCCCACATAGCAGTATCCCGCCTGATTGGTGAAGCCGGTCTTACCGCTGACGGCCCCCTGCATCATCTGCAGAAAGGCATTGTGGTTGACGCAGGAGAAGCTGCGGCCATTGCCTATGGAAAAGCTGTGGGAGGAGGTCTGGGTAATCCGCAGGAACTCTTCCCTCTGCGGGGAGCGCCGGATACAGTAGCACATGATAGACGCCAGATCCTTGGCCGTGGTAGAGTGATGCTTCTCCATGACCTCCCCGTTTTCGGCGGTCAATATCTGTGTCGCGTCCAGACCGTTGGGCGTGATAAACCAGGTGTCCACACAGCCCAGCTCCCGAGCCTTGCGGTTCATCTGCACCGCAAAGGCAGCGACCGCCTGCTTGCTTTCCTCCACTGTGTAGTCCGCTGGAGATTTCTCCGCCAGCTCAGTGGGCAGATATCTGCGTCCCACATGCTCGGCGATGGCCACCGCAGCATCATTATGGGATTCCAGCATCAGGCTGTACAGCAGATCCTCCAGCCGATAACTCTCCCCCTTCTGCACATACAGCTTCACCTTGGGCATCGAGGCTGCATAGGCGGAGATATCCACCTGCTCCTCCACGTCCGCCAGCTCCAATGTGAGGATACAGGTCATAATCTTGGTGGTACTGGCCATCGGTAACACCTGCATACCGTTTTTGTCGTACAGCACCCTTCCGGAATCCGCATCCATCAGCACCGCCGCCTGAGCATAGAGCTCCCCCGCCTCCGGTTCCTGGGCATGGCCTGAGATCTGCTGCATTGCCAGAAACAGGCAGCAGATCACACATATGTACCGCCTTATGCTTTTTTTCTTCATATCAATTATCCAACCGCCGCAGATTTGCTTATCTCAATATATGTGACAGCCGGCGAATATATGAAACGCCATCGGTATCCCGATGGCGCTTACCTGCTATATATCCAGCTGCATCTGCACTTCCGCCTCCGCCTGCTGCTTGAACTCCTCTATCTGCACTGTGGAGAGCTCCGGCAGCTCCTCGAGGCTGGCCACGCCAAAGCTTCTCAGGAATTGCTCGGTAGTGCCGAACAGCAACGGTCGCCCTGGCGCATCCAGTCTGCCCAGCTCCTTAATCAGATCATACTCCAGCAGTTTGTTGATGGCATGATCGCAGCTCACGCCTCTGATCCGCTCAATCTCCACCCTGGTGATGGGCTGCTTGTAGGCTATGATGGACAGCGTCTCAATCACGGTATCCGTCAATACCATCTTCCTGGGGGACTTGGCGATCCTGATCAGATACTCATACATCTCCGCCTTTGTGCAGAGCTGTACGGCACTGTCCAACCGCGTGATGCCGATGCCCCTGTTCTCCTGCTCATACTCCCTGGCCATCTCCTCCAGAATATCTTCCGTGGTTTTTACCTCTTCCCCGATGGCATCCGCCAGACGGCTGACCTCCACCGACTCCCCCATGGCAAAAAGAATTGCCTCTATTGCCGCTTTCGCCCGTATCCGTTCCATGTCAGCTTACCTCTTCCTGTGCGTATACATTGGACTCAATCAATATATCACCAAAAATATTCTCCTGAGATATCGTGATCTTGCCCATCTTCATTAATTCCAGGAGAATCAGAAAGGTTACGATGATCTGCATCCTGCTGTTCTGCCTGGCCAACAGTCCTCTGAAACTAAAGCTTTTATGGCTGCGGGCATATGCCTCCACATACAGGGAGCGCTCCTCCATATCCACTTCATCCTTCTCGATATTGCCATAGCTGCTCCGTATGGGATCGATCTTGTCCGCCTGACGCCTGAGCATACTCTTGAAGATCTCATTGAGCCTTACCAGATTCATATTGCCGATGAGCTCCCCATAGTCCACAGGCTGCCGATATGCCTCCACCTCTCCGGGCAACTGCTGGTCACGGTAAAAATTCTTCTGCGCATCCACCTGCCTGTCCCGCAATTCATAGGCCATATACTTGTACATCTTATACTCCAAAAGCTTTTGCACCAACTCAGCTCTGGGATCCTCCTCCTCGCCGTCCTCGTTTACCTCCTTGGGCAACAGCATGCGACATTTGATATCAATCAGAGTAGCTGCCATGACCAGAAACTCGCTCATGACATTCATATCCTCCGTCTCCATCTGTCGTATGTATTCCAGATACTGCTGGGTAATTTCCACAATAGGGATATCATAGATATCGACCTTATTCTTATCAATCAGATGTAACAGCAAGTCCAGAGGACCTTCAAACACCTCTAATTTTACCGGTATCGCCATGCTTTCGTCCTTTCCGCAGCTTTCTCTGGAAAGTATTGTAACCGTTTTTGCGCACGCAATCAAGCAGAACTGCTGTTCTGCCTCGTATTATCGCAAAGAGCCGCCTCCGCGCCGTCAATCAGTCCTTGTCTGTATCCTCCACAAAGTCAATGACAATCAATTCCGCCGGATTGAACAGACGAAACGGAATCGTGTGAATGCCCAGACCGCGGCTCAGGATCATGGTGCTTGCCCCCTCGTGATAAACGCCGCCATCATATTTGGGAAAAAAACGCACGTTGGGGGATAGCATTCCCTTGCCCCAGAAGGGTATGCGTATGATACCGCCGTGCACATGTCCCGACAGTACCAGGTCTGCCCCCCAATCGGCATATTGAGGAAAATAGTCTGGATTGTGCGCCAACAGAACCGTGTACACCTCTGGGTCGGGAACACCCAGCAGCTCCGGCAGATAATCCGGTTCCATATAAGGAATGGTAAAACGCTTGTAATAATATTTGTCAATCTCCGTTCCATAGATGACCAGATTGACCGCCGGAAGCTGCACATGGCTGTTGACCATGGGCATAATGCCCTGCTCATCCAGCGCCTCTGCATATTTCTCCGCCTGGGGCCCATATGTCTCAGGATACAGCTTAATCCGGTGTTCATGATTGCCGTTGGCATAGTATACCGGATATTTCTCCCTGAGCGCCCGCAGCAGGTTCACCGCCCGATCCAGCTTTTCCCTGGGCTTTCCGTTGATCATGTCGCCTCCGACCCACACCGCGTCCGGCTGAAGTTCCTCGATCGCCTCCAGCAGTTGGACATTATCCTTCCCGAACTGCTTGTTGTGCAGGTCTGACAGAAACACCACGCGGTAACGCCCGCGGATTCTCCTGTCCCGAATCTCATGAGCTACCACCACAAAGCGGCTGCTGTCATAAATCATCACCCACAGAATCACAATCACAAACACTACCAATACAAGAAATAATAGATTAAGCATCTCTTTCTCCTCAGTATCATTTTACTTTATTTACCACATCAGAGTACATTACAAAAGGAAGACGTGAAATATCTTATTCAGGCAGTCCCTGTACTTTGCGCGCTCGACAGTCTCGCCATACAGCAGGGGGACACTGCCGATCTCCGCGCCGTCCAGCATATACCTGGCCAGGCCCACCTGCGCGCCCTGTTCCACCGGGGCCGGCACCGCCTCCGGCAGCTCTATCACCTTCTCCACCTTGCTCAAATCTCTTCCCTGGGTGTCCAGATAGCGGAATTCCCCAGCGTATGCGACAGGCACCTGCTCCGCCACGCCTCTCTCCACCTTGATGCCTGGAAGCGAGTCGGTGTTGGGATCCACATAGATAGCACTGATATTGAACCCATATGTGAGCAGAGTCTGCGCGTCCTTGAACCGTCCCTTGGGCTCCGGCGCTCCCATAATCACAGCAATCATATCGATCCCGTCCTTGCGGGCTGTTGCAGCGAGACAGAACTTTGCCTTCTCCGTGGACCCTGTTTTCAGGCCGGTGGCATAGGAATACTGTTTTAACAGCTTGTTGGTACTGCTCAACGTGAAGTTGGACGCTCCCTGGCGGGTCTCATGTGTGATATCCTCCATCCATATCTGCGTGTAATTGTAAACCTGTGGATATCTGGTGATCAGTTCACGGCTCATCAGAGCCACATCCCTGGCCGTGGTGTAGTGTCCGTCTGAGTTGGTCAGACCGCAGCAGTCCTCAAAATGCGTATCCACCATCCCCAACTGGTTTGCCTTTTCGTTCATCAGCGCCACAAAAGCCTCCTCCGAGCCGGCAATATGCTCCGCCACCGCTACGGAGGCGTCATTGCCTGAGGCTACGGCAATACACTTTATCATCGTATCCAAGGTCTGCACCTCCCCCTGGGCCAGAAATACCTGAGACCCTCCCATGGAGCTGGCGTATTCGCTGGTAATCACTTCATCGGACAGCTTGACCTTGCCCGCCTCGATCTGTTCAAAGGTCAGGAGCAAAGTCATGATCTTCGTGATACTGGCGGGACATCTTCGCTCTGTGGCATTTAGCTCATACAACACCTGCCCCGTGGAGGCTTCCATCAGTATCGCCGACGGCGCCGATATCTCCACCTGGGCCTGTACTGGCAGCTCCAGGCAGACACACTGTGTCAGAGTGAGCCAAATACCCAGAACCAGCGTCGCAAGACGCCTCATCCCTGCTATCTGTCTCCTTGGACCCCTTCCAGTCTGAAGAATCCGCATATGTAGTTTTTTCTCTCTGGGTTTTATTTCCACTTCCATCCCCCGCACCTTTCCCGCTCTATTCTACCACTAATATATGGAGCGAGATGGGGACATATGCCTCCGCTGTTGGCATTCCAGTAGAAAAACAGGGAGGGTGCGGCATTTTCACCACACCCTCGTACTCTCAGTAAACTCCTTCCTCAATGCCATGCCACAGCCGTCAGTTCCATCTGGCCCGAAAATTGCGCACCTTCTCCGACAGCTTCTCCCTCTGAGAAGCCAGATCCACATGGAAGGCATGCAACAGCTGGAAAATATAGTCAATCGTCACCAGCAGCATAATTCCCCAGATCAGCTTGGTGCCAACATGCATGGGAACCCTGTCTATCATCTGCTGCACCCAGCCGTGGAGGAACAGGACGATTCCCAAACCGTAAAAGCCCCACGCCACCGTACTCTCCAGGCAGATGATCCCCTTGTAGTTAAAGGGCTTATCGTTATAATCCCACCACAGTTCGCCGAAGATGCGAATCATCATCTTGCCCACCAGAAATTCAAAGGTGGTGGCAGACAGGGCCGCCACAAGATATAACACAATATAATTGAACTGCAGCGGACGCAGGAGCAGATAGCCGATCACCGCCCCAAAACCGTAGATAGGACAGAACGGGCCTTTGGCAAACCCTCTGTTAGTCAACTTCTTATTACAAAAAGACATATAGATGGACTCCACAAGCCAGCCCAACATACTGTATACAATAAATGCCGCGATCAAATGATATACGTCTGTCCCAAAAAGCTCTTTTGTCCACATCGCCGATCCCCCTCCCCAGATGCGCTGTATCCAATCCCTCCTGTATGTACAGAGGAAAGCAAAAGTCCCTGGACTCAAGCCAAGGACTCTCATGTCATTAGTTATATTTGCGCTTTCTTGCCGCTTCAGACTTCTTCTTACGCTTTACGCTTGGCTTTTCGTAATGCTCTCTCTTGCGAATCTCCTGCTGGATTCCCGCTTTCGCACAGCTTCTCTTAAAACGGCGCAGTGCGCTGTCCAAAGTCTCATTCTCTTTTACGATTACGTTTGACATGATTACACCCGACCTCCCTTCAGTCCCTTGCAAGCATCTTGACTGACTGGGTTAATATTATGTACTATGGATTCCCATATACACATAACCCATTATATCACAAAAGTTGGCCACGTCAACAGTTTTTTTCAAATTTTATATTTTTTCCTGCAACCACATTTTATTGGGCAAGATGTCATCGGAATATATCCGGACATAGACAGGTCTATTGCCCACGCGGATAGAAAACATAGTAATAGCGTGTCTCCTGGACATCGCATGCATGGCCCAGTTGCCCCTCGTCAGAGAAAAAATAGTATCTGCCCGAGAATCTGCTGCATATATAGACGTCGCTGTCTAAATAGACCTCCGGCTCGTGGAAATGAAGGTTCTGATAGTCCTTGATATACCCCAGCTCGTCACAGGCAGCCGAAAAGTCGGCGGGCGGAATCGGATGAGACAGGAAATAGAATTCCCCCACCTCGTCCAATATATAGATTTCCCCCTGCATTTGCTCCTTCTCCAGCAGCGAGAGCGCTTCGCTCGCGCCGCCGAACACCTGGCGGGGAGCGGCGCTGTCTTCTCCGTAATACGAGACGGCAAACGCCGCGAAGAACCCCGCGTAAAGGCACAGCAGAACCCCAGCGCAGGCCAGCCTCGCCCAGCGCCTTCTGCCAAGGGACAGGAGGAAAAAGATACCGCTGACGCAGTAATAGGCCAGCGCGATGAATATGCCGTTGATATGGTAATTGTACTGACCGCAGAGCAGCAGCAAAACTGCCTGTGCCAGAACAAGAAACAGAATACAGATATCCGTTCCTGGTTTTCTATCCCTACAGCTTCTGATGGCATCCCGCAAAGAGACAGCGGCGCCTGTCAGGACCAGGGGCACACTGTGCCGGTACAAGGTCCAGAAGCGGTCGGAGGAGCCGTATTTCCCGTCCGTTGTCAAGGTGTGCAGCATGGCCCGCAGCTTTGCCGGCAACGCCTGCCACGAGAGGGATATCTCCTGCGCCCGGTTCACCGTCATGCGGGGAATCGAGAAGAATGGCGTCGCAATGGGTTCCCACCCAAAATAATTGACGCAGACCACGAGAACCAGGGGAATCACCATGATGATCATGGGCAATGCGAGAAATAGGAGCTGCCGGAAACGCAGGGCCCGCCCCTCCCGCCGGCAAAAGAGATAACATATGCCAAACAGCGCGCCAAACAGCGCGACCGCGATGGACGCGATGATATATGTGTACAGCACAATGCCAAACAGCAGGCCAGTCAGGGCAAAACGGCCATAGAAGCGCTTGTCGGGCTCAGCCCAAGCTCTCTTTACACTGCGCACCAGGCTGTATAGGGCGATGGTCACCGCGCCCAGCATGGCATTGCAATCCAGAGCGAAACGGCAGTTCATGATAAAATAAGGGAATATGCCAAGCAGCGCAAGTCCGGTGAGAAAACCCTTTTGTCCCCATTTTTCCCTCATGATCAGGGCGCCGAATAACACGGTGAGGATGCCCATAATGACCCCTGGAAGCCTTAAGGTGGTGAGATTTAAGCCAAAGAGCCTTACCAGCAAAGCGCAGAAATAGGTGTAGAAAGCACTCTGTTCCCCATAGAAATTGGAGGGGCAGACAGGCAGCCAGTTGCCGTAGCGATCTGTTCCATAATGCGCCAGAGACCAGGCGTTCAGCCCGAGCCCCGCCTCGTCAATATGCATCTCCAGAGGGACCTGCGCGATGCGGTAAACCCGCAAAAATACTGCCAGCAGCAACAGGACGCCAGGCAGAAGCCACCCCACAACCCTTTTTACTCTCCTATCCATACTACTCCCCATGCATATCGCAGACCCTGTCTGCGATACTGCCCAAATAGAAAATGAAAAATCTTTGATTTTTCAATCTACTCATCCATATTCCTCTCCATGCGCGGTAAAACTCCGCTCACGTCATTATTCGATCCGTCAGACCGCTCACGATTACCCGGTATGGGAACAGGTTATCTCCCCCTGCTCCATCCGAAAACACACTCTGTCGATCACTCTCTTGCTGTCGTTGCAATACACCACGAGATTCAGTCCTAGCTGCCTGATGGCAAGCTCCCCGCCATTCACCAGAATAGAACAGGTATTCCCGCAGCCTTCCCCCGCGGATTGAACGCTGTATTTTACCAGCCCATTCCTCACGGTTCCGCGCTGGGACAGAGTCTCCCCGCCGGCCGCTTCCCACAGCACCCTGCCAGAATCGATAACCGCGCCATAGCTTTGACCATATTCCTCCGCCAGCTCCGGCGTAAGTCCAAGCCCGCGGAGTTCCTCCGCCGCCTCGGAGCCAAATATGCCTGAGGCATCCCCCATCACGGCGATCCACACGGAATAATCCTCCTCCTGAAGCATCCGCAGGTATTGACACAGCTCCATCTCATTGGCCAGTTCCCTGTCTTTCATAAAGTGGTGATAAAACTGCGCCCGCCTCTCCCACTGCTCGTCCTCCCACCCGTGAGATACCTTGTCCATGAGCCACTCGCCGATATAGTCGCTGATCTTCATCGCCCCGGATACGCTGGCGTGATCCGTGTCACAGCTGTCCACGGCAAAGTTCAGCCCTGCTCCCCGATAGACGCCCTCCTCGTTGAAATCGATATATTCCAGTCCATTCTCCCCTGCATATTCGCATACGGCGCGATAGTTCAGCTGTGAGTAGAACATGGTCGGAGATTTGGTCAATACCAGCTCGATTCCCCTGTCCTCACACAGTCTGACGATCTTGCCCAGGTACTCTCTCATCACCGGAACCATCTCCGCGCACTCCGTCTCACCGTTTGGGCCGAAGGGCTGGAAGCCCTCCATATTGCACTCAAAACTCAGCGGGTAGAAACCCATGAGTGACTCATGCCCACCCATGGATGCCACAGAGAAATCATCCTCCCCCAAAGCCTTCCACCTTGTATGAAATCTCACATTGGGGAAAAAATAGCTGGACTGCCTCTGACTCGTATCAATCGCGCATATGTCATGCACGGCCCTGGCCTTCACCTTGGACCAACGCATAAAATCCATGGCTTTTCGCGTAGTCGCCTCCGACGTGTTTAAGGGGGACTGGGCATCATAGGGAAACAGCATGAAGGTGTCCAGAAAAACATATTGGGGCTTCTGAAAGCGCAGCGCCTCCTGCAGCCAGTAGTACGACAGCAACAGATTTTGCTGCTCACTGCCCAGATTGTAGCTCCTTATCCCATATCTCTCATACAGCTCGACCGGCGAAAATGCCGCCACACAGTGACTGCTGCCCAGGAACAGCACGTCGATGGAATCCCCCTCCATATCATAGAAATCCATAAAGGTGGAGGTGGTTGCCCAGTCCGCATTGTAGAAATATTTCGGAATCAATATCCGGTTCACCGCGGACAGGCAGCATGCGGCCAGTATGGTGAACACGAACAGTTTAAAAGCATATCCCTTGTGCCGCAGCATGGTCAAAATCCTCCATAGATAAAGTCCTTCGCGTCAAATCCATAACCGTACATTCCATAGACCACGATCGTCAAGATGGCGGTGAGATAAATCCCCCATCTGAGTATAAGATGCTGCCGCAAAAGCCACTCCCCCAGCTCTCCCTCCATCCTGCTCTGCCGGTAGCTCACCGCCAGAAGCAGCAGGATGGACAGTAGCAGAAGCATGAACTCCTTGACGTCCAATCCCAGGGAAAACAGCGAGTCGTCAAAGAAGACCCACGGATTGCGGACTGTGAAGACCGACGCCAGCATTTTGACTCCGACCTTGAGGCTGGCTGCCCGAAACATGATCCATGCCAGCATAACCCAAAAGAAGGTCAGCGCTTTCTTTATTATGCTGGCGGCCAGCTCCGTCTCCTCCATCCTGACCAGCCGGTAGAGCTTCTCTCTCCCCTTCGCGGTGATATCGCCCACGATCTGATACAGGGCGTGCATAAGCCCCCAGGCGATATATTTGTATCCGCTTCCGTGCCATATGCCGCTGACGGCGAACGTGATCGCAAGATTCACATATTTTCTCAGCTTCCCCCTGCGATTCCCGCCCAGCGGAATATAGACATAGTCTCTCAGCCAGGTGCTCAGGGAGATATGCCATCTGCCCCAGAATTCCCTGATACTGTCCGCGAAATAGGGACGCGCAAAATTGTCCGTAAGCTCAATGCCAAATAGCAGGGCAAGCCCTCTCGCGATGCACACGCACGCCATAAAGTCCGCATAGAGTTGCACGCTGTACAGTATTCCGGCTATGAGCACATAGCTGCCCGCATAGATCTCCCAGTTGTCAAACACCGTATCCACGATGACTCCCGCTCTGTCGGCGATCATCATCTTCAAAAAGAACCCCCAGAGAATCTTCTGCAGCCCGCGGGAAAACTTTGCGGGATCAAACGGATTGCTCCGCGTCAGCTGAGGCTGCAACTGCCCATATCTCGCTATCGGTCCCAGTACGACCTGCGGGAAAAAGGAGACGAACAGAGCGTATTTGGCCAGATTCCTCTCTGGGGATGTCTGCCGGCGGTAGACGTCAATCATATACCCGATCATCTGCAGGGTATAGTACGCTATTCCCAGCGCCTGCCAGAGCTCCCCGCCCCCTGTCAATCGCCCCTGTCTTACCAGGACAAGCGGCAGCAGAACGGCCACAATGCCAGCTGCCAGGCAGATTTTCTCACAGGTCTTGGGATAGGGCTTCCCCTGCAGGACCTTCAGAAGCAGTCCCACGCAGTAACTGACCAATGTGCTGGCTCCAAGAAGAAGGATGCCCCTGGTCGAGAAGCAATAGTATATTCCCAGACTGCCAGTCAGAAGGACCATCCAGCGCAGCCTGACGGGAACCAGATAATAGATCAGCAATAATGCGGCCACGGCAATGTAAAACAGAAACGATAAAAAAATCATCCTTTTTTATTCCTTTTCTTCAAGAGCCAGTAAGCTCCTTTTTTCACCAGTTCAAGAGCTACGGACCAAGCCAGGCTTGCCAGCAGCAGCGCCGTCAGGATGGCCCACGCGTAGCGGAAGGCATAGATATAATCGCGCCACAGAATCATATAAAAAAACGTGTGGACCATATAGATAATCATCGAATATCTGCCGATAAATCCGAGAATCTCCCTCACCACGGGCACGCTTCCGGGCAGGGCCACGGCAAACCAGGCGATAAATATCGCAATGCCGCCGTCGGCCAGATGGAGAAACCGCTCCTGTACAAAGTAATTCTGCCGGATCAACACGCACAGCACCAGGCCCGCTCCCCCCGCCATCCAGCGCAGAATGGGGTTAAGCTTCATGTTCAGCAACCTGTCCATCCAGTTGCCGTAAGCCGCGCAGACTCCGACGGCCGCCGTAAACAGATACCTGCTGATATCCGCATTCAGCACCAGGACCACGGGAAGAAAAAAAGCCACAGGCAACAGATAATTTCCCAGCTTGCGCACCATAAGATACAGCAGCGGAGTCAGAAAGATCAGCACATAGGCAATCTCCATATACCACCAGGTCATATTCAAGGTCGGCGTATCCAGAATCTGGGCCAGTCCAGCCCCATCTGCCAGCAGATAGAGAAAGCCCTGCTTTCCCTGGCCATACAGCGGCGCCAGGTTGAAGTGGCGGCGCCAGATCAGGATAACGCTGACGTACAGCACGGCAAAATTGACCATCAGCTTCAGCATCCGCCGCACGGCCTGGCGATACATGTCCTGTACCCCGATACCCTCCTGCCCAAGCAGGCCCCTCGTTATGCCATAGGCCGTCAGGAACACAAAGACAGCCACACTGATATTGCCAAATCTGGAAAATGTCAAAAAGCCCTCCAGCGGAAACGGCCTGTAGTCCACCCCCAGATCAGCCACGGTCGTCGCATCCCCGAACAGATGATAGTTCAACAGAAGCAGAATGGCCACTCCCTTTACAATCAGGGAGCTCTTTTGCGTAAATTCTCTGTTCATCAGCCTATCCCTCCCTCGTCGGCTCCCGCCGTCACTGTGAACCCATACAGATAGGGGATTGTAAACAGGATCGGAAAACCGTACCTGGCATGTCCCATAAACACCGGCGACGCCATGCAGACCAACAGGCTGACCCACAGGGGAATCCCCGCCAGCGCATATCTTCCCTGCCTGTGCCTGATCTGATAAAAGGTCAGGAAAAACAATGCCCAGACCGCAAGGCCGATATTCTCCAGGACGCCCAGAGGCGTGAAGCGGCCGGCAAACCGGTAGTAAAAGATCAGCAGCTTCTCCGCATTGGGAAACAGTCCTCCCTGCCGGACATGGTCATAGTCCGCCTCATAGCGCAGCGAGTTGCCAATCTCAGGGGAAAACCACCCATGCACATGGGCGAGGAAGGCCTCCACATAGACCTGCGGATGTCTGGTAAAGCCATATCCCCACTGCTTCAGATAGGCCAGGAGCTCGCCTGTGCCAGCCTCCCTGCGAAAGCAGGCCTTCACATGATCGGCGCTCTCGGGATCATACCGCTGAGCCACCAGCTCGACATCACCCAGCACCGCCTCTATCGCTTCCCTCTCCTCTCGGGTGATTTCTTCCCCATACGCTTGAAGATATCTTGCCGTCTGTTGAAACGGGAGGGACAGCATCTCCCCCTTGCTGCCCGCCTCGGCGCCGCAGCTCCAGGCAAGCAGGGAAGACAGCAGCAGTCCAAGCGCTACGCTCCCTCCATAAATCCCCAGAAAACGCCCTCCCACAGCTCTCCATCCATATTGCCGGAGAAAGAAGGCCAGGAGGACTATGCCGCTGAATAGGATCACATAGATTCCATTGTTCCTGAGCAGGATCACGCAGACCTGCAAGGCGACAAAGCCTATCGCAAACCTGGCATCTCTTAAGCGCCGCGGCCTCTCCGCAATCAGCGCCAGACAGACGACATACCCCACCACAGCCGAGGAATAGGGCACATCCTTGAGCGCGGTGGAGGCCATATTAGAATAGACAGGGGTAATGCAGTAGAGGATAAGCAGCGCCCACAGCAGCTCCCTTCTCGCCCCCCTTTTGGCCAGAACAGCTACCGTGGAGGCCAGAGCTGCCGCCAGAGCTATAAGCTGAAGCAGCATATAACAGAACAGACCAATCTCGTAAGAACCAAACAGACGCTTGCCGAGCTCAGTCAGCCCCCCCATCAGTAGCGTATGGGCCAGAGGATGATGCGTGCTGTAGCCCGTCTGACCGATCACCTGCTCGATCTGCCCCGCCGCATCCCAGCAGATATTTCCCGGAAACGCGAGAATCAGAAAGGGCAGATATACCGCACAGAGAATGAAAAATGCCCTGCGAAACGCATGTGAGCTCCATGCCTTCCCCTCCCCGCGGACAAACTGCCCATTCTCCAGAAAGGCAGTGAGCGCATTCAGCCCGCCGGCCAGCAGGACAGAATAGCCCGTCAGCACCAGGAGAAACTTGACAAAATTTATCAGACTGCCGAAGCAATATCCCCAGCTTCCTATCTCCTGATAGCTTCTGCCCACCAGTAAAAACGCGGACAAAAGGACAGACAGTCCCACCGGTACAGGCCTCTCCGCGCGCCCCGCTTGCCTCTCAACCCACCGAAAAAACAAAATGCACAGTCCAAATGCCAACAGAAAGGAAATATCATACTCGCCCAACAGTTCGTAAGCGGAAGCGATGGCATAGTCAATCCCCGTCTCAAAATAAGCTCTGAAAAAAGGCACATGAAACGAGGCGGACAAGGCGTATGCCGCCAAAAAGGATTTGGCAAGGAGCCAGAGGCGTCCTCTTTGTTCCCATAGCTTATTCATGTCTCTGTCTCTCATATCTGTCCCCACACATCATGCGGACCCTGCCCGCTCAATACTTGCTCATCAGTTCAAACAACACATATCCGCTCCTCAGCCACAATCCCAGGAAAAGAACTATCTCCCAGACAGAAAAAGACTCGGCGTTCTCATGCAGCCTCCCCCATGCCTCAAATACCGCCAGGAGAAACAAGTACTGCATCACAAAGCTCAGATGCGGCGCAAATCCAGGAAACATCAGCGCCAGCACCGCCAGAGCCGGCTGCGCCACCAAAAATACACGCTGCCTGACGCTGATTCTCCCACTCCCATGAAGCCTGCCTGCCGCCAGCAGCAGGCAGAATACGGGAAGATAGCCGCCTGCTGCCGGAGCCAGCAGACTGGCGCTTGTCATCAGCTCTTTTACACCTTTACAAATTCTGTAATTGTCTGGATTGCTAAAGAGATGAAGCAGCGATGCCGGACTGACGGCGGGCATCAGAGCGACAAAGGCCACCAGCAGCAGACATATTTTCATCAGCTTATCTGCTCTGCCCACGGCGCATGGTACCGTCACCAGCAAAAGCAAGGCCGCCGCACCCAGTCCATCCACCAGGAGGTCGAACACAAGCCTGTCCTCCCTCTGAAGCGCGATCGCAAAATACAGTCCCACTCCCTCCGCCGTCTGCCTGTCGTGTAACGCAATGCAGGCCATCAGAAAGGTACATGTCGCCATACCCATGCACAGGAACAGCCTCCGTCTGGGGTACAGCCCCCTGCCGCCCTCCATCAATCCACCTCCCTGACCGCAAACAGCAGCGCAAGCAGAAGCGGAGCAGCCGCAACGATGGGGTACACATATCTCATATGCACCACAGGCCCCAGAAACAGCGTCATAAGATACCAGAACGGCAGCATGCACAGATACATCCTGCGGTAACGCCTCAGATAGGCAAGGGATGCCATAACCAGAAACAGGATTCCATCATAGAACGCCGGCTTGAACAGACTGGACAGCAGCGGCCAGCCATAGTAGGCATTCCCATTTACAATCTTCTGATACAGCTTCCGCACTGCCGGCAGCAGCGAACGGTTCTCCACCCCTTCAAACGCATCGGAGTGTGAGGCATTGAAAGTATAGAGAAGTCCCCATTCCGTGTCCTCGCCCCAGCCTAACACCTCCGCATGGGACACATCATCTATAAACCAGTATCCGCTGGTCAGAGCCAGAAACGCGTCAATGTATTCATTGGGGCATTTCATGCCTATCCTTCCCCATGCCCGAAGCATAGCGGAGAAATCATTCTTCCAGTTGTCAAAGGCTGTAGCCGCCACCATCCCCTTGACCGTATCCGCCAGAGGCGGGTTATAGTTCTGCCACAGGTCATATGGCACATAAGTGTTGATCAGCGCAAAATCCTCGGCGCTAAGATCCTCCTCGCGATATTTGCCCGCCCGCGCAAACTGCTGAATAAAGACACTGCACATCTCCGCCTTGCTGCCGCGGCCCGCATGCGTCGCCGTCTGAATTCCCTCTTTCATCCCTGTCCCTCCAGCCAGAATCAGAAGGCACAATAGGGCAATCCAAACCCGTTTTCTTCGCGTCCAGACGATATAGAAAACCATGAATACCGCCATGGCATACACGGCATTGTTCCGAAACAGGATCATGAGCATTCCCGTCAACGCCAGCGCCAGAGACAGAAGCAGCTTTTTCCTGCCCGTCCGCGCAAACAGCTCAAGTTCCAGCGTCAAAAGCAGAAACAGCAAAAAGAATGCCGTATACAGGACATCCTTTGTCATGCTCAGCGCCAGCACCGGATGAATCGGAACGATAGCGAACAGACAGATCGCCGTGACAGCCGGCCACCTGCGCTTGGTCAGCCTCAGGACCATCTGGGCACAGTACGCGAAAACACAGGACAGAATGAGCATCTGCAACAGGCTGAAGACAGCCATCCCCGCCTCGTAGGAGCCCAGCCTCTCCCCCAATTGCAGAAACATCCGAATCAGAAAAGTGTGAGCCAGTGGGTGATGTGAATTAAACCAAATATACCCCCTCACCGCCTCGCTGCACTGCCGGTTAAAATCATAGGACATAATCGCGGGATAGTAGGCCAGGAATGCGGGAATCCAACTCAGAAAAATAGTGGCCCATCCAGTCAAAAACAGATTTCGGGAGAGCTTGCCAGACACCCGACTCTCCATCAGCTCCATCTTGTCTCTCTCCAGAAATCGCAGCCAGAGATTGGCGGCAGGAGCGATCACCAGACCCACTCCACCGGACGCCGCTAAGATAAAAAGCTTCCCCCTAAAGCCCGTGGAGGTCACGCCCAGCATCCGCATCTGGTATCCCAGCACAAGGGAGAGTCCCACTGCCAGACTGATCAGCAGGGCATACCGAATACGCCTGTTTCTGTCCTTCCCCCTCTCCAGGCTATCCCAGTCATCAAACAGACGCCTCAGCATACATATCACTGCAATCCATACGGGTACACTGAACACGCTGAAGGTGAACTCCTTTTCGCCCATCGCCAGATTCAACAGATAACTGGTACCCCATCCCGCGTAGACGACCGCAATCCCCAATATCGCATACCGCTTCCATGCACTCGTAATCCCTGTCTTTTTCCCCATGCATATACCCCCACCAATAGCTCACAGAATAAGTATTTCCTCAGCCAGTCGCTGCAATGCATACACCCATACGCCTCCCCCTGCTACCGCTATATACGGGCGCAGCTCCGGCCTCTGCTTCATCGCGTCCGACAGGAGCGAGAGAGAAAGGACTATACACACTGCCATGGTTCCAAAGGTAGCTCTGTCGGGATAATGCGGTGACAGCACCATGGCTCCAAACGACAGAATTGCCACTGCCAGAAGCATCCACTGCCCGATACGCGTCTTCCCTTTCGCGTACACCACATACAATAGGAATGACAGCACCACCAACACCGCCGACGAAAAGAGATACTTGGTTCCCGCTCTCATCATGGACAGCAGCCGTTCACCCAGAAGAGCCGCCAGCCCCTCGTATTCAATCACTGAGCTTCTGGAAAAATTCCCGGGCGCGGCGATCACGAGGACGCTTCCCAGAAGGGAGGACGCCGCTCCCTCCCACATCCAGGCCCGAAGCCTTCCCCTTTTCCCGCGTCCTAAATAGGCGATTGCCGCAACCGCAGTCAAAAAGCATACCGGCCCCATATTCTCGTTGCTCCAGCCCGCCAGAAGCCCCAGAGGGAGCATCCACAGATTCGCCAGCGGAAGGCTTGATGCCTCCGGTCTCTCCATCTGTCTGATGTAAGCCCACAGGAACACAAATATCCATATGGTGGAATACACATAGTTCACTGCGCCAGCCTGCCAGAACATGCTCATCTTCACATTCGCGTTCAGAGAGATCAACAGGGAGGAGGCCGCCAGAAACCACATGGGGCGCCTGCATCCTCCCAGAACACAGATCATATGGCCCAGCAGGACGGTCATGCCCAGGTTGAGCATATCCACCAAATGCGGCGGACACATCAAGGTCATCTGCAGAGCTGCGTGGGTCATACATCTTCCGCCCCAGTTCAGAAAATGCCATATCTGGCTTTCGACAATGTCGTCAATCCCCTGAAGCGCCTCTCCGGTTGCCAGATTCGTGGAATACCACAGATCATCCATCATGAAGGGAATCTGCCAGTGCAACGCCAATTCCACCAACAATAAAACCGCAATTCCCAATAGCCACACTGCTTTGTCTTTGCTCTTCACCGTTGTCGTCCCCTTCGCCTTACGCGCCGTGTCACCCAAGCTGGCTCTCCAGCACCTTGGCGGCCTCCGCCACCGCCGCCGGAATGCCCGCAGGATTCTTGCCGCCGGCCTGGGCCATATTCGGACGGCCGCCACCGCCGCCGCCCACCAGGGAGGCAATTCCCTTGACCAGATTGCCCGCGTGAGCGCCTGCCTTCTGCGCTTCATCCGTGACCATCACGATCATATTCACCTTGTCCTCCAGGCCGGAGATCAGCACCACTACGCCCTCGCCCAGCTTTTCCCTGAGCTGGTCTCCCAGGTCGCGCAGACCGTTCATATCCACGCCGTCCACACTGACGGCCAGGAGCTTCACGCCCTTGATCTCCTGCACCTGATTCATCACATCTCCCATGGCATCCTTGGCAGCCTTGCTCCTGAGAGACTCCAGCTCCGAGCTCAGAGCCTTCAGCTCCGCCATCAGATGCTCGCATTTTTCCACCAGATTGCCGGGGTTGGTCTTCACCGTTCTGGCCGCCTCCTGGACTGTCCGCTCCAATTCCTTGTAGTACGCCAGCACGCCGTTTCCGGTCAGCGCCTCGATGCGGCGCACGCCCGCCGCCACGCCATTCTCGGACAGGATCTTGAAGCTGCCGATGTTCCCCGTGTTGGCCACATGGGTGCCGCCGCAGAGCTCCACGGAGAAATCTCCCATCCTGACCACGCGTACCTCCTCGCCGTATTTTTCGCCAAAGAGAGCCATCGCGCCGGTCTTTCTGGCCTCCTCAATGCCCATGACCTGCGTGACCACAGGGATGCCCTCCGCGATTTTCTCATTGACCATGGCTTCCACCCGATCAAGCTCCTCCCCTGTCATAGCGGCAAAATGAGTGAAGTCAAACCGCAGCCTCTCCCCGTCCACATAGGAGCCGGACTGCTCCACATGGGTGCCCAGCACCTCCCGCAGAGCCTTCTGCAACAGATGAGTGGCGCTGTGGTTTCTGCAGGTATCGCTTCTCTGGCCCGCGTTTACGGTCAACGTCGCTATATCTCCCACCTTGATCATACCGCTCGTGACTCTGCCGATATGTCCCACCTTGCCGCCCATCAGCTTCACGGTATCCTTGACCTCAAAGCTGCCGTCGGCGGTGGTGATCACTCCGCTGTCGGCATTCTGACCGCCCATGGTGGCATAGAAGGGGGTCTGCTCCACGATGATGGTGCCCACCTGACCGTCCGTCAGCGCCTCCACCAGTTCAGTCTCCGTGGTCAGCACCGTCACCTTCGAGTTGTGCTGTAATCTGTCGTAGCCCACGAACTGCGTGGTGATCGCCGGATCGATGGACTCATACACTGTCACGTCCGCTCCCATGTAGTTGGTCACCTTACGGGCTTTGCGGGCCGTCTCCTTCTGCTGCTGCATACACGCGGAAAACCCGACTTCGTCAATGCTAAAGCCCCGCTCCGCCAGAATCTCCTGCGTCAGATCCAGGGGGAATCCATAGGTATCATAGAGCTTGAACGCATTCTCGCCGGAGAGCTCCGTCACGCCCGCCGCGCGCATCTCCTCCTCCATCTGAGCCAGGATGCTCAGGCCCTGGTCAATCGTCTTGTCGAATTTATCCTCCTCCTGGGTCAGCACGGTCAGGATGAATTCGCTCTTCTCCTCCAGCTCTGGATAGCCGTCCTTACACTCGCTGATTACAGTCTGACTGAGCCTGGCCAGGAATTTACCGGTGATGCCCAGCAGCCTGCCATGACGGGCCGCACGCCGGATCAAACGGCGCAGCACATAGCCCCTTCCCTCGTTGGAGGGCATGATTCCATCGCTGATCATGAAGGTCGTGGAGCGGATATGATCTGTGATCAGACGCACCGACACATCCACCGCCTCGTCCGTGTGATAGGTCACTCCCGCGATCTCGCAGATCCTGTCCCGAATGGCCTTCATCGTGTCGATGTCAAAGACGGAATCCACGTCCTGCACCACGACTGCCAGGCGCTCAAGCCCCATGCCGGTGTCGATATTTTTCTGGGAGAGCTCCTCATAGTGGCCCTTTCCATCGCTCTCAAACTGCGTGAATACGTTGTTCCAGACCTCCATAAAGCGGTCGCAGTCACAGCCCACCTTACAGTCAGGCTTGCCGCAGCCATATTGAACGCCTCTGTCATAATAAATCTCTGAACAGGGACCGCAGGGACCCGCACCATGCTCCCAGAAATTGTCGCAGTCTCCGTTCTCATCCCGATAAAAGCGGGTGATCTTCTCCGCGGGAATCCCGATCTCCCGATTCCAGATGTCGAAGGCCTCATCATCCTCCCCGTAGACAGAAGGGTAGAGCCTCTCAGGGTCCATACCGACAGTCTTCGTCAGGAACTCCCAGCTCCAGGCAATCGCCTCGCGCTTGAAATAGTCCCCGAAGGAGAAGTTGCCCAGCATCTCAAAAAAGGTCAGATGACGGGCCGTCTTGCCCACATTCTCGATATCGCCGGTGCGCACACATTTCTGGCAGGTGGTCACACGCCTGCGGGGGGGAATCTCCTGCCCTGTAAAGTAGGGCTTTAAGGGCGCCATGCCCGCATTGATCAGCAGCAGGCTCTTGTCAGTGTGAGGCGGCACCAGAGAGAAGCTCTTCATCTTCAGATGCTCCTTGCTCTCAAAAAAATCAAGATACATTCTTCGTAACTCATTTACTCCATATGCGTTCATGATAACCTCGTTCCTGCGTACCTCCGGCAGCGGCGGTACTGCGTTAATTAGTATTAGGAAGCCATAACTTTAGTTATTATAAGTTGATTCCGAAGACTTGTCAACCGCAAAGCCGAGCGGCACTACAGATCCTCATCCTCGTCCATAAACTCCGTCAGCTCCCTGCGGCTGTCCGCTATCTCCTGATGCCCACCGCTCTTAAGCGCAGCCTCAAAGCGATTGATATAACCATCCAATATCCTGCGTTTATCCCCCAGCGACTCCTCATACATACGCTCTGCCCGAAGTAACACCAGACGGTTCTCCTCCTGGTCCCTGGGCTGTATCTTCAGATAGGCCAGCTCCTCCATGCGCCTGGCGACCTCCTCGTCAGTCATCGTGTTGTCCGCGCCCTTGATGATCATTTTCTGGTTCAGGCCGGTGGAGACCACCTCCACCTCCACCTCCAGCAGAGAATTGACGTCATAGGTGTAGGTCACATCCACAGCTTCCTGTCCTCTGGGCGCCTTGGGTATCTCGATCGTCATCTCCCCCAGGTACAGATTGTTGCGGGCGAAACGGCTCTCCCCCTGAAGCACCCTGACCCTGATCTTGTCCTGATTGTCCTGCACGGTATACAGGCGCTCCGTATGGCTGGCGGGAATCACGGTATTGCGCTCAATGATCGGACAGAACCGTCCGCTCTCGAACTTCCCCTCCTCATATTCAACCACTACCTCCGTTCCGAGAGTAAAAGAGCACACATCCGTCAATATGACCTCCCGAACCTCCTCCCGACGCTCCTTCATGGCAGCCTGCACAGCCGCCCCCAGAGCCACCGCCTCGTCCGGATTCATATTGGTATCCGGAAACTTGCGAAACAGCCGAATCAGGAACTCTCTGACAATGGACAGCCTGGTGGCGCCGCCGATCAGCAGGATCTCGTCGATCTCCCCGAGCTTCAGGCCCGCATCCGACAGACTCTTCTTCACCGGCTCCCTGATCTTGCCCAGCAACTCCTCGCAGGCGTCCTCATATTCCTTGCAGGAGATGTCTGCCTCCAGCTCCTCATCCCCGATCAGACATCGCATTGTCACATTGCCGCTGCCGCCGATGGCGCACTTCGCCTTCTCCGCCTGCTTGTACAGGCGCACCTGCTCCTTCTCGGACAGACTGCTCATGGCCAGCTTCTGCTTCTGCAGGAACAGCTTGCCCATGATCTCTGTGAAATCCTCGCCGCCGAGATAGTTGTCTCCCGCTACAGCCCGAACCTCCAGAATATTGTGATACAGCTCCAGTATCGAGACGTCGAAGGTGCCTCCTCCCAGGTCAAACACCAGGAACTTGGTATCCCTCGTCTTGTCATACAGGCCATATGCCACCGCTGCCGCCGTGGGCTCAGAAATCATTCGCTCCACGGTGAGACCGGCCAGTTCTCCGGCGCGCTTGGTAGCTTTGCGGCGCTTATCGTCAAAGTAGGCCGGTACGCTGATCACAGCCTCCGTCACCTCCTCGCCCAGATAGACCTCCGCGTCCTCCTTGAGCGAGCGCAGCACAAAGCTGGAGAGCTCCTCCGGATGGTACAGATGCCCACTCAGATTGTACTGCCGCCCAGTGCCCATACTTCTCTTAAAGGCACTGACCACGGAGTCTGGGTACAGGCTCATGCGCTCCCTGGCAGTCTCTCCCACATAGACATTTCCCTCCTCGTCCACGCTGACCACGGAGGGCGTCAGATTTTTGCCCAGCCGATTGGGGATGATCTTAGGTCCCTCCTCCGTAAAGCAGGCAATCAGGCTGTTTGTTGTTCCCAAATCAATTCCTACTATCATATTCACCTCTGTCTGTGTTATACTCCGAACCGAATATGCCGTATCGCCAGCATATACTCGTCCTGGGGCTGTATATTCAGATTATGTTCCAGACGCTCCCGCGCCTCCTTCGTCTGGCCCGCCCGCAGCATCAGCAGTATTCTCACGCCCTCCAGCTCCTTGCAGACCGCATATGAGCAGAAGCTACAGCACTCGCATTTGCTCTCCCGCTCAAGCAACTCCTGCAGCTTCTCTATGGACTCCTCATAGTAAGCCGCCAGAAATTCCATATGGAGATGGCTCTTCTCCCGCTCATAGTAGGCATTCCCTGCGGAAAGCCGCTCCCTGCGCAGCCAATCCCGCAGCTTTACCCCATATTTTTTCCCCAGTCTATCTTCTCCGCACAGGATAAAGACAAACACGGCATCACACAGTAAATCTTCATCGCTGTCCAGGTCTGGGTGGAAGCTCATCGCATCCACAAAAGCTTTCACAGCCTTACCTCTGTCGCCAAAAAGCAACTCAGACCAACCCTTGCTGCTGTAGTAATCGACATACTGACGGCTTCGCTTGGCTCTGCGCAGCCATCTTTCCACGAAGTTCTCGTCTATTCCCAGATGCCGCCTCCACTGCTCCAGCACCTGTCGGGCCTCTTTCTGACGCCCGGTGACCTGATACATGTCCACCAGTCTGTCATACAGCTCCAAAGGCGCCTTGGCAAAAGTGGTCTCCAGCACGGTCCTCGCCTCCGCGAGTCTACCAGCGCGGATATAGCCATTAGCTACCTTGCCCATGCGGTAGGCGCTGACGGTTATATGCTTCACCTCTTCCGCGCATTTCACATACTGTTCCAGATATTCCAGCGATTTCTCATAGTCCGCGAGACGTGAATATAGCTCCGCCATATCCATGTAGGCGCCCGGCTGCAGGTCTTTCTCTGTGTCATAGAGAATCGCCCTTCGCAGACAGACGATGGCCTGTTCATACTCCTCCTGATGCCTATATACATGAGCAAGACCGTTCAGCGCATAGATCTGACAGGGCTGATAGACCAGCACCTGCTCAAAATCCTCTATCGCCTCCTGGTAGTGATGCGCCGCCTTGTGGAAAATCCCTCTCTCCACCAGCAGGTACGCCCCTGGTGAATCATAAAGATATTCCGTAATCCGCTCAAGGCCCTGCTCATAAAAAGATAATTCTCCGTTTTCTACATGCTCCAGAAATTGCTGCCTGAACTGCTCCACCTTCGCATTTATCTGCTCTGTGTCCGCCGCATGTTCCTTCTGGTAGGCGTAAGCCTCCAGATAGGGACTCTTGATTTCCTTTTCCGCAGCCTCCGCCAACAACTCCTCCAACTCTTTCTTATATTGCAGATCCAGATATACCTTGGCCATGTCCACATACGGCTTCACATAGTCGGGGAAAAACTGGATCAACTGTCTTGCCGTCTGCACCACATTGCGGGCGTCCCACTGCCTGCGGTACGCCTCCAGCGCGATAGCCAGCGCCGCGTATATGCGATACTCCTCCACCAGGCGTTTGACCAGATCAACGCATTTGTCATACTCTTCCATCTCTATATAGACTCGGGCCCGCTCCATCAGCACTCCGATATCGTGAGGATTGACCGCCTCCAGCGCATCCGCCTCCTGCAGTGCCAACTCGTAACAGGATTTATCCAGATATCCCAGAGCTTGATAGCACTGCATACAGATCGCATGGGACTGCCGCAGTCTGTCCTCGTCCTTTGCTCGGTTCTCCCCCTCCTGCGAGGGAATCCGCTTCTCCAGCGCTTCCCTCCACCGCCGCGCATAATCGACGCACACCTCATACTCCGCTGCTTCCCGATGCAGCTTTGCCATCAGTCCCAGATATTCCTCCATGCGACCTTCCGGCACCCTGTCCTCAATCTCCCTAACCCGACGTATTCCCACGGAGAACTTTTCATCCTGCAGATAACACCATCCCAAATCCAGGATGTCATTGGGGTCTGATTTCAGCTCTATCCTCTTCTCCAACTCCTCTTCCAGCCCCGCATTGATCTCCTTGAGCAGCTGGTGAAAGCCGTCGTCATATCCGAGCGCCAGCACTTCCTCCGCGCATTTCTTGGCCCGATGGTCGTCCCCCTGATCATGATACCACTTGGCCAGACGCATATTCGCCGTATAGTGCTTGTCATTGCGTTCCTTGATTCCCTCAAAACGCCTGGCCGCCTCTTCTGTCTGTCCCTGGTCCCACAGTAGCTGCGCCAGGTTGTATTCCACCAGTTCGTCCCCCGGGAAGCGAGCCTGCTGCGCTCTCAGGCCATCCAGCGCCTCCTCCGGTCTCCCGACAGCCTGGTTGTAATGCGCCCGACATACCTCCATGCAGGGATGCGTGATCCCCATGCGGCCGCTCTCCTCCAGGAGCTGAGCCACCGTATCCAGCTTCTGCTCCTGCAACGCCCTCCAGCAATCGTCATAGCACTGCAGGAATGCGTCATAATCTCCATCCTCAGGGCCGTCAAACTGGGAGAAATCCACATTGTCACTCCTGGTCGTCCGGCTCAAGAGATATTCAATAAATTCCGCGGGAAACTGCTCCTTGAGGCGAGTCTGATTCTTGTATATCTCAAGCTTCTCCTCCAACAGCTTCCATATCTGTGACGGCAACCGGTAGTGCTGCATCAGAAAAACAAGCAGCTTTTGCTGGCACTCCTCCTCTCCCTCCAGGGACAGGTAGATATCCTGCGCAAATAATTCGCTCCAGCTCTCCAGATCCTGACGGCCATGCAGGGTGCTATAAAGTTTGGCGACCTTGGCCACCCACTGTCCGGACTCTGTGGTGTCCTCCTCCTGCCTGGTCTCGGACTGTCTACTCCATGCGAGCGCCTCCTCATAAGCCTGGCGCAGACGCTTGAAGCCCTCCGGATCATCCTCCGGATTCGTCATCACCAGCTTTTCCCGATAAGCCTCCTTGATTGTTTTTTCTTCTCTGGTCTCCTCAATGCCCAATATGCTGAACATCTCTGTCGTCCGCATGGCTATACCTCCCACATGCACAAGTCACAGCGCGCTATAACTTTTCCATCGGTCCTCCGGCACAATATTGGCCGACGAAAAAACAGGCCGCCACACAGCAGAACGCCTCCACAACAGCCGGCGTCTGCCCAGCGGCAGCCCTATCCCTTTTCCCTAAAACGTAAATTTGTCCGCAAAATACGCATCCAAATCCGCGATTGCCACTCTCTCCTGTTCCATGGAATCACGGAAACGAACGGTTACACATCCGTCTGTCTCTGATTCAAAGTCATATGTCACGCAGAAAGGGGTGCCGATCTCATCCTGACGGCGATAACGCTTGCCGATGTTGCCTCTGTCGTCATACTCACAGTTATAGCGCTTTGATAGCTGCCCATAGATCTTCTCCGCGCCATCCGCCAGCTTTTTGGACAGGGGCAGCACGCCGATCTTCACCGGCGCCAACGCGGGATGGAAGCGCAGCACGGTGCGCATATCCCCATCGCCCAGATCCTCCTCGTCGTAGGCGGCGCACAGAAATGCCAGCACGACGCGGTCTGCACCCAGAGACGGCTCAACCACATAGGGGACATATTTTTCCTTCTTCTCATCGTCAAAATAGGACATGTCCTCACCGGATGTATTCTGATGCTGGGTCAGATCATAGTCCGTTCTGTCCGCGATTCCCCAGAGCTCGCCCCAGCCGAAGGGGAAGAGAAACTCAATGTCCGTCGTCCCCTTGCTGTAGAAGCACAGCTCCTCCGGACTGTGATCGCGAAGCCGCATCTCCTCCTCCTTGATGCCAAGGGAGATCAGCCAATCGCGGCAGAAGCCCCGCCAGTACTGGAACCACTCCAGATCCGTTCCAGGTTCACAGAAGAACTCCAGCTCCATCTGCTCAAACTCTCTGGTGCGGAAGGTAAAGTTGCCCGGACTGATCTCATTGCGGAAGGCTTTACCGATCTGACCAATACCGAAGGGAATCTTTTTCCGAGAGGTTCTCTGCACATTCTTAAAGTTGACAAAGATGCCCTGCGCAGTCTCCGGTCGCAGATATATTGTGTTCTTGGCGTCCTCCGTCACGCCCTGGAAGGTCTTAAACATCAGGTTAAACTGGCGGATGCCGGTAAAATTGTGCTTACCACAGCTGGGGCAGGGAATATGGTACTCCTCCACAAAGGCCTCCATCTGCTCCTGACTCCAGGCGTCCACGCTCTCTGTCAGACTGATCTCCTGCTCCTGACAGTAATCCTCGATCAGCTTATCCGCACGAAACCTTTCATGACATTCCTTACAGTCCATCAGCGGGTCGGAGAAACCGCCCAGATGACCGCTGGCCTCCCATGTTCTCGGATTCATCAGAATCGCGCAGTCCACGCCCACATTGTAGGGATTCTCCTGCACGAACTTCTGCCACCACGCTTTCTTTACATTGTTTTTGAGCTCCACCCCCAGATTGCCATAATCCCAGGTGTTGGCAAGACCGCCGTAAATCTCCGAGCCGGGATATACAAAACCTCTCGACTTCGCCAGGGCGATAATCTTCTCCATCGTCTTTTCCATCATTTTCTCCTCCCTATTTGATCATCACATATTTCAAGCCTTCTCCTGCTGCATCCACATAGCCTCTGTCTGTCAGACGCACGTTGCCGCTGACATACAATACTTTGGAAGGACAACGGATCTGCATGGCTTCCTCATAGATCAGGATCATCTTTTGCTGGTTCTTTTCCAACTGCTCCGCCGTGATAGCAGTTCCCTTCCTGGTATCCTGCAGACAGCCGCTCAGGTCGTAGCCCCTTGCCAGAGCCTCCTGCACCGTGCCGTAAAACAGTTCGCTGGACTGCTGATCCATCTCTTTGATATAATCCCCGTATACCTCGCTGTCCGCAAAGCGCAGCGCAACCATGACCCGTTCCCTGTTCTCCTCCAGGGTATCCACCTGCTCCACCGCCACAGGCTGGCTCTCCTTGGCCGTTTTGCTCACATAGTCCTGTACCTCCTGCCGGATCATGCCATCCAACTCGCTTAGCTGATAGTATTCGCTGTCAAAATCCTCCACTCTGTAATGGATAAAGCTACCGTCCGCCTCCAGCACGATGGTAGTTGTGCTGATAGGCTCCGGCGCCGGAGCCTCACCACAGCCCGCAAGGGCCAGTATACATGCTCCCACTGCCACCAGCGCTCTCTTCCCGCTTCTCATATAAGCCGATGTCCTTTCCTACAATCACTCTACAGTATCTTCTTTATTATATCCGACTTGTCTATGTTTTTCAACAAAGACTTTTCGTAAATCCATACATTTTTGCAGGCTAAATTTGCAGGAGAGTATCTGCCCAATTCTTGACAAAGCTGCAAATGATGGGCTATAATGAACAAGACTTATAGTACGGGAGACAAAATGATGAAAATATCCATAAGAAAAAGAACTTTCGTGTGCATTGTCATTGCGGCAATGCTCTTCCTGGAAGATTTTGCGACAGTAAACGTATATGCTGCGTCGGCCGGAATGTCAGCGGGGATATCGGCCCCTCTGTCAGAGGAACCGTCAGACGCTGCATTAGCGCAGTTGACCGATGAGGAGCTGCGTGCATACTACGGCGATTCCGTTTTTATCGGCGATTCCATCATGGTGGGATTTCGCAATTACAGTGCCAAGCAGGAGACCTACGTTCATGATATACAGTTCCTGGCAGTCGGGTGCTACGGAGTGAACAACGCTCTCAAACCGGTGAAGGGCGACAATGTACACCCCAAATATCAGGGAAAGAAGTGCCAGTTGTGGGACGCGATCCCTCTCATCGGCAGTAAGCGCGCCTTCATCATGTTTGGCATGAACGACATCGCCATACTCGGACTGGAAGGGGCCCGCGACAAGTACAAGGAACTGATCGACAAGATCCTGAAGACTTCGCCGGAGCTGGAGATCCATATCATCAGCATGACCTACACGCTGAAGGGAAAGGGCAAAAAGGTGTTGAACAACACAAATATCGACAAGTACAATACTCTTCTGCAGGAGATGGCTGAGGAAAACGGCTGGGCCTATATTGATCTGTGCACAGTCATCTCCGACGGAGAGGGGAACCTTGCCGAGGATTGCTGCAGCGACGGTTTTGTCCATCTCACCAAAACGGCCTATACTCTGTGGGAGACAGAACTCATCAATTACGCGAACGCCGTGCGGCTGGCGGAACCTGCCGAGACGGAAGGCACGGAGATCATTGCGGAATAGATTTCATAGAAAAAAGATTTCATAGAAAGTACAGAGGCAGAGGACGATATGCATATGGTTAGATTCATGAAAGTTACAGCGATTTTAATAGCGGTTGCGCTTTTCGGCGCCGGATGTGCGGAGAAGGCCGTGCCGACAGCCAAATCCATCAATGAGCTCTATCAGGAGATTGAACAGTCTGTATCCTTAAATTCCCCTCAATGCATGGACGCGGATTTTATCTTAAACTACTATGGCATTGATGTGACGTCGCTTGAGGAATATGTTTTTTCCATCTCGGAGGACGCGGCCTCGGCCGAGACGGTCGTGATCATGAAGGTCAAGGACTCCGGTGACTTGGAAGAGTATGCAGAATGCTTACAGACGGTTGTTGACGACAAGAAAAGCGAGATGCAGGATTACATTCCCGAACAGTTCGCAATCGTCGATAAAAGCAGGGTTAAGACAAGAGACAGCTATATCTGGCTTGTTATATCCGAAAACGCAGATGAGATTACGAATGTGATTGAAAGCGGACTGTTTTAGGAGGGATTAGCATGGTCTTCAGTTGTATCCCTTTTGTTTATTTCTTTCTTCCGCTATGCCTGCTCCTGTATTGTGCGGTCCCATTTTCATGGAAAAATGGGACTTTGCTTATTTTCAGTCTGGTTTTCTATGCCTGGGGAGAACCGCTGTACATTCTCCTGATGCTTTTTTCCACACTGCTGGATTACACCAATGGCCGACTTATGGAACGCTTTGGCACCACTGTATGCAGGCGGAGATTTTTCCTGTGTTGCAGCGTCTGTATCAATCTGTCCATACTCGCTTTTTTCAAATATGCCGGTTTTGCCGTCTCTACCATAAACGAGATATGCGGTACGAATTTTACCTCCCCCCAGATACATTTGCCGGTGGGCATCAGTTTTTATACCTTCCAGACCATGAGCTATATGATCGATCTGTACAGGGGCAGGGTTAAGGCGGAACACAGCTATGTCTCCTATCTCACATATGTCTCCATGTTTCCACAGCTGGTGGCGGGGCCCATCGTGCGTTTTTCCGACATCCAAAGACAGCTGCACAACCGCAGGATTGCATTCGACGCCATCGAGCAGGGACTTTTGCGATTCATGATGGGGCTTTTCAAAAAAGTGCTGATCGCCAATCAGGTGGGAGCTCTGTGGGAGGAGATACGCGTTCTGGGCGCGGCGGATACAAGCGTCGCCACAGCATGGCTGGGCGCGCTCTGCTTTACGTTGCAGCTCTACTTTGACTTCAGCGCTTACAGCGATATGGCCATCGGAATGGGAAAAATGCTGGGCTTTGACTACAACGAGAACTTCCGCTATCCCCTTGCCGCCATCTCCGTGACGGACTTCTGGCGTCGTTGGCACATCTCCCTCTCCACATGGTTTCGGGACTATGTATATATTCCGCTGGGAGGAAACAGGAAGGGGACTGCCCGCCACCTGCTCAACATCGCCATAGTATGGTTCCTGACAGGGTTATGGCACGGGGCGTCGTGGAATTTTATTTTGTGGGGCGTCTACTACGGCGTTTTGCTGGTAGGAGAAAAATACATATGGGGAAAAGCGCTTGCAAAACTCCCCCATTTTTTACAACATATCTACACACTCCTGATCGTCGTGTTTGGCTTTGTGATCTTTGCCATCACTGACCCAGGAGAACTTGGCGGCTACATCGGTCTGCTCTTCTCCTTTGGAACAAACGCGCCGACGGACACACTGTTTCTCTGGTATCTGAGAAACTATGGCTCGGTGCTCGTCCTGGCCTGTGTGCTGGCAGGTCCGGTATATCCGTGGATCTGTCGGAAAGCTGCCGGCCTCAGCCGAGTAAAAGGCTTCATACTGTCCGCATTCACCGCCGTCGCCGTCCTTCTGCTGTTTGTCCTGTCAACAGCATATATGGTCAGCGACACCTATAATCCGTTTTTATACTTTCGGTTTTAAGAACAAAAAAGGCAGGTAACTCTATGATAACAAATGTTATGATAAGAAAGACTTTGGTATGTCTGCTCTGCATCGGTATTCTATCCCTATCGACATACCTTGTCCTCAGCCCCAAGAGGGGGTATTCGGAGAATGAAAACAGGTATCTCGCAGAGCTCCCTGAGCTGTCTCCGGAGACAGTCCTGAATGGGGAATTCATGGATTCGCTGGGCGACTGGCTCGCAGACCATTTTCCCCAGAGAGACTTTTTCGTGGGATTGAAAAGTGGCGTGGAGATCGCCAGCGGAAGAAAATGTATCAACCATATCTATATGGCAGAGGACGATTACCTGATCGAGCCCTATGACAATCCGCAGAACACGGAACGTATAACGGACACGCTCGCCCGTTTTTATGATAAGATCAGCGAGGATGGGATCCATATAAACCTGATGCTGGTTCCCACGGCAGTCACCATATACCGAGACAAGCTCCCCGCATATGCTCCGTCGTCCGACCAGTTGGAAACGGCATACGCGATCTATGACGCCACGGGAATCCCTGCCATCGACTGCACTCAGCGCCTGTTGGATGGAGCGAGCCAGGGACAGCTATACTATCGCACCGACCACCACTGGACTACGTTCGGGGCTTATCAGGGGTATCTGGCCTACTGCGACGCAAAAGGGTTCACTCCCCTGCCGCTGGAGTCTCTGACTGCCCGCACTGTCACGGAGGAATTCGCGGGCACTCTGTACTCCAAGATCAATGATTACGACCACAAAAGGGATGAGATCACGATCTATACCAACCCGCAAGATACTCTCACCGTCACCTATCTGGACACGGGAGAAGTGACGGACAGTTTATACAATCTGGATTATCTGGAGGAAAAAGATAAATATTCCCTTTTCCTCAACAATATCCATCCCCTGATCGTCATCGAGAATACGACGGCCGCCTCGCAGGATGAACTCATGTTGATCAAGGACAGCTACGCCAACTCTATGGCTGCTTTTCTCGCGCACCATTTTAGAAAGATTTATGTGTTCGACACCAGGTATTACAGGGATGGTCCCTCCTCATTTCTGGCAGAACATGACACAATAACAGATGTGTTGCTGCTGTATAACCTGAATACTCTGGACAGCGACACAGGTATTCGGGGAATCTATTAGTGTCCTCGCTGTCAGCAGAGACTTTTCAGGATTTCCAGACTCTTGAATTCGTGGCCGATGATCTTATTGCAGTACCAGCCGGCCTCCTCCTTCAACTGTTCCAGCACACTGGGGGTCACTGTAAAAGTGTAGAGCTTTTCCACGCTGCTGGAGACGATGTATTCCAGAGCATAGACTGTGGACTCCTCCAACTCCCGCTGTAATCTCAAGCCGGGGAATTCCCCGTTTACAACGATGCTCTTGATCTCATAGACGCATCTCACCAGCTCGTTTGGTATGGAGGGGGCGATCAGCGCCCGCAGGGATTGATAGAGGAGCTTGAGCATCTGCCGCTCGTCATTGTTCTCTCTTGCATAATAATCCGCAATTTCCGCAAAGTACATGCCATAACACGCACCTATGTAATCCGTCCGCAGAGGTTCAAAATAATTCTGAATCTCGACGTCCGACACATTGTAGGAGGTCCTGCCCTCATACAGCTTAAACGTGCCGAAGGAAAAAGGGTTGGCCGCGCTGCTCAGACGACTCCCCGGCTTGCGGGAGCCTTTGACAAAAGCCGCGATCTTACCTCTTTCCTTTGTGAGCAAACAGATACGCCTATCATATTCACCGATAGGCGTCTGCTTCAGTATCATTCCTGTCACTGTGATATAATCCTGCATATGGGTCTGCTCCTGAATTCCCCCGCATAGCTTCCGGTATCCCTTCACCGCAGGAATACCGCAGATAATCCTCCACCCTTCCGGTGCTCTCAAATCTCTGCCAGTACTTTACCCTGCTGCCCGCCGCCGTCTCTTGCATATCATTACGTCCCCCGTTCTTTTGCTGATATCTATAGGGTTCGCTATTTTGATCTTTCTATGCGCCCGACGAGATTCATGACTCACATAAGCTACTGGATATCTCTGGGGTTATATCCATAATTTTTCATTAGAAAATCACTGTCCCGCCAGTCCTTTTTCACCTTCACCCAGAGCTGTAGATTTACCTGTCGCTCCAGCATATCCTCGATCTCCGGTCTGGCGGCCGAACCGATTCTCTTGAGCATACTGCCACCCTTGCCAATGATGATCCCCTTGTGGGAATCCCTCTCGCATATGATGGTGGCCTCAATATCGCATATATGCTTTCTATAGCTCATCTTCTCGATGCTGACGGCGATCCCGTGGGGAATCTCCTCCTCCAACAGCCGCAGCGCTTTCTCCCGTATCAGCTCTGCCACGATCTGGCGCATGGGCTGGTCGGTGACGGTATCCTCGTCATAGAAGGCCTGTCCGTAGGGCAGATACTTCATGATACAGGAGATCAGCGTGTCCGTATTGTCCCCCTTCAGAGCCGATACCGGCACGATCTCCTGGAACTCCATCTGTTTTCGATAGGTGTCAATGTAGGGCAGCAGCTCCTCCCTCTTGACAGTGTCCACTTTATTGATCACCAGAATCACTGACGTCTTCACCTTCTGCAGCTTCTCTATGATATGTCGCTCACCGGCGCCGATAAAGCTGCTGGGCTCGACAAGCCACAGGATCACGTCCACCTCCGACAGTGTGCGCTCCGCCACATTGACCATATAGTTCCCCAATCTGTTCTTGGCCTTGTGGATACCTGGCGTGTCCACGAAAACGATCTGTCCCTCATCCGAGGTATACACGGTCTGGATTCGGTTGCGGGTGGTCTGCGGCTTGTTGCTGGTAATAGCGATCTTCTGTCCGATCAGCCGATTCATCAGTGTGGATTTCCCCACATTGGGCCTGCCAATCAGAGTCACAAAGCCTGATTTATACGCTGGATTCTCACACATGGGTACTATCTCCTCTGCGGCCCTGATCGGGAGCTCCTGGGTTGGGGCTTTCTGGGTTGGGGCCTCCTGGATACAAGCCTCCTTGGTTGGGAGCTCCTGGGTTAAAGCCTCCTTGGTTGGGAGCTCCTGGGTTAAAGCCTCCCTGCCTGGGTCCGGCTGCCGCCTGCGCCTGCCGCTCCCTTGCTTTCGCGCGGTCCCGCTTCATCCACCACCTGAGCCACAGGATGAACAGGAAGAGGAACAACGCCCACAATACCAGTGTGGGAATATGAATCAACACCCAGATCACGATCTCCAGAGCCCCGTTGCCGACTCCCCGCAGATTCTCGATAAATCCGCCGCTAATCCTCTCCCAGACGGTCTCCTCGTGAACCGGCGTCAGCTCCTTCACCTCGCTCACATCCAGGTAGACCGTGCCATAATCCACCTTGTTGTCATAGGTCCGAAGCCGCGCCTCCATGCTCTCAATCTGATACCGCACTTCGGACAGACGCTGCTCGATCGTGATGATATCCTCTATGTATTCCGCCCTCTCCATCAGCTCCAGAAGGCGCTCATGCTCCGCCTGCAGGGTCTTCTTATGACTGTCCAGATCCACATAGTCCAGCGTCACATCCTGCACATTCTCAGAGCGACGGGTGACATTGCTGATGTCGGACACCTCGCCCAGAAACACGTTCAACTGAGCCGCCGGAATCCTGGCCGTCATACTGGCGCTGCGGCTGGAACGGCTACTGCTGTAGACGCTGCCGTTGTAGGTCTCCATATCCTCGATATAACCGCCCAGCTCATCCACGCGCCTTTCCAGCGTCTCCATGACAGAGTCAAACTCCTTGGTCTCCACAGACATTCTCACTGTGCGGATCAGCTTTCTGTTGCTGCTTGGACTGTCCGCATCCGTTTTCTGCTGTTGACCGCCAGAGCCGCTCTCCGTCTTGGACTCGCTGGCATACATGTCCATACCCAGCGAGTCATCCGCCATCTCATAATTATATTCTTCCGCCATGGGACTGTTCATCTGCCCCCCTGCGTTCGCCGCCATATCGCCTGAATCGCCGCAGGCAGTCTGTGTCAGAAGCGCCAGCAGCACCAGTGTCCCTGCCAGCAGCCTCTTTTTCCACTTTGTCTTTTTCATAATAGCCCCCTTTTCCTAGAATAAGTTTTCCGTTGTCAGGAACAACTCCTTCTCTTCTCTGATCTTCTGGGCATTGCCAACCACGCAGAGGAAATCATCCTCCATGAAAGCTCTGATATAGGCCGCCAATTCCCGAATATCCTCCTCGGTCGCATCCAACAGCTGCCGCCTCTCTTCCTCCAGCTGCTGCTGGGTGATATTGCACATATGGGCGCTCAGAGAGAAAAGCCCATATGCCGCCGGATTCATTGGCGTATCCATGCCACTGATCGCCCCGATAATATACTGAGTCATAACGCGCTCGTCAGCCGTGAAATGCTCCACCACCTCCGCCGCTTTTTCATAGATCTCTACCGTATTTTTTAAATTTGGGTCACGATAAGAAACAAAATAACTCTCGCCAGACCTGCCGAAGCCGCACATGCAACCATAGGCTCCGCCTTTCACCCGAATGTTGCTCCACAGATATTCATACTCCATCATCACCTTCAGGAAGCGCAATGTGCCCCGATAGGGCAGACCCTTCTTCTTGAAATTGCCAGCCCTGCACACATAGAGCACCTGTCCGGCAGTCATCAGGCCCTCCTGCTTTCTCTCCGGCAGGGGACGGTACTCTCCCATCTCCGCAGGGGACGCGTTCAGCTTGTGTGCTAAGCGCTCTACAGCCTTAGCCGTCAGCTCCCAGCCCTCCTCTTCGCCCACATAGTCCACCATCAGGTTCTCCCGACAGAAGATCAGAGCCGCCAACTCACGCAGAGCCTTAATCAAGGTGGCCTTCTCCTCCTCAAAATGTCCCTGAATCCGCGATATCAACCGAAAATACGGGATGCCGGAGAGCGTCTCGCTGATGACGCCGGAGACGCTGCCATAGGCCAGAGCCCTGTTCATGGCTACGCTGTGGCCCCGAGATGTCATAAAGGACTGTAGCTGTGACTGCTCCTCGGAGACGATCTCCAGGAGTCTCTTCTCATCCCCGAAATCAGAGGTCAGAGCAATCTCCTCAAACAGCTCCATGGCCTTGTCGATATTGCCGCAGAGCACCTTGGTCTTCAGATCCAGCGTGATCTTGCAGCTATCCGTATTGTCCACATCGCCATATACATTGGTCACGGCGCTCATGCCGCCGGTATGCAGATCAATCTCCGTGACCAGCGCTCCGTAGCTGTAGTGTGCCGTGCCAAGCAGCCCCAGGCAGCTCTTGAAAATCCCCACATAGGGGTAGAGGCGCTCCGGTATCTGATCCAGTGAAAAGACCAGCCTGATATAGGCAATGCCATTGGTAAACAGACTGTGGCGCAGCGCCGGAATATCTCCAATATGAGTCTCCTCATTCACCAGCTTCCTCGCCTCACGGCCGATATCCTCTCTGGCCAGCATGGGAATCCTGGCCAGATCCTCCTTGCTGTCCTCCTGTTCCTGATACGCGGTCAGAGCCTGCTGCTGCGCTATGATGTCCGACAGCTCCTCCCTGCTCATCCCCGCCTTGAGCTGCGACAGGCGGGTCTTAAGATCCTCCTCCATGGCCTGAGCCATACCCTTTTTCGGCTGTAGAATCACCAGCGTTCTATGCGAATTGTCGATCAGATAAGTCTGTACCAGACCCTCAAAATAGCCCTGTCCTACCTTCTCCCGCAGACGGGCATAGGTATCGTTGGCCTCCACATGGATAAAGGGCAGCTCATCCGCATAGAGCCAGCTGTCTAACATCTGCAAGCCATACATCAATCCCTTGGGATAATTGCCATAGTCCGCTTCCCTGTATCTGAACTCATAGTGGTTGATCCCCGCCAGCAGCGCTTTCTGTTCAAAGCCCTCCTTCGCAATCCGCCGCAGTTCTCGGTCAATCAGCTCCACAAAGCGGTCGGCCTTGCCTGTGTCCGTATCGCTGGCCACCACAGAAAAGAAGGGCTGACGTATCCCATTGTCATACTCGCTGTAGATGTCCTTGCCCATACTGTTATCCAGAAGCACCTGCTTGAGAGGCGCTCCCGGCGCGCTGCAGAGCGCGTAATCCAGAATCTGAAAAGCCACATACAACTCACGGTCCAGACAGTCTCCGGCGGTCATATTATAGCTCAGATAGCCGCACTCCTGTTCATTGGCTTCATCGCTGACCGGATATTCCCGCACCGTCCTGCGCAGCGCGGGAAAAGGCTCCTGCTGTTGGATACTGCTGTCGATCTCCAGCCGCTCAAAGGCGGACAGGTATTTTTCATCCAGAAAGATCAACTTCTCCGCCATATCCATATTGCCGTACAGATAGATATAGGAATTGGAGGGGTGATAGTAGCGCCGATGAAACTCCAGGAACTCCTCATAGCTGAGCTGGGGGATCACCGCCGGGTCGCCGCCGGACACCTTGCCGTAGGCGGTGTCTGGGTACAGGGACTTCATCCTCTCGCGAAACAGCACATCCTCCGGAGAGGAGAAAGCGCCCTTCATCTCGTTGTAGACCACGCCGTTGAGGGTCAGCTCTCCCTCCAGGCCGTCCAACTCGTAATGCCAGCCCTCCTGTCGAAAAATCTTGTCTGTATCGTAAATTCTGGGGTAGAACACCGCGTCAAGATACACATGCATCAGATTCTGGAAATCCTTGTCATTGCAGCTGGCCACCGGATATATCGTCTTGTCAGGATAAGTCATAGCATTTAAGAAGGTATTCAAAGAACCTTTGACCAGCTCCACGAACGGATCCTTGACTGGGAATTCCCGCGAGCCACACAGCACAGAGTGCTCCAGGATATGGGCCACACCGGTGGAATCCTCCGGCGGCGTGCGAAACCCGATGTAAAACACTTTGTTGTCGTCGTCATTTTGAAGCAGGGCCACCCTCGCGCCCGTCTTCCTGTGCCGCAGCAGATAGCTCATGGAATTGAGATCCTTGATCTCCCTCTTCTCTATCAGTTCGTAGCTTGTTACCTCTTCAATCTTCATTTTTCCATCCTCTTTTCTTAAAAAACGTGTATGGGTAATTGCAAAAAAACAGTTGTTATGCTAGTGTCATTGTGCATATTGTATATTCCAACGCAAGCACGCTCTCGCTCCGTTCTCACCGTAGCGGTACATAAGATGCTAAAATACAGCATCTAAGTACCGACGGTTCGAAAGGGCTTTGCTTTTGGAATATACAATATGCACAATTCGGTACTGGCGATAAATAGTTTCGCAATTGTCCGTAAATAGACATAATAGACGATTCATGCCAATACTCATGCGAGTGCCATTGTACTGCTTGTATATTTCGACGCTGGTATGCTCTCGCTTCGTTCTTACACTGTGAACGTCATCATGGCCAGCTTGTTGATGACGATCTCCTGTATTACGATTCCCTGCGCCTGTTTGTCGGCGGGACTTATTGTTGTGAAATTCTCCAGGTCGATCAGCTCTGTCGTGTATACCTGCCTGCTCTTTCCTCTGGAAAACAGGCTTTTCTTTTTCACGATTCTGCTGCACTTGACCTTGACCTTCAGCTGCCTGTAAGTCTTATAGGCGAAACTGTCTGGGGACATATAGTAAAAATCGCTCTCCAGTGTGGTCTCTGCGTCCGCATCGGGTAAGATATAGCGTTCCACAATGGCCCTTATTTTAAACGGCACATCCTCGTTTTGCAGGAGCTCTCCATAGGTGTATTTTGCGCCCAGATACACATTGCCCACATCCGCCATCACATATTTATAGTCTTCGTAGCTCTGTCTCTGCAATAACATCAGGTCTCCTCCAGATATTCAATCTGATGGCCGCACAGACGCACGGCGTCCCGTATGGCCTTCTCAGACAGCTTTGTCTCCTGCGCCAGCTCCTCCACGGTCACTTTGCGGTGCAGCTCCTCTGAAAGCTCTCTGGCCGCCTCCAACACTTTGTTGATCCGCTGCGTCATTCGCCTGTCGGCCTGCTCCGTGTCCTGCTGCTCCTGAATCAGCTCCTCCATGGCGTCCATCATCATCCTGCCGAGCATTCCCTGAGCCTCAGACGCATGCTCCAACGCTCCCAGCATGGACACCCCGACAGACAGCGCCAGATTGCCCTCTCCGATCAGATCCTCCAGCGGCACGCCCTGTCCGCCGTACAGTCTGGCCACCTCCACCACGTCCGGCAGATAGATGACTGCCAGACGGCTCTGAGCATCGATATCTCCCGCCATGGCCGAGAGCGTGACCGCCTCTTTCTCTCCAGGGCTCTGCTTTGGCAGCGCCGCCAGCTCATCCAGATAATTCTGCAGATAATTTTTTTCCTCCTCGGTCAGATAATCGTCTGGATTCACCGGCGCGCCTATGCCGATGTGTTGCTTTATCAGATAGTCATAGACCATCTGGAACTGCTCGCCCGACAACTCCAGCGGGGCAAAGGCCTCCTGTACCTCCTCCTCGCTGACCCAGCCGCCCTGATCCGCCGCCTGCTGCCTGACCTGTTCCAGCGTCTGCGCAAATAAGACTTCCCGATTCATGATTCCCTATGATTCCTTTCTCAACGATACAGACAGCATTCTTTGCCGCCCCGTTACATCCTGTTCCCGCTGTTTGGATTCTTCACATGCTCATGCGTAAATATATGATTCTGGCAATACTCATAGTTGCCATCACACTTAGAACAGTAGCGGAACTCCAGCGTGGGGTCATCCGCGTCCGTCCTGCCACAGATGGCGCATTTATGACCGCTCATCTTTGTGTTTTTCCTGATCTCATGCTTGAACTCCTTCCGGCGCTTGATCTCTTTGGGAGACATCTGTATATGGCCCCTGCTGGTGAGCCAGAAGATCACGAAGTTGAGCAACGATGCCACTATCGCTGTTCGATAGAATATTCCCGCCAGCGGACTGCCCACGTTCTGGAACAGGTCAAACACCAGCATCACCCCATAGATAATGCCCAGCACCTTCATCTTAACTGGAAACACAAACATCAGCATCACCTGGGCATCCGGAAAAGTGGCGGAAAAAGCCAGCAGAATAGACATATTGATATAGTAGGTGCTGAACAGCCGACTATAGCTGGCGAAAGTATAAAGCGCGGCATCGGGATGCGCCAGCGCATCACCGTAAAATACATAGCACAGTCCCATGGCCACAAAGCTGCCCAACACCGTGAACAGCATACCGGAAAACAGGTATACATTGTAGCGGTATGCTCCCCAGGTCCGCTCCAGCGTCGTCCCCACCGAATAGTAGAAATACAGCATAATAACGGTGAAGATGCTAAAGGAGGAGGGCGGGATGAGAATCCAGGTCACAATGCGCCAGATCTGCCCATGCAGGATTTGATACGGATTCAACGTCAAAAACCCCAGAAAATCACCGGCCACAAGCTGTATCAGATATCCCACCGCATAACACATAATCAACATCAACGAAAGATTCTTAATCGCATATTTTCCAAATTTTTTCTCGAATTTACTCATAAAAGCCTCCCCGAGGACCATGCCCACTCAATTATCAGTATGCCTCGCTTTTGCATATTTCAGCACGCGGTCATTAACTTATTGTAGCATCCACCAGAGAAAAAGTAAACTCAAAATAGTTACTTTTCCGGCGCTTCCTCCAGATCATAAAGCTTTCCTGTGGCAAAAGGACTACCCACATCGCATCTAACAGTTTCACCACATCTTCTATTTGATTCATGAGATCTCCTCCCTAAATTAAATCGCTTCGCGACTTTACTGTCCTACAGGAAAGCTGCGCTATCCTGTGCCGGATAATATCTGAATCTTTATTTTATCACACAAAAATATCTGTCACAAGAGAGATTGCGCCGATACGGTTTCGATTTTGCGACAAGACTGGGGAACTCGTCACCGTAACAATAGATAAAGTCCTGGCAGAAGACCAGGACCAGAATCGAGTGGCGGCTGGCCAAGCTACGCTTCTGAGCCAGTCGCCAGGGATACTTTATTGAATAGGTCAGGAGCCCAGCAGTCCGATCAGCTCTTCCCGCCTCCGCTCCCCCGTGGTCCACAGCGCCGCCTGAATGTGGGTTACTCCCAGCTGTCTGTACATCTCCAGCCGATGACGCCCATCTGCGACATAAAACCCGTTTTCCCCATACTCCACAATCAGAGGCGGAGTATCCCAGTCTCCGTAAGCCTGCTTCATACGGTCCACGACCTCAAAAAAATACTGAATATCGTTCTGATCGCACAGATATTCCGGCGCGCCGGATTTGACCGCGTCGAGCAGCGACAGCGGTATCCTGCGCAGCCCGAGATAACAGCGCTCCTCCCTGAGCAGCCCGTCCGCCAGCGCGATATTGTGCCCGTCGTTTCTCAGAAACAACTGCATCCATTCGTCTATTTTACCCATGGCGTCATATTCTCTGGCCATGGCATAAGTTCCATACTTCATTCTCATCCTCCCTTGCGTACTTGAACACGCGCACACTTATACCCTCGCGGCATTCGTCAAACATCCATGCAAGCATGGACATTTTCCTCATTGCCCGCGGGAATACAGGTGCTTCTCTGTCTGGCCGCCTCATACAGCATAATTGACGCCGCGCAGCCCACATTTAATGAGGAGGCGGAAGATGTCTCCGCCATGGGAATGCTACACAGCACATCCGCCATCTCCTTATATCGGCGGCCAAGGCCCACAGTTTCGTTCCCAAGCATGATCACTGCCGGACCGGAAAGCTGCTGTCTGTAAATGGGCTGCTGTCTGTGGGCCGTGGTGCCGATCAAACGCAGCGCCGGATATTTATACCGCAGCGCCGTCACGCAGGCCTCCCATCCGTCGCTGCTCTCCACATACCACACCGGCACTCGGAAAAAGGAGCCCATACTGGCCTGCAGCACCTCCGGATCGTACAGATCCACTCCATGTCCTGTCAAAAACAATCCGTCAGCCCCCAGCGCATCACAGGTGCGGAGTATCGTGCCCAGATTCCCCTTGTTGCCCGGTCTGTCAAACAGCACAAACAGAGGATTTTCCACTGGCGGCGGCCCGCTGACACCTTGCTCCCACCATCTCGGGTGCCTTTTCATCTCCACCACCGCCATCAGCTCCGACACATCCTCTTTGCCGCTGAGTCCGGCCATCAGTTCGTCGGTCAACCGGTAATTGACTTTTGTCTCCACAGAATTGAGAATATTTTCCGCCCAAGTCGAAAGATTTCCTTTTTGAAAAGATTCCCTATTGGAATAGAGGAAGCTGCGAATGCTCCACCCCGTCTCTATGGCCTGATTGATATTTCGCACTCCCTCCACAAAAAATGCCCCCTGCCGCAGCCGCTTGGTTCGATTGTCCCGCAGACCCTGTAGCTGCTGGTAAGAAGCATTTCTTTTTCCCAGATCAATTGTCCTCATGGATACCTCCCTATGTCATCGCAGCAGTATACACGAAACGGCAGTGAATTATCCTAAAGATGCGCACGGATTTGCAGGGGAAATTGCTGCTTTGCAGCGCAAATCCGGCGCTAGAAACGCTTTAATCAGCATTTCCCTAACGAATATATTCTACCAGATGACGGGCAACAAGGGCAGGTATACTTTTATTTAAATGGATCTTGCCATAGCTCCCTGATACTTCTTCTCAAACGCCTGCATCTCCGCTTCACTGCTGCACCAGACAATCACGGGAAAATAGGGGATTCCCTCCCTGACCAACGCCTCATACAGCGGGCTGCCACAGTTCAGCTCAAGCCCCTCCTCTCTATAGTTTACAATCAGCGGCGGCAATAGCTGCCTCTGCTGAATCAGCCGCTGCCGCTCCGCCACCTTTTCCTCCCAGACTATGGGATGCACACGCCATTTCATATGGTCCTCCGGACCACTGCTGCGTGCAAGCAGGGACAGTGGCATGGCCAGAGGTCCCATATACTGCCTGGGAACCAGATACAGTCCGTCCGAAAATTCCTTGTTTCTGCGCTCGTACAGCAGATAGGTGTGTATCCATTCCTCCAGCAGCCCCTCATGGCTGTACTGCCTGGCGGAGATGACATGGGGAAAAAAGGGCAGATTCTCTTTTGCCCTTTTGTTATAGACAATCTTCTTTACCGTCTCCTGGGACAGACAATATTCGTCTGCCAACTGGGAAACGCTTACCCCATAGGCATATTTGTTGCGGAGCATCTGGTTGCGTTTGCGGTAATAGCTTCGCTGCCCCGTTCTCTCCCCCCAGAGGCTGGCTGTCTTATCGGCGCTGGGCACATAGAGAAGTCGACCTTCGGCATACTGCCGCACCTGCTCCAAAAGCTGCGGTGGCAATACCTGCTCCGCATTTACATAATTCTTATTCATCTCTCCCGTACAATCTCTCTCCATCTTCTCCCCGCGCTGTCTCTATCCCTCGAACTCATAAATCATCTCATGCCACTGTTCCCCGCCCCACGAGGACTCCGACATCCCAAGATCCCGATATCCCATCTTCTCATACATCTGTACTTTGTCATCCAGACAGGTCAGAATGACCGTCTTCCTGCCCTTCTCTCGCTCTCTGTGCAGATAACGGGTCATAATCTCCCTGGCCAGCCCACGCCCCCGATACTGGGGAAGCACATTCAATCCCAGAATCATCACATTCCTGCCCGAAGGGTCATACAGCTTGGCATTGATGAAAAACTCGTCTCTGAATTTGCTTTCCTCCGTAGATAATCCGTTCAGGAATCCGGCGATTTGACCCGATTCCTTATCCACAGCCACCAAGAACAGCTCCGGTGCTTCGGCAATCCTCTCCCTCATCATCTTTTCAGAGCACGCCTCATTGGGGGGAAAACAGATCTCCTCAATGCGGAATACCTGTTCCTCCTCGCCGGCAAGTATGCTGCGAAACGTAAACTGTTCGCTGATATCATATAAATTTTCGATTTGTTTGCACATGTCATTCTCCTTATACGTCTTCTTAAAATATTTGTTTGAAATAAAAGCATGAATCCGTTTCGACATCCCGTGTGGGAAAAGAAAAACAGTCCGGTCATAGACATAGTAGAATCACTGCTTTGAGACCAATATATCATATGACACCATAGGAGTCAATTTTTATTTACAAAAAATTAACAGGTATCCACGCGCAGAGTTCGTTGCATTTTCTCCTTTTCTGTCGTATAATGTCAGAGAATGCTTAAAGTCAGGCATCCCCTCATAGATTGAATAGGGACCTGCAATCCCCTTAATTTATCCAGAAAGGATGATCTACATGAACAACAACTGTATGAGCTGCGACGCGGAAAATATGCGTCTCCCCGAATACACCCTGGGCATCGACATCGGTTCCACCACGGTCAAGATCGCCATATTAGATAGAGAACACGCAATCCTCTTTTCGGATTACGAGCGGCACTACGCCAATATACGGGAGACGCTGTCCGCCCTGCTGCAAAAAGCCTATGACCAGCTGGGTAATGCCTTGCTGCACCCCATGATCACCGGCTCCGGTGGACTGACTCTGGCGAACCATCTGGGCGTTCCTTTCACCCAGGAGGTCATTGCCGTGGCCACCGCCCTGAAGGAGCTGGCCCCCAAGACCGACGTAGCCATCGAGCTGGGCGGCGAGGACGCCAAGATCATCTACTTCGAGGGCGGCAACGTGGAACAGCGCATGAACGGTATCTGCGCCGGCGGCACAGGCTCCTTTATCGACCAGATGGCCTCCCTGATCCAGACGGACGCGGCGGGTCTGAACGAATACGCCAAGAACTATCAGTCCCTGTACACCATCGCCGCCCGCTGCGGCGTGTTCGCCAAGACTGATATCCAGCCCCTGATCAACGAGGGCGCCACCAAAGAAGATCTGGCGGCCTCCATCTTCCAGGCAGTGGTCAACCAGACCATCTCCGGCCTGGCCTGCGGCAAGCCCATCCGAGGACATGTGGCTTTCCTGGGGGGACCGCTGCACTTTTTGTCTGAGCTGAAAAAAGCCTTTATCCGCACGTTGAAGCTGGATGAAGAACATATCATGGACACCGACAACTCCCATCTCTTCGCGGCCATGGGCTCCGCCATGAACGCCAGAGATGATGTCAGCTACACCATGGAGGAGATGGTGGCTAAGCTCTCCGGCGAGATCAAGATGGAATTTGAGGTGGAGCGCATGGAGCCCCTCTTTGCCAATCAGGAGGAGTATGACGCGTTTCAGACGCGCCACGCCAGGCACCGAGTGGGCGCAGGAGACCTGACCTCCTACCGCGGCAATGCCTTCCTGGGCATCGACGCAGGCTCCACCACGACTAAGATCGCTCTGGTGGGAGAGGACGGTTCCCTGCTGTACTCCTTTTACAGCAGCAATGACGGCAGTCCGCTGAAGACCGCCATCCGCTCTCTGAAAGAGATCTATCAGCAGTTGCCGGAGGGTGTGCAAATCGTTCGCTCCTGCTCCACCGGCTACGGCGAGGCTCTGATGAAGGCCGCCTTCCTGCTGGACGACGGGGAGGTGGAGACCGTGGCCCACTACTACGCCGCCGCCTTTTTTAATCCCCAGGTGGACTGCATCCTGGATATCGGCGGTCAGGACATGAAATGCATCAAAATCAAGAACCAGACCGTGGACAGCGTGCAGCTCAACGAGGCGTGTTCCTCCGGCTGCGGCTCCTTTATCGAGACCTTCGCCAAATCGCTGAACTACAGCGTTCAGGACTTTGCCCAGGCCGCCCTGTTCGCCCAGCATCCCATTGACCTGGGCACCCGTTGTACCGTGTTCATGAATTCCAAGGTCAAGCAGGCCCAAAAGGAGGGAGCCAGCGTAGCGGATATCTCCGCCGGACTCGCCTACTCCGTGATCAAGAACGCATTATTTAAGGTAATCAAGGTGTCCGACGCCTCAGAGCTGGGCCGAGAGATCGTGGTTCAGGGCGGCACCTTCTACAACGACGCCGTACTGCGCAGCTTTGAAAAGATCGCGGGCTGCGAGGCCATCCGTCCGGATATCGCCGGCATCATGGGCGCTTTCGGCGCCGCGCTGATCGCAAGGGAGAGATATACACAGTGCCGTACTGTACACACAAGCGAACGGCCTTGCGATAATTACAGCATAAACGATACTGAAAACTGCGATAACAATAACAGAGAAATTTCAAATAACATACGTTGCGAAATGAATGGCAATGGCTGTGGCAATGAAAATACAGATTATCAGACTTCCATGCTCACCTACGAGCAGATCTGCAATCTGCAGTTTGAGACCAGCATGGCCAAATGCAAGGGCTGCACCAACAATTGCCGCCTGACCATCAATAAATTCTCCGGCGGCAGACAGTATATCTCCGGCAACCGCTGCGAGCGGGGCATCGGCGGACAGAAGAACGCCCACAATGTCCCCAATCTCTTCGAGTATAAGCTAAAGCGCCTGTTTGCCTACGAATCCCTGCCCGCTGACGAAGCGCCCAGGGGCACTGTAGGTATCCCCAGAGTGCTGAATATGTATGAAAACTATCCCTTCTGGCATGTATTTTTCACCAGTCTGGGATATCGGGTGGTGCTGTCCCCAGTGTCTACCCGCCAGATTTATGAGTTGGGCATCGAGTCCATCCCCAGCGAGTCCGAGTGTTATCCGGCTAAGCTGGCCCACGGACATGTGAACTGGCTCATCAGGCAGGGGATCAAGTTCATCTTCTATCCGGCGCTCTTTTATGAGAGAAATGAGTTCGGAGAGGCCAACAACCACTACAACTGCCCCATTGTGACCTCCTACTCGGAGAATATCAAGAACAATGTGGAAGAGATAAAAAGTGAAAATATCACATTCCGCAACCCTTTCATGGCCTTTACCAGCCAGGAGACCATCGCCGACGCCCTGATCAAAGAATTTACCGAGCTCCCCGCTCAAGAAGTGCGCCAGGCCGTGGCAAAAGCCTGGGAGGAGCTGGAGAAAGCCCGACAGGATATGCGGGATAAGGGCGAGGAGACCCTGCAATACTTAAAGCAGACCGGAAAGAGAGGTATCGTGCTGGCGGGCCGTCCCTACCATATCGATCCGGAGATCAACCACGGCATACCGGAACTGATCACCTCCTATGACATAGCGGTGCTGACGGAGGATTCCATCTCCCATCTGGCAGAGCCGGAGCGCCCCCTGATCGTCTCCGATCAATGGATGTACCACTCCCGACTATATGCCGCCGCCAGCTATGTCAAGCTGGTGGAGAATCTGGACCTGATCCAGCTCAACTCCTTTGGCTGTGGACTGGACGCGGTGACCACCGATCAGGTGAACGACATTCTGTCCGGTTCAGGCAAGATATACACCTGCCTGAAGATCGACGAAGTGAACAATCTGGGAGCGGCCAGAATCCGCGTGCGTTCTCTCCTGTCCGCCATTCGGGTGCGGGAGCAAAAGGCGGAGCAGCGCGCCATTCATTCCAGCGCCATCAGGAAAGTGCAGTTTACCGAGGAAATGCGCAGGGATTATACGATCCTCTGCCCCCAGATGTCCCCTATACACTTTGATATTTTTGAGAAGGCTTTCGCCTCCTGCGGCTACCATTTTGAAGTGCTGACCAACGACAACAAGCACTCCGTAGACGTAGGACTGAAATATGTAAATAATGACGCTTGTTATCCTTCCCTGCTGGTGGTAGGACAGATCATGGAAGCCCTGCTCTCCGGCAAGTATGACTTGAACAAAACGGCCGTTATTATGACCCAGACCGGAGGCGGATGTCGGGCAACCAACTATATTGGCTTTATCCGTCGAGCCTTGGAGAAGGCGGGGATGGCACAGATACCGGTGATCTCCCTGAATCTGGGCAGTATCGAGACCAACCCTGGATTCCACCTGAACCTGAATCTGCTGATGCGGGCTGCACTGGCCGCCCAGATCGGCGATATCTTCATGCGGTGCGTCTACCGGATGCGCCCCTATGAGGAGGTTCCCGGCAGCGTGGAGGCCGTGCACCAGAAATGGCTGAAGGTCGCTCAGGAGTATGTATCGGCAAAGCATATCAATCTGGCAAAATTCCCCGGCATGTGCCGAAGGATGATACAGGAGTTCGACGCCATACCCCTTAGGGATGTCAGGAAACCCCGCGTGGGTATCGTGGGCGAGATTCTGGTGAAGTTCTCTCCCGCGGGCAACAATCACCTGGTGGAGCTGCTGGAGGCCGAGGGCGCAGAGGCCGTGGTCCCCGACCTGATGGATTTCATGCTGTACTGCTTCTACAATCAGATCTACAAGGCGGAGCATCTGGGCACCAGCAAAAAGGCCGCAAGGCTCTCGTCCCTGGGCATCTGGGCCATCGAACATGTCCTGCGGGGCGCCGCAGCCAAGGCTTTCGCCAGGAGCGAGCATTTTGACCCGCCCACTCCCATCCGAGAGATCGTGGAATACGCCAAACCGATCGTATCCATCGGCAACCAGACTGGAGAAGGCTGGTTCCTCACCGGGGAGATGGTGGAACTGATTCATGAAAATGTGCCCAATATCGTCTGCACCCAGCCTTTCGGGTGCCTGCCCAATCACGTGGTGGGCAAAGGCGTGATCAAGGCACTGCGAAAGGCCTATCCCGCGTCCAATATCGTGGCCATCGACTACGATCCCGGCGCCAGCGAGGTAAATCAGTTAAACCGCATCAAGCTGATGCTGTCCACCGCCAACAAGAATCTGGAACAATGAACAAAAAGAGGCAGGGAATCCTTTCTTTCCCTGCCTCTTATGCCAATTTCAATAATCTTTTATTCTCCGTGAGCCTAAATCAGTCTCCTTCTTCAGACAAATCAAACCTTCGCGGCAACTATAACAGATGTTCTTTTATCCTCCAGGAGTGCCATCTGTTCTTCCAGACACTCCCAATCTGTGATGACAAGGTCGAACACATCCACCTCGCATACCTTGATAAAAGAGTCCACCCCAATCTTAGCGCCTGGCATCAACAGGCATTTTCTCCTGCTGTTTTTGATCACTGTGCGCTGGAATGCCGCCGTTTCATCCGTTCCGTTCGAAAGACCAAAGTCGGCTGTCAGACCCGCTCCGGTGATAAAACAGAGATCAAAGTGCATCCGGCTGACAAAATCCACGGCCAGGCTGTCCACCAGCGAGCCGCTCTGCCGCATCTTCCCCCCTGCAAGATAGACGTCAATATTGTCAAAGCTCCGAAGCTCCTTCCCGATATCCACTGAGTTGACCACCACTGTATAGTACCTGTCTCTGGGCAGGAAGGAGAGCATCAGATATCCCAGCGAGCCGCCAGTCAGATAGACCGTTTCATTCTCAGCTACCATTTGGGCGGCTCTACAGGCGATTGCCTTGTAGTTATCATATACCGGCATCTCCTCAAATTTGCGATCCACCGGTGGCCTCACGCTGACCGGCTGCATCAGGATCGCGCCTCCGTGCGTCCTCTTACAAATGCCTTTTTGCTCTAATAAGCGCAGATCCCTTCGCGCGGACTCATCGGATATGCCATATTCCTCCGTGATCTGCGCAACAGTAATCTTGCCGTTTTTCTGAATCGCATCCACGATTCTCTGGTGACGTTCCTCCATAAACATCATGTAAACACCTCCGTATTGTCTATTGATCAAGCTTGATAAACACATAATACACCATATTCGGTTATATGTCAACTGATTTGGTAACCGATTATGTGTTTTAAGGGACTATTTTACTCAAAACAACAAAAAAGGAGGGTTTTTACCCTTCACATAAGGAAATAAAAAACGGTATAGCATTAGGGGCTATGCCGTTTTTTCTGAATACTTTCTGCTTGCACTTCGGACAGTAATGAGAATATGTCACGGGTTTTGCCGCCGCAAACAAAACAACATACCTCCAACTTTGTTATTTCTTCCTGTTTTTCCAGTCGGGAAATGTGGCATATCCTTTATCCCTCTTCCTCTAATGGATTTGCATAAATGCAGCTATCAGTACGCTGCCTATGCCAATTAAAAATCCCGTGATGATTCGTTTCGCAGAATAACTGTATATTCTCTCTGGTTGGTTTCGGTCATAACGAACGGTAATCGGTGTTCCTATCTTAGATGTTAAAGGAACTTGTATGCGATTTTTAGATACAATGTTTCTGTCATTAACCCGATAGGAAATCTCTGCTAATTTTGCATTCCGCCACTTTTCATTCGTCGGATTTGTTGATTTTATGGAAACAATCGTTCCATTCGTTTTCGTTGTCTTTCCATGTTTTATTGCAAAAAGAATACAGTTGAATAAGGCAAAGGAAAACGATACGCCCGCTATTATATACAGGACTATTACATCACGTTCCATATGAAAACCTCCTATGTCAAATCACTTTTTTCAAAAAATCGAATTGACAGAATGGCTGATATTGAAAAGGTGACAAGACTGATGATAACGCTTAAAATTGCTATCGTTGTTGTAGAGATACTGTCTAAAAAGCTAAATCTTACTGCATTTTCTGGTTTAAACAGAAAGGCAAATAAAACAGGGGATGCCATAATAATTATGACAAATACAAATTTTGTCTTTTCATATCCCAACTTATACAAAGCAGGAAAATAAAAAGATAATGGTATCGTGATTACCAAAAAAGCGATAGCCGCCATTCTTATATCAAAAGTTCCTAATTTCGGGAAAATGATTGTGTCAATCCCAAAAACTAAACAGCAGACCGCATAAATAATCAGACAAAAACAGTATTTTGAAAGCACAATCATTTTTCGGGGATAGGGCAATGCACAAAGCAGGGTGGTTGCCTTTGGATACTGATATTCCTTTAAAGAAACATACTGGGTCAACATGAAAATGCTAAAAATAACAGTAAGAGTAAATCCCATTGCCCCCGCTGCTTCTGGCATCCGCCAAAGCATAACGGGCGGAATCAGAAATGACACGATAAGCATGATGCCTACATATTTTTTTACAATCAGAAATTCTTTCTTCACTAAGCTAATTAACATCTTTTTTTCTCCTTTCTACATTCGCAAGCATGATGTCCTCGATTGTGGGTCTTTCTGTAAGAATATCCTCCATAAAATCAATAACATTCGAACCCTGTTTTGTGATTCCCGTAAAGCCGAAAGCACTTTCCTCTATATTTAAAATATTTTTTCTTGTATCCGTATTCAGTTTTTCAGTGCTGCCCTTTATGATTCGGTAGCTGTCAAGTAGCTGGTCTTTTTCCTCTTGAAAAACAATCTCACCGCCATCAATCATAATCAGCATATCTGCAATCTTCTCCAAATCGGAAGTAATATGTGTGGAGAAAAATACGCCCTTTCCACCTTTGCCCATATAGTCCTTTAATATATTTAAAAGCTGGCTTCGGACTAATGGGTCAAGACCGCTTGTTGGCTCGTCCATGATAAGCAGTTCCGCTTTATGGGAGAGTGCCAGGGCTAAAGCGTATTTCATCCGCATTCCTTTTGACAAGGTATTGATTTTCTGCTTGGGATTCAATGAAAACTGTTCCATATAATCTATAAAGTCCTGTTCGCACCAATTCCTGTAAGCAGGGGCAATTACATTTTTCATTTCTGAGAGCGTTAATTCATCATAAAAGTATCCTTCGTCAAGCACAATGCCGATGCGGTCTTTTATTTTACTTTCATTTCCTTCCATGTCCATGCCAAAAAAGTTTATATTTCCAGATACTTTGTTTGAAAGCCCTAAGATACTTCGGAGAGTTGTCGTTTTTCCTGCCCCATTGATTCCGACAAATCCCGTGATGCAGCCCTCTGGCAAATAAAAACAGATATCTTTTAAGGCAAAATCATCATACCTTTTATTTAATCCAGATACTTCTAAAATGTTATCCATTCAGTTTTCCTCCTCGTATATAATGTCCATCATGGCATTTAATTCATCTTTACTAATGCCCAAAGATTTTGCTGTCTGAATCATATCAAGCATTTTTTTCTCCACAAGACGCCGCTTGGAATCCCGCAATAATTCAATGTTTCTTGTAGAAACAAATGTGCCGATACCGACTTGGCTTGTTACAAATCCCTCTTGCTCCAATTCATCATAGACTCTCCGTATTGTTAATACGCTGACTTTTAAATCATTTGCAAAGGCACGAATAGATGGAAGTGCATCGCCCTCTACTAATTCTCCTTTTAAGATTGCATCTTTTATTTGGTCTTTGATTTGTTGGTAAAGGGGGGCTTCCGATATGTTAGATATTACGATCTTCAAATATTCTGCCTCCTTTAGTGTGATGTTGTTACATGCACATTATACACGCAAGGCACTTACATGTCAATATCCTTTCTCTCTTTTCTAAGAAATACAAATATGTCTCCCAAAAAGAAAAGTGACAGAGCCTTTTACACTCTGCCGCTTTGTCTGCCACTTTCATAATCAATTTATAGGGTTAATTACTTTTAATTATTCTATAATTCCTTGCCTTTGTTTCATCTTCTCTACAATAAAGCTGAAACGCTGTTGTGCTTGACTGTCGATTTTAACATGGTATTCATTGAGAATTCATCATATCCAACCGGATTTACAAATTCTCTAAAATATCGTAAGGGACACTTACTTATATGGTTACTCTAACGGTTTGCCCGTGAGCAGTTCATACCCCTGCAGATACTTCTCTATGGTCTTGTCCACGATCTCCTGAGGCAGTTCCCAGTCATGCTCATGGCTCTTGAGCCAGTCCCTGGCAAACTGCTTATCAAAAGAAGGCTGAGCATGGCCCGGCTCATAACCCTTAGCAGGCCAGAAACGGGAGGAATCAGGCGTCAGCATCTCGTCTCCTAACACAATATTCCCATCCTCGTCCAGACCGAACTCGAACTTGGTATCCGCGATGATGATTCCGCGGGTCAGCGCGTACTCCGCACATTTCTTGTACAGGGCTATGGTGTAGTCGCGCAGCTTCTCCCCATATTCACGGCCCTTGCCGGGGAAACGCTTCTCCAGATATTCCACGCTCTGTTCAAAGGAAATATTTTCGTCGTGATCGCCTATCTCGGCCTTGGTGGAGGGCGTATAGATCGGCTCCGGCAGCTTATCGGACTCCTTTAACCCCTCCGGCAGCCGGATGCCGCACACAGTGCCATCCTTCTGATAGCTGGCCCAGCCGCTGCCGGTGATATATCCTCTCACAATGCACTCCACTGGCAGCATCTCCAGCTTCCGGCACATCATGCTGTTGCCGTCAAATCTCTCCTGCTGGAAAAACTCCGGCATATCCTTCACATCCACCGAGATCATATGGTTGGGAAGGATGTCGCTGGTCATATCAAACCAGAATTTGGACATCTGCGTCAGCACAGCGCCCTTTTTCGTCACCTGATTCTTCAATATCACATCAAAGCAACTGATGCGGTCTGTGGCCACCATGATCAGCGTGTCCCCATTGTCATAGATTTCCCGTACTTTTCCTTCCTTTATCGGCTTTAATTCCTGCATCTCTTCTCCTCCTTATTTGTATCACTGTACAATAGCTCTAAAGGGTAAAGTCCCTTCGGCATAATTCGATTGTATCGTGTCCCCTTCTCTTTCGCAAGAGAAGAAGATTCACATTTTACTCCTTGATTCTACCTGCGGTTGTATTTGCGCACAGACACTATTGTATCCTATTTGCCGGAATAATGCAACCGGCACATATCAACTCTGATACACATTCTTGAAAGCTCTGAATGTCCTGGCCATCCCCTCCTCTAAAGAGGTGTAGGCCAGCCCCAGCTCCCGCAGGCTTTTTTCGTTGTCATACTGTTCCGTCTCCTGCTCTCTGACCGCAAAGGGCAACGGTATGCCCTGCCTCTGGGCCTGATCTACAGACATAGACAGCTCTCGAACCGGACTGTCGCACACCCGCAGTAACACCTCCGCCAGACCGCTGTATGTCACCGGCTCCTTCACACAGATATTATAGGACTGCCCGTAAGTCAGAGGATTGCACAGACATTGCCTCACAGCCTCCGCCGCGTCTTTCACATACACCAGTTGAAACTGTCCGTCCGCATCCGTAATCCTGGGCAATATCTGCTGCTGCACCATCATCTGAATATATGCAGACTCCCGAGGTGCATAGTTATACGGTCCATAGAGAATCCCCGGACGCAGCACAGTCCAATCCACCCCTGTTTCTCCGCACACCTGCCGCAGCTCTCTCTCCAGCGCTACTTTGCCGGCAATATAAGCCCCTGCCTCCCCCTGCAGCGCTCTGTCCTCAAAGGGAGTATCCTCCGCCTTATAGCCCCCGATTCCGCGGCGATACACATCCACCGTGCTGATCTGAATATACTGGCTGGGTTTTGCCTGCAGATTGTCCAGCACGCAGCGAATATCTCCGGGCTCATAAGCACAGAAGTCAACTATCACGTCATATTTGCCGGATATCCGCTGCCAGAGGGACGGCTCCCTGCGGTCGCCCTTAATCTGTGCTACTCCCATATCCGCGAGGGAATAAGTTCCCCTGTTCACCACTGTGATCTCCTGCTGCTGCGCCGTCAACATCACAAACACGCGCCCATAGAAATAACTGCCGCCAATCACAAGAATCTTCATACCTATCCCCCTTTGCGCGCTTCCGCACTCACACCAATCCATATTGGAAAGTTTACTTCCAAGCCTGCTTTCCCTCCCTGGCCTCTTACCCCATAGAGTATAGCATATCTTTCCTCAGATATCCAGTGAAAACCAACCGGGGCTATTCTGCTTGGCCACTCCTTTCAGACACAGATGCATCAGGATTGTCAGCAGATTGTGAGAGAACGTGCGGAATCCTCTCTCCGTCAGCTTTACCTGCAACTGATCCCGTATCCTTTCCAGGGGCTGCGGATACAGATCCAACGCCTCCAGCACCACAGCTTCCTCCGGGGTAATCGGCGGCATGGCCCGCCGTGTTGAGGGTGGTGTTGATTTCGCAGTACAGCAGGCATATTTCTCGGGAAAAGACTGCCGCAGTCCCTCCAGAAAATCTCTCGGAGACAGAAATACCAGCGCTCCGTCCTTGACCAGCTTGTTACACCCGTCGCTGAGCCTGTCCGTGATCCGCCCCGGCACCGCGTATACCTCCCGCCCCTGCTCCAAAGCCATGTCCACCGTGATCAATGTGCCGCTTTTCTGGCGGGCCTCCACCACTACCAGCACATCTGCAAATCCGCTGACAATCCTGTTTCGAGGGGGAAACAGCTGGGGCCTGGGCGCCGTGCCCGGCAGGTAGATGGAGATCACCCCGCCCTGAACCAGCATCCTGTCATAGATGGGCTGATTTTCCTTGGGATAACAGATGTCCACTCCGCTCCCCAGAATGGCATAGGACTCCCCTCCCGCCTCCAGCGCCGCCAGCTGGCTGATACCGTCCACTCCCCTGGCCATGCCGCTGATCACCTGTATACCTGATTGCCCCAGCTCCTTGCCCAACTCAGTGGCGATAAAACGCCCATAATCCGAGCACTCCCTGGCTCCCACCACGGCCACAGCCAACTTGGAGGACTGGGGAAGCCGCCCCCTGTAATAGACGCTGAACGGATGATCGGGAATATGCCTCAGTTTCTCCGGATATTCCGGCTCTGCCGTACAGACGAAGAATATCTGCTTCTGTCGTAGCAGCTCATACTCCTGATCTACATCCCATGCCTTCCGGCTCTCCAGCAGCTTCTCCAGCCTGCATTCCTCCAACAGCAAAGTCAAATGCTTTTCCCCTGCCCTGTATACTCCTTCCCCCGTACCAAAAGCCTCCAGCAGCCGCTCTTTTCCTCTGGTTCCAATTCCGCCTACATTGTCCAGCCAATATAGATACTTATCCATGCCTCTTATATGCTCCTTCCGTCATCCGATAAGCCAGCGCCTCGCTGAGATGCTCCTCCCGTATCCACTGAGAATGCGCCAGATCCGCAATTGTTCGAGCCACCTTCAATACCCTGTGATACGTCCTGGCGCTGAGTCCCAAGCGCCTGTATGCCAACTCCATCAGCCGCTGCTCCTCTCGCCCCAGCTCACAGTATTTCTCCAGTTCTCTCGCTTCCATATCCCCATTGAAGGAATATTTTTTGCCGTGAAAGCGCTCTTCCTGAATGGCTCTGGCCTCCACAACCCGCTGCCTGATCTGGGCGCTGCTCTCCCCCTTTTGACCGGATTGCAGCTTCTCCAGCTCAATGCGGCTGGTCTCCACATACATATCCATGCGGTCCAGCAGCGGGCCGGACAACCTGTTCCAGTATTTGGCAAGCTCTCCCTCGCTGCAACGGCATTTGTTTGAGTCTGGAAAGAAACCACAGCGGCAGGGATTCATGGCGCACACCAGCATGAAATCCGCCGGATAGATATAATTGCCCTGAGCTCTGGCAATATTGACCTGGTGATCTTCCAGGGGTTGCCTCAAGCACTCCAGTATGCTTCTGGGAAATTCCGTCAATTCGTCGAGGAACAGGACACCCCTATGGGCCAGCGAGATGGCGCCGGGATGAATATGAGCGCCTCCCCCTATCAGAGCGGCGCCAGAGACTGTGTGATGTGGGCTCTGGAACGGTCGCCGAAGAATCAGGGGATTCTCCGAATCCAGCATTCCCGCCACACTGTAGATCGCTGTCACTTCAATACTCTCCTGCCAAGTCATCGGCGGGAGGATTCCCGCCATTGCTCTGGCTATCATGCTTTTGCCCCCGCCTGGGGGCCCAGACATCAGCAGATTGTGAAATCCCGCCGCCGCAATCTCCGCCGCTCTTCTGGCGACCTCCTGTCCTCTGATCTCAGCAAAATCCCCTTCCATGTCCTCCAGAGAATTCTCCAAGAGCTCCCTGGCAATGCAGGGCTGCACTGGCAGCAGCTCCTCCCGTCTCGCCTTATCCTCCTCCTGCAAAAAAGCTGTGAGCTGATGAAGGCTGCGCACTCCCCTGACCTGTATCCCAGGGATCACACCGCCCTCCCTGCGGTTGTCCCAGGGAACGATGCAGGTGCCTATCCCCCTCTGAGCCGCCTCTTTTACAATGGGCAAAATGCCGCTTATGGGCTTGATCTCCCCATCCAGCCCAAGCTCCCCGACAAACAGGATATTCTCTGTGGACTGCTCACGAAAATACCCCAGAGTCTGCAGAATGCCGATAGCTATGGGCACATCAAAGCCCGTTCCGTCCTTCTTCAGATTGGCAGGCGCCAGATTGATTGTTATCTTCTTGGGCGGAATATCAAAATCCGCATTTTTGAGCGCCACCTGCACTCTCTCCCTGGCCTCCCGCACCTCATTGCTCAGAGAACCTACCATGGAAAATCCCGGCAGACCGGTAGAAATATCCACCTCCACATGGATTAGATTGGCCTCAATACCATAAAGAGACCCCGTCAGTATAGAACTGTACATAAACACTCCTTCCCCTTTTGCCATTATTCTTTTACCATAAAAATGGAAACTAAGCTGAATGTAAAAGCAGGATTTCAAAAGATGAAGAGAAAACAGAGATGTTTTGAATCAATCTGGAAATCTTATGCTTTGTTAGAAGCGTAACAGAGACGACTGTATTTTGCAATAGTTTTGATGAAATTTATATATTTTTTAGATTTATCTCATTACTCACGGATATAAAAGGGCGATATCGCGGCAAATTCCGCCATATCGCCCCAAACAAATCCGATGCTCTATCTGATCGCAGCTTATTGCTCTACCAGCTCCAGCAGCTTGCCCGTGATATCCGCCACGTTGGAAGAAGCCTGCTTGGTGTTCTGAGATATCTGTACATTTTCCTCAACCACGTTAGATATCCTGTCAATCTGACCGACCGCACTCTCCACGATATCCACATTCTGCCGCACCATATCGGTGATAGCCAGCACATCGCGGTTGGCCTTCTCGATATCCTCCACCACAACGCCAAATGCCTTCACGGTCTGGTCGGTAATCCTCTTTCCACTCTCCACCGCATTGATGGAGTTGGTGATCAACTCATTGGTCTCCTTGGCAGCCTGAGAGCTTCTGGCGGCCAACTCACCCACCTGGGCGGCTACCACCGCAAAGCCCTTGCCCATCTCGCCGGCCCTGGCCGCCTCGATGGAAGCATTCAGAGACAGCATATTGGTCTGCTGGGCGATGGAATTGATCTCGCTGATGATCTTCTCGATGGCCGCCGACATCTCGCTGATTCTCTGCATGGAATCGCTGAGCAGCTTCATCTGTTCCTGCGTCTGCACGATCTTCTCCGTGGTATGACCTGTCTCCTCCGTGACGTTGACCGTTGCATCGACACTGCCGTTCAATTCCCTGACCAGCTGGCTCATGATCTCCTTGAGATCCTCCACGGCCTTCTCCTGCTCTCCTGTACCATTGTAGATATGATCTGCGTTTGCAAGATTTTCTCCAGATACGGCATCCAACTCCTTGCAGGCGTCCTTGACATTACGAATCATCATCTGATTGTTTTCCATGTCCGACTCCTGCTGCTTAAGGAGAAGCTCATTTTCCTTCATATTCTGTCCAATACTCTCCACCATCCTATTGATGCTGTCGGAGAGCTGTATAAATTCCGGATTCCCCGTCTCATTCACCGAGGTGTCAAAATTCCCATCTGCAATCTTTTTCATCGAGCTGGTAATATGATTGATTCCCTGGACGATCTTACTGTCAACCATATGATTGATCAGCAGCAGCAATACGGTAAAGATTACCAGCATACTGAGAGACACCACCAGCGTCTGACTGCTACGCTCCGCATAGTACTCATTGGCCGGCATAAAAGTACCGATAACCTTATCCTCATATTCCTCGGCCAGATAATATCCGCGCACCCCATCTATGCGGGCCTTGCCCTGTCCTGTGAGCTTCGCCGGAAAACCGGCTTCCGCCGCGGAGGTTCCAATCAATGCCGCGTTAGGATGAGCCAATATCTGTCCGCTGGCTGCATCTATGGCATAAATATATCCCTTTTCTCCAAAATCAATATCCCCCAGCACTACATCTATCGCTGTGCTGGAAAGCATATCCTCCAATACCTCCGGACGAACGCCTACCTGCACCAAGCCCTTGGCATCACTCCTGGCCACGCCAATATACTGCATGACCACACCCTCCGCCACATTGACCTGAGGCTCCTGGACGATCTCAATGCTGGGATCATTAACGATCACCATAAAGGCGTTGGACTGTTCCCCACTCTTCATATCGAAGCCTATGTAGGCATCAATGGTACTGCTGGTTATAATGCCATCCTTATCAATAATATGCAGCTCATTCACCTGCAGCCTGTCCTTGATCTCATTCAGCTTGGCGGAATTGCCCGCGATAGAACGGTCTACGGCGAGCATATCGGCAAATGCCCTGGTTTTTGCCAGGTTATCTGCACTGAGATTACTGGTCAGCCGCTCAATATTTTCCTCGTTGCTGACCAACTTCTCCCGCACATCCTGCAGTTTGTCCTGACTGTTAGCCGTATTGTTCCTCTGCGTAATTACAGTCTGCAGCGCGAAAACCGCGGTGACAGTCAGAATAAATGCCGCCAGCATATAGATAAACAGGCGTTTCGTAAATATTTTTTTCATCTCGCATGTCCCTTTCTTTTGAAAATGTCTTTCGTAATAATATACTTATAAAATATTTTATACGATATTCCATCAGAAAGCAATAGGAATATTCATCTACCACAGAAAATTTTAATATATACTGCCCGACCTTCCCCATCCCAGGGACCTTCCTCCTGCTCATGGTCAAAGCCCTTCCAACAACACTCTGAAGTTCCTGCTTGTTATCGCTCTCACTGCAATTTCCTCCATTTCTGCAAAGCATTTTACTCATTAATAGAAAGACGGACCGTTCCCCGCAGAACCGTCCGTCTCTATTCCCGTTTGCACTTAACTCAAACAGCTATAGAATCCTATATGCGGAGTAGCTGCCGCCACACCTTGATCAACTCCTCACAGCTCTCCACATCCAGCTCCTCCACCGCCTCTTTCATCTTCTTTAGACAGTGTGCCTCCATTTCCTTGAGGACCACCTGATCTAACAGCTCTATCACCCGATCCATATCGTCCATGTCCAGATTGTCCACGGCATTCTGCATGCTGTCCAGATACTCCGATACCTTTTGCGCGTCATAGGCCGCCTTGGGCTTGATCTCCTCCTGCGGCTTCTCCACATATTTGGACAAGATTGATTCATATTCACGGTATCTCTCAAGCAGTTCCCTGTGATGCTCGCGGATATACTCGATATCCATCAAATTACCCGCCTGCTCCATTTGCGCTGCCAGTTCCGAGAGCTCCATGGCCCCGATCTGTTTGGAGGAGCTTTTCAGCGCATGTGCCTCAATCGTATAATCCTTCCAGTCCTCTGCCTTAAAATGCTGCTCCAGCATCCTCGCCTTCTTGGGTATCATTCTGGCATATTCCCGCAGAACCTGCCAATACAATTCCTCATTTCCCAATAGCTGCAATGCCTGCTCCATATCCAGATGAGGGATTACTACCCGCTTGGTCTCCTCCTGCCCACGCTTGCGACCCTTACTCTTTTCCCTGCCCTCAATAGGCTGCACCTTTTCAGGCGGTAGCCACTGCTTGATCTTATCCACCAGAAGCCTGGTCTCTATGGGCTTTGCCACAAAATCGTTCATCCCTTCCACCAGAAACATGGACTGCATCTCTTCCATCACATTAGCTGTCAGCGCAATGATGGGAACATTGTTATAATCCTCATGGAAACGGCGGATAATGCGCGTGGTCTCTATCCCATCCAATTCCGGCATCATATGGTCCATCAAGATCAGGTCATAGTGCTTTCTGTCGATCATTTCCAACGCCTGTATGCCGCTGATCGCTTTGTCCACCCTCATGTGCAGTGGAGAAATGATTCCCTCCGCCACCGTGAGATTAACTTTATTGTCATCCACAATCAGAACATCCGCATCCGGCGCCGTGAACTCTATTCCATCCGCCTCCAAATCCTCCACATCCATGTCCTCATGTGCCAATATCCTGGCCAACTCCATTATGTAGAGAGGTTTGCGGACTGTCATCAGATTCTCCAGATCCGTGTTAAAGCGCTCCTCAAATCCCATCAACAATACGCCCATCATCTGGGGATGCGTCTTCAGGAACTCCCGTACACGCGCGGAGTAGCATGCGCTCTCTATAAAGAAGAATTCCGCTTCCTCCTCTTCCAGCGTCTGAAGATCCTGCTCCCGCAGCGAAATCCCCTTCACGCCAAATTTCTGAAGCATCTTTGTCATATTGCCCAGCACATACTCGTTGTCACACAAAAGCCCTGCTGCCTTCGCGGTCTTCTGCCTCGCCTCCATGTCAATTGACGGCGCTCCGTCCAGAACGATCTGCGGGATTTGGAAGGAAAAACAGCTTCCCTTGCCATATTCGCTGCTCGCCTGTATCTCCCCCTTCATCAAGGTGACTAACTGCTTGGAGATCGCCAGCCCCAGGCCTGTTCCCTCTATGTTGCGGTTTCTCTTGCTGTCCACCTGCTGGAAGGACTGGAACAGTCTTCCCATATCCTCTTTTTTAATTCCAATCCCCGTATCCTCAACCAGAATCTTCAACAGGATTTCTCTCTCTGACGTCTTCTCAAAATTGATGGAGAGATACACATATCCCTCTTTCGTGAATTTCACCGCATTGTTCACCAGATTCAGAATCACCTGCTGTATGCGGAACCGATCGCCCATCAGCTGCCTGGGGATATCCGGAGCGGCATCCACCACAAATTCCAATTTCTTATCGCCGATTCTGGCCATGATAATGCTGGATACATCCCTCACAATGGAGAACGGCTCATACTCGGCCAGGTTGATATCCAGCTTCCCAGACTCAATCTTGGAAAAATCAAGGACGTCATTGATAATCGTCAGCAGCGTATTGCTGGAGGCCTTGATCTGCTTAATATATTCTCTGGCTGTCGGCGTCAGCTCCTCCCGCAGCGCCATCTCCGCCATACCGATAACCGCATTCATGGGCGTGCGAATCTCATGGCTCATATTCGCCAGGAAATCTGACTTCATATGTGCCTCGCGCTCCAGCTCGCCGCTCATCTGCAGGGTTAAATGCTGCTTGTAGGCCATGCTGGACAACAGTTCACCCATATCATACATATACTTAGCGATATGCTCGATTCTTTCCCGTGAAAAAACAGGAATCCTGGAAGCCGCCTCCACATACTCCTCAGGAGAAATGCCCAACTCCTGCGCGTAAGCCCACACCCTCTCCTTGGTCAAGGGCTCCGTCAATACCTGACCGCCCAAAAAACAGCCCACAAACTGCCCTTTCACCAGAATCGGCGCGGCAAAATCCGTCAGTCCGGCATGACAGGTATAGATATGTGGCGCTTTCTTCTCCGCCGCTATCTGCGCTCCCCGCTTGTCACACATCCGACAACGCCTCAGGCCCTCCGCCGATTGCTTGGTATATTTGGAGCAAAAGTCACAGTAAGAGACATGTTCCACCAGCGCCACGCCATTTTCGTCAGAAATTCCTGCCGAGATTCCCTCGGTGACGGAAAAGGAATTCTGTACCCGCTGAAGAATATCCATATCAAACAATTCCGTCAAATGCAGTTGTTCCATAATGGTTCCTCCATCCATAATTCTATACAGCATTTTACTTATTATACCGCATTTCCCGTGCGCTTCAGCGCACTCTTTATTCAGTAAAGTTAAATGCGGAGCATTTTACTTATTTTGCCGCATCTCCCGTGCGCTTCAGCGCACTCTTCATTCAGTAAAGTTAAATGCGGAGCATTTTACTTATTTTAACACATATACGCAGTCCATACAAGAATCACATGTTAAAAAAATAGCCTTTCTTATGCATGACACAATATTTTTCCTCCATTTTGCCTCCTATCTTGGGACATTGCCGATTTCACCGATTCAAGATTGAAACACAGAGTTCTCCATGATACAATCAGAGCGATGAATCGGAATTGGGGAGAGTAACACAGATGCATATTGAAACTCAACGATTGTTTATACGAGACTTTATAATGAATGATGTTAAAGAATTACATGATATTTTAGGCGATGTGGAGGTAATGAAAAATTGTGAGCAAGATGATTGGATACATTCTGTTCAATGCGCTCAATGAGGACGTATATGAGCTCGGCTGGTTTTTCAATAAAAATTTCTGGCGGAAGGGTTATGCATATGAAGCCTGCAAAGCGGTGATTGAGATAGTAGGGATTGTCATAAGCCTCCAGGCAAAAGAGTGCGGAATGTGGTTCGTCTCCACCTTCCGCACACATTTTCCCTTATCAAAAGTATCGCATGAATATTACGCAAAAGAAATCTCCAGCACGCTGGCATACTCTGTGGGCAGCTTCTCCGGTAGATCCACGAGCAATGCCCCATAGCGCTGGACAAAACCCACCTCGCCGTGACCCAGCAGCCTGACGCTCCTTACCTGCTCCTGCTCCCGCAGGCTGGTGATCACCGTGCTCTTGCGATTGACAGACTTCATCACATAGGCGTACAGCTTGCCATCCTTCTGCACAAAGCGGAAATCGTCGTCGTCCCACGCCACCTGCTCCTCCCTGAAGCCATCGATGATCACAGAGGCGTGGCCCTCTCCGGCCACTCTCCACGGCCTGCTGCCGTATACCGCCTCCCCGTTTATCGCAAACCACTCCGCCAACTCTTTCAGAATCCAGTCCGCCTCCGCGTCTATGGTGCCGTCCGGACGCTGCAGGATATTGACCAGCAATGTGCCGTTCTTGCTGATGGTATCCACCAGGATATCCAGAATATGATGGGGAGTCTTATACTTGGCCTTTCTGTCGTAGAACCATCCCCCGATACAGGTCTCGGACATCCAGGGCACAGGGGAGATGTCTTCGAGCTGGCTCCTCTCGATATCCAGAGCGCCCACCCGATAGATATTCTCGGAGCGGTTCTTCTGGGTATAGACAGCCCTGTTCCGCCCATGCAGCTTCTCAGAGGTATTGTACAGATGCGCCACGGCCTCCAGGCCATACCGATAAACCTCGTCCCCCGCGTCCTCCCCCTCTCCGAAGGGCAGAAAGCTGTCTGAATAGAGCAGATCGGGCTGGTATTTGTCTATGATCTCCTTCGCCACCTTCAGCCAGTACTCGCGGAAATCCTGATTCCCCGTGAGCCATACCCATTTATCCGGCTCGCCCGGCGCGGCCACATGCTCATAATTGTCGTGGTAAAAATGCCGGTATGCGGGATCGTTGCCGTCATAGGGAACCCCCGCGTAAGGCCCATATGTGTCCGCCCCCTTGTTGGAGCGCCACCAGGCAAAGGAGGCCCCCAGATGCTCCGTCAGGCCAAAGGGCATATGCCATTTCTCACTCGCCGCCTTCCACAAGGCGCAAATATCCTTGCCCGGTCCGACCTCCACCGAGTTAAAGTGATTGTACTGGGACGCAAAGTTGAAAAAATGGTCATGATGGGTGGCCTGCGCCACAAAAAATCTGGCCCCAGCCTTATAATATTTCTCCATCAGGGCGTCCGGGTCAAAATTCTCCGCCTTCCACAGTGCGCAGATATCCTTGTAGCCAAATTTTGACGGGTGCCCATAAGTCCTCAAGTGATACTCATATTGCTCCGAGCCCTGGATATACATATTCCTGGCATACCAGTCTCCGCACATGGGAACAGACTGAGGCCCCCAGTGGCTCCAGATCCCGAATTTGACATCCCGAAACCAATCCGGACACTGAAAATTTCTGAGCGATTCAAATGTAGCCTGGTACATAATACGTCCTCCTTTTACAAAAAGCTTGATTTATATCTCCGTATTGCTTATGCTTTCAGTATAGGAAATCTTTTCCCCACAGTCCATGCAGAATCAGTTCAAAAATATGGAGATTTAAGTTTGAAAGTAAACTTTCAAACTCTTTATTGGTGCAGTATCGCAAGCAGGCTTGCGATATGCAGGGGTATAAATATGAATTACGAATATAATCAAGAACTTATCAGAACTATCAACCATTGGAATATGGAGATTGACGCCAGCGGCTATGTGATACTGGAGCATGACGGCTGGCGGGGCAGGGATATCTGCTCCCCCTATTCCCGCCTGTACCTGGTCTGCGGGGGAGAGGGGGAGTTACATGTGGCAGGTCAAGGGATTCCTCTGCTCCCCGGCTACGCCTACTTCATCCCCGCCGGCCTGACCTTTGACTATGGCTGCGCAGTCACACTGGAAAAATTGTTCTTTCACCTCCGGCTGGTAAAGCCCGACGGCTATGACCTGGCCCACGGCCTGCCCGCAGTGGCGGTATCTCCTCTGGATGCCTGCCTGTTCGCGCAGATGCTGACCCACTACCGCGGGCATTGCTGGGGAGACGCACTGCTGTTGGAACAGGAGATTCGCCGCCTGGTCCTGCTGCTGTTGCAACAATATCCCGTTCTGCAGGAAAAAATCATCTCCTATTCCCCTCTGACCGCAAAAACCATGCACTACATCCATACCCATCTGCAGGCGGGTCTCACCGCAGGGCAGATCGCCGACGCCATGTTCACGCCCGCCGCCACCTTATCCCGACATTTCCGACAGGAAACCGGCAGAACCATACATCAGTATCTGGAGGACATGGTATTCCAATCCGCCTGTAAGCGACTGGCCGTCAGCGATCAGCCGCTGGCACAGATCAGCGAGGACTTGGGCTTCTGCGACCCCTTCTATTTCTCCAGGCGTTTCCGCCAGCGGTACGGGGAGACCCCCAGCCAATACCGCCGGCGGCTGAAGCTATAGAATCAGTTCCTGTTTTTCCGACTCCACAGCAGCACAAATCCCAACAACACTATGCCCATTCCGGCAAACACTTCGGGCAGTCCCAACCGGTCGGCCAGCGCGCCCGCCAGAGGAAACAGAAGGATCATCCCGATGGAGAAAGACATACTGCTCACCGAGATCAGCGTCGCCCTCTGCTCGGATGGAATCAGGCTGTTAAGCTGCGCCGACTGTACCGGATACAGCAGGGCATTGCAAAATCCGGTCACCGCAAATACCGCCACAGACAGAACGATATTTTGAAACCCATAGCACAGCATACTCAACGCGATGGCCACCGCCGCCACTGACCCCATCTTTCTTCCGGCCCATTGAAACACTTTTTCGCTCAGAACGGCTCCCGCGCAGGCCAATATCCCATGAATCAGCATGATCAGGCTGATTTGCACCTTGTTGTATCCCAATTCAGAGTAGTACTGCTGGCTATAGAAGAAAAACATGGTTTCCATGGCGAATATCACGGAATAGTACGCAATGACTTTCCGTATCCGGCGATCCGACCTCAGAATGGCGAAGCTGGTACGGAAATGCGCCGCAACCATGGTTCCTATCCCCGTCCGCTCTCTGCTCCCATCCGTGTAGGGCGGTTCCGTCATCCCTGCCACCGGCAGCACCGTCAGGCTCGCTATGACCAGACAGGCGCCATAACACCAGTAAAAAGAGCGCTCCGCCAGGATTCCCCCCATGACCGTAGCGATTCCCTGCGCCACCTCGATCAGGAAATTCAACCGGCTATTCACACGCAAATATTCATGTTCTCTGCCCAGATATTTCATGCTGTCATAGACCAGCGCCTCCTCCGAGCCCGAATTGAAATTGTTGCCCAGCGCCTGGATGACAAAGCTGAGAGCAAAGGACCAGAAGCTCCTTGCAAACAGCATGATCAGACAGGAGACCATAATACACAGTTTACTCAGAAGCATACTTCTCTTCCGCCCCAGCAGGTCCGCCGCGGCGCCGGAGGGAATCTCACACACGATGCTGGTGGCATGATAGATCCCCTCCACTAGTCCGATCTGGGCCAGGCTCAGCCCATGGTAGGCCAGATACAGCACCCATATGGTGCTCTGCATATTCAGGTTTGTGATAAAAGTACTTAGATAGTCCAGCTTAATATTTTTTGTTAGTCTGTTTTTTTAAGTTGTATTCATAATAATTCCTCTCGTTTCATTTCCATTATGTCTACGCATAAAAAAACAGTTCAACCTATGCAATACAACGGTTAAACTGCAATTCGGAATTACTATGACCTCTTTAACGCAAAAAAAGGGCGCAGTAATCCCGTAAACATGCTTTTTTGCATGTTCTGGATACGGAACTGCTGCTACATACAGGCACATAGCCCAAACGCCCAAAGCGGTTCATACTGCGCCCTCCCCTTAAATTCATTCTTATTCCCTATAAAAAAATTTCAATACCTTTTGTAAATGTCTCCACGATTTCCGACATCTACAATATAGATAATCAATTTCCCATTATCTACAGAGTAAATGACCCGATATTCAGCGACACGCAATCTAAATAATTCATCATATCCTTTTACTTTCTTTATGTCTTCACCATTCGGAAGTTTTTCTATCGCCGTTACTATCCGCATTCTTCAAGCGGAATTCCTTCCTTGTCCTCTTCTGGCGCATTTTCATAGCTTTTTACCATTCTTTGACAAAAAAGATCATCCATTTCCTCATCAGCTGCCACTCCCTGAACATATGCAAGCACATAGCCGATTTTATAATCCGGAATAGCATCCAAAAGTTCAATGATCCTCTCTCGATTGCTCATGACTTATCCCTTCTTTCCTGCTGATATGGATATTATATGTAAAATTCCTGATTATTTCAAGCCCAATCTAAACTTTGTTCACGCAAATCAGACTCCCTCTCAGGGATATTTATTCGCTATCGACAAAGCTCCAATCACAGAGTCCTTCATTTTGCGTGACCCGCCGAAGCTCGTCCCTCACCTCCATCAAGGCAAAGCCCAGCAGATTATCTCCCTTCCATTTAGACGGATTGCGAACGTCTGGAGCGTCGGCGGCGAGACAAATTCCCCAGATGCCGTCATAGGGACTGGCCTCCGCCAGAACGCTGTCGCCAGTGGACAGCAGGAATTCCTTGAGGTCTTTGTTCTGGCTGAATTTACGCCAGTTTCCATTGAGCACTATGGAGTATTTGGCCTCATCCCACAGCGCCTGATCAAAGCCCCTGACTTTTCTACCCAGCTCCTTGATCTCTCCAGGCTCACAGCTGCCCATGATCCGTTGCCGGATCTCCTCATCCTCAAACAATTTCGCCTTCTGCTCCATCATAAACTGCTCCATACAGCAGTATTTGGTGACGGAATAACAAAACTCCTGCATCCACCACTGACTGAGACAGCTCTCCGCAAGCTTGCCGTCTTCCGTCGGATGATGCCTCCAGAACAGGCACATATCGCGACTCATGTCTTCAGAGTTCTCCTGCATCAGCCAGGTTCGGGTATATTTCGGCGCTCCCTGCGGCCTCCACAGAGGGAGACGAAGTCCGCCCCGTCTGAGCTCATCGCCAGCATCCTCACGCTCCCACCAGCCGCTCCACGTGACCGGTTCGGGAAACAAACGCCGATACTCCTCACGCTCTCCCTGGGAAAGCCGATTTAACCAGTCATAAAAGCGATTGCTATAGTCCTCGCCATATCCCATGCGCCAGCCAATGGAGGCTTTCTCAATATGCGGATAGGCCAACCAGGGCGGCGGCATCATTTTTTTCCCTTCCATGTATATTTAACGCGCCTCCTTCTGCGGCGGTCTCTGCTGCCCTTTTCGCTTCAGTATCAGCAACAATACCGCCGTGATGAGCACGACCAGCAGCACCATAACCGCGACCAGCGCCACCACATTGCCCTGCCCCCCTTCGGGAGTGATCCGCTCTCCGGTAAAATCCTTTTCCACCGGCTGAGTCTCTCCAATCCCAGGGGCAGTGTCGGGATATAGCGCATCGAACTCGGCATCCGGCATATCGAGGCATATCCAGCAATTCCTGTACCCATAGTAATAGCCCACATTTCCCCATCTATGTCCCTCGCTATCCGTATATGTCTGATCGTACTGCGGCGGATAGTTCATGATTGTCATCGAAGACCGGCTCGATGATGCGGGATATCTCCAGAAATAGATCTCCTGATCCAGATACTGCTCGTCCAACTCGCCTTCCTGCTGTTGAATCTCCGCTGCGTATTCCTGTTCAAAAGAGACACTGTCATAGACCACATCCATGTATTCCATCGGCATCCAGCCGATTATGTCCCCATCCTCACAGATGCCCCACAGCGTTCCTCTTTCATCCTCATAGGTGAAAGAGATATTTGCCTTATGGCCGTTTTCCCATGTGGCGACTTTCTGAGCCGACACGGGACTCGCATACAGGATCACCACCCCGTCCGGCCCATTGGCCGTGTAAGTACGACTGCCCACATATTCGCACTCGGAGGAGTGCTCCGCAAAAAAGGAATCATTAGGCGACACGATTACGTCTGCCCGCACTGGAAGCATCCACAGCATATAACCCCAAAATACACTTAACACACAAATCCACTTTTTCATAGTCAATCCTTTCTGAATTAAATCGCTGCGCGATGGCTCTAAAGGGCGAAGTTCCTTCGGCGCACATCTGAGAGAGACAAATTTCATTCGTAAGGGATCTCATGAAATTTGCTCTCGCGCGCCTTCGCAACTTCACCTGTTAAATCGCTGCGCGATGGCTCTAAAGGGCGAAGTTCCTTCGGCGCATATCTGGGAGAGACAAATTTCATTCGTAAGGGATCTCATGAAATTTGCTCTCGTGCGCCTTCGCTTACAGCAGCAGGCCCAGCAGCCACGAGCATCCATTAGCTGTCAGCGATAAGAGCACCGGTCTCCTGACCGGCCACACGCGGTCTCTTGCAAAGGAGCAATAGATCAGCGCCTCCGCCGTCACCACCGCCGCCTCTATCACAAGCTGCACCGGAATCCTACGGTAATTCGCAAGGTACAGCACACAGAGCCAGTTGCACAGCACGGCGGGCGGATTCGTGAGCAGATTCACCAGCGCCACCAGGAGCATCCCTTTTCCGGTGCGTACTCCCAGCAAAAATGCCACCGCAAGCTCTACCGCCAACGTTATCGCCAGAGACCATCCGAACATACGAATCAGATAAACCGCCATCTCACACTCCTCTATTTCGAGTCCCGCATATCTCCTCCTGATACACATTACCTGTGAACAAGATCCGGCCGCTACGCGTCCCGATCTTGTTCAGTGCATCATCCGGTGATATGCTGTTTCGAGTTCCGCATATCTCCTCCTGATACACATATTAGCAACAAGATCAGCAGGGAAAGCAAGCTCCCCACACATCCTATCATACTACGATTTGACCAGGTTGGCAATTGCAAATAGGTGGGCAAAAAGCCTAAAAACAGCCCGAAGGTCAGAAATCCAAAAGAAAACCCTGGGAAAAGCGGCAATCTGCGGATCAATAGATACAGAGTGACCGGCATGGTCATATTAAACAGAAACAGCGCCAGGATTCCCATGGGCATGAAGCGGGAAAACAGGAACGACACTGCAGCCGCCGTCAGAGACAGAAGCACTGTCCGCGAGATTCCAAACCGCGCCGCCATGAATCCTCCCGCCGCCTTGCCACAGACAATCGCCAGCGTGCTTATGAAGGCGGCAAGAGCCGTGGTCTTCCAGGGAAATGTGACCGCCATACCGATGTAAGAGCGCAGTATCACCACCAGCAGCACGCCGGCTGCCAGCAGACACACCGCCTTGCTCTGTGCACCGTCCAGCTCCCGCACCGTCCCACTACAGACACCTTCTCCCTGATTCCGCGCTTGTCTCGCATATGTACGATATCTCCAGGTCATCCCAGCGCATATCAGCAGCATCAAAGCGCCCACAGTCCATAACCATGCAGATCCGACACCGCCCCTGGAAAGCTGCATACCGAGATGCAGGCCCAGCGCGCCGGGCGCCACGAAGACGCCCAGTCCCCTGCCCAGCCAGCCCTTTTCCCCATCCTCATAGATCGTTCCCACTCCGCCGCCGATATGGAACAGAGCGTTCCCGATTCCCAATACCACCGGATGTGTCAACGCTCCGGTCAGAGTGAGAATTACGCCGACACATGCGACAGCAAGGGGAAGCAATTTCCCCCGCTCTCTGTTTAAAATGTCCAGCGCCGCACCAAAGGGCATCTGCAGGGCAAACGCACAAAAATTGTACAGTAGCACATATATATATCCCTGCTCCTGTTGCAGATAATTTCCATACATGGCATACGCGCAGACGCCGTCCACCAACAAATGCAGGATTGAATATAGAGCTGTCATAAGGATATTTCCTCCCCAAACAAAAACTGTGCCTACGGTCTATGTCCGAAAACCGCCGCATAATATTCCTCCCGATACGGATTTCCCGAGGCGGCATTAAAGCCTATGGGCAGATACGCGGCGTCAATATACTCCTGATACTCCAGATCCATAAAGTAATTGCAAAAAAGTATCTCCACATAGACAATGCGGTTATTCTCCGCCCCCAAAGCATATACTAACCCATGATAAGCGCTGTCGTCAACCTCCATCGCCAAGACCTGATAGGTCGGGTCAAAGCTCTGCGCCCCATAGAAGCCCACATACTCATCCTGCGCGCAAGCCTCCAGACGGGCCAACTCCGCGGCGTACTGCGTCTCACCGTATTCCACCACCAGATAGCTCAGATACTGTCTGTCCCAGGGATCATAGTAGACCATCTTGTAGTCCGGCACATACATATCCTCTGTGATCTCCTCCGGAAAGATGCTGTCGTTCACCCCCAGCTTGCCCCGATATTTTTCTTCCGCCGTCTCTCCCATATACCGCTCATAATGGCTTATATCCGTATCTACTTCCGCCTCGGCCTGCTCGCCATACAGAGCCAGAAGACCGACCAATCCGCCTACCAGTGCAAACCGCAGCAGCAATACCGCCGCCACGCCCGCCAACGTAAGCAGGACAACCTTCAATCCATAACGCCGCTTTTTCTTTCTCACATATCTGCGAAAGCTCTCCTGGGGACGGGTCTGAAACTGCGCCTGAGGAGCGGGAGATAACATATTTTCATAGATCCTCCTGCATTCCGAACACTCTCGCACATGCTCCTTCACCGCCTCACCGCTCTTGACGCTGGCCACCTTTTCCACATATAAGGGTATCAGATCCCTGATGATATCACATTCCATCTTCATGACTACCTCTCCTTTCCTCTTCCCTGTTTTCCTTCTCCATTTGCTCCCGTATCTTCTCCTTGGCCCGATGATATACCACACAGGCCCAGTGCTGGGATTTTCCAAAGAGTGTTCCGATGTCCTTAAATGGCAGTTCTCCAAATATCCGAAGGGAAAAGACCTCCTTGTACGGCTCCTGAAGCTCATGAAGAATCCTGTGTACCTGCAGCGCCGCCTCCCTGTCCGCGATGATATCGAGGAAATTCTTATCCTCCGCCTGATATTCCTCCATATCCTCCTCGGTCGAAAAACGCTTTTGTTTCTTATACTGTGTGTAATACAGGTTCCTCGCGATAGAACATAACCAGATTCGTATATCCGCCTCGCCCCGATAGCTGTCCACAGCCTTCAATGCTCGATAAAAGGTTTCCTGTGTCAGTTCTTCCGCCAGATGCTCATCCGCAGAGAGTCCCCTCAGAAATCGAAATACATCTTCATAATATTGTTCCAGTACGATATCCGGCTTACCCATTGTCTTCGATTCCTCCTCTCTCCTATAAGACGCACGACAGACACAAATATCACAAAAAAATGGCAGGACAATCCTCCAAGACTGCCCTGCATAATATACACGTCTACAAGCCTCTATTTCTGTGGCGGCAACTTGAACTTGGCGATCAGTGCATCCAACGTAGCTGCCTGAGCAGACAACTCCTGACTGGTCGCGGAGGATTCCTCCGCCAGAGCCGCATTGGTCTGAATGACATCGGAGATCTGGTTGATACCAATCTCCGCCTCCTTCATGGTTGCAGCCTGATTCTCTGAGACAATACTTACCTCCTTGGAGGATTCCGCGACCGTCTTGATGCCATCCACGACCGTCTCGATGGAGGCGGCGGCGCGCTCCGCCACACGGTTGCCGTTCTCAACCTCCTGCATGGTTCCCTCGATCAAAGCCCTGGTGTCCACTGCGGATTTGCTGCTCTGCTCGGCAAGCTGCCTGATCTGGTCAGCCACTACGGAGAAACCTCTTCCCGCTTCGCCTGCCCTGGCAGCTTCGATGGAAGCATTGAGGGAAAGCAGATTGGTCTGGGAGGCAATGCTCTCAATCTCTGAGATAATGTTCCCTATCTTCTTCGAGGTCTCATTGATACGGTTCATAGCCTCAACCATTTCCTTCATATCCGCACTGCTATCACCCGCCACATCTGCGTATTTCTTGGACTGTTGATAAGCCTCCTGAGCGGAAGTCGCCGCCTTCTGCGCGGCATCGGCGATAGTGGTGATCGTGGCCTGCAGCTCTTCCACCGCGCCCGCCTGCTCCGTCGCTCCCTCCGCCAGACTCACAGCCGTATCCGCCAGATGTCCTGAACCCTCAGTGACCTGCACAGAAGATTCCTCGATGAAACGCATCGTATCTATCATGCGATATTTCAACTGCTTTAGCGAATCATACAGCTGCTTCAGGTCGCCTATGTATCTGGAGCCGTCCTTGGAGCTTACGGTAAAATCGCAATTTGCCATCTCGCCCAGGATGTGCTCTATGTCCATGATAATGAAGTCCAAAGACTCTGCCATATCCTTGGCCGATGCGACCATCTCCGCCACTTCATCCTCCGTATCTGTCTCCGGAAACGGACTGGCCAAATCGCCCTTTGCAAAATCCTCCAGTCTGTTCCCCAGTAAAATCAAGGGTTTGGAAATACCGGTAGCAATATTTCTGCCCAGACGAATGGAAAACACCAGCGCCAAGACAATAACCACCGCAATCACAACTACGAGAGCCACACAGATCACAAGCATCACTCTGGAAATATTGTTGCCACGTTCCACCTTTACATCCATGATGGAGGTGAGCTGGTCATTGATCTCGTCATACAGTGGCATCAGCTCGGACATCGCCCGATTCTGTGCCTCCTTGGATAGCTCCGTATCAGAAGAGGCGCCGAGCTCCAGTATCTCCTTATCCAACTCCCAATAACCGACCAATTTGTCAGAGATATTCCTGTATATCTCCTGATTGGCCTGAGATACCATCGCCTCCTTCAGGTCGGCAAAGCTCTGTGTAAATTTCTCTACATTTTCATCATGGGAAGCGCGCATCTCAGCGATAGCGTCCTCGTCGTCATATCCGATACAGCCCCGCAGCGTAGACCTCGCCTCCGCAAAATAGGTCATCGTCTTGCCTACATCTCCCTGCGCAAAACCATAATCCTCCAGTGATACGGCATAAACTGCCGCAACAGCGATCAGAATAACCAGTACTAAAATGGCAACTGCCGCGGGAATACTGGATGCTATGAAAAAAGCATGCGTCAACCGTTCCCTGATCCGTAACTTATTCAATTTTTTAATCATTACTGCTTCCTCCCAAATACATAAATCTAATATGAACCTAATAAACTGATCAGATCAATTAACAAAATATTGTCTCTGCATCCCATGTTCATTCAAGTCTTTAGTATTTAGGTGTTTCGAATATGCGACGCTGGCAACCTTCTGACAGATTTATCTGATTTAAAATAAGTATAGCACGAATTATCTTTCTTGTAAATAAACACTGATTTTATTTCTGTCAAAAAAATTATTGTGCGCGACCGTTTTTCAAGCCCTTCTTGGCCGGATTTTCAAGCAATGCCCCCTCCGCCTCAAACCGTGAACCATGACAGGGACAGTCCCAGGTATGCTCCTGTGGATTCCACTTCAGCGCACAGCCCATATGAGGGCAGCGCTTGAAGGACGGCGTCAGGAGACCGACTGCCGAGTCCAGAGCATTCACAAAGAGCTGTGGCTTTACGATACTGCGGCTGGGAGAAAACACTGCCTCCCAATCGCTATGCCGCTCCTGCACCATATCGCGAAGAAGCATAGCCGCCACCATGGAGGAGGTCATACCCCACTTCTGGAATCCGGTGGCAACATACAGATTGGGCGTTGTGGCCGAATACCTGCCAATATAGGGAATTCCATCCAGACTCATGCAGTCCTGAGCCGCCCAGCGGTATTTGATCTCCGACTCCGGATATACCTGGACGGCAAAGTCCTCCAACGCCCTATAACCGCCACCCTCTTTTCCAGTGCGGTGGCCGCCTCCCCCCAGCAGAAGCAGCTCCCCACAATTGCGGAAGGACAGGCCGTCCTGAGCCTCGTCCACATACATGCCGTCCACCTGGGCCCCGTGCTCCAGCGCCAACACATAAGAGCGATGTTGATAGAGCTTCAGAAAATAGCTGCCATGCCTGTTGATAAACGGAAAATGTGTGGCAACGATAATCTGGTCCGCCTGAATCCTCCCATGGGACGTAAAGGCAGTGTGGCCTGCAATATTTTCCACAAAGGTATGCTCATAGATGGATAGTCCCTCCAGAATACCCGCCATGAACTCCAGCGGATGAAACTGCGCCTGACGGGGAAACGAGACCGCCCCCTCTGTAGAAAAGGGCAACGGCGGCTGTGATACAAGCTCCGCCGGAAAGCCGAGAGCGTTCACCGCCCGAACCTCCTCCTCTATCTTCCTGCGGCTGCGCAGCGAATACACAGACGCCGTCCTCTCCTCAAACCCACAGGGAATCTCTGCGCACAGTTCTCGATATTGCTCCAGCGCCCGCTCATTGGCCTCCAGATAGATTCGGGCGCGCTCCCTTCCTCTCGCGCGAATCATCCGGTCATAGATAAGTCCATGCTGGGATGTGATCTTGGCTGTCGTGTTCTTCGTGGTTCCGCCGGCAATCCGCTCCCCTTCCACCAACATGCAGTCCACCCCTGCCCGTTTCAGCAGGAACGCGCACAGAACACCGCAGAGCCCTCCGCCGACAATCAGCACATCCGTCCTGGCGTCCCCCCGCAATGCCTCATATTCGGGCAGCGATACCGTATCCGTCCAAAGTGACTTTCCCATAAAAAATCCTCCCTGCTACAGAATTGTCCATAGTCTATGGAGGATTTCCCTTTCCTATTCTTTTTCAAAAGCATGTGTCCAGTCCAGCTTGAACAGCGCGATCAAAAAAGTGACCGAACTCAGAGACCAGGTCAGCGGATACGCCCAGGACACCGTCTGAAACACGGGAAATCGCTGAACAGCCAGTGTTACATATATAATACGCACCCCGCACCAGAACAGCAGCATCGTGATCATCGGTATAAAGGCTTTTCCACAGCCCCGCATAACGCCGGCAGCACAGTGCGAGAAGGCCAACAGGAAAAAGAACGGCGCCACCGTGTGGGCATGAATGCACCCGTACTCCACCGCCTGATCCGAATCCACGAAAAACCGCAGAATATACGGCGCCCAGACATACAGAACCACCCCCACAAGCTCCGCCAGTATCACACCCGACAGGACACCGAAGGCAGCTCCCTTTTTGGCCCTGTCGTACTTTTTGGCCCCCAGATTCTGACTGACAAAGGTGGGCAGCACCATGGACATGCTCATGATGGGCAAAAAGACAAAGCCCTCCACCTTCGCATAGGCTCCCTGTCCCGATATCGCATAGGCTCCAAAGGCGTTGATATTGCTTTGAATGACAATATTTCCAATACTGATCACTGAATTCTGAATACCTGTGGGCAGGCCCTGCTGTATGATCTGGGACATCATATTCCTGTGAAAGCGCAGTTTTCGAAAATCTAACCTGAGATTTTCATTGGGTTCCCGACACATGCGCACCAAGCACAGAAGCACGCTGAGTCCCTGGGCGATGACCGTGGCGATGGCCGCCCCGCTGACTCCCCATTGAAAGCCAGCCACAAAGACGAGATCCAACGCTACATTTACCAGCGACGAGAAGATCAGATAGTACAGCGGATGCAGGCTGTCCCCCAAAGCACGCATGATGGACATGCAGATATTATAGAGAATCACCGTGCATACGCCCGCAAAACAGATGCGAAAATAACTCAGCGAATGAGGCAGCACGCTGTCCGGCGTGCGCATCAGCCTGAGGATGCCCGGGACCAGAAGCAATCCCGCCGTCGTCGCCAGGGCGGAGGCCAGAAGCCCAAACAGGAAATTCGAGTGAATGGCCTTCTGCACATTGCCCTCCTCTTTGGCGCCAAAATATCTGGAGATGACGACGCCTCCTCCGATGGATATTCCGTTGAAAAAGCCGATAATCAGAAAGGTCAGACTGCCGCCGGAGCTGACCGCCGCAAATGCGTCATTGTCGGCAAAGTTTCCCACCACCCAGGCGTCCGCCATATTGTAAAACTGCTGTAGCAGCTGGCCTAAAAACAGGGGAATGGCAAATCGAATAATCCCCTTGATGATAGAGTCTTCAGTCAAATCAATATTCTTGTTGTGCATCTGTACTACCTCTCACCCATTACCTAATGTGGAATTTGCTGATCAGGCTGTTCAAGGTCCTGTGGATGACTTCATAATCAAATCACCACCGGATTTTTTCCAGAGAAGATTCTATCACAATCTGTCGGGCTTTTCAATCCTATTTGTCCAGCAGAAATCTCATGACCGCAGGGCGCAGCGCAAGTCCCAGCGGAACCGCCACCACGATGGCGATGACAGCGTTTACACCCGACACAATGCCTTTTTGCGTCACCGTGAGCAGGACAGCCTCCAACGGCAGCCGCAGGACATACCTGTCTCTGATAAAGCTCTTGGAGAGATACAGCAGCATATAGGCCAGAGAGCCAGCCGCCGCGCCGCTGATCAGTCCGGCCCTGCGCCTTGCCCCGCAAAGAGAGATCACTTTTCCACACAGCCACGCCATAATGAACTTGAACACAAACGTAAGCGGCGCCGACGCAACATACGCGGGATTCGTCAGGTCGAATAGCATTGAGCCAAGTCCGGCCGCAAGTCCCCCCGGCGTCGCACCCAGCAGCATACCGGACAGCAGACACATCACATTCCCCATGTGGAGGCGCGTGCTGCCTATCGCCGTTGGAATCGGAAGCTGTAAAAAGGCGGAAGCCACATAGACTGCCGCTGTCATGATCCCAATGAGCGCAATGTTTCTGACCGTCAGTTTCTTTGATTGCTTATTTTTCATCTGTTTTTCCTCCAACCTGTTTGATGATATGTCTCATTATAGGCTTGTAATTGTATGCATTCAATGTTAGAATTGTATTGCATACAATATTGAAGGAGAGAAAAAGACAATGCCCGTCAATTCATTTGAAGATTACCCGATGTCATGGAAACCTCTCAGATCCGATCTGAAAAGGCCATACTATCTATCCCTGGCCGCACATCTGGAGCAGGATATCCTCAGCGGCATACTGCCCGAAAATACGAAGCTTCCGCCGCAGAGGGAGCTGGCTGATTTTCTGGACCTGAATCTGAGTACCATCACCAGAGCCTACAAGCTCTGCGAGTTAAAAGGGCTGTTATATGCCGTGACTGGAAAAGGGACCTTTGTCTCCCCCTGCGTTTCCGCTCAGGACACCTTTCTCGACAGAGAGTCATCCGTTATTGAAATGGGCATGATCAAGCCCTTTTACGAGTGTAACCGCGATATCGGGGAAGCGGCGCAGCTTATCACAGCTGACCCGAATTTTATGAAGCTCCTCGAATACAGCGATCCCCTGGGAACCAGACGCCAGATTAACGCCGCCTGGAAATGGCTGCGCCATTATGGAATCGACGCCGTCAAAGAGAACCTCCTGCTGTGTGCCGGAGCTCAGAACGCCCTGTCCGTCGTGCTGATCTCCCTTTTCAGGGCAGGGGACAAAATAGCGGTGGACGAATTCACCTATACCAATTTCAAGGGATTGGCCAACTTTCTGCAGATCCAGTTGATTGCGGTCGAGATGGACGAGCAGGGAATGCGCCCTGATTGCCTGAGACAAGTCTGTAAAAACACGGAGCTCAGAGGACTCTATCTGATGCCCACCTGCAGCAATCCCACCGGCATCTTCATGCCGGCCAGACGCAGACAGGAGCTTACGAGCCTCGCGCGGGACTTCGACCTGCTTGTCATCGAAGACGATATCTACTCCTTTCTCGCCCCGCCTGACGTTAAGTCGTTCTTTTCCCTGCTCCCAGAGCGGACCGTCCATATCTGCAGCATCTCCAAATCCCTGTGCGCCGGACTGCGCGTCGCTTTCCTGGCATTTCCCGCAAGATATCGGGAATCCCTTGTCGCTGGCATGCTCAGCATCAATCTGAAAACCGTTTCCCTGAACGCTGAGATCATCGCCGAGTTGATAGAGAGCGGTAAGGCATTTCATATTGTCCAGACCAAGATAGCTCTCGCGCAAAAGCGGAACCGTATCTTCCAGACCATTTTCAGTCGCACTGCGTTGGACGGCCTTACCCGCTTCTTCTACTGGCTCCCCCTCCCCGACCGTCTGACCAGCGAGGAAGCCGAGGTTCTGGCTCTGCAAAAGGGCGTCCATGTCCTGGGCTCCCACAGATTTGCGATGCAGAGCAACAAAAAATCATCTTACATTCGGGTGTCTGTCACTTCACCCGAGACGGAAGATGATTTGAGAAAAGGCTTGCTCATATTAAAAGAGATATTGGAAGGCAGCGCAATGGAATTCTTTGTATAAGCCCCGCGCAGTGCGCTCATGCCCTCCCTGACAAAAACAGCGACCTCAATGTGGCCGCCGACGCTTGAATGTCGGTCTGTGCAATGACCGCCGAGACAACAGCCAGGCCGTCAATTCCCATGGGTCTGAAAAGCATCGCATTTTCCCTGCTGATGCCGCCGATCACAACAATCGGCAGAGCAACCGCCCCACGGATTTCTCCCAATTCCTGCATAGATACGCGGCCCGCATCCGGCTTGGTGCCAGTGGGAAACATCGCCCCCACCCCCAGATAATCAGCCCCAGCTTCCGCGGCTTCCAAGGCTTCCCTCACAGAACCGGCGGAGACGCCCAGCAGCATATCTCTGCCGACCACCCTGCGGGCAATATCCGCCGGTATATCCCTCTGCCCGATATGTACCCCCGCTGCTCCCACTGCCACAGCGATATCAAGGCGGTCGTTTATGATAAGCGGTATCTGATATCTGTCTGTTACCCTCTTGATCTCCACTGCCAGGGTATAAAAATCCAGCGAAGAAATATCCTTTTCCCTGAGCTGTACCATCGTACATCCACCAAGGATAGCCTGCTCCACCGCGTCTCCCAAGGTTGCGGCGCTCATACGCCGGCGATCTGTTACAAGATATAAAGTATAATCCGGTCTCATTTTTTCACAGCCCCTCCCTCTCCGTTTCTTCCCCCAGCCCATATTGGTAGAGACTCCAAAAATGGTTTGTCGGACCACAGCCTTTTCCGATGTCAAGGGAATGAGCAATTGCCATCGTCACATAATCCTTGGCTTTTGAGACTGCCTCCCGTATGCTCAGACCTCTTGCAAGCTGCGATGCCACCGCGGAGGAAAATGTACAGCCCGTTCCATGCGTATTCTTCGTATCGATGCGCTCAGCGCTGTAATGATGGAACTCCTTACCGTCAAACAACACATCCACCGCATTCCCCGCGGCGTGGCCACCCTTGACAACAACCGCCCTGCTGCCCATCGCGCAGATTGCTCTCGCAGCCTCCTCCATGTCCGCGACGCAGCGGATACGGATTCCTGTTATTTTCTCCGCTTCCGGAATATTCGGCGTCAACACATCCGCAAGGGGAATCACGGTTCCAGTCAATGTCCTGATTGCCGCGGCGTCCATCAGCGGGCAGCCATTCTTCGCAAACATGACCGGATCAATGACAACATTAGACGGTCGATAGAACTGCAGTTTTGCAGCTACCGCGTTCATACAGTCCGCTGTGGAAAGCATACCGATCTTGACTGCGTCAACCTCAATATCCTCAAAGACGGCATCAATCTGCCTGCCAATCATCTCCGGACTGACATTCTCAATGTCAATCACCCTGCTCGTATTCTCCGCCACAACGGATACGATCACGCTCATGCCAAACACGCCGTGCGCAGAACATGTCTTAATATCTGCCTGTATACCCGCGCCGCCGCTGCAGTCGGACCCTGCGATGCACAGTACTTTCTTCATGGGATCATCTCCTTTTCTTTTTCTCGGTATACCATATTCCAGAAATCGAGTTCCAGATAACTGGCTCTCTCGAAGATACAGGCCAGCCTCCCTTTCGCCTCCTGGGGAAGATTTCCGCATATTCGCTCCGCGTAGTCGCTCCACTCCCTGCAGCTCAGCGCATATCGCCTGTCCGCGTAATCCTCAATAAAATCCCAATATCTTGAATTCCGACTTTCCGGCTCGTCCGCAAGCCGTTGAAAGATATAGCTATAGCTCAACATACAGGGAAGCAGCGCCATAAGTATCTCGCGTCTATCTCCGCGCTCCGCCGTCTCAGACAGAAAATCGATGTAATTCTGGGTTTCCGGAAGCGGAGCAATCCATTCCACATCATCGTCAGTCATGCCGAATTGTCGCAGATAGTTCAGGCGGACCGCCGACTCCGTATCCGTGACAAAGCTCAGCATGGAGTAGTAAAGTTGGATTTCCCTCAGTGTCGCCGCATGGTAGATGGCTTTCCCATAGACACGAGCATAATGCTTCAGATAGATACTGTCCTGAATCAGGTATTCCCTGAAATCCTCGATGGGGAGAGCCCCGCTCTTCATATCCTGCACAAACGAGGTAGCGATACAGTCGTCCCAGATAGGCTTATTCTGCTCGAAGAGCTCTTTCATAAATGACATCTCTCATTCCTCCTAAATAAAATCGCTGCGCGATAGCTCTAAAGGGTAAAGTCCCTTCGGCACGCCCTCATGAGAGAAACTTTCATTCGAAAACACACTCATGAAAATTTCTCTCGTGCGCCTTCGCGACTTTACCATCCAACTTGACAATTCAAAAAAGCTCCTAATAAAATCGCTGCGCGATAGCTCTAAAGGGTAAAAAAATAGAGCTTCCAATATTATCAGAAGCTCTTTCAGGCGCAACACAGCGTAAGAAATTGCTTCCCTACGCCGGTATTAGCCGACAGGTCCAGAGGTCAGGTCTTAACCTTTTTCAACTTGTTCAGTTCCCTCGCAAACACATATCATAAATATATTTAATTTTCTATGCACAGGTCTCCCTGCCTGAATATCAGTATAGAGGAAATGGCGCCGAATGTCAATAACGTTATCTTGATTCAGTTAAAGTCCTTCTCAAAGCTGAGAACCTCACCTGTGGCAGCATCCACGTCACAGGAAAACTCCGTCTGCCCCATGTGCCACTCCACCTCATATACTGCCCGACCGTCATCATAGTCAAGCTTACTCTCCATATACTGCGCATCTTTCTCAACCACGCCCGCGTAGTCCAGGGCAATCTTCCTGGCCATATCCTCTGTAATCTGCCCGCTGTCGTCTGCGCCCTGATGAAAATATTCCGCCTCGTGATCGAAGGAGAGAATCTCACCGGTTATCGCGTTGATATCATAGTCATACTCCGTATTATCCTGTCGAAATTCCACATCATACTGCCATATCCCATCCTCCAATTCCAGTTTGGCATGCACAGAGCCCACATCACTATCATCCAGGCCCGCATGCTTCAGCGCAATCTGCCGGGCCGCTTCAACGCCAATATACTGCCCCTCGTCTTCCGACTGGGGATTTCCGCTCGGAAGCGGAGTCTGGAGCACGGCTCCTAGGTCAATATTGACCTGATCATTATTGATCTGGCCTATATCGTTCAGATCATAGCCGCCCACCTCACACTTCATGGAGAGTATTTCCCCCGTCACGGCGTTCACCGTATAATCATACTGAGCGTCCGCGCTGATGAACTCGATATCGTACTCGGAAATACCGTCTTCCAAATCCAGTTGAAACCGTACAAAACGGACATCCTCCTCCGCAAGCCCTGCATTCGCCAAAACAACCGCGCTGACCTCTGTCACCGTCAAATAACTGTTGCTCTGAGCGCCGGACTGTTCCGTCATTTCCGGCCGCTCCGACTCTCCTGAAGCCGTTCCTGAACTACATCCCACGGTCAGCACAAGAACCAGCATAAGAGAGCAACACCACAAGGCAATTTTCACGAACCTGTATCTACCCATTCTATTTTTCCCTCCTTGCACATCCATTATTTTTCATTACCAATACATAACTGACTTTATTCTACCTTAACTTCTCAGAGCTGTCTACTCCTTCTCTGGGATAAAATACAATAGTTATCCTGAAAAACAAGAAGCCATTTTCAAATCCGCATCGAGAAATCCGCAAAATATATCAATTAATACTCAGTGAAGATATGCTATAATGAGTCAAGGACAAAACCGATTATTTTATGTGGCAAAATAAGAAAAGGGAATTCGTTTGTTATGAAGCAAAAGATGATTGACTTTTTATTGACTCATGCCAATCCGTCGATTCAGTTGAGAATCAAAAAGGAGATCCTGCATTCTATCACCGAAGAGGAAGAAAAATCCTTGCAGGAGCAGATACTGAACGAGAAAATAGTCCGCTTTATCAGCGACAAGCAGTTGGATAACGGATGGATTGGACTGGGCTTTCACGGCAGCAACAAAAATGCCGGTCAGTATGACAACCAGGAAACCGGCACCAAATATCTGGGAGAAAAGGGGCTGAAGGGGACGTCTCTCCTGAATCGGGCCATGGACGCCTATGTCACCACAGAGTTGACAGATGAGTGCTATGGGACCAGAGGACAGTACTGGAATGAGTTTGAAATCCCCGCACAGGGCCAGAATATCATCCGGTGCGCCTGCATTGCCAGGGCTCACTATGACGATGTGATTGATATCTCCCCACAGATTCAGCTTTCTCTGGAATCCTTTCGGAGAGTGACGCAGGTGGATTCCATTTTTGACGTCTCCCGTCCTGTTAAGAAAGGGCGGCTTTTCAACAAGAACGAAAGATGGCCCTGCAGATACCACCTGGAAATGCTGGCGTTCACTGCCGATCAATGGAAAAACGAGGCAAATACCGCCATGCTTGCACAGGCGTTTCGGCGGCTGATGAGAACAGATCGGCAAGAAATCATAGATACGCCAGTGGGATGCTGGGTGGGCAATCACGCCGTGGGACCGTGCTGGCTGCTGAACGAGGGCTACTCTATCTCCGGCAACGGCCTGAACCGCCACACGGACGACGGAGTGCGCAGGACCAATCTGGAGAAGGTTGAATGGCTATGTCGCTGCGGCCTATATCATGCTCTGCCACAGCTCAGGGAGGAGGTGGCATTTATCGCAGACAACATCCGCGAGGACGGCATCTGCTCTGTCGAGACATATGACGGCGAATTCAGAGGTTGGTCGCCGTATTTTGGCGCGCAACTGGAGACGGACTGGCGGGCCAAAATACGCAGGCAATGCGATATCACGTTCAGAGCCTTGCTGATCATACACTACGCGGGAATATGCTAGATTTTCTATATCCTTACATCCAGATTTGCGCCGACGGCCATCTGTCCTTTTGCTGCAATCTGCTCTTTTTCATCCTCTTTTATAGCTTCCAGGATGGCCTTCATCTCCTCATCATTCAGATAGACCAGGCCATCCTTGGAATGAGCAAGCTTATCCTCAATAAGCTGTTCTGCCTTGTTGGTAGCTTTCTCTTCCTCTGCTTTTTCAGCTTGCCTGTCTTCTAATTCCTCCTGCAATTCCTCTTTCTTATCCGCTGCCTTTTCTCTCGTCTTTTCAATCAGCTTCTCCGCATTTTTCCTTCTCTCCTCACGGAGCTTGTCGCTCATGTTCAGCATAAAGTCGTTTCTGAGGTACGCGACAGACCAAAACTTCCCATTTTCATCTATATAACAATGCTTGTATACAACTGTCCAACCGCTGCCTTTATTGACGCTTTCCAGCATATTTACCGCCGATTCAACGCCTTTGATCAGATCCTTCATATCCTTTTCCTTCTCCGGATCGTTTTGCATTTTTTCGATAAGCTGCGGATTGACAGTCAGCGTAATGCCCCTTTTGGCCGACGAAAATGTATTCCCAACCTTAAACTCTGCGCTCGGAACCAGTTTGGCCAGCTCCTTCGCATACTCCGCTGAACTCTTGGATCGACAGGGCATCTCCTGCGTTTGCTCTGTCTCCCTCTTTTTCACGCTGTTTGCAGCGCTGCCTCCTGTCGTGCTCTGTGCCGCATAGCTGCTGTAACTCTGTGTTCCACCTACATAATCAATACCATTCATCTCCATTACCATCCTTTCACCATCGCATCACTTAAAGCCTATAGCCACCTGAGCAGTTCCAAATACCAATTCCCTCTTATGCTCTCATACGGGAGTTGTATCACGCTGTCCCCTGAACTGTTTTCGTAAATACAGGCCTCCGCTGCGCCGCCGAGCCCCGGCAGCTTATAAAAACCGCCAAAGACAAGCCATATTTCCCCGTGAACACCGTTTTCCTCCAGAAAACTCTCGAAGGCCTCCCGCTCGACATAGACATATCTGTCATCATACGAAATCATCCGGCTTAGCTGTTCGGTATCATGGGAGACAATTTCCGGTTTTCCGTCAAAACATCCAACCATGATATCTACACTTTCATTGCAACGGGCATAGGAATGGGTATGTATCGCCAGCAGTATGGCCGCAAAACTCAAAACGGCTGCGACAGCCATGCCTATGCACAGCTTCTTCCGGTATGGACGGAAACTGACAATCTCAATCATCCGCCGTCTCACATCCCTGTATTCCCCTTCCCCCGCGTAGGTGACGGCAGACAGCAGGCCCTCCGATTCAGAGCGCAGCACTTTCAGGGATTTCAGCAATATCTGCCCATATTCCTGCGCCGTCCTCCCACCGTTTTGTATGCACACCCTGTCGCAGATATCCTCCATATCCGCCCGATATTGTTTCTGAATCACAGTGAGAAGCGGGTTTACCCACAAAAGGCACCGCAGGATATCCCATACAAAGCCAGCCCATAAATGCCCCAGCCGGATATGTGTCTGCTCATGCCGCACAATGACTCTCAGTTCTTCTCTGTCATAGCTTTCCAGCATCACCTGGGGAATCACGATCTCCGGCCTCAGCAATCCGACCGCAAACGGCGTGATATTCATGTCTGTGACACGGATTCGGGTGCCTTCCCAGAGAACCTTTTCCATCCTGGCAACCGCCCTCTGAAGACATAGCCGTTTTCCAAATATACAGATGGCGGCCACAAGAATACCGGCCATATAAAGACGGTCAACCCACTGGCAGGTCATCGTTGCATAGGTCAGCCACCACGTCGCATTTAGAACAGCCGTATTATCATAGAACAGCTTCAGCCTCCCCAAGAAAGGGATAAGCAGAAAGGATGACCACAACATCCCCCTGAAAAAAATCCGTCCTGAAGCAAAAATCTTTCTGAGCAGCAGCACAAGCCCTGACAGCGCAAACGAAAAAACCGCGCATCTCACCAGCTGGGTCGTGTAATAGGCCGCGCAAAAATCCAGAAGCTTCCCAATCTTTGCCCATTCAACCATGCGTTCCACCTTCGCGGTCCGGGGAAGTTGCGCCCCGATTCCTGCTTTGCTCCAGAATCTCCTCCAGCTCTTTTACCTGTTCATCCGTCAGGGACAAGCTGCGCAGCAGCGCTGCCATCGCATTCGTACCGCTGCCGGAAAAGTAGCTGTCCACAAATCTCCTGCTCTTTTCCTGCACACATTCCTCCCTTGTCCTCTGCGCGTAATAGTGGTAAACCCGCGAATCGCGCTCATCCACTGTGTAGCCGAGAATTTCCTTCTGACACAGGCGGTTCATCAGCACGCGCACCATTCTCTGAGACATATCCACATTCCCCTGCATCCTCCTGTAAACCTCGGAGGATGTCAGAGGCTCGCCGCACGCCCACAGGACCTCCATGATCTGCCATTCGCTCGGTGTAATCTCTTCCTTTGCCATATTGCTCTTTTCCTTTCGTTTTGTATCACAGGAAGCGCTTCACGACCCCTGCGATTGGGTGTTGTCAATCTATATATCGGTCAATTGTTGTTAATGGTTAATAGGCGTTAATGGTTTTTTACCTGAACATCGCTTTTATTCCCGTGAGCGATAAGCTAGGCGACCTTACTAGCACGAACAGTTGGCAAATGCTATAGAATATTTTCCAAATTGGGCATACTTATTTTATGAAAGCTCTTGTTTTTTGGGCAAATCTATGCTAGCATACAAGGAGGATTACTTCGTGAAATGTGAAAATATATCTGTTATGGGGGATGCTATGATTGTTTTAAATGTATACTTAGACAATTTTTATGCTTTTAAGGACTTCCAGATGAACCTGACTTATCCCAAAAAGATTGTTGACTCCTATATTCGGGATGAACATCTGATAGATCGTCCTAATTTTCGCTATAAAAAAGTAAATATCATCATGGGCGCCAATGCGTCAGGCAAAACCACATTTGGATATATGCTTAGGGGTATTTTTAACTTTCTATCCAGCAAAAATCATACTTTTATTACAGAACCCATCAATGATCGAAACCAAATGGCTTCTTTTTCCATTGATATGATATGTGGAGGTAATGTTCTCTACAGGATTGCCTGTAGTATTTTTCCCGTGCCAAACGGCAATTATGATGCTGATGACATTCATCTGGAAATATATAGCGAGAATATCTGGCTAAAGGATAGTTACGAGTCCTGTGTCAAGCGTCTGGAAACCATCCCATATTCTCCATGCGAAAATTATATTCAGGAGCTGGATAAAATAGAGCCATTGGCCTGGCTGTTTGAGTATCCAAAAGATACAAAACGCACCCTTTCCTTTAACCCAAAAGATAGGAAATTCCCTTATGTTCTTGAAAATATTCTGAAAGCCCTGGATTCCTCCGTGCAAAAGGTGGAAAAATCACAGGATGTGGAAGATGCTTTCGTGATTCGGCTTAAGGACAGATCAATTATTATACAAGACGGCTTTCCCTTCAATACGAACCTGCTCTCCAGCGGAACCAAAGCCGGTGTGGAAATAGCCATCGTTGTCTCCGCGCTTTTGCAGGGTCTATATACCTTTTACTATTGTGATGAAAAGTTCTCCTATATTCACAGCGACATCGAGAAGGCTGTACTTTCGCTCATGATAGACTCTATTCGGCCAAATGAGCAGCTTTTTTTTACCACACACAATACCGACATACTGGATATGAATCTGCCTAAACATGCCTTTACTTTTCTGCGAAAGACCCGTGAAGACGACGAACAACGAATTTCCTGCGTCAGCGCTTCCAGTCTGCTCAAGCGAAGTTCTGACTCCTTAAAAAACGCCGTGGAAAATGATATGTTTTCTACCTCGCCAACGGTGGACCTTATCTATGATATTGCCGATATTTTTAATCACGAGGATGAGATCAATGAGAAGTAAATTTATACAATACTATGTGGAAGGCGAGGATGAGGAAAAGTTCATTCGTATTCTTAAATCTGACTTAGGCCTCATCCAGCCTGGGAAAGTACAAAAATTAAATGTAATAGACCACGACCTATCCGGTGCCCGTCTTATGACTCTACGCCCTGGAACTATGATCGTACTAATATTTGATACAGATACCGAGCAGGTAAATATTCTGAACAGGAATTTGGAAAAGCTGAAAATGTGCCCAGCCGTATCCGAGATCGTCACCATCCCTCAGATTTTTAATCTTGAGGATGAATTAATACATAGCTGTGATATCAAAAAGATAACGGAGTTGCTGGGCAGCAAGTCCAAAAAGGAATTCAAGGCCAACCTTATCCGAACGAACAATCTGGCCAACAAATTAAGGGAACACCGATTTGACATTAACCTGCTCTGGTGCCGCCAGCCTTTCCCGCCCTACCAAAACATTAAGAATCAAGCGGAAAAAATAAAATTATCTGGCCGGTAGAGTTCAGGCTTCTATAATCATTTCTATACAGAGACCGAAATGCTCGCACCCTGCACCGCCTTAATCGCCTCACCTGTTTTTGTATAGCTTACAGACTCCTGTGCGGTCTCCTTCGGCAACGCCTTCCCTTCTTCTCTGATCGCCTGAGAAGTCGGACCTGTCTCTTTGGCGTCAGCATTCCTGCTTTCCTCTATGTTTTCTTCGATGCTCTCTTCCCGTTTTTCGCGTTCTTCCTTACACTTGCGGATGGCCTCCTCGCGCTGCAGCTTCGCCTTTTCCCTTGCATCCTTCGCGTCTTCCTCCATCCCCTTGTCCGCTTTCGCCTTGTACTCCTCCGCCCTGTCGGAGCATTCGCAGGCATACCCCATGGCCCGCTCCATTGTCGCCGTATCGCCTTTGCGCCTTGCCTCCTTATAGACGCGCATAGGGGTATTGAGCAGGTTCATATTTGTCCTTGCGCCCACGAGTCCTTCCATTGTCTTGGTATTCATAGCACCGCCTCCTATCGCCAATTGCATCATACGTTCTTATTTATTTTTCGGCAGCGCAAATACGCGATATAAGGTCTATGTTGCGAACAGTCGTTTTGATGTCATGTATGGCGTCATATCTACTTCACCGCCCCTTTTCCTGATTCACTGTGCCACAGCAGCATACTGTCCTCGAACGCAGTCGTCATCCTCCCAGTGTCCTTCAGCCAGGAGAGATAAGACCGGACCGTACTGCCGACCAACACATACTGTTCCATATTCATGGCAAGCCCATAGCCCCTGAACACCTCCTGCAAGATTCGCTCAAAGCACATCGGCTCCCGACAGATGGATAATATCCGCTCCGCGATATCAAGCACCTTTTCCCTGTTATAGCGGACAAGCTCCTTCACATCTGCGGAAGCCTTCGCATGAGCGGGGACGAACATGGCCGCCTCCATCTTCTCCACCTGGTCCAGCGTCTCCAGATAAGCGCCCACATCATAGATAAAGGAAACCGCATACTTATCCAGCGTCTCCTTGCTGCTTAAGCAGTCCGCCAGAAACACCACATTGTCCGGCATGCGAAAACCCACCATGTCAAAGGAATGGCCCGGCAGCGGAATCACCTCTATCTCTTTGGGGAAGCTTTCATCCGTAAAGTCTGTCACACCGCTCTCCTGCGCCATCAGAAACTTATGCCGCAGATCCTTACACGGATATCCGCCATAGAGAAAGGACGGCTCCAATATCGGGTACTTCGTGAAGGCCGCCTCTATGCCGCCAGAGTAAACCTTACATCCCGTCTGGCCCTGCAAATATTTGTTGCCGCCGATATGGTCCGCATGGGAGTGCGTATTCAGGATAGCCGTCAAACGCCAACCGTTTTGGTCCAATATCTGTCTGGCCTTCTTCCCCGCATCCTTGTCGTTCCCGCTGTCGATCAGATAGACATGCTCCCTGTCCGCGACATAGACGCCGATCTTCGCCGGACAGTCTATATAATAGCAACTCCCACTGACCTGTACCAATTCATACATCCCTCAAACCTCCTCGTCCTGCATATATCATCCCAACCCTCTGGTGTCCTCCTAATCAAATCGCTGCGCGATGGCCCTGAAGAGTAAAGCTTGACAGTTCTTAGCTTGACTAAGTATAACATATCTAAGCGAGATATAAAAGAGGGAAACGAGGTCCCTATGATCCCACTATAGTTCCTCCGTTCGGGTGAAGCACCTGTCCTGTCATATAACTGGCATCGTCAGATGCAAGAAATACATAGCACGGAGAAACCTCACAGGGCTGCCCTGCTCTGTCCATGGGAACATGAGAGGTCTTCTTGCCAAACGTGGCCACCTCCTCCGCCGAATACGAGGCGGGAATCAGCGGAGTCCATATCGGCCCTGGCGCAACCCCGTTCACTCTGATTCCCTTTTCCACGAGAGACAGGGAGAGCGATCTTGTCAATGCGACAATCGCCCCCTTGGTCGCGCTGTAGTCTATTAAATCCCTGTTGCCCTCGTAGGCTGTAACAGAGGTTGTATTGATAATACTTGCGCCCTTTTTCATATAGGGCAACGCATACTGTATCATATAGAAAAAGGAAAAAACATTATTCCGAAAGATAAACTCCAGCTCCTCATGGGGAATATCCAAAATGCTGCGATGGATAAACTGCATCGCATGATTGTTGACCAAAATATCCAATTTTCCAAAACGATTGATCGTCTTCTCTACACAAGCTTTTGCAAAGCCTGGATTGTTTAAATCACCGCACATCAGGAGGCATGTTCCGCCCAATTCCTGAATTCTCTCTGCGGTTTCTCTCGCATCTACCTCCTCGTCGTAATAAACAATCGCAACGCGGGCCCCTTCCCTGACAAAATCGTATGCGACAGCTCTGCCAATACCGCTGTCTCCGCCTGTGATCAGCGCAACCTTATCTTCGAGCTTCCTGCATTGCTTCCCGCACTCAGATGTCGGAATCGGTTTCATCACATACTCAAAGCCGGGCTGTCTGTTCTGGTGTTGAGGTAGAAAAGCATAATCACTATTTTGAACCATCTTTTTTCATATCCCAATATTGATTATGATATTATATGCATTCCTGCCGCGCAATTCCATATCACACGATCAGGAATGATATTCAAATTCAAAAGAAGCCCTGTCTGTCTCGAAGGCAAACAGGGTACGCCCCTTTTTGCAAAATCGGTAGAAAGCACGGCAGGATGCGCTCTCATGGATGGTCCTTGCCATGTCTCCCCTCGTCGGAGCTCTGAGGGGCCGCGCAGATGCCTCCAGCAGCCGGGCCTCCAGCTCCAGATCGCCCTGTATGATCCGAACCGCCCTGCTCTGAAGCCGAATGAATCTGGCTCCCAGATAAGTGGCGAGCCGGTACTCTTTTCCCCGCCATAACACAGCGCCGATCACGCCGGTAAAACGAAAGCCCACCATGGGAATGTCCGCCACAGACAGCATCAGAGACCCGCCTCTGAGAAAGCATTGCGTCCAGAGATACTCCTTGGGAAACGACCGGCCCTGGTCTCCCTCCCAGTACCCCCTGGCACTGCGAAAGGAATATTGTTGTCCGTTGACACTCACATTTCCCCTGACGGAATGTCGCATACTCCACACGCTGTGACGGCATTCCATAAACGGCACCAGCGCAAACGGTCCCATGATATCGTACTTTAGCGGGAAAAGCGGTCCAAAATCCAGCTCCCCGCCGATGCTTAGCTGCGGCGTGCGTATATCCAGATGAATCCCCTTTTCGCCGAACCGGTTCCCTCCGATCAAAATATTTCGCCCTGTCCGCCGATAGGAAGCTGCTGGGAGCGTGACAGTCCAGGCATGATCATCCGTAATGACCTGAATAGAGCAGGTACGTCTGTTCCCCGCGCTGTGAACGGCCGGTATGACCGCCAAAGTCTGTGTATCGGACTGACATTTCAGATACCAGCCATAAAAGAAATTGTGCATATGCTCATCTCCTTGGAAAATAATGCTTATTTTTCCACGGATGCCCCCTGTTTATTCACAACGCTTCAGCCACTCTGTTGACGCGTCCATAGCTATGCGGCAGGCGCTGGTCCGGTCGAGCGCATTCAGCATCACAAAATCGTGAATCGTGCCCTGCACCTGCAGGGCGGTAACATCCACGCCCGCGCATCGCAGCTTTTCTCCGAAGGCTTCCCCCTCGCTGCGCAGAACATCCGCCTGGCCGTTGATAATCATGGTGGGAGGAAAACGCATCTGAAAGATCAGCGGAGGCGTTGCGCTTTGATTGCAGACGGCCTCCGCTGCGGGTTCCAAAGGGATGCATCGTCTCATATGGCATTCCCCTCTGTAACTGGTTTTGATTATCATATGCAGGATTTCTGCCTTTGCATATCCCGATTTTATTCAACATAAGGCAGGCATAAACTTGGCAAACAGATATAGTCCCTGTGGACCCGCAGTAACCTCATGCGGCGCGCCTGCCTGCATGATAGAGATTGTTCCGACCTCGTACAGAACGGTGCTGCCTGCATTAGCACAGCTTCCACTCCCCCCTATCACCTCATGCGTCTCCAGCTGGGTTTCATGGATATGGTTTCCTATGCTGCAATCGGCCGCAATCCGCACCAAATGGTAGCTGAATTTTCCTTCCGTGTCCTTCGCTGTAATGATATGCTTCAACTCCACCCCTTCAAATGTCGGATGCTTCGACCATGCAATCTTCCCGAAATCAACCTCTTTTTCGGGCAGAACCAGTTTCCCCTTGTTAAACCTTTCAAATATATCCATTCTGACACCTCCGCTATATTTTTTTCTTCCATTATATTTACCGGAGGCTGGCCCTGTCTTGTAAAAAATTGCCCTATGTAGACCGCTGTATCCTCCTTTTAGAGCCAACATACTCCGATGGAGAGATCCCAACAATTTTCCGAAAAGCCTTGTCAAAATGGCTCTGGTCGTAAAATCCCATCTCTGCCGCAATGCCGCTGATTGCCTGTTCCGCATCCAAAAGACGCTGCGCCTTGCGTATGCGGTTCTGAATATGGAACCGATGCGGCGTCATCCCCACGCTTCTTTTGAATTTCCTTATGAGATAGAATTTGCTGACAAATATATTTGCCGCCATTGCTTCTATGGGCAGTTCATATTCCGGATGGCCGGTAATCTGGTCCGCAAGAAATTTTATCTCTGTATCCATCTCCTGTTCGCCTTTCTCCCGAACGCAGAAAACTGTCTGCGCAGAGGCAAGCAGTTTTTCCTCCTGTGTTTTTCCCAAAATCCCCTGCCCTACAGCATCCTCTAACAGCTCCCGAACAATGCCCTCCGCTACTTCAGAGTCCGTCTCAGCGACCAAAGCTGTTCCGATGCACATCGACAGCAGACGCGCATCCTTTCCCTGACGCACAGAATGTACTGCATAGGGAGGGATGATAAACGCATCCCCTTCGTGGTATGCGAATTCCCTGCCTTCCAGATAAACGGCAATCTCTCCCTCCATGACCACTGATATGACATAATGTCCTACATGGTTATGGGATGCAAAATGCTTATCGATATTTTCTGACAATACAAACTCGATTGGATATTTTTCACAGTGATAATACAGCATATCGTTTCATCCCGCCTTGAGCTCTACAAATCACATTATCAGAATGCAAGAGGAAATATGACTTCTTCTCCTACAAAAAAAGCAAACTCACCTGATGTCTCAGTAACCTTAAAACTTGCGCCATCCCATCCGTTAATTTCGATGATTCCTTTTACATTTCCGTCATCTGATGTGAAAGCCAGCTCTCCGTTTCCATTGTCAACAAAGGTTCCTTCTATTTCCCCTTGTCTGTAAATGGAAATAATTGCTTCATCATCGCCTTCCCAGCCCTCCTGAGTGATGAGAGAGCTGTATACGCTGCCAGTCCCCTGATTGTCAACAAACAAACCATACTTTGCCGATACTTCTGGCAAGACAAAGGATTCACCCTTTATCCTGGCCAACTCATTTGCAAGAACATAAGCTCTGTTCCTGGTAATCTCCTCCTGGAAGGAGTTCTGAAGAAGAGGATACATACTGCCGTTTTCTTCGCTGGTCCCAATGCTCAGCAATGTCACTTCCTCCTTCATGGCTATCCAGTTTCTCTGTTCTGCAAGGATATTCTCCTTTGTCTGCTGATCTGCAGAATTACTGAATCTGCTCCAAAGACTATTTAATTCAGTATCCCATATGACGAAAAACCATTTGGATGATACATTCATTTCTCCCTGAGTTTGAGCCGCCTCCGCTAGCGGAGTGTACTTTTGGATAATTTTCTCAACATTCTCCAATTCTATTTGCAGGGATGCTGAAACTGATACCATATAGTCAACATCCGCCTTGATATCCTCAGAATAATCATAGGTGAAATCCTCTTCCAGTTTATCATTCCATTCGATATCGTTGCTCTCTATTTTACTTTCCGTCGGATTACTATTGACTGAATCTGTACCCTCATCCGTGCTGTCACTGATTTCCACAACAGCGCCCGCTGCGTTTGTCTGAGTCTCTTCTGGATTCTCTGTCTGCCCGCATGCTGAAAGTACAAGCACAACTACTCCCATTGCCATTGCCATTTTCATTTTTTTCATGATTATACTCCTCATTTCTGATCCATTATTACATGATACCTGCCCTTCTATCATGACATTTTATTTATACCACACTGAGGGAAAAAACAACATACCATCTGCATAAATTACACATTTTATGCACAAACGACACAGATTAATCCTCAGACAACATTCTCCATTTAAAGAACTCCTTCTTAAACTCCCTGCCATGAACTCTGCCGATTGCTATTTTTAACCCATTACAGAGCATAATCTCACGGCTGTTACTACTTTCAATATATTTTAAATTGACAACATACGATCGCTGTATATGAAAAAATCCAAATGGAGACAGACTCTGCGCCATTTCAGATATCTGCCCTTCACATAAATACTCCCTGCCGTCAAGCATAAGAAATCTTAGTTTTCTCCCACTGGTCTCAACAAGCAGAAGCTCATTTAAAGTCAACCCAAACCGACTCCCTGCAATATCCTTACAATAAATGATTCTCTCCTGAATCTTTGTTTTAAAGAAGTACTCAAGTGCCTCTCCGATTTCTTCCAGATATCTCTTGTCGATGTATCTGAAGGCATTAACCTTATAGCCCTGCCTGGCCATTTCTGTATGAGAAGTTAAAAAACATATCTTGCACTGGCTTTTGGAATTCACCATCTTTTCAGCTATCTGAAAACCATCTTCACCTTCTGCAAGTTCAATGTCCAGAAACACTAAATCCGCATCTGTATTTTCCATAAAATCTCTTCCGCTGTCATATGCAATAATCTGAGCCGAAATGTTTTTATCCATGCAATATTTTTCAATGACAGCCTTTATCTTATCCCTCCATACCGCTTCATCTTCCACAATACATATTTTCATACCCTGTTCTCCTTTGGAATGGCAATACTGATTTTAAACATTGCTGCTCCATTTTCTACTATAGTCTCCATGTAATATTCCCCATGATGCTTGTGGACCGTCGCGGCTATATTTTTCAGACCAAATCCATGCTTCGCCGTATCTGCTTTTGAGGTCCATAGAAAACCTTTTGAGGTATTCATTTCTTTGACCACACTATTGCTGACAACAATAAATATTTCTTTTTTATGTTCTATCAGTTCAACCCGAATTATTGGAATGGATGTTTGTACTGCTGCTTCCAGGGCATTCTGCAATATATTTCCCATCAGTGTCGTAAGATCAAACATCTCAAGACCTGTTTTCCCAGTCAGTTTTCCTGTTACTGCGAAATCTATATTTTCCTTTTCTGCCAAATATAAATAATAATTCAGGATAACATCAAGCAGACTGTCCCCTGTGCGGATTTTTATATCAAACTCGTCCTGTATATTCCAAATTGTATCTATGTACTCCTTGACTTCTTCTGTCTTCTTTTGATTGGCCAGCTCTCTGAGAACGCCCATATGATTTACCAGATCATGCTTAAAACGTCGTACAGACTCCGACTGCTGCAACTGATATCCGTACTGCTGCTTTTGCATATATATAAAAGATTGCAGTTCCCTGTTCTGCCTGTCTGACAGTATATTTTTAATGGCAAGGCTAAGCGTAAGAAAAATGGAATAAATTGCCCCCGCTATACTGACGAAAAATACCGCATAGGCATCTAAGTCATACATTGCATGATTTTCGTCAAAGAAAGAAAATACAAAATTATAAAACATCTGGAAAATGCTGCCCTGAATTAAAAGCGCTAACTTATACTTAAATTTTATATCGCATAAATATGCGTCATTTTTTCTGAAAAGCCGCAGGTATACCAGAAGATATACCAAAAATGAGAGTAGATAGGCAGGCTCCATCCACCATGTTATATTCGTGCTGTCAAACCCTCCGCCTATTAAAACAACCTGTATCAGCATAACGCTGAACGTATCAATGATTCCTGTGAAATACATAAGGGCAGCGCTCAGTACAAACAGATGACACAATCTATCTTCAAAAAATAAACATATGGAAAGTACACTCCAAAATATATAGACAATCGGAGAGTTTGTATCAAAATATACGTTGTATGCCCCAGCAGACAACATAACCAAAACCGACGCACCAATAAAAAGTTTGTTTTTTCTTGGGGTTAGCCTGAATCCATAATGTATGATAAAAAGATATATTAAATAATTCAATATATTGTCTGCAATATAAACCATTACAACCTCTTTGCTGCTTCTTACTTATTCCGTCAAAAGCTCATTCGTGCTCAAATTGCGCTTTTGCCATTAAAATCCCTTGAGGAACTCTCCGAAGTGTTTGACAATTCCGCATAAATCTGCTAAAATAAATTTATATAAAGGTACTGCCGATAGACGGCTAGTCCGAATTTATTTTAGCAAAAATGGCCGCTAAAGTTTGTCAGACTGGGGCGGCTATTTTTGTGGTTTATTATCCTTGCTTCCGATGGCGTATCCGAGACCGAAGCAGGTTATCAGCCCTCCGCAGAAGGACTAGCCGCCTACCGTTATGGCAGTACCCGTATGAATATTTTATCAGAAAGAATCAAATATCACAAGAAAAAATAAATTGTACGTTCAAATAAATACAAGCACGAATTTAAAAAAGGACAGGAAAAAATGATAAAATATGACCGTCTTTGGGGAAACTATGCAGAAACAGGGAGTGACGCAGTATGACCTCTACACATACCACAACGTAAACCGTCCCCAACTTAATAGACTACGGCAAAATAAAAATATTGAAACGAACACAATCGATAAGCTCTGCAACATACTACATTGTAACGTTGAAGGTATTATGGAACACTTTGAAGATGACAACCTTTTCTAACATATATGAACAGTCGGGCAGTGGGAACATCTCCCGACTGTTTTTTAATGCCAAAAAACTTATAGTTCTTCGGTTTTTCGGATATATTCAGCCTTTGCTGCCCTGTACATTGTACAGTTGTGGAAAATAAGAAATTCCTCGTCATTTATTGATATATCCGTTCCGTCAATAATGTTTTTGTATATGTCATACGCTTTCTTTGTATCTCCTGTCATCTTTTCAATCTGACTGCTACCGTTTTCCGAATGATAAGCATCGTATGCCGTTTTGTACTCTTCGTACTCCTCGGCTGCAGTTTTTGCCGTTCCGTCAGCAATCATAGCTTTTTTCTTTTCTATCAATGCATCGATCTTTTCCTTTGCGTAAGCCTCTGCGACCTTCTCCATATCCTCGTCTTTATGAGAAGCCGCCGGGTCTGCCAACTGCTTCAGGCGAGATTCCACTTTAGCCAGATTTGTAATCGTATTATACGGGTCAACCATTGCCTTCCAGCTGACGGGCAGTTTTTCATTCATAGAGCTTACGGCGTTTCTGAACTCATCTAAATCAGAAACGATGTGTAACCGTTCCATATCTGTACTTGATTCCATTTTTTCAGCGAAAAACTGTTTTCCCGCTACAGAAATCGACACAGTATCCCTGTTTGCGCCAGACTTCACTTCGCTCTTAATCTTGCGGTCAGCATGAGGCTCTGACGCTCTTTCGCCTGTTGACGCCGTATATGATGCCTGATTTATATACTGATTTATTTTAATATTCATAAAAACATACTCCTTTTTGCTTAATCCAATTGATTATTGCCGCTCCAAATCCAGGGGTCGCCAAACAGGAGGCGCAGCCACCGCCAGTCAGCCCTCCGGCATATCGATGTAGACTTCGACGCCAAAGTAATTGCGCTGAGTACTCAAAAACGGGATGGAAAAATTATAGAAATCCACATCCTTATCATCGCTGAGATTCCCTTTCAGGCTGCTGGTCTCATCCTTGATCAGAAATCCCATATCCAGAAACGCACTGCCCTTGTCCCTGTCGGAAACCGCATAAGTGGTATGCTGCCTGCGGTAAGTGTTGTTGCTGCTAAGAGTGCAGGTATCCTCCCGCAGCTCCATGTTTCTGCGCAGCTTCCCATCAAAAAAGGCCTCTGTCTCCCTTACCGACATTAAGAATATCGGCTTGTTCCTGAACGCCGCTCCCCATGTAGAGCCTGTGTCATTTGCTGTGATTTTAGACATTGTTGTTCTCCTTGCCAGATTTACAGTTTTTCTGAAAATATCCCATCTCATAAAATCCATCGGCAAGCATATCTATAATTCAAACCCAGCGTGCATCAAGCGACTATAAAATGCATAAAAAGACCATAAAACTTACAGCCTCACCGCCACATATCCTTAGCCTGTCAGGACAAGCGTATCATCGTCTCCGCTCCTCGACCTGCACAAATATCTTTTTCATTCATTTTTTATCCATCACCCCCGATGCCTCCGACAGCTAAAAAGCAAAATCATAATTTCCACAGCCAGCAGAGCCAGCAGGACATACAGCAGTACCGACCATGCACAGACTGCTCCTGCAAACAGCAGCATTACTACCGGAACCACATATTTCCGAGAATGGTGCCACAGGTCGCTTTCAATCTTCCAGCCACGAATGGGATAAAACCATTCCAGCAACACAGACAGCACCGCGCTCTGCAGGGCAAAGAAAACCGTCCCTGCAATCATCCATACCGTGACACCACCGTTTTGAATCTGCCAGCTTAAGAGGAATACCACATCTGCGGCCATATTGCACAGGAAAATAAACAGGCAGTATGGGATGCAAAAGCGCCGTTTCTGCCCAGGCAGAAAACGGACCGCCTGCTCCAGATCACGGTCGCAGGACAGCAGGATGCAGATGGGCGTATTCAGGGATAAAATGGCAAAACCCACCGAGACAACGGACAGCCCTGCTATTTCTCTTAAAAAATGCGGCATTACAAGGGCTACGCACCACATCACAGCAGTATTGAGCAGATAATTTTTATGGCAACCCAGATACCGGAAGAAATATCGCCATAGGGAAGCCCTTTTTCTCTGGCGGATGGCATGGCTTTTCTCACCCTCCCACCGATAAAAAGCATAGACCTCCGCATTCCATAAAATCAGGACAGCAAGCAGGATGTTCGCAGGCAGCAACAGTCCAAACCATGGCTCGTTTCCTGAAAACAGAAGGGCGGACACTATGGCAGCAGCCCAGAGCCCACCCACATACCAGTATTTTCTCAGGGAATAGGCTGCGGCAGCCACAAGGACCGCATGAAGCATACAGAGAATCATCCCTATCATCTCTATGGGCTTCCATGCAGAAACAGCCAGCAGAACCGCCAAAAGCAGCCCTGTTTTCGTAAGGACCGTATAAGCTCCCAGCGCCGCCACATAGGAGAAAACAAACTCTTGGGGTTGCTGCGGCAGCATCAGCATAGCCCTGAGTTCCACAGCATTATCCTTAGAAGAAAGGGCCTGCCACATCACGCCTGCAGTAAAGGCACTGATCATCAGGATTCGCACAGAGGCCGCAATCTGCACCTGAAAGCCTGCAATATACAGCCCCCAAAATATAATCACATCAAGCAAGAGCGTCCGGGGCAACCGTTCGTATCTCGCCCCAAACAGTTTTTTTGCAAAGGCTTTACCTGTCATTTTCATCATACAGAGCCTTCCGGATATCCGCGGCATTGATCTGCCCCCCTTCAAAAGTCTGCCGGATCTTACCGTCCTCCAGGACATATACCCAGTCAGAGGTCAGCGTGATGCTCTCCAGAATGTGGGAGGAAAACAGCACAGTTCCATGCTCCTTATACCCCGAAATCAGCTGATACAGATATTCCGTACTCTGGAAGTCCAACCCATTGACCGGCTCGTCCAGAAGAAGCAGTCTGGGTTTCAGGGCAAAAGCCGTGATCAGAAATGCTTTTTTCCGGTTTCCGGTTGACAGCTCCCGTAAGAGGGTATCTGTATACTCTTCAAAATGGAAACCGTGTACCAGCTCCGACACATCCGGCACACCCTTCCCATAGGCGGCGCATACATAGGCCAGATATTCCCTGAACGTAAAATACGAAAAAGAATTGTCCTCGGCAAACACCGTATAGCGGCATCGCTTAAAATCCTGCTTCCGAAAATCCACAGGAGCGCCACGAAAGCAGATACCGTCTGAACGGAAAGTAGGGAGCAGGCCGGAGAGCACCTTCAGAAATGTGGTTTTCCCGGCTCCGTTCAGCCCGATCAATCCTGCCACTTCATGCTCCGCCAGCGAAAAAGAAAAACCCGAAAGTATCATTTTTTCTTCACTGTACCACGCACTCAGGTTTTGAACCGTCAGGAGCGTTTCTCCCATCTTACCTTCCCCCTTTGCCGTCCTTCTCTTTTTTCCATGTCGCATAGGCGGAGTACAGGAATACACCTGCCAATACCAGATAAAGCCCCATCATCGGGAAGTTACCGGATACCCCGCATACAATGGCTGCAACCAGCCAGATCAATCCCAGACTTCCCCGAATATAAATATGACGCATTGTTTTTTACCTCCTTCATCGTCTCTTTGTGTTCTCTATGTATCCTGCCGCTGTCTCCATATATATGCTTCTTTCAGCAGGCATTCTATACATTCCTGCCTTCCGTATAGCTTCTTCGGTCGTCTGGAAATTGTAACGCCAGTTTTTTCTTACAGGCATCGTATATCATTGCTTTATCAGGATGGCAATTCAGATAATCCCGAAAATTGATATAGTATGTGTGCGCGTTCCCCTTCTATTTCTTGTGATGATAAATTGTCAACACAAAAGCAAAGGAAATGATCTGTGCCGCCATGATCCGGACAATTTGTAATTCGTCCGCGCCATTTTGCGAAACGACATGCAGCATATTTGTAGCAATGGTATTATTGAATAAATGGTCGCCAAGCCCTGCCCACAGATTTCCCGTAATGCGGTAAAGAAGCCCCCATTTGATTCCCATAACTCCGGCAAGAATAATATAACCGATACCCATCAGAAACATTGCCGCAAATGACATTTCGCCATTCACATAGCTTCTGATCGGCATTACAATGTGCCAGATTCCGAATAAAAACGCTGCAAATAAATTCGCTGCTATAAATGGCTTTGTTTCGGAAAGCGTTATAATGAACAGACCGCGGAAAACGCCTTCCTCCATCCATACATTGACGATATTGAATAGTACGCATAACAGAAAGAAAACGAAATCTGTATTTTTCATCTGCGAGCCAACTAAAGAAAAACTGCTGATATAGATTTCCAAATGTGCGGGATTGCCCTGCAGAGCTAAAATCCCTAATTCCAGTCCGTATGAAATGGCAAAGCACACGCTTCCCAATAGCAAACCCTTCAAAATACCGCTTACAAAACCGTCTCTTTGAAATCCAATATCACGCCATGTAAGATTTATCTTTTTCAATGCCAGCGCCAATAAGATAATCCCAACGGCTTTATGAAGCACATTTTCTCCAATAGCCGTTTGATCTGTTTCAATCAAAAAATATTCTACAAGCCTTACAGACAAACAAAGCATGAAGATTATCATGCACAAACTGATCGGTTTACATTTTATGTTTCTTCCCATAGACAGCTGCCTCCATCAACATCAATTCCCACCGTTTATATCTTCATCCCCTGTTTTTCAATCGGTAGCCGTTCCAGCGCTGATTCCCAGTTCCTGCCACCGTTTGGCAATCTCTTCGCTCATCTTTACAGAACCTGAAAGAGCACGGTTATGAACATGATTTTTGCCGTTGCCACAGACGGATATTTTATTATAGCCTGCTAAATAAATCAAAACAATTTAATTGCAGCGAAATGCTTATCTGTTGCCGCAAAATGCTGTATACAATCTGATCTATCACGTATCACCCAGGATATTTCACCGAGTTAAATATAACAAAGCTAACTTTAGCTTGGGGCCCGCATCTGTTCTACCAGGGATTGCTTTTTCTGCCTGCGTACCATCCAGACAGACAAAATCACCTCCATGCAAAACAGCACAATGAGGAACAGCCCCATTTGCAGGAACGGGAACTGGTATGGGACAACTGCGCCGGCAAAGGATTTCTTACTGACTTCCGCACAGACTGCCATGGAAAGCGGCAGCCCAAGAATTAAGACGGTAAGCGCAGCAAAAAGCGCATAGCACATCCCCTCGGTGACACTCATCCAAAGCAACTGCTTCCCGGTAAGGCCAACGGAGCGCAGAATACTGTTCTCCCGCTTTCGGGACATCTGGTTGGAAAGCGTCGTATTGATCAGGTTGACAACGCCAAACAGGAAGATCAGCCAGGAAAGAGCCTGAAGGCTTCCAAAAATAATGTTGCTCTGCATTTTCTCATATTCAATATGTGTGGCAATGGTATCCATTCCAAGATTGCTGCGGCCGGATACCAGCTCCTGCAGGCTGCTTTCCACAGACTCTGCTTTCTTCGGGTCACTGACAATGCTCCAGGAGTAATCAAAGCTTTCGATTTCAGGATGGAGTTCACAAAACAGCTCTTCCGGCGCAAATAGGCTCACGGAATCCATGGTAAGCGCACCATGTCCGTTTGCCGTCATCGACGCATCGAACAGTCCGGATACGGTAACTGTCACGGTTTTCTGACCCAGGATCAGCTCCATGGTGGCCCCAACATCCATATCGGCATGGTGCTTCTGATAACTCATACTCAGAAGGATGCTGTGGGCATCCGCCGGCATGACGCCGGATACCAGCGCAGCTTCTACATCCATGCGGTTTGAGTCCGTCAGCATGTCGCACATACCGGCCTCAGTGCTTTCGGAAGTTCTAAATTTGCCGTGCAGAGACCGGCGGGTAACCAACACATCCGTCACCCCTTCCACAGAAAGGAGTTCCTGCCTCAGTTCCTCATTCAACGGATTGCCTGCAGCCATGATCTCTTCCTCCGGCTGCTCCGAGGACAGATATATCTTTATATCTCCGTCTGGGAAAAACAATCTTGCAGCCTGCTCCGGCGAGCGTGTCAGAACCACGGAAGACGCCACCAGAAGAAGGATTCCGCCCAGACTTAAAGATACTGCAATACTCACTGACTTCTTGCGGTCGCGCCCAAAATTTGCAAATCCCATGGATACAGGACTTAGTTTGCGGTGTTTCTTCCCGCTGTGAGTCTTTTCCTGCCCTGCCAAAAAACGCATTGCCACCAGCGGTGAAATATTGGCGGCTATTTTGATCGGTCTGTGAACTGATACGGATACCATGAACCAGCAGACCACCGCGGTCAGAAGTACAGCTACCCCATAATAACCCCCATGAAAACCTTTTGGAAACAGGAGCAGACCGCCGCCCGCACCCAACAGGATACCCAGCAGGATTCCAATACCGCCCAGTCGACCGCTCTCCTTTTTCACGATGCGCCGGAGCTGTCTGGATGTTGCGCCGATGGTGCGGAGCTGTCCATAGCTTTGTATTTTGTCGTTCACAGAGATACGGAATATACTCTGGATAACCACATATCCGCTGGCCAGCACGAGGGCGGCTATGCCGAAAATGGTCACAAAGTCAATAGACTTTGAATTAGAAGCAAAATAATTGCTGTTCATCCCCACATGCGCAGAGCCAAACTGCGCGGCAATCTCCCGGCAGCGGGCAGCCATGGTCTCCTGGTCGAACTGCCTGTCATTTTTGAAATGCACATAGGCACGGTATCCGGCAGGGTCAAATCCGGCCCACAGCGTTAAGGCCGCTTTGGAAACGGCAATGGCACATAGATTCGTTTCCTTTTCCCCGACATTAGACAGGATGCCGGTCACGGTATAGTCGCCATGAAAGCTCTCGGTATCCAACCGGACCGTCTCGCCGATTTTGGCACCCAAACCGTAAGCAGAGAGAAAATATTCGCTGACAGCGACTTCATTCGCCTTTGCCGGGAGTTCTCCTTTTACCAGCTCCATCTGGCTGCGGGCAATATACACCATGTCGCTGTCGCAGTATACATAAGAAGCGTTGTATCCCTGCCCCGAATGCTCCTGCCCCAGCAGATAGTATTCGCCCACGCGGGCAAGCTCCGGCATGTCTTTCAGCGCCTCCACATCGGACGTCTCCACGCCGGTGAAGACCGCCTCATAGGTGTCAGCCACCTGATTACGCTGAATCTGTGCAATCGAAACGGATAGTACCGCTGACAAGCAAACCAGGAACGCCGCCAGAGCGACGGCAATTACCACCATCAGGTTCCGGCGCTTTTCGCTTGCCAGGCTGCGCTTTGCAAGTTTTTTCACAATAGCGCCGGTATCATTTTCAAAAGGCCATGTCATAACCTGTCATCTCCTTACTCCACGATTGCTTATTCAGCGAAATAGTTATGATAACTCCCGTATCTGGTCTACCAGAGACCGCTTTTTTATCTGCCGAATCGACAAATATGAGAAAAGTATCTGAACGGCAAGCATCAACAGAAAGAAGCCAAGCATTTCAAACGTCGGAAAATGATAGCTTACTTTTCCAAAAAGACTCATTGCGCTAAAGACCGTACAAATAAGATGCCCCATAAGGGTTCCAAACGACACGGAAATAAGCAGTACCCAAAATGTATAAAACAGCCCCTCGGTCAAAAGCATTTTGGATAGCTGCCTGCTGCTCAGGCCAACCGCCTGCAAAACGCCCAGTTCCCGCTTCCGGGTCAAAATATTTGTGATAAGGGTGTTCAGCAGGTTGATAATACCAAAAACCCCTATGAACATAACAAAAACATAGACCGGGATACGGTAATTTAACAGTTTGTCCCTGTATGCCCCGACCCACTCGTCCAATGTGCTGACATAGAGACGGGAAGCTCGCGGTATTATTTTTTGAATCTCATCTTTTACCGCCTCCCATTTATTGTCATCTGTATCTACGAGGAACTGATAGTTGAGATTTTCCGCAGGCACAATTTCTGACAGCATTTCCAAAGGAATAAACAGGGTATCATATCCGCCGTATGGGATATCCGCATCCACAATTCCCATCACTTTTACTTTCCTTGTCTGGCCGCCGGCTTCAATCTGGAGTTCGTCCCCAACAGACACATCCCAGCCGAATATTTCTTCCCAATGCGGGCCGTCTTCAATGAGGATGCCATGGTTATAAAGAAGCTCCTGCAAATCTGCCGTACCTTCAACCAGATATTGTTCCAGCATTTTCCCGGAATCCGGGGTAAAGCCTTCCGAAACAACCGGTTCACAGTCTCCCGTTGGCATATGGACATCCAGGACCGTCCCCTGATATGCTTTTACGTCTTCCACGCCGTCTATGCCCCGGATCGATTCCATAAAATCTTCCGTGAGGAGGCCTGATTTTTGAAGTTCCAAATATTGTTCGCTGTCATGCGACTGCGGCCCGTAATCGCCTAATTCAAGACGGATTTCCCCATAAGGAAAACTTCTGCGCGCCATCGCCAGAGGGTCAATCGAATTAAAATATGCAGAGCTTGCCATAAGCAGGACGCCGCATACGCTTAATGATAAAACCGTTAAGGCCGTTTTCTTTTTGTTTCTTGCAAAATTAAGGAAAGCTAAACTTTTCGCTGATAAGGAACGGTGCAGCGATTTTGTCTTCCTGAATGCCACATCGTCAGGATCAGCCGCATAACGGACTGCTTCAATCGGGGTAACACGGGCCGCAGTCCTGGCAGGTTTGATTACGGCGGCCATAACGCATAGATACATGAATAGCGCTGTGATGGCGGCTATCGCCAATACCATCAGAATGTGGAAGCCTCTGGGAACCAGAATATATCCTGCTGCTGCGCCAGCTAATATTCCAATCGGTATCCCTGTTACAGAAAGGGAAAAGCCCTCCCGGAAAACAATCCGTTTCATCTGTCTGCCTGTTATTCCAATCGTCCGCAGCTTTCCGTATTCATTTGTTTTTCTGGTTATGGACACATAAAACAAGCTATAAATAACAAGGGTGCATATCAGGGCGACAATAAGGCTGATGAATGCGATTATGGCCACATATTGGCTGCCACGCTGTTCAATCAGGGAAAAATAATAGGTTGAAAACTGCATTTTCTCCGGACGTATCCCCAGTTCGCCGCACAATGCCGATAATTCTACCTGTATCGCCGATTTCGACCAGCCGTCAGACCCGTTCAGCCGGACATAGGCAAAATAACCCGGCGCACCGGCCTTATTTTCAATATAGGACTGCGATACATATACAGAATAATTTGCATCTTCCACCGGCAGAATGCCGCATAAAATGTATTCTTTTTCCCCGTCCCCCAAATCCAGCGATACCGTATCACCTACGGACTTGGATAATCCGGCCCTGTCAAGAAATGCCTTTGTGACAGCAATTTCATTTGTGGATTCCGGTAATGCCCCCTCCAAATCAGGATATTTTGCCAATTTCATCAGTGTCTCATCCATGGAACGGACGGTTAATTTATAATCTCCATAGGAAACCAAACCCAATAAGCTGCTCACGCCGACCTGCACCCGGTCGTCATTTGCCAATTTTGTGACCATGTCATTGTCAACTTCATCAATGACAGCCTGATAGCGCCCCGCCGCATCATTTAATGAGGCACGCTGGGACGCAAAAAAGTACAGGGTTGTCGCCATGACCAGGCAGGTAGCTAATGCAATCGTTATGATAATGAGTATGTTCCTGCTTTTATCTGTTTTTAAGTTCCGTTTTGCCAGCTTTTTTATAACGGCTCCGGTATCATTTTCAAAAGGCCATGTCATATCTGCCACCCCCTTACTCCACGATCCTGCCGTCCTCAATCCTTACGATCCGGTCAGCAAGCTGGGCAATCTCGTTGTTGTGGGTAATCATGACAATGGTCTGGTCAAACTCCATGCTGGTACGCTTTAAAAGCCCCAGCACATCGGCGCTGGTCTTGGAATCCAGATTTCCGGTGGGCTCATCGGCCAGGATGATGGCCGGTTTGGTGATCAGGGCGCGGGCAATGGCGACACGCTGCTGCTGTCCGCCGGAAAGGTTATTCGGCATATTCTGCAGTTTATCTTGAAGCGCCAGCATCCTCACGATCTCGTCCATGAACTTCTCATCTGCCACATCTCCGTCCAGCTCCACAGGCAGGACAATGTTCTCATACACATTCAGGATCGGGACAAGGTTATAGCTCTGGAAGATAAAACCAATGTTGCGGCGACGGAAGATGGTCAGCTCCTCGTCATTCTTTTTTGCCAGCTCATCCCCACGGACAATAACATTGCCGGAAGTGGGCGTATCCAGCCCACCCATCATGTTAAGCAGGGTGGATTTACCGCTGCCGGACGTTCCGACTATCGCCACAAACTCCCCCTGTTCCACAGAGAGGCTGACGCCATCCAGGGCGCGGGTAATATTCGGCTCACTTCCATAATACTTTTTCAGATCAATTGTTTGTAATACATTCATAATCAAATGCTCCTTCTAAGGCTTTCTGCCTGTCAATAAAGAACTTCGTTCTTCGGACATTATAAAATCCAAATGTCACAGAAATGTCCAAAGCGGAATAAAAAATGCGGCTGAAATGTTACAAGACTCGGACATTTGTTATCTTGTAGGGAGCATAATGGAAAATTCCGAACCCTTGCCCGGCTCCGAAACCACTTTGATATAGCCGCCCTGCCGTGTTACGATCTCGCGGGTCAGATACAGGCCAATGCCCACGCCCTGCTCACCGTGTACTTCTTCCTCACGATAGAAGCGCCGGAAAATAGCAGCCTGATTGCTCTCTGGAATACCCTTTCCGGTATCGGACACGCTAAGCTTTACATACATTTCCCATTGTTCTACGGAAATTCGGATGGCTCCTCCCACCGGGGTATATTTCACTGCATTGTCCAGCAGGTTGAACACGGCTTCCGCTGTCCACTTGCTGTCATGGGAAAGGCACAGACCCTCCGGACAGTCCACTGTTACGGATATATTCTTTTTCTCCGCCGCATATACGATGCCGCTTAAGGCCATCGCCAGCGTATCGATCAGCGGGGCGTCTTTCTTTTCCAACCGGATTGCCCCTGTTTCCAGCCGGGAAGTTTTCACAAGAGCCTGGAAAAGAAATTCCAGCTGTTCCGTCTGATTCCGGATACCTTTCAGGAACTCCCTCTGTTCTTCTTCTGTGACCGGCTTTGAAAGCAGCGTGTCCGTCACCATTTTCAGATTTGCCACCGGTGTTTTCACCTGATGGGAAACATCCGACACCAGCATCTGCAGCTCCTGCCGTTCCTCGGATGCCTTTCGCCGATTTTCCTGCATGATCCCATACAGCCGGGTCAGACGGTAGCTGATACGGGCAAAGAGTGTTTCACTGTCCGCAGCGCGCACAGGCTCTCCGCTTCCGCTTATCATCTGGTCCATTGCCCGGCACAGCTCCCTGGTAAATGTGGAAAGCCGTTTGCCAAAGACAATCATCAGAAGGAACATCCATACAAGGGCACAGAGCGTCAGAAGTATGCCACAGACCAGTATCCACATCTGTCCTGTCACCGCGAAGAAAACCGCGCAGATGGCCAGCATGGAAACTGCCATACCGCCGCTGACCAGCAGGAATATCCTTTTTACAGAGATTCGCCCCAGATTCATTGTCTCTCGCCTCCCATCCACTGATACCCAATCCCGTAAATCGTCTTGATGTAAGTGTCGCCCTCTGCCTCAATCTTACCCCGGATACGGCTGACGGAGGTAGTCAGGGTGTGTTCGTCCACATAGTTTTCCTCCGCATCCCACAGCCGTTCCAAAAGCCGCTGTCTGGTCAGGATCTGTTTTGGGTTTTTGCAGAACAAATGCAGCATCCTATACTCCATGGGGGAAAGGGTAAGAGGCTTCCCATTCAACAAAGCTGTCTGTTCTGAAAAGTCCAGAAACAGTCTGCCGTCATCATAGAAATCCTTTGCCATTCCCCGGTGTTCCAGCATAGCGAACATCGCCCGTATTTTCCGCAGCAGCGCCCCAATGGAAAAGGGCTTGGTGATATAATCCACCGCCCCCACTTCATACCCCCGGATCTGGTCGCTCTCCTGGTCGTTGGCCGTCAGGAAGATTACCAGCGTGTCAGGGTTCTCCGGCTTTATGAGTTTGCACAGGTCATAGCCGTTGCCATCCGGCAGGTTAATGTCCAGAAGTACCAGGTCATATTCCGTCTGCGCCAATAACTCGGCGGCTGTGCCGGCATTCAGAGCTGATACGGTATCATAACCCTCAGAGATCAGGTTGTAAGTCAGCGTTTTATTTAAAAGGTCGTCATCCTCTACCAGCAAGATCTTTTTCATATCCACACTCCTCTGCTTTTTTACATAGTATAACAAGCAAATGTCCGCGAAATGTTACAGCGGGCAACTTTCCCATAAATCTTTTCGGGGGTGCAGACAGTCATTCGTCTGCACCCCGCCTCTTTCATCCCATATTCGTCAACTAATATCCCGTTTCCGATATACCTTTACCGCAATCCGGTATGAGATAAAAAACCATATAACAGAAATGATAAATACAATATGGAAAGCCAGAAGGATATTCTCCTTTACAGGAAAAAGCAAATTGATAAGAAGAACAAGCCCCGTAATAATCCCTGTTGACGCCATAAATGACATCATAAAGACAATCTGCGATTTCTCCGGGTCAAACAGATATGCACACGGCAGGCTGATGCCGCCTGCAAGCAGGGTAGCGCTCATTCCGATAGAGCCGTACAGTAACAGCGAGTGAAGCATGATATCCATACCGAAACAGGCAAGGACGGCGCAGGGTACCAGCGCTGTCAGCATTCCCAACACGGCAAGCAGGATATAAAACAGAAATTTCTCACCAATGATCTGGTTTCTCGATACCGGCATGGTAATGACATTTTTGTTCCATTTGGAAGCCGCGTCACTGGTAATGCTGATAAAGACCGCTGTCGTGGCGGCAACCGGAGCCAGAACCAGAAGTGCGCTGGTTTCCAGCAAAAAAGATAGCCCAAAGCCTAGAACAACTAGGCTGACGATAGCTACGAGGATATTGCTCCTGGCAATATAGAGATCTTTCACCAAAACGCCTTTCATCACTTTTCCCCCTTTACATAAAGAAGCATAATTTCATCAATCGTTGCCGGGACAACCAAGGCTTTCGGATATTTTTTCTGCATTCTCTCCCGGTCTGAAACCAGTATCTGCCATTCATAGTCCATTTTACGGTACGAGATGATATCGGATTTATCCAGCGCGTCAAACTGCGCCGCACCGCACTTGATGATGCCATACCGTTCGGTCAGTTCGTCTTTGGGTTTCTCAAAAACCACTTTCCCTTCATGGATAAACACGATATAATCGGCAATCTTCTCTAAGTCACTGGTAATGTGGGAAGACACCAAAATGGAATGTTCTTCGTCCTGCACGAAATCTAAAAGCATATCCAGAATATCATCCCGGACAACCGGGTCTAAGCCGCTGGTGGCTTCGTCCAGAACCAACAGCCTGGAATGATGGGAAAATGCAACGGAGATTGCCAGCTTCATCTTCATTCCTTTTGAAAACTGTTTGATCTTCTTGTCCGCCGGCAGGGAAAACTGTTTCAGCAGACGCAGATAAGCCTGTTCGTCCCATGTCCTGTAAATGTTTTTCATAACCCGGTTCAATTTCCGGGGAGAAAGGATTTCCGGGTAATTGCTGCCATCAAACACGACGCCGATCTGTTCTTTGACATCCCCGTCCAGTTCCTCGCTGTCCAAAATGGATACAACGCCGTCTTCCTTTTGAATCAGCCCTAAAGCTGCATTGATGGTTGTGCTTTTTCCTGCGCCGTTTTCTCCAATCAGTCCAACAATGGACCCACTGGGAACGGTAAACGAGACATGATCCAAAACAAAATCCTGATAAGTTTTGGTAAGCCCTGATACCATGAAAGCATTTGTCATCGCTAATCCTCCTCGTACAATAATGTTAATAAGCTAATTAGTTTATCAAGCGGTATTCCGCTCATACGCGCAATTTCTATCGCATCATTGAAACAGCCCTCTATCTTTTTTTGCTGTTCTTCCAAATAAAAGTCCTGATTCCTCACAGATACATAGCAGCCTTTCCCTGCTGTCGTTTCAATAAAGCCATCTTCCTGCAGGATGTCATATGCCTTCTGCACGGTCAAAACACTGATCTGCAGCGATTTTGCAAGGGAGCGGATAGAGGGAAGCGCTTCCCCAGCCCTCAGTTCACCGCTCATAATCTGCATTTTTATCTGTGACACAATCTGCTCATACAGAGGACGACTTGCCTTATTACTTACAACAATCTCCAAACCGTCACCTCCCTTCTGTATTTTACTGTATTATATATGCAAGTACAGCATAATACATTATGAGGCGGTTGTCAAGGCAATTATCTGATCTTTAAAAAATTAATTTCACCACCATATCCGTACCCTTAAACAAATGGATTTACCAAATACCGCGAATCGCAAGAGCTATCCGAATTATCACCAAGATCGAGGAACATTCAACGACTGAGAATGGTTTAGAGCGGAGGGGGATGAGGTGTCCAAACAATGACAACCGTTTACTGCTGCCGCCCCTTCCTGCGCAACCATGTTTGTAATGGCTATAATTGTCATCGGCTCTGTTTTCACAATCATTCTCAGAATCAAAAGCCCCTCTTCGTACATTTCCCTTGTTCTGCGCATAAATACCGTTCTGAATAGTTACAGGACGATATCCCCCAAAATTAAAAGGTGCATGGATATTGATTTTTCTATACCATGCACCTAAAGTTACTGTTGCTATTCAATTTTAATCAGAGCAGCCTTAAAAGCTGTACCAGCTCATGCGGTTCTGTTTCTTTTGATGCTGTCAGTCTGGTGTCAAACTGCCGGAATTTATTGTCCCGATAAAATGACAGCAGTTTTTCCTCATTATTTGCCTCCAAAAACACCACCATTCCGCCTCCCTTATACTGCATATCCTCAATAACGCTCCAAGCCAGTTCAAGAAGCTCCGCACCCGTAATTTCCTTATTCCTGCCATCTGCGTAATTTTTGCCAAGCTGTGCAATCAGGTATGCTGACATGGTATATGTCTGTGTCCGGCTGTCAAAATCACTGACACACATAATTTTCCTTTTTATTGAATTGCTTACCCTTTCACCACGAACCGTCAGAGGTTTTAATGATATGGCAAAACATTCAACCAATGCCATACTTATTAAGGAATAGTTTTCAATATCTCAATTTTTTGGACAGGAAAACCCGGAGAGTTCCTGAACCAGATTATCCTCTCCGAGCTTTGGATTATCACTGTTAAGGTACTGGCGGTCATTGGCAGACGCTTCTATTGCATCAGCAAACATTTCCACCTGTTTCTCACCTACCTCCTTCCCTTTTTCTTTTCTGTTTACCATATTTCTTTTTTCATTTTGATACCTCGCTAAAATACCCTGGAAGGCTGTGAATATCACCCACGTTCATAATTCGGCTAATCTGTGTGATCCCCTGTCGCCGCTTTCACCAGCCACCACCAGCAGTTCCAGCGCTCTGAAAGCAATCCCGAGAGTCTTTTCCATCATCCCACAACATACCGCGCCAATTCCAACGCAATATCAAAATGGCCCGCATCGTGCTGAGTGCCCTGGGTCTGTCCTTCTTTCCGCCTTGTATCCCATTTGGGGGCATCAAGCAGATCGCCGCTTGTAAAAAATGTGTACAAATTCAACCCCCTGAAATCACACATTGCCTGCAAAGCGGCGCATTCCATTTCTACTGAGATGCAACCGTCCGCTTTATGCTTCTCAAAGTTATTGACCGTTTCCCTATAGAAAGAATCAGTGGTCCATGTTTTTCCTTTCACATAAGGAATCCCGTTTTCCTCCATAAAAGCGGCAACAATTTCCGCATTCCTGACCGTGACATAGTCAGAGGCAGGCGCATAATGGTAGGAAGTTCCCTCATCTCGATATGCCTGCGTGGGTATCATGACTTTTCCATGGGCAATATCCTTATTTAGACAGCCCGCGCCGCCAAATACAACATACTTGTCTGTCTTTATTTCCGACAACGTATCTTCCACCGTGCCCACACAGGCGGGTGCCCCTACATAAGTTTTATAAAACGCAAATTTCTTTCCCTTGTATTCAATGCAATACACCGGCGTATTGCCCGTTGCAAACCAGAAGGATGCGATCTGCCTACAGTCATAATTATCCAGAACAAACTTTTCTATCACATGGGAGAAGGTCAGAATACACGCATCCACCTGCGGCGCATTCTCCTTCATCTGTGGATTGATGATTGCCGGGGATTGATTGTCAAAAGTTTCTGTAATCATATTTCTTTCTCCTTGTATTATATAATCTGTTCCACTTGTATTTCTTATGATGTACTTTCCCTTAAATTACAAGTACGGTATTTGATTTGTTCTTACCATCTCTAAAGCAATAAACAGCGAAGGTACTTTTATAATCTCAAATGTATTGGTTTCGTATATTTCTGAAGTAACAGCATATAGGGAAGTTTATATATTTCATGTAAGAATGACTCTTCTTCCTGCACTGTGATATTGCCTGTGATTTCTTTTCTCAGTCAGTATTGAACAAACGGTCCTGTTCCTGCTTTACCTTCAACTATACTTGAAACAAAATCCATATCTTCCCTTGTAAACGGGATCAGCATAATACGCTCTGTCTCCAGCGTTAGAACACACTCAAAATAATTTCTAAACTTTTCACCTGTTCAGCCTCCTCTGAAAAGCGTTTCCATTCATCGCTCCGTTTGCTCGGTCATAATTCCCCAACGAATTCCAAACCTGTCAACAAAAACAACCCTGCAGGAACTGTAAGGCGTTGCTTCCAGTTGATATATTGTCTTACTTCCTTCTTTCATAATTTCGTATGCTCTTTGTACTTCTTCTTTTGTATCGTACATAATAGTGAGAAAATTGGAATAGCACGTTTGAAATTCAATATCCACATGGTCACTCATGATAATTCTTTGATTATCCAATACAAGCTCCGAGTGGTATATATAATCTTTTTGATTGTCCTTAAGCAACGGAATATATGCAGGGTCATTCGCTTCTCCGTATGTAATCATACAACCAATCTTTCCATTAAATGCCTTTTCATACATTTGAATTGCTTCCCGGCAATTCCCTCCAAAATTGAGCGTAGGTACAATCTGCACTTTTTTTCTCCTTCCTTTCATCATTGCATTGCCGCCTAGCGGTAAGACACATATTCGTTTAAATCCCGGCGTTTGAAATGTGCCTCCGAAGGTTCCGCGTCCGTATATCCCATAATCAGGATGGCAACGGGTTCCACGTTGTCAGGCAGTTCAAACTCCACCCGAATTGCTTCTGGAATAAAATACATGATCCACGTAGAGCCGATGCCCAAATCCGTCGCTTCCAGCATCATATGTGTTGCAACAATACTTGCATCAATATCACCGCTGTGTTTATTATCATAATCTCGCTTCCAATATTTTTCTTTATTATAGCATACAATAAACGCAAGTGGCGCGTTATAGTGGCACTCGGTACATTTTTTCAAAGTTTCAAGCCCTTTGGATGACTGAACCACAATTATCTCCTGCGGCTGGTTATTATGGGCGGTCGGCGCAGCATTCCCCGCCATCAGAATTTGACCTATCACCTCTTTGGAGATTGGCGTCTGTTTAAAACCTCGCGCAGAATACCTTTTAGCAGCTAGTTCTTGAAAATTCATAGTTTCAGTCCTCCAATCTATAATTTTTCGTTAAGCTTTCAAAATGTATTATCGACTGTAAAGGCTTCATATGCCCTGATAGCTCTGTTTCTCATATCAAAATCAAAAACAGCCTGATTGATTAAGCGGATGGGATAAAACATAAATTCCCTAACTTATGGTTAACCTGCAAATATCATATATCATCAGGGACAGGAGAGAAATCTACAATTCTCTAAATTTATTTGTTTTAATAATTTTGCAATAATGTGTGGCAGGCATAAAGGGAACGTTATTTAACTTTCGGAATGTTCAACCATTAAGAACCACTTAAATCCAAATTTGTCTTTTACTGCACTCATACAAATTGCAAAATCTGTTTTATGAGGTTTTTCCAATACGGTTCCCCTCTCTTTTAATATGTCGAAAGCTTTCGTGGCTTCGGCAACCGTATCAAAATCTACAGCAAAAAACAGTGAATCCGCCTGAATTTCCTTTCCAACGCCGCCATCAGACAGCCGGATTCTTTGATTTCCAATTCTTGCCTCTGTATGATAGATCAGGTTCGTTTTCTCATCTTTCCCCTGCCAATCAACTTCCAAATGAAACGCCTTTTTATATAACTCAATCACCTCTGCACAACGGCCGCCACAATGTAAAGTTGGTATTAAAAGCATACTTATCACCTCCATTGATTCGAATAATTATGTATCATCGTTAATGTTATATTACCCCTTTCAGTGATTCCCAGTCTATAAGCAGACTGTAACGCTCGGTCGTGAATCGAATCACACAGAGATTAGGATCATCGGGGCCGGAAAAATGATTCGCCAGACCCTCGTACCACATCTCTCGACAGGTTTCCGGATCGGTGCAGACCTCGGCCGTACCGGTGAGAGAAATGTGATAGGTTGATGAATTCAGACACACAGCGGCCTTGTTGTCCTGAGCTATGCGCACAGCGCTAGACGCGCCCCGCCCCGTGCAGAAGGTAATCCAGTTTATTCCCTCGCTGCGGGAGGGGCTGATAGTCGTAGGCACAGGAGAACCGTCCGGATCAATGGTGATGAGTGTGCCATAGCTGTCCTTGTCCTGACGCACGGTACGCTGCGCAATGATTTCAGCAGCGCGGGCCAAAATGGTTTCTTTTGTGTTCATGTAAATGCCTCCTTTGCGTAATAAAAATTAAATAAATATGGCATGCCGTTTTGTCCATACAATAAAAATATCTCTTTAATTATACAACTTACAGGAATGTTTGTATTGTATATTTCCGACATCTTCATATTCTCGGCAACTATTCTCTCTTTGGGGAAAGTTCCCACACACAAAATATTCCAACTTTTTACCGTAAAGCCATTTCCCTGGCTTCCCGAATATTCATGGAATGATAGCGTTTGAACTCCCGCATCATATGCGGCAAATCCGTATACCCATATTTAGAAACCGCCGACGCAATATCAAGATTGTTATGGCTTACAATATCTTTCCACAAATACTGGTAACGCACCAGATTACTCAATTTCTTAGGAGCCATTCCAACATATTCACAAAACAGCCTTTCCATCTGCCTGCTGCTTATGAAATTCTTCTTTGATAACTGATTGATCTCTAACGCCCCCTGATGCAAAAGAATATCGTTCATCACTCCGTCTACCAGCTTATTGATTCTAGCAGTCTCCAGTTTTTTCAAAAGAAGAGATTCTGTCAATCGAATCAGATCCGTCAGATTTTCTGGTTTTGTCAGACGGCCACGCAATTCTCTGTCCAGCCAGCTATACCTTTCCCTGACGTCATATCTTCCATTTACTGTTCCGGCGAATGAGTCCTCGGAAAAGACATAAGCTGTCCACGCATAAAAGCGAATCGCAAACACAGATATCTTATATCCTGCTTTTTGACTTTTGTGAGAAAGAAAAGCCCTGTCATTGATTCCAACATAATCGGAAGTAACAATATTTCCCACATCATTTATACGATAGATAATATCAACACAAGTATCTGGAATCACTATTTCAGAGGATTCATCCGTTCCTGTGTCAGATGAGCAATCATACTCCCCTCCCCAAAAGCATCTGATGTACGGCTGCAATGCCTGACATGGTCCTATTTCCTTATAGGCAGAATTGCGCTTGAAAGGAGTTGCCGTCAATGGGTGATATCTCATTTTAGTCTTCATGCAAAACTGTTCCCTCATAAAGCGTTCTATTTTATTGCCAGTCTGATTATATCATTTATGCGGTTTCTTTTCCACCAATATGTGATATCCATAAAACAGAGAGCTTACTACAGGAGCGCATATAGTCTTATATTATGGTAAAAGAAAAGAAACCTGTACACAGAGTACAGATGACGGAAGAAAAACGCAACATCACCCACCAGCTCTTGGAAGAATACGACATCCAATCCTTGAAGACATCCCGAACGCCCTCAAGGACCTTCTCGGCGGCACCATCAAGGAAATGTAAGCCAAGATGGATGAGCATCTTGGTTATTATTATGACTCCATGGAGATCGAGATGCTGCTCCCCATCAGTGTTGGGGAGAACGAAAGCTCCAAATACTGGCTGTCCGCGCTAAACAAGCTGAAAACCGAGGGCTAAAGGATATTTTAATCATTTGCGCAAACAGTCTTAGCGGAATAAAGGAAGCGATTGCCCATATCGCACAGGAAAATGAGTACTTATGTTGTCTCCGTTTTGTCTATAATACGTTTTCTGGTCTGAGAACGTTATCTTTATATAAGAACAAATCACCCGCTTCATTCTCAAAAAATAATTCCGACAGATCTTCAGACGCTCCATATAAAAATAAATCCGGAACCAAATTTTGTAGTTGCATCCGTTCCTTGTGAGAAGTTTGCGTGATCAGGTCATAGCTTCTATCGCACCGTTCTATCCACAATTTCTGATATGCTCTTTGATCGAGTATACGGTTTTCCAGTTGCTTAATATGAGATAATTTAAATCTTTTGCACCAATCAAGGTCCGCTTGATATAGCATCTTCCCAATCCGGTTCGTAACCATATCGTCATTATCGTAGAATACAGGCAAGACTGAAACACCATTTCTATAAGCAACATATGCCCTTGTATGTCCATCCACAAGCGTATATGTTTTGTTTCCAAAATCGTGAACTGCCAGAGGTTGAAAGTGATCCATGTTTTGTGGGTTAAACCATTCTGCTACAGATGCAATTTTTTTAGAGCTAAGATATATTTGACTAAGCCCAAGCAGATCAATATGGATTAATTTTATTCCGTGAAATTCCACTTCTCTACATCCCCTTTTCCGGACTGCTAATGCCCTGTCGCTGTCCAAAAAAGCCCTGCCACCAAGCATAGATGACAGGGCTTTTTTCTTCCATGGCTTTCCGGTATATCAGCAAAAGCAATTCTTAGAATATATTACGGATTCGCAATCGCCGCCTGCGCCGCCGCGAGCCTCGCTATCGGCACTCTGAACGGTGAGCAGGACACATAATCCAGACCAATCTTATGGCAGAACTCAACGGAGGAAGGGTCACCGCCGTGCTCGCCACAGATGCCTACATGAATCTTCGGATTCACAGGCTTGCCCAGCTTGATGGACATCTCCATCAGCTTGCCTACGCCGATCTGGTCCAGCTTGGCGAAGGGATCATTCTCCAGAATCTTTGTGTCATAGTAGGCATTCAGGAACTTACCGGCATCATCGCGCGAGAAGCCAAAGGTCATCTGGGTCAGATCGTTGGTGCCAAAGCAGAAGAAATCGGCTTCCTTAGCGATCTCATCAGCCGTCAGCGCTGCTCTGGGAATCTCAATCATCGTGCCCACTTCGTAGGCAAGCTTGACACCTGCGGCCTTGATCTCCGCATCAGCCGTTTCCACAACCACCTTCTTGACGAACTTGAGCTCCTTCACCTCACAGATCAGAGGAATCATGATCTCAGGCTTCACATTCCAGTCGGGATGTGCCTTCTTTACATTAATTGCTGCGCGGATCACAGCCTTGGTCTGCATTCTGGCGATCTCAGGATAGGTGACCGCAAGGCGGGCGCCTCTGTGTCCCATCATCGGATTAAACTCATGCAGAGAGGCGATAAAGGCCTTGATGTCCGTGACTGTCCTGCCCTGTGTCCAAGCCAGCTTCTTAATGTCGGCTTCCTCGGTGGGGACAAACTCATGCAGAGGCGGATCTAGGAAACGGATTGTAACCGGATTGCCCTCCAGGGCCTCGTACAGCGCCTCAAAGTCGCTCTGCTGGTAAGGCAGGATCTTCTCCAGAGCCGCCTCCCTCTCCTCCGCAGTGTCGGAACAGATCATCTCGCGGAATGCAGCGATCCTGTCCTCCTCAAAGAACATATGCTCGGTACGGCAGAGGCCGATGCCCTCGGCGCCCAGCTCTCTGGCCTTTCTCGCGTCCGCGGGAGTATCCGCGTTGGTGCGTACCTTCAGCTTCCTGTATTTGTCCGCCCAAGCCATAACACGGCCAAAAGTGCCGGCGATCTTCGCGTCTACTGTCTTGATCTCTCCGTCATAGATATTGCCGGTCGTTCCGTCGATGGAGATATAGTCTCCCTCATGGAACTCCTTGCCGGCGAGAGTAAATTTCTTGTTCTCCTCATCCATGATCATCTCGCCACAGCCGGATACACAGCAGGTGCCCATTCCGCGAGCCACCACAGCCGCATGGGAGGTCATGCCTCCGCGCACGGTCAGGATACCCTGAGCGACCTTCATACCGGTGATATCCTCAGGAGAAGTCTCCAGACGAACCAGAACTACCTTCTCGCCCCTTGCGTTCCAGGCCTCCGCATCCTCCGCTGTAAATACGATTTTACCGCAGGCAGCGCCGGGAGACGCTCCCAGACCCTTGCCGACGGGGGTAGCCGCCTTCAGAGCTGCCGCGTCAAACTGGGGATGAAGCAGCGTGTCCAGATTGCGGGGATCAATCATCGCCACAGCCTCGGCCTCTGTCTTGTGGCCCTCGTCCACCAGGTCACAGGCGATCTGCAGAGCCGCCTGCGCAGTCCTCTTACCGTTGCGGCACTGCAGCATGTACAGCTTCTGATTCTCAACTGTGAACTCCATATCCTGCATGTCATGGTAGTGATTCTCCAGAGTCTCACATACCTTGATAAACTCCGCATATGCCGCGGGGAACTCCTGCTCCATCTGTGCGATCGGCATCGGTGTGCGGACACCCGCAACCACGTCCTCGCCCTGAGCGTTCTTCAGGAACTCTCCCATCAGCTTCTTCTCGCCGGTGGCCGGATCACGGGTAAAGGCAACGCCCGTGCCGGACTGATCGTTCAGATTGCCAAATACCATGGGCATAACATTGACCGCAGTACCCCAGGAATAGGGAATATCATTGTCGCGGCGGTACACATTGGCGCGGGGGTTGTCCCAGGAGCGGAACACCGCTTCGATGGCGAGCTTCAACTGCTCCACGGGGTCGGAGGGGAAATCCTTGCCAAGCTGATTCTTGTATTCCGCCTTGAACTGCTCCGCCAGAGTCTTCAGATCGGCGGCCGTCAGATCGACATCAAAGTGCACGCCCTTCTCCTCTTTCATCTTGTCAATCAACTGCTCAAAATACTTCTTGCCCACCTCCATGACGACATCCGAGAACATCTGGATAAAACGCCTGTAGGAATCATATACAAAGCGCTCGAAAGCAGGATCGGGATTACCTGCAATCATCGCCTTAACCACATCATCATTCAAGCCGAGATTCAGAATGGTATCCATCATACCAGGCATGGACGCCCGCGCTCCGGAGCGGACAGAAACCAGCAGGGGATTCTGCAGATCGCCGAACTTCTTGCCATTGATTTTCTCCATCTCCGCCACGCCGTCCATGACCTGCGCCATGATCTCATCGTTGATCCTACGACCGTCCTCGTAATACTGAGTACAGGCCTCTGTCGTAATCGTAAAGCCCTGCGGAACGGGAAGACCTATGCTCGTCATCTCAGCCAGGTTAGCGCCCTTGCCGCCCAGAAGATTGCGCATGGTCATGTCGCCTTCTGCAAACGAATAAACCCATTTCTTCATATTCTTCTTCTCCCTTTTCATAAAATTGATCAGATCATAAAAATGATCAGATGATCGCGAAGGCAGGTCTCATCTCGCTCGGAAATTATCCGAGGAAAAAGTATCCCGCACTTATAATTTTTATTTTATCAATTGAACAAAAAAATATCAAGGCATTTAAAATTATTCTTCATTATTTCAAATACTTTCGTCTATAATATCTAAAAATTTCGGGCTGTATCCGCAATATTTTTGTATAAAATTACCAAAAGTGGAAGGATTACCCAGACCTCAATGCAAGCCATCATAAAAAAATAGCATTTTCCCTTGCATTTTCCAGAAATTCCAGTACAATAGAAAGGAAGTTCCAACTGTCATACCAACTATATATAAAGAGAAAGGTATAAAATATGATTAGTGCAAACAACGTAACCTATCGCGTGGGCAAAAAGGCCCTGTTCGAGGATGTAAATATCAAATTTACCGAGGGCAACTGCTACGGTCTCATCGGGGCCAATGGCGCCGGTAAATCCACTTTTTTAAAAATACTTTCGGGCGCTCTGGATACCACCAACGGAGATATCGTCGTCACCCCCGGCCAGCGCTTGTCCGTGCTGGAACAGGATCATTTTAAATATGACGAATATGTGGTTATGGACACCGTTATCATGGGGAATGAGCGCCTGTATCAGATCATGAAGGAGAAGGACGCCATCTATGCCAAGGAGGATTTCTCCGACGAGGACGGCATCCGCGCCAGCGAGCTGGAGGCGGAATTCGCCGAGATGGACGGATGGGAGGCGGAGTCTAACGCCGCCATGCTGCTCAACGGCCTGGGCATCGACACGGAGCACCACTACGCCCTGATGAAGAATCTGGAGAGCAATATCAAGGTCAAGGTGCTGCTGGCCAAGGCACTGTTTGGCAACCCCGATATCCTGCTGCTGGACGAGCCAACCAACCATCTCGATCTGGACGCCATCGCCTGGCTGGAAGAATTTCTGATCAATTTTGAGAACACGGTGATCGTGGTGTCCCACGACCGTTACTTCCTCAACAAAGTCTGCACCCACACCGCCGATATCGACTACGGCAAGATTCAGCTATACGCCGGAAACTACGACTTCTGGTACGAGTCCAGCCAGCTATTGATCAAGCAGATGAAAGAAGCCAACAAGAAGAAGGAGGAAAAGATCAAGGAGCTGCAGGAGTTTATCTCCCGTTTCTCCGCCAACGCCAGCAAGTCCAAGCAGGCCACCTCCCGCAAGAGGGCCCTGGAGAAGATCGAGTTGGATGAGATCAAGCCCTCCAGCAGAAAATATCCCTATATCGATTTCCGTCCGGACAGGGAGATCGGCAACGAGGTTCTGAGCGTAGAGCATTTGTCCAAGACTGTCAACGGGGAAAAGGTGCTGGACGACATCTCCTTCATCGTGGGACATGAGGACAAGATCGCCTTTGTGGGCGGCAACGAAATCGCCAAGACCACTCTGTTTCAGATCCTGGCCGGCGAGCTGGAGCCGGACGAGGGCAGCTACAAGTGGGGCGTAACCACCTCCCAGGCCTATTTTCCCAAGGACAACACGGATGAGTTTGACAATGACCTGACGATCGTGGACTGGCTCACGGGCTACTCCCCCGTGAAGGACGTGACCTATGTGAGAGGCTTTCTGGGACGTATGCTCTTCGCGGGCGAGGACGGTGTCAAGAAGGTTAAAATACTGTCCGGCGGCGAGAAAGTCCGCTGCCTGTTGTCAAAGATGATGATCAGCGGCTCCAATTGCCTGATTTTTGACGAGCCGACCAACCACCTGGACATGGAATCCATCACGGCCCTGAACAACGGTGTGATCAAGTTCCCCGGCGTAGTGCTGTTCTCCTGCCACGATCACCAGTTCGTGCAGACCACGGCCAACCGGATCATGGAGATCCTGCCCAGCGGCCAGCTGATTGACAAGATCACCACCTATGACGAGTATCTGGCCAGCGATGAGATGGCCAGAAAGCGTACCGTCTTCACTGCCAATCGCGAGGATGACGAAGTGTAACTTCTCCACTCTTATAGAAAGGGAAACACATGGTAGACTTACATGTACATTCCACCCGTTCCGACGGAACCCTCACCCCCACCCAGCTGGTGGATTATGCCAGAGAGAAAGGGCTTACCGCTTTTGCGCTGACAGATCACGACACCGTGGACGGCTTAGATGAGGCCATCCATTATGCCTGTCAACTGCACAGTCAGACCGATGCCGACAGCGTTCCCGAGGTAATTCCCGGTATCGAGCTCTCCAGCGAGTACCAGGGGCGGGATATTCACATCGTCGGCCTGTTTATCGAATTCCGCGATCCCCGTTTTCAGGATTATCTACAGGATTTTGTGGCCTCACGGGACACCCGCAATCGTAAGATGTGTTCGCTGTTACAGGAGGAGGGCATAGACATCTCCTACGAGAGTCTATGCAATGCTCATCCCGGCGCTGTAATCACCCGCGCACACTATGCAAAATATATGCTGGAGCACGGCTATGTCAAGAGTATGACTGAGGCCTTTGAACGATATATCGGCGATCATTGTCCCTGTTACATCCCCCGCGAAAAGATAACCCCTGCTCAGGCCGTCTCACTGATTCTGGATGCAGGCGGCTTTCCCATCCTGGCCCATCCCATTCTCTATGGGATGAGCGACGCGAGATTGGATACTCTGGTTGGTGAATTGAAAGACGCGGGGCTCATGGGCATCGAAGCCCTCTACAGCACATATCACGCCTGTGACGAGCGACAGGTCCGCCGTCTGGCTCAGAAATACGACCTGCTGATCAGCGGTGGTTCAGACTTCCACGGAGCCAACAAGCCCGGCCTGGAGCTGGGAACCGGCTACGGTAGCCTCTTCGTGCCGGAGGAGGTGCTTACACAGATCCGACAGGCATGGAAAAAGGGACCCGCCCAATGACACGCATTGGGGAGTCCCTTCGTGCTGATACTTTTATAACGCCATAACCGCATGCGCTTCAACGCACATTTTGTCCAGTAGCGTGTAATCTGGAGCATTTTACTCACTATACTCTAGATTTCCTCTGTCTCAGCTTCCTTGACAGGTTCAGCAGCCTCGGCTGCCTCTTCCACTGTCTCCTCAGTCACTTCCGTGACCTCGCCCTCTTCCACCACTTCTTCAGGCTCAGGCTCAGGCAGCTTGGCGCCACAGTATTTGCAGAATGCTGCAGCATATTCCACTTCCTTGCCGCAATCCGGACATTCCTGTCTGCCCTTAAGCTTGCGAACCTCTCTCTTCAACTGCTCGATCTCCTCCACTGCGGCATCGATCACGGCGAACTTCTCCGCCACCTCCTCCGGCGCGTCCTCCTTCTGGCTCTCATACACATACTTGCCCAGATCGATGTATGCGCTCTTAACCGCTTCCTCTTTCTCAACGATCTTGCCTGTCAGCTTGGCGATCTCCGCCAGCTCCTTTGCTTTCTTGGTCACATCCTTGCTCTTGCTGCTGATCGTGTTGCCTACCTTGTTCAGAAAATCCATACTTTCTTCCTCCTTTTTTGAAATCCTACCCCTCTATAATAAGGTACCTTCCGTCGCCGATATCGAACACCTCATCCGCTTCCAGAATCTCGTCCTCATCGGCTCCTTCAAGATCAAGCCCCTCCTCCTCAAAGAAATTCAACACCTCTTCTCTGCTGTCCACCACGACAGCCATGCATTCCTCCAGAAAGTCCTCCGCTTCCTCCAGACTTTCCACCACCTTCTCAGGAAACAACTGCAACTGATTATCCAGGAAGCACTGCAATACCGCATCATCGTACTCATGCATAATATATATCCTCCTCTTGATCAACGTGAGTAAAAGAAGTATGCTTTTTCCCTATCATATCGCCTTTGATGCCCACCGTCAAGTATTTACAAGGAATATTCTATATAATATGCATCGCCTTGAGTTCCTGATACAGCCTGGCGACAGGCAGTCCTACCACATTGTTGTAGTCGCCCTCAATCGCCCTCACAAAACGGCCTCCCATCCCCTGTATCCCATAGGCTCCCGCCTTATCCATCGGTTCTCCTGTGGAAATATACCAGAGGATCTCCTCCTCTGTCATAGGATAAAACTCTACCTGGGTACACTCGTAAAAAGTATGTCTGAGAATCTCTCCCTGGCGGTTGCCATGCAGCGTCACCCCTGTATATACCTGATGCCGTCTGCCGGACAGCCGCTCCAGCATCTGCGCCGCCTCCTTCTCATCCGCGGGCTTCCCCAGTATCTCTCCGTCCACCGCCACGATAGTGTCCGCCCCGATCACCAGGATATCCTCCCGTTCGTCCCCAGGCGACAGCTTCTCGCCAGATGTCTCGGAAATCAGACTCTGAAATACGTCATATGCCTTCTGCGCGGATAACTCCTCCACTACCTCGGCAGGTTCCCGCTTCGTGACATGCTCCTCCACTCCGCTGACCAGCACCGTGTACTCCAGTCCCAGCCCTGCCAGAAGCTCCCTTCGTCTGGGAGAACCTGACGCCAATACGATTCTCATGTACATCCTCCCTGCAGCATGTGTCCTAAGACCACCTCTATAAACATATTCTGCATGTCTATATAATATTATATAGCATATAATATTGGCTTAAACATACTATACGCCATACAATATGTTTTGTCAATCCTTTTTTTGAAAATAATCCCTGCTCCGGCCCTCTCCACACAGAATGGCTAACGATGCGTCTCCGGCACGAATCTCCGGCCCTCGCTGACCGGCTCTCGCCCCGCTTCCCTGGCTTCCCGCCTCGCCACCCTGCTGAAATATTCCTGCGAGCTTATGCGCTCCTTGCCTCTCCGGTCCACCTTGACATAGACACCGTCCGGCTGCAGCACATGTGCCTTCACATTGTCCCTGAGCTGCGTGCGCAGGATATCTGCCAGCTGCCGTCTGAGCGCGGGCTCCTCCACTGGGAACAGGATTTCCACCCTGCGCTCCAGATTGCGTGGCATCCAGTCCGCGCTGCCGCAGTAATACTCCTCGTTATCTCCGTTGCGGAAGTAAAAAATCCTGCTGTGTTCCAGAAAATTTCCCACAATAGACCGCACCGAAATATTCTCACTGACTCCAGGTATACCCGTCTGAAGGCAACAGATTCCTCTGACGATCAGATCAATCTTAACCTTGGCGCAGCTGGCCTCGTACAGCGCCGCGATCACATCCCTGTCGCACAGGGAATTCATCTTTGCGATAATATGCGCTTCCTTGCCGGCTCTCGCATGATCCGCCTCCCTGCGGATCAGATACAGGAACCTGTCCTTCAACCACAGCGGCGCCAGGGAAAGCCTGTTCCAACCCAGCGGTTCCGAATAACCGCTGAGCATATTGAACACGGCCGTGGCGTCCTCCCCGATCATCTCGCTGCAGGTCAGCAGCCCCACATCCGTGTACAGCTTGGCTGTGGCGTCATTGTAATTGCCAGTTCCCAGATGGACATAGCGACAGATCCCGTCCTCCTCCCTGCGCACCACCAGCGTGATCTTGCTGTGCGTTTTCAGCCCTACCAGCCCATAGATCACATGACAGCCTGCCTTCTCCAGCATCTTGGCCCACACAATATTGTTTTCCTCGTCAAAACGCGCCTTCAGTTCCACCAACACTGAGACCTGTTTACCGTTCTCCGCAGCCTGAGCCAGCGCAGCGATGATCGGCGAGTTACCGCTGACGCGGTATAAAGTCTGTTTGATCGCCAACACCTGTGGATCTCTGGCCGCCTGACGGATGAAATCAACCACTGGCGTAAACGACTGGTAGGGATGGTGAAGCAGAATATCTCCTTTCCTGATCTGCGCGAAAATATCGCATCCCGCTGGCAGTTGAGGAACCTGCTGAGGTTCATGCCTGGGGGCCTTCAGCTTTTCAAATCCTTCAAGAGCATACATTTTCATCAGGAAAGTCAGATCCAGCGGCCCGTCTATGAGATACAGGTTCCGCTCTCCCATATGCAGCTCCTTTTTGATGATTTTGAGCAGTCTCTTGTCGATATCGCTCTCCACCTCCAGGCGGATCACTTCACCCCACTGCCGCTTCTTCAGCTGCTTTTCTATCTCCTTGAGCAGATCTGCCGCCTCGTCCTCCTCTATACTCAAGTCCGCATTGCGCATGATCCGGAAGGGATGGGCGCAGATCACATTATAATTCAGAAACAGTTTATGGATATTCCGCTCTATGACCTCCTCCAGCAGGATTACCTTCAGCGGGCCTTCCTTCCCCTCCTCCACCTCTCTGGGTAGCTGTACGATCCTGGGCAGTACGCTGGGCACCTGCACTGTGGCAAACTCCAGCTCCTCCGGCTTGTGCTTTTTTTCCACCAGAGCGCCAATATTCAGGGATTTGTTCCGTATCAGCGGAAATGGCCGAGAGGAGTCCACCGCCATGGGTGTCAACACCGGATATATGTTCTCCTCAAAATACCGATCAAGGTAATCCGCCTCTGCCGCCGACAGCTGCTCATGCTGGCGGATTACGGACAGTCCGTTTTTCTCCAACAGCGGCAACAGGCTTCGATTGTAGGTGGAATACTGCAGGCCAACCAGGTCGTGAATCGCCGTGTCTATCTTCTCGAGCTGCTCCTGAGCCGTCATTCCGGCAATATCCTTCTTGCTGTACCCCGCGTTCACCATATCCTTCAATGACGCCACCCGCACCATGAAAAATTCATCCAGATTGGATGCGGTGATACTCAGGAATTTCAATCTCTCAAACAGCGGATTACCCTTATCTCTGGCTTCGCTGAGAACCCTGTGGTTAAACAGAATCCAGCTCAGCTCCCTGTTGCTGTAGTATTTCGGATTCGTAAAATCTGTCTCTGCCATAATTACCTCCATCCTCACATGGGCTTCTTCTGTTTGAGGATCGGCTGAACGCTGAATACCTCCTGGAAGAAATCCGCCCTGTCTTCAAAGATTCCCCGCTCCAATGTGATGTCCTCAGGGGTCTCCACCATCAGCACAAGTTGCTCCTCCTTGAGCGTCGCCTTGACCTCCTTGAGCTTCTGCTTATGGCTCCTGTCAAGTGCGTTGGCCAATCTCAGGATCGCTGTCAGCTTCGCTATCGTCAGATAGGCCTCCTCCGTCAGAACGGACTCCGCCGACCTCATCTGATTAAAGTAGATGAACGGCGTGTGATTGAACCGCACCACGCTGGCCACAGTCTCTCTCTCCAGATGCGACAGGCCGATCATCTCCGTTGCCATGATAATCTGATACGAGGTCTCTCCGATATTCACCATGCTGATGTATTTGCCGCAATCATGGAGCAGCGCCGCCAACTGCAGATACAGCCGCTCCCGCTTGCCCAGACCGTGAACCTTCTTCATGCTGTCAAAGATCGTGAGAGCTATATTTTCCAATGTCTCCGCCCGCTTGCGGCTGCCCTGGTAGCGCTTGCTGATATTCATGGCGCAGGCCAGAATATCGCGGTTGAAATCATGCTCGCCCTGCAGGAGCTTATTCTGCTGGGCATATTCATAGGCCATTCCGTCGCTGAGCGTGACTCCCGGCGCCCAGATCTGCTGCGCCCCCGTCAGCTTCATAATGCGTTTCATGATACAGGCGCTGATAAAGGTGAGATTAACCGCCTCCTCCGGTATATCCAGCATCCTGATGATCTCCACCATGGGCCTGGTGCGCAGCTGCTGGACAAACTGCTCGTAATCCCCCAGATTCACCAGCTCGTTCTTCCGCCCCGCGCTGGCCGCTTTTTTGCCCACCCACACGGACAGATAATCGTCCACCACTATAATGGTTTTGATCTCCCGATCCTTCAAATAGAGCTTCTTATAGGTCGCCAGCTGCGCGCTGACAATCTCGTCGATCAGCTCTTCCCTCTGGCTGCTGCGCGTATTCATATGGTGCAGCAGCTCCTGCAGCCTCAGCACGCCGATGCGCAGATTCTGGGTGGACACCAGCGTATCGTTGTCAAACAGAGAGATCTGTATGCTGCCACCGCCGATATCCACGATGGCCGTTCCCTCCTCGATCACAGAGCGAAAAGTCTCCCCCCTGAGAGCCACAGCCTTGTAATCCAGAAAACGCTGTTCGGAATTGCTGAGCACCTCCACCTTAATACCAGTGCGCTGACGAATCTGATCCAGCACAATCCCTGTATTCTTGGTCTCTCGGATGGCGCTGGTGCCATAGGCGCGATAATTTGTCACCTTATAGGAATCCATGATTTGGGCAAATTCCGACAACACCCTGCACAATTCATCCATCTTGTCATGACTGATCTTGCCGCTGCCGTAAGTATCGGTTCCCAGATCGACCCTCTGACGGATATGTTCGATGACCCGTCCCTGACTTTTACCGGAGAATTCAAATATTTTCATGGACAACTCAAAGCTCCCCACATCAATCGCTGCAAATGTTTTTACGGCCATATCCATTCTCCTTTCGCGATTACTGCTGCCCAAGCAGATAATCAATAAACTGCTGTGCGCTCCGCCCTGACAATCCGCTGTGAGCCAGCTCCCATTTGTTGGCTTCGGCCAGCAATTCCTCCCGACTCATCTCCACGCCCTGACGCTCGGCCAGCGCAAGCACTATATTCTGAAATTCTCTGGGAGTTGGCGAGCCAAAGTATATCGTCACGCCGAAGCGGTACACCAGGGAGAGCTTCTCCTGGACCGTATCGCTCGTATGCATGTCCTGCCGTAGCTCCTCCTTGTCGCTGTAGTTCTCCCGAATCAGATGGCGCCGGTTGGAGGTTGCATAGATCAGGATATTCTCCGGCTTCTTCTCCAGGCCGCCCTCGATCACGGCCTTCAGATATTTGTACTCCGTCTCATGCTCCTCAAAGCTCAGATCATCCATGTAGATGATGAATTTATAGTTCCGGTTCTTAATCTGGCTGATACATTCCTGCAGGTCCTGAAACTGATGCCTGTATATCTCGATGATCCGCAGCCCCCTGTCATAGTAGGCGTTGGCGATGGCCTTGATGCACGAGGATTTGCCTGTTCCCGCGTCGCCAAAGAGCAGGCAGTTGTTGGCCCTGCGCCCCGCCACAAACGCCTCCGTATTGTCCACCAGCTTCCTCTTCGGCTGCTCATAGCCCACCAGATCGTTCAGGTGGACATGGGCTATATTCAGGATAGGTCGTATCTCGACATGACCCTGCTCGTCATGATAGATTCGAAACGACTTGTGCAGGCCGAATTTGCCCACGCCGTACTCCCTGTAGAACTGGGTCAGAGTATCCTTCATCTCCTCCGCGGTTGCATTCTGGCAGAAATGCTCCGCCAACTCACAGATACGGGCACAGATACGCATATTGTATACCTTGCTCTCCCGCTTGCTGCTGATATACTCCTCCACCATCGCCCACTCCGGCACCCGCAATGTATCCATCATAGGAGTAAAATCATAATCATAGAACTCCTTAAAAATACCAATATCATGAAGCGCGGCCCGATTGATTGTCCCCTCTATCTCCCCTCTGAGCTCACAGCCACAGCTGTAGCTGTTCTCATTGTTTACCAGCAGATTGGCCAGATAACAGTGCCATAGATTGCCGTGGAAGCCATAACTGCCGGCCTGCTCGATAAGGCCATGAATACACTGGTACATCAGCGCCGCCAAGTCTTCTCGATTGTAATATGCGTCGTCATAATGCTCCATGAGCCATGTCACATCATAGAGGAGCTTCTCTCCCTCCAGCCCGCGATATACGATTAACTCCTGTTCCCTCATAATTTACACCCCTCGCATATTGCAAGCAAGCTTGCAATCTAATAATTCCCCAGTATCTTCATATTTCTGGCCTCATCCCGAAGTCCCCGCAGGGCGTTCTTCACGGCTCCGTCCGCCAGATTACCCTCAAAATCAATAAAAAAGCGATACTCCCAGCTCCGGTCCTCGATAGGCCTGCTCTCAATCTTACACAGGTTCAGGTTGTTATAGATAAAATGGGACAGCATATGATACAGAGAACCGCTCTGATGAGGCAGTTCGAAGCAAATGCTGACCTTCCCCGCATCCTTGCGGAACACCTTCTGATTGGACACAATGATGAACCGAGTGGAATTGTCCTCCTCGTTGATGCCCCTTTGCAGAATCTCCAGGCCGTAGATGCCTGCCGCATGCTCGCTGGCTATGGCCGCCTGGGATCTGTCCTGCTCATCCGCCACCTTCCTGGCCGCAAAAGCATTATTCTGCATGCTGATCTGCCGCCAGTCATGTCCCGACAGATACCGGCTGCTCTGCATCAGCGACTGAGGATGGCTGTAGACAGTCCGGATATCCTCGATCTTTGCCCCCTGCACGCCCAGCAGACAGTGATTGATCTGCAGGATCTGTTCGCCTACAATGTAATTCTCAAACTCCACCAGCAAGTCATATATCTCACTGACAATGCCCGCCGTGCTATTTTCAATGGGCAACACCGCAAAGTCCGCGCTTCCCTCGTCTATGGCGCTCATGGCATCTCTGAACGTATCTACATGAAAGCTCCGAATCTGTTCTCCAAAGTACTGCTGCATGGCTGCCTGAGAATAAGCGCCCTCCGCTCCCTGAAACACTACTCGGGCCTTCTTCGTCTCCAGCTCCTCCACCCCGATAAAGGGAAGTTTTCCCATGCTGCCGTGCTGCGCCAACAGCTGATATTGGAGCTTACGGCTCATGGACATAATCTGCTCGAACAGCTCCTCCACTCCGTGACTGTTAAATTCATTATGAGTCAGCGATTTGACCTTGGCCAGCTTCTCCATCTCCCGCTGTCGGTCGAATACCTTCTTGCCCGTCTCGATCTTGTACTCCGCAACCTGACTGCAGATATCCATCCTCTGCTCGTACAGACTGACGATCTGCCTGTCTATCACATCAATCTGCTCCCTCAATTCCATCAAATTCATAGGCTTCCTCCATCTGTACCTTCTTAGACTCCACACCTACTGCGCATCATTCCCGCAGCACTGCCGTCCCCCGCGTCCCGCCCACAATAGAACTCTTCGATTTATATTACCCCAAAACCCACTTGATCGCAAGACTAAGTATGTGATATATTGATAAAAGAAGGATTTTTATTCCAAGGAGGCAGGTATTATATGTCAAAAAAGGTTAAATATATTCTTATTTGTACAACGCTTGTGATGGCGCTCACCGCGCTGTTAGTCGCGGGCCGCTATTTCGATCGGATTCCGGCCAATCCCTCAGGCACGGTGGGCAATACGGCAGGCAACATCAACAATGCGGGCCTGTTCTGCGAATCTGACGGTATGATTTATTTCTCCAATCCCCTGGATAACGGCAGTCTTTACTCCATGACACCGGACGAACAGAATATCACCAAGCTTGGCAGTTCAACTGTCCGCAATATTCTGGCCGGCGGAAAGTATCTGTACTATTTCCAGACCATCGCCTCCGGAGAAGCCGGACTTGGCTATATGCGCACCCGCAACTCCTTCAACCGCTGCCTGAAATCAGGCAAGGGAGCCACCTCCCTCACCACGGACGTGGTGGTGTCCGGACAGCTGGTGGATAACCATCTGTATCTGATGACCGTGAGCGGCTCCTCCCCCTCCTTCTATAAGCTGAAGCTCGACAGCTCTGACAAACAGGCTCTGGCCACATATATGGTGAATCCCGCATGTGCGAGAGACGGCGTGATCTACTATAACGGAACGCAGAATAACCACTATCTCTATACGCTGAATACCGCCGACGACACTGTGACGGAGCTGTGGGAGGGCAATATCTGGTATCCCTGTCTGGAGGGCAATTACATATATTACATGGATGTGGCCAACAATTACCGACTCTGCAGGTATGACATGAATCAGAAGATGATAGAAATCCTGACAAACGACAGGGTGGACTGCTTCAATGTGGGCGGCGGCTATATCTATTACCAGTGTAACTCCGCCACCTCTCCGGCTCTGAAAATGATGGGCGTTGACGGCTCCAATCCCACTGTGGTGGCAGAGGGTAACTATACCAATATCAATATGACATCCCGCTATGTATATTTTCAGGAATTTGGCAATGAGGATTCGCTGTACCACTGTCCGCTGGGCAGCAACAGCTATAGCACATTTTAGAGTGCTGTGCGTTCGCTTTCACGCAAATCACCTGCCGAATATGAATGCTACCGTTCATCAGTACGCTTCATATATACGCTTCATTCCCTCCGTCATATACAGGCTGCCATCCTCTTCCACCAGCAGGGCTTCCGCCACGTAATCCCTCGCCAGGGCTAAGCCCTGCTCCGGTCCCAGCACAAAGCAGGCGGTGGAGAGCGCGTCCGCCAGCAGGCCGCTGTCGCAGACAATGGTGACGCTGCACAGGCCGTTGCGGGCAGGATAACCGCTAGACGGGTCAAGGATATGGTGATAGCGCTCCCCGTCCACCACCACATACCGCTCATAGTCCCCTGAGGTGGAGACGCACTGTTCCCCTGTCAGAGACAGGATGCCCAGATAGCTCCCCTCTTCTCGCGGATGCATAATCGCCACTTTCCAGGAGCTGCCATCCGGCTTCTGCCCATAGGTAACTACGCTGCCGCCGACTGCCACCACCGCCCCGACAATCTGGGGCTGGCCGCGCAGGTATTCCCTGACACGGTCACAGGCAATGCCTTTTCCGACTGCGCCCAGATCCAGCTGCATTCCCGCTGGCAGAGAGATTGCCCCATCGGACAGTTGAACCCTGTCGAAGCCGCAGTCCTCCAGGGCAACCCGAATCTGTTCCGCCGTGGGTATGCCTATCCTGTCCGCGGCGCCTTCGTCCCCCTCCATCTGTCCCAGCTCCTTATCTGCTGCCGCCATCTCACCATTCCCCGCCAGTTCGTCCAGATTCCAAAGCCGGCTCAGCCTGCCCAGGGTTACGTCCAGGGCTCCGCCGCTATCCTTCGATACCTGCCATATCTGCACAAGACTTTCATACAGGGACGCCGATACCGGCGTCTTGTAAAGCTGCGTGCTATTTACATCCTCCCGCGTAATTGTCAGGGCCTGAGCGTTGATCTGGGCCACCTCCGAACCGCTTATTCTCCAGGACAGCTCCTGCTGTTCCAGCTCTGTGAGCAGCTCCATGATGGAGGCCGTCTCCTCCTGAGCTTCCCCTTCCCCCACTCCCTGCTGTATGTACAAGGTCTGCGACACGACCGTGCCCATAGCCGTATCCGTCAGCGACCTCCGCGTCGCAGTGGCAGCGCCGCAGCCACACAGCCAGAATACCGCTCCCACAGTAAGCGCTGCCACAAACAAATATCTCCCTCGTTTTCCCCAAATCTTTTGCTTCATTTTACCTGCACTTTCTGATATACTGATAGGCAAAGCAGGAATACCTGTGCGGATATCTCTACGGGACATGCTTAGACAATTGCGAATCCCTTTATTGACAGTACCGAATTGTGTATGTTGTATATTCCATAAGCAATGCCCTTTCGAACCGTCGGTACCTAGGGTTGCTAGCAACCCTCGATGCTGTATTTTAGCATCTTATGTACCGCTACGGTGAGAACGGAGCGAGAGCGTGCTTGCGTTGGAATGTACAATGTGCACAATGACACTAGCAAAGTAACTGGCATTCGCAAACGCCTAACGGGACATGCTTTTGGAAAGGAATCGCTATGAATACCCTGAAAAAGAGAGCCTGCCTGCTCACAGGCTGCATACTGATCATCCTGACAGGCAGTGTTCTGGCGCTGTTCCTCGCGCGCTCCGGCGCCGCGGCCGAGACGAACGCCCCATATACCGCCTATATCTACCAGAACGGCCACCTCACACAGACCATCCCACTAAGCCAGATACAACAGACCTACACCTTTACCGTCGAAACAGCAGCGGGAGGCAGCAACACCGTCGAGATTTCCCCTGACGGGGTCGCTGTCACACAGGCCGACTGCCCCGATCAGATCTGCGTACAGCAGGGGCGCATCACCAACTCCCTGCTGCCCATCACCTGCCTGCCACACCGCCTGGTCATCGAGCTGAAACAAGAAAACGCCTCCGCCGACGCCTTGACCTACTGACCCATGTTTCACCCATAGAAGGAGACCTCCCATGTCCACTCGCAAGCTCACCACTCTGGCCCTGTTCAGCGCGCTGGCGCTGGCCATCTACTCCATCGAAAGCCTGCTGCCCCCCCTGCTGCCCATACCAGGCGTCAAGCTGGGCCTGGCCAACATCATTACCCTGCTGGCGCTCCACCTCTATCGCGCCAGGGACGCCGCTCTGGTGCTGCTTGCTCGCGTCCTGCTGTCCGCCCTGCTCTTTGGCCAGGCGGTCAGTCTGATCTACAGCGCCTGCGGCGGACTGCTCTGCCTGGTTGTCATGGCCCTGGCCAGCCGCCTGCTGCACAGGCATTATCCAGAATTAACCAGCATGCTGGGAGGTATCTCGCACAATGCAGGGCAACTGTTAGCCGCCCTGCTACTCACCAAGTCATCGGCGGTCCTGGCCTTCACACCCCATCTGATGATCAGCGGGATTGTCACCGGACTCTTCACCGGATTGTGCGTGCGATTCGCCCTGAGCCAGCTTCAGCGCCTCTCGTCCCCGCGCTGAATGCCTCTCTCATGTCCGCTGCCCCTCCGTCCGAGAGTTCAACTGAGCACACATCTGCCCCATAGTCAATCCCAACACGGGATGACGCACCCAGGCCGCGATCTCCTCCATCGGTTCCAACACAAAGCTCCGATTCTGCATATCCACATGGGGAATGATCAACTCCTCTGACTCCATCACCAGATCGTCATACAGCAGAATATCCAGATCAAGTGTGCGGGGCCCCCAGCGGATATCCCGCTTGCGGCATGCCGACTGTTCCACCTCATGCAGATAATCCAGCAGCTCCGTGGGCGTCATCAGCGTATCGATCTCCATGACTCCGTTCAGGAAGTCTGCCTGCTCCACACCGCCGTAGGCAGCGGTCTGACGCCAGGAGGACACTCTGTTTAAGCGGATATCCTGCCGCTCCTTCATAGCGTCCACGCCCATCTGCAGATATTTTTCCCGATCCCCCATGTTGGAGCCCAGCGCGATATATACCCGATGCCACCCACGATTGATCTTGACCGACACATTGCCAAAGGGCAGTCCTATCGGCGCCTCGGGTTTACAGATCTCCACATCCAGCGACCGCACCAGCGGATATTGCAGCAATATCTGTTCCGCTACTGTCTCGGCCGCCGTCTCGATCAAGTCATAGACATGCCCCTGCATCCACTCTGTCACCAGATGACATACCTCCCCATAGTGGGTGGACAGAGTCAGATCATCTTCCCGTCCCGCCCTGCGGGTATCCACATACAGAGTCAGATTCACGAGAAAGAGCTGGCCTTTCTCCTTCTCCTCCGGATATACCCCGTGGTGGGCATAGACCTCCAATCGGTCAATATGTATCTCATCCCATTTTTTTTGCTGATGCATGCTATCGCCTCTCTGTTCTCAAGCTCAGGGCCTCCCGCGTCCCTTACCGAGACGGTTTGCCCTCCTCCAGGATCGCCCTGGTCATGTGTATGACACGCACATTCTCTTTCACATCATGTACTCTCACAAAGGAGCAGCCCTTCAGCACCCCGATCACCGTGGTGGCCAGAGTCCCTTCCAGCCGCTCGGTCACCGGTAGATCCAGCGTCAGACCCACCACCGATTTACGGCTGGTTCCCAACAGCAGCGGGTAACCCAGCGCGCGCAGAGTCTCCAGATGATGAAGAATCTGTAGATTCTGCTCATATGTCTTGGCAAATCCCACGCCGGGGTCCAGAAGGATACGCTCCTCACTTATCCCCTCCTGCCGAGCCAGTCTCACCGATTCCACCAGGTCGGACGCCACATCCTCCAGAAAGCTTTCATAGCCGAATTCATCGGCCTGCTCGCCGCCGCTCACCCGCTCCACTCTGCGGCGATTATGCATCAGACAGCAGGCGACGCCGCTGTCTGCAATCACCCTGGCCATCTCGCAGTCCCACTTCAGCCCCCAGATATCATTGATCAGATCCACACCGGCGGCAATCCCTGCCTCAGCCACCTGACTCTTGTAGGTATCCAGGGAGACGGGTACGTCGAAACGGCCCTTCACGGCCTCGATGTAGGGCATTACCCTCTCCAGCTCTTCCGAGACAGACATATTATAGGCGGTTCCCGGCCTGGTGGATTCCCCGCCGATATCCAGGATGTCCATCCCCTCCGCCAGCATCTCCTCCACATGCCAGAGCGCACTGTCCAAACAGTTCCATTTTCCCCCGTCAGAAAAAGAATCCGGAGTCACATTCAGGATGCCCATCACATATGTCCTGTTTTCCACGTCAAATTCCCTGCTGCCAATCCTCATATGTCCCCTTCCGTCCAGGCGCTCCTGCATCATATCTTATAAAGCCCTGCGACAGTTCAGTGTCACTGCACGATTTCCAGATTCTTCTTGTCCTCACTCCAGTTGCACTCCTCCCTGGACGGACAGGCAAAGCAGGCTCTGCTTGCCTTGTCCGCCCGGTAGAGAATGCCCGCCAGGTCCGCTCTCTGCCTGACCCCGCCGTCCCTGTGCAGAGCGATAGCCTCCGTGATCTCCCGTATCTCCTCCGGACTGTATCCGCACTCAGCCAGTATGTCCGGCGCTATACCGGCGCTGGCCACCTCGTGGGGCGTCCCCATCCGGAACTGCTCATGCCGCCCGATGTCGTGCAGCAGTGCCACCCCATATATCATATCCTGGGATATCCCCAGCCCTTCCCGCAGGTTAATTATCATAGCTATCCGCGCCACGTCCAGACAATGCGTCAGATTGTGACGACAGAAAATCCGATCTGCCTCAGCCGCCTCATTTTCCCGCAGATGCCGTTGAAACTCTGGATGATATAGTATCCTGTTCACTCGCTCCACCGGAGTTCGCCTCTCTTTCTCATGTACCGCCCCTACAGACGCAGCATATGGTACACCTGCTCCTGCAGCGCGGTATCCTCAAACGCTCCTCTCACCGCCATCGTCACGGTTTTGCTGCCCGGCTTCCTGACCCCCCGCATGGTCATGCACAGGTGCTCCGCCTCCAGGAGCACCAGAACCCCCCGCGGCCCAAGATGCTCCATGACAGCGTCCGCAATCTGTCCGGTGAGCTGTTCCTGAATCTGGAGCCTGCGCGCATACACCTCCACGGTACGGGCCAGCTTGCTCAGCCCCACCACCTTGCCCTGAGGCAGATAGGCGATATGAGCCTTGCCGTAAAAGGGCATCAGATGATGCTCGCAGGTGGAGTAAAAGGGGATATCCCTCTCCAACACAATGCCCGAACTGTCCGTGGAAAACACCTTGGACAAATGCTCCGCCGCCGTTTCCTCCATGCCGCCATATATCTCCTCATACATTCGGGCCACCCGGTCGGGAGTGTCCGCCAGCCCCTCTCTGGACAGATCCTCACCAATTCCCTCCAGCAGCAGCTTCACTCCCCGCTTTATCTTCTCCTGATCAATCATCTCCACCAGTCCTTTCCGTCATCACACTTATTTCAATTTACCTTACTCTTTTGTCTCCGCGTCTCCATTATCTCCATCAGACGTCCCAGAAAGGACAGAGAGCCAAATGCCAGAATCACATCCTCCCTGCCCGCCAGCAGATGACTGATCTCCACAGCCTCCTCCAGACTGTCCACAGCCGTCACCTGTGGATGCACTCTGGCCACCTCCTGAGCCAGCTCATAGCTGCCCATGGCTCTGGGATTATCCGGCGGCGTCACCGTGAGAATCTGATCCGCGTAGCGCGCTGTGAGTCCGATGATCTTCTCGTACTCCTTGTCCTTCAATACTCCCATGATAAAAATAATCCTCTTATTGGCAAAATATAATTCTATCGACTGCGCCAATTCTCTCGCGGCGTCCTCATTGTGTGCCCCGTCCGCCACAAAGAGAGGCTTTTTCTCCAGAATACTGAAACGCCCCAGCCAGCAAGTCTCTCCAAGTCCCTGGCGCAGAGCCTTCTCAGGTATGTCATATCCACATTCGGACAGAGCTCTGCACACCTCTATCGCCAACACCGCATTGCCAATCTGACAGCGTCCGGCCAGATGAATCTCCAGGTCTCTCATACCGTCATAGTCGAACCGCTGCCTCTCCAAGCCATAGCGCACTCTTTTTGCCGCCGATTCGTCCGCCAACACAAGAGGGCAGTGAAGCCGGTCCGCCTGCTCTCGAATCACCTCCACAACCTCAGGGCACTGACTGACTGACACTACTCTGCAGCCGGATTTGATGATGCCCGCCTTCTCCCCCGCAATCTCTCGCAGGGATTTCCCCAGATACTGCATATGGTCCATGCTGATGGAGGTCAGCGCCGCCACCAGCGTGCCCTGAATCACATTGGTGGCGTCCAGCCTTCCCCCCATGCCCGTCTCAAGCACCACCAGCTCGCATTGCCTCCTGGCAAAATACAAAAATCCCAGCGCCGTCTCCACTTCAAAGGGCGTGGGATGGGCAAAGCCTTCGGCCACCATACCGTCGCAGACCTGCCTAAGCTCCTCCATCAGCTCACACAGGTCCTTCTGAGTGATCATTCTGCCATTGATCTGAAAACGCTCCCTATAATCTCTGATTGTCGGAGAAATATACCGCCCCACCTTATACCCCGCGCAGCGTAGCGCGGTGGACACATAGGCCAGCACCGAGCCCTTCCCATTGGTTCCCGCGATGTGGACGAACCGCAACCCGTCCTGAGGATTGCCCAGACGATGGCAGAGCTCCCGAACCGAGTCAAGCCCCGGAACAATTCCATATTGCTTTATGGAGTCTATATAATTCAGAGCCTCTTGATATCTCATTGTCACCTCCGCTTTGGTGTGAATATTTCAGCCACAGGCTGGCCATACTAAGCACAGATAGTATATACAGGCGATTTTATCAACTCCTATTTGGGAAAGGACTGGTAGTTATCATGCATAAATTTTTAAATAATTTCATCCACTGCGGTATACTGGGCTGGTGTATGGAGATCATCTTCACCGCCGCAAGCAACATCCGTCGCAGGCAGTTTTCCCTGCGAGGCAATACCTCCGTCTGGATGTTTCCCATCTATGGCTGCGCAGCCCTGTTTGCCCCTCTGTTCCGCATCATGAGAAAGAAGCCTCTGATCGTGCGGGGGCTGACCTACATGTCCATGATCTTCTCCATGGAGTTCATCACCGGCACCCTACTGGGCCGCAAAGCTCTCTGTCCCTGGGACTATGGACGTTCCAAGTGGAACATCAGCAGAGTCATCCGTCTGGACTATGCCCCCTATTGGTTCGGAGCGGGCCTGCTGTTTGAGAAGCTGCTGGCAAAGCCGGAGGAAGGATAAGGAGCCGGAGCATCCGGTTCTTTCTCTGTTTGGCAAAAAGAAGCAGAATCTTCGACGCCGAACATTCCGCTTCTCACCATGCGCTTCTTACCTGTATCAATTACTACAACTCATCGACATCCGTCATATCCCCAGAGCCAATATCCAGCGTATTCACCGTGCGGCGCTTGATTCTGGCCGCCTCGGACATCTCCAGAATAAATTCCTTCACCGCACGCGCATTCTTAATGTGTACCAATTCCAACTTAGGATCCGTCGTATCGCCGGTGAAACAGGTCACGGTTCCCAGGCGGAACAGCTTCTCGGCCAGAGTAGCCGTCAGCTGCACATCCTGCACCTTGTACATGTAGCAGTCATTCTCCACGGTCTTGAGCAATCCCGCGTCAATTGTGATCATATCCTCGCGAATAGTATATTTGGTAAAGGTGAAAGGTAATCCCAAAAACAGCCATCTCTTTCTCTCCACAAATTCCATATGCCTCATCCTCCCAGCTCGAAACATCTTTCCGATCTATACTACAATATACCCGAAACGCGGCAGAAAATCAATCCTTTTTCAAATATTTGCGCGGGGCCCCGATATTGGGGCAAAAAGTCTTTACATCCCACGGCGCATTGTGTTAAAATGAGGTAAATGCAGAGCAAAGAATCAGGAGGTAGATTTATGAACGCCAGAGAATGTATTATGGGACGCAGAAGTATCCGCTCCTACACGGAGCAGCCCGTTCCTCACGAGCTGCTTGATCAGGTGGTTGAAGCCGCTTCCTACGCCCCCAGTTGGAAGCATACGCAGATTGTCCGGTACATTGCCGTGGAGGGCAATTTGAAGGCAGAGGTGGCCAAATGCACCTCGGGCTATGCGGGCAACGGCGTAATCATTGACCAGGCGCCCATGGCAATCGTTGTGACTATCATCAAAAACCGCAGTGGTTTTGAGCGAGACGGCTCCTATTCTACCCATCGGGGAGATGGCTGGCAGATGTTTGACGCCGGCGTCGCCAGTGAAGCGTTCTGCCTGGCTGCCTATGACAAGGGCCTTGGCACGGTCATCATGGGCATTATTGACGATGATAAAATCGCCTCATTGCTTAACGTTCCCGAAGACCGTGAGGTAGTGGCCGTCATTCCCGTAGGCTTTCCCGCAGAATCGCCAGTTGCTCCCAGGCGCAAGCCTGTAGATGAACTGGTAACTTATATGTCATAGAGAATCAAGTCGAAGAGTTTTTCTCTTCGGCTTTTCTTTCGTGCCTGAAGCTATACCATTATCTAACAATTGAAGAAAGGACAGTTTGATATGAGACATCTGATGAGTCCGCTGGATTTCACTACTGAAGAATTGGACAGACTCTTTGATCTGGCCAATGACATTGAACACAACATGGAAAAATACGCGCATTCCTGCGACGGCAAGATACTGGCCACCTGCTTCTACGAGCCCAGCACGCGCACGCGTCTCAGCTTTGAGTCCGCCATGACCCGTTTGGGCGGCAGAGTCATCGGTTTCTCCGATGCAGGTTCCTCCTCCGCCTCCAAGGGCGAGAGCGTGTCTGACACGATACGGGTGATCTCCTGCTACGCCGATATCTGCGCCATGCGCCATCCCAAGGAGGGAGCCCCCATGGTGGCCATGGAACACTCCCTGATTCCGGTGATCAATGCCGGCGACGGCGGCCACCAGCATCCCACCCAGACTTTGACAGACCTGCTGACCATCCGCAGTCTCAAAGGTTCTCTGGACGGCTTCACCATCGGTCTGTGCGGCGATCTGAAATTCGGCCGCACCGTACACTCCCTGATTCATGCCCTCGTGCGCTATGAGAACATCCGCTTCCTGTTCATCTCCCCCGATGAGCTGAGAGTGCCTGACTATATCACAGAGATGCTCAGGAGCAAAAATATTCCTTATGAGGAAGTCATGAGCCTGGAGGATATCATGCCCCGCCTGGACCTGCTGTACATGACGCGGGTACAGAAGGAGCGCTTCTTCAACGAGGAGGATTACATCCGCCTGAAGGATTTCTATATCCTGGACAAAGCCAAGATGGAGCTGGCCAGACCGGACATGCTGGTGCTCCACCCCCTGCCCCGCGTCAACGAGATCTCGGTAGAGGTGGACAACGACCCCAGAGCGGCATATTTCAAGCAGGCCCAATACGGCGTCTACGTCCGTATGGCCCTGATCCTGACTCTGCTCGAGTCAGCCTAACCGCCTGTCTCCATACTTAACACATAGCACTATCTAGGCAATTTCGGAACAGCCTTTTGCCAGTACCGAATTGTGCATATTGTATATTCCATAAGCAAATGCCTCGTGTTACGGTTTGTAACCGTAACACCACGAACCGTCGGTACTTAGCGAGGTCTGCCGAATTTATTCGGCACGAGCTTAGTACCGCTACGGTGAGAACGGAGCGAGAGCGTGCTTGCGTTGGAATGTACAATGTGCACAATGACACTGGCAAAGTAACTGGCTTTCGCAATTGTCTAAGCACACTCCCCACCCACGAAAGGAGCAATTATGTTAAATGTTGGAAAAATCGAAGAAGGCTTCGTATTAGACCATATCAAGGCTGGCAAAAGCCTGTCCATCTACGAGCATCTGGGGCTGGACAAGCTGGACTGCACCGTGGCCATCATCAAAAATGCCCGCAGCAACAAGATGGGTAAAAAAGATATCCTGAAGGTAGAATGTGATATCAATATGTTGGATCTGGATGTGCTGGCCTATATCGACCACAATATCACCGTCAATGTGATCAAGGACGGTGATATCGTGGACAAAAAGGACCTGGTGCTGCCCCAGGAGATACGAAACGTGATCCACTGCCACAATCCCCGCTGCATCACCTCCATCGAGCAGGAGCTCCCCCATATCTTCTATCTGGCAGACCCGTCTCGGGAGATATACCGCTGTAAGTACTGCGAGGAGAAATACACGGAGAGAGCCAAGAAAAGAATATAGCGTCGCTGCCCACACAGCGAATTCCGGCCCCAATGTAGTGTCAGTACACTGGGGCCGGAACTGTTTATAGCCTGTCTGAAACTGTCATTACGTTCTCATCAGACCGTCCACGCTCAGGATCACACCGGAGATATAGGAGGCCTTTTCCGACGCCAGGAACACGAAGGCGTTGGCAATATCCTCCGGCTGTCCCAGACGGCGCAGGGGGATGCGCGCGATCATGGGCTCGATCACTTCCTTGGGCACCGCTTTCATCATGTCCGTCTCTGTGATGCCAGGAGCTACGGCATTGACACGTATGCCCTTAGGCCCCAATTCGCGGGCCAGAGAGAGAGTAAAGCCGTTCACTGCGAACTTGGAGGTGGGATATGCCACTCCGCTGGGCTGTCCGGTGATGCTGACCATGGAAGAAGTATTCAGGATCACTCCGCCCCCTCTCTTTTCCATGAGCTCAGCCGCCGCCCTGGAGCAATTATAGGTTCCCTTCACATTCAGATCCATCACCTTGTCAAAGGTCTCCTCCGTGTAATCGGAGAAGGGCGTGCTCTCGGACACTCCCGCATTGTTCACCAGGATATCCAGTCCGCCATACTGCTCCGCGACCTTGTCAAACGCGGCCTTGACCTGCTCATAGCTGCTTAAATCAGGCCAGATGCCCTCCACCTTGGCGTCAGGGAACTCCTCCCTGAGCTGTGCCACAGCCTTGTCCGCCGTCTCCTGCCGGCTGGCACACAGTACCACCGCAGCTCCCTCTTTTAGAAAAGCCTGCACCGTGGCAAAGCCGATTCCCCGGCTGCCGCCTGTTACGATCGCTACCTTGTCTTTCAGCTCCATAGTAACCTCCATAATCTGTTATTTTGTCACCGGCAATCCGCCCGAACTCCCTGCCCGGACAATCCGCCGCCTGAGGATATTATAGCGATATATCCAGCTTCTGTCAATTCGTATTGAGCCAGAGCCAACTGCGCACAGGCTGCCATACTCACAGACAGTTATCGACCGGTATCACTGTTCTCCGCCAGATACAGCCTTACCCTGCTCTGGATGAGCCCCGCCACTGTAGCCGCGTCCTTGTCTCCGGCAAAGAAGCTCTCCGCCTCCTCCATCACGATCTCGCCGATCATTTCGTCTCCCTGAGGCAGAGGACCGCTTTTCTCCGCCAGCTCCAGAAAGTCATCCACATAGGAACTTCCATCCGGCTTCAACCGCAGTGTGGAAAAGATTCCCTGCCCCCTATCCAGATATTGATGACCTGGGCTATTTATACTCTCTTGAGGATCGACATATCTATCGTAGACCTCTCGGCACAGGGGAATGTCCTGCTTTCTCTGGTATTTCGTGCTGTACAGAAACTCCAGATATTCCTTTACCGTGTCCATACAGTCGGCGCCCTTTCTCACTACCAGATAATAGTCACTGCTCCAATAGCTCCCGCTGCCGCTCTCCGTCGGATATCCCACACAGTGGAAATCCTCTCCCAGACTGTCCATCTTGATGCAGAACATCTGCAGATTGCTGAAATCGCCCACACAGGCCAGCGCCTTCCCCTCTCGCATAGGGATGTCTATGTTCACAGCCGACAGGACAGTGCCATACTGTTTGCACAGCTCCAACAGGTGGATGAATTCTTCGCTGTCAAAGCTACAGGTACTCTCCTCAAGATTTAGAAATGGGCATTGTTCCATATTCTGCAGCGTCAGATGCCAGAGGGCTCCCGCCGTTCCAAAGGGCGGTACGCCCATCGCCACGACTGCCTGCAGATCAGGCCCGCTCTCTCCATCCTCCAGTAGCGAGACCACATCCTCCAGCCGCCAGCTCTCTTTGTCCCATACCTCCCAGTTTACCAGCATCGTCCGCAGCTCCGCCTCCATCACAAAGCCGATCTGTCTGCCGTCGATCCTGCCGCACTCCAGAACACCTGGGAATATCCGCTCTACGGTCTCCTGCGACAGCACATCCGTCAGATCCTCCAGCAGTCCCTTCTCATACAGACTCTCCATGTCCTCGCGGGAGACATACAGGACCTCCGGTCCTTTTCCCGCTGTCAGCTCCAGCATCAGACGGTCCCGGTAAGCCTGCGGGTCCTCGGTATCGTATTCCACAGTGATCCCCTGATCTCCGTGCTTTCTGGTATAGTCAGCCGCCACTGCCTGCAGGTGAGTGCAGTCTGGACTCAGACTGACTACTCTCATGCTGCCCTCAGCAGATGGATTCTCCGCCGTCAGCGTATACAGAGAAAAGCCCTCAAAGTTTTCATCCTCTATCTCATATATGCACAATCTGCCTGCTGAATCTGTGAGTAACCATAAAAGCCCTATATTTTTCGTGATATCCTCCGCTTCGACATTCATCAGTTCAAGGATTCCCCCCGTACAGAGATTCCACCTGTACAAGATTCCGTCACGGTCAGACACAAAGTAACACATCCCGTTCTCAGTCATACAGGCATTATGCATGACACCCAAGTAGGGCAATGTCGTCTGCCTGAACTCATTGTTCTGTCGGTCAAATGTGATTAACACGGTCTCCTTACAGTTAGGGCGCGACAGATAGAATACCGGAAAACCGTCTGGATCTCTCATCATATATCGGAAATTATGATACCTCCACTCCTCTGTCTCCTCCAACCCATCGGGGTACGGGTTCGCGACACAGAGCGCATGTCCCTCAGGGTCCAACACCAATATCTTCCTGAACTTTCCCCCATCATAGGAGGCATAATAATAGTAGTTTCCCTGACTGTCCACCTTCAAAGTCTGCCCCTGCCCCCATCCCATGTCAGTTAGATAGTCGCTCTCTGTCACCCCCTGATACAAGTCCACGGTCTTGATCAGGTTGCCCTCCGCATCCATATGTACTGCGGTCAGGCCACGCACCTCATCATCCTCTATTTGCCCCGCTCCCCAATGATGTCCCTCCCCATATTTCACCCGCAGAAAGACATACTCCTCCTCGCTGTATATATCAAACGAGGTGATTTCAGCCTCACTCTCTCCTCCAAGCAGACTGTCCACATTCAGTCCCGTATAGGAGGCATCTCCCGTGTCCACATCATATCGATACATATAAAAACCGCAGATATCTCTATTTTCCATCATATATACATCTAAGTCATAAATAAGTGACTTATAAACGGCAATCGAATGGCTTCTGCGATCATAGTCAAGCTCGGCCTTGGGATTCAGACCTTCAACGTATTCCCCTATATAGAGAGTATCCTTTCCTCTTGACGAGGACCTCTTCCATTCAGAGGTCCTCCAGTCAAGATCGGAGAAGTCTGTGACTTCTTCCGTGTCCTCACCTACGGAGTCCGAAACAGGATTCGCAGCCGGGTCCACAGTGCTCCCTACATCTCCACAGCCTGTCAGACAAAGCAATATGCAAAACAGCGCAAGCGGCAATTTCAGGATTTCTCGCCAGCCTCTCATACTATTCCCTCCCTGATACAGCTTCCATCTGCTACATTGCCTCTAATCAGGAATATGCATCTCTTCCATAGGCCCTGTTTTCCTTGTCGGAAAGCTTACAAAGCAACTATGGCATGTGGCATATTCCACCAGATAGTTTTTTCTCACCGTACATTTGTCATGCATCTGACATTTCTCATATGTGTACTCTTCCCCATAATACAGCGTAACCGCCGGATGCCCACACTGATCTGATGCGGCAAAAACACTGATTCCAGAGCAGAGCAGCGCTCCAGCCAGGCCAAGTATCGCCATTTTCTTTTTCATGATCTCACCTCCGTTCCTGTGAAAAATTTTAATGTATGCCAAACATAAATTGATAAATCTTAACGGTTATCGACCGGTATCGCTGTGCTCCGCCAGATACAGCCTTACCCTGCTCTGGATGAGCCCCGCCACTGTAGCCGCGTCCTTGTCTCCGGCAAAGAAGCTCTCCGCCTCCTCCATCACGATCTCGCCGATCATTTCGTCTCCCTGGGGCAGGGGGCCGCTTTTCTCCGCCAGCTCCAGAAAATCGTCCACGCAGGAGCTTCCGTCCGGCTTCAGCAGTAACATACGTCCCTGGCCCTGCCCCATGTACAGGGTTTCATAGCCTGGCCTGTTGGGATTCTCCGGATACCGATATCTGTCGTAGACCTCCCGGCACAGGGGGGTGTCCTGCTTCCTCTGGTATCCTGTGCTGTACAGAAACTCCAGATATCCCTTTACTGTGTCCATACAGTCGGCGCCCTTCCTCAATACCAGATAATAGTCGCTGCTCCAATAGCTCCCGCAGCCGCTCTCCGCCGGGTATCCCACACAGTGGAAATCCTCCCCCAGACTGCCCACCCTGATGCAGAACATCTGCAGATTGCTGAAATCGTCCACGTAGGCCAACGCCTTCCCCTCCTGCATCGAGACGTCTATGTTCAGAGCCGACAGGGTATTGCCATACTGTTTGCACAGCTCCAACAGGCGGATGAACTCTTCGCTGTCAAAGCTGCAGGCGCTCTCCTCGAGGTTCAGGAATGGGCATTGTTCGATATTCTGCAGCGTCAGATGCCAGAGGGCTCCCGCGGTTCCAAAGGGCTGCACCCCCATCGCCACGACTGTCTGCAGCTTGGGCCATCTCTCTCCCTCCTCCAGCAGCG
>JAMPGX010000002.1:0-44471 GCA_023663725.1 bacterium | reverse complement strand
TGTTTAGTTGTCAAGGAACTTTCCAGTTCGTGACTTCGTTACGAACTGGGAGTAATTGGCTTTGCCAACAACTTGGTAAAAATTAGCTTCACCATTTACTCGAAGCGGAGAAGGAGGGATTTGAACCCTCGCGCCGCTATTAACGACCTGCACCCTTTCCAGGGGTGTCCCTTCAACCTCTTGGGTACTTCTCCAGACAAGTTGAATCTCTTTCTTCTATCACATTCTTCTACCAAAAAAACAGTTCATACATTGTGGAGACAATCCCTTATCTCCCAGCGGAGAGAGTGGGATTCGAACCCACGCGCCCTTGCGGACAAACGGTTTTCAAGACCGCCTCGTTATGACCACTTCGATATCTCTCCAAGTGTTTCTCTTTCTCAACGGCAAGAATTATAATAACAAAAAAGGTGAGCACTGTCAACAACTTTTTCAAAGAAATTTACACCTTTTACCTAATGCTGATTCCGCTTCAAAAGGGTCTGTGCAATCTGCATATCTTCGCTGGTTGTAACTTTGATATTCTCGTAGGATGCCTCCACCAGCTTCACATGGCGGTTCATCATGGTCTCCACCACCATGGCGTCATCCGTAATCTGGATTCCCTGCCGTCTCAGCATGGGCAGCTGACTCATCAGTCTACGATAGGCTTCACAGATCATCTGCGTCTCGAACACCTGGGGTGTCTGCACCACCCAGACACTATTGCGGTTGGGCGTCCGCACCGCATACCCCTCCTCATCCGCAAGCTTGACTGTGTCTTTTGCGGGCATGGCCGCCACACAAGCTCCATAAGCATAGGCCGCCGCATAGGTGTCCTCCAGAATCTTCTCTGTCAGAAAGGGTCTCGCCCCATCGTGGATAAACACATAGCCGTCCCGATTCGCCACCCTCATCTCTCCGCTCTCGAGCACGGTCATAGCTCTGGCTACCGACTCATAGCGCTCACTCCCTCCGGCGGTTATGATATCCACCTTGGAAAAACCGTATTTTTCCACGATCTCCCGCCGCGCGTAGTCGATATCCTCCGCCCCTGTCACTAGGATACAGTCGTCGATGATGGCGGACCGTTCCACAGCCTCCAGCGCATACCAGATCAACGGCTTTCCCTTCAACTTCATATACTGCTTGGGAACCTTGCTGTGCATCCTGCTGCCGCTGCCCGCGGCCAGCACCACTGCGGTACATCTCTTCCTCTCCATCCGCCGTTCCCTCCGTTCCTCAATCTCGCGCAGCCTCCTTAAGCCCCTAAAAGCCCTTTGCCCCGAGTCTCAGGTTTGGCACCGCATTCAAGTCTAAACCGCTTCGCACGCCCTTGATATACTCATAATATCCGGCCACCCCGATCATTGCCGCATTGTCCGTGCAGTACACAGGGCTGGGATAATAGAACTGGATGTGCGCTGTCTCACAGGCCTTCGCCATAGCTTCCCGCAGAGAGGAGTTGGATGCCACGCCGCCGGCGATGGCAAATCGGTCATAGCCATACTCCTTCACCGCATGGATGGAGTGTTCCACCAACACCTCGATGACTGCCTTCTGAAAAGACGCCGCCACATCCGCCTGACATATCTCCTCCCCCTTCATCCGGCAACCATTGAGATAGTTCAGCACCGCCGACTTCAACCCGCTGAAGCTGAAGTCGTAGGCATTATCCGCCAGCTTTGCTCTGGGAAAAGCGATGGCATCCGGATTCCCCTCCCTGGAAAGCTTGTCAATCTTGGGGCCGCCGGGATATCCCAGGCCGATAGCCCGCGCCACCTTGTCGAAAGCCTCTCCCGCCGCGTCATCCCTGGTCTGCCCGATGACCTCATACTCTCCGTAATCCTTCACCACCACCAGATGAGTATGTCCGCCTGAAACCACCAGACACACATAGGGCGGCTCCAACTCCCTGTGTTCTATATAATTGGCGCTGATATGTCCCTCAATATGGTGGACGCCAATCAATGGAATACCCGTGGCAAAGCTGATCGCCTTGGCCGCCGACACGCCGACCAGAAGGGCTCCCACGAGCCCCGGCCCATAGGTCACCGCGATGGCGTCCATCTGGCGCAGCTCCAGCCCCGCCTTCTGCAGAGCCGCCTCTATCACCTGATTGATCTTCTCAATATGCTTGCGGGAGGCAATCTCCGGCACCACGCCCCCATACAAAGTATGAAGTGCTATCTGCGTGAAAATCACGTTGGATAACACTTCTCTGCCATTCTTGACCACCGAGGCCGCCGTCTCGTCACAGGAGCTCTCGATAGCCAGTATGTATATATCTCTTTCCGCTTCCATCGCTGCACAGTCCTTTCCCGCCTGGGTTCAATTAGCGTCCTCGGAGCTTTCCTCCAGATTCTCCGCCAGCTCCCAGCCATATATCTTCCAATGTCCGTCCTTATCCTTGCGCAGCAGATAAATATGTACAGAGGGAGAGCTCTCCTTGCCCTGCATGATGTTGTATCCGCAGCGGATTCTGGCAAACTTATAACCGTCCTGTGAGAATTCTTCCACATCCGTGCTGGACGCCAATGAGATACTGGTAATCCTCCGCTTTAGATTCTGAAAATTCTGAATCTCCGCTTCAAGATTAAAAATATACGTACTCCACTCATTATGATTCAGCAATTCCTGATCGTACAAGCCTCTGGCCTTGCGTGCCAGAGCCTCAATCTCCTCAGCGCTGCATTCATTGTTATAAAAACACTTGAGAATATCGTTGTAGTAACGGATCACTTCCTTGGGCGTAGGGGGATAGTTGTGCTCCAAGTCCCGCAGCAATACATTCTCCACCGCTGTCAGCGCTTTCTCAGCATCCGCCTGGCGTGAACGATTCACCAGATAGCAGTAATATCCGACCACCAGGATAATAAGAATCATGACCACAATGGTCACCTGCGTTGTCATCTTTCCCTTTTTTGTCTTCATGCGCCGCTCCTAATCCACAAAATTCAGTTCTACGCTTCTCCCGTCTCTGGCAGCAATTGAGGCGGGAAAAATCTTCCTCACCTCATTCATATACTCCTCCGGCCGGTTCAACGATGGGCTGTAATGCGTCAGCCACAGCTCCGGTACCTGGGCCTCCCTCGCCATGCGAGCCGCCTCATACATGGTCATATGCTTGTTTTCCTTGGCCTTGACCAGCTTGTCGGGCTCTCCATACATGCCCTCACAGATAAACAAGTCCGCGCCTCTGGCATGACTCACAATACTCTCCGTAGGCCTGGTGTCCGTACAGTAAGTGACCTTCAGCCCCCGACGGGGTTCTCCCAGCACCATATCGGGCGTATAGATACGTCCGTCAACCTCCAGGGCTTCACCCTTCTGCAGATGGCTCCAGCATCTCTGGGGAATTCCCAGCTCTCTGGCCTTCTCCAGCTGGAATTTGCCGATCCGTTCAATTTCCAGGCTATATCCATAGCATAACACATTATGGTTCACCTTGAAAGCCTGAATTTTAAATCCGTCAAAAGAAAAGCTCTGTTCCGGCTCGGAGAGCTCCGCATACTGAATCTCAAAGGGAAGCTCAGGGGCAATGCAGCGCAGCGCACTTACGATTTTCTGTAATCCCCTGGGACCGATGAGCAACAGCGGCTGCGTCCTCTCCGCATTGCCCATGGTAAGAAGCATACCAGGCAGACCGCTGATATGGTCCGCATGATAATGAGTGAAGCAAATAATGTCAATGGGTTTGGGACTCCAGCCCTTTTCCTTAAGGGCAATCTGAGTCCCCTCACCACAGTCAATCAGAATACTCTTTCCATTGTACCGCATCATCAGGGAGGTTAGCCACCGATAAGGCAGAGGCATCATCCCTCCCGTTCCCAACAAACACACATCCAGCATTGCCGCCTCCTGTCCGCACTGATCGGATGGCGACGCCAAGCCCTGTGTCACACCAGCTCAGTCTCCTCGCTTTCCTCCACTGGAATCTGAAAGCCGCCTGTCAGCGCGTCATAACATTGCTCGCACAGATCCCAGCGATGGCGCAGACCATCCTTATTGCTGAAATAGCCGAAGACCACATCCGCCGAGAAATATCCCTCGCGGACCACGTCCTCCTGCCGCTGTAATTCTTTTCCACATTGATTGCAAAAAATTTTATTATCCCGCTTCATCCTTCACCCTCCACCAATATTTGCATAACTTGTTATTCTCATATCCAGGTCCATTATAACACAACTTATGCCGAATTGGTGAGGAAATTGTTGGACATTGTCAGACATTGTCCTTACTTGACCGTCTTATCTCGTTTCCACAGGATCATGGCGTCCTCCGTGGGCCTTTCGTAAAAGCGGGGGCGTATCCCCTCGGACACAAAACCTGCCTTCTCATAGATATGAAGAGCCGGCGCGTTGCTGACGCGCACCTCCAGCGTGAAGGCCTCCACGCCCATGGCATAGCCCGTTCGCAGTGTCTCCCGCAGCAGCGCCGTGGCGATGCCTCGGTTCCGGTAAGCCTCATCCACCACTACATTGTCAATCTCCCCGTCCCCGGATACATTGGTGACGCCGCAGCAGCCTACCACACGGCCGTCCACCTCCGCCACCAGATAGAGGCTGTTGCGATCCTCAATCAGTCTGGCAAAATCCGCCGCCGTCCAGGGCATGGAGAAGGACCTGGCCTCTATGACGCTGAGCGGCTCCACATCCTCCGCCCTAAGCTCCCTGATGATCATTGGCCTCTTCCCTCTCCCTCTCCGCCTGGCTCTTGCGCAGATATATGGGCTGATGCTCCGCTGCGGAGACGGTCTGCCCCCTGGACGCATACACCGCTCCCAGCGCCGCCACGCTGCCAGCGCGCTGACGGTTTAAATGAGCCGGAGCCAGACAGTAGGGCACGCGAATTCTCTCCCGCAGCTGCGTACCGTACACCGGCACGCCGTCCCCCAGGAAGATCACCTCCCGGCCCAGTTGATTGCAGAGCTCCACGATCTGAGCCACCTCTACCACGCATTGCTCCTGCAGGGCGCACAGCTCACAGCTCTCCCCCTGCCGCCTGTATTCGTACAATCCTGTGTAGACCTGGCTCCTGCGGGCATCCATCATCGGACATACCAGCTTGTCCGTGCCGTAGAGATTGTAGGCCAGCGCCTCCAGGGTAGGCACCTCCACCAGAGGCTTTTGCAGGGCCAGCCCCAGTCCCTTGGCGGTGGCGGAGCCAATGCGCAGTCCGGTAAAGGACCCCGGCCCCGCGGCGATGGCGATGGCATCCACCGTGTCCAGCTCCAGATCAATCCGCTCCCTTAGATCCTCCAACATGGGCAGCAGGGTTTGGGAATGGGTCTTTTTGTCATTAATAACATATTCCGCCCGCAGCACATCGCCCTCCACCAAGGCGACGCTGGCCACCAGGCCGGAGCTGTCTATCGCCAGAATTTTCATAGACACCTCACTTCTTTCATTTCTATTTTACGATAATCAAAGCCTTTTTCCAAGTCCTTTTTGATGGTAATTCTATAATAACGCGGCGGCAATATCTCCTCGATCAGATCCGCCCACTCGATCAGACAGACTCCATCTCCATAGAAGCAGTCCTCGTATCCGATCTCCTCCATCTCCTCCACATCGCCAATGCGGTAGACATCAAAATGATAAAAGGGAAGCCGCCCCTCCTCATACACCTGCATGATCGTAAATGTGGGGCTGTTCACCGGTCCGACCACTCCCAGTCCTGCCGCCACTCCCTGAGTGAGCACAGTCTTACCCACGCCCAGATCCCCGATCAGGGTGTAGACCTGACCGGGCGCGGCCGCCTGTCCCAACTGCTGCCCTATCGAAAAAGTCTCCTCCGGACTGTATGTCTCCCATGTCCGGACGTTCTCTGCATCTGTCATATTCTCCTCTTTCCTATGCATAACCGACAAGCGATCTATTGCTGTGTCCATGCCGCTTCGCCGGCGACGGGCCTTTGCCACGCGCTATGCGCGTATTTTCACCTTGGAGGGTGCCATATGAGTGCTGATCATCTCCACCACTCTGGCGCGCTGCCCGCCCATATCGCGGTTCGGGAAAATAGCCGCGCTGACCTTTGTAGTGTAGACGATCACACTCTTCCCTGTGGCGGTGGCCCGATACAGGTCCCCCCATGCCTGACGCTCTGTAGTCTCCCCCTGGGAGACGGAGATTCCCTCATCGTCCAGCACATAGTGCAAGGGCTGCTGAAAAGCCGGATTGGTCAGCGCCGCCTGCTTGCTCTTCAGTTTGAGGTGTACCGGCAAGTACAGCAGCAGGATGACACCGCATACCAGGAATATCCACTGCCTGGGGTCCATCGCGAATATCACAATCATCAGAGCGCCCACACAGCTGCCGAGCAGACCGGATGCACTGCCGTAGGCGTGCGCCATCATATAATTGTACAGATCCCCCTCTTCTATCTTCACGTCGAATTCAATCATCGTCCCATATCCTCACACGATACAAAATCACATAAGTAGAGCTGCCGGGTGAAAGTCATCTGCGCCGACCTCCAAACGACAGCCCTCACGTTCCTATTGCTCCTCAAGCTGGGAGGTGCAATGAGGACATCTGGTAGCCTCCAAAGCGATCTCGCTCTTGCAGAAGGGACACTTTTTCGTGGTGGGCGCCGCCTTGGGCTCCTCCTTTTTCAGCTTGTTCAGAGCTTTTACGATCAGGAAGACCACAAAAGCCATGATGAGGAAATTGATCAGCCCTGAGATGAAATTACCGTAGCTCAAGGTCGCCGCACCCGCCTCCTGAGCGGCCGCCAGAGTAGCATAATGGTTTCCATCCAGCGAGATAAACAGATTGGAGAAATCCAGTTTGCCAGTAAAAATACTGATCACCGGCATAAAGATATCGTTGACCAACGATCCTACAATACTGGTGAACGCGCTGCCGATAATCATACCTACCGCCAGGTCCATCATGTTGCCCTTGACGGCAAATTCCTTGAATTCCTTAAAAAATTTCTTCATAAGTGTATCATCCTTTCTTCCAAAAAACGGTTTCCCTTGCCATGTACTATCCTAGATTATAAACAGGTGCCGTCCAAAATGCAAGTGGTATTCTCGCAAAAAGAACTTGCCAAACGCTCCTGGCAGCGTTATACTATGAGTCATAAGGTGCGTCTTCGGGGTTGGGTGCAATTCCCTACTGGCGGTGATGTGTGGCGACACACCAGTCCGCGACCCGCGATGGTGACATTGCGGTTGAATCGGTGCAATTCCGATACCAACAGTACAGTCTGGATGAAAGAAGAACATGAAATAGGCAGGTATATTGTCCGATATGATTCCGTGATGGAATATCGGGTAATGTTCCGGTGTGTCATGCGACTCGGCCCCGTTTTTGCGGCAATACCCGCAAAGACGGGGCTTTTTATGCGAAGCGCTTTCCTTACGCAATACATACACCGCGCCGCAGAAAGCGGCAGAAAGCGAGGAAAAACATGAGTAACTTTATCGAAAACCTGGCCGAAAACACATTGTTCGCAGTGGAATTCCTGCTGATCATCGTGGCAATATTTCTGGTGGCGCTCGCCCTGGAAAAACTGGCTGACAGAAAGAACGGGGAAAAGAAGCGCACCTTTACCACCCGCAAGATGGCGGTCACCGGCATGTTCTCCGCTATTGCCATGATCCTTCACCTGCTGGACTTCCCCCTGCCCTTCGCCCCTTTCTTCTACAAGCTGGATTTCAGCGAGCTGCCCGTGCTGATCGGGGCCTTTGCCTTCGGCCCTGTGACCGGCGTGGTCATCGAGGCCGTGAAAATCCTGCTGAAGCTCTGTATCAAGGGCACCAGCACCGCCTTCGTGGGGGATCTGGCCAATTTTGTGATCGGCTGCAGTTTCATTCTGCCCGCGTCCGTGATCTACTATTTTCGCAAAAGCAAAAAAAGCGCCCTCATGGGCTGCATCATCGGCACCCTGATCCTGACCCTGTTCGGCACCGCCTTCAACGCTGTCTATCTGCTGCCGGCTTTCTCCAGGCTCTACGGCATGCCTCTGGAGAGCATCCTGGCCATGGGCGCTGAGGTCAACCCGCTGATGACCGACGGCAGCATCTTCAGCTTCGTGATCTGCTGCGTTGCTCCCATGAATCTGATCAAGGGCGGAAGCGTATCTCTGGTCACGATGTTGATCTACAAGCCGTTAAGTCCCATCATCAAAGCCAGCCGGACAACGTAAAAGGGGTGTCAACGCATCCCCTTTTACCGCTACATCGGTTTTAAATTTTGGTTACATCTATCCACGATCCAAGCGATTCGCTTCTCCCGTCCGGCCTCTGTCTTGGTATCAAGATACGCCCGCGTGTAGGTCTTCTTGACGGATAAGGACATGGCCTGAAAATTCGTATAAGCGGGCTCATGTCCTTCCAGCAGCGCGGACAGGCCGGCAATCTCTTCCTCTGTAATCGCCGTGGGAGCTGGGGCATTCCACTGACCGTTTCTTTTGGCCTCCTCGATTTTCTCTCTGCCATAATCGGTCATCATGCCCCGCTCTTCCAGGCTTTGGACCAATGCCTTGTTTTTCTCTGACCACTTGCTCTTCTCCCTGCGCTGGGAGAAATATTTCTGATATGTGGTATCGTCGATGCTTCGCATCTGTCCGTCAATCCATCCGAAGCAGAGAGCCTCCTCAAGAGCCTCCCCCGCCTTGATTGTCTCCGGCCCTCCGGCTTTGCCAAACAGCAGCCAGACGCCGATATCTGACAGGCAATGCTCACTCAGCCATGACCTGAACTCTTCTCTGCCGGCAAATTGCAGTATATCACTCATAGTCCCCTCTCCTGTTCACCCAGTCCACTATTTCTTAATCTTCATCGTGAGAGATATCCTTTTCTTCTGCATATCCACATCCAACACCTGCACGTCCACGATATCTCCCACTCTGACCGCCTCAAGAGGGTGCCCTATATATTTGTCCGTAATCTGGGAAATGTGGACCAGGCCGTCCTGATGCACACCGATATCCACAAACACGCCAAAGTCAATGACATTGCGGACTGTTCCCTTCAAAATCATCCCCTGCTTTAAGTCCTTCATGTCCAGCACGTCGCTGCGCAGAATGGGCCTGGGCATATCGTCTCTGGGATCGCGGGCGGGCTTCTCCAGCTCCCGCAGGATATCCGTCAGCGTGATCTCGCCGATCCCCAGCTCCTGGGCAAGCTGCGCCTTATTCTTCACTCGTTTCTCCAGGCTGCTGACGCGGTCCTGCGCCCCTGTCTCAGCACGCCTGTTCACGCCGCCCTGCGCCTGGCCGTCCTTCCCTGCGTCCACCACTGTCACACCGCCCATGGCAGCCGCCAGAGCCTTGCCCATGGCGGTGTTGGTATTCCTGACCTGGATCGTTCTGTCCTGCTTCCTCTGCGACGGGCGCTGTGAATCTGACGGAGCCTTTTTGCCTGTCGCTTTCTCTGCCGCCGCTTTCTTCTGGGCCTCCCTCACATCCTCCATCGTCAGTCCCAGCTTGTCCAGCAGCTTTAAAGCTGCCTCATAGGACTCCGGATGTACGCTGGTGGCATCCAGAGGATTGTCCCCGTCCAGAATACGCATGAAACCGGCGCACTGCTCATAGGCCTTGGGACCCAGCTTAGGCACCTTCAGCAATTGCTTTCTGTTGGTAAAACGGCCGTTTGCCTCCCGGTAATCCACGATATTTCTGGCGATGGTCTTGTTGATGCCGGAGATATATTCCAGCAGAGATACAGATGCAGTGTTCAGGTCCACTCCCACCTTGTTCACGCTATCCTCCACCACGCCGCCCAGGGCCTCGCCGAGCTTTTTCTGATTCATATCATGCTGATACTGTCCAACGCCGATGGACTGAGGGTCGATCTTCACCAGCTCCGCGAGAGGGTCCTGCAGTCTGCGGGCTATGGAGGCGGCGCTTCTCTGCCCCACGTCAAAGTTCGGGAATTCCTCCGTGGCCAGCTTGCTGGCGGAATAGACGGAGGCCCCCGCCTCGTTGACGATCACATACTGCACGGGACGATCCAACTCCTTAAGCAGCTCCACAATTACCTGCTCGGACTCTCTTGAGGCCGTGCCATTGCCCACGGAGATCAAGTCCACATGATATTTGGAGATCAGGCGCTTTAACTCCGCCTTGGCCTCGGTCACTTTATTCTGGGGAGCCGTGGGATAAATCACCTTGGTGTCAAGCACTTTGCCGGTGGCATCCACCACCGCCAGTTTACAGCCCGTGCGGAAGGCCGGATCCCAGCCCAGCACCACCTTGCCCGCTATCGGGGGCTGCAGCAGGAGCTGTTCCAGATTCTTGCCAAACACAGAGATGGCCCCATCCTCCGCCTTCTCCGTCAGATCACTGCGGATCTCTCTCTCGATTGCAGGGGCGATCAGCCGCTCATACGCGTCTCGACACACCTCCTGTAATACAGGCATAGTCACCGGATTGTCCGCCTTGAGCGTCTGCTTTTCCAGATAGCGGAGGATGCGCTCCACCGGAGCGGTGAGCTTGACTGTGAGCGCCTTCTCCGCCTCCCCGCGGTTCAGGGCGAGCACTCTGTGTCCGGCAATCTTTTTCACCGACTCCTCAAAATGATAATACATCTCATATACGGTCTGTGCCTTCTCATCCTTGGCCTCGCTGCTGACAATGCCCTCCTCCACAGTGGCCTGACGGATATAGGTCCGGTAGTCCGCCTCGTCGGAAATCTGCTCCGCCAGGATGTCCATCGCCCCCTGCAGGGCCTCCTGCGCCGTGGTTACGCCCTGTTCCTCCGATACATACCGCGCCGCCTCTTCCTCCAACGGCGTACGAATCTCCTGCGCCAGAATCGTCTGCGCAAGGGGCTCCAGGCCCTTCTCTCTGGCTACGCTGGCTCTGGTCTTTCTCTTGGGGCGATAGGGCCGGTACAGGTCCTCCACCGCCACCAGCGTCTGCGCCGCAAGTATCCTGGCCTTCAATTCCTCTGTCAGCTTGCCCTGCTCCTCTATGCTGCCAAGCGCCTGCTGCTTTTTCTCCTCCAGATTGCGCAGATATTGCAGCCGTTCATGGAGGTCGCGGAGCTGCTCATCATTCAGGGACCCTGTCGCCTCCTTCCGATAGCGGGAGATAAAGGGTATGGTGTTGCCCTCGTCAATCAGCTTGACAGCAGCCTCCACCTGCCATTTCTCCACCTGTAATTCCTCTTTGATTGTCTGTAATATGTCCATCCGTAATATCCCTTGCCTTTCTCAGCAAATATCTTATACCGTATAAATCGGCTTACGCCATACCCCTACTATACCAGATTACCCCAATGCTTTTCAAGAAAAATAATCTGCCTGCGTTTTTTCATTTGCCATACTCCTGAAATAATGGTAAGATATTTGTATAATGAGTATGAAGGAGTGCTTTGCCATGGATTATCGCCAGAATTCTCCTGCCCCGCGCAGGAACCCATTTACTGTTGCCTCAATGGTTTTGGGAATCTGTTCCCTGTTAACCATATGTACAGCTATCTTTCCGTTGCCCTTAGGGGCTCTGGGCATCCTTTTCGCCGTCCTCTCTTACCGTAAGGGAAGGCACATGGACACCATGGCCATAACCGGAATTGCAACCTCCTGCGCGGGACTGCTCTTTTCCCTGTTCCTCTTCGGAGCGATGTTTGCCATGATGCCCGCCATGCTGCGCAATCCAGAGTATCGGGACATGCTGAACCGCTATTCTGAGAGCATCTATGGCCAGAGCTATGATGAATTGTTCGAGAACGCCTATGGAATTGATCTGGATGAATTGTTTCCTGTTGAATGAAGCAAGTCAGTATAAACTCCCTAAATATAGAAAGGACTATGCGTTATCATGAATGTACAATATAAGACCTCTTCCGAATTGAAATCACAGGCCAAGGACCTGCTGGACGGCCGCTACGGTTCCGCCATCCTGATCCTGTTTGTAGGCTATATGATAGGAATTCTGTTATCCACAGCGGGCAGCTCTGTCATCAACATGCTGCAGGTCTCGCTTCATCTGGGTTACATGGCCACTATAGTGGCGATACTGTTGCTCAACACAGTGATCTCGCTGTTTACCAACGTATTTTCCGTGGGATATGCTCTGTTTTTCCTCAATATTGCCTGCCGGAGAAGATGCGATGTCAGCAATCTCTATTATGGATACAGATGGCAGTTCAACAAATGCCTGACCCTGTCCGCCTTCTATGCGGTGGCCACTCTGATCTATACGGCCCCCTATCAGATCTGCTACCGGCTGTTTCTGGAGACAAAGAATACCGGCTGGCTCATGGCCACTATGCTGACTATCTCCGCCGCCTTGATCGTCGGCACCATTTTTACTCTGCTCTTTTCTCAGTGCTACTACCTGATGCTGGATTTCCCAGATCACACGGTACAGCAGCTTATCCGCGGCAGCATACAGATCATGAACGGTCACAAGGGCCGCCTGTTCTATATACAGATCAGCTTTATTCCCTTAGCTCTGCTCGCCGTGCTGACCTGCGGTATCGGCATGCTGTGGCTGGCGCCCTATATGAACACTACTTACGCTTGCTTTTATCTGGATCTGATGAATCCGCGCAGAGAGCCTGAGCCTCAATCCTGAAGCTATCGGCATAAGTCCAAAGGCCGCCCTGCACCGGGCGGCCTTTCCTATTTTTCCTATTATTCGTTTTATGTCCGCAGACCATTCTGTCAATGCCCCTGCACACTAATCCATTTCAGATAACCGTTGATAAAAGGGTCCAGCGCTCCGTCGAGCACAGCGTCGGCATTGCTGCTCTCCACATCCGTGCGCAGGTCCTTGACCAGCTTGTAGGGCTGCAGGAAATAGGAGCGAATCTGATTGCCCCACGCGATATCCTTGATCTCGCCCCGAATATCGGACAGCTTCTCCACATTGGCCTCCTGCTTGAGCAGGTACAGCTTCGCCTTCAGCATCTGCATGGCCTTATCCTTGTTCTGGAACTGGCTGCGCTCGTTCTGACACTGCACCACCGTTCCGGTGGGGATATGCGTAATACGGATGGCGGACGAGGTCTTATTGATATGCTGGCCGCCAGCTCCACTGCTTCGATAGGTGTCGATGCGCAGATCCTTCTCATCAATCTCCACATCCAGATCTTCTTCGATATCCGGCATTACATCCAGAGATACAAAAGAGGTCTGGCGCTTGCCCTGCGCATTAAAGGGAGAGATTCTCACCAGACGATGCACCCCCTTCTCCGACTTCAAATAACCGTAGGCATTGATTCCATTCACCTGAAAAGTCACTGACTTGATACCCGCTTCATCTCCGTCCAGATAATCCAGCACCTCCACTGTAAAACCCTTGCGCTCAGCCCAGCGGGTATACATGCGGTACAGCATACTGCACCAGTCACAGCTCTCCGTGCCGCCCGCACCTGCATTCAGCTTCAGGATCGCATTGTTTTTATCATACTCTCCCGACAGCAGTATGCCGATTCGCAGGCTCTCCAGCTCTCCGGTAAACTCCTCCAGCTCGCGGCGGATATCGGGAATCAGAGAGGCATCCTCCTCCTCATAGCCCATCTCAATCAGTGTCAGGATATCGTCGTACTGTGTCTCCAGCTTGCGAAAGCCCTCCACCGTATCCTTCATGTTCTTCAGTTCCTTCATTCGTTTGTTGGAACGCTCCGGATCATCCCAAAAACCGGGAGCCTCCATCTCCATCTCTAACTCCTCGATTCGCTTTTCCTTGTTAGCGAGGTCAAAGTGAATCCCTCACTTCCGCTAATGGAGTTTCGTAAGTCAGAAGCTCTGACTTCATAGAATCTAATTCTACCACTTTGCGTCACCGCCTTTCCTATTTTACATACTGTCATCCTGTAACTGTGTTACTTTCCTGCCCTCCCGCAGCACTGCTTATACTTCTTGCCGCTGCCGCAGGGACAGGGATCATTGGGATAAATCTTGGCCGCTGTCCGCTTTGCAGGCCCTTTGGCGGAAGCTTCATCCTTGTTCGTACCGGTCACTCTGGTCACCTGCTCCCTCTCCACCTTCTGTTCAATCTTGACGTGGAACAGCAGCCGCACCGTCTCCTCCTTGATATTCTGCGTCATCTCATCAAACATCTCGTAGCCGTTCATCTTGTACTCCACCAGCGGATCTCTCTGGCCATAAGCCTGCAGGCCAATTCCCTGACGCAGCTGGTCCATGTCGTCGATGTGATCCATCCACTTCCGGTCAATGACCTTCAGCAGAATCACCCGCTCAATCTCTCGCACCGCCTCCGCATCTGGGAACTCCGCCTCCTTGGATTCATAGAGCTTCACAGCTTCCTCCTTGAGCTGCTGCTTCAAGCCATTCTTCTTGGGTTTGGTGACTCTCTCTCTGGTAACGGGCTCAAGGGGCACTGTGGGAAGCAGCAGAGTATTCAATTCATTGTAATTCCACTCATCTGCGTCGCCCTCGTCCCCGATACAGATATCCACTGCGTTTTCGGTGATATCCGTGATCATCTTAAAGATTACATCCCTCATGCTCTCGCCGTTTAACACTCGATTTCTCTCATCATAGATGATTTCTCTCTGCTCACTCATCACGCGGTCATATTCCCGCAGATTCTTACGGATGCCAAAGTTATTGTTCTCGATCTTCTTCTGGGCAGATTCAATCGCGTTGGTGAGAGCTTTGTGTTCAATCTCCTGTCCTTCAGGAATGCCCAGGGCATTGAACATGCTGATCAACCGCTCTGAGCCGAACAGCCTCATCAATTCATCCTCCAGAGAGATATAGAACTTGGATTCGCCTGGATCTCCCTGACGTCCAGAACGTCCCCGCAACTGGTTGTCAATCCGGCGGGATTCATGCCGCTCCGTGCCGATGATCTTCAATCCGCCCGCGGCCCTGGCCTCCTCGTCCAACTTGATATCCGTACCACGGCCCGCCATGTTGGTAGCTATAGTCACCGCCCCGTGGATACCGGCATCCGCCACAATCTCCGCTTCCAGTTCATGGAACTTGGCGTTCAACACCTTGTGCGGAATCCCTCTCTTGCTCAGCAGCTTGCTCAGCTCCTCACTGGCCTCGATGGTGATCGTACCCACCAGCACCGGCTGTCCCTTGGCATGAGCCTCCTCCACCGCCGTCAGGATGGCCTTCAGCTTCTCGGCCCGGGTCTTGTACACGGCGTCCTGCAAATCAATACGGGCTATTGGTAGATTGGTTGGCACCTCCACCACATCCATACCATATATTTCCCTGAATTCATTCTCCTCAGTCAGCGCCGTACCTGTACCGCCGCATTTCTTATCAAACAGGTTGAAGAAATTCTGAAAAGTGATGGAGGCCACCGTCTTACTCTCTCGCTTGACTTTCACACGCTCCTTGGCCTCTATTGCCTGATGCAGACCATCAGAGTAGCGTCGCCCTGGCATGATACGTCCGGTAAACTCATCCACGATCAACACCTGATCGTCCTTCACCACATAATCCTGGTCTCTGAACATCAGATTATGCGCTCGCAGCGCCAGGATGATATTGTGCTGGATCTCCAGATTCTCCGGATCGGCATAGTTCTCGATGTGAAAGAATTTCTCCACCTTCTCCACGCCCGCAGCCGTCAGATTGATGACTTTGTCCTTCTCATTGACGATAAAGTCCCCCGTCTCCTCCTGAACGATTCCCATCAGGGCGTCCATCTTGGACATCTCCTGCATATCGTCGCCTCGCTTCATCTGTCGGGCCAGCATATCGCACATTTCATACAGAGCTGTGGACTTACCGCTCTGACCTGAGATAATCAGCGGGGTACGGGCCTCGTCTATCAGCACGGAGTCCACCTCGTCGATAATGGCAAAATGCAACCCCCTCAGCACCAGCTGTTCCTTGTAGAGCACCATATTGTCCCGCAGATAATCAAAACCCAACTCATTGTTGGTCACATAAGTGATATCACAGTTATAGGCTTTCTGCCGCTCCTCCGGAGGCATACTGTTAAGGACCACGCCCACAGTCAAACCCAGGAATTCATGTACCTGTCCCATCCATTCCGCATCACGCTTGGCTAGATAGTCATTGACTGTCACCACATGCACACCCTTGCCCTCCAGAGCATTCAGATATGCAGGCAACAGGAATGTCTGCGTCTTGCCCTCACCGGTCTTCATCTCAGCAATACGGCCCTGATGCATAATCACGCCACCGATGAGCTGTACTCTGTAGTGCTCTGTCTTCAGCACCCTCCTGGCCGCCTCACGCACCAGCGCGTAGGCTTCCACCAGGATATCGTCCAGCGTCTCCCCGTTCTCCAAGCGGCTCTTGAATTCCTCGGTCCTCTCCTTCATCTGCTCATCCGTCAGCTCCATCATCTGTGGACGGAGCGCCTCGATGGAATCCACAATGGGGTAAATGCGTTTCAGCTCCCTCTGGCTGTGTGTTCCAAATATCTTATCGAATAATTTCATCCTTGCCTCTTTCCTGCACACAGGAGTCCCAAGCTCTGCCTCACTCGCCTCCAGCGTTCCCTGCTGAGACCGCGCCTTCTTCCCTCTGTGCCCAAAATATTGAAACTGTCTGTAATGAACCTTATTCCCATGTCCGGCAAACCGTCTGCCACACCACTGTTAATAAAGCCCGAATAGAAATATTGTAGCAGATTTACGTTCAGGATTCAACCTATTATAATCCTAATCCTTTAATAATTTGTAAATTTTATGTGAAATTTTTATATTTTGTTTGATTTAGAGAATCCATCTGACGTCTTTACCTAAATAACTATTTTCTTCCATCTCTTTCATTTAAGATGGCATTTTAATTGACTTTTTTATACTGTTCTGATACAATATAGCTATAACAAATTCATGGATGCCCATATCCGTCATGCTGAGAAGAAAGGCTGTCAATGTTATCATGAAAAGACTATCTACCTTGCAACTGATTCCCGGTATGATTATTGCCGAGGACATAAAGACTTCCAAGCATCAGCTGATTCTGCCCAAGGATACCATACTGACTGATGCGCATATCATTAAGCTGGAGCTCTACGGTGTTCTAACCATATATGTTAAGGATGAGTATGTGGAACAGCCCATTTCCAGTCAGGCTAAAACTGACTCCTCCTATTTCGAGCGTATAAAAAACAGCCAGGAGTTTCATGATTTCAGAAAAATGTATGAGGAAGAGGTGGATTCCTTCAGATCGGCGATCAACCATGTCGTGTTGAAGAATACCCAATTGGATGTGAGGGAGCTTCTTGACCGTGCCCTGCTGATGGTGGCTGATGACAGAGGTCATATCAGCATTCTCGACATGCTTCACAATATGCGGGAATATGACGATTCGACTTTTGCGCACTGTCTGAATGTGGGACTAATCTGCCATGTATTCGCCCGCTGGCTGCAGCTTTCAGAGGAGGAGACAGAGATGGCCACAGCCTGCGGCCTCCTGCATGATGTGGGCAAGCTGTTGGTTCCCCACGATATCATTATCAAACCCGGCAAGCTCACGGAGCCGGAATACCATCAGATCAAAAAACATCCTGTCGAGGGCTTTCGACTGCTTCAGGCCCATCATATAGACAAGCATATCTGCAACGCGGCCCTGATGCACCATGAGCGCTGCGACGGTTCCGGCTACCCGCTGGGCTTAAAAGCGAATCAGCTTGAACCCTATGCCAAAATGGTGGCAATCGTTGACGTCTACGATGCCATGACTGCCGCGCGAGTATACCGCGCCCCTATCTGCCCGTTTAAGGTTGTCGAAATCTTTGAGCAGGAGGGGCTGCAACGGTATGATGTGGGTTTTGTCCTATGTTTTCTGGAGAATATCGTCAATACCTATATCCAAAACCGCTGTCGTCTCAGTGACGGAAGAGAGGGAAATATTATCTTCATCAATAAGCAGAAACTTTGCCGGCCTGTTGTACAGTGTGGCAGCGACTATGTTGATCTGGCCAGGGAAACTGACCTGAATATCGAATGCCTGCTGTGACAAAATATTCGTGCTATTTCTCCCTTGAAAAATCCTTGTGCATTCGCTATAATGCAGAAAGAGGAAAGCACTGCCGGCGAATAGGATGAATGCCCCGATTATTGGTACGGTTCCTCAAGGGACCATATTTGCGGGAGAGACATACAATATCAATGTGGAGGATAAGAACATGAAACCTTTTATGGACAAGGATTTTCTGTTGGAAACGGAAACTGCCAAAACGCTGTTCCACAACTATGCTGAGACTGCTCCTGTGCTGGATTATCACTGCCATATCAATCCCAGGGAGATTGCGGAGGACAGGCAATTCAACAATATTACTCAGGTGTGGCTGGGCGGCGATCACTACAAATGGCGCTATATGCGCTCCTGCGGCGTGGAAGAACAATATATTACCGGAGATGCCACCGACTATGAGAAGTTCTGCAAATGGGCCGAGTGTCTGGGCAAGGCCATCGGCAATCCCCTGTTCCACTGGAGCCATCTGGAACTGCAGAGATATTTTGGATATACAGGAGTGCTGAGCAAAAAGACTGCCGACGAAGTATGGGAGCTGTGCAATGCCAAGCTGCAGGAGCCTTCCATGAGCGTGCGCAATCTGATTCGACAGAGCAACGTAACCCTGATCTGCACCACTGACGATCCCATCGACTCTCTGGAGTGGCACAAAAAGATTGCCGAGGATGAGAGCTTCGAGGTGAAAGTCCTCCCCGCCTGGAGACCAGATAAGGCCATGAATATCGAAAAGCCTGACTATCTGGATTATCTGGATAAGCTGGCAGCCGTCACGGGCCGCAGCGAGATCACTACCTTTGCCGAGCTCAAGGACGCCCTGCGGGAGCGCATGGGTTTCTTCGCCTCCATGGGCTGCAATGTGTCCGACCACGGCCTGGAATATTTGATGTACTGCCCTGCCTCTGAGGATGAGATCGAGGCGATCTTCCTCAAACGCTTAAACCACATGGAACCCACCAGGGAGGAGATTGTGAAGTTCAAGACCGCCTTCATGCTGTTTGCCGGCAAAGAATACGCAAAGCTGGACTGGGCCATGCAGCTACACTTCGGATGTAAGAGAGACAACAATACGGTAATGTATGAAAAACTGGGGCCGGATACCGGTTACGACTGCATCAACACCGTTGCGCCTTCCACCCAGATGGCGGATTTCCTGGACGCGCTGCGCAGAGACGGCAATCTGCCCCGAACTATCCTGTACAGTCTTAATCCCAACGACAATCAGGCCATCGACACGATTCTGGGATGCTTTCAGGACAGCTCGGCCGTGGCCAAAATCCAACATGGCAGCGCATGGTGGTTCAACGATCACAAGACCGGCATGCAGGAGCAGATAATCTCCCTGGCCAATCTGGGCAACCTGTCTGGCTTTGTGGGAATGCTGACGGACTCCCGAAGCTTTCTGTCCTACACGAGACACGAATATTTTCGTCGTATCCTGTGCAATCTAATTGGCGGTTGGGTGGAAAATGGCGAGTTTCCGGCGGATATGGAGATTCTTTCTGAGCTTGTCACAGACATCTCCTACAATAACGCCAGAAAATATTTTAAGTTTCCCTTATAAACTGCGTTGCTTTTATGTAATCAATTCTAGGGGTCAGGTCTCCTGATGGAGCCTGATCCCTTTTTAGAGAATCCGTTGCGGAAATATCGCAGGTTTAACCGGTGATATGAGGAAAAGAGGAAAACATGACCCCATCTAAGCCAGCAGGATATCATAACATCAACAAGATCACAATATACCGAAGAAAGCGTTCTGATAACACTCCCCTGCGCCCAAGCCATTATCACAACTTCTATGAGATCTTCTGTCCGTTATCGGGCAAATGTCGTTTTCTGCTTCAGGACCAGATCCATGAACTGGGCAAGGGCGACCTGGCATTCATCACTCCCGGCGTAATGCACCACTCTCGGCATTATCCCGATGCGAACTACGAAATCATTCATATCTTATTTAAAAAGTCCTTTCTCCTGCATGATGTGATCGGCGAGACATCCTCCTATGTCGGCAGCATCCCCAGCCTTTACTTGGGCGATTACTCAGATCTGCTCCTGCGTATGCTCTCGGAATCCGTTGGCCTGGACGAATATTCCGACGGCTTTACCTCCTGCTATCTGCAGCAATTCTTACTTTTTCTGGCCAGACATTCTGTCATGTACCAGGCGGAATCTGAGCTGATCAATGTTCAGGATGCGGACATTCAGAGGGCTACGCGCTATATCTACCAGAATTATGACAAACAGTTGACTCTGGAGGAGCTTGCTGAGATAGCCGCCTTAAGCCCCACCTATTTCAGCAAGAAATTCAAGCTGGTCACCGGAGCAGGCTTTAAGGAATATCTGAATTATGTGCGCCTGAAGCATGCGCAGACCGCCCTGCTGACCACCAGCCATTCCGTCGCGGATATTTCCCGTGAATGCGGTTTCCAGGATAACAATTATTTCAGAGATCTGTTCCGGAATGTATATGGACTTTCCCCCAAAGAGTATCGCAAACACCCTGAAGTATTATAAAAAGTCCGCCTCTGCCTAACTGCAGAAGCGGACACCTGATCAAAACACAGTTTGCCGTGAAAATCAATAATTCATAACCTGCTCCTCGCCGCTCAATACCCTGAGCGCTCCCTGGGCCAGCGCCAGCAGCTCATCCTCGCCGGGATACACGGTGACGGGGGCGATCCAGCCAGCTCTCTCCTTCAGAGCGTCACATACGTCAGCGCCATAGGCGATACCGCCGGTAAGAATGATCTGATCTACCTTGCCGTTTAACACACAAGCCATGGAACCGATATCCTTGGCTACCTGCAGCAGGAATGCCTGCTTAGCCTCCGCTGCTTTTGCATCCCCCTCATTGGCGCGCTTCGTCACCTCGCGCATATCATTGGTGCCCAGGTAAGCATTGAAGCCGCCCTTACCCACGACCTTGCCATATACCTCTTTCTCACTGTACTGTCCGCTGTAACACATCTTAATCAGCGCACCGCTGGGCACAGCGCCCGCACGCTCAGGTGAGAATGCACCGTCACCGTCCAACGCGTTGAACACATCTATGACCTTACCGTACTCATGCGCACCCACAGATACGCCGCCGCCCATATGCACTACAATCAGATGCAGAGATTCATAGGGCTTACCAATCTCCCTGGCGTATCTCTTGGCCACCGCCTTCTGATTCAGCGCGTGGAACACGCTGGTGCGAGGCAGCTCCGGCACACCGGAATATCTGGCGATAGGCATCAGTTCATCCACCACCACCGGATCCACAATATAGGAGGGAACGCCGATGGAATCACCGATCTCCCTGGCCAGAATGCCGCCCAGATTGGAGGCGTGCTGTCCCTGTACGCCAAGCTTCAGATCCGCAAGCAATTCATCCGTAACAGCATAGGTGCCGCCGGGAATGGGTTTTAACATACCGCCCCGTCCCACCACTACATTGAGGGATCTGATATCAAAATTCTTTTCCTCCAGCAGGTCCGTAATAATCTTCTTACGGAAATCCTTCTGATCCACGATAGAGGCATACTGACTGATCTCCTCTGTGGAATGTCTGAGTGTCTCTTCAAACAACAGGTTCTCATCCTCAAACACACCGATCTTGGTGGAAGTGGAACCAGGGTTAATGATCAAGCTCTTCACTGCCATTTCTTTCTTCCTCCTGCTCTTTTTGTCGTTTCTTCTCTTTATGAGATACCACAGCGGCGTCGATGGCTCCGGAGACTATCTCTCCGGCCGCCTCCAGGACAGCCTCCACAATAAACTCCACAGCCTTATACCCCCTTGGCCATCTCCTCAGCTACCACTGCCGCCAGAGCGATAGAATTCACCTTGGTCTCAAAGGTATCAGAGCGGCTGGTCAGGATCACCGGCACCTTGGTTCCCGTCAGAATACAGCCATTTTCCGCCTTGGTCATATGTACAATGGTCTTATACACATTGTTGCCCGCATGGATATCCGAGAAGAGCAGGATATCCGCATCTCCCTGTATCCTGCGGTCAGTTGCGCCCTTATGCTTGGCCGCCTCGGGATCAATTGCCAGATCCAGAGACAGAGGACCGTCCACGATGCAACCGGTGATCTCTCCCGCCTCGTTCATACGAGTCAGTTCCGCCGCATCCAGCGTCACCTGCATCTTGGGATTGACCACCTCCACTGCCGCCAGCGGAGCCACCTTGGGACACTCCACGCCGCAGGCTCTGGCCACGGGCACGGTATTGTTGATGATATGTACCTTATCCTCCAGCGTAGGATAGGTAATAAAGGCCACATCTGTCAGAAATAGAAGCTGCGGAATACCAGGCACCTCAAACACCGCCACGTGGGACAGAGGATTACCTGTGCGCAGGCCCACTTCCTTATCCAGTACGCTCTTCAGGAAATTCTTGGTATCCACCAGTCCTTTCATATACATATCCACCACGCCCTCATGGGCCAGCTTCACGGCCTTTAATGCCGCCTGGGTCATATCCGGCTCGTCAATGATCTCATACTCCGTCAGATCCATACCCATCTCTGCCGCAATCTCACGAATCCTGGCCTCATCACCCACCAGAACGGCATCCGCAATGCCCCGCTTCTTGGCCTCCCACACAGCATGCAGCACTGCCTCATCCTGAGCTGCCGCCACGGACATTTTCTTTTTGCTGCATTGATTCACCTTGTCGATAATATCATCGAATCTCATATGCTCTTCCTTTCCTGCGGCCTCTTATCCGAGAGCAGCCGCAATCCCTCTTTCGGTTCTGTTTTCTGCGCTGCGTCCCGCAACGCTATCGCTAAAATAATATCACAGCGGAGGCGGAATTGCAATAGTGGTTTCAGATGAAAACGGCAGAAAAACAGGGGCTGTCACATTACCTTGTGAACAGCCCAATAATCTCATCCAGCCGATTTACTCTGGCATACAAGAGCCTCTCCAGCTCCGCCTCCGGCTGTGTCTGGTCTGGCACCATCACCACTCTGCAGCCCGCCCGAGCCGCGCTGAGCACTCCATTGGGGGAATCCTCCACCGCCATGCACTCCTTCGGCCTGCGGCCGAGCTGTTCGCAGGCATAGAGATAGATATCCGGCGACGGCTTGCCCTCCTTGACCATAGTGGCGGAGATCACCCGATCAAAATAATCCCGAATCCCCAGACCTCCCAGATATTTCTCCGTCCGCTGCATATCTGTGGCGGTAGCAATGGCGCTTCTTATCCCCTGCTGCCTTAGCCATGACAACAATTCCAGAGCGCCGGGCCTAAGCTCAATCTCCTCCCGCTCCAGACGCTCCTCCATCAGCGCCTTGCGCCGCTCCCGCACCGCCTGATAGTCCAACTCTGGGCCAAACATCTCCCTGAGCCGTGCAGGGGCAAAGGGACGCCCCAGACTGCGCATGGACAGCGCCTGTTCGTCCGTCATCTCATAGCCGAACTCCCGAAGCGCCATCGGCCAGAATATCCGGTAATATTTCTCGGTGTCTATCAATGTGCCATCCATATCAAAAATCACTGTATCTGTCCACATTCGTCGGTTCTCCTTCTCTCTGAACGGTCCGCAAACCTCCTGCTTCTGGCTCCGGCACTTACTATAGGTCTGTACTCCGACCGCATCCTCTGGTGCCTTACACCGCATCTCCAAGCAGTTCCCGACAGATCGCATCCGCGTCATATGCCGGAGCATAGCGCTCCGCCACCCGACAAATCTGGGCGATGTCCTCCGGCTCTTTCTCCAACTCATCCGCGATCTGTGCCATGTCCTTTCCCTTGACCAGCTTCTTACAGACTGCGCGGATCACCTCCGACATACGGCCTTCACTCCGCCCTGCGCTGCGGCCTTCACTCCATCCTGCGCTGCGTCCTTCGCTCCGTCCCTCCGCATATGCGTCCTGCCTGGCGTATTCGATCTCTTCCCATCTCTGCATATACTTCACCCCACATTTCTCCGAGCGCCGCACCCTCTCCACGCGATTACAGATCGCTTGCAGACGGGCGCTTTCGCTTCGGGCTCCCACCTCGTCTCTGGTATCGTTGATGTACTCCATGAGGTCCAGAAACTCCTGTGAAAAAGCTTCCCTGTTGGTCCCATATGTGTTGATAAATACTCTATCTGCACCGTCCGGCAGCACAAGCTCCGGCACCTCCTGACACTGCCCCCGAAAGGTATACCGGTACAGTCCGTATCCAAACAAATCAAAGGGCGCCACCAGAACCAGACAACTATCATTCAGCCGATTGAAATCACTGCACCCCGGCTCCAGCAGAGACACATCCAGCTGAGCCTGATAATAGCGGCTCCTCTTCAGCAAGTTCCCCGTGTCCGTCTTCTGCATCTCCGTGAAATAGATCCGACCACCCGAGTCCATGCTCACCACATCCAACCTCACGGCCCGCAATCCAGGCGACACCCGCAATTCCTTCTCCGTCTGAGGATACCCTGCCAGCCTGATCTCATCCCCCAGCAGAATTCCCACCATGGCCTCATAAGCTTCCGGCTCATCCATCGTCTCCGCAAACAGAAACCGATCTGTCAGATTTAACTCTTCCAACGGGGTTCGTGCTCCATCGTTCATCCATATTCCTCCTCGTGCACAGTGCAGAAAAAAGGAAAGGATGTCCGCCCTGCTCTCTTCTCCTGCCGTATTGATACTTGTTTCTTGGGATAGTAAAAGCAGGATTCCTGACTAAGAGAACAAAGATGTTCATCAGATGCGGCAAAGCCGCTTAAAGGGGTACTCCCCTGGAAATCATTTGCTTTGCACTAACAGTAGCATAGAGGAACCGAAAAGTCAAGGAAAAGTTTGTCCTGCCGTCCGGCGACGCTTGACAGATAATTCCCTGAAAAATATAATGAGAAAAGAAGAGACGATATCCCGGCAAAGGAGAGATAAAATGTTAAGAGCGGCGGCAGTATTCAGCAACCACATGGTGTTACAGAGGCACAAGAAAATATGCGTGTTTGGCGAGGGGGAGGACGGTCGAGAGATCACGGTATCTCTGGAAGACTCCCATGCCCGCGCATTATGCCACGGCGGGAGATGGACGGCCTATCTGCCGGAGCGTGAGGCCGCGGAGGGCCTCTACATGGACATCGACGACGGTGAAGAACATATCCGATTTACGGACATTGCTGTGGGCGAGGTGTGGCTGGCCGGAGGACAGTCCAACATGGAGCTGGAGTTGAAGGACGCGGATGGGGGAAAAGAAATCCTGCAGAACGGAAGCTTTCCTCTGATACGCTATTATTACACGCCCAAGCAGGCTTATAAGGGAGCGGATTTCAAAGAGATAGAGAGAGCCTCCTGCTGGGAGCGGTTCGGCGAACAGGAGGCGGCGAAATGGTCCGCCGTGGGCTTTTATTTTGCCAGAGAGCTGGCAGAGCGGCTACAGGTCCCTGTGGGCATCATCGGCTGCAATTGGGGCGGCACCTCCGCAAGCTGCTGGATGAGCCGAGAGGCCATACTGTCCCGCCAGGCCACACGCAGTTATGTGGAGGACTATGAGAACTCGGAGGCCGTGCGCAAATCGGAGGCGGAGCAGATCAGAGACTATCAGGAGTATCAGGCCTACCAGGAGGACTGGGACAGGCGGGCGGCCGCCATCTATGAAAGGGAGCCCATGATGGCCTTTGACAAAGTACAGGAGCTGATCGGCCCCTGCCGCTATCCCGGCCCCATGAACTGTGCCAACTTCACCCGTCCAGCAGGTCTGTATGAAACCATGTTAAAAAGGGTAGCCCCCTACACGCTCAGAGGCTTCCTCTATTATCAGGGGGAGAGCGACGACCACAGGCCCCAGGATTACTATGATCTGTTCACAGGATTGATCGAGCAGTGGAGGCGGGACTGGAACGACGACAGGCTGCCGTTTCTGATGGTGCAGCTCCCCATGCACAGATACCAGCACGACCCTGATACCAGGAGCTGGTGCATCATTCGCGAGAGCCAGATGCGGGCCTTTGATATGATCCGCAATACCGGCATCGCGGTGGCTATCGACTGCGGACAGTTCCACGAGATCCATCCCAAGAACAAAAGGCCTGTGGGGGAAAGACTGGCGCTGCAGGCGCTGTGCGGCGTGTACCATCTGATTCCCGAGGAGGATGCATTTGGCCCCATATATCGGGATTTTCGCTACCATAAGGGTGGCATGGAGCTGACCTTCGACCATGTGGGAACCTGTTTTATCTGCAAGGGAAAGAAGGTATCCGGCTTTGAGCTGGCCGGCGCGGACGGCGTATTTAGGGAAGCGGACATCGTGATCCTGGAGGGAAACAAGATCTTTTTGGCCTGTGGGGAGATAGAAAACGCTGTCATGGCCAGATATCTGTGGACTAACTACGGGGAGGTGACACTCTTTGGCACAAACGGCCTGCCGGTGGCGCCTTTCCGCACCCATGAATTTTAGCGCGGAAAAGGGATGTCTGTGACTCACTGACCTGCGCAATCCAGCCGATAAATGGGAATTGACTTTCCCTTACAATCATGCTATGATGATTCTACAGATTAAAAAATCAATCATACAGAGAAGGGCGGTGGTTAATATGATGAGAACAAGTGTATATGCGGTAGATGTCATATTAGCCATTCCTTTCTATCTATAAATATAATTTTTTCATGTATTGCGTCGGTGAGGGGATTCCCCAGAGAGCCCGCATGAAATCAGAATGGAACCGGAAAGGCTAAGACATACGATTCAGGTATGTCTTTTTCTGTTGTGCAGAAACGCCATAAACCATATCCTCTTGTTCTCCCAAGCAGCCGGTCCCTGCCCGGACGACCCCGCAGGAATACATCCGCCTGGAGGCGGAAAAACCAAGCAAACAAAAAAGGAGAGCAAAACGTGAAAGAGTTCAAAAAAATCATGGCCCAGAGCCACACGCAAAACAAGGATTGCCTGCACTATCTCTACACCGACAAACAGGTCTATATCAGCAGCCTGAGCAGCAGCGAGCAGCCGATAGAGGATGCGAAGATCTATGAGTACCGGGGAATCTCCTTCACCCTTGAAGGAACGGGCTTCCGCGAGCCTCAGCGGATGATTCTGTATGTATGGGTGCCGGAAGAGCTTCTGGGCAGCACCGGAGAGCTTGCAGAAGAATACGTCCCCTGCGAGGACTGGCTGCTGAGAAGCCTGGCGGGACCGGTGAACGCCCTGGCAAAAGATCTGCAGAACGACCACAAGGATGCACGGGAAAAACCGAATTTCTCCCTGCAGGAGACGGACTCTGTGATCCGCAGACGTTCCGGCTGCCTGTATATGCGAGAGCGCAGGGAGTTCCGCCTGCGGATCGCTTTCCAATTCCCATTGATCGGCGGCCACAGCGTCAATGGGAAGAGCGGATACAGGGGAATGAAAATGCTGCTGGATGCCATCTGTGACTGTCTGGAACGCGCGGACAGGGAGAGTCTTCGGGAACAGCTACAGCTATACCGAAGGCAGACAGATATCCGCAGGTTTCTGAAAGAAACAGGTCTGCTTGTATTTGTGGCGGACGGCAGCATCCTGCCCAGGCAGGGAGATACCCAGATGCCGCTATACGGGGCGGTACCCTTTCATTCGCCGGAGAGTCTGCGGGTAAGCATCCCCCTGGGGGACGGCACCGAACTGACCGGAATGGGAATAAAACGGGGAATTACCGTGATAACAGGAGGTGGGTACGGCGGTAAGAGCACGCTGCTGGACGCGCTGGAGCAGGGGATTTATTTTCATGTGAAGGGAGATGGCCGAGAATATGTGATCACGGAGGAGACAGCCTGTAAAATCTACGCCGAGGACGGCAGATGTGTTCAGCCCACAGATCTCTCCCCCTTCTTTTCCTACCTGCCCGGTGAGGGCGGCATACATGCTTTTTCCACGGTCCACGCCAGCGGCAGCGTCTCCCAGGCCGTCAATATCGTGGAGGCCGTATACAGTGGCAGCCGCCTCCTGCTGATCGACGAGGACACCAGCGCCACCAATTTTATGATTCGGGACCGGCTCATGCGCCAGCTGGTGCGCAGGGAGCCAATTGTCCCGTACACCGACAGGATACGGGAGCTGAGCGAGCGGGATATCTCCACGATCCTGGTCATTGGGGGCTCCGGGGAATATCTTCAATATGCGGACTGTGTTCTGCTGCTGGAGGATTATCAAGTATATGACAAGACCTTGGAGCTTCGCGAGCTGCTGGCCTGCGGGAACTCCTCTGATAACAAGGATTCTGACGAGCGGACGCACAGGTGGACAGAGTGGAAATCTCTTCCCAGCACATTTCGATTAGAACAAAATACAGGTTATACCGTACAGTTCGATCATGAGCGCCGCATCTCGCTGGGGGAAATTACAGCCGATCTCACCCGATTGACGGCTCTGGAGGCTCCGGGACAGCTCTACACCCTGGCCTGGCTGTTGGAGATGCTGCTTACACAGGACTGGCAGCAGGACGAGGACCTGAAGTCCTGCTGTGAAAGGCTGGTTCAAAATCTGTTCGAGGATTCCCGCGATGTGGTACTGACATCCCGAACGCATCAATATGAGCTGCAGCTGGAAGAGGTGCGCTGCCTGGACCTGCTGCTGGCCGCGTTCAGGCTCAGAAAGCCTTAAGACGACCAGCAGTAGGAAGACGCTCTACCTCTGATCTTGCTGGCTCTGATCTTGCTGGCTCTGCTCCTGCTGGGGATTCTCCTCCTGCTGCGCCCTTTCTTCACGCTTTCTTTTCCGGCGCTGCAGGAGCTTTCGCCCTGCCAGCGTCAGGACCAGCAGGATCACTGCGCCGCCGATCACATAATAGCGCAGTGGAAGTTCGGGAGTGGTCTCGACGATTCTAAAGCTCCCAGGGCGCTCCATGTCAAACACCACATAGCTGCCCATCATTCTATAGGGAACGATATCTTCTTTTCCCTCCTGAAGCAGATGAACCTCCATATGCTCCGGGAGAAGACTCTGGAGCAGACGCACACTGACGGGCTGGTCATAGTAGCCCTCCGCTGTACATATCTGAATCTGCCAGCCGTCATCTTCGCCTCCGGTCACCTGCAATTCATTCTCGGGATAAAATAGGCCCTCCACCATCATGGCCGCCTGATTCTCCGGCAGTGACGGCTCATGTAGAGACATCGCCGTGATCCATTTGGTATACTGCGCCGCCAGCACACGGCTCTCCGTAATATGACTGTAATCCATCTCCGGCCACTGCCCGTAACAGCCCTCTCGCTCCGGCAGGGAGGGCAGCGCCTCCGCTGTCAGACTGCCGCCATAGGGCACCTGCACGCTCTCCACCTCCTCCTGCACCTCTCCGTCCTCATCCAGAACCACGAAGCGCAGAGTCAACAGGCGGAATTCCTCCGGCAGACCCTCTCTGGCAGAAAACTCCTCATAGGACATGGGTATTGCGCCGCCTCCGTAACCGATGCCGTCAATGCCGGCCACATTGTCCTGCACATAACAATTATCATATAGACTTCCCTCTTCCCACAGGTCTCCGGCGATGGCTCCCCGCCTTTCGCCCTTCGCCTCCAGGCTGTTCATGGCATCGCAGTAATAGATCTCACTGCCCATCCCCGCGATTCCGCCAACATAGCTTTTTCCCTTCAAGAATCCCGTGCTGAAGCAGCTGCGTATGCAGTAGTCAGAGCTGCCGGCAATACCGCCCACATAGCTGCCTCCGGTGCTCTCCACGTCCGCGTAGGACTCGCAGGAGATAATAGCGCCGAAATCCGCCTTGCCCGCTATACCGCCAACATAGCTCCGCTTGGCGACAATCCGCCCCTCATTGCGGCTCTCCCGCACCACAGCCTTAATGCTCTCCTGGACGCTCAGACTCTTTGGACCGGTTAAGGTGATATCATCCTCCGGGTCCAGGTCATGCTCCGTGGCAATCATTCCCACGATACCTCCCACGTTGGTGTCCGCCTCGATAAGCCCGCGGTTCAAGCACAGTGTGATCTTACCCTGCTGGAAGCTGTCCGTGTCATACCATTTCTCTGTGACTGTTCCCCCCGTCTGCGCCAGAGTACCCTCCTGCTGCATCCCGCTCTCCGAGGCTTCTCCCAATTCCTGCTCAGGTAGCCTGGCTCCGGCGTTCTCAACGCCCTCGCTGGCTGCCTCATCAGATGTGTCGTTGACCGTGATTCCCTCATAGGAAAAGAGATCGTCCCTGATCTCGCTGATCAGGCGTCGCAGCTTGCGAGCCTGGGCAACCAGGGCATCCACATCCGCATCCGCCGCCCTCTGAGCCGCATCCAGCGTATCCGTCAACTCAGACAGACGATCCATCGCCGCCTTCAGCTCCAGATTGAAGACCTCCAGGTTGTGAGATACGGAGCTGTTCTGCCCAGAGGTAGCGTCCGTGATCCTGTGCAGATGATCTCCGGCACTGTCCGAGAAATTGGACAGTGCGTCCCGATACTCCTGAGAGTAGTCAGGTACGCTGATATCCGGTTTCTCCCAGCTGATATGATTCCCTCCGCTGACGGAATCAGACTCCTCGCCGCCGATTCTCTTAAAGTCATCCGCCAGCCGGTCAAAATCGCTGGATATCCCTGACAGCTCCTGATTGTACACTTGCCACAGGTCGCTTGTGATATTCAACAGATTGGCAGCGCTGTCAGACACATTGCGCAGATTGGCATTGAGCTGCCTGGTGATGGCCACAGCCTGATCTCCATAGCCACTCAGATGATCGTGGCTATTCGCCACCATATCCAAAAAGATATCCAGCTCCCGATCCAGTTCGTCCAACTTACCATCTATATATTCAACCTCCATGAAGGGCTCCATCTGTCCGGCAATGCCGCCCACATCCTTTCTGCCCAACACATGTCCCGTGTTGGTACAGTTCTGGATATAACCCTGATGCAGCCGTCCCACGATACCGCCGCTGTTGTATCCCACATGGACATAGCCGACTGTGCCCTCATTGGTGCAGTAGTAGATCTTACCGTCGCTGATACCGGCGATACCACCCGTATCCATATGAGCGTCCAGCCTGCTGCCGGAGGATGCCTCCTCCAGATTTTCCACGGTAAAATCCTCCAGCTCATAGACCATATCATTGGTATAAATGTTAATATTTCCCCTGTTGAGACAGTTGTTCAGGGTCCCATGGTTGCTCCCTGTGACACCGCCGCTTCGCCGATTGCCCACCACGGTCACATCCGCTGTACAGCTGCGAATCACGCCGCTCTTCTCATTGACTCCCGCAATGCCGCCGACCTCCTCCTCTCCCTCCAGCACGCCGGACACCCGACAGTTTACAACGCTGCCATAGTTGCGTCCCACCAGGATACCCACCTGACAGGCGCTTCCCTGCGGCAGCACTCTGGCCTCGCTGACCACCAGGTCGCGCACGACCGCCCCCTGCTGCAGATAGCGAAACAGCCCCATCGCTGAGCCCTCCTGCGTGATCTCCAGGCCGCTGACCGTATGGCCCTGTCCGTCAAATATCCCGCCGAAGACAGGGATCATCAGCTCCATGCCCGTCAGATCGATATCCGCCTCCAGCAATACCTGTTTATCCCAGGACCAGACGTCATAAGCACAGGCCTGCGCCAGCTCCTCGAGCTGCGCCGCGCTGGAGATGCGTATCACCTCATACTGAGTATCCTCCGTCTCCTGACACTCGCCGCTGAGATACTGTCCGTAAGTGGTTGACTCCTCCTCTGCCCGCACTGGCAGGCATCCTGAAAATGCCATTGCTGCGGAGAGCAGAACGGACAGAAATACCCTTGAGCGACCTCGGCAGACAGCATGCCACAGACCGTCCTTCCGCCCCGCGCTATCCCTGCCAGTCGTACGATAGTCCACATACACATCTTTCCTCGCGACCTTTTCACTCTTCCTGTCCATGGTCTTCCTCCTCTCTGTACTCCAGCAACTCCCGATCACTCTCATACACGTCTTTTGCCCGGATCACCGCGCCCATCTCTCCGTCGATCACACCGGTAAAGTCTCCTTCGATCACGCCGTTGATATAGCCCTTGATATGCCCTGTCATACGGATGCGCCCGCTGGCAGGCAGAGGCTTCGCCACCTCATGCTTCAGCGTAAACGCCGTTTTTTCGATGATGATATCCCCAAGCAACAGAGTTTGGGGCAACATCAACAGCACCATGGCAATAGAGGTCAGCGTCCCTCTCCCCAGCGCCAGGCCGATGGCCGCCACCACCGCATTGGTGGAGATGTTGTTGATGATAAAGCCAGCCGCCACCAACATGGAGCCGCTGGTCACGATGGTGGGAAACGCCTGGTTCAGCGTCAGCACGATAGCCTCCTTGATGGACATATAACTCTTCAGCTCCATATACCGACTGGTGATGACGATGGCATAGTCAATCGTCGCGCCCATCTGGATGGCGGACACCACCAGATATCCCAGAAAGTACACTGGCTCCTGCTGCAGATAGGGAAGCGAAAAATTGACCCAGATACTGCCCTGTATCGTCAGCACCAACAACACCGGTAATCCCGCCGACTGGAAGGTAAACAGCAGGATGACCATGACGAACACCGCCGTCAATATTGTAATAATCACATTGTCGGTGCCAAAGGAATCGCTCAGATCCTTATTACTGGTAGAAGTGCCCACCAGATAGATATCCTCCAGATCATAATAGCGGGCTACCGTCTGCCGGATCTCTTCCAGAACCTCGTAGGTCTCCTCCCCCTCTGAGGGGACCCCAAGCTCCAGCACAAAACGGCTGTATTCCTCCCCCTGCAGCTGGTCCCGCGCAATGCAGATCTGCCGGTGCGCATCCTCCAATGTCTCCTCCAGGTCCTCATCCAGAGTAATATTGCCGCTCTCCTTCTGGTCATATATGTACAGGAAAATATCGATCAACGGCACCTCATACTCGCCGATGCCGCTCACCACAGCGCCGAGATTACTGTCGTTCATTGCATAAGCGGTATACAGCAATTCCGCGACCTCCACGTCCATATCGATCAACTCAGAAAAAGCTCTGGGCGTCAAGAGCTGTGTCAGCATATAGCCGTCCATGGCCTCGATATTCGCAAGGCCCATACAGGAGTCCACACTGTCAAGCTTTTCCAACGCCCGCAGCGCCCTCGCTTCCCGCTCATAGTCACCGCCCGGCACCAGCACCGCCAGCTGATTGATGCTGCCAAACTCCTGATTCACCATGGAGGCGGAAAATTTGTTCGCACTCATGGTCTTAGCCTCCAGGCTGTTCACGTCATAGACATAGGCAGCCCTGCTGGAAAAATAAAAAGCGGCCACCAACCCTGCAATCAGCAGCGGCGGCACGATGAATCGGGTAGTCACACAGAAACGGCCCACCACTGTGATATTAGGTACGAAGCTTTTGTGATGCGTCCGATCAATGGCCTTAGAGAAATTCAGCAACAGGCCCGGCATCAGCAAAAACACGGTCACCAGACTCAGCACAATGGCTTTTGCCAGGATGATACCCATATCGTAGCCGATGCGAAACTGCATAAACATCATGGCGATCATACCGGACACTGTGGTCAGGGAGCTGGAGGAAATCTCCGGAATGGCCTTGCTCAGCGCCACGATCACCGCTTCCCTGGCATCCTTGTCCTCGTGCTCCTCCATAAAGCGATGCGCCAGAATGATCGCGTAATCCACCGCCAGCGCCAGCTGCAGTACCACGGCAATGGAATTGGTCACAAAGCTGATGGTGCCAAACAGGAAATTGGTCCCCTTGTTCAGAATGGCCGCCGTGACGAACGTCATCAGATATACCGGAATCTCCGCATAAGTGGTGGAGGTAAACAGCAGCACCGCCACGATCACCACGCCCGCCAACACCAGGATGGCTACCATGTCCTTATCCAGATCTGCCGCATCCCGCTCCTCCTGGCCGATGTCTGAGGTGTAGTAGATGTCATAGTCCGCCAGAGCGTCCAACACTGACTCAAAGTACAATCTGGTGTTCTCTTCCTTGGCCTCCCCGTCGAAGGTCACGGCGAACAGTGCTTCCATATCGCGATAATATTCCGGAGAATCGTCAAAATCAAGCATGCTGACTCCCTCCATCCCCTCGATCTGTCCCGCCAGCATCTCCGCCTCGTCGTAAGTCACATTGCAGACCATGATGCGGGCTGTTCCGTAGGTGACAAACTGCGCATCCATCAGATCCATGCCCTGACGGGTCTCCGTATCGTCAGACAGATAAGTGGTCAAATCATTGTTGACCCTGACCTTGTTCATTGAGATCAGGCTGAAAATAATCAGCAGAATAAAGACCAGATAAAAACCCTTTCGCTTATCTACGATCAGCGTAGCCAGCTTCATCATAAAGGAATTGTCCTTCCGCTCTTTTTCCATAAGGATATTCCTCCCCCTCCCTTTTCATGACAAAAGTATTTTAATCAAACCAAGTTCTTTTCTCAACACCAGTTGATTTTCTTTGCAAAAGTAATTATAATGAAAATATGTGGAAAGGCAATATTCAAATTGACTTGATGTGTACATTTACAAACATTTTTGTGGAAAATGTTCATTTACGCCAAAGATTTAATAATTTGTTTAGAAAGGAATGTGACCGTATGACACAGGAAAAAGTAGATCGGCGAGTCCGCCGCACCAAGACTTTGCTGCTCCAGGGACTGATTCAGTTGATGGAGGAAAAAGACATCAAGGATATCTCTGTGAAAGAGCTGTCCGATCTAGCGGATATCAATCGCGGGACCTTCTATCTTCATTACAATGATGTGTATGATATGTTGAACAAGATCGAGGAAGAATTATTCCGAGAATTTAACGACATCCTGGAGCGCGATCTGACAGGAGCGAACACCAGCTCTGTGATTCCCCAGCCAGTACTGTTGGACCTCTTTGTGTTTTTGGGTCGCAACCGCGACCTCTCCAGAGTGCTGATCGGTCCGCACGGGGATCTGGCTTTTCTCAACCGACTGAAGGATCTGGTCAAAGAAAAACTCCGCATGATGATGGACAATGCGGAGTGTTCTGTCGAGCATTTTGACTATTTATACTCTTTTATGGTCTCTGGCTGCACAGGTGTCATCGAGTGCTGGTTGAACCAGAAGACACCTGCCTCCCCTGAGGAGATCGCAGGCTACTGTAGCGCCCTGTTACATGGCGGCCTCCCCGCAGTACAGTGATAAAGACAAACTACGTGCTATGCAAATACTGTCTGCGCGATCTCTTTTTCCTTATCACACAGGACGTTCAACTCCTGCGTCATGGCGCTAATCTTTTTCATATTCTCAGCTTGGGAGACTACAGCCTCGTCCATGCTTTCTATCCGAGAGAGAATCAGATTGATCGCCTGCTGCATCTGATTCAGGCTCTGGGAGATATGCGCCGAGGTCTCATTGCACGAGACTGCCAGCTTCCCTACTTCATCCGCCACCACAGCAAAACCTTTTCCCGCCTCCCCTGCCCTGGCCGCCTCGATGGAAGCGTTTAGTGACAGCAGATTGGTCTGGGAAGCGATGCCCTGAATCAACGAAATGATCTCCAGGGATTCCACCACCTTCTCATTGACTGCGGCTGCGGCTTTCGTAATGCTGCTCTGTTTTTCGTTTAAGCCTTCCACGTCCGCCGTTGTGGAAGCTACAACAGCGCTGATCTCATCAAGCCCTGCAGCCAGGCTGTGGATACTCTTCTCCATATCCGCCTCAAAGATCTCTCTGCTGCGCTTCTGGTCTGTCACATCCAACGCTGTCGCCGCCACCACAACAGGTTTCTGCGATGAGTTCAAAACTGCCGTGACCGTCATACGAAACCAACGGTAGCTGCCGTTGGCATGGCGAATGCGAAACTCCATCCGAAGAGGTTGCTGCTGCGCACCAGACTGCACATAATGCAATATCTGCTGCATGACACTGCTCCTGTCCTCATCATGTATCCGGTCAGAATAGGAATTCGATACATTAGGAAAATCATGCTCGCCATGATAACCCAACAGCTTACGAAATTGTTCAGAATACCAGAACGGATTCTCCGGATTCGCAATATCCCCATCTATCACGTTCATACTCCATGAGCCCTCATCCAGTATCGAGTCGATGGCGTCATGCCTTTTGGTAGAGATGTCCAACTCCCTCGCGTTGTTGTGAGTCGTCGTGATATCCGTGATAATCCCTATGAATTCAAAGGGCTTCCCTCCACGCCGCACGATCTCTCCCGCCATACGCATCCAACGTATCCCATTTTTGCCAGTCTGAAAGCGGTACTCAACGTCAAACGCCTTTTTCCCTGTAGTGTCTTTAACGGTATCCTGAAATTCGTTCATCACCCGCTCACGGTCGGAAGCATATATCTTGGAGGACCATGATTCGAAGGTATCCTCCAGCTTATTGCGATCCGTGTATCCTACGATCTCCCGAAACTCATCACTGTACATGACACGGCTGATCTGCAGGCCCTCCCCAAAATACATGGACCACATGCCAGAGTGATTGATCCGGTTGATCATCGTCATATTTTCCCTGGCATGATTCAACAGTAAGTTGGCGCAATTCAGCAGATTATTCAGCGCCTTGATGACCTCCGGCCCTCCCTCGGTCAGAGCAGGATCTGCAATCTGCTCAAACAGTCCTACCTGGAATGATCTCTGGGCCTGCGTGTTCATCGCGCCTGACAATAGATTCATCCACTGATCCAACGTTTTTCTCTTGTGCATGCAAGCTACCCCCTTCTTCATGATCCCGTCTGCCGCCAGCTTGTTTCATGCTTGGCGACATCTTTATTTCATTATAACAGAAGCGGCTACAAATGGCAATTATTCATTTGTTTTCCGGTTTTTCTGCGCTTATCAACGCGGGCAGTCACAGACGGGAACGCAAGTTCTCCAGCAAGGCCTGGCAGCCCTCCAGTACATCCCTGTAGGTGGCGTCAAAATTTCCAGAATACCAGGGATCTGCGATATCTCTATCCACTCCCGCCCAGGAGAGCAACAGGGATATCTTATGCTCAGGGTCACCGCCGCACATACGAGTCATGTTACGAATGTTGGCCCTGTCCATCCCGATCAGATAGTCGTACTGGTTGTAATCCGCACGCGTCAATTGCACCGCCCTCTTGCCCTCGCAGCTGATACCGTGCTCCGCCAGCTTTTTGCGTGCCGGAGGATAGACCGGATTGCCCACACCGTTCCATATCTCCTCCGTGCTGGTAGCGGCCGAGGCGATGATGAATTGATGAGTTAGATTTTCCTGAGCGAGCAGATCTTTCATGACGAACTCGGCCATCGGGCTGCGACAGATATTGCCGTGGCACACGAAAAGTATTTTTATCATCTTCCTATAACTCCTTATATCTTCATATTTCCCATGTTTTCAAGGCTTTCTCCATGCCCCCGAAAACTCCCTACGTCATATATCATAGCATATCTTCCTATATCTTGTCCCCCAAAATAGGTAAAAAAAAGGTAAAATGCCCTCTTTTTACCTATCCCAGAGGTAAGTTATTTTATATCCTACCTATCACCAGAGAGCTTTCTCTCCAGTTCTCCCATTTCTTTCTCTGCATCATCAGCCCTGTCTGCCTCAATCTTTTCCATTTCTTCCTCTGCATCTTCCGCCTTGAAATGGGTGTAATAACCCAACGTCACCTTAATATCAGCGTGCCCCATGATATACTGTAAGGAATTGGGCTTCATTCCTGTTTTTGCCATTAGTGTACAAAATGTATGGCGGCACACATGCGGAGTGATCTTTGGCAGTTTCTCTCCATGGGTTCTGTTATATTTACCCAGAGCATACTTAAAATAATGCTCCCAATGCAGTGCCAGACACGGGTTATCGTCCTTATCCAGCACCAAAAACCCACTCATGCCATCCACTACACGTTCTGTCTTTGGTTTCTTTCGTTTCTCAATCAGTTTCTGGAAACACTCGAATACTTCATTACTCATTTTTATTCTTCGGTTTCCACAGCCCGTTTTTGTTCTCTCTATGTAATATATGCCATCCCTTGTCCTTTGTAGCTGATGGTTGATATATATTCTTTTGTTTTCCATATCCAAATCCGCCAATGTCAAGCCGCAGAATTCGGATATCCTCATTCCTGTATTAAACAGAATAAACATTGATTCATAATAATTTGAATAATGTTTATCTTGTTTGATAAACTCAAGAAATGCTTTTTCTTGTTCCAAGGTAATCGCTTCCCTCTTTTTGCTGTCATTATCAATGACCTTACCAAGTTCCCAGTCAAAGGGGTTCTTCTTTAGTAAATCATCCTCAACTGCCATCTGAAAAGCAGGACGCAGGACTCCCCTAATTGAATGGATTGAACTATAACTTCTTCCGTCCTTTTTCTGTAATTTTTTCATCCATGCTTTTGCGTCAGATGTTTTCACCAGATCAATTCTTCTCGCTCCAAACGCTTCTTTCTTTAGTATATTTAAGACTGTTTTATATCCAGCCTTTGTATTATGTCTCACGCCGCCTCTTAATGAGACATGTTTCTCAACAAGTTCCAACACCGTGACATCCCCACCGTGGTATGCCACGTCTTCATTGAGAGATTTTTGAATTTCTTTCTCCAACTCCCTCAATGCCTTACACGGTCTTTTCCCAGCTGGGAGTTTATCAGTCGGCTCCAACTTCCAGCTGTAGACATAGTGCATTTTTTTGCTCCTGTCTCTATACGCATACATAAACCTTCCATCTGGCTTTTGCTGCTCGCCAGTCCTTAATAACCTACCCTTGCTGTCACGTCTTTTCTTATCTCTACTCATATCAATTTACCTCCATCTATAAAATCAAATTTTTTACTGCCCCCTCTTTCAAGGGGGCTTATGGTAACGCCGAATTATAGAAAGTGCAAGCACTTTCTTTATCTGATATGTATTTTAAATTGAAGAAGTTTTATCTATAAATTCTTCAAATAATTTCCTCTTTATCTGTACCCTGTTTCCATTTGTAAGTATGTAATTCGCATCCATGTTGTCCTTAATAATCCTTCGTAGTTTATCATCTCCAATATGAAAATACTCGGCAGCCTCTGTAATCGTGAGAGTGTACTTCTCCCACACTGGCACTTTAACTGGTACTTTATTCATTATGCCATCCCCCTCTCACCTGAAATGTCATAATTGAACCAGACCCATTCGGAGGCTATATCTCTTTCCTCTTTTCGCTGACTGCTCTTTATCATTTTTACTAACTCCTGACTTTTCCAGCCATGAGATAGTAAATATGTATCATATAAATCATCTTTATCTGCGTGGTATCCTGACAACAAAATGCGGCACTTGGCATTTTGAATTTCCTCCAATATTCGTATATGCTCGATATACTCCATTTCTTTGAAATATACCTTGTCTGCACCCTTACCCCTTAATGAATGTAAATATGGGGGGTCAAGATACATTTGAACGTCTGGATTGTCTGCCACCTCCTTTATAATGTCCAATGCATTCTTGTTAAATACTTGGACACCTTGCAGACGTTCATGTATCTTTGGTAAATTATTTCTTATTTTTCTTTGGTAAGATTCTGTATTATAAGTTCCTCTGCTAAACTGTCTGCGTGTATTGTTATAACTTTGCGAAATCAATACAAATGTCAACAACGCTTTATCCAAATCGTTAATTTTTTTGAAATTTTCTCGCTGGTGTTCACAAGCCATGTTGAACAGCTTTTCATCATATGGAAGTTGGAACATTTTCTCTAAAAGTTCTTTCCCGCTTTTCTTATCAGCTAATACTTTATATAGATTAGCTATTGCCGGATCAAAATCATTGATAATCTCCATCTCACTACGGTCACGGTTTAAAATCGTTGAACCAGAGCCAACAAATGGCTCTATGAAAATTTTTGATTGTGGCATGAGATTGTTCAACATGTCACATATTCTGTTTTTTCCCCCGTAATATCCAGAGAGCGTAACCTTTGAGCCACTCTCTTTTTCCTTTGTCTGTACCTTTTCCAATATCTTTTCATCTAAAGGCGGTAGCACTATTTTTTCTTCTGTTTCTTCCCCTGTGTTCTCTGGCAGTCTGACGGCATAATATTTTCCGTTGACCGCACCAAAGTGCAACCTTTTATCATACGGTCTATTCTTATCAGTTATCAATTTCCCTGACAATTTCAAAAGCCCCAGTATCTCTTTGCGGGTATATCCTGTTTTCAGTTTCTTTGAAAATTCATCAAAGAATGTGGTTCTGATATATCCCACGTTATCTTTTGTAAAAACTGATGCTTGCGGATTATTCTCTATTCTTTCCGAATAGATACTGATTCCATGAACCACCGTATCATAAACCCCTTGCGGTGATTCATCCGTACCCATGCAGACAGCTTTATTATCTTTTGTATTTTGTAATTGCTGTATTATTTTCTCTTGTATCTCCTTCAGTTCTTCATCTTCCATCCTGCTAAATTCATCAGGCAAATCATAAATGAAATCCAGTGTTCCTTTCCTGTTTTTCAGTCTGCTCATTTGTACGCTTTCCTGTGGATACAATTCCCTTTGTGGTGTCTGCAAATAAACAACCGCAAACTGACGCTGATTTTTTTGCAGACTGCCTACCCCACAGAGCAGTTTGTAGCCCGTTGCAGTTTCTTTCAACAGGTGTAAATTTTTTTCGTTTGTGTCTTGTTTTTTATTTTCATCTATGGTATAATTATTAATACAAGTGTAATCGAACATATGTTTCCTCCTTTTCATTTATTGATTACACTTGCCCTTCAACGGTAGGTGCATTGTCACAGTATGCGCTACCAAAAAAGACAGTATATCTCCCTTTATGGAACGTGCATGACCTCAATACAATGTACAACTAAAATAGCTGTCACGTCTGACAGCTTTCTAATGTCTAACAACAGCAATGAATGTATGCCACCTGATTCCAAAATCTTCCCAACATTATAAAAAAATTGAAAATGCTGATGTATATAAAAGGCAAATATTATTGATATTGTAAATATCTCCATGCTATATCATTTCCTCAACAAGATACACTTTTGTCAAAATCCCTTTTCTGTTCAGAAATTTTTACCAGACTTCTCAATCTGCATTTTAAGAAAAAATTACCAATTCCCCCTTTCCTTAACCCCCTTACATTTCATTTTTTCAGATTCCTTGCAATCACTTATAAAATCTAGCTTTTTCAAAACATTTCTTCTTACCACTCCCTATTGAAAACTTGCAATTTAAGACATTTTTATCAGAATCAAAATATCATCTTCCAGAAATTTAGATTTTTTAATATCATTGTCAGACCTAAACTTGAAAATCAAAATTGTATGGTGTGGCTGTAGCTGTGTCAAAATAAACACAAAAAAAGCAGCCACCACACAAGCGACTGCCTTGTTATCTCAAATACTTTTGTTTAACCGCTTTCTGTATATTTTACATAGTTCTTCTGCAAGTTCTACATTGTCGCTCAACTGGTTATCATTGGGACACTCAATCAATGCAACTTGTCTGCTCTCCCCAGTAGCAGGCACACAGACAAAGATTGCAATTAAGTTGTTATTTATCTTTGGTACTACACGAAAACTCTTTGTAGCCATTACAGCATCTCCTTAATCTATGCTATTTTTTAATTACATCCCCCTAATCTATCCAATGTACTTGCTTATGATAGCAATGAGATTTTCTATTGATTGAAAGCTATACACAAAAAATAGTTTACCCCTTTTACAAGATAAACCATTTTTTGATAATGCTGTTCTTATTCTTTTATGTTCAGTCCCACAGCCCCACACATTACCCCTTAAACCTCTCTGGAACCCTCTGGAATCTCTTTAAACCCTATAACCAATCAGGCGCCCGCCGTTCCCAGTGGGCGCCCCTGAACCTTATTTCTTTTTCTCCCCTTTCTTTTCTGTGGGCTTTGTTTCCTCGGTTTTCTCATATTCAAGAGATGCAAGTTCAATCTTGTCATCTGCCCCCAGTCGTACACCTCCCGAAATTATCCCCAGCCGAATATAAGCCCGAGTATCCGATTCATTGAATGAAGTCTGCTCAAATTTCGTGCTGATGCAGTCATAGTAAACAACACCCTTTTCCTCATGGCTACCGATTACAATATAGAACACGTTAGCCATGATACCCTCATTTTCAATCATAGGGGTGTAATTCCCACAATACCTGTGTTCCATGATATTTGTGGTGAAAAATCCCTCCGCATCAGGCACAAGTTCATTGTCTTTCACTGCCAGACCACAAACTTTCTGACCTGACTTAATCATGCCCCGAATTTGATTCCCCGTGAACTCCACAACCTCTTTACCGTTCCAGACTGAAAAAGCCTGCTCCCTCGCTCCAAGCATTTCCCTTCTTACTGCCACTCTCATTTTACACATTTTCGTTTTCCTCCTTATGGTTTTTGGTTTATTTCCTTAACTTCATATATATCTTAACGCTGATATATCCATGTGAACAGACGTGATATTGCAAGGAAATCAGCTACCATGAAACACTAATGTTTAGGGAGATTGTCGCATATGTTTTGATTTATACAGCTTTTTTGAATTTTCAGACCTGATTTATCTAATGTATGAATTTTAACTTTTACAACAATGAAATACCCACCACAGACAAGCTTTATCGGATAATGTGGGAGACAACACACTGCATACTGAAAAGCCAGCAATTTCTATTAACTTGTACAGTTTGATTTTTCTATAATGTAACATTTGTTTCGATATGTACATTGGTGCTAAAATTCCTAAAGAGGAAATTTTGATAAGTACAACAAACTCATAACAGTATATTGATTTTTACATACTGTACAGATTTATGTATTACTTATCAACTTTAATAGGTCTGCTATATTTTGTACTCATTGTTAAATACATAATTGTCTATGAGTGATTCTCCTTTTAAATTAAGTGAGGTCAGCCTTGATTGGCTGACCTCTTTGTTGTTTTATTGCAAGGGCTACAGGGCTACATAGGTTTCCGTTTATGTCGGAGATGTAAACTAACCAACCTGTTCTTCGATAGTCTTATACTGGTTGGTTTTCTTTCCTCCCGCTTGCTATCACTCTATGTCGAAGTTGCCATAGTTACCTGTTCCTTCATCTTGAGTGATCACTGGTAAGCCTGCTAGAGCACCTCCTCCTACTCCTTGACCGTCATCTGCTGGAGGCTGTTGTTGCTGTTGCTGACTTCCTTGGTTGCCTGAATTATCTTGCTGACCTGATGAACCATTGTTTCCGCTGGGTTGTTGTTGCTGGGGTTTGTCACGGGAAACTAAACTTGCACTGACCATCTGGACTTCATCGTTATCTGTTTTCAAGACTAACCAGATTTTGGTGCCTGATTCTACTCGCCCATTACAAACTATCTCTTGTGTATAAGTGAGGGAACCGATTTTGTCATAGTCTGTTCCCGGACCACTTCTTAAATTACATGTTTGAAGGGCATAATAGGTTGTGTCGTCCGTTGAAATAATTTCATATCCTAAGTCTGGCTCAACTTCCTCACTGGATATAATTTCTTCACTTGGTACAACTTCCTCGCTGGGTTTTACTTCCTCGCTCGGTACAACTTCCTCACTTTCCATGCTTTCCTCAACTGGTTTTGCTGTAGGCGTGGCAGTGGGAGAGGGTGTAGGCTCAATGCTCTCCAAACTTTCCTCTGGCTCTGCTGTTGCCACTGGTGAATCAGCTATGGCTGGCTCTGCCTGCTTTCCACAGCCACCTGAACAGCCAGTTACTGACAACATGACTGCTGTTATTAGAAATGCTGATTTAAACATTTTTTTGTTTATCATTTCAACCTCCCATACCCATTAGTGTTGCAACAATCGTAAGCACAGAACTTATGATGCTGATTACACTAGCCGTATTAGCTAATACATCTGATATTATCTTATCCCTAATGCCAAAACGATTACCAATATGTTCTTCCGCTATCTCTTTTTTATTGGGGCTTTCATTCAATCTTTTTTCCAATTCCTTAAGGGCAGACTTACCTTTTAAAGTAATCCTCTTTATTACAGGTATTTTGATATTCTCAATATCTTCTGCTGTTGCATCAGACAAAATATATCCTGCCTTTGTCAGATTATAAATATCTTTTATATATTGTATACGTTCATCCTTTTCTAAATTATCCCCAAGTGTTTCAACTGCTCCGCTTAAAGTGGAAAGGTTATCATACTTGTCTGTTACAAATTCCTCTAAACTCCTAATCAATATCAATGTTTCAAACTGCTCTTTTGTGATATTTTGTATATCCATATGCTTTTCCCTTTCGTATATATGTTGATTTTTTAATGATTATACCACCTTCTGACTGTTTCTGCAATTATTAATTGAAGTTGCAACCCATGCTTTAAACCTTTGCTGTATGCTATTAACAAAAAGGAGATAGCACACATGATTTACGGCTTGTCAAAAAAATTAACCTTATTGCGTCAACAAAATAAAATGTCACAGTCAGAGGTGGCAAGAAAAATTGGTGTTTCTTCCTCTGCTGTCTCCGCATATGAATCAGAGGAAATTTCGCCGTCATTGGAAACCCTTGTTAAACTGGCTAATCTTTTCCATGTGTCAACGGACTACCTCCTTGGTGTTGACTATCCCAGAGATAAACCAATCCTTGACACGTCTGGCTTGAACACACAGCAACTTACCGTATTGCAGAATTTAATTGACATAATGAAATAAGGGGCTGTGAAAAAAGTCCCCAACCAAAAAAAGAACACTTTCAGGAATAAACC
>JAMPGX010000029.1 GCA_023663725.1 bacterium | reverse complement strand
ATATTCCTGGTTCTCTCTAACGGATATTCTCTTCCAGCCAAGATTTTTTCCTCCTTCTTTATTTAGTAAAGCCATGCCGCTTCTAGAAACGGTAGTGCGCAAACGCCTTGTTTGCCTCTGCCATCTTGTGTACGTCTTCTTTTCTCTTCACTGCGGCGCCGGTATTGTTCGCGGCGTCCAGAATCTCGTTAGCCAGCCTGTCGATCATGGTCTTCTCGCCTCTCTTGCGGGAGTACATGGTCAGCCAGCGCAGACCGAGCGCCTGGCGTCTGTCGGCTCTGACCTCGATGGGCACCTGATAGGTGGCGCCGCCGATACGCCTCGCCTTGACCTCCAGAGAGGGCATGATATTGTTCATAGCCTCCTCAAATACCTCCAGAGCGGGCTTGCCAGACTTTGCTTCTACCTTTGCAAATGCACCATATACAATCCTCTGTGCTACGCCCTTCTTACCGTCAAGCATGATGTTGTTGATAAGCTTGGTCACCACTTTGTTGTTGTATAAAGGATCTGCCAATACATCTCTTTTTTGAATATGTCCTTTACGTGGCACGTTTCTTCCCTCCTTAACAATTTAGTTTCGTTAATTCATCGGTACTCACATGTGTTTCCCCAAGTGTTCGTGCGGTATATCTGTAGTCCAGAATTCCAACACTTTTCTTAGTTTCGTTATTGTGGTCCGAGATGCTGCCAGGGCAGCATCAATCCCCTTTCCAGGATACTTCACAGATTCCCCAGATGCTTACTTTTTAGCATCTGAAAGATGCTTATTTCTTAGCATCAGAAAGATGCTTATTTCTTAGCATCTTTAGGTCTCTTCGCGCCGTACTTGGAACGAGCCTGCTTTCTGTTAGCAACTCCCGCAGTATCCATCGTACCACGAATGATGTGATACCTGGTACCGGGCAGATCCTTAACTCTTCCGCCTCTGATCAGAACTACGCTGTGCTCCTGCAGATTGTGGCCCTCACCGGGAATATAGCTGGTCACCTCGATTCCGTTGGAAAGACGTACTCTGGCAATCTTACGCAGAGCAGAGTTAGGCTTCTTGGGAGTCGTCGTCTTAACGGCAGTGCACACACCTCTCTTCTGAGGGGATGCAGCGTCCGTAGCCTTCTTGTGCAGAGAGTTATAACCCTTCTGCAGAGCAGGTGCGGTAGACTTCTTTGCCATAGTCTGGCGACCCTTTCTCACTAACTGGTTAAATGTTGGCATTCTGTTTCACCTCTTTCTTATAATATAGTAGGATGCGCTGCACACGGGGCTTTCTCTTGTTGTCCACAAAAAAAGCATCCGTACGCATGCTATATTAGTATAGCCACTTACGGATGCTTTGTCAACAATAATTTTCAGTTTTTATCCACTTTTTTCAAAACGAGCTTTTCCAGTTCACCGCTTCAGCAGGATATCCATATAGCGTCTGAGCGCGTCCTGCCATGCAGGTAGTCTCTCAAATCCATTGTCCGTCAGCTTCTCCTTGCTCATTCGGCTGTTGGCCGGACGGCTCGCCTTTGCGCCGTACTCCGCAGTGCTCACTGGCTTCACTGTCATTGGGATCCCTGCTTCTTCAAATATGGCGCAGGCGAAATCATACCAGGAACAGTCCCCCTCATTGGTCGCATGATAAATCCCATACTTTTCCGTCAGCACCATATCCACCAGCAATCTGGCCAGGTCATAAGTATAGGTGGGAGAGCCAAACTGGTCATTGACCACCGTAATCGTGTCATGGTTCTCAGAAAGCTTTAACATGGTCTTCACAAAATTCTTGCCGTTTACGCCAAACACCCAGGCAATCCGCACGATAAAGTATTTCTTCAGGAGCTCCTGCACCGCCAGCTCTCCCTCATACTTGGTCTGCCCATATACGCTCTGCGGTGCTCTCTCATCCTCAGGCTCCCAGGGTCTCTCACCCTGACCGCTGAACACATAATCCGTACTGATATAGATCATTTTGATATCCAGCGCTTTACAGACCTGTGCGATATTCCGAGTTCCGTCCGCATTGACCCTGCGGCACAGTGCCTCGTTCTCCTCAGCCGCGTCCACAGCCGTATATGCGGCGCAGTGAATCACTGCGTCCGGCGACTCTCGCCGAATGACATGATCCACACTGCCCCCGTCCGTGATGTCCATCTCCTCGATGTCCACCCCCACAGCCTCGATTCCTCTCTTTTCCAGCTCGTTCACTACATCATAACCCAGCTGGCCCTTTACGCCCGTCACCAATATTTTCATTGCCGACACCCACATCCTTTCATAAGATTAAAAGCTAACTCCCCTGCATCAATCAGAAAATCAACTCCATCTGGTCTACCCTTTCGTATTCCAAATCCTTTGCAGTCTCCTTCAACCGCTTCAGATTCCAGCCCATATAGACAGTCTGCCCATCCCTGATCTCCTCAATCCGTTTCCGCCACCGCAGACAATACACAATATAATGGATCACCGCCACACACAGAATCAGGAAAAAACACAGAATAAGTCCCATCCACAACGCCATTTTCATCCAATTCATTCAACATATCTCCTAATCAACAAAATTCAGGCATTGCGGAAAACGATTTCACAATACCCGAAAAAATATAACTTAATAAAAAAGACAAGGATATCTTGAAAAAAGGTTCAATTTTTCATATAATTAGAATAAAAGATTCACTGTGTCTGGTTATATTTGCAGAGGGGGCGAGTCCATATGGCAGAGCTGAATCACCAATACCTGGCCGGACTTGTCCTCCGCTTCAAAGGGCAGGACATAAATGCCTTTGCCGAGTTATATACTCTGACCTACAATAAGGTATATCTATACGCCAGGCGTTATCTCAGAGATGAACATCTGGCTCAGGATGCCGCGCAGGAGATCTACATAGTAGCTTACCGCAATATCAACAAGCTCAGCGACCCCACTCTTTTTGTCGCCTGGCTGAATCGTATCTCCTTCCACGTGTGCTATGACATTGCTCAGAAGCAAAACAACCACTATGACCTGGCTGAGCCGGAATTGCTGAACCTGATACGGGACGAACATCCGGATTCCAACCCTGAGACTCTTGTGCTGCACGCCAGTGAGCTTCAGATGCTTCATCAGGCCATGGACGAGTTGCCCTTTCACGAACGTTCCGTGTTGATCATGCGTTATTACAACGATATGAAGCTTGACGAGATTGCTTCCGCCATGGATTTGAGCCGCAGCACAGTCAAGCGCTATATTGCTTCCGGAAGAGATCACCTTGCCCACAAGCTGAAAGGTTGATGATGAAGTTGTTGAAGAATAAAAAGCTTTCAAACCAAATTATATCATATAGCGCCTGCGTTCTGCTACTTGTCGGCTGTGGAGATGCGGACTCGATATCCGTCCCCCCTGTGGATCAGTCTTCACAGGCTGTGTCCGATGTTATGGACGCCCTGCAGGTCGGGAGCACCAGCACTCCGACGGAGCCGCTCGCCCCGACCCCTGAACCCACCGCAACGCCGCGTCCTACGGCGACGCCGGAGCCTACGCCCGAGCCTTCTCCCACGCCCTTTGTGCCGTTGAGAGACAATACGCCTTACTGCCCCACACCTGAGGCGTCCGGAACAGAGACATACGGCAACGACGTGACGACAATTGACGTCTCCAACGCCAGGGACGGCTATATCATGGCCAATTACACCGGAACCTGTCCCAAGGTCAAGCTACAGATTATCGGCCCCGGCTCCTACAAGTGCACCTACAATCTGAACACCGCGGAATATCAGGCTTTTCCCTTAACTGGCGGCAACGGAAGCTATACGATCACTGTCAACGAAAACATACAGGACAACGACTACAGCGTCAGTTATGAGCTGAATCTGGATGTATCCCTCACAGATCCGTTCAGTCCCTACCTGACTCCCAGCTCCTATGTCAACTATCAGTCACACTCCCGCGCGGTGGAGCTGGCGGCGCAGCTGTGTGAGACAGCCACAGACGACTTGGATTGCGTTTCCGCCGTCTACAATTATGTGATTGAGAATATCTCTTATGACTACGACAAGGCAGCGCAGATTACCAGCGGCGCTCTGTCCAGCTATATCGCCGATATTGACGGCACTCTCAGCAGCGGTAAGGGCATCTGTCTGGACTATGCCGCACTGATGGCCTGTATGCTCCGCACACAGCATATTCCCACACGCCTGGAGGTAGGCTACGCTGGACTGGGCTATCACGCGTGGATCAGCGTCTATATCAAGGATACCGGATGGGTGAACGGAATCGTGCAGTTTGACGGCAGCAGCTGGAGCCTGATGGATCCCACCTTTGCCGCGACCAACAGTGAAGATGACTTAAAAGAATTCATTGGAGACGGAACCAATTACTCTGTCAGATATATCTATTAAAAGGAGAATGCACATGAAAGCGAAAAGAACACTGACACAGGCTGAGATCACCGCATTTTGCTCCCAGACCGCCATGCTGATTCAGGCCGGAATTACCCCCGTGGAAAGCATGAGTATTCTGCTCAGCGATATGAAAAATGATCAGGGGCGGGAGATCATACAGGGCATCTGGGACGTGTGCAAGAAGGGGACCAGCTTCCACGAGGCCCTGGAGAGCGTGGGGGTCTTCCCCGATTACTGCCTGCGTCTGATCGCCCTTGGCGAGGAATCCGGCAAATTGGACAGCTGCCTGCAATCCCTGGCCCTCTACTATGAGAAGGAAGCCAATATCCGCAAGAATATTAAACAGGCAGTCTCCTACCCTCTGATCATGATCATTATGATGTTTGTCGTCATCTATGTGTTGATGAGTCGGGTTCTGCCAATCTTCAGCCAGGTGTTTGCCGAGCTGGGCAGCGACATGGGCGGCCTGGCAGCCTCTCTGATGAACCTGGGCAATACCTTAAACCGCTATTCCGGCGTGTTGTTGGCATTGATATGCGTCGTGCTGGTTCTTTACTTCGCCTTTACGCGGCTTCCCTTTCTGAAAAAGTTAAACTCACGCTTTTTAAACTGGTTTCCACCCACCAGGGCATTCTTTGAAAAATATGCCTGCCAACGGTTTGCGAGCGGACTGGCCATGACCTTCAGCAGCGGCATCGACACATACAACAGCCTGGATATGGTGGCGGAGCTGGTAGGCAATGTTAAGATGCACGACCAGATCCTGGCGTGTAAGGAACGCCTGCGCAAGGGAGACAATCTGTCTGAGGCTCTGGTCGACTCTCAGATCTTCAGCAATGTTCATTCCCGTATGGTAGCCATCGGTTTCCGCAGCGGTAACATAGACACGGTGATGCAGAAAATAGCCGACTCCTATGAAAAGGAGACGGATGAGCGGATGCAATCCATCATTGCTGTGCTGGAACCGACTCTGGTCATCATCCTATCCATCATTGTTGGTTTGATCCTGTTGTCCGTAATTCTGCCGCTGATGGGTATAATGTCCAGCATCGGCTAAACAGGGAGGAAACTATGAGAATCAATCGTTTTGAACCCGATCCAATGGCTTTTGTGCCCCGCCTGATCAGCCTGCTACCCTTTTTGGTTGGCGTGTTGATCCTGATCCTGTTTCTCAAGGGGATACAGTCAGTCAGCGACACCACCGCGGCCAAGCAACAGGAAAGTCTGGAGACAGCCCTTTCCCGCAGTATCGCCCAGTGCTATGCTGTTGAGGGCATGTATCCTCCCAGTCTGAGATACTTGCGCGAGCATTACGGCTTAACCTATGACGAGGATAAGTTCTTCGTGGATTACCAACCCATAGGCTCCAACCTGATGCCCGAATTCACTGTGCTGCCCGTAAAATGATAACAATACGCCCAGAAAGGTTTTATCTCCATGAATACTAAACAGGAAAAAAACCATATCGTAGATATATTGTTTGTACTGGCTCTGTTCGTGGTATTCACATTATCCGCCCTGGTGCTGGTCATTCTTGGAGCCAGCGTGTACAGACAGACCGTCAGTTATATGGACGAGAACTATACTGCCCGCACAGCCTACTCCTATCTGACGGAGAAGGTGAGGCAGAACGATCTCTATGACAGCATCTCTCTGGGACAGCTGGAGGATACGGATGCCCTGGTGCTGCCCCGTGAAATCAATGGAACCGTATATGCCACTTATCTGTACCTCCATGACGGGAGCCTGCGAGAGCTGTTCATGCGTCAGGGAAGTGATATCGGAGCGGACCCTCTCTCTGCTGGCCAGGAGATACTGCCCCTGACAGGCTGGAGCCTGACAATGTGCGGAGATCATCTGCTGCACATAGAGCTGACGCTGGAGGATGGTTCCCACAAAGAACTGTATATTGCCCTGCGCAGCCGTTAGCGAAGACTGCGCAGCTTCATGCCGAAAGGAGGATGCGCCATTGAAGCATTCCAAATCATCTCTGTTTTTGATGGAGCTAATTATCGCATTATTGTTTTTCTCCCTGGCCAGCACTGTGTGTATCCGCTTGTTTGTCAATGCGCACTCCCTGTCCAGCCAGACTGTAGATATGAATTACGCGGTAAATTATGCGCAGAATATGGCCGAGACCTTTACCGGCTGCGACGGAGACCTGACATCTATGCAGGCCATCCTGTCTGGCAGCCTGTTGTCGCAGGAGGGCGATAGCCTGTCCATGGTTCAGAATGGTTATTGCATCTATCTGACGCGAGCTGGAGCAATGAGTCCTGGCAGTATGATATCCGCAGATATCAGCGTGTACAGGCAGGATGCCCTGCCACTGGAGTTGCAGTCCGCCGCTGTCACGCCTGATGCCATATATGAACCACTCTATACCCTGCATATAGACCTGCACATTCCCCATGTAAAATAATGTGCTGTTTTGTTCACCCTTGGCGCAATAGCCTGTGAGAAATCCGCAGAAAGGAAGAATTTTATGAGCTTTCAGAAAAAATCCGGACCAGAATTTCATATAAATGTAGGATCTTCTTCTATCCTGCTGATCTTTGTCATCCTCTGCCTGATTTCCTTCGCCACGCTTTCCATCGTAAGCGCTAACGCGGATGCCAAGCTGAGCGCTAAAGTAGTGGAGAGAACCACAGCATATTATGAGGCCTGCAATAAGGCGCAGGAGGATATCGCCAGCATGGATCACACCCTGCAGACCGTCTATGCCGACTGCTTCGATGAGGAGGAGTACTTTTTGGCCGTTGGACGAAAAAAAACATATATCTTTCCCATTTCTGAACTACAGACCTTATCTGTCTCCCTGGACATCCTCTACCCGCAGTTGGCCGGTGAACCCTTTTACCGCATTACCTCCTGGCAGGTGTTAACCAGCAATTCTATTCCGGAGGACGAGGATTCCGTACTGCTGATTCACTGATTGCGACATACTTAAAGGGACCGACTCTCATGAGCCAGTCCCTTTTCTTAAATCCTTATTGCTCTACCGCTATCAGCTCGCTGCCATCCACAGCTTCCTCTTCTACGACCTCTTCCAGCAATTCCTCTGGCATGCCAGTGTCCATTGTCTCCATATTGTCATCACTCTCCGGCATTACCTCGCTGTCAGGAGTATCCTCCACAATCTGCTCCGTCTCCTCCTCTACAGGAATGCGGCGGATATAATCGGTGTTCAGTCTGGTATTGCGGTATCTCTTCATACCAGTACCCGCCGGAATCAACTTACCCAGGATCACATTCTCTTTAAGGCCAATCAGAGGATCGACCTTACCCTTGATAGCCGCTTCAGTCAACACCTTGGTAGTCTCCTGGAAAGATGCTGCCGACAGGAAAGAATTGGTAGCCAGCGCCGCCTTCGTGATACCCAACAATACCTGCTTACCCTCAGCAGGCTCCTTGCCCTGCGCAATCAGCGCTTCATTCATATCATCATACTCCAGCACATCCACCAACGTACCGGGCAGGAAGTCGGCATCGCCATTGTTCTCTATGCGAATCTTCTTCATCATCTGGCGCACAATCACTTCAATATGCTTATCCGCAATATCCACGCCCTGCAGACGATACACTCTCTGTACCTCGCGGAGCATGTAATCCTGAACTGCCTTGATACCCTTGATCTTCAGCAGATCATGAGGATTTACACTACCCTCTGTCAGCTCGTCGCCAGCCTCCAGAACCTGCTCATCGACCACCTTGATACGAGAGCCGTAGGGGATCAGATATGCCTTGCTCTCTCCGGTCTCCTCATTGGTAATTACCACCTCGCGCTTCTTCTTCGTGTCGCGGATCTCGGCCTTGCCGCCAAACTCCGCAATGATTGCCAGGCCCTTGGGCTTTCTGGCCTCAAACAGCTCCTCCACACGGGGAAGACCCTGTGTGATATCGTCACCGGCCACGCCGCCGCTGTGGAAGGTTCTCATCGTCAGCTGCGTACCCGGCTCACCGATGGACTGAGCGGCGATGATACCCACTGCCTCGCCCACCTGCACCGCCTCGCCGGTAGCCATATTAGCGCCGTAGCACTTCGCGCATATGCCATTGTGAGAACGGCAGGTTAAGATAGTACGAATCTTGACCGCTTCAACCGGCTCGCCCTTCTCATTCACTCCCACGCTGAGTATTCTGGCTGCCCTGCTGGGTGTAATCATATGGTTGTGTTTGACGATCATATTGCCATCTTTATCGTAGATATCCTCACAGGAATATCTGCCGATGATACGATCCTTCAAGCCCTCTATTGTCTCCTTGCCGTCCATAAAGGCCTTCACCACATTGCCGGGGATCTCATCCTTGCCCTCGCAGCAGTCGACCTCACGGATAATCAGCTCCTGAGACACATCCACCATTCGGCGGGTCAGATAACCGGAGTCTGCGGTTCGAAGAGCTGTATCTGACATACCCTTTCGGGCGCCATGCGCGGACATAAAGTACTCCAGCACATCCAGGCCCTCACGGAAATTCGACTTGATCGGCAATTCTATGGTCTTTCCGGTAGTGTCCGCCATCAAGCCACGCATTCCCGCCAGCTGCTTGATCTGCTGGTTGGAACCACGCGCGCCGGAGTCAGCCATCATAAAGATATTGTTATATTTGTCCAGGCCCGCCAGCAGAACCTCGGTCAATTCCTTATCCGTCTCATTCCAGGTCTCCACCACCGCACGATATCTCTCCTCCTCGGTAATCAGACCTCTGCGGTAATTCGCGGCAATCCTATCCACCGTAGCCTGAGCTGCCGCAAGCATATCCGCTTTCTGGGAAGGCACAGTCATATCGGAGATTGACACGGTCATAGCGGCTCTGGTTGAATACTTGTAGCCGACGGACTTGACGTCATCCAACACCTCCGCCGTGCGAGACGCGCCATGAGTGTTGATTACCTTCTCCAATATCGGCTTCAGCTGCTTCTTGCCCACATGGAAATCAACTTCCAGCTTCAGGTAGTCCTCCGGTGTATTCCTCTCCACAAAGCCCAGATCCTGAGGCAGTATTTCATTGAACAGGAAACGTCCCAGCGTGGACTCAACAATACCGGATACCTCCTCTCCCTGAGGAGTCTTCTTGGTCACTCTCACCTTAATGCGGGAATGCAGAGTAATCGTCTGATTCTCATAGGCCAGAATCGCTTCGTTTACGTTCTTAAAATATTTCCCCTCTCCCAGTGCCCCCGGTCTCTCCTGGGTCAGATAATAGATGCCCAACACCATATCCTGAGAAGGCACCGCCACCGGTCCACCGTCGGAGGGCTTTAACAGATTGTTCGGGGACAGCAACAGGAAACGGCACTCCGCCTGTGCTTCCACGGACAGCGGCAGATGCACTGCCATCTGGTCTCCATCAAAATCCGCATTGAAAGCGGTACACACCAGAGGGTGCAGCTTGATAGCCTTGCCTTCCACCAGGATCGGCTCAAACGCCTGAATGCCCAGCCTGTGAAGAGTAGGGGCACGGTTCAGCATCACCGGATGCTCCTTGATAACCTCCTCCAACACATCGAACACCTGCGTGTCCATCCGCTCCACCAGCTTCTTGGCATTCTTGATATTCTGGCTGATCCCCTTGGATACCAGCTCCTTCATAACAAAAGGCTTAAACAGCTCTATCGCCATCTCCTTGGGCAAACCACACTGATAGATCTTCAGCTCGGGACCTACCACGATAACGGAACGTCCAGAATAATCCACACGCTTACCCAGCAGATTCTGACGGAAACGTCCTCCCTTACCCTTCAACATATCTGACAGAGATTTCAGAGCTCTGTTTCCAGGACCGGTCACAGGGCGTCCCCGCCGGCCATTGTCGATCAGTGCATCCACAGCCTCCTGCAGCATACGCTTCTCGTTCCGAACAATGATATCAGGAGCACCCAGCTCCAGCAGTCTCTTCAGACGGTTGTTTCTATTGATGATTCTTCTGTACAGATCATTCAAATCGGAGGTGGCAAAACGTCCGCCATCCAACTGCACCATGGGACGCAGATCAGGCGGAATCACCGGAATCGTGTCCAGTATCATCCACTCCGGTTTATTCCCTGACTCATTGAAGGCTTCGACCACCTCCAGTCTCTTGATGATACGGGCGCGCTTCTGGCCAGTGGAGTCCTTCAACTCATTTTTCAACTCAACGGACTCCTTTTCCAGATCAATTGCCTGCAGCAGCTCCTTGATCGCCTCCGCACCCATGCCTACGCGGAACCTGTTGCCAAAGGTCTCTCTCGCATCCTGGTATTCTCTCTCCGACAATACCTGCTTATAGTCCAGGCTGGTCTCACCTGGATCCAGAATAATATAGGAGGCGAAATACAACACCTTCTCCAGTACTCTGGGGGACAGATCCAGAATCAGCCCCATTCGGCTGGGAATCCCCTTAAAATACCAGATATGAGAAACCGGAGCCGCAAGCTCAATATGCCCCATGCGTTCTCTGCGCACACTGGCCTTGGTCACTTCCACGCCACAACGGTCACAGACCACGCCCTTATAGCGGATCTTCTTGTATTTTCCACAATGACACTCCCAGTCCTTGCTGGGACCAAATATTTTCTCACAGAACAGACCGTCCCGCTCAGGCTTCAGGGTTCTGTAATTGATCGTCTCCGGCTTCATCACCTCGCCTCGGGACCACTCGCGAATCTTCTCCGGAGAAGCTAACCCGATCTTGATGGCATCAAATGTCATTGGCTGATATGCTTCATTTTTTGTTTCTGACATTATGGCACTCCCTTCTACTGTTAAGTCTATATAACTGCCTAGAATTCCTCGTCAGCTTCGTCGTAGCCCTCATCATCGGCGAAATCATCATCGCTGAATTCATCCTCTGAATTGATCAGCTCGCCGCTGTCCTCATCGAATTCCTGTGCCTGATAGCCCATCTCGCCCAGAGAGTTGCTATCGTAGTCGTCATATTTGCGGTCGCCTTCCATCTCATAGCGGTAATCGGTCTCATTGTAATCGACTGTCTCCGCGATCTCCACCTCGGTATTGTCATCGCGCAGTACCCTTACATCCAATCCCAGGGCCTGCAATTCCTTCAGCAATACCTTGAATGACTCGGGAATACTGGGCTCAGGAATATTGTCTCCCTTGATGATCGCCTCGTAGGTCTTCACACGGCCCACCACATCATCGGATTTCACTGTCAGGATCTCCTGCAGTGTGTAAGACGCCCCATAAGCTTCCAACGCCCACACTTCCATCTCACCAAAACGCTGACCGCCAAACTGAGCCTTGCCGCCGAGAGGCTGCTGCGTCACCAACGAGTACGGTCCTGTAGAGCGGGCGTGAATCTTGTCATCCACCAGATGGTGCAGCTTCAGATAATGCATATGACCAATGGTGACTGCACCGTCAAAATACTCACCCGTGCGGCCATCGCGCAGACGCACCTTACCATCGCGGGAGATCGGCACACCCTTCCATACCGCCCTGTGCTCTCTGTGTTCTGACAGATATTGCATTACCTCGGGCAACAGCTCTTCACCGTGCAGGCTCTCAAAGGTTTCTCCCTCCCAGCTTCTGCCGTCCGCGGTAGTCTCTTTACCCTCCGCCTTCCACTGTTTCGCCTCCTCCTTGTCAAAGGGCAGGTTCGTATAATCGTTGGCCAGATCCAGAGTGTCCATAATATCGAGCTCATTGGCGCCGTCAAATACAGGAGTCGCGACATTGAAGCCCAGGGCCTTGGCAGCCAGGGACAAATGAATCTCCAATACCTGTCCAATATTCATACGGGAAGGCACACCCAGGGGATTAAGCACAATATCCAGAGGACGGCCATTGGGCAGATAGGGCATATCCTCCACCGGCAACACGCGGGAAACCACACCCTTGTTACCGTGACGACCCGCCATCTTATCTCCCACGGATATCTTTCTCTTCTGTGCAATATAGATACGAACCGCCATATTTACGCCGGGAGATAGCTCGTCGCTGTTCTCTCTGGTAAACACCTTGGCGTCCACGACAATACCATATTCGCCGTGAGGCACCTTCAGGGAAGTATCCCTCACCTCTCTGGCCTTCTCGCCAAAGATGGCCCGCAGCAGTCTTTCCTCCGCGGTCAGCTCTGTCTCTCCCTTGGGAGTCACCTTGCCCACCAGGATATCGCCGGCACGCACCTCGGCGCCAATGCGGATAATCCCTCTGTCATCCAGGTCCTTCAGCGCATCGTCGCCCACACCGGGCACATCGCGGGTGATCTCCTCAGGCCCCAGCTTGGTGTCGCGGGCCTCCGCCTCATATTCCTCAATGTGGACGGAGGTATATACATCCTCCATCACCAACCTCTCGCTGAGCAGAACGGCATCCTCGTAGTTGTAGCCCTCCCAGGTCATGAAGCCAATCAGCGGATTCTTGCCAAGCGCCAGCTCTCCCTCGTTGGTGGAAGGACCGTCAGCAATGACCTGTCCCGCCTCCACGCGGTCCCCCTTGACGACAATGGGCTTCTGATTGTAGCAGTTGGACTGATTGCTGCGGGAAAACTTCGTCAGACGAAACTCCGCCTTCTCCCCGTCATCACAGGTGATCTTAATCAGGTTCGAGGAGACATAGTCCACCTTGCCGGCCTTGGGCGTCACCACACAGACACCTGAGTCCACCGCCGCCTTCTGCTCGATACCAGTCCCCACAACGGGAGCTTCAGTGAGCAGCAGAGGCACAGCCTGACGCTGCATGTTGGAGCCCATCAGCGCACGGTTGGCATCGTCATTCTCCAGGAAAGGAATCAATGCGGTAGCCACGGAAAACACCATCCGCGGCGACACATCCATATAGTCGAACATGGCCTTGGGATACTCCTGCGTCTCCTCGCGGTAACGACCGGAAACACTGTTGCGGACAAAATATCCATCTGCATCCAGCTGTTCGTTCGCCTGAGCCACATGATAATTATCCTCTTCATCAGCAGTCATATACACCACTTCCTCCGTGACGCGGGGATTGCTGGGATCTGACTTGTCAATCTTACGATAGGGTGCCTCGACAAAGCCATACTCATTGATACGGGCATAGCTTGCCAGAGAGTTAATCAGGCCGATATTGGGACCCTCAGGGGTCTCAATGGGGCACATTCTCCCATAGTGGGAGTAATGCACGTCGCGCACCTCGAATCCGGCACGGTCTCGGGAAAGACCGCCAGGGCCCAGGGCGGAGAGACGCCTCTTGTGCGTCAGTTCACCCAGCGGATTGTTCTGATCCATGAACTGGGACAGCTGGGAGGAGCCAAAGAACTCCTTCACTGCCGCGGTGACGGGTTTGATATTGATCAAAGACTGCGGGGAGATATCCTCCGCGTCATGGGTCGTCATACGCTCACGCACAACCCTCTCCATCCTGGAGAGACCGATGCGGTACTGGTTCTGTAGCAGCTCGCCCACCGCACGAATACGCCTGTTGCCCAGATGGTCGATATCATCGTCGTTGCCCAGGCCATACTCCAGGTGCATATTGTAATTGATGGATGCAAAAATGTCTTCCTTGGTAATATGTTTCGGGATCAGCTCATACACATTCTTTTTAATCGCCTCGGCAAGCTTCTCAGGATCACTGCCGAATTCCTCTATGATCTGCGCCAGCACCGGATAATACACGCGCTCCGTCACACCCAGCTCCCTGGGCTTACAGTCCACAAAGCTGGTGATATCCACCATCATATTGGACAGCACCTTCACATTGCGCTCCTCCGTCTGCACATAGACAAAGGGAATCGCCGCATTCTGAATCGCGTCGGCAAGCTCCGCCGTCACCTTGGTGCCCGCGGCAGCTATCACCTCGCCAGTAGCTGGATCAACGGCATCCGCCGCCAATATCTGATGTCTGATGCGGTTGCGCAACGCCAGCTTCTTGTTGAATTTATACCTGCCCACTTTGGCCAGGTCATATCTGCGGGGGTCAAAGAACATGGCCTTAATCAGGCTCTCCGCACTCTCCACGCTAAGCGGCTCGCCGGGACGGATCTTTTTGTACAGCTCCAACAGACCCTCCTGATAGTTCTCAGCAGTGTCCTTGGTAAAGCTGGCTTCGATCTTGGGTTCATCGCCGAACAGCTCGCGGATCTCCTCGTTGGTGCCAAGGCCCAACGCACGAATCAGCACCGTGATGGGCACCTTTCTGGTACGATCCACACGCACATAGAACACATCATTGGAGTCCGTCTCATACTCCAGCCATGCGCCACGGTTGGGAATGACCGTACAGGAAAACAGCCTCTTTCCGATCTTGTCGTGGCTGATACCATAATAAATTCCGGGGGAACGCACCAGCTGGCTGACAATGACACGCTCTGCGCCATTGATGATAAAAGTGCCCGTGGCAGTCATCAGAGGCAGATCTCCCATAAAAATCTCGTGCTCGCTGATCTCCTCTTTTTCCTTATTGTAGAGACGCACCTTTACCTTCAGAGGCGCGGCGTAATTCGCATCCCTCTCCTTGCACTCTTCAATGGAATACTTTACATCGTCCTCACACAGCTCAAAATCTACAAACTCCAGACTCAGGGAACCGCTGTAGTCAGCGATGGGCGAGATATCATCAAAGACTTCCTTCAGGCCCTCTTTCAAAAACCACTGATAGGAGTCCTTCTGGACTTCGATCAGGTTGGGCATCTCCAAAACCTCTTTTTGCCTTGAATAACTCATACGCATATTCTTGCTGTTCGCAATGGGACGTATTCTGTTTTTTTCCATGGACACTTCACCCCGTTCTTCTTGATTTGCCTAATCTCCGCCTTTTACCATACCTTCAAAGGCAAAAAATAAGCATAACACACCACAATAGTGCATCTTCCATACTAACACAAACTTCCCACGGAGTCAAGCAGATTTTAGGATTAAAATAGATAAAATTGGAATACCGGCCGCACAGAGCAGGGCCGGTAACAGAGCAGCGGACTCGCCAGAGAGCGAGCCCGCATAAGAGAGACACAGCTTACTTCAGAGTAGCCTTTGCGCCAACCTCTTCCAGCTTCTTCTTGATCTCCTCTGCCTCTTCCTTGGAAGCAGCCTCCTTCACCATCTTAGGAGCGCCGTCTACCAGATCCTTCGCTTCCTTCAGGCCCAGACCGGTGATCTCACGAACCACCTTGATGACCTTAACCTTCTCTGCGCCAACCTCGGTCAGCTCCACATCGAACTCTGTCTTCTCCTCCTCGGGAACCGCTGCAGGGCCAGCTGCCACTACAACGCCAGCTGCTGCGGATACGCCGAACTCTTCCTCGCAAGCCTTAACCAGATCGTTCAACTCTAATACGCTCAGCTCTTTGATCGCATCAATCAATTCCTGTGCTGTTAACTTAGCCATTTTCATTTCCTCCGTTTTCTTCTTTTTGATTATACGCTTATTACTCTCTTAATGCCCGAACATTACTCCTGTACAGGCGCCGCTTCCTCAGCAGCAGCTTCCTCGGCCGCCGGCTCCGCACATGAGCCTGCGCCGCCTTTTTCTGCCAGCTGCTTCATCACGCGGGCAAAATTGGTGATCGGGGACTGCATGGAGCCCAGCAATCTGGACAGCAGCACTTCCCTGGAAGGAATGCTTGCAATAGAAGCCATACCCTTGGCGTCATACACGGTTCCCTCAACCACGCCGGCCTTGATCTCCAGCTTGTCAGCTTTCTTGGCGAACTCGGCCAACACTCTCGCAGGCGCGGTGGCGTCAGTGGTGGAGTAGGCCATTGCGCTGGGGCCGTTCAAGTAAGGAGCCAAAGCCTCAAAATCCGTGTCCTTAAACGCAAAGTTCATCATGGTGTTCTTGTAGACCTTGTAGACAACTCCCGCCTCGCGCAGAGTTCTGCGCAGCTCCGTGTCCTGCTCTACCGTCAGTCCGCGATAGTCAACCAGCACAACCGACTGAGCATCCTTGATCCCCTCAGAGATCTCTTTCACAATAGGCTGTTTTAATTCGACCTTTGCCATTTTTCTACCTCCTTATAGATTTTGTTGCCGAAAAATGGTTTTATATTCAAAAAGCCTCCCCGTGACAGGGAGGCTCAGTTTCCTATAAAAACACACTCTCCTCGGTAGGCGCTACGCTTATCCTCTTCGGACCTACTGTCTTCGGCACGGTTTATTAACCTTTGATAACATAACATACGAAAAAAGATCTGTCAAGTCCCAAATCACATAAACTACTCATAAATTAATAATTAGAACTTGGCGACATTGACCTTAACGCCGGGACCCATCGTGGAGGTCAGCGTGATGCTTCTCAAATACTGACCCTTCAGAGCGCTGGGTTTAGCCTTTACAATAGCGTCCATCAATGCCTTGAAATTCTCCTGCAGAGCCTCGTCAGTAAAGGAGGCCTTGCCCACGGGAACATGCACGATGTTGTTCTTGTCCAGTCTGTATTCAATCTTACCGGCTTTGATATCGTTGATGGCCTTGGTGACATCCATTGTCACCGTACCAGCCTTGGGGTTGGGCATCAAACCTTTGGGGCCGAGCACCTTACCCAGACGACCAACCACACCCATCATATCGGGGGTAGCTACCACAACATCAAAATCCAGCCAGCCATCATTCTGAATCTTGGGGATCAGCTCCTCGCCGCCGACATAATCGGCGCCTGCGGCCTCAGCCTCGTTCAGCTTATCGCCCTTGGCAAATACCAGCACCCTTACAGTCTTACCGGTTCCGTTGGGCAGTACCACAGCGCCACGAATCTGCTGATCCGCATGACGGCCATCACAGCCTGTCCTGATATGTGCTTCAATCGTCTCGTCAAACTTTGCAACTGCGGTTTTCTTGGCCAGCGCAATCGCCTCTGCAGGCTCATAGAAGGTTGCCCTGTCGACCAGCTTCGCAGCTTCTAAATATTTCTTACCATGTTTCATTATCCTATACCTCCTAGGTTCCAGCGACAATTCTATAAAAATTGTCTCCCAATCAACAGTGTCTACTCCTCAACAACAATACCCATGCTTCTCGCAGTACCGGCAATCATGCTCATGGCCGCCTCGATGCTTGCCGCATTCAGATCCGGCATCTTCAGCTCTGCGATCTCGCGGACCTTGTCCTTGGAGATCGTGGCCACCTTAGTCTTGTTGGGCGCTGCGGACGCAGTCTTCAGGTTACATGCTTTCTTGAGCAGCACTGCCGCAGGCGGAGTCTTGGTAATGAAGCTGAAGCTTCTGTCTGCGTATACCGTGATGACAACAGGGATGATCAGGTCGCCCTTATCTGCTGTCCTGGCGTTGAACTGCTTGGTAAATTCAACGATGTTGACGCCATGCTGACCCAGCGCGGGACCAACAGGCGGGGCCGGTGTTGCTTTGCCGGCAGGAATCTGTAATTTGATATATCCTGTTACTTTCTTTGCCATAGTGGCACCTCCTATAATGTGGTAATCCGGCGCAAGCGCCTCGGAACTCGCAGCTTACACACTGCATATCCAGGTCTTGCTCCCACTGAAGCGCGCGGCGCTTCTACGCCACAACGCCCTTAAGCTGCCGGGGCCTGAGCCCCAATGCCGCCTGACCTATATAAAGCGCCGGCCCGCGGCTATATTCACCGAAGGGAAAACCATTCGGAAAATATCATCACATAAGCTTTCTGATCTCTGCGAAGCTGATCTCCACAGGGGTCTCTCTGCCAAACAGCTCCACATTGATGGTAGCTGTCTGTTTGCCAAAGTCCATCTTCTGAACGACACCCACCGTATCCTTCCAGACGCCGGCGACAACAGATATGCTGTCTCCCTCCGCAAAGTCCACGGACACATTGTCCGTCTTGATCCCCAGAGGCTTCATCTCCGCCTCCGTCAGCGGTACGGGCTTGCTTCCCGGCCCCACGAAGCCAGTGACGCCTCGCGTATTGCGCACTACATACCAGGTGTCATCGTTCATATCCATATTCAAGAGAACATAGCCTGGAAACATCTTGCGCTGAACCGTCTTCTTGACGCCGTTCTTGATCTCAACGACTTCCTCCAGCGGCACGCGGACCTCCAGAATCTGCTCTGCCAGATGCGGGTTGTTCTCTATGGTCTTGTCGATATTGGCCTTGACCTTATTCTCATACCCTGAATAAGTATGAACTACATACCATTTTGGCTCTGCCATACAATCACCCTCGCTCTACAATGTTATCTTTGTCAGGAAATTCACCCCATACTGGATGATATAGTCCAGCACGGCAATGATCAGTCCCAGAACTATAGATATCGCCACAACTGCTACGGACTGCCTAAAGGTAGATTGTCTGTCCGGCCAGGAAATCTTCTTGAATTCAGCCTTAAGTCCCTGAAAAAAACTGGGCTTGGCGGTCTTTTCTGCGGAATCTCCCATACTAACTCCCATCTGCCCACTTCAGCGGGCATACAAATATACCTGTGATTATTCCCGAGCTGCTGCTTACTTGGTCTCCTTGTGCAGAGTATGAGTCCTGCAGAATCTACAATACTTCTTGATCTCCATTCGATCAGGATGAGTCTTCTTATCCTTCGTGGTATTGTAGTTACGCTGTTTGCATTCTGTACATGCCAAAGTGATTTTTGTACGCATAATTTCCTCCATTCCGCTGCCGGAGCAGCCGTCTATTGCCATCTATTTAGGCATAAAAAAAAGACCTAAAATCCATCTCGCCTATTAAACATAGCACACTCCGCTCCGTTCGTCAAGACCCATTTTACTGAGAATTCAAAAAACAATCCTTGACAGGTCAAAAATATATGCTATAATGGCGTTATCACAAATACAGACAAAAGGCATCGACGAGGAGTAGTACTTACGACACCGGATGGACAGAGAGAAAGTGGCTGGTGAGAACTTTCGTGAAGGGCGTATGGAAGTGACCTTTGAGCTTTGGGCCGAACGGGATATGCCAAGTAGGTTCCAACGGAGATTCCCACCGTTATCAGGGGAAGCGATATCGGAAGTCCGCCTCGCAGATGGATTTTCCCGTATTGTCATGAGTGCAGAAGTATTTCTGAATTTAGGTGGTACCACGGACATGTTGTTCGCCCTAAGCGTTGGCTTAGGGCGATTTTTTTGTCTGATTTGTTCAATTTTGTCAGCATATTCCCGTAAGGTGCACTGAACAATATCTGTATGCCATCAGGAAATATGCGGAACTCTAATAGTCCAGCTAAGAAATGCTAAATCATTTATTAGCTGGACAGGTGAAGTCCCTTTAGTGCCGTCGCGCAGCGACTTAAAATAGGAGGTATCCATATGGATCAAAAGTATGACTTTCAGAAAACAGAAAAAGAGCTGGAACAAATGTGGGCCAGGGAGGGCATTTACCAGTACCGCGGCGGAAAGCGCGGCCCCATCTTCTCCATCGACACACCGCCTCCGACGGTGAGCGGCAAGCTTCACATCGGCCATGTCTTTTCCTACACCCAGGCGGAGATGATCGCCAGATTCAGGCGTATGCAGGGCTGCGACGTATTCTATCCTTTCGGTTTCGACGACAACGGCCTGCCCACGGAGCGGCTGGTGGAGCGGGACGAAAAGATCAGGGCGCACATGCTGCCCAGAAGCGCCTTTCGGGAAAAATGCCTGCGGACGGTGGAGCAATATGAGGAGGAATTCCGCAAGCTGTGGCAGCGACTGGGATTCAGCGTGGACTGGAGCCTGCAATACCAGACCATATCGGACCTGTCCCAGAAGATATCTCAGAAAACCTTTATCGAACTGGCCAAGAGCCGCAAAGCCTATATGAAGGAATCCCCCGTGCTGTGGTGTACGGAGTGCCGGACCTCCATAGCTCAGGCGGAGCTGGAGACGCGGGAGTGCGAGACCGCCTTTAACTATCTGTCCTTCGAGACACCTCTGGGCAGTCTGCCCATCGCCACCACCAGGCCGGAACTGCTGGCGGGCTGCGTATGCGTCTTTGTCCACCCTGGGGATTCCAGATACCAGCGCTTCGTGGGACAGCAGGCCACCGTCCCCCTTTACGGTTTCCAGATTCCCGTTCTCACGGATGAGTCGGTGGCCACAGACAAGGGAACCGGCGCGGTAATGTGCGCCACCTTCGGCGATTCCACAGACATGGAGTGGTATCAGAAGCACAGCCTTCCCTATAGGAAGGTGATTCTGCCAGATGGCAGGATCAGCGAGGAGGTAGCTTTCATCGGCGGCATGAAGGTGGCAGACGCCAGAGCCCATATCATAGAAGTCCTGCGGGAGAAGGGTCTTCTGGACAGACAGGAAACCTTAAACCATATGGTCGCCGTTCACGAGCGCTGCGGAAAGGATGTGGAATTCATACCCTCCAGGCAGTGGTATATCGATGTGCTGTCCGAGAGAGAGCGGTTCCTGCAAGCCGCGGACGAGATCCGCTGGCATCCGCAGCACATGAAAAACCGCTACCGGATATGGGTGGAAAACCTGAAATGGGACTGGTGCATCTCGAGGCAGAGATATTTTGGGGTCCCCTTCCCTGTCTGGTACTGTCAAGATTGCCAGCAGCCTGCTTTTGCTGAGGAATCCCAACTGCCGGTGAATCCCCTGGAGAGCCGGCCGCTGCACCCTTGCAGCTGCGGGTGTGAGGACTTTGTGCCAGAGGAGGCGGTTCTCGACACCTGGGCCACCTCGTCCGTAACGCCCCTGATCAACGCGGCATGCACAGAGGATATCCTGCCCATGAGTATGCGCGCACAGTCCCATGAGATCATCCGCACCTGGGCATTTTACTCCATCGTGAGGAGCCTGTACCACACGGGGCAGATTCCCTGGAAGGATATCATGATCAGCGGTTATGTGCTGGCAAAGCCCGGAGAGAAGATCAGCAAGTCCAAAAACAATGCCTCCTCCTCCCCCATGGCTCTGATCGAGGCACACTCCGCCGACGCCATCCGCTATTGGACGGCGGGCAGCAAGCTGGGGACGGATACCTTTTTCTGCGCGGATGATCTAAGGATCGCCCAGCGTTTCCTGAACAAGCTGTACAACGCCGCCAGATTCGCCATCCTGCAATTAGAGGATTTCACAAAACCTGCGGCATATGAGGAATCCGAGCTGCTGCCTGTGGACAGATGGATCTTACAGCGGGTGAACGAAACCACCCTGAGGGCCACTGCTCTGCTGGAGGACTATGAGATCGGTCAGGCCAGACATGAGATTGACAATCTGTTCTGGAGGGATTTCTGCGACTATTATATCGAGATCGTGAAGGAGAGACTGTACCAGCCTCAGAAGCATGGGGCCGCCCAGAGATATTCCGGACAGATTGCGGTCTATTACGGTCTGCTGGGAATCCTGAAGCTGTACGCTGTCTATACGCCCTTTATGACGGAGTATATTTATCAGAATTTTTACAGAAAATACGAACAGGAGCTCTCCCTGCATCTGACGCTGTGGACCACTGGGCAGATCCAGGAGGAGTATCTGGCTTTCGGGGCGCATCTGGAAGATGTCATCGCCCAGGTGCGCAAGGATAAATCGGAAAAGCAGATGTCCATGAAGGACACCATCCCCGAGCTGGTCATCTCCTGCCCGGAGAGCCTTCAACCGTTCTATGAGAAATCTCTGGGAGATATCATGGCCTGTACCCGCGCGGAAAAAGTCATACTTCTCCAAGATTGACCTGATTGCACCTCTGCTCTTTTGCACATAGAACGGCTCCGGACAGGCATTCTCCCTGTTCGGAGCCGTAGTACTTCGACTGAAATTGCGCTTACAACAACTGGAGCCCCACTCTTTCGGCCTCCTGCATCACTTCCTCCGGCCACAGGGAGCACTGCACCTCTCCGATATGGGCTTTGCGCAGGAAGAACATACAGATACGGGACTGGCCAATGCCGCCGCCGATGGTAAATGGCACAGTCTCGTCCAGTATGGACTTCTGGAACGGCAGCTCCGCCCGCTCCGGACAGCCGGCCTTCTCCAACTGGGACAGCAGCGCCTCCCGATCCACACGGATGCCCATGGAGGACAGCTCCAGCGCGATGTCCAGCAGCGGATAATACACGACGATATCCGCATTCAGCGACCAGTCATCATAGTCCGGCGCCCGCCCATCGTGGGGCTTGCCGTTCTCCAATACGTCTCCGATCTGCATGATGCAGACAGCGCCCTTGGCCTTGGCGATATAATATTCCCTCTCTCTGGGCGTGTTCTCCGGGAACATCTCCTCCAGCTCGCCGGTGGTAATGAAGAAAATATCGTGAGGAAGAATTTCTTCTATATAGTCATAATGGATCGCCATATATTTCTCCGTCTTGCGCAGCACCTTGTAGACTGTGCGCACCACCTCCTTGAGCGTATCCAGATTGCGGTCCTCGCGGTTGATGATCTTCTCCCAGTCCCACTGGTCCACATAGATGGAGTGAATATTGTCAGTGACCTCGTCCCGACGGATGGCGCTCATATCCGTGTACAGACCCTCTCCCACAGCAAAGCCGTACTTTTCCAGCGCGTAGCGCTTCCACTTGGCAAGGGACTGCACGACCTGCGCCTCTCTGCCATCCTGCTCCTTGATGTCAAAGCTCACTGGCCTCTCCACCCCGTTCAGGTTGTCGTTCATGCCGGATTCCGGCGCCACGAAGAGCGGCGCCGACACACGGAGCAGATGCATCCGCTCCGCCAGCAGATTCTGAAAAAAGTCCTTCACGATCTTGATCGCCTTCTGGGTCTCGTATAGGTTCAGCTGGGATTTATATCCCTTGGGTATTAATTGGTCTGCCATCTCGTTATAACCATACCTTTCCAAAGTTTTCGATATCCAGTATTATTTAACCTCTTTTTAACCTATTTTGCAAGCATTTTTTTCCTATGCCCTTCCACCCCAGGTACAGAAGCGTGACCACCGTTATCCCTTCCGCCAGGCGCCAGTACCAGGGGCCGCGATATCTCACAGATATCCTTCCTTCGTATCCGGCGGGCACATCTATTCGGACAACGGCGTCCTCCCCCGTAGACAGGTTACGGTCCGTAATCACCCCACCTTCCGAGGTCACATGATATCCTTTGTAATTCAGCAGAGGCAACAACACATAGCCATCCGCTCCGTCATTTTCCACCGACATCGAGATATTGGTGCCCTGCTTCTCATATTCCCTGATCTGGACGCTGCCATACACCCTGGGTTCAAATATCTCCGTCACAACTTCCCAATCCGCGCCGACCAGAGTGTACTCTCCCTTCATCACGGAGGCTGCGGTATCCTCGCCCACCAGGTCTGTCTTCGAGACGGAGCTTCCATAGAAAACACACTGATACATCAGGTACATACCGCTGATTCCCGTCAACAGACACAGCGCCACAGAGACCGTCGCAAGAGCGTGCTTTCCCTCCTTGTGACACAGAAGCAGCAGCCCAAAGCCTGTCGCAACCGCCGCCAGCACCGAACTCAGGGCCAGAAGTCTCCATACAAACTGCAGAGTCGAAATCAGAGACGCCACCCACGGAATCCGTGGAAACATGGTACTGATCCTGTCCCAGGGAAAATAAACCGTGGACATCCACGCAGTCAGGACGCTGAGAGCCAGAAAAAAGAAAGCCTGTTTCTTTCTCACCGCCATCTCCCTGCCCGCGACGGACAACATAACGGCGCATAGTATCATTCCCAGAACCAGAGCCATGCCCAGATACAATGGCATCTCGCTCGCCATTCCCTCATTTGCGTTCATCGTCAGCTGACTGTAGCCTGGAAACAGGCCCAGGAGTTGAGGGAGGAGAAGTCCCGTGCTCTGAATCCGCGCAGCCTGACCACCCTGCATCACCTGTATCTTCTCCGTGAGGGCAAAGTCCGTAAATGGAACAAGAAACCACGCATTCAACACCAGAGTGTAAAGCACCGTCTTCACCAGCGCCCACAGCCGCTTTCTCTGAACCGTCAAGAATAACAGCAGCACGCAGACAACCAGGATCAGTCCGCCTGTCATCTCCCCCGTAATCACATGGCTCTGAATAATGCCGGACAAGCCCAGCACCAGCGGCCAGAAACACCTTCGATACTCCTTGCTTTGCACATCCTCCGTATATATCCTGAACAGTCCATATGCCACAAAGGGCAGGAACAGCATTCCCGTATATTCCCCCACCGCAAATCTCAGATACATATTCACCAACCGATATGGCGCCATCACATACAGCAGCGTCGACGCCATGGCAACCATGGAGTTTCTGAACATTTTGTTAAAGCAATAATAAGCCCCAAAGCAAGTGAGTAGATTGATCAGTATACCATAAAGGTTATAACAGGTTGTCAGCCGGAATCCGACCAGCCTCAGCAGCGCCGGAATATACAGCAGAGTTTCACCATAAAAAACAGAGTTGGCATATCCATACCCGTTATAGAATGTCGGGCTTATCCGCACAGGAAACTGTCCGCTGAGCAATCCATCCTTGATGCCCTCTATCCTGGCCAGATGAAATATTGTGTCATTCCCACTCACGGTATATCCCAGCAGTAGGGGATAACTGGCAAACAGTCCCAGAGTTACCAATCCCGCCGCCACATATTTGCTCTGTGCGGATATCCCATGCTTCCTCCCATATGCGAACAGGGCCAGAACCAGATTCAAGGCCAGCAGCAGCATAACAGTAAAAAACAGCTGAAAATTCGCAAGCGCCCGCGTCTCCTCAATCACAAACCCCGTCACTCTTGCCGTCCCCGTTCCGCTATATCGGAAACGCAACGCCACATCCAGATCCGCATTCAGCCAGAAGCCCTCCGTGTTCTGATGCTTTCCGTCCTCCAGATATGTGACGGCCTGCTCTATTACATTGTAGTAATCTTCATAAGTATGAGGCCAGCAAAAGCTGCCCTGCGAGGTGCTCTCATAGCTGACCGAATACCGATAAAAGCCCTTCCGGAGAAACATCTCCTCCTTGGGAATCACATCATACAGCCCCGCGGCATAGCTCTCATCTATCTCCCCCTGAAAGCATCGGGCATACTGCTCTCTCGTATATTGCCGGAGCTGTTCTTCCCCATATTCATAGTGAGCCAGGCTGTGAACCTGATGCCAGTACAGTATTCCGGCAACCAACAGAACCAATATTTCCGCCAAAATAAGAAGGAACTTCCATCTTCTTTTGCCCCAGTCCAGCACAATATCTTTTTGTCTTAGTAAGCTTCTCATCCCTTAACTCCCCGCGCAAAATTTTAGTAGATTATATCACTCCCCCAGCGCAAAAACAAGAAAAAAGTGATAATCTGTAGACAATTAACAGCAGATCAACTATAATGTTGAAGAATGAGATTTCAAGGGGAAAGGAAGTCGGACGCCGCAATGAAAAAGGAAATCCTCCTGCTGCTGACCATTATGTTGTTAAGTCTGTCAACCATGCTTTATTATGGCGCCAAAAAAGAGGGCTACCATGTGGATGAGCTGTATTCCTACGGACTGGCCAACAGTGAATATCTCCCGTTTATGCACTTCGGTGAAAGCGGCTACGACGTGAAGGATTGGATGATGGAGTATGGCGCCGGCGAATCTCTGGGCGACCTGTTGCGCAATCTGGCCAAGGACTTCAAGCTGATTCAGGAATGTGGCTTCCGGCCCAGGGACAGCGTCATCTATGCGGACTATCTCACAGCCCAGGCCAACAGCTCCGACACGAAAACCACCACCTGGATGTCCGGTCAGGCCTATCAGGACTACCTGGCTGCGAGCGAGAGCAACACCTTTAATTATGCCTCCGTCTATTATAATCAGCGCGGAGATGTACACCCTCCCCTGTACTACATACTGCTCCATACGATCTGCTCCCTGTTTCAAGGTACATTCTCAAAATGGTTCGGGCTGGCGCTGAATTTCACAGTCCTCCTGCTGACCCTGGGAGTGCTCTACCGCATGGTCAGCTCCTATCTGGGTGGGGAGAAGGTGGCGCTGGCTGTCGTCCTCTCCTATGCCCTTTCCTGCGGCTTCATGACCACCGCTGTGTTCCTGCGCATGTATGCTCTGCTTACCCTCATGGTAATGCTCTGTAGCTATATGCATCTAAGACTCGCGGCAGACAATTTCGTCCTCACCAGAAAGACCAGGGCTTGGCTGATCCTGATTACCTTGGGCGGTTTTCTCACCCACTATTACTTTGTCATCTACGCGCTGGCAACCGCCGTTGTCCTCACGGTCTGGATGACGTCTAAAAAGAAATGGCGGGAGCTCCTCTCCTATATACTCACAATGACCGCCTCAGCCGTCATTGGCCTGTGCGTCTGGCCGTTCGCCATCAAGCATGTCTTCCTCGGCTATCGAGGACGGGAGAGCCTGGACGCACTGGCGACAGGCGAATTTCACTGGATCAAGGTCAAGGTGATTCTCCACAGCATTTTCCAGTATGTCTTTCACGGCTGGTGGTGGATTCCACTTGTCTGCGCGGCAGTCATAATCCTGGCCCTTATCTCAATGCCCAAGGGAAAACGGCCGCTCGGAAAGCTGCTACTGCTCGCCGTGCCCAATGTGATATATCTCCTGCTGGTGCCGCAGATCGTGCCCTACTATGTGGAGCGCTACTTTATGTGTACCTTTCCCTTCTGGTGTCTGCTTGCGACTGGCGGCATCTGGATGGGCACAGGCGCGTTGACGCGCTGTACCAAGCTTTTCGCCGGAGCACTGAGCAGACATCAAGTCACGTTTCAAACGGCTGTCACCATAACCTTTTCCGTCTTCTTGATGGTGCTGAGCAACAGCTGGCTACAGATGCCTGGCAACCTGTACACCGGCGGCCAGGAGACCATAGAAGTACCGGAACATACCGCCTGCGTCTATGTGATGCCCGACGGCTCCTGGAATGAGAGCGCTTCCTTTTCATCCGTATTCGCCCAATGCGACCAGGTGGCAGTCCTCTATCAATCCAGCCTGCCCAGTCTGAAGGACAGCTACAGCCATCAGGAGGGGAACCATGTGCTGGTGATGGTCAGCGCCAGTCTGGAAGCTGAGCCGGTCCTGGAGGAAGTCTGCGGAGTACTCGGTCTACAGGGCCTGCAGATTACGAACAGCAGGGAGTACGGGGGCGTTATGATGACCTACCTGTCGGACTGACCCTGCGCTACCCAATTGGTTTTGCAATTACCCGGGGCTGTGAAAAAAATAGGAGTTGAAAACTCCGACTTTCACAGCCCCCTTACTTTGTAGGAAAATTTAAACAGGAACCTCGAAAAAAGGGGACAATTCCCCCTTACCCCCATTAC
>JAMPGX010000028.1 GCA_023663725.1 bacterium | reverse complement strand
TGGTAGTCTTTCCGACTCCGCCTTTCTGATTTGCGATTGCTATAATTTTACACATACCGTTGTCCTCCAATCTTTTAGTTGAAAATTTTACCTGAACCAAAATAGTTATTTTCTACTGGCTCAACATTTGTCTGCTCCTTTTCAGAAGTTTTTTCATTTTTTCGATAAACCTCAGTGTATAATCTCTTATTTTTCGATGTTCCCTTATTGTCAAAATACGGAGATGTATTTTTCACATTCAACCGCTTTTCACGGCTTAATATTTTCAGGAACCAGCGAATATCATTTTTTGTTCCTTGCAACCTCAATTTAAGCACTATCAGCATTACCTCCTTTCATCAGTCACAAAAATTAAAAAAGCAACCACCTAGTCACCTAAATGATTGCATACGAATCCAGTGACTATATTTTTAATAAATACACTGGATTTTCAATATTCAATTTTTTGCTGTAAATGAGCTTTTTTCTCTACGCCATTACTACGCCAATTTTCCATAAACTAGCGTGAAATAACGTGAAATTTCATTAAGTTTCTTTTGTTTGAAAAACACTGGATTAGCAGGAAAATCAAGGCTTTGTGAGATTATGTGAAGAAACATGAACACCGCATCAAATTCCGATGCCCAGTTTCATTTTATCTTGATCTCCTTTGGTTTTCTGGTAAAGTAAGGTGTTTGCAAAACCCGATTGCTATGCCCGTGTCATTTTTCAACAGAATTTTAACACTTATGGTAGTATAGCATAGTAAGGCTTAAAAGTAAATTCCTGGATTTTATGCTTATGTTGTTATTGCTTTTTTCCTTTATTCATCCAGCATTATCGTTCCCTTTTTCGCCTTTGCCTTCAGTCTCGCCATCTGTTCTCTTTCAATCTCCTGAATACTCTTCTCCGGTTTGGGCAAATCCTCTGGCATCGTTCCTCCGATTTTCTCAATAGCCGTGCGTACCTCTTTTCCAACATTATAATGCACGCTTGTTGCTGCATCAGCGCCCTGTATACTATCCTTTCTCAGCTTCTCCTCTGTTTGTGAAATACGGAAAAGATTGGCGATAAGCTCGGTACTTCCCATATAATCAAGAATCTTCTGTCCAATCTGAAGTTCTTTTCTTGCATGAATATCTTCTACGTCCAACCCACCATAAAGCCCCATATATCCGGCATTTTGGAATATTGCAAATTCCTCATTTGTTATCACTCCGGCATCATGCGCCGTTTCCGCTAAAAGCTGGTTCCACTGTTTGATGTCCCCCCGAACAACAAGGCGTCTTCTATCCTCATCCAACTGATTAAAATGATCGGCAACTTCCTGCCGATATGTCTGTATCGCAAAATAAGTCTGTCCTAAAGCGATTACTTCTTTTCTTGGATCTCCGTTTTGCACAATCAGATAACAGGCATATCTTGAAAGTTCATAATCCTTTATCGGCTTGTTCGTTGCGCCTGCATCTACGATTTTCTTGACCTCAGGAAAATCGTCAGATACATTGTGTCCACTGTTTTCACAGGCAATCATAGCACGTCCGATTACTTTTGAAAAATTTTCCCATTTTGAATATTCTAATACATCCGCTAACTCTCGCGCGCTCCAAAATTCTGAACCATCTTCTCTAATGAGCTTAATATCTTCAAATTTCTTATATTCCTTTGCTTTCAATTCCGTCATGCAATCAACTCCTCCAAAATATAATGAAATTTTCACTTTTTCTATCATCCAAATAAGGACATTTGCACATAATCCGGCTGCCCTGCAAACTCAATCAGCGCCGCCGTATCTGACACTGCACTCGCTTTATGATCGGCAATCAATATTTGATTCCCAACAGGAGTTTCCGCCCCCACCCCCTCCACAAAACATCCCAGCGGTTTTGAATACCTTACTGCGTAATCCGCCGTGTGCATTGTCCCGCCATCCTTTTCTGCATCCACGATAAAAACCTTATTGGACAACATCGCCTGAATCCGATCCCGTTGCACAAATGTATATTTCTGCGGTTTGGTTCCGCTTGGATATTCACTGATCAGGCAACCTCCACTCTCCACAATTCTCTGTGCCAGCTTCCGATTGGACTTCGGATAAATCTCATGTAATCCGCCTGGCATGACGGCCACAACCTTTCCCTTTTCTTCCACTGCGCCTTCAGAGGCATATGCATCCACGCCAACAGCCAGACCATTCAGAACTGTAAATCCTTCTTTTGCTAAAACAGCTCCCACCTGTTTCGCAATCCTCAGATATCGTTCTGTGGCATCCCGTTTCCCAACCACGGCAATCACTATATTCTCACAGATAGAAATATCACCGACATAATATAGGATTTCCGGAGCTGCTTTGATATCCCGCAAAACTCTCGGATAACATTCATCATTTTTCTGACAAGAATGAATCTCCCACATATTTCTTACCCACCTAATCCGGCTTTTCACCCCATACTCTCTCCCACTCTAAATTACAGGAAATATGCCGCCCCATATCCATCTCCTCATATGTTGAACATTTGTTCTGCTTTCAGTATACTATATTCCAGCAATTTTTCAACATGAACTTCTCGCCTGTTTGTTCATTGCTTTACTTTTCGAATCACCTTTTTTCTTTTGAACAGTCTCCCATATTTTTAGAGCATCTATTCCACCTTCATCATACGATATCCAACCCCGATATGCGTTTGGATATATTGCAGTGAATCCTGTTCCGGTTCCAGTTTCTTTCGAAGCGTTGCCATAAAAACTCGCAGGGAGGCGATGTCATTCTCCCAACTACGCCCCCAGATATTCTGGGTGATAAAGGTATGTGTCAATACCTTCCCCACATTTTTGGATAGCAGGCACAGCAATTTATATTCGATTGGTGTCAGGTGCAGCTCCTGATCATTCAGATAGGCGCATCCACCAGCATAATCTACCCGCAGTTTTCCATTGACAAATACGGAACTGGCCGACAACATCTCAGCGGTCATAAAGGACAGTCTGCGCTGCGTTACCCTTAGCCTCGCCAGCAATTCCTCCACCGAAAAAGGTTTTGTTAAATAGTCATCCGCTCCGGCATCCAATGCCTTGATCTTATCGCTGTCCTCGCTGCGGGCACTAATAACAATGATCGGCAGGTTTGACCACGAGCGAATATTTTGAATCACTTGTACACCATCAATATCCGGCAATCCCAAATCCAGCAAAACGATATCCGGATTATGGGAAGAAGCCTCTATAATCGCAGTTTCGCCGTTAGCTGCAACCAAATAGCGATAATCATTGGTCTTTAACGTTGTCGTTATCAGATTACGGACCGGAGAATCATCCTCCACAACCAATATCAAAAGTTTATTCATGAAGATCAACCTCCCCTGCTGGTAATGTAAATGTGAAAACTGTGCCCTTGGGCTGATTGTCTGATACTGTAATCGTACCACCGTGGGCGGTGACAATGGACTTGCACAGAGACAGTCCTAACCCTAAGCTCCTACGGCTGTCTGCAATCTGATTTGCGCCGCTGTAAAACATATCAAAAACATGCGATTTTTGTTTGTCTGGAATTCCCTGACCATTGTCAGTAATCGATACAATGACCCACTGTTCTTTCTTTTCCGTGTGTATTTCAATTGTAGAACAAGCAGGCGTATACTTAATCGCATTATCAATCAGATTGATAAGCACTTGGACAATCAGCTTCGCATCAATGCGCGCCAAAATCAAATCCTGAGAGGAACTGACACGGATTGTATGTTCTCTGCTCTTTCGGTTGATATGACGCAAAGCCTCTGTAATCACCTCATCCATCAGCTCTACTGACTGGGGTAAATTAACTCGTCCATCTTCAATCCGAGTGATGGCCAGCAGGTTTTCCACCAAATTGATCAACCACATAGAATCATCATAAATATCCAAAAAGGTCTGCTCCCTAGTAGTATCATCCATCTTCTGGTAATTGGACACCAGATTGCTGGCACTCCCTGAAATAGAGGTCAATGGAGTACGCAGATCGTGCGAGATCGCCCTCAATAGATTAGCCCTCAGCTGTTCATTTTGAGCAAGGATAGCGGCCTCTTCTTTTTCTCTGGCATTCTTGATATTCTCCAGAGCTAGAGCACATTCTCCAAGAATTGACAGCAGAACGCTGTTTTCAAAGGAATCCAACGGTATTTCATCCATGGCTATTCCTACGACGCCATATATCTGCCGCCCATCCCTGATTGCCAGATACAGACATCTGGCATCCGTCAATGTATCCGTTGTCGCACCTGCATGCTTATTGTTCCGCAAAACCCATAAAGCAACTGTTCTCTCATTTTCCGATACCAAGTTCTCCTGTTCACTGTCCGCCGTCCGATAGACTTCTGGCGTTGTTAATTCTTTTCCGTCCGTTGGATAGATTACAATATCTCTTTTTAACAGCTTTGTAAGCTGTACCGCAGTCGCGCCAAGAACAGATTGTTCGTCCTTCTCCTTTTGGAGAAGCTGGTTTGTTTCAAATAGAAGTTTTGTCCGAAACGCTGCCCTGGCAGACTGCCTGGCATTATCCTTTAGCTTCGTGGCAAGAGAACCTGTCAAAAACGCTACCATGAACATAATGGTAAAGGTCACCAGATAGTCCGAATCGTTAAATTGAAACGTAAACCGTGGAATAGTAAAGAAAAAATTAAATACCAGCACACTTACAAGTGAAGTTATTAGTCCACAGAGACGGTTCGTTGTAATAATAGAAGTAATCAAAACTCCAAAAATATAGATTGCAACGATATTTGCCTCTGTAAACCCCAGCGAATAAAAGGCAAAACCTCCTACAGTAGCGGCAAACACAACCAATATACTTTTTCCAATATCACGCATAGGCATTGCCATCCTTTCGGAAGTATGATATTGACAGTTGTATATACATCAATACCTGCATTTTATACTTTCACAGATAGGTGAGATATTTATATTCGAAAGCATTTCTGAATATCTTTGTTCTGTCCCAGCACCAGCATAGTATTTTGAGCTTCCAACACCGTATCCGGAGAAACAGTAAGTTCTAATTTCCCATTTCTCTTGATCCCCATAATGTTGATGTTGTATTTTTTCCTGATGTCAATCTGCCCAATTGACCGACCGACCCAATCCTCAGGAACCGGTATTTCAAACATAGCATGCTCTTCATCCAACTCTATATAATCTAAAATATGATCGGCACTATACCGAATAGCTGTCCATTTTGCAAGCTGCTTTTCAGGGTAAACCACTTCGTCTGCTCCGTTTCGTAGAAGAAACTTTGCCTGCACATCCCTGGCGGCCCTGGATACGACCAGTTTTGCGCCAAATTCTTTGAGCAGAGATGCCGTTTCTAATGAGCTTTGGAAATCATTTCCAATTGCGACGATACAGACGTCATAATTTCGAATTCCAAGGGAAGATAAAAAATCAGCATTCGTGCTGTCTCCTATCTGTGCGTTTGTCACAAAGGGAAGCACATCATTTACGCGTTCTTCTACATAGTCAACCGCCATAACCTGATGGCCCAACTGGTTTAAATGCACGGCAATGTGTTTCCCAAACCGCCCCAGTCCGATTAAAAGTATTGATTTCATCTTGTTATTTCCTCCTTTATCCAACCATAATTTTCTCCTGTGGAAGTTTTGACACTCTTTTAGGCGTGCCAGATAACGCGGCAAAGATCAAGGTCAATCCTCCAACCCTTCCAAGGAACATGAGCAGAATCAGAATCAGTCTGGACAGTGTGCCCAGATTAGGGGTAATCCCCAGCGATAACCCTACAGTCCCTACCGCAGAAGCCGTTTCAAACAGGCAGGTTATCATTGGTAATCCCTCTGAAATACTGATCACCAATCCGCCGGCAAAGAATAGTACCAGGTACATGATCAGGATAGTCGCCGCATTTTTAACCACATCATCATCAATCCGACGGCCAAAAAAATGGGGATGCTCCTTTCTGGAAAAGGTCGACAGCGCAGTGGCAAATAGTACCGCCATTGTTGTGATTTTCATACCGCCCGCAGTAGATCCCGGGCTGCCTCCAATCAGCATCAACATAATGATGATCAGTTTGCCCGGTTCACTTAAGGACGTCAAATCTACTGTATTAAAACCAGCAGTTCTCGGTGTTACCGCCTGAAAAAGAGAGCATAAAATGCGCTCGCTGGGAACAAGAGAGGCAAATTCATAGAAGAAAAAATAAATCGCCGAAACAGCCAAAAGAACAGGCGTTATACAAAGGATTACTTTGCTTTGCATTCTATATTTATGAAAATGTAGCCTGTTTGTCCTGATATCATCCCAGGTTAGAAACCCAATGCCGCCTGCAATGATCAAGAACATAATTGTCAAATTGATAATCGGTTCTGTGGCGTAACCAGTCAGGGAGGAAAACGCGCCTTCCGTACCCATCAGATCAAAACCCGCATTGCAAAAAGCAGATACCGAATGGAACAGCGCCATCCAAAGTCCCCTGATTCCAAAATCTCGACAAAATACAGGAGCCATGGCCACAGCTCCCAGCAGTTCAATGAACAGGGTAAGCCTTACAACAAAACCTGTCAATCGTACAATACCACCCACCTTGGGAGCCGCAATAGCCTCCTGCATGGTGCTGCGCTCCATTAAAGAAATTTTTTTCCCACAAACTATGGCAAAGGAAGCAGCCACGGTGATAACGCCCATTCCGCCAATCTGAATCAAAATCATAATTACGAACTGTCCGAATACCGACCAGTAGGAGGCAGTATCGTATAATACAAGCCCTGTAACACAGACGGCAGAGGTGGACGTGAATAAAGCATCCGAAAACGATGTTGCAACACCTTCACGGCTGGAAAGTGGCAGCATCAAAAAAATGGTTCCCAGCAGGATAACACTGGTAAAACCAAGGATGATGATTTGGAATGACGTCAACTTCTCCCTTTTACATATGAACCATCTCATGCATAGGATACTCCTTTACACTTTTTTACCTGACCTTTATCATACACCCCGACCGATAAAGAGTGCGAAAGAATACTCGCGCCTGTATTAAGACCGTATAAAGATACCGTCCTCTCATTCTACCAGAGTCATGTTCATGTATGGAAAAAGGAGTCTGTAAAGACTCCCGCCATGACAACTCATTAAAGCCTTTATCGGTACACAGGCTTCTTGGCCCTCAATTCCTCATATAGCTGACAGTAATTCTCATACCGCATTCTGCTGATCCTGCCCTGTTCCAGAGCCTGCTTGACAGCGCACTGCGGCTCGGCCACATGGGAGCAGCCGCCGAACCGACATTGCGTCTCATAGCTCTGGAACTCCGGATAGTAGGCCGCCAACTGTTCCTTCTCCAGATCAAAGAGGCTCAGGGAGCTGAATCCCGGCGTGTCCAGAATATAAGTATCCCTCCCCACGGCGATCAGCTCAGAATGCCTGGTGGTATGCCTGCCCCTTTCGATCTTGGCGCTGACCTCTCCGGTCTCCATGACTGTTTCGGACTGCAGGCAGTTGATCAGGGAGGACTTGCCCACACCGCTGGGACCCGCAACAGCGGTAGTCCGGCCCTTGAGCAGCTCTCCCAGCCGCTCAAGCCCCTGTCTTTTTGAGGCGCTGACAATCAGTGTCTCATATCCACAGGAAGCGTAGATGTCTGCATAGGCTGCACCTTTTCCGTCCAGATCCAGATCCTGCTTATTCAGACAAATGACACAGGGCAAGCCCTGCTGCCGCATCATGATCAGAAAACGGTCCAGCAGATTGAAATTGGGCTGTGGATGAGTGATGGCAAAAATCACCAGAACCTGGTCCACATTGGCCACCGCCGGACGAATCAGACAGCTGGATCGAGGCAACAGACTGCGGATGTTTCCCGTCTTCTCCCCTCCATCCAACAGGTCGATCTCCACATCGTCTCCTACAAGGGGTTTAACCTGTTCTTTTCGGAAAATGCCCTTGGCCCTGCACTCATAGACCCCGTCCGACGGCACATGCACATAATAAAAGCCCGCAATTCCTTTTATGATCTTTCCCCTCATAGACAAAAGCCTTTCCTATTCCTGTACAAATTCAATCCTTCGCTCTATGGACTTGCTCTCCGCCACACCGTTTACCGTTGCCGTATAAGTCATGGTAATGGTTCCCCACTGAGAAGTAATCCCATAGAAGTTCGCAGACAGCGGAAAAGTGCTCGTTGTCACATCCATCAGCGTCTTACCGCTGTCCGACACGAGAACAACATGCACCTCGCCTCCGGAGGAATAATCCGGAGCCTCGCTGAGAGTAGGGGCGTCAATGATGGCATTGCATTTATAGGTAATACCGCTGGCTGGGTCCTTGCCCTGACTGACATTGACTTCTATGGCAGCCCCTTGATCCAACAGGGTACCCTCGGAGAAATTCTGGTAACAGATCATGCCCTCTGCTATGGTATCGCTATACACTCCGCCTATACTTCTTAATACCATATTGTTTTCGTATATCCACTCTTCCAGTTCAATCCTGTCCTTGCCGATAAAATTGGGCATTGGCACCTTGCCGTTGTCTACGCCCTGACTGACAGTGAGCGTGACAGTGGAGCCCTCTGCCGCAGGCTCTCCACCCGGGGGCATCTGGCTGATCACTCTCCCCACCTCCACCGTCGGCGAAAAGCTCTCCAGGCGGCTTACCTGCAATCCCGCCATAGTGATCTTGTTATAAGCCTCCTCATAGGTATCTCCAGTCACCTCCGGCACATCCACCGCACTGACGCCGGCGCTGACAGTCAGCTTAACCGTGGTATTGGGCTCCACCTCTGTCCCCTGCTGAATATCAGTGTTGATGACCCTGTTTTTCTCATAGACATCGGACTCAACCGTTGTCACCTCGGGAACCAGGCCGATGCGTATCAGCTCCCGCTTGGCATCTTCCACATCCCAACCGGTCACATCGACCATCTCAACCTTTGACGCGCTGTCAGGAGCACTGCTTTCCTGTGAGGATTCATCCGGCAGTATCACTCCACTGCTTTCCCCCGACTCCGAATCTATCCTGCTGCCAATATCACCCGAATTCATGAAGCCAAACACTCTGCCCACCAATACCAGAATAATGATGCAGATGACCACCCCTGCAATAACGGCCAGTATTGTGGTCACCTTCTCCATCCTGCCGTCTCCCGCATCATATTCGTCCTCCTCGTAGTACTCCTCCTCGTCGTCATAATCCTCATCATTCACAGGCGGTCTGGTGTACTGGGAGTTGAGGCGCATCTGCTCCTCGTAGACGTCCTGATGCTGGGCCTTTCTCTTGATCTGATTCATCTCCGACTCGGAGATCGCCCGTGTGCTGGCTTCCTCATCCATATCCCGATTGACCACAAAATCATCATCTGGATGAATCAAGGATTGCTTCAGATCGGCAATCACCTCCGCCATGCTCTGATAGCGTCTGTCCGGCGATTTCTGACAGCATTTCAGCACGATTGCCTCCACACTGCCGGGAATTTCCGGCACATATTCCTTGGGAGAGATCATTTCCTCCTGAATATGTTTGATGGCAATCGCCACTGTGGTCTCCCCGTTGAACGGTACGCGACCCGTCAGCATCTCAAACAGCGTGATACCCAGAGAATAGATATCACTCTTTTCATCGCTGTAGCCACCTCTGGCCTGCTCCGGCGAGGTATAGTGCACAGAACCCATCACATTGGAGGTGATGGTGTTGCTGGTGGCAGCCTTGGCGATGCCAAAGTCCGTCACCTTCACCTTGCCATCCCTGGAGATAATGATATTCTGCGGCTTGATATCCCTGTGGATAATATGATTGTTGTGTGCCGCCTCAATGCCCATGCTTACCTGGATGGCGATGCTGACAGCCTCCTTGTAGGACAGACGGGCCTTGCGCTCAATATATTTCTTGAGCGTAATCCCCTCCACCAGCTCCATGACAATATAGTAGATGCCGCTGTCCTCCCCCACGTCGTAGACATTGACGATATTGGAGTGCATGAGACCGGCGGCAGCCTGAGCCTCAATCCGAAACTTGGACACAAAGTTTTCATTCTCACTGAATTCCTGCTTCAACACCTTCACCGCCACATAGCGGTTCAACTTATGACATTTTGCCTTATATACATCGGACATACCGCCTGTACCGATCTTCTCCAATATCTCGTAGCGGTCGCCTATCATCATCCCTATTTTAACCATGCCGTTTCTCCGTTCTATTCTCCGAACTGCTTCTATGCCAGTGCCTCAATCAATATCACGGCTATATTGTCTTTTCCGCCATGAGCGTTAGCCGCCTCGATCAGGCCCTTGGCCTTCTCCTCCAGTTCTCTGGGACCGCTCAATATCTCTCGGATTTCTTCATCCTCCAGCATATTGGTCAGACCGTCGGAGCACATTAGCACGATGTCCCCCACCTCCAGCTCAACAGTAAAGAAATCCGCCTCCACCGCGTCGCTGGCTCCGATAGCTCTGGTAATTATATTCTTATCCGGATGGTTGCGGGCCGCCTCCCTGTCGATGCTTCCCATGCGCACCATCTCCTCCACCAGAGAGTGATCTCTGGTGATCTGCCTGATTTCGCTGTTGACAATATAGAGCCGACTGTCCCCCACATTGGCTATCTGCAGATATCTGCCAAGGCAGGTCGCAGCTACCACTGTGGTCCCCATCCCCTTCAGACTGATATCCTCACTGGCCCTCAAGCGAATATGGACGTTGGCCGTCTCGATGGCCTTACGCAGGATCAGCACCGGATTCTTCTCGAAGGACCGCTCAATGCAGTTGCAGATTGTCTCCACCGTATATTTCGAAGCGTACTCTCCTGCCTTATGCCCTCCCATACCGTCCGCGACGATAAACAGGTTGGGCAGATTGCCGATAGCCCGCTCCGAGGTAAACACATAATCCTCATTCTGTTTTCTCTTTCTGCCGATATCGGTGATTGAAAACGTCTTCAGCACGTCTATTCCTCCTGCATATAGGAACGTCTCAGCTGCCCGCAGGCGCCGTCGATGTCCCTCCCCATTTCCCTTCTTATAGTAACATTTATTTTATTTTTTTCAAGCAGATTTTTAAAAGCCTGTATTCTGGCGGCATCAGACTGCACATATTCCCGCTCCTGAACGGGATTGACCGGAATCAGATTCACATGACAGTGCAGCCGCCCCGCCAGCCTGCTCAGCTGCCTCGCGTCCTCCTGAGAATCATTGACGCCTCTCATCAGACTGTATTCAAAAGTGATACGCCGCCCCGTTTGGGAAAAATAGTATTCACAGGCCTCCACCAGCTCCGCGATACTGTATCTGTTGGCTATGGGCATCAGGCTTCTACGCCTTTCGTCTGTGGCGGCATGCAGGGACAGCGCCAGCGTAATCTGGAGCCGTTCCTCCGCCAGACGCCGGATCTGTGGCACAAGCCCGCAGGTGGACACCGTGACGCTTCGAGCGCTGATATGCAAGCCGTTTTCATCCGTCAGCATGATCAGAAAACGTATCAGACTGTCATAATTGTCCAGCGGTTCTCCCGTACCCATCACCACCACATTGGATACTCTCTCTCCTGTCAGCAGGCTGATGGCATATACCTGATCCAACATCTCCCCTGGAGTCAGGCCGCGCACCAGCCCTCCCAGAGTAGAGGCACAGAAACGGCATCCCATCCTACACCCCACCTGTGAAGAGATACAGACGCTGTTTCCATGTCTATAGCGCATCCACACACTCTCCACCACGTGGCCATCTTCCAGAGCAAAGAGGAATTTTCGGGTGCCGTCGATTCGGGACTCCTGTACACGCACCTGCTTGAGACAGGTAAAGGCATATTGTCGTGCCAGCCTTTCGCGCAGCTGTGCGGGCAGATTGGTCATACTGCCGTACTCTCGCGCCAACTTCTGGTGCATCCATTGATAGAGCTGCCGCGCCCGAAAAGGCTTCTCTCCCAACGCTCCCAGCGCCTCCTCAAGCTCCTCCAGCGACAGCGATTTGAGATCCACTTTTCCCTCCTGATTCTTCCACTTCATCCCACACTCCATTTACCATACAAATCCGTACTCATCCTTGAAATTCCGTCGGCCTGCGCCGCAGGCGGGCATAAAAAAAGCCATCCTGATGCGCCTCCTGCGGCATGAGCTGCCTGCTCTCCTCCAGAGTGAAGGGATAATGATCACAGATAAATCTGCACGCCTCTTCATTCTCCCTGCGATTGATGGTGCAGGTGCTATATATCAGCACGCCCCCTGGCTTCACATACTGCCAGCTGCCCTGGATAATCCGGCGCTGCAGCTGGATCAGACTCTCCAGACTCTCCGGCGTCACATGGTATTTGATATCCCGCTTTTTACCGAGCACCCCCAGACCTGAGCAGGGTACATCCATAAATACCGCATCCGCGCTCTCTATTCGATTCTCATCAATCTCCGTGGCGTCCCAGAGCTGCGTTGTCACCCTGTGTTCCAAGCCCATGCGCTGGACATTCTCCCGCATGCGTTGCAGCTTTTTCTCTGACACATCCCGAGCCAGCACATGGGCGGCGGTCTGTGCCGCCAGCAGAGCCTTGCCCCCGGGGGCGGCGCAGACATCCATGACAATGTCGCCCTCCCTCAGCCCTGCTGCCTCCACGCAGAGCATGGAGCTCACATCCTGCACTACAAAGGCGCCCTCGTCGTATCCCTTCAGAGAGGCAACGCCGCCCACGCCCTCCAGATAGTATGCATATTCCAGATATTCAGATTGCGTAACCCGAACCCCTGTCGCCTGCCAGCTGTCAATATAACCCTGCCGCTGCTGCGGTGTCACCCGCGGCGCAAAGCGCACAGTCACCGGACGCACCTCCAGCAGACACTCCAGCAATCCACAGGTCTGTTCCCTGCCATATTCCTCCAGCCACAGCCTCACAATCCACTCCGGCATGGAATATTGCACGGACAGAGCCCTCACCGGCTCCGCGTCCACATCTGGCAGAGGAATATTCCCCTTCTGTGACGCGATCTTACGCAGCACGCCGTTCACAAAGCCCTTGAGATTCACAAATTTTCGTTTTCCTGCCAGCTTTACCGCCTCGTTACAGACCGCACTGTCCGGCACGCCGTCCATATACAGGAGCTGATAGACCCCCATGCGCATCAGACAGCGGATCACAGGCTTCATCCTGTTTGCCGGCACTGTGGAATACCTGTCCAGTATATAGTCGAGCTCAATCCTCCGCTCCACGCAGCCCTCTGTCAGACGCTTGACAAAGCGCTTCTCCTGTTCTGGCAGGTAATCATATTTGTCCAACACCGCCTTGATAATCTGACTGGAGTACGCTGTGCCTCTCTCCAACACCAGCAGGGCATCCAGCACAATCTCTCTGATATTATTTGCCATAGCTTCCTGTCTCTCTCTTAATCATCTCTGCGCCGCCCGCCGCCAAAGAGCAACACCAGCCGCAGCAGCTGCAGCACAGCCGCAAGCACACCCGCCACATAGGTCATGGCAGCGGCGCTCAGCACCTTCCTGCAACCTCGGTTCTCCTGCTGCGTGACAATGCCATAGCGCTCCAGACGCTCCAAGGCCCTGCTCGACGCGTTGAACTCCACTGGCAGGGTCGCCAGCTGGAATATCACAGTGAGGGAAAAGGCGATAATTCCCAACCGGATCAGCAGAAAGTTCCAGCTCAGCAGTATCCCCAGAAAGATCAGCGGCATGCTGGCCTGACTACCGATATTCACCACCGGCACCAACGCTGTCCTGATCCGAATCGGCGTGTAGTCCTGAGCATGCTGAATGGCATGGCCACACTCATGCGCGGCCACTCCCATGGCGGTCAGGGTTCTGCCATGGAAATTTTTACGCGACAGGCGTACCGCATTGGCCGCCGGATCAAAGTGATCCCCCTTATCGCTGCCGAGCTCCTCCACCTGCACCTGATACAGGCCCTCGTTATCCAGTATTCTCCTGGCGCACTCCGCTCCAGTGATACCCGTGCTGTTGTTCACCTTATGATATTTGCTCATGGCCGAGTCCACCATTGCGCTGGCCAGAATACTGATCACAAAGCCGATAATGACCAACAGATAAGTCGAATCCCAATAAAACATAGCGTTCTCCTCCTATTATAATTCGCCGTGTGATAGTTCTAAAGGGCGAGCCTGGCTATTAACTTCCCAGCCTGTCCCCTGGGGCAATCCGCACGCCCATCAGAAAGTCGCGGGCGCTCATGCGCTTCTTTCCCTCCAGCTGCAACTCCCGTATCTGGAGAACTCCCTGCCCCGTAGCCACCGCAAAGTCCTGCTTGCCCACTGAGACCACCGTTCCCGGCTCCGCGTCCGGCTCGCCCTCCTGTGCGACCGCGTCCCATAGCTTCAGCTGCTTGCCCCGATAAGAGGTATATGCGCTGGGCCAGGGATCCATGGCATGAATCAGCCGCTCGATAGAGAGCGCATCCCTGGCAAAATCAACCCTGCCCATCTCCTTGGTAATCAGACGGGCATAGGAGCTGTCCTTGTCCCGTTGCCGCTCTGACCGCAGCAATCCCTTCGCATACAGATCCAATGCTTCCACAATTGACTCCCCTCCCAGAGCAGTCAGCTTCTCATATAGGGAGCTATAGGTGTCCTGCCTCTCGATTCCAAGCTCCTTCTGATATAGTATGTCCCCGGTGTCTATGCCGGCATCCATCCGCATGATGGTTATTCCCGTTTTTTCTTCCCCCTCGATGATCACATGTTGAATCGGCGATGCGCCGCGGTACTTGGGCAGAAGCGAGGCGTGAATATTCAGGCATCCATATGCGGGCATATCCAGAAGCTCCTGAGACAGGATCTGACCAAAAGCGGCAACGACAAACACCTCCGCCCCAAAAGCCCTCAACTGTTCTACCGCCTCCGGCCGCCTGACGCGCTCCGGCTGCAACACCGGTATGCCATGCTTTACGGCACAGAGCTTCACAGGCGGGGATTGCAGACTGCCGCTGCGTCCCCTCGCCTTATCCGGCTGCGTCACCACAGCGGCGATCTCATGGCCCGCCTGAATCAATGCCTCCAGAGCGCCCACTGCATATTCCGGAGTTCCCATAAAGACAATCCTCACTGCTCTTCCTCCTTCACCACGTCCACCAGCTCTCCTTCCACCTTCTCCAGATAGAGATGACCGTCCAGATGGTCAAGTTCATGACAGATGGCTCTGGCAAGCAGCTCCGTGCCCTCAAGCTCAAAGGGCTTCATCTCCATATCCAGAGCCGCCACCTTCACATAGTTGGGGCGGGTGACGATGCCCGCCTTTCCCGGCACGCTCAGACACCCCTCGGAGCCGGTCTGTTCGCCGCCGGTCTCCAGAATGCGGGGATTAATCAGGATATAGGGATCTTCCCCTGTCACGTCGATGACCACGATGCGCTTGAGAACCCCTACCTGGGGAGCCGCAAGCCCCACCCCGTTTGCCTCATACAGAGTGTCCAGCATATCCTCAATCAGATATCTGGTGCGGTCTGTCATCTCCGTGACCTCCTTGCACTTTTTAGTCAGAATCTCCTCTCCTAACTCCCGTATATTGCGAATAGCCATATTGATCTTTTCTCCTTTCATCCAGCAAGTCGCCCAGATGATCATAAAGCGCCTTGTCACAGGTAGCAATCTTCATTTGCAGAATAACTATTATATTATCTCAAAAGAAAGGAAATTTTTCAAGTCTTTATAGTGTGTTCACCGGATCAAAGTCGAACTGAAGACTAATGTGGGGCTGTCGCTGCCGCTCGCCCATCCACTCCTCCAACCCGTCCTTGACCCGAATCAATTGTTCGTAATCAGGAGCCTTGACATAAAACACAAAGCGATAGACGTCATTGACTTTGCCGATGCCCGCCGGAGCAGGACCTACGATCAGCGTGCGCTGGGCCAGGTCAAGCTCCTGATCCACATATCTGGCGGTCTGCGCGGCAAGCTGCCGCGCCAGATTACCGCCCTCAGCCTCCGCTCCCGCATAGATCTGAACCGCCAGCATATGGGATACCGGCGGATATCCCATCAGCTCTCTATACAGGATCTCCTCCTGATAGAAGCCCTCGTAATCCTGCGCAGCTGCGTAAGTGATCGCATAGTGCTCCGGCTGGTAGGTCTGGATCACCACCTCCCCCGGCTCACTGCCCCGCCCCGCCCGACCTGCCGCCTGAGTCAACAGCTGAAATGTCCTCTCGCCTGCGCGGTAATCTCCCACAGAGAGAGAGAGATCTGCGGCCAGTGCTCCCACCAGGGTCACATTGGGAAAGTCATGGCCCTTGACAATCATCTGCGTACCCACCAGCACATCCGCCTCCCCCGCGGCAAAGGCCGACAATATCTGCTCATAGCTACCCTTGGTCCTGGTCGTGTCTGCGTCCATCCGCAGGATGCGCATTGTAGGGAACATGGCCTGAAGCCTCTCCTCAATCTGCTGCGTTCCTGCCCTGAAGCCCGAGATGTATTTTGAGCCGCAGGACGGACAGATATGCACAACCGGCGTCTCATATCCACAGTAATGGCACACCAGCCTGCCTCCCTTATGCTCCGACAGAGAGACGTCGCAGTGAGGACATTTCATCACAAACCCGCAAGCCCTGCAGGAGATAAAGCCGGCAAAACCTCTGCGGTTGATAAACAGCATACTCTGCTGCCGCTTGTGCAGACGGTCTGCCAGAAGTTCCTGCAGCTTTCTGCTGAAAACAGAACGATTCCCCTGCTTAAGCTCCTCCCGCAGATCTATCGTATATACCTGGGGAAGACTCCCCCCTGTGAGCCTTCGAGTCAGATACAATGGCCGGAACTGACCCGATCTGGCACGGTAAGCCGCCTCCATCGAGGGCGTTGCCGAGCCCAGCACCACGCTGGCCCCATGCATGGAGGCCAGATAAATAGCAGTTTCTCTGGCATGATACTTGGGAGTGCTCTCGCTCTTGTAGCTGGCCTCATGTTCTTCATCCATCAGAATCAGGCCCACCTTGGGAAATGGCACAAACAGGGCGGAGCGAGGCCCGATGATCACATCGATATCGCCGCATCTGGCCCGCTCGCACTGATCGTATCTCTCTCCTGCCGACAACGAGGAATTCAACACACTGACCCGATCTCCAAAGCACCTGTAGAACCGCATTAGCGTCTGATAGGTCAATGCGATCTCTGGAATCAGCACAATCACCTGCCTACCCCGACTGACCATCTCCTGTGCCAGACGAATATAGACCTCCGTCTTGCCACTGCCAGTAATCCCCTGCAACAGATACGTCCCGCAAGCCTGGCGGTCATAATCGCTCATGACCCGCTCTACAGCCTCCTGCTGTTGAGAGCTTAATTCCCGCAAGGGCTCCCCACAGGCCTGTCGCTTCACCGGATTGCGAAAGGACTGTATCGCCTCCACACGTACGACGCCCAGCCCCTTAAGCGACCGGATTACCGCCCCTGACACCATCAGCTTACCCGTCACCAGCTCGTAGGGAAGCTCTCCCTCGCGCAGCAATTCCTGTAGCAGCCTGACCCTGGCAGCCTGTTTTTTGCGCTGGCACTCGCCCAGCAGAGAGATGCCTTCCTCCTGGGTAACCGCCAGACACACCTTTCTCCGCTCCACCTTTTTTACAGTCTGACGCGCTGGCAGCACGGTCTTCAACGCCTGTATCATAGTGCCTCCGTAGGATCTGCGAATCCATCGGGCCAGCCGTATCTGCATAGCCTCCGCTCCCACGCCGTCCGCCGCAATACTGTGTATCTCTTTGATCTTCTGTGGATCATAATCGCAGCTTCCCGCAATGCCCGTCACATATCCCCTGCGCAGCGCATTGCCTCTGCCAAAGGGCACCTGCACGCACATGCCCACCTCAAGTTCATTCAACAGGTGCGCCGGAATCCGGTACTGGAAGGGACGGTCCAGTTTCTCATGGGAGATATCTATAATTACATCCGCGTATCTCGTCAAAATTTATTTTCCTCCAAGATTTCCTTGATCAGAACTCTTTCGTCCATCGGATATTTTACCCCTTTGATCTCCTGGTAATCCTCATGTCCCTTGCCGGCCAGGATGATGATGTCTCCCTCCTGCCCATGTTCTATGGCATAGCGGATAGCCTCCTTGCGGTCATGAATCTCCACATAAGCCCCATCCGTCTTGGCTATGCCGGTCTTGATGTCATCGATAATGTCCTGCGGCTCCTCAAATCGAGGATTGTCAGAGGTGATGATCGTCAGATCGGCCAGTCTGCCGCTGATCTCCCCCATCTCGTAGCGGCGCTGTTTGGCGCGGTTGCCGCCACAGCCGAAGAGACACACCAGTCTATGTGGCTTATACTCTCGCAGAGTAGTCAGCAGACTCTCAAGCGCCATGGCATTGTGGGCATAGTCGATCAGCAGCGTAAAGCGCTCCGAAACACGCACCATCTCGATGCGTCCCTTGACCCGCACCGCCAGCAGCGCTCTCTTGATGTCATCCTCTCTCACATTGAAATGCCTGCAGATTGCAATAGCCGTCAATGCGTTATATACGCTGAACTGTCCGGGAGTTGGCACCTCCACATCAAAATCCATAAGCCCCTCCACTCTGAAGGATACACCCAATTCTCCCGGTTTTCTGATCAGCCTTACATTCTCCGCCCGCAGATCGTTGTCCGGACCGATACCATAGCGTTCCACCTGACAGGTGTGCCCCTCCAGTACCGCGTTCACATGGGAATCATCCCCGTTGACGATGCCTACTCGACACTGCTGAAACAGCAAACTCTTGCAATGCAGATAGTCCTCGAAGCTGTCATGTTCATTGGGCCCGATATGATCCGGCTCCAGGTTGGTGAATATCCCCAGGTCAAACAAAAAACCCTGGGTGCGATGAAGCTTCAAGCCCTGGGAGGACACCTCCATGACCACGGCGTCCATCCCCGCCTCTACCATACGGGCAAAATATTCCTGCAATGTATAGGATTCCGGCGTGGTGTTGCCCGCATGAATGCGCTGTTTGCCGATAATCACCTCGATGGTGCCTACCAGCCCCACCTTGTAGCCCGCATTTTCCAGTATGGATTTCACCATATAGGTTGTGGTAGTCTTGCCCTTGGTGCCCGTAACGCCGATAATCCGCAGCTTCTCCGCGGGATAGCCAAAATATGCCGCAGAGATAAAGGCCATGGCGTAGCGGGTATCCTCCACCCTGATCACTGTCACGTCCTGCGTTGCCAGCTCCGGCATCTCCCTGGACACCACCAGCGCCCTGGCCCCCTTCTCCAGCGCCTGCGCCGCAAAGTCATGTCCGTCAAAATTAGCGCCTTCAATACAGATAAACAGACAGCCCTCCGTTATTTTTCGAGAGTCAATCACCACCTGGCCGATCTCCAGTTCCACATCGCCCTGTACACATTCGTAATCCACCTTGCATAATAAGTCTGTCAGCTTCATAATGCATCTCCTTCTCTCCCCTCCGGGAGCTCTTCTACCTATAACTATAAACGACAGTCACCCGGATGTAAATATCTTTTTCTCCCATGCAAAAACCCCGATATCGCTACCGGGGCTTTCGCTATTTCTTATGAGGGGGGAGATAGTGAGTTCATCAACTATCTGATATATACTATACCCATGAAATGTGTCTAAAATGTGTACAAATCCTAAGAAAAAAATAAAATGAAACTAAACAAAATAGAAATTCTGGATCGTCATCTGTAATTCCTCTCGTCCATGATAACGGTTAATACCAATCTGGTAGGTAATATTCATCTCGTAGCCATATACGCTCCCTCCGCCAAAGAGCCGCTCCGCACTGTCGGGGCCATGCCGCTCCTCCAGCTGCAGGCAAAACTCCTCCAGGTCCCCGAAGAACATCAGCTCCCGCCTGGACTCGCCCGCCTCCACCGTGAGCCGCGCATAATTCTGTTTTGCGCCGATACGTTTTGCCCGCGTCAGGCGTACTCCCTTCTGAGCGAACAAAGGCTTGGGATTACCTGTCCCGTAGGGCTGCAGGCACTCCAGCTCCCGGGCAAGCTCTACGCTGGCATAAGCGATGGGCATGGGTATATCAATATGTACCAGCGGAACATAGTCCTCCTTGGTCAGACCACAATCCGCATTCAGAGCCCTCCGAAGCGGTTCCACGTCCTCCTCGCGCATGGACAGCCCCGCCGCCATCTTATGACCGCCAAACTTCGTAAAATACTGCTTCACCCGACTCATGGCCTCAAACATATGATAGCTTTCAATGGAGCGGCCGGAACCCTTGACCCCCTCCTCCCCGGAGGTCAGCACGAAGACTGGATGATGATATCTCTCCCGAAGGCGGCCGGCGATGATGCCCGCCAGACTCTCATGGACCTGGGGCAGATACAACACCATCACGGGGTCGGGCTCACGCCCGGCAGCTTCCACCTGCCGCACCGCCTCCTCGACGCCCTGTAGCGTCATATTTTTGCGGCTGTCATTTAACTCCTTCAGCTCCCTGGCTATTCTCATGGCTTCCGGCTTGTCCCTGCTCTCCAACAGCGCGAGCGCCCTGACTGCAGTGTCCAGCCTGCCGGTGGCGTTCAGACAGGGACCCAGCACAAAGCCCAGGTGATAGGCGGACACCGCCGTCACATCCAGCCCGTTGACCTCCACCAGGGCCTGCAGTCCCGGATTCTTGCAGGTGGCAAAGCGCCCAAGCCCCTCCCGCACCAGAATGCGGTTCTCGTCCCGAAGCTCCATCACATCGCACACAGTGGCCATAGCCACAAAGGGCAGCAGCTCCTCCAGGAGCTCTCCCAGCCCGCTGTAGCCTGTTCGCTCCCCCAGAGCCTGCACCAGCTTGTAGGCCACCACCGCCCCACAGATGCTCTTAAAGGGATATTCACAGCCCTCCTGTTTGGGATCAATCACTGCCTGCGCCTGGGGCAATTGCTGATGCCTCCTGCCCTCCTCCTCGACAAAGGGCACCTCATGGTGATCCGTCACCACCACCCGCAGCCCCAGCTCGCTGGCCAGCGCGATCTGCGGCTGGGCCGCGATGCCGTTGTCACAGGTGACAATCAAGCCCACGCCGTCTCTGTGCGCCTCCTCGATCAAGGTTTCGTTCAGACCGTATCCGTCCCGTATCCTGTGGGGGATGGCCGTGTCCACCGCAGCTCCCATCCCCCGAAACGCCCTGGTCAGGATATAGGAGGAGCATATGCCGTCCACGTCGTAATCCCCGATCACGCGGATTCTCGTCCCCCTGTCCATCTCCTCTATGATCACAGCCACAGCCTGCTCCATGCCCCTGAGCAGCCAGGGGCTATAGCAGTCCGAGAGGGCTCCGTGCAGGAACCTCTCCACCTCCCAGGGCTCTGTGATGTCCCTGTTGCGAATAATTCTGGCCAGCACAGGACTGATGCCGAACTGCCGGGCCCATCCGTCAAAGTCCGCCTTCTTAGCGGCTACCATCCATTTTTCCATATCGCTCCTCATGCGTACCACAAGCTTTATCGCATATCTCTGTTTTCATTAATATTTATCCCTCAAGACCTCCCACCTGGAACTCGTAATTTATGTTTCCAGAACAATCGATATCTATGTCAATAAACACCGCTATGCTGTGACACGCAAAAAAATCAGGTGCAGTGCCTAAGAATAGATGTATACGTGCTGTATTAAAAGTATCACTGTCTATATGTATACTTTCTATGAACAAGCTTTCCAAAAATCTTTCATCCGTTATCGGAAATGGAATAAGTTCTCCGTTCTCCAATTCATAATAGGCCTTGCCCTCTTCACCTGAGACCTCTCGCCCCTCCATCCAATTCCTTGCCAGCTGCGCCATGTTTGCACGCAATAATTCCTGTTCAATTTCCTTTTTATGTTTTTCAATCCACAATATATACGAATTTAACAGACAAGCATACTTTTTCAATGTCCTCTCACCGTTTTCCGAACATTCCTTAAAATTGGCATACAGCGTTGTAGTCACACCCCAGAGTTTGATTTTTTGCTCACAGAGATATTTTCCACTTTTATCTTTATGAAAGCTTTCCTCTGTAATTTTTTCATGCCTATGCTTTTTCATGCTTTTTTTGCGCTCTTTCATCTCTCGCTTCAACAACTCCTGTTCCAGATAGAGTTGATGTCTTTCCACAAGAAATTCATAATAATATCGCTCCAGCACATTAGACGCCAGCCCCCTAGTGTAATAGGAGCGGGCCGCTGACGTAAGTTGCTCTTCAATTACTTCAAAAGCTCCACAGACAGGAGGATTGCCTACCTTTGAAGAAACAGTAAACACATGATTCTGGCACACGATCTGTCCGACATTATATGACAGGGGAAGAGGAAATACTTTTATTCTATTGTGTTCTTCCGGTTTAATATCATTGGGGAGCAGATACAGCATTTCAATTTTTTTCTTTTCCCCACAAATATCTTCCCGTAAACTGCCATCTGCAAGATACTCTGACAGCATCATTCCTGTTTCAGAAATATATGCCCAACCTTCTCCAACAGCTATCCTATTTCCGTCATCATCGATAGCCACTGCTAATTCTCCATCTAACATTGCGTTCACAACATCCATTTCTGCCCTCCAAAACCGTAATTCTAAATTTACTTATAGATTGTACCATGTATATTCCTGTTTTACAATCCGCATCCAACACATCTATCGTTCAACTTCCGGCGTCTATCGGCAAGATTTATTTCTTATTATGCATCAAATATTGCAATTTTGCCGATAATATGATATAGTACTGATGAAACGGAGGTATATTATGAATTATTTATCAGTGTCGGAGATTGCCGGCAGATGGGGAGTATCTGAGCGCACAGTGCGCAATTACTGCGCCACAGGTAGAATTCCTGGCGTTCTGCTGAAGGGCAAGACCTGGAATATCCCCGAATCTGCCCTGCGCCCGCAGCGCGCCAACAAAAAAGACAACTCACCCAGAGATCTGCTGGAGCATCTTCGGACGGAAAAAAACAGTGGTGTCAAGGGGGGCATATACCATAAGATACAGATTGAGCTCACCTACAATTCCAATCACATCGAGGGCAGCCGCCTGACCCATGAACAGACCAGGTATATTTATGAGACCAATACCATCGGTATCACTGACAAAGCAATAAATGTAGACGATATTGTGGAGACCGCCAATCATTTCAGATGCATCGACATGGTGATTGAGCAGGCCAACCAGCCGTTGAGCGAAGCGTTTATCAAGCAGCTACACCTCGTACTGAAAAACGGCACCAGCGATTCCCGTAAAGACTGGTTTGCCGTCGGCGAATACAAAAAACTCCCCAACGAAGTAGGGGGCCACGCCACAACACCGCCCCAGCAGGTGAGGCGGGAAATTCGCTCGCTGCTGCAGGTCTACAACGGGAAAAAGCAGAAATCCCTGGAGGAGCTTCTGGAATTTCATCATGCCTTTGAGTCCGTCCACCCCTTTCAGGATGACAACGGACGTGTGGGACGATTGATTCTGTTCAAGGAATGTCTGCACAGCGGGATTGTTCCCTTTATCATAGATGAAGAACTAAAGCTGTTCTACTATCGCGGTCTGCATGAGTGGCCCAGGGAACGCGGTTATCTGCGGGATACCTGCCTGATGGCCCAGGATAAGTTTAAGACCTATTTGGATTACTTTCAGATACCCTATAAAAATCAGGAATAGGAACACGTCAAAGACACACAAAGGGCCGTCCCACAGCAGGACAGCCCTTTTACTCTGTTACTCATATCACGTTTCAGACCTTCGCCTTGGGCGGAAACTTCCTGCGCAGCACATACCACACGGGACCCGCCAGACAGACGGAGGAGTACGCGCCGCAGAGGATACCCACCATCAGCGGCAACGCGAAATCCCGAATACTGGTCACGCCCAGGATATACAGCACCGCCACCATGATAAAGGTGGTCAGCGAGGTAAATATACTTCTCGACAATGTCTGGGTGATACTTCTATTCAGCACATCCTCCAAGCTCTCTTTTTTCCCCATCTCCGCTATATTCTCACGCACGCGGTCAAAGATCACGATAGTGGCGTTGATGGAATAACCTACGATAGTCAACATGCAGGCGATAAAGGTATTGCTCACCGACACTCTGGCGGCGGCGTAGAACGCCAGCACCACCAACACATCATGGAGCAACGCCATTACGCCGGCGGCGCCAAATCGGAAATCGCTGAAGCGGATACGGATATAGATCAGCATGCAAATGATCGCCACAATCACCGCAATAATCGTATCCCTGGTCATCTCATCGCTGATGGTGGAGCTGATGGTCTCTGAGATGATCTCCGACTGCTCCACGCCAAAGCGCTCCTTAAACATCTGATTCAACTGCTCGCGCTTCTCTGGACTCAAGGAATCGGATTTGAAAATGATCTCATTGCTGTCCTGCACGGTCTGAATCTGCACGCCGCTGCCGATGATCTCCTCCACATAGGGGACGATCTCGCTGTTAACCTGCTCCAGCGTCTTACTCTCCGCGAAGGTCACCGTGGTAGCCGTACCGCCCTTAAACTCCAGACTCAGGTTCAACGCGTCTCCGGTAGTACCCATATAGACGCCCATCACCACAAAACCGGCTATGATCAGCGCCGAGGACACACCGAAAAACCATTTCCTATGCTTCAACACATTCAGAGGCTTACGCTCCTTGCCGATACCGTACCACTTCGCATCCTTGAGTCCCAGCGTGTACAGGGAGCTCATGATCAGCTTGGTCAGCACCAGAGCCGTGAACATGGACAACACGATACCGAGCGCCAGCGTCTGGGCAAAGCCCTTTACCGTGCCGGGGCCCAATATCCACAGCACCGCGGCCGCAATCAACGTGGTGATATTGCCGTCTATGATGGCCGACAAAGCCTTGTCAAAGCCGATCTGCATGGAACTCTTGACGGTCTTGCCGGTAGCCAGCTCCTCACGGATACGGGCAAAGATAATCACATTGGCGTCCACCGCCATACCGATGGACAGGATGATGCCGGCGATACCGGACAGCGTCAGCGTCATGTCGAAGCCGTTCAGCAGCATGACGATCATCGCCACATACATACCCAGCGCCAGGGAAGCCGCCAATCCGGAGATAAAATACACTGCGATCATAAATACAACCACGATCACCAGGCCGATAGCTCCAGCCTTGAGGCTTGTCTCAATGGCGTCCACACCCAGCTGCGCGCCCACCACCTTGGAGTGCAGCTCCTCCAGCTCCAGGCTAAGTCCGCCGATACGGATTGTGGAGGCCAGCTTCTCCGCCTCCTCAAAGGTCTTAGAGCCACTGATCTGCGCGTTGCCGTCACTGATGACCGCGCTCACCGTGGGTACGCTGACAAAATTTCCATCATAATATATCGCGATGGTCTTGCTGTTTACGCCGCCGTTGTAGGCTTCTCTCGTAGCCTCCTCAAATTTGGCCTTTCCCTCCTCGTTCAGCGTCAACACCACCACAATCTGCTGATTCTGCATACTGTCCGAGCGGGTGGCAGCCGAAGCGTCCGCCACATCCGTGCCCTCCAGCACCACGCCGCCGTCCGCTATAATCTCCTCCAGACTGCGGTTCAGGCTGTGCTCATATCCGTAGCTGCCGTCCTCCCCCATAACGAGCTGTGTGGTATAGTTATCCGTACCGTCAGAACCCGTCTGCTTGATAAAGTACAGCGCGCCGGGACGCCCCAACTCCTGCAGGATCGCGTTGGCGTCGGACACGCCGGGAATCTCGATATTGATTCGATCGGCCCCCTCCTGATACACCACGGCCTCAGTGCTGTAGTTCCACACACGCTGCTGCAGCTTGGAGATCGTATCCGCCATATCCGTCGAACTGGGCTCCTCCTCCCCCACGACCTGATAGGTAATACTGACACCACCTGCCAGATCGAGACCCAGCTTGATATCTGACGCGCTGCCTCTGCCGCTGGCATCCACCCCTGCAAAATCCACATAGGTGATACCTGCCAGAGCCAATATCATCACGATCAGAATGATGATCGCCTTGCTCCTTGTCATATTTTTAATCATCTTGCTCTTCCTCACTTTCTGCCGCCTTTATCATGATGGCGCATTCCACACGCTTCTTTTGCAGTTCACAGCCAATATCATATGCACCGTTGATATCGCCGCTAAAATGGTAAGCGTTGGCGGCACAGCCACCGCTGCAATAGAATCTGGCAAAACATTTCCTGCACTTTTGCTTGGCATAGACATTGCATTGCTTGAATTCATCCCGAACAGCGATATTGGTGATCCCCTCGTCCACATTGCCCAGCAGGAATTTCTCCTGTCCCACAAACTGATGACAGGGATAGAAATCCCCCCAGGGAGTCACCGCCAGATACTCCGTTCCGGAGCCACAGCCCGACAGCCGCTTGGCCACGCAGGGACCGCCCTCCAGGTCAATCATGAAATGAAAGAAATTAAAGCCTCTGCCCTCTTTCCTGCGCTTCAATATCTCCTGTGCCAACTTGTCATATTCCGCAAGCAGACAGGGGATGTCCTCCTGCCGGATAGCATAATCGTCCTGAGGACGGGCTACCACCGGCTCAACGGATATCTGCTGAAAGCCCAGGTCCGCCAGGTGCTTTACATCCTCCGCAAAATCCAGATTGTGGTGGGTAAATGTGCCTCGAACATAGTAGTTCATCTGCTCGCGGGTCTGAGCTACCTTCTGGAACTTCGGAACAATCATCTCATAGCTGCCCTGGCCGCCTCGGAAGGGACGCATCCTGTCATGGATCTCCCTGCGCCCGTCGATACTGCACACCACATTGGCCATCTCCCGATTGGCAAATTCCAGGATCTCGTCATCCAACAACACGCCATTGGTCGTCAGTGTAAATCGGAATTTCTTGTGATGAGGTTCCTCCAGACTGCGGCCATAAACCACCAGGTCCTTGACCACCTGCCAGTTCATCAGCGGCTCTCCGCCAAAGAAATCCACCTCCAGATTCACCCGATTTCCAGAATTGGCCACCAGAAAATCCAACGCTTTTTTTCCCACTTCAAAGCTCATCAACGCCCTTCTGCCATGGTACTCGCCCTCCTCGGCAAAGCAGTACCGGCAAGCCAGATTGCAGTCGTGAGCGATATGCAGGCACAAAGCCTTGACCACCGTCTGGCGATTCTTAAAGTCAAACACATAATTCTCATAAACATCCGGCGAAAACAATTGTCCCGCCTCCTGCAGGTCCAACACCTCCCGCACGGCTTCCCGCACCTCAACCGGATCATATTGTACACCCACCAGATGCTGGACCGCCGCCATGATCGTATCCGCATCCCGAACTCCCTCATTCACCAGAGGCTCCATCAGGGAGATGATCTCATATACCAGCTTGTCTACCACATGGATAGAACCACTGTTAACATCCATCACAATATTGTAGCCGTTATTTTTAAACTGATGTATCACCCTCGTTTATCCTTTCGTCCTATAACTACACTAGTCAATTGCGAAACTCTCCTTTGAGATACAGTGGATGGTCACTAACAAGCGACGTTTCGCAAACGCCTATATAATTGCTTTCGTCAATATAACAATAAGTAGCCTCGAAATGCCATAGCACTCCGAGGCTGTCCGCTCATATCAGCGAAGCGATCCTGATACCGACTTATTTAATCTTCTCACAGCTCTGATTACCAACCGTACAGGAAGTCTTACATGCGGACTGGCAGGAGGTCTGACACTCGCCACAGCCGCCCTTCTTCACGGATTCCCTTAGATTTCTGGTTGCTAAAGTTTTAATGTGCTTCATAGACATTACCTCCTAATTGTTAATCCACAACTCTGTGCGTCACATCATAAAGTCTCGAACTTTGACGCAAAGCGTTTTATTTATTATAGCATATTATCAGAAAAAGTAAAACAGTTTTTTAGTTTTTTAGCTGATCATTCCACCCAGCATGCCGCCGCCGCAACAGAGTATCAGTGTAGTCACAAATGATCCGGACAAAATTCCCGACTGACGGTTCACGGCCAGAGAGACTATCGCCAACACCACAAAATAAGCTGCCCCCATCAGCGCCCCCCACAGGAACCTCCTGCTTTTCAGCTTTTTGCCAGTGATAAAACCCGCAAAAAACGTGGCAAGCACATAGATGATGATGATGCCGACGGACACCGCCTTCTGCGACAGATCCGCCTTGTACAGCAGGAGCGCCAGCAACAGCAACAGCCCCCCTGTCAATATGTAGGAAAATAGCAGGCTCTTTAGTAAGAACAGCACTGGGAGGTTCCCCATTTTATCCTGTCTGCCTCCATCCATCACAACCCCCTCCTTATCTTTTCTTCCATATCTGCTCTGCCTCAGCGTGGAGATAAAATTTCGTCTTGCTAAGGCCAATAGCTTGACATTCGATTCATTATATTATATTATCTCTAGTAAAATGACAAAAAGGAGTGGTTATTTTGATAGACAGTACGGCTGTCATACAATTGATAATCCTGTTGCTGTTAATTGTGCTCTCGTCCTTCTTTTCCTCTGCGGAAACAGCCTTTTCCACAGTGAACCGCGTAAGGATGCGGGCTCTGGAGGAGGAGGGCAACAAGGCTGCCGCCAGAGTCAACCGTATTCTGGACAATTACGGCAAGATGATCAGCACAATTCTGATCGGCAACAACATCGTGAATATGTCCCTGTCCTCGCTGGCTACGATTCTGGCCCTGCGAATCAATCTGATGGTGGGTATTGCCACCGGCATCATCACAATCGTGGTATTGCTCTTCGGTGAGATCGTACCCAAGACCTGGGCGAATCTGAATGATGAGAAGATCGCTCTGGCGTACAGCGGCATCATTTACAGTCTGATGCATGTCCTCGCGCCGATCATTTTTGTGGTGGACAAGCTGTCAGGCGGCATCCTGCGCCTGCTACATATCGATCCCAACAAAAAGGCCAGCGCCATGACCGAGACGGAGCTGAAGACCTATGTGGACGTGAGCCATGAGGACGGCGTCATCGAGTCTGAGGAGAAAGAGATGATCTACAATGTGTTCGACTTCTCCGACGCGGTGGCCAAGGATATCATGATCCCCCGCATCAATATGGTTTCCGTCAATGTTCAGGCTCCCTACCAGGATGTGCTGGAGGTATTCCGTGAATCCATGTACACCCGCCTGCCAGTATATCAGGAGGACAAGGACAATGTCATCGGCCTGATCAATATCAAGGATTTCATACTGAACTCCAACCAGAATGACTTCTCGGTGCAAAGCATCCTGCGGGAAGCGCACTACACCTATGAATATAAAAAGAGTGCGGACCTGCTGCTGGAGATGCGGGAAACCACGATGAATGTTGCTTTTGTGCTGAATGAGTACGGCGCCACCGTGGGGATGATCACGCTGGAGGATCTGCTGGAGGAGATTGTCGGCGAGATTCGGGACGAGTACGACGCCGACGAAGAGGAGTATATCCAGGCCATTGACGAGCGCACCTATCTGGTGGAGGGCAGCATGAAGCTGGACGATATCAATGACGCGCTGGATACTGCGTTGGACTCCGAGGACTACGATTCCATCGGAGGTATCATCATCGAATACCTGGACCGTCTACCGGAGGACGGCGAGGAGGTGGAGTTGGACAACGGCATCCGCCTGAAAGTACAGGGCATCGACCAGAACCGCATCTGTAAGGTGGTTTTGACACTGCCGGAGACGCCTTCCCCAGAGGAAGACACCAAAGGAGAAAAGGAAGCTGATGAAACTGATGAGGACCGGACCGATTAAGGACCGGTCCTTAATTTTGCCGCTTTCTGCAGACCATCACCTTTGCCTGGTACTCCAAGTTGTCTTCCTGTCTCATATCTTCCAGATAGAAAAGGGGCTGTGAAAAAAGTCCCCAACCAAAAAAAGAACACTTTCAGGAATAA
>JAMPGX010000027.1 GCA_023663725.1 bacterium | reverse complement strand
GTAAGGGGGCTGTGAAAGTCGGAGTTTTCAACTCCTATTTTTTCACAGCCCCTTTGATGCGGTGGCAGGGCGGCCCTTATTTGGTTATATTGCCCAATTCCTGTTCTAGAAAAGAGTCGTTCTGCAATCAACTAAATGAAATAAAAAATGAAAGGATTGCGCCGGCTGAAACGTGTTATAATTAAAGAAGCACAAAAACGGAGGACACGATCATGAAAAGAGCAACTAAAATTACAGCGGTGCTGTTGGCGGCAGTGCTGTTGGCAGGGGCAGGAGCCGATACCGTCTATGCGAGGCATGGGCATTGCGGGGCGGGCGCATGTGATTCAGGATATGCCGCTTGCTATCAGGACGGAGTCTGTCTGCAGGACGGGAGCTGTGACGTGGACGGCGTATGTCAGAACGGAGGTAGCTGCGTCGGCCATGTGAATCGAGAGAAGTGCCATGGCAGCTATGGCAGACATAACAGAGGGCATCACTCAGAGCGGTCCCATAGATCAGGCTGCCATCACTGAGGAGACGGCGGACAGAGGGAGGGGGAGCTTTGAAAAGTCCGGAGGATGTAAACCGCGTTGTAGAACAGTATGCGGATATGGTGCGCAGAATCTGCCTGGTTCATCTAAAAAGTACGCATGACACGGAGGATGTGTTTCAGAATGTGTTTTTAAAGTATATGCTTTATGATGGCGGCTTTGAGAACGGAGAACATGAGAAGGCCTGGCTTGTGCGGGTAACCGTCAATGCCTGCACAGACTGGCTGAGAGGTCTTACGCGCAGAAAATGGGTTCCTCTGGATGCAGTTCTGGAAGAGAGCAATATGCTGGATGAAGCTTCGCGAGAGGTATTGGAGGTCGTGCTGCAGTTGCCGGACCGGTACAGGCGGGTAGTCTATCTGTACTATTACGAGGGGTATTCCGCAGTGGAGATTGCCGGCATCCTGGGAAAAAAGGAAAATACAATCTACACCTGGCTTTCCAGAGCAAAGAGTATGCTGCGGGAAAAGTTGGGAGGTGAATGGGCATGAACAGGATCCACAAGAGCATGGAGGGGATCAGGGCCTCAAAGGAGCTGAAAGCCGGTACGCTGCAATATCTGGAACGGAAGCGAGCCAGGAGAAGTTATGGCTGGCACCGTCCCGTATATGCGCTGGCAGCCGTATGCTTGATGCTTTTGCTCGCCGTAAGCGGTTATTCCCGATACAGCGCGCCCATCTCCTACATCAGTATGGATGTCAATCCCTCCATAGAGCTGGGAATCAACCGCTATGGCAGGGTGGTGACGGCAGAGGCTTACAATCAGGACGGCGGAAATATATTGCAACGTATTTCCCTGAAAAATAAACCGTATTTGCAGGCCGTAAGAAATCTGCTGGAGGATGAATCGTTCAGCAGTTATCTCTCTGGCAACGCCGCACTGGTCTTTACCATTATATCCGATAGCCCGGATGCCATGCGAAGAGAGCTGGAGACCGTCGCCACGGGACAGTCCTGTGAGGTGCTGACATACTTCAGCGATAGCTATTGTATGCGGGAGGCGCACAGCCACCATATGTCATTTGGAAAATACAGAGCCTATCTGGAGTTGGTGGAATATGATCAGAGCGTTACTGTGGAGGAGTGTCACGGGCTTTCCATGGGAGAGCTTCAGGAGCGCATCGAGGGATGCAGGCGGCACGAACATAGCGGCTATGACTGGAACAATGGAAACGATGCCGACTGCGGTAATACGAATCAGGACGGCACAGGTCAGGGACACCATGGCGGACACCACGGGAATCATCATTAATTCCTTAATAGCCTCTTATATTGAAGACTTTCTGAGATAATTTATCACTGTACAGAGCGGCGGGTTCAATTATTTGAATCCGCCGCTCTTTGTTTTTTTGTTGATATTTGTCGATTTTTGTGGTAAAGTTTTTTTCATAATTGGAAAAAAATGGAAATTGAGAGAAAAAGAGGATGCAATGTTAAGGGAATATGAAGAAACCAATGTGTTTGAGAGCCTGCAGAAACGCCTGAAGCTGATTTTTGAGGAATTTGACAATATCTATATTTCCTTTTCCGGAGGAAAGGACAGCGGATTGCTGTTGAACCTGGTGATGGATTATCAGAAAAAATACTATCCTCACAGAAGAATTGGCGTATTTCATCAGGATTTTGAGGCGCAGTACACGGTGACTACGGAGTACATAGAGAGAACCTTTGAACGGATAAAGGGAGATGCCGACATCTACTGGGTCTGTCTGCCCATGGCCACCCGAACTGCACTGAGCAGCTATGAGATGTACTGGTATCCCTGGGATGACACTAAGAAGGAATGTTGGGTCAGGGAGATGCCCGATAAGGAGTATGTGATCAATCTGGACAACAATCCGATTACGACCTATCGCTACCGGATGCATCAGGAGGACCTTGCGAAGCAGTTTGGCAGATGGTACAGGGAGTCCAGGGGTGAGGGCAAGACCGTCTGTCTGCTGGGCATGCGCGCCGAGGAGTCATTGCAGAGGTACAGCGGTTTTCTGAACAAGAGGTATGGATATAACGGAGAGTGTTGGATCAGCAAGCAGTTCAAGGATGTGTGGTGTGCTTCTCCCCTTTATGACTGGTCTCAGAGTGATGTCTGGCATGCTAATTATCTCTTTAATTATGATTACAACCGTCTGTATGATCTGTATTATATGGCAGGGCTCAAGGTGTCGCAGATGAGAGTAGCTTCTCCCTTTAACGACTATTCCAAGGATTCTCTGAATCTGTACAGGGTCATCGATCCGGAGATCTGGGTGAAGCTGGTGGGCAGAGTCAAAGGGGCTAATTTCGCGTGCATCTATGGGAAGACCAAGGCAATGGGATATCGCAATGTCACTCTTCCAGAGGGTCATACCTGGGAGTCCTACACCCGCTTTCTGCTGGATACATTGCCCAGAAGACTGCGGAACAATTATGTCAAGAAGTTCAACAGCTCCATTATTTTCTGGCATAAGACAGGGGGTGGGTTGGACGAGGAGACGATACAGGAGCTCTTGGATCACGGTTACACAATCCGCAGAAACGGGGTGTCTAATTACACCCTGAACAAAAAGTCTCGGATTATTTTTCTGGGGAGGATTCCCGACAACACGGATGATATCAGGTCGACCAAGGATATTCCAAGCTGGAAACGCATGTGTTTTTGTATTCTGAAGAATGATCACAACTGCCGTTTCATGGGCTTCGGACTGACCAGGGAGCAACAGAAGCATATCGACGCTATCCGCAGCAAATATCGGAGCATTGAAAGCTTGGAGTGAAGCGGATGAGGGCCTTTGGGCATGTCAAATAAGGAGAGAAAAGATGGCGTACAAAAGTCCTGTATATCAGGTAATATCAGTTCCTATAGACAAGGTTAAAGCTAACACCTATAATCCCAACAAGGTGGCGCCTCCGGAGATGAAGCTCCTGTATGAGAGCATCAGGGAGGATGGCTATACCATGCCCATTGTCTGCTATTACGCGAAAGACGAGGATATCTATGTGATCGTGGACGGCTTTCACCGCTACAGAGTCATGTTGGAGCATCCCGATATCTACGAGCGGGAGGGAGGTATGCTTCCCGTCTCGGTCATCGACAAGCCCATAGACCAGAGAATGGCCAGCACAGTGCGTCATAACAGGGCCCGCGGCACCCACAGCGTGGAGCTGATGAGCAGTATCGTCAAGGAGCTGCATGAGCTGGGACGCTCCGACGCGTGGATTGCCAAGCATCTGGGAATGGACAGGGACGAGATCCTGCGCCTGAAGCAGATCACGGGTCTCGCGGCGCTGTTCAAGGATGTCAAGTTTGGAAGGGCATGGCATCCGGCGGAGGGGGACGACGAGATATAGCTATGGTCACAATTTTCCGATTAGGATTTATGCTAAGTCGCTGGACAATATCAGTGGCTTAGCATTTCTTTTTAATTTTCTTATTGACAATAAGTATGTTATTTTTTATAATCTATGTAAATAGATGTGAAATTCTTTGCCCCATTCCAAGAGGGCAAAATTCGGATTACGAAAATGGTCCGATTCCGGCGTTATCAGCCATATTTCACAAAATAGAAAGTATATATGGCTGGAGACTGTCCTGTGGTAAAGTTTGCCGCTGCGGTGTGTTTGTGGCCGGAAAGGGTTATATGGGTAGAAAAGACATTGTGGACAGGCCGTATTTTTCTGACTGTCAGCGCTTTGCGGAACTGGTGAATGCCACAGTCTATTGTGGAAAGGAAGTTCTTCTGTCAGGGAACCTGTCCCCTGTGAGACGAAAGTACCCCTCTCTTTCGAGTTCATGCGGAGAACTGGAGCGGGATATCCTGATGCGAGATGCGGAGCACAACCTATGCTATGGGATGGAAATAGAGACAGAATCCGATTACGGGATGCCGGAGCGGGTGATGACCTATGATGCCTGCGACTACGAATATCAGATGAGGGAAATGGACAAAGGGCACAGGGAGCGCAAGGATTACCAAAGCTACCGGGAGAGAAAGAGCCGGATGAAGGAGAGCGATATTCTTCTACCGACTATCACGGTGGTGCTCTATCTGGGAGAGGGCCATTGGAAGGGCAGATGCAGATTAACACAGATGTTCCAGCTATCGGCGGAGTGCAGGAAGCTTCTGGGGACGAATCTGCACGACTACGATTTTCCGCTGCTGGAGGCGGACTATGTGGAGCCAGAATATTATAGCACAGACCTGAGAGAATTTTTTAGGGCAATGCAGTGCCGCAGGGATAAGGCTAAGTTAAGCGAACTGTTTCAAACGGATGTCTTCCAGAGTCTTCCGCTGGAAACGGAGCAGGTAATTGCAAGACATCTACATATAGAGCATCTGGTAAATAAAATGGAGAAGGAGGGATTGCATATGTGCAAGGCGTTTGATGATCTGATGGAGGAGAAGCTGCAGGAGGGGAAAGCCACAGGGCTAAGAGAAGGCCGGAGAGAAGGAAAGAGGGAAGAAAAGATCCGGATCATTCGGCAGATGATCAGAGAGGGTCTGGATGAAGCATTTATACACAGGATGACAAGGTGTAGCAGGGAGGAATTCATAGCGGCAATACGCTGAGCAACGAAGCTTGCCGTCGGAGATGCCACCTAACTCTATTAGCTATTTTGCCATAGAGCTTCTATAATAAAATCGTTGTAGGCATAGTGCTTACAGCGATTTTGTTACAATATACACCGTATATCGCGCTACATTGGTTGTGAGGCTCAAATCCCGTATTCTGTCACATATTTTGACAGACTTGGACGGCGCGGCGGGAATTGACAAAATATTTCATTGGTGGTACGATACCAAGGTGTATATAGCAAAGCTTGTGATAAAAGGACTGAGGATATCATGCGGGCAGCAGCTACGACAGAGAAACGGGGCAGGAAGGGCAAAGGGAAAAGAGCGATCATCTGGGCAGGCGTGTTTGTTCTGCTGGCTGTCGCTTTGGCGGTGGGCGGTTGGTTCTATGTGGACAGCCTGGCCTATAAGCTGTGCAGAGTGGAGGCGGGCGTTGCGGTCACTCCCTCTGATTTTCTGAAAAAAGCGGATGACAGCGCTGTCTTTACCGATGACAGCCAGCCCTTTTCCACTGCGGAGCCGGGGGAATATCAGGTGAGTGTCAAAAGCGGTTGGTTTACCCATCGATGCACCCTGATTATTCAGGATACCATAGCGCCGGTGGGCGAGGCGGTCCCTGTGCGGCTGGCGTTGGGCGAGAGCTGTGGTCCGGAAGTCTTTATCCGGAATATATGGGATGCCACGGCGGTGGAGGTATCGTATGCAGAGGAACCGGATTTTGCCCGGGTGGGCAGCCAGACGGTACAGGTGATTCTCACAGATCGGGGTGGTAACCGGACGAATGTGGAGGCGGAGCTGTTTGTCTCCCCGGTGGAGGCGGAGCTGACTGTGGAGGCCGGAGAGGGTCTTCCGTCGGTGGGCAGCTTTCTGCTAGGCGAGACCAAGGGAGTTTTCGTCACGGACATTTCGGCTTTTGACTATCATGTCCCAGGAGATCACGAGGTGGTGATTCGGGCGGACGGCGTCGAATACGCCACCGTTTTACATATACAGGATACGATTCCTCCCAAGGTTCGAGTGCAGGATGTGGAGGGATTTGCGGTGCTACCCAGAAGGGCGGAGGAATTTGTCGTGGACATAGAGGATGCTACGGCAGTGACAGCGGCTTTTCGCAGAGAACCGGATCTGACCTGTATCGGCACGCAGGAGGTGGAGCTTGTCCTGACGGACGCAGGCGGCAATGAGACGGTGGAGACGGCGCGGCTCACTCTGTATGAGGACACGGAACCTCCTGTGATCAAGGGGGCAGGGGATCTGTGGATCTATATGGGAGACGGCGTCTCCTACCGCAAAGATGTCACCGTGGAGGATAATTCCCTGGAGGAGATACCGCTGATTGTGGATACAAGCAGTGTAAATCTGAAGGAGGAGGGAACCTATCCCGTTATCTATTCGGCGACGGATGCGGCGGGCAATACCGCCACTGTGACGGTGTCTCTGACAGTCACTGCCAGAGAGCATAGCATTGAAGAGGTCGATCAACTGGCTGATGCTGTGCTGGCAAAGATAATCACGCCGGATATGAGCGATCGGGACAAGGCGTTGGTCATCTATAATTATATCCGTTGGAATGTGGGTTATATCAACCATTCCGAGAAGGGAGATTGGGTCAGAGCGGCCTACGAGGGTCTGGCGAGAAAGCAGGGGGACTGCTATGTGTACGCTTGTACGGCCAAAGAGCTGTTGACCAGAGCTGGCATTAAAAATATGGATATCGCCAAGATTCCCACCAAGAGGGAGCATTATTGGAACCTGGTGGATGTGGGGGACGGCTGGTATCATTTCGACACTACGCCCAGGACGGAGCCTGTGGTCTTTTTTCTGTGGACGGACGCGGAGCTCATGGAATATTCTGCGGCGCACTACAATAGCCACAATTATGACCATGAGGCCTATCCCCAAGTCAACTGACTGCGGGATAAAAGCGGGGGTATGGATATGAAGACATTGGGTGTGCTTGGCGGCCTTGGCCCCATGGCATCGGCTTATTTTTTACAATTGATCACCCAGATGAGCGAGGCTCGGACGGACCAGGAGCATATGGAGGTAATTCTGCACAGCAAACCCCAGATTCCGGACCGCACTCAGTTTATTCTGGGCAGAAGCGGTGATAATCCTGTGCCACAGATGGTCCTGGCGGGGAGGGGATTGGCCGCTCAGGGAGCGGAGCTGCTCGCCATCCCCTGTGTCACGGCCCATTTTTTTCAGAAGCAGCTGAAGGCGGAGATCGGGATCCCGATTCTGAATGCCATTGAGGAGACCGCCATCTATCTGAAACAGGCGAAGGTTGCCTGCGCGGGGGTATTGGCCACGGACGGCACCTTGTCCAGCGGACTGTTTCAGAGCAGCCTGTCGCGCCACGGCATTGGCTGCATTATACCGGAGGCTCAGGAGCAGAGAATGGTGATGCAGTTGATCTATGACGACGTCAAGGCGGGCAAGCCTGTGGAGCTTCCCCTGTTTGCAGCCGTGTCCGAGCGGCTCTTTGCCCAGGGGGTTCAGGTTATATTGTTGGCCTGTACGGAGCTGTCTCTGATCAAAAGAGATCATCCGCTGGGGGCGGGCTATCTGGATGTGCTGGAGGTTCTGGCTAGACAGGCAGTCCTGCGGTGCGGCCGTCTGAAGCAGGAGTATGAATCGCTGATTACAAGATAGCATTAAAAAGCCTGAAGGCTTCTGGAAATGAGGTATCATGCAGAATCATATTTTGAACTATTTAGATCACATTGTAAAAAAAGTGCCGGAAAAGACAGCTTTTTCTGACGGCGCCGACTCCCTGACCTTTGTTCAGGTCTATGAGCAGAGCAGGGCCGTGGGTACATATTTGCACCGTCAGGGAATCTATCATGAGCCAGTGGTGGTGTTCATGCATAAGCACCCCAAAGAGATCGCCGCGTTTTTTGGCGTCATCACGGCAGGAGATTTCTATGTGCCGATAGACGAGGAGATGCCGGCGAGCCGGATTCAGCTTATTTTGGAGAATGTACAGGCCAGGGCACTGATCTGCGACGGCCTGACACGGGAGATCGCGGAGAAATTCGACTTTGACGGAAAGATCGTTCTCTATGATGAGATCAGCGAAACTGCGGTGGATGATGACGCCCTGGGGCAGATACGTCGTCGGGCCATCGACACGGACCCGATCTACATCGTCTTTACCTCCGGCTCCACCGGAGTACCCAAGGGCGTGGCGGCCTGCCATCGCTCTGTCATCGACTATATCGAACAGTTGTCGGAGGTGCTGGAATTTGACGAAAATACTGTGTTCGGCAACCAGACGCCGCTGTATTTTGACGCCTGCCTGAAGGAGCTCTACCCCACGCTCAAATTCGGCGCTACCACCTATCTGATTCCCAGAGAGCTGTTCATGCTGCCGGTCAAGCTGGTGGAATTTCTCAATGAGCATGGCGTCAATACGCTATGCTGGGTGGTCTCCGCGCTGACGATGATATCCGCCTTTGGGACCTTTCAGACCGTGGTACCCAAGTATCTGCGGACTGTGGCCTTTGGCAGCGAGGTCTTTCCCATCAAGCAGTTTGCCGCCTGGCGTGCGGCGCTGCCCCAGGCCAAATTCGTGAACCTCTACGGTCCCACAGAGGGGACTGGCATGTGCTGCTACTACAAGGTGGAGAGGGAATTTGCGCCGGATGAGGCCATTCCCATCGGAGGCCCCTTTCCCAACACGGAGATTCTTCTGCTGAACGATCAGAATCAGAGGGCAGGACAGGGGGAGACAGGGGAGATCTGTATCAGAGGCACATCCCTGACGCTGGGCTACTACAATAATTTTGAGAAGACTCACGAGGTATTCGTACAGAACCCATTGAACACCGCTTACCCGGAGCTGATCTATCGGACAGGAGACCTGGGCCGCTATAATGAGCGGGGGGAGCTGATATTTGTCTCCCGCAAGGACTACCAGATCAAGCATATGGGTCACCGGATCGAGCTGGGGGAGATCGAGGTAAGCACCAACATGGTGGAGGGAGTCAGACTCTCCGGCTGCATCTATGACCAGACAAAAGGAAAGCTTGTGCTGTATTATGTGGGAACCACCGAGGAGCGCGAGCTGGCGACAGCGCTGCGCGACAGACTGCCCAGATACATGATTCCCAACCGTATGATCCGCCTTGAGCAGATGCCCCTCACAGCCAACGGAAAGATCGACCGCGTGACTTTGCAGCATATGTCTCAGAAATAAATGCAGGTATATGCGAAATTGTTTATTACCAGTACCGAATTGTGCATATTGTATATTCCATAAGCAGTGCTCTTTCGAGCCGTCGGTACTTAGATGCTGTTTTATAGCATCTTATGTACCGCTACGGTGAGAACGAAGCGAGAGCGTGCCTGCGTTGGAATATACAATGTGTACAATGACACTAGCAAGGTAACCGAGTTTCACAGTTGTCTAAGAAATAAATACAAAGCGAGGAGAATAGGTATGGAAGAATTGTTGGAAATCTTGAGAGATCTGCACCCTGAGGTGGATTTCGAGATCTGTGACACCCTGATCGACGATAAGATACTGGACTCTTTTGATATCGTGTCCATTATCGCTGAGATTAATGACTGCTTTGACGTGACAATCACTGCGGAGAAGATCACGCCCCAGAACTTTAATTCTGCGGAAGCGCTGTACACACTGATTCAGGAACTACAGGACGAGGAATAAGAAATCATGCTCTTTACATCCTATGCGTTTTTAGGTTTTGTCGGGTGTTTGTTTCTCCTGTACTACCTGGTTCCCAGGCGCATGCAGTGGGGGCTGCTTCTGCTGGCCTCCTATCTGTTCTATTTTATCGCGGGACCGTCATGGCTGCTTTATCTGATGGCTACAACGGTGACGACTTATCTTGCGGCCCGCCGGATAGAAGGGATAGGAGCACGGCAGAAGGCGTATATCAAGGCCAATAAGGAGCGGCTCGCCGCTGAGGAAAGAAAGGCGTACAAGGAGAGGATGAAGGGCAGGCAGCGGAGATGGATGCTGGCCTGTCTGCTGCTGAACCTGGGAATACTGGCGGTGGTGAAATACACCAATTTTGCGATCTATAACATCAATGGCCTGTTGCGGCTGTCAGGCAGCGCTGCTCAGCTTGATTTCTGGGATATTGCGCTGCCGATGGGGATATCCTTTTACACCTTTCAGGCTCTGGGATATCTGATAGACGTCTACAGAGGTACAGTGGCGGCGGAGAAGAATCCATTCCGGCTGGCGTTGTTCGTCTCCTTTTTTCCGCAGTTGATTCAGGGACCTATCAGTCGGTTCAGTGATCTGGCTGGGAGTCTCTATGAGAGACATGCCTTTGAGTCCCGGCAGTTTTGCTTTGGTCTGCAGAGAATCCTGTGGGGATATTTCAAAAAGCTGGTGATCGCGGACCGAATTCTTGCGGGGGTCAATACCATCATTCGGGACGCGGACACCTACCGTGGCGCCTATGTGTTTGTGGGCATGTTATTCTATGCCCTGGAGCTGTATGCGGATTTCACCGGCGGCATTGATATTACCATCGGCATTGCCCAGGCTCTGGGCATCAGGGTAAAGGAGAACTTTAACCGCCCTTATTTCTCCAAATCGGTGAAGGAGTACTGGCGCAGGTGGCATATCACGATGGGCACCTGGTTCACGGACTATATCTTTTATCCTATATCCGTCTGCAAACCGATGCTGAAGCTCTCTCGGTTCGCGCGGGCGCATCTGGGGGAGAACATCGGAAAGAGGGTTCCGATCTACCTGTCCTCCTTCGCGGTCTGGCTGGCCACTGGCATATGGCACGGGGCGAGCTGGAACTTTGTCGTGTGGGGGTTGGGCAACTGGGTAGTGTTGATGTTCTCCCAGGAGCTGGAGCCGCTGTACATACGCTTTCACAGGCGTTTTGCCGTGCAGGGCAGAGGGTGGTTCAAGCTGTTCCAGGTGCTGCGCACGATCCTGATCATGAGCTGTCTGCGCACCTTTGACTGCTATCGGGACGTTCCGCTTACTTTTCGGATGTTTGGCACGGTGTTTACAGAGGGGAATTGGCATATTCTGTGGGACGGTTCCCTGCTGGGAATCGGCTTGAGCGCTGTGGATTACTGTGTGCTGTTGGCGGGCCTGATACTGCTGGTGGCGGTGAGCCTGTGGCAGAGAAAGGGCAGCGTTCGGGAGCGGATCGCCGCCGGTCCCTATCCGGTGCGATTCCTCATCTGGTACGGCCTGTTCCTGATCGTCCTGCTGGCAGGCGCCTACGGCATTGGGTATGATGCCAGCCAGTTTATCTATAATCAGTTCTAGAACGATTGTGTTGTCGGTTGCATTGCAGACTGACGGCAATAGCACCTGCTTTTTCTGTCATATTAGACCGGAATACTGGACGGGCGGAGCGGGTAGATGGGAGTTTATGTGAGAAAGGTTTGGAAGCTTGTCGGCAGCGCCGCGATTGTTCTGGCGAGCCTGTACCTGTTGCAGAGATTGCTGCTGCCCAAATACGCCGCGGATGTGGTGGAGGGGGCGCTGATCGCCGAGTACTATGGAGAGGAAAAGGATCATAATGTGATCTTCATCGGGGACTGCGAGGTCTACGAGAATTTTTCTCCGGCGGTGCTGTGGCGGGACTACGGCATCAACAGCTACATTCGGGGCAGCGCCCAGCAGTTGATCTGGCAGTCCTACTATCTGCTGGAGGACACCCTGCAATACGAGAAGCCGGACGCGGTGATCTTCAATGTGCTGGCCATGCAGTATAACGAACCGCAGAAGGAAGCCTATAACCGGATGACGCTGGAGGGGATGAGATGGTCTCCGTCCAAGGCGGCGTCGATCGCGGCCTCGATGACGCCGGAGGAGCATTTTCTGGACTATGTGTTTCCGCTGCTGCGCTATCACTCCAGATGGAGCGAGCTGGGGGCGGAGGATGTGCGCTATCTGTTTGACACGCCCAAGGTCTCTCACAACGGCTACTATATGCGCGTGGATGTAAAGCCGGCTCAGAATGTGCCGGAGGGCAGGATTCTGGCGGACTACCGCTTTGGCGACAACGCCTGGGAATATCTGGAGAAGATGACGGCACTGTGCCAGGAGAAGGATATCCGGCTGATTCTGGTGAAGGCGCCCAGCCTCTACCCGTACTGGTACGAGCAGTGGGAGCAGCAGATCGAGGAGTATGCGGATCAAAATAATCTGCTGTATATCAATTTCCTGGAGTTGATTGAGGAGACAGGGCTGGACTTTTCCACGGACACCTACGATGGGGGACTGCACCTGAACCTGTCCGGCGCGGAAAAGATCACGGAGTATCTGGGCGGGGTGCTGCGACAGGAGGCGGGGCTTACGGACCGTCGGGGCGAGGAGCGGCTCGCCGCTGTGTGGGAGGAAAAGCTGGCGGCCTACGAGCAGGAAAAGGAGCGGCAGCTTCGCGACTTAACCTTTTTAGAGCTGTCGCGCAGCGACTAGGTAATGTCGCGAAGGCGCACGAGAGCAAATTTCATGAGATTTCTTACGAATGAAATTTGTCTCTCCCGTGTGTGCGCCGAAGGGACTTTACCCTTTAGAGCCATCGCGCAGCGACTTAATTAATAAGGAGAATGAGATGGGTAAAAAAATATTGGCATTGTGTATGGCGATGAGTCTGTTGACGTTCATGGGCTGCGGAGACAGCGAGAAGGTGATCGGCGGGGACGTGGTGAATATGAGCGCTGGCGGCAGCGTCGGGGAGCCTTCACCGGAGCAGGAGAGCGCGCAGCCCTTGCAGCAGGAGAGTGTGCAGGCCCCCACAACCAGGGGCTATGTGTTTGTGACAGGCGGTGTGACTGTGGAGGTGGATGCGGACATGGCCCCTATCCTGGCGGCGCTGGGAGAACCGGCATCTTATTTTGAGGCCGCCAGCTGTGCCTTTGAGGGACTGGATAAGATCTATACCTACAGCAGCTTCGAGATCGACACCTATCCCGCGCAGGACAGGGACCTGGTGTCGGCGGTGATCCTGAAGGATGATTCTGTGACCACGGCAGAGGGCGTATGCATCGGCGATTCATTGGAAAAACTACAGGAGATCTACGGAGAAGGCTCTGTGGAGGAAGGCATGCTGATCTATGAAAAGGACGGCGTGAAGCTGTGTTTTATCCTGCGGGATGACAGTGTCATCTCAATTGAGTATCGCTCAACGGTGCTGTAGAGGTTTCTTATATCTGGATCGGCAGGCACTCTTCCATACCAATCGGGGAGAGTGCCTGCCATTTGTCCAGCGGAAGCCGGAAAAGTTTCAGAGATAAAACCCACGGAAAATAGTACTGTAAAAATGGAAATAAATATGATATAATGCTACCAAAAGCACCAGTCCGGTAGGGCGCGGGCTGTGATGCTTCGCAAACGCCCAGTAAAACTTAGTGATTGGAGGAGGATGTGCAATGAGCTACATGGACGAGTATCGGTTCTGGCTGGAGGACGATTATTTCGACCAGGACACCAAGAAGGAGCTGGAGGCCATCGGCGGAAATGAGACTGAGATCGAGGATCGTTTCTACAAGGAGCTGGAGTTCGGAACCGGAGGTCTCAGAGGGGTGATCGGCGCAGGCACGAACCGCATGAATCTGTATACTGTGAGAAAGGCCACCCAGGGCTTGGCCAACTATATTATGAAGCAGGGAGCGCAGAAGAAGGGCGTGGCTATTGCTTACGATTCCCGCTTCATGTCTCCTGAATTTGCTGATGAAGCGGCGCTGTGCCTGGCTGCCAATGGTATCAAGGCCTACGTGTTTGAGTCTCTTCGTCCCACACCTGAGTTATCTTTTGCGCTGCGCACTCTGGGCTGCACGGCGGGTATTGTGGTGACAGCGAGTCATAATCCCCCAGAGTATAATGGGTATAAGGTATATTGGGAGGACGGCGCGCAGATCACTGCCCCCAAGGACAAGGAGATTATCGGTGAGGTACAGGCTATTAAGGATTACCACACCGTTAAGACGATGGATAAGGCTGAGGCTGAGGCCGCAGGCCTGTACCAGAGCATTGGCAGGGAGATTGACGATGCCTACATGGTGGAACTGAAGAAACAGATTATTCATCCGGAGATCATCAAGGAGGTGGCAGACGATATCAAGATCGTGTATACTCCTCTGTGTGGTACCGGTAACCTGCCTGTGCGGAGAGTGCTGTCCGAGTTGGGCTTCAAGAACGTTTATGTGGTCCCTGAGCAGGAGAATCCGGATCCCAAATTTACCACGCTGGACTATCCCAATCCCGAAGATCCCAAGGCATTTACTTATGCATTGCGTCTGGCCAAGGAGAAGGATGCGGATATTGTGCTGGCTACCGACCCGGATGCCGACCGTCTGGGTGTGTATGCCAAGGATACCAAAACCGGTGAGTATGTGGCATTTACCGGCAATATGTCCGGCATGCTGATTGCGGAGTACATCCTTCGGGAGAGGACTGCCACTGGCACCATGCCGGAGAATCCCGCCATGGTGACCACGATTGTGACCACCAATATGACCTTCCCCATCACGAAGAACTACAACGTGAAGCTGATCGAGGTGTTGACGGGCTTTAAATTCATTGGCGAGCAGATCAAGCTCTTTGAGCAGACAGGCTCCAATCATTATGTGTTTGGCCTGGAGGAGAGCTACGGCTGTCTGGCCGGTACACATGCCAGGGATAAGGATGCCTGCGTAGCTGTAATGTGCTTGTGTGAAGTGGCGGCTTACTGTAAAAAGCATGGCATGACCCTGTGGGATATGATGCTGCAGATGTATGAGAAGTACGGATATTTCAAGGAGACCCAGTATACCATCACCATGAAGGGTGTCAGTGGCGCCAGGGAGATCGCAGCCCTGATGGATAAGCTGCGTGCCAACCCGCCCAAGGCAATCGGCGATGCCAAAGTGCTGAGATTCCGTGACTATCAGGAGAACAAGGTCATTGACATGGAGACTGGAGCCGTATCCGAGACCGGTCTGCCGAAATCCAATGTGTTGTATTTCGAGCTGCCTGACAATTGCTGGTGTTGTGCAAGGCCCTCCGGCACCGAGCCCAAGATCAAATTCTACATGGGTGTGAAAGGCAGTAGCCTGGAGGACGCTCAGGCCAGAGTGGAGAAGCTGACAGAGGATCTGAAAGCAATCTTATAAGACAGTTTTTCGGGAGCCGCCCCGCAAGGGGCGACTTCTGTGTTATGGCAAGGCAGAGGGAAGGGAACAGGCGTATGGGCATATTGAGCGTATACAATCTGCGTAAAACCATATCGTATTTGAAGCGCAACGGACTGCGGGAAACATTGATCACGATCAGGGAGCACTTGCCACAGGCGCCGTGGAGGGCATATACCTATGTCCCAGTGCCGGAGCCGGAGCTGGAGCGGCAGCGTCGGCGGCTCTGGGAGGAGCCAGTGACCTTCAGCATTGTGGTTCCGGCCTATCACACGCCGGAGCGCTTTTTTCGGGAGTTGATTGAATCCGTTCTGAGTCAGACCTATCCCCACTGGCAGCTTGTGATTGGTGACGCAGGGGAGGGGAATACTCTGGAGGAGCTGGCGGCCTCCTACGGCGACGGGCGGATATGCTGTCAACGACTATCTGGCAATCGCAGCATTGCAGACAATACCAATGAGACGCTGCAGTGGGCGGAGGGGGACTATGTGGCCCTGCTAGATCACGATGATGTGTTGACGCCGGATGCGCTGTATGTGATGGCGGAGGCGATAGAAGAAGGGAGGCTTGGCGGCAAAAGACCCGGTATGCTGTATTCGGACGAGGATAAGTGTGACGGGAACGCAAAGAGATTCTATGAACCCAATATCAAGCCGGAGTTCAATCTGGATCTGCTGCTGACCAACAACTATATCTGTCATTTGCTGGTGATGCGGACAGAATTGATCAAGGAGCTGGGATTGCGGGCGGAGTATGACGGCGCGCAGGATCATGATCTGGCGTTGCGGGCCGCGGCCGCACTTGGGTGTGAACTCGGCGCTATCGTGCATGTCCCCAGGGTACTGTACCACTGGCGCTGCCACAGCGCCTCCACAGCTGCCAATCCGGAGAGTAAGCTCTATGCTTATGAGGCGGGAGTCAGAGCCTCTCAGGATTATGTGGATTGTCAGGGCTGGAAGGCCAGAGTGTCTATGACGCAGCATATGGGCTTTTCCCGCACCGAGTACGATCCGCCGGTTCTGGAGCAACGTCCAGAGCTTGGAGCTATTGGGGGCAGAGTGCTCGACAAGTCCCGCAGGATTGTGGGTGGCATGATGGACGAGTCAGGAGAGGTGCAGTATCTGGGAGTTAAGGACGGCTGCAGCGGCTATCTGAATCGGGCTATGCTGGTGCAGCAGGCGCAGGCCCTGGATCTGAGGTGCATTCGTCTGGGGGAGCGCTGCAGAGATCTGTTTCGGGAGGTTACCGGACTGGAATATGAGGAGGCCGCTGCGACAGGCATGTATGACTGGCGTGGGCTTCCGGAAGATTATGACTGTGCTGGCATGGGGCTCAAGTTGAGCCGCGCTCTGCGGGAGGCGGGGTATGTGCTGCTCTGGGATCCGCAGCTGGTTTGCGATCTGCAGGAGTATTAACATGAAAATAACGGTGATTATTCCAAATTATCAAGGGGAAAAATATATCGGCGCCTGCATCGACAGCCTTCGCGCACAGCAGGGGCAGGAGCCTCTATTTACTACTGTGGTGGTGGATAACGGGTCGACGGATGGAAGCCTAGAGATATTGCGGCAAGAGTATCCAGAGGTCAGGGTTATAGCCCTTTCCGAGAACACGGGCTTCTGTCATGCCGTCAACGTGGGAATACAGGAGGCGGACACGCCATATGTGTTGCTGCTGAATAATGATACAGTGATTAAAGCAGGATTTATCAAGGCGCTACTGGAGCGCATGGAGTCGGATACCAAGATTTTCTCCGTCAGTCCGATGATGCTTTCCATGCGGGATGAGTCGCTGATTGATGATGCGGGTGACCGCTATAGTGCGTTTGGATGGGCTTATGCAAGAGGAAAGGGTCAACCTGCGGAGCGCTATGAGAGGCCGGTCCGTATTTTTGCTGCCTGTGGCGGTGCTTCTCTGTATCGCCGCGAGACGGTGCTCTCTCTGGGGGGCTTTGACGAGAATCATTTCGCCTATCTTGAGGATATTGATATCGGGTATCGCGCCCGTATCCATGGCTGGCACAATGTATACGAGCCGAAAGCGAAGGTGCTTCATGCGGGCAGCGCGGCATCGGGGTCCCGCTATAATGCGTTCAAGGTCAAGCTTTCCTCCGCCAATAATGCTTATGTGATCGGAAAAAATATGCCCTTACTTCAAATTATTCTCAATTTTCCCTTCCTGTTGCTTGGTTTTTTCATAAAAACTGTCTTTTTTACCAAGAAAAAAATGGGCATGCTATACATGAAGGGATATGCGGAGGGAATTGCCCGATGCTTTGGCAGTGCGGGAAAGGAGCACAGAGTGCGCTTTAAATGGCGAAATCTGGGACACTACTGCTCTATTCAGGGAACGCTCTGGCTGGATATGTTTCGCATCTTCATAAAATCTTAAGTTGTTTCTGCGTCGGGATTCATGTAGAATTAAGGAAAGATCAGAGTAACCCAAGGCCCTGACGGAGTGATGCCGTATGATTAAGGATAATCAGAAAGTATTTAACAGGCTGCATGTGTTAATGGATGTCATGATCATGGTGGCATCTTATGCGCTGGCATACTTTATCAAATTTTATATCATTGACGCAGGAACCACGGACGTGGGCGTGCTGCCCGTGCGGGATTATTTTATTGTTCTGATCTTTTTGGTTCCCGGATATGTGATCTTGTACTTTCTGAGCAGCGTGTACGGCCCGAAGCGCACAGTGAAGCAGAGACATGAATTCCTTGCGATCATACAGGCCAATACGCTGGGCATGGCCTTCTACATCATTGTGTTGTATGTGGTGATCAGGGAGATCAACTATTCACGGCAGATGATGGGTATATTTTATCTGCTGAATATCTTTGTCACCTGTCTGAGCAGGGTTGTGCTGCGCACAATGCTGCGGACTATCCGAAAAAAGGGATACAATATCAAGCATGTTCTGGTGGTGGGATATTCCCGAGCGGCGGAGCAGTATATTGACCGGCTCCTGTGGAATCCGCAGTGGGGCTATAAAATATGCGGTATTCTGGACGACACGGTGCCCAGCGGTACCCTCTACAAGGGGATAAAGGTGCTGGGCAGACTGGAGAATCTGGAAGTCATATTGCCTCATAACGAGCTGGATGAGGTCGCCATCGCGCTGGCCCTGAAGGACTATGACAATCTTGAGCATGTCGTGAATATCTGTGAAAAATCGGGTGTCCACACCAAGTTTATTCCTGATTATAACAGCGTTATTCCTACCAGGCCCTACACAGAAGATCTGATGGGGCTTCCGGTTATCAATATCCGCTATGTGCCGCTGGCAAATACAAGCAACAAGATTATCAAGAGAGCCATGGACATCGTTGCTTCCGCCTGTGGCATCGTGCTTCTCTCTCCCCTGTTGCTGCTTCTGGCGCTGCTTGTTAGGATCAGCAGCCCGGGACCGGTGATTTTCAAACAGGAGCGAGTTGGTTTGCATGGCAAGCCCTTCTATATGTATAAATTCCGCAGTATGGAACAGCAGTCTGAGGAGGAGGAGAAGAAAGCCTGGACGGTACGGGATGATCCAAGGGTCACAGGAATCGGCAGGATTATGCGCAGAACCAGCCTGGACGAGCTGCCGCAGCTGTTTAATATCCTGAAAGGGGATATGAGTCTGATCGGGCCGAGGCCGGAACGACCTCTGTTTGTGGAGAGATTTAAGGAGGAGATTCCCCGCTATATGGTAAAGCATCAGGTGAGGCCGGGGCTTACGGGATGGGCGCAGGTCAACGGATATCGCGGGGATACTTCGATCAAGAAACGGATAGACTGCGATATTTATTATATTGAAAACTGGACTATCGGTTTTGATATCAAGATTTTCTTGCTGACATTTTTCACAGGTTTTATCAATAAGAACGCATACTGATGTACGGGCGTCTGACATGTTTGATTGAAATAGGTGAATATACCGCTGTGCGGATCATGTTGCTCCAGGTGGGTATGCACTGAGACAAACATGGCATAATATATTATATTGCGTAGGTAATTGCGAAATGCCCCCATTCTTGATCCGGGATAGTTTCACAATTGTCTGACTATATTTACGGAAAGTAAGGAGAGAAAGCATGGCAACCAAGGCAAATGGACGAAAAGGCAAGTCTCCAAAGAGCAAAAAGGTATATCGGCTGATTATTTTTTCAGTTGAGATTCTGGTGATTCTGGTGATGTTGCTGGTGGTAATGAAAGTATTTCAGGTCACGGAAGACAATTCGGAAAATGGAAATTCCGGTCCTCACTTTGCGGACATTCCGGAGGAAAACATCGTGATTAACGAGGCGGTGAAGCAGGATCCTGTTATGAAGGGCTATTGGAATGTGGCTCTGTTTGGCGTGGATGCTGAGAAGCCCAATCAGCTGTACAAGGGAAGCCGCAGCGATTGCATTATGATAGCCTCCATCAATCTGGACAGCGGGGAGATTAAGCTGGTTTCCGTATATCGAGACACGTATATGAATGTCGGGAACGATAAGTACAGAAAAGCCAACAATGCATATAAGAGCGGTGGCGCGGAGCAGGCTATCGCCATGCTGAATATGAATCTGGACCTGGACATCAAGGATTTTGTGGCTGTGAATTACCAGGCGGTGATCGACGTTGTGGACGGTCTGGGCGGTATCTGGATCAACATAGAGAGCCAGGAGGAGCTTTCGCATCTGAATAACTATCAGGAGAGCATCATCAGAGATACTATGCCAAACAGAGACAGAAAGGATTTCACGCCGGTGAAGGAGACGGGCTACCAGCTCCTCGACGGTCTGCAGGCGGCGGCATATTGTCGGATTCGATATACAAGCGGCAATGATTTCAGGCGCACAGAGCGTCAGAGAACAGTGGTTCAGGCCATTGAGGATCAGGCGAAGCAAACCGATCTGGTTACTTTGGCAAACCTCTTTACAAAAGTGCTGAATAATGTGTATACTTCTATTAAGGCGGATGACATGCTGGCGATGATTAACAATATCGGAAGTTATCAGATCGTCGGCGAGGGTGGTTTTCCCACGGAGGAGATGCGTACCACCGGAACAATAGGCGCTGCCGGAAGCTGTGTCGTGCCGCTTGATTTGGAGTCTAATGTAGTTTGGTTGCACAAATTCCTGTTTGGAGACGAGAGCTATCAGGCGACGCGGGAAGTGAAAGCTTACAGTGGTATTATCAAGTCAGACACCAGTCCTTACTTGAATCAGTGATACCAATGAGCGTACCAGCACATGAGCAGGGGGAGCTGCAATGCTCCCTCTTTCGTTTTCAAGTTATTCCGTGATATTACTAATTGATATAGTATCGCGAGCAGGCTTGCGATATGTGGGGGTGTAATTATGACCATTGATGTCATTATTCCGGTGTATAAGCCGAGTCAGGATTTCTTTCAAATGATTGAAAGACTCGAGGCGCAGACAGTTCCGGTTCGGCGTATCATCATTATGAATACAGAGGAAAAATACTTTGAGCAGATGATATATGGCACGCGGTTTCTGGAACAGCACCGACAGATAACAGTGTGTCATTTATCCAAAAAAGAATTTGATCATGGCCGTACCCGCGCCAAGGGAGTCGAAAAGTCCGATGCGGAGATATTCGTGATGATGACGCAGGATGCCATGCCAGCGGATGAGCATCTGGTAGAAGCATTGGTGGAGGCGTTAAGCGAGGAAGGTGTGGCGGCAGCCTACGCCCGACAGTTGCCCAGAGAGGATGCCAATCCGGTGGAGACTTACATGCGAGGATACAATTATCCACAGGACTCTCGGGTGAAGTCCAAAGAGGACTTGCCGGAATTGGGAATTAAGACTTATTTCTGTTCCAATGTCTGCTGTGCTTACAGGCGGGAGGTCTATGATAAGCTGGGGGGCTTTGTCCGGCATGCGATCTTCAACGAAGATATGCTGTACGCGGCGGCGGCGATGCAGGCAGGCTACCGGATTGCATATGCGGCGAAGGCTCAGGTTTTCCATTCACATAATTACACCGGCAGACAATGCTTTCATCGCAATTTTGATTTGGGTGTATCCCAGGCGGATCACCCGGAGGTGTTTCGGAATGTGCCATCGGAAGGCGAAGGACTCAGGAGCGTAAAGATGGCCGCCGCCTGTCTGCGCCGCCAGAAGAAGGGCATAATGATTCCGGGACTGATACTGCAAAGTGGCTGTAAGTACGCGGGATATTGGTTGGGAAAGCACTACCGATATCTCCCGAAGAGGATGGTGCTGGCCTGCACGATGAACAGGGAGTACTGGGCTCATGAGAGTCGTCGTAGAGATGTGGCTGGCATTGACGCTTTCAGGGGCTATGGAAAGACTGAACAGGAGACAAAATAAGAGTATGGCTCAGAGGAGGAGATAGTATGTGTGGAATTGTAGGGTATATCGGTGACAGGCAAGCCGCTCCCATTATTCTGGATGGTCTGTCCAAGCTGGAGTACAGAGGGTATGATTCGGCGGGTATGGCTGTATATGATGGAGAGAAGATTAACCTGAGCAAGGCTGTAGGTCGTCTGAAGGTATTGGAGAACCTTACCAGAGGCGGTGAGACCATGAAAGGGCATATGGGCATCGGGCACACCAGATGGGCTACCCATGGCGCACCCAGCGATACCAATTCTCATCCGCATCTAAATGAGGCAGAGACGATTGCAGTGGTTCACAATGGAATAATAGAGAATTATATTCCCTTAAAAAACAGACTGATGGATAAGGGCTATACATTTGTGTCAGAGACGGACACCGAGGTGTTGGCGCATCTGCTGGATTACTACTATAAGGGTAATCCATTGGAGACCATCACCAAGGTGCTGCATCGAGTTGAGGGTTCCTATGCCTTGGGGATTCTGTTTGCCGACCGGCCGGAGGAACTGTACGCGGTGCGGAAAGACAGTCCTCTGATCGCCGGCATCAGCGATGAAGGCTGCTTTATCGCCTCAGATGTGCCCGCTATTCTGAAATACACCCGCACGGTTTATTATGTGGATAATCAGGAGGTAGTGAGGCTGGGCAGGGATGGAATGAAGTTCTACTCGGTGGATGAGGAGGAGATTGCCAAAGAGCCCGTGAATATTGACTGGGATGCGGATGCCGCGGAAAAGGCGGGATATGAGCACTTTATGCTCAAGGAGATGTATGAGCAGCCCAAGACGATTATGGATACCATCTCTCCGCGTATTCAGGGCGATGATGTGATTATTGACGAGCTGCATATGTCGGATGAGGAGCTTGCCGCCATAAAAAGACTTCATATTGTGGCGTGTGGCTCAGCCTATCACGCGGGTGTCACTGGTAAATATGTGATTGAAGGACTGGCCAGGATTCCTGTGGAGGTAGATGTGGCCAGTGAATTTCGATATCGCGAGCCTTTGCTGGACGAGGGCAGTCTGGTCATAGTCATCAGTCAGTCCGGTGAGACCGCGGATACGCTGGCAGCTCTTCGGGAATCCAGGACCCGAGGTTACAGAGTGCTCGCCATTGTCAATGTAGTGGGAAGTTCTATAGCCAGAGAAGCGGATGCCTGTCTGTATACCTGGGCCGGACCGGAGATAGCCGTGGCAACGACTAAGGCTTACAGCGCTCAGCTGGCAGCTCTCTACTTGTTGGCAGTCAAGCTCGGCCTGGTGCGTGGCACGGTCAACGGGGAGACGGCTTCGGGGCTGATACGGGATCTGTGCAGGCTTCCGGATCAGATTGAACTGCTGCTTGGACAGAAGACAAAAATCCAACGCTTTGCCAATCGTTATGTGGGTGCGAAAGATATCTTCTTTATTGGCAGGGGTATAGATTATGCCATTTCACTTGAGGGTTCTCTGAAACTGAAGGAGATATCCTATGTTCATTCGGAAGCTTATGCAGCGGGAGAGCTGAAGCACGGCACGATCTCTCTGATCGAGGACGGTACGTTGGTGGTGGCCGTATCTACCCAGCCCAAGCTGTATCAGAAAACCATTAGCAATATTGTGGAGGTGAAGGCCAGAGGCGCGTTCGTCATGGCGGTGACCAATGAGGAGAATCTGGCCATGGAAAAGGCCAGTGATTACTGTGTGTATTTGCCGGAAACCAATCCCTGGTTCACGAATTCGCTGGCTATCATCCCGCTGCAGCTCTTTGGCTACTATGTGGCCGTGGGCAAGGGCTGTGATGTTGATAAGCCCCGTAATCTGGCGAAATCCGTCACCGTGGAATGAAGATTTCACCTGTGCGGTTGGATGCTCCAAGGAGTATCCAACCTGACTCCCACATTCGCAAAACCCGCGCCTTCGCGCTCATGCGTCTGCTTGCGCATCCGCGTTTTGCTCATTTGGGAGTGGGTTGCTAATCCAACGCCCCGTCTGCATTGCCATATGGCATGCAGACAGGTCATTGGATTGCAACCGCACAGGTGAAATTTTTTCACAGGAGATTAATAGTTTCATCACATTTTTATCACAAATGGCAGATATACTGAATGACATAGAAGTCAAGAGCTATTGCACAGCGATTTAAAAAGGAGGAACTATTATGTACGAAAATGAAATTTATTCCGGTGACAATGCCGGCAACCATACAACCGGCGTATATCAGAGCTACAATATGAGCGGCATGCCGCAGGGGAATGACGGTGGCCGCGTTCCCTTGGAGCCGCAGGGAAAAAAGTCCGGCGGTTTTGTCAAAAAGATGTTGCTTTGTGCATGCCTGGGTTTATGCTTTGGACTCTTCGGCGGCTTGGGACTATATGCCGTGCAGCAGGCGACCGGTATGAATGAGGAGCGGTCTGTAGAGGACAGTGAACGGAGCCGGAGCGATGTGTTGTATACTGCTCCGCCTGCCAGCGATGTAAAGCTTGCTACTACGGAGGGTACACGCATTGTCAGCTCGGACGTGTCGGATATGGTGGAAGATGTAATGCCGGCTATGGTGGCTATTGTCAAGGATTATACAGAGACTGCCAGCTTTTGGGGGCATACCTACTCGGAAGACCGGCAGGGCAGCGGTTCTGGCATTATTGTGGCGCAGAGCGACACAGAACTGGTGCTGGTGACCAATTACCATGTTGTGGAGGGCGCCAGCAAGTTGACCGTTACGTTTATCAATGGCGGCACGGCGGAGGCCCAGATCAAGGGTAGCGATGCGGATATGGACCTGGCCGTTATCGCCATTCCTCTGGACAGATTGGACGATGATACCAGAAGCGCCATTACGGTAGCGCGGATGGGAGACAGCGAGTCCCTCAGGCTGGGCGAACAGGTGGTGGCTATCGGCAATGCACTGGGCTACGGGCAGTCTGTGTCTGGCGGTTGGGTCAGTGCACTGAATCGGGAAGTGACGTTCGAGGATGGTTCTAAGGGTAGCTTTATTCAGACGGATGCCGCCATCAATCCGGGCAATTCCGGCGGAGCGCTGGTCAATATAAATGGTGAAGTGATCGGTATCAATTCCAGCAAGATCGGCGGTGTCAATGTGGACGGTATCGGCTTTGCGATCCCGATCTCTGCGGCGCGCCCGATCATAGAGAACCTGATGACCAAGGAGACACGTTTCAAGGTGGCCGAGGGCGAGACCGGCTACATGGGCGTCACGATGCAGGCCATGAGGGAGGAACACGCGTATCTGGGTATTCCTGACGGGATGCTGGTCACGGATGTGGAGAAGGGATCACCCGCGGACATCGGCGGTATCCTCAGAGGCGATGTGATTACTCGTTTTGAGGGAGAGAGGATAGAGAACTACGAGGATCTGCAGGAGGTAATGCAGTACTATGGACCGGATGCAAAGGTGACAGTGGTGGTAAAGCGTCTGCTGAACGGAAGCTATGAGGATGTGGAACTGGAGCTGACACTGGGCAAGAGGCCATAAGCGCTTGTAAGTTTTTCCTTAATAAAAAGTTTACTTGTGTAGAATTGAATTATTCGCTATAATAAACCCGGAGGTTGTTTATACTTCGGGTTTAACTGTGTAGGAACAAAGTAAGAATGGAATGGAACTGGCGTTCCAAATACTGATAGGAGCAGTGTCATGGCCTTGGGCCATGAGGCGGGAAAGAGGTAAGAATGACAGATAAATACGATCAGGATGAGGAATTACTGGAGCAGGCGGAGACTGAGGGTGGACAGCCTGACGACAAGAAGAAGCAGGATCACGACAAGAGCGGCGATTATGAGGATGTGTGCTTTGTCTGCCGCAGGCCGGAGAGCAAGGCGGGGAAGATGTTCAAGCTCCCCAACAACATCTGTGTCTGTGACGATTGCATGCACAAGACCATGGACGCGGTAAGTCAGTTTGACTATCAGGGTATGTTGACAGATCCCCAATTCCAGAAGGATATGGACAATATGCTCAAGGGCAACGGCATGGCCAATATCCGCTTTGTGAACATAGCCGACCTACAAGGAGAGGGAGGCATCCCCAACAAGCAGAAGATCAAGAAGAAAAAGAAGCAGGAAAAGGCCGAGCCCGTATTAAATATCAGAGACATCCCCGCTCCCCACAAGATCAAGGCCAGCCTGGACGAGTATGTGGTGGGCCAGGAGCATGCCAAGAAGGTGATCTCAGTGGCGGTGTACAACCATTATAAGCGGGTGGCCACTGGCACCATGGACGAGATTGAGATCGAGAAGTCCAATATGCTGATGATCGGGCCAACAGGTTGCGGCAAGACCTATCTGGTCAGGACGCTGGCAAGGCTGCTGGATGTGCCGCTGGCCATAGCGGACGCCACCTCTCTCACTGAGGCTGGTTATATTGGCGACGATATCGAGAGTGTGATCTCCAAGCTGTTGGCCGCCGCCGACAATGATGTGGAGAAGGCGGAGAGGGGCATCGTGTTTATTGACGAGATCGACAAGATTGCCAAAAAGAAGAACACGACATCCCGTGATGTGAGCGGGGAGAGTGTGCAGCAGGGAATGCTGAGGCTCTTGGAGGGTGCCGAGGTGGAGGTGCCTGTGGGCGCGAACAGCAAGAACGCAATGGTACCATTGGCGACGGTAAACACGCGGAATATCCTGTTTATCTGTGGCGGGGCGTTCCCAGAGCTGGAAGATATCATCAAAGAGCGCCTGACTAAGACGGCCTCCATCGGCTTTAACGCCATGCTGCGGGACGCCTTTGACAAGGAAAAAAATATCCTGTCACATGTGACGGTGGAAGATCTCCGTAAGTTTGGTATGATACCAGAGTTTATTGGTAGACTGCCGGTGATCTATACGCTGGAGGGACTGACTCAGGAGATGATGGTCAAGATTCTCAAGGAGCCCCGCAACGCTATATTGAAGCAGTATCAGAAGCTGTTGGAGTTGGACGAGGTAAAGCTGGAGTTCAATGACGAGGCGTTGGAGGCCATCGCGGAAAAAGCCATGAAACGGGATACGGGCGCCAGAGCTCTGCGCTCCATCATTGAGGAATTCATGTTGGATATCATGTATGAGATTCCCAAGGATGATAATATCGGCAGAGTGACCATTACCCGGGAGTACATCGAGGGAAAGGGTGGCCCCATCATTGATATTCGCAGCAATATGCTGCTGGAGAGCAGTGATGAATTAAAGGAATATCCGCAGGCGTAAGAGAAGTAGGGAGTATCCCGCAGCTTCGGAAACTGTATTGTCGAGGAACCTTCCCCTGGAAATTTGCATAGAATGTTCATAAGGGATTGCCATGAAGATGGAGAATTTTATGGACTGTAGGGATAAGATTTTATCTGACGACTATGTGGATATTGTGGTGGACTTTCCAGTGGATATCCTGATGGGTGAGGGTTCGGACATCTGCTATATCTCTCTGGGAGAGGGCTATGCGGTAGTCTATGACAATCTACTGACGGCCCAGGAGCGCTGGGCAGGACCGTATCAATATCGGTTTATCCCCAAGGTATACGGTTTGATGGAGTTGGGATTCGGGGAACAGAGCAGCGAGCTGCGAGCCGAGCAGTTGTCGCAGGGGGGCCTGGCCGCCGCGGAGCCATTTGACCCGACGCCGCTTATCTCCAGCGGTATCCTCTCCGTGCAGCGACAGCCGTTGAATCTCACTGGACAGGGATGTATTTTTTGCTGCATTGACACAGGTGTGGATTACACTTCTGCGGCTTTTCGCAATGAGGATGGCAGCACCAGGATATTGGCGATATGGGATCAGACGATCCAGGACGGCCCCGCTCCCGCGGAGATTAATTTTGGAACTGTCTATACCAGAGAACAGATTAATGAGGCGCTGCAGGCGGAGGATCCCTACAGTATCGTTCCCAGCCGCGATGAGCTCGGACACGGAAGCGCTCTTGCAGGTGTGGCGGCTGGAAGCAGTCTGGGCAATGGGACAGTCTATCTGGGCGCCGCTCCTCAGGCAGATATTCTGGTGATCAAACTGAAGCAATGCAAGCCGTATCTGAGGCAGTATTATTTTCTACCAGAGGATGTTCCCGCATATACGGAAGCGGATATCATGCTTGCGATTCGATATGCGGATTCTTTTGCTGAGACGTTTAGAAGGCCAGTGGTGGTGTGTCTGGGAGTGGGAACCAACATGGGTGACCACAATGGGAACAGTTTCCTGTCCAGATACCTCAGCTGTATGGGCGGATACCGCAGTCGGGTTATGGTGGTGGCGGGAGGCAATGAAGGCAATGCCGCCCATCATTACTTTGGGCAAATTCCTACGGATCTGGGACGCATGGACAGCTACAGGGATGTGGAGGTGCGTGTGGCGGAAGGAGTAAACGGCTTTATCATGGAATTTTGGGGAAGTGTGCCCGATCTGTTCAATGTAGCAATCCGTTCTCCTGGAGGCGAGACAATACCGCCTATCCGTCTGGGTATAGAGGGGGAGAGCATTCATCGCTTTATATATGAGCGAACGGTTATTACAATACAGAGCGTGCTGGTGGAGGCTAACACAGGGGAGCAGCTGGTGTTGTTTCGGGTGCAGCAGCCCACTGCGGGGATCTGGAATTTTCGGGTGTCGGCGGCGGGGCAGCTCTATAATGGCAGCTTTCATCTCTGGCTGCCGATCACGGATTTTATTACGGCGGAATGCTATTTTCTGAGTCCCGATCCCTATACCACGCTGACAGAGCCCTCTATGGCTGACAGGGTGATCTGTGTATCTACCTATAATGACACAAACAACAGCTTTTTTCTGGAATCGGGAAGGGGTTTTGCCCGTATGGGCCAGATCTGTCCGGATATTGCCGCCCCCGGCGTGAATATCTCCACTATCTACGGGCGTCGAACTGGCAGCAGCCTGGCTGCAGCGCTGACTGCAGGAGCTGCGGCGCAGTTCATGCAGTGGGCTGTTGTGGAAGGTAACAGCTTGCTGGCAGAGACGGAGGAGGTGCGCAACTATTTTATCCAGGGGGCGGTTCGGACGGCGGAGATCGTGTATCCGTCGAGAGAATGGGGGGAGAGTGGTATTATAGTGTCAAGTTAGAGGAAATCCTGAAAAATCAAGGGGGTTCCACTGATTTCGTCCAGTATAAAAATCGCTGTGAAAACGGCGAAACAGGGTGGAAAGGATTGATTTTCATCCCTGAGATTGGAAAATCAGGCGACTTGACACTAAAATACCATTCTCCTGTTTAACAGCATAGTTATTATCTTTTCTATTTCATTCATTGATACATTCTGTCTATCAGTGTCGGTTGTCAATATTATTCCTAATCCATTTACCCAAACTAAACTACCCAATCACATCTTGATCCAAAATACCCTTCAGGTATACCGTTTATCTGAAAAACGGACAGAAACATGCAGAAAACGCAAAGTGAAAGGAGAACATGAATGGCTAAAGTAATTGCAGTGATGAATGAAAAGGGGGGCGTCGGCAAATCGGCTACGGCTACCACGCTGGCTTATCTGTTGGCAAAGAGGGGAAAGAGGACGGCACTGATCGACTTTGACGGCCAGGGGCATTCCAGCATTATCTATGGCGTGAATAACATTAACAAGCTGGAGGTGACGATCAATACGCTGCTGCGGAAGATTATGGAGGACGAGCCATTGCCGGAGCCGGACAGCTATGTCATAAAGCATGAGAGCGGCGTGGAAGTGATACCGTCCAACTCCCAGCTTTTCACGCTGGAGAGGAACCTTTGTAACGTGGATTTCCGGGAACGGATACTGTCTCAGTATGTTGATTCTGTCCGGGACAGATATCAGTATGTGATCATTGACTGTATGCCTCAGATGGGGACGCCTATGATTAATGTGATGATGTGTGCGGACAGCATTATTGTTCCCACGCAGGCGGAGCTCTTGTCCACGCAGGGATTGGCGGAGCTGCTGCGGCATTACCAGATAATCCGAAAGAACAGCAACCACAAATTGCAGATCGAGGGCATTCTGATCACGATGGATTCCCCGAACACGATTGTGTCGGCACAGGTCAAACAGTTGATCGAGCGGGGATTTGCCGGGGCGGTGCCGATCTTCAAGACGCATATCCCCCGTTCCATCAAGGTGACGGAGGCGGTGCTGTATCACAAAACCATCTGCGAATTTATGCCGAATAATCCGGCGGCGCTGGCCTATGAGTGTTTTGTGGACGAGCTCTTAGAGAATGAGGAAAGGTCGGTGAAAGCAGTTGGGTAAGCCGAGAGTTAATCTGGAAGATTTCAGTGATATGCTGAATTATGAGGCAAAACAGGAGCAGGGAGCTGTGGCGGACTTGGCGGAGGAATCCGGGGCAGTGAGGGAACAGGGCGGTATTCTGGAGATGGATTTTGCGCAGATGGAGCCGTTTCCTAACCACAAGTTTAAGTTATATGAGGGACAGCAGCTTGCGGATATGGTGGAGAGCATCCGGCAGTTTGGTATCCTGCTCCCTATCATCCTCTGGCATGACGGGGACGGGAAGTACATTATCTTAAGCGGCCACAACCGCCGCAATGCCGCCCAGCTTGCGGGGCTTTCCAAGGGCCCGGTTATTGTACGGGAGCATCTGACTTATGACGAGGCGGTGCTGATTGTGACGGAAACCAATCTCCGGCAGCGTTCCTTTGGAGATATGAGCCATTCGGAGAGGGCATACTGCCTTGCGCAGCACTATGAGGCATTGAAGTCACAGGGCAGGAGAAATGATCTGTTAAATGAGATTGAAATGCTCTTAAACCCGCATGAATCCGGTGAAAATGCGACTTCGTCACAACTTGAGACGAAGTTGCGGAGCGATGAGAAACTGGGAGGGGAGTATGGTCTTTCCCATGCGAAAGTGGCCCGCTATATCCGGCTGGCCAAGCTGGACGCTAAACTGCTGGATAGGGTGGATACGGGGGAGATCGCATTCCTTGCCGCCTATGATCTCTCTTTGTAGAAGATGGGGACAGGCAGGGGCAGATCGCAGACCTGTTGGAGTCGGGCAGTTATAAGGTGGATATGAAAAAGGCGGAACTGCTCCGCAGTTATTTTGAGACCGGGAAACTAAATGATACGTCCATTGTACAGATACTTTCCGGTGAGAAAACGCGGAAAGCCAAGGTGGACAGGCCACAGCCCTTTAAGGTGAGAGCTGGAGTGATCACCAAGTATTTTACTGCGGGGCAGAGCAATAGGGAGATCGAGGATATCATAGACAGGGCATTGGCATTGTACTTTGAAAATCAGCATGTTGTTGTGAAGAGTGACGGTTAGCCGCCGGGTGACTGAGCGGCGGGGTATATCAGGGACACTGGCGGGCCGGATATGCAGGGTTTGATGGTTAATGCCGTGTGGAATGAAGAGGAAAAGGGGGAACAGTATGAACAGAGCGATCAGTTTGGCAGAGCTTTACAAAGCGTCCGTGCAGGAGTATACCAGGACACCGGAGGAGTGGAAAGGGCTGCTGTCCTGTGTCGCCCGGTTCTACAAGCGTTCCTTTGACAATGCAGTGCTGATTTATGCCCAGAAACCGGATGCTACACAGCTTGGAACCTTTGATGAGTGGCATGACCGGCGGGTGGGACGCAGTATCAACCGGGGGGCAAAGAGTATTGCGGTCATCGACATGGTGAATCCGAATGCCAGTATCAAATATCTGTTTGATTTTATGGACACCAACGGCAGTGTGCAGTCATATCAGAATCTACAGCGGTATCTGTGGGAGTTGGAGGAGCAGTACCGTCCCGGCGTTGTGATGCGGTTTCATGACAAGTACGGGACTCCCACAAGCAGTGTGGAGGCGTGTCTGTATCAATTGGCGTGCAGGAGAGCCAGGGACTGGTTGCTGCCCTATCTGAAAGAGTTTCGGGTAAGGGACGAGACAAGCCCGCTTTACGGGATGCCGGAGGACGCAGTGAGAGCGGAGTTTGCAGGAGAGTGTGGCTTACACGGTATTTTCCGAATGCGGGCTTTCCACAGAGTTGTTTGATGAGGGGTAAGACTTAAACGGGAAGTGCGGGGAATGTAATAGTGGTGTTAGAAAAGGGCATTTTCAGGGGTGAGAATGTCCCTTTTGATAGATGAATATTTAGCCAATATATAGATTTATAACTATACAAATATTTTAACAGAACTTTAATAAAGTTTAGATCATTAAAGGCAGTTTTTCCAATTCTGCAATTCTATTTCTATTTCTGTTATAATTCTTGAAATTTTAAGGCAAATAGGCATAATAATAGTGGGGAATTGTATATTTACATTTGCTTTATAATATTTGTAATTAAAATGCCGACATACTCTATAAATAGCCAATTGCGAAACAAAGTAAAAGCATTGATTCTGAGTGTGATAAATCCAG
>JAMPGX010000026.1 GCA_023663725.1 bacterium | reverse complement strand
AAGCCGATCTGTCTGCCGTCGATCCTGCCGCACTCCAGAACCCCCGGGAATATCCTCTCCACGGTCTCCGGCGACAGCACCTCCGTCATATCCTCCAGCAGTCCCTTCTCATACAGCCTCTCCATGTCCGCGCGGGAGACATACAGGACCTCCGGCCCTTTTCCCGCCGTCAGCTCCAGCATCAGACGGTCCCGGTAAGCCTGCGGGTCCTCGGTATTGTATTCCACAGTGATGCCATGCTCCCTGTGTTTTCTGGTATAGTCGGCCGCCGCTGCCTGCAGGTGAATACAGTCTGAGGTCAGACTGACTACTCTCATGTTACCCTCCGTGGACGGCTCCTCCTCCGTCAGCGTATAGAGGGAGAAGCAGTCATCGTCCTCTATCTCATATATGTGCAGTCTGCCGGTAGAATCTGTGAGCAGCCGCAGCCAGCTTGTCGCGATATTCGCCGCCGCGACATTCATCAGCTCAAAGATGCTTCCCGTGCAGAGATTCCACCTGTAGAGGATTCCGTCACGGTCGGACACAAAGTAACACATCCCGTCCTCAGCCATACAGGTATAGCTCAGAGAGTATCCCAGGTAGGGCAACACGGTCTGTCTGATCCCGTTGCTCTGCCGGTCAAACGTAAACAGCACGGTCTCTGAACGGTTGGGGCGCGACAGATAGAACACCGGGTATCCGTCCGGATCTTTCATGATATATTGGATATTATTATACTCCCACTCCTCTGTCTCCTCCAGCCCGTCGGGGTAGGGGTTCGCGACACAGAGCACGTGTCCCTCAGGATCCAGCATCACCATCTTTCTGAACCTTCCCCCATCATAACGGGCGTAATAATAGTAGTTCCCCTGACTGTCCACATACAATTGCTGCCCATGCCCCCATCCCAAGTCTGTCAGGTAATCGCTCTCTGTCACTCCCGGGTACAGGTCCACGGTCTTGATCAGGTTGCCCTCCGCATCCACATGCACAGCGGTCAGGCCGCACACCTCATCATCTTCTATTATTCCTGTTCCAAAATTATGTCCCTCCTCGTACTCCGCCCGCAGGAAGACATACTCCTCCTCGCTGCGTATATCGAACGATCCGATCGCGACTTCGCTCTCTCCCGCAAGCAGGCTGTCTGTATCCACCTCCACATAGGCGGATTCTCCCGTCTCCACATCATAGCGATACAGATAGAGGCCGCAGATTTCTCCGCTGTTCATTGTATATAAATCCATTCCACAGACAAGAAACTGATAAACGCTTTTCGGAAAATATCTATTGTCACAGACAATCTCCGTTCCGGGTTCCAGCCCCTCGGTATATTCCCCTATATAGAGAGCTTCCCCCTTCCCTCTTGACGAGGTTCTCTTCCACTCGGAGGTTCTCCAGTCAAAGTCGGAACAATCTGCGCCTTCCTCCGCCTCCCCGCCTCCGGAGACCGGAACTGAGTTCGCAGTCTGGTCCCCGGCGCTCTCGGCATCACCGCAGCCTGTCAGACAAAACAGGATGCAGAGCAGCGCAGGCAACAACTTTAGAATTTCCCGCCAGCCTCTCATAAAGGTATTTCCTCCTCCCCTGATACAATTCATGGTAATGAGCATAAGGGAATGCCTGCCACCTTTGTATCGGTGAAGACGCTCCCCTGTGCTGTATACAGCTTTGCTAATCTTTTTTACTCATGCTTATGGCTCAGAGTCCATCTCTTCCCCGTGGCGAACGTAACGAAGCAATTATGACATGTCGCGTATTCAACCAACTGAACTTCTGAATATTTGCAGTTACCATTTCCATCCGGACAAGATGGATATACAGTCTCTTCCCCATAATACAGCGTAACCGCCGGATGCCCACACTGACCTGCTGCGGCAAAAGCACTGATTCCAGAGCAGAGCAGCGCTCCAGCCAGGCCAAGTATCGCTATTCTCTTTTTCATGATCTCACCTCCTTCTGTAATAAATTTTAGATTTATATTGAGTGTACACAACAATATCTGCTCATTTATACCGTAAGGCAAGCGACCTATTGGCAAGCTCTTAGCCTTATTGCATCCTATGTTCATGGCATTTCTGCATTATGGTTTCCTATATATTACGTTTTTTCTATATTTTATATTATATCTTACCATATTGTACCTGTCAATAGTTTTTAAACGTCGTATATTATTATATTCAAGCATTTTGGGCTTTTTTCATTTTCATATTCTCATTGCCCTCATCCCACAAAAGAGGTATACTGAGAGGGATATTGTAAGAGATTTGTAAGAAATATCCTGCGGAATTTGTAAAAAATACGGATTATGCTATTATCAGCTCAAGAGATTTGGCAAGCTTTTTAGCGGAAAGGAAGTAACATGAGTGACTGCGTACTGGTCGTGGACGACGACAGGGAGATTGTTAAAGCCATCGCTATCCTGCTGGAAGGGGAGGGATATGAGGTGTTAAAGGCCTATGACGGACTGCAGGCGCTGGACATCCTCTCCACCCGTCCGGTGAAGCTGGTGCTGATCGATGTGATGATGCCAAGGCTGGACGGCCTGTCAGCAATCCTGCGCATCCGGGAGAGACAGAACATTCCCATCATCGTCCTCTCCGCCAAGAGCGAGGATACCGACAAGGTGCTGGGACTTTCCATGGGGGCGGACGACTATGTCTCCAAGCCCTACAATCCCCAGGAGCTGGCAGCCCGGGTGAAGAGCCAGCTCCGCCGCTATACGCTGCTGGGGGATATCCATGCGGGAAACAACACCGACGAGATCCGAAACGGCCGCCTTACCTACCGCACGGACGAAAAGACCCTTTACGCGGACGGGGAACCAGTGAAGCTGACCGCTACGGAGACCAGGATCATCGACCTGTTCATGCGTAACCCCGGGCGGGTATTCCCCGCGGAGGAAATCTACCGCCGCGTGTGGAACGAGGACGCCTACGCGTCGGAAAACACCGTCATGGTGCATATCCGGCGCATTCGCGAAAAGATGGAGCTGAATCCAAAAGAGCCAGAATATATAAAGGTGGTGTGGGGCATTGGATACAAAATGGAAAAACATGAAAAAAACAGTTAGCTTTTTGATCTTTCTCGCAGGAGCCAGCCTGACGCTGTGCGGCGCGTTTGGCCTCCTGCAGAATCTGCCGGGAGATTTCTCCCTGCGCAGTCCGGACACATTATGGCAGACGGACTATCAACAGAGCAGCCGCTTTCGGGGATATATCTCCGGCCGGCTGGAGACCTTTCTCGCCATGGCGACAGGTTCGCTGCGAAACAGTTATTCCTACGATTCCTATGACATCTACTACAGCAATGAACACGGCGAGATCATCGACACCCGGGACTGGTCGCAGGCGACTGTCATACAGGAAGGAATCGGCCAGGCAGACTTCTTCTCCCTTAGAGAACCGCAGCTTTCCGTCGAGGAAAAGGTGGCGGAAGGCTACTACCAATGGCAGCAGGAAAATCAGGCCGGTCTCCGGGGAGAGCCTGAGGACTCCCCCTCGGAGGAGGAGCTGGCGGAACGGCGCAGGCAGCTCGCGCAGCGCTATCATGAGCAAATTCAAAAGGATAAGAACCTCCTCTACTCTATCGCCTATGACGGCCAGGTGCTCTACGCCAACTCGGACCAGTTGCCCACCGACGGCAGCATGGCGATGCCGGAGGGCTACAATTTCCTCCTGTGCTACGCGGAGGGCAAGGTGCGCATCTTCCAGGATGGAAAAGAGCTGGATGTCTACGGGGATGGCTACTTCCGTGAGGACAGCAGCGACTGGTATGTGCCGGGATATCGCAATTTCCCTGCGGATGAGGAGATGCAGAAGGCCGTCATCTATATGGCCGCAGCCCGTGAGCCGGTGCTGTATGCCGAGAGCTCCTCTCAGACAGGATATTACCGACAGATGGACAATAGCCTGTACTGGATGCAGTACAATCTGCTGGCGAGCAGAAAATTCCTGACACAGAACGCCATATGTCTGGCAGTTGGGTTGTCCCTGCTGATCGTTTCTCTGCTGCTGCGCCGCTTCAGGAGGGAGGCGGAGGCCGCCATCGCCCGCTTTACAGGCAGGCTTTGGTTCGAGGCCAAGCTACTGCTGCTACTTTCCCCGCTGTTGGCACTCTTTGCCCTATTTGCCAGATATCTACGGCTCAATTATGGCAGTGCTCTGACGGAAATATCTTATTATATGTATGAGGACTGGGGATATACTCTCTCCTATCTGGGCCGGACCATTTTCTCTGTTCCCGCCGTCCCGTTTTGGCTCCCCCTGTTCTGGCTGATCTACCTGACCGTCAACGATCTGCGCTACAACAAAAAGGTGTGGAGGCATGGACTGATCGCCAAGTTATACCGGACCTTCACTGCTGGAGAGCTGCGCCAGACTCTGGCCGTACGGACTGCGCACCGCAGCGGCATCCTCTTCGCTGCCGCCGTCCTCTACGGCCTGCTGATGCTGATCGGGAGCATCTTGGGATGGTATCAGGGCAGAAACCGCTATAGCTATGGAATTGTCACAGTCTATGGCATGAGCATTCTATTTTTCCTGCTTACAACAGGTCTCCTAATAATTGTCTATCAGATAAATCGAAAAAATATGGAGACCGCCAGAGATCTGGAGACGCTCTCCGGCCGCATCCGAGACATCCGAAACGGGGACTACCGGAAGGACACATCTACTGGGCACGAAGCGGCGGATGCAACGCCCAATGATTCCATTGCATTCGCAGGCCACGACCTGGACGATGTTCTCACTCAACTGGACGACATCAGCAGCGGCATGGAGAAGGCTGTGGACGAACAGATGAAGAGCGAGCGCATGAAGGTGGAGCTGATCGCCAATGTATCCCACGATCTCAAGACGCCGCTGACCTCCATCATCAGCTATGTGCAATTTCTCAAGGAGGAGAAAAATCTGCCGGAGCATGTGCAGGACTATGTAAAGATACTGGACGAGAAGTCGAAGCGACTAAACAATATGGTGCAGGATGTATTTTCCGTGAGCAAGGCGGCCTCGGGAGAGCTGCCGATGCATATGGAGGAGCTGGACTTTGGCAAACTGCTGCGCCAGACTCTGGCGGATATGGAGGAGCAGATCGCCGGAAGCTCTGTCACCTTCCGCACAGAGCTTCCCGACGCGCCGGTGCCGATTCTGGCCGACGGTCAGCGGATGTACCGCGTGTTCCAGAATCTGTTCCAGAACGCGATACAGTACTCCCTGAGCGGCTCCCGCGTGTTCGTGACCTTGTCCGCCGACGGCAATCTGGCGGTGGCCAGCGTCAAGAACACCTCACATCAGGAGCTGGAAAAGGGCAAGGACTTCACCGAGCGCTTTACCCGCGGAGACGCAAGCCGCACCGACGGCGGGAGCGGTCTGGGACTCTCTATCGCCCAGAGCTTCACCGAGGCCTGCGGCGGAACATTCACCTGGGAAACCAATGCGGATCTGTTCGTCGTGACGATCTCCTTCCGCATTCTCAACACGTCCCCACAATCGGAAAATAACATATAGACAAAAGACAGGCCCGATTCACAGCAGGTTAATCTGTGTGTCGGGCCTGTCAGCCTTCAAACTCTATTCCGTGTGCTCCGCCACATAGTCCGAGTAACTCACTCCCGTATATTTCTTGAAGCAGCGCCCGAAATAGTTGGGGTCCGGTATGCCTACCTCCGCGGAGGCATTAAACATCTTCACATTGTGTCTCGCCAGCTTCATCGCCTTCTCCATCCGGCACTCCGTGAGATATTCCACAAAGTTTTTGCCCGTGTCCTGCTTGAATTTTCTGCTCAGATAGCTCGCGTTAAAGCCGAACTGCTGCGCGACGGAGGCCAGATTGATCTTGGAATCGGTATAGTTCATCTCCATATATCTCTTGATCTGCTCTATGATATTCTCCTCCGTCTCCTGTACAGGGACCTCCTCCTCATTGTGCCTGGCCGTGTCGTCGAGCTTTCTTCTGGCTTTTTCCAGCACGGAGACGACCTCCGCGCGCACCAGCGGCTTCAACATATACTCAAACACGGGAAGACTGACACATTTTCTCGCGTACTCAAACTGGTCGATGGCTGTCATGATGATAATAATCAACTCGGGATACCTCCTGGTCGCCAGCTCTGTGAATTCAATCCCGTTCATAAAGGGCATGGAGATATCTACAAACGCAATATCCGGCCTCATCTCGTCTATAACGTTGATTGCCTCTATCCCGCTGGCGGCCTCGCCCACCACCTCCATACCCAGACTTTCCCATTTGACAGACATGCGCATCAGCTTGCGTGCCGCCTGCTCGTCATCGATAATCATTACTCTATACATCCTGTTCCTTCACCCTCTTTACTTTTTCCTTCGGGATAATAATCTCTATCTCTGTGTACTCTCCCGCCTCGCTTCGGATTCTCACCGCATCATTGCGGTCGCAATAGCATCTGATTCGCTCTATAGTCCCCCATAACCCAAAGCTCTCCAATGTATCCCCGTTGCAGCAGTCCTTATCGCAGAGCATCACCTGCTCTATCTTCTCCTGCGCCATCCCTACACCGGTATCCTTTACCGCTATATGCAGATTGCCGTCCTCCATTCGGCTGCTGATCTTGATGATCCCACTCTCCCCCTTGGGCCTGATGCCATGATAGATGCTGTTCTCTACCAGGGGTTGCAGGATCAGCTTGGGGACAATATATTCTCCCGTGTCCTCCCCAATATCATACTCGTCACAGAAGATATCTCCGTATCGCAGCTTCTGTATGGCCAGATAATCCTGCACAATCAGGACCTCATTTCGAAGCGGGATCTCCCTGTCCCCCCTGCTGAGGAAATTGCGGTAGAAGCTGCCCAAGGTCTCCAGTGCGGAATACACATTCTCCGCTCCGGCATCCATCGCCATGAAGCCTATGGTTTCCAGAGAATTGTACAGGAAATGCGGCTTGATCTGCTCATGCAGAACACGCATCTGGGCTCTCTGAATCTTTTTTTCCTTGTCAATCAGTCGGTTGAACAGATCGCCCACATGATCAATCATGCTGTTATAGCTTTCCCCCAGCATATAGATCTCATTGTAGGGCATATTCAATTCAATCTCCTCAAGCAAGCCCGACTCCCTGTTTTTTTCCATGGCTGATATCAGCTCAAACACAGGGTTAGTTATGTTTGTGGCGATAAAAGCTCCCGCTAACAGGACGAAGATCACAAACTCCAGCAACAGGGCCAAGAGCACATAGCCTGTCTCATGTGGGATACCCACCATTCCCACCTGGTTGACGCATATGGCGACAATCGGCATATCCCCCACCCTACAGCCGGATACCAGAATTTTGCCAGTGTTATCTCTCATCTCCCTGTGGACTACGCTCTCCGTTGAAAACCCATACCTGTAATACTGCCTCAGGGATGCGTCACCCGCCAGAAAGGTCCCGTCCATTCCCATTATGCATATCCTGTCGTGGTGCAGTGAGTCAATGATCTGTTCCAACAGGGCGTCTGAGATATTCATCAGCAGGATGCCCGTGCGCTTCTGAGAATTTAGATCATAGATAGCCCGACCGATGGTGACTACCGGACTGCCGTCAAGCCTGGCCATGGTATTGTTGCCATTGATAAAAACACTCGCCTTTCCGAGCCCCTTCAATATCTCCTCTTTCCACGGCTCCTGGCTCATTTTACCATAGTCATACCAATAGGCGGCGCGATTCGTATCCATAAGGATCATATCCTCGCGGATCACAACAACAGAGTCCACATTGCTGGTGACATTGAGGATATCCAGCACACCGTACCTGGCATCATTGATAATGCCTGTGCCGACACTCTCTGTACTGGCGCGAAGGAACTTTACAAGCCTGTCATCCACCATGATTAAGCGCGAAAGTTCCAGATACCTCTCCAGATTCGACTGCATGCTGTTAGAAAGGCTGTTCAACATACGCTCTGACTCCCTGATCTCATATGCTTTCCGCTCTTTTCTAATAATTATAAAAATGCACAGGATAAAGGAGATTGTCATAATCAGGATAATGCCCAGCAGGACAGTACGCAGTCTGACAGAAAGTGATCTTTTCTTGACGCCATTAAAGCTATATCCCTTGTACTTATCCCTGCTTCGCATATCATCCTCATCTCGTACTTTATACTTTATAGTAAGCTCCTCTATAATAGCATTTTTTTACGTTTTATGCAAATGGATTATCCGCCCCTGGACACAGCAAAACCGCCACTTAACGAATAATTCTCGTCATAGTAGCGGCTTTACCATCAGACTTAACGATCTGATATCATCCCTTGATCGCGCCCGCGATGAAGCTGTCCTGAATTCTTTTGCTCAGGAATACATAGGCCAACAATGTGGGAAACGTAGCAATTACCAGTGCAGCGCCTATCGGTCCCCACTCGGTGGTATACTGTCCCGACAGCGCCTGGATGCCGACTGGCAGAGTCTTGAGCGCGTCCTTGCTGTTGAAGATATTGGCAAACATCAATTCATTCCAGCACTGCAGGAATGTATAGATGCCAATCGTCGCAAGCGCCGGCTTCATCAGCGGAGCGATGATAAAGAAAAACGTCCTCCACAGCCCACACCCGTCTATACAGGCCGCCTCGTCCAACTCCTTGGGTATCTCGCTCATAAAGCCTGAACAGATCAGGATGGCCATCGCCAGGGAAAATGCCGAATACGGCAAAATCAAAGCCATATATGTGTTCAGCATCCCCAGCTTGGACAGTGTGACAAACACGGGAACGATGGACGCGTGAATCGGAATCGTGATGCCCAGCATGAAGAAGCCGTTCATCATCTTCCTGCCCTTCCACACGATACGGGTCAGAGCATAGGTAGCCATGAGCGCGGCGATCAGGGCGATCACGATAGTCGCCACCGTGACGATGACACTGTTCATAAAGTATCTGGGCATATTGCCGGTCTTCATCGCGCTGACATAGTTACCCCATCTCCACTCCCAGGGAAGACCTGCCACATTCTTGCCAAAGATCTCATCATTGCTCTTCAGAGAGAATGTGAACATCCAGTATACTGGGAATAAATTGACAACGGCCCACAACAGCAGCCCCAGATAGATCAGGGCCCTGACGACCTTGTTCGTCTTTTTGACATGATATTGGTTAAGTTCCTTACTCTTGTTTTTTATTTCTGCCATCTTTTCTTTCCTCTTTCCTGCATGACACAGGCTATTTCCGCATCATGATAACAATGAGTATCCCCTGTCTTCCATTCCCCTCTCATTCCCTCTCTTTAAAGATTGCGGATACAAGGAGGGCAAACGCAAAGCAGAGGGCAATCAGCAATACGGCGATCGCGCTACCCATGCCATAGCGATTGCGCAGGAACAACATATTAATCATCAGGGTGCTGGGGACTTCCGTCGCATGTAAGGGTCCGCCATTGGTCAGAACATATATCAGGTCAAAGGATTTCAGTGAACCGGTGATGGCGAAGATAACGCTTACCTTAATAATCGGCTTGATGCTGGGAATCACGATGTAGCGGTCTACCTGACCGTCCGTGGCGCCGTCAAGCTTTGCCGCCTCCCGCAGATCAGGGGACACACCCCTGACGCCGGCGTACATCAGCAACATATGATACCCGACATACTGCCACAGAGTTGGTACAAATACAGCGCCGAGCGCCGTTTCCTTCGTGCCCAGCCATATCTTTGCCAGATTGTCAAGCCCAAGACCACGCAGGACGACATTGAGAATACCATAGTCCGGATTATATATCTTCAGCCATAGCTGGCCGATGACCACGGTGGAGATCAGAACCGGCAAAAAGTAGATCGAGAGGAATGCCCGTTCCCCCTTGATGCCTTTCCCCAACATAAGCGCCAGGCCGAGCGAGAGGGGCAGCTGCAGGAAAACAGACAATGCCGCCAGCAGCAGGGAATTCCCCAATGCTTTCATAAAGCCAATCGCATCACTGCTGAATAATTCTCGATAATTGGACCATCCAATAAATTCCTTGGCTCCAAAGCCGTTCCAGTCAAAGAAGCTGTAATAGCCGGACATGAGAATTGGCGCGATCAGTATCCCGACAAATAGAATCAGTGCGGGCAATAAAAACAAAAATACAGTAACACCTTGAAGAGCTTTTTTCTTTTTCATTATTTATGATACCTTCCGAAGGAATTAAAAATGCGGCCTCTCGGCTCCCTGCAGGGAGGCCCTGGGAAGGCCGCATCCTTTATACTACGCTTGGCAGTATAGCTCATAGCAACATTTGTTCAATCTTTACTGGATATCCTTGGCCAGGCCCTCAATAAAGCCCTTGCCGTCAATCGCACAGCCGTACACCTGATCGACATAGGAGAGATAGGTGTTGGCGGCGTCTGCGTTCATAGCCGTGTCTCCGAACAGTACCATGGCGTTGGAGTTTGCCACGATTTCGGCAACCGTCTGGGTCAGCGCATTGACAGAGCTGGTGTCGCCGTAAGGCGTCCATGCGGGAAGTCCGCAGCCGTCAAGATAACCGTAATGGCAGATCAGTTTGCCAAGCTCGAAGGTATACTTGGCCGCCAACTCAGCGTTGGGTGAGGAAGCCGCCACAGCCAGCGTGTCTGAGGGTCCGCCGATCAACTGTCCCAGCTGGGATTTATCCGCGTTGATCACCGGGAACTCACCAACCTTAACCTTAGGAGCAAACTCTGCGTTCGCGGCAAAGTCGGCACAGTTCCATGTACCGTTCATATAGAACGCGTACTTGCCCTGCATAAAGTTCGCTTTCACTTCATCGTTGGACAGTGCGATGCCGGCGGGATCGAAGTAACCGTTGTTAACCAGTCCCTGGAAGGTGTCTACGGCGTCAGCCACATCCTGATTGTTCCATGTGGCTTTGCCCAGGAAGATATCATTCAGGACATCCGCGCCCGCGCTCTTCTCGATAACGGACTCCAGATACTCTGTCACGCACCAGGTCTCCTTGCCAGCGCAGCCGAAGGGAATGATATCAGCAGCCTTGAGCGCATCGCAGCACGCGATAAACTCCTCGTAGGTGCCAGGAATCTCGCTGTAGCCAACCTGCTTCAGGAGATCCATATTGGCGAAAAGGCCAACGATGTTCATGGTCAGCGGAACGCCGTAATGCTTTCCGTTATAGGTGGTGTTGCTCAGCATCTTTTCAGGAAGCTCGCCCTTGAACTCCTGATAAGCGTCGTCGAGGCAGTATACCTTCCCTGCGTCGACGAAATCGCCCAGAAACGCGCAGGACCATGTGAAGAAGATGTCCGGCATCTCATTGGCGGAGACCGCGGCCTTGATCTTGGTCTTGTAGGACTGATTCTCGAACGCCTCCCAGTTCAGTGTGACATTGGGATACTTGTCCTGCATATCCTTGATCGCGTTCTCATAGGAAGCGCGGTTGGAATCGCTCTCTGTGGCGATACACCACATATTGAGAGTGACCTTCTCATCACCGCCTGCTCCGGCTGGAGTACCGCCCTCGTTTCCGCAGGCGGCAAGCGATAATACCATCGAGCTCGCCAACAGCGATGCAGCAACTTTTTTCATTTTCATAATAACCCTCCTTTAGATAATTGTGTGCGGCAGACTATACTGCCAATTGTCTTATTGAAAAGCGTTTCCACTACTTTTCCATCCTTACCATGGGCCACGGATACTCGATGCACAGCTCATCGCCCTCGATGCTGTAATAGATATAGGTATCCATGAACCTGTCATTGTACATCAGCTTGATCGTGGCATTCTCCTCATCCACCGCATAATATCCGGTAAAATAACTGTCCTCGCAGAATGTACCCTGGTCGGTGAACTCAAAAGACCATCCGTTTCCCTGTGTCCACAGCCCGATCAAGCCATTCCTCTCACCCTCTCCCGCATAGAGGTATGTGGATTTCTCATAGAGAAGCATCTGCTCTCCGTCCATGACATAGCGCAGCTTCAGCTGCCCACCTGCCTGATCGGTCAATTCAATATACTGATCGTCCCTCGTATAGCTGTATTTCTCTCCCTTATACTCCGCTTTCCCATTGCTGTCCATGCGAAGTATCTCTGTCTCCGCATCATGTATGTATGCCCATCTCTCCGCTTTCCCGCACCCGACGAGACCCAACATGGCGCATAACAGAATGCCCCTGATTACAATGCGCTTTATTCTCCTCATTCTCTTTCACAGCTTTCTCAACCCTATTGGTGATCTCTTATCTGACATTAAGTATAATCTATTGGTAGATTCAAGTAAATGGAAATCCTTTACCTCGACAAGCATCTTTTTTACTCTTTGTACAATTTCGTCGCGTTTTCTCTACATTGCTTTGTATATTTTGTCATCGAATGTGGCTTAAAGGGACAGTATAAATGACAAGTCCATCTATAGAGCAATGTCCTTCCCCGATATTTGTATATATTTTGCACATTCCCCCTCACAAACAGCCAGGGGCAGAACATTCATTCCACCCCTGGCTGCAATTCACCCTGATACTATGCCAACGACATTTAATCCCCTTAGCGAAACTCCCTCTCATGCTCTTTGAAGAACTCAAAATACGCCCTCACGTTCGCGAGCTCTGTCCAACGCTTCACGTCCACCGGGTCCTCATCCAGATCATATATCCTGGCGCCGCGCATCGACAGCAGGAACGGGGAGTGGGTGGCGATGACAAACTGGCAGCCAAAAAACCGCGCCGAGTCCTCCAAGAAGCGCAGCAATTCCTGCTGCCTCTCCGGAGACAGACTGTTCTCCGGCTCGTCCAGCAGATACAGCCCGTTCTCCTGTATTTTCTCCGAGAAATACAGAAAGGCGCTCTCGCCGTTGGAATGCTCGCGCACATTGTCCATCAGATTGGCCCGCACATATCTGGACTGGGTCTTGGAGCGCGCCTGCACCACCTTTTTCAGCTGCTCATAGTCCTCGATGGAGCGCATCTGAAAATGGGCGTATTTGTTCTCCAGGTATTCCTCGAACATGCCCTCCCGCTTCCTGTCAATCCCCTCGTTCAGAGACCGCAGATTCAGCATGAAGTCGAACACGTCATCGCTGGTGATAATCCTGCTATGCTTTGGAATCGGCTGCTGTGTCTCGCTGCTGCACATCCGGCAATATGTCTCAAAGAAATTGCTGCGGTTGTACAGGGTATCCCTCAGCAGTCCCAGCGTCTCTCCGATCACATTGAGCGCCGTGGTCTTGCCGGAGCCGTTGCCCCCGTAGAGAATTGTCACCGGTTCAAAATCCAGCATCCGCAGATTTCTCCGAGACAGTATCTGAAAGGGGTAGAACGAATCGTAGCAGGTCCTCTTTTGCCTCAGAAAAAAGTCAAATTCCTCCTCTCCTGTGGGAAATGTAAACTGTGATAAATAAACCATCTCTCGCTGTTCTCCGTTCCCCGAAATCATCCCAGCGCCACATCCAGCACCATCATCAGCGTAAATCCTATCGCTACGCCAATCGTCCCAATATTGGTGTGTTCCCCTGACTGAGATTCCGGAATCAGCTCCTCCACCACCACATAGACCATGGCGCCCGCCGCAAAGGACAGGAGATAGGGCAGGAAAGGAACCACCAGATTGGTCAACAATATGGTAATCAATGCGCCAACAGGCTCCACCAGACCGGAAAGCATGCCATAATAGAATGCCCTGCCTTTGGAAATACCCTGTCCGCTGCTCTTAAGAGGCATAGAGATAATAGCGCCCTCCGGAAAATTCTGTATGGCGATACCCACAGCCAGCGCGAAGGCTCCCGCCATGGATATCCCTGTGTTTCCCATCATTGCTCCGGCAAAAGTCACGCCCACCGCCATGCCCTCAGGCAGATTGTGCAGCGTTACCGCAAAGACCAGCATGGCCGTCTTCCCCATGCCTGTCTTTACCCCCTCAGGCTTACTGCTGTCCAAATGCAGATGGGGAATCAGACTATCCAGAGCCAGCAGGAAGAACATTCCCAGCAAAAAGCCCACCGTGGCCGGTATCCAGGCAATCTTGCCCTGCTGTTCGGCCATCTCGATGCCGGGGATCAACAGCGACCACACAGACGCCGCGATCATCACGCCGGCGGCAAATCCCAAAAGCAATTTCTCCAGCTTTCTATTCATTTCATTCTTCATCAGGAACACCATGGCTGCGCCCAATGTGGTCCCGACAAAGGGAATCATCAATCCAGTCAATACCTGCATGCAATACTCCTATCTGTCCGCTCCCGCGCTCCTGCCCTCGACCGCTCTTATGATTAATATATGTGGATATCTATCATATGCCACTCGTCGGTGTACCAGTGGGCTGACACGTTCAGCTCTATGCGTATCGGCATATTAATCGTGTCTGGCCTTGCTGTCGTAGACCTCGCAAAAGCGGGCGGAGCGGGAGGGTTCTTCCCCAGCCTCATACAGATGGGAGATATCCCCAAAGGCCGCCATGCGAAAAGATACCTTGCCCCGTCTGCGCTCCTCCGTATAGACTGTGGTAACGGAGGTGGGCGCCGCCGCCATGCCATGCCACAGCACCATGGGCGATATACCCAGCAGATGACTCAACAATACACATTCTACACCAAAATGGCAAAAAAATACCAGCGTATCCCGATTGGACTGTTTGGTCCGGTATATCCCTCCCTTTCGGTGATACCCATGCTCTGCCAGGACTTCATCAAACCCCCGCACCACCCAGTCATATTCCTCCTGTATGCCTACCCGCTGCTCACCGGTGGTCGGATCCGCAGCCACAGCCTCCCGCATCACAGGAGGCGTACTCCACAGGTCGCGGCGATAGAACTCGTCCACCTCCGTCCAGTCCTGGGGCAGCCAGTCCCAACAGATCATGGGGTGTTCCGGCACATCCGGCCGCATGATCTGAGGAGCGAACTCTCTCAGCCATGGACATTCCACCGCCGTCCGCCCCATTTTCTCCAGTGTCAGGGAAGCCGTATCTCTGGCCCTGCCCAGCGGGGACACATAGAACTCCTTCACTTCCAGCCGAGATATCCTCTCCGCCAGGAGCGAAGCCTCACGCCAGCCCTTCTCTGTCAAAGTGTCCTTCTCGTAATCCGGATCTCCATGCCGTATGATTACCAGTCTCATCCTATCACCCTCTCTTTAAGTAGCTTTCCTCCGCGCTACCACCCGATATGATTGTAGTGCGAGTATCCCTTCATCTGCTCCTGGAAGCTGTCAATCTGCTGGCTGATACGCCGGCGCTCCCTCTCCGGCAGCTCTCCCTCCAACGCCTCAAAGAGCCTCACAGCCTCCTTCAATCCATCCCTGGCCGCGTCCTTGTAATTGTTGGCCAGACTGTTGGCCACCGTGCGAAGCAGAGCATCGATCTCTCCCGTCTTTTTCCTGGCTCCAAATATTCCCAATTTTTTCTCCCATCCGCCCGCTCCGGCGGGCACTCGAATCAGGTTGTAAAATTTGCCACCGGCCCGCCTGATATCTTCCCCGACAGGAAACGGCCTGTATTTTTATTATAACGACAAATCTTCAAAAAAACAACAAAAAAGAAGCCAACCGTAATAATAACCGATTGGCTTCTGCACTGTCAGATGCGCTCTAAGAGTGAGCTTGCCTGAAACGGTTTCGCGACAAAGGAGTCCGCCCCAAGCTCCAGAGCTTTTTTCACGATTTCCTCCGTACACAGCGCCGATAACATGATCACCTTCAGATCAGGGTAGTCCCTCTTAATGACTTCAAGAACCTCCAGACCGTTCATGCCCGGCATCTTAATGTCCAGGATACACACATCGACAGGGACGCCGCAGGTCTCACCCTTTAACATCTCCAGGCCCTCCTCGCCGCTTGCCGCCTGAATCACCCTGTGATGCTCATGGCTCAGCATATCCGTCAGCATCATTCTCATAAAATTCGAGTCATCGACGGTAAGCACCGTCTTCGCCGCCGGAATGGGGGTCGGCACATAATTGAAAATACTGTCAATCTGGCTCTGATTCAGCACTTTTCCTTCAATCCCCTGCACGGATGCCACCAATTCCGAATACTCCAGCACAGGCGGCTGCTCCCCGTCTCCGTCCGCCGCAGGGCTACCGCACCCCAGAAGCTGATCCGCAGACACCCCCAACACCTTGACAATTTCCGGTATCATGGCGATATCTGGATAAGATATCCCTGTCTCCCACCGCGATACTGCCTGCGGTGTCACCAACAGCGCAGCCCCTAGCTCCTCCTGCGTCATATTTTTCAAAGCTCTATACTCCTTGATCACATTCCCTATTTCCATCAGCTTATCCTCCTTGCTCAATTCCGCCCCGACACGTCAGCGCTCTGTCTGCATTTCAGGGCTATATTAGGTTTCGTGACATAATTTCTGCTCTCCGCGGTCAAGCTTTACTATGTAACTTTATTTTAGCGGAAAACATAGCTCCTGTCACCCAATTGCTGATTGAAATGAAATGTGTGCCACTCAATTGCTGATTGATGACTCCGCGCTCAGGCAATATTCGGCATATTTTTGCTTAACCTCCCTGTATCTGGCCTTGGGCACAGACAATTCCTGACCGGTGACGAGCGTCATCACATAGCTGCTGATCTTCTGAATATAGCGCATATTCACCAGAAAACTCTGATGACACCGCAGGAATCCCATCCCCGCCATGTCCGCCTCGATCTCGTCCATCTTGCGGTAGATGCTGTAGGTCCGATCTGATGTGTGAAATATGTTCTTATGTCTGCTGGTCTCAATATAGAGAATTTCCTCCGGTTGAAGAGTTACAGCCCCCTCCACAAATGTAAATGTCACTTATCCGTTCTCCCCTCGCCAGGCATTGCCACAAGCGCTGCGCGCGGCTGCCCAAATAATATTGTCAATCCTTTTATCGCAAGCCTTCCGTATAGCATATCGGCACACACCGGATACAGGCAAGTCTTTTTGCACCAAACGACTATGTCCGTTTTGTGCTATAGCAGATATTTGAGGAAAAATTCCAGAAAATCATTCTCCCAGGTCTCCGCGCGCAAATAGAAGATATCCTCATAGTCTCCGACAGCAATCATTCCCACGTTGCCGCCGCCTCCCGCTCCCGGCACCTTCATGATCGTGTCATAGCCTAAGTAGACGTAATTCCCCGCTACCTCCAGTTCCGCCAGACAGTCATCCATCTGCCTGGCATCAATCCGCAGATAACCGTCCACCACCTGCACCGCCTCCCGCAGCTGCGGGGAGTTGTTACAGATCATCTGCAGATCCTCGTCATACAACACCAGCTCCGACATCCGAGTGTAGCGGGGATAGGAGGTCATGGTCACCGCCAGAAGACCTACGGTCAACGCCATGGTGCAGCCCCAGCTCAGGAATCTGTGACGTCTGGAATACTGTTGTCCTCCTTCTCTCCGCAGGCGCTCGATGCGGCTCCTCAGAGAATGATAGTCCCTGTCCCTCAGAAAGGAAGCCGCACCGACAGGCTTTGCCGAGGTCTGACCCGCCGCCACCGAGAGCAGCAGCCTGCCATACTCCCTCTCCCCTGCCGCCGTATAGTACAGGCTGCCCTCGTCACAGGCCAGCTCCATGTCCTGCTGCAGCAATTTCTCACAGAGATAGATCAAAGGGTTAGCCCACCAATAGATCCGGAGAAGGGCAAACAGATTGAGCCAGAGGATATGTCCGTACTTCAAATGCAGCAGCTCATGGCAGAGCAACACCTCGCCCTGCCTGGTCAGACGTCTCTCACCGGATACGCTCCCCGCAGAGACGCGATGGCGCAGACGGCGCCGCAGAGCTGTTTTTCTGTCCTCCTGACAGGCTTTTCCCCCCTCTGGGCAAGGGCGGACACCCCTCTGAGGCTCCAGATACGCCTCCGGCATCACGATATAGGGACGCAGCACTCCGCCGCAAAAGGGACTGCTCTCCTCCTCGCTGACATAGACCCGCACCCTGTTTAGATACCACCGGGCCAGTCCCAGACAATCGCCCGCCGTCACCTGCCGAAAACAGCTTTGCCAGCCAGTCCTGTCACCGAAACGCCCCTCCTGCGGATGGCGCCAACAGGGAAGCGCTCTCACCTGGCGGTTGAGCATCCTCCTTCTGCACAGCCACCAGCCTGCCAGCGCCAGCATCACCGCAATATACACGCCGCTGACCCAGGACGCTCCCAGTCTGTTGATTGCCTCTGTGAGCCTATAGCTAAAATGCTGGTAAAACAGTCTGCTCATACCTGTCAGTGCCGTCGGCAACAGGAGGAGCCAACTGTAAAAGCCCGCATCCGCCCATCTGCCTGCCCTCCTTCGCCTGACGGCACACGCCAGCAGCAGCGGCAGCATGGCAACGAGCCCGCATACAGCGGTGCGCATACACTTGCTAAAATTGTACTGACAGGTAAATATTGCGAGACGCCGCAGCATATCCGCCCACTCCCACACTCTCATACTAACTCCCGTCCGCCCGCTTTGGCGGGCTTTCAAATCAGGATGAAGAATGCTGCATTTCAGACATTCTTCGGTGTGAATCTTTAGAAGTTCTTTGCGAAACAGCCTATGCTGTGAGCATTAGAACTTCTCTTCACACAAACTCCCGTCCGCCCGCTTTAGCGGGCTCTCAAATCAGGATGAAGAATGCCGCATTTCAGGCATTCTTCGGTGTGAAGCTTTAGAAGTTCTTTGCGAAACAGCCTATGCTGTGAGCATTAGAACTTCTCTTCACACAAACTCCCGTCCGCCCGCTTTGGCGGGCTATTTCTGGTCCTTCAGACTCTCCACCAGGCTGCCCAGCTCCTCGAGCTGCTCCCTGCTGATCTGCGCCGACTTGAGGAAGCTGGCCACTGCCAGTGAAGCGTTGCCGCCAAAATAATGGCTGACAAAGCGCTTGCTCTTGAGCCGCAGACATTCCTCCTTGGTCCTGGCCGCCTGATAGTGATAGATCCTGGCATCCTTCTCATCCACCCTGTAAGTCACCATTCCCTTGGCCAGCAGGCGGTTCAGCATAACCCGTATCGTCTTCTGGCTCACCTCCGTCTTTCCTGTCAGCTGCCCGATAATCTCCGCCGCCGTCATAGTCCCCTCGTGGGCCCACAATACCTCCATTACCAGCCATTCATTTTCGCTGGGCGTGATCTCTCCCATCTCTACCTCTTTCCCTTTCCAGGCCCCGCATGAAACGGGCGGAAAGCATATTTCTCTCATCATCGAATACTCACGAACGGTTACGCCTGTCAGCATAAGCCGGCAAGTCCCCTCACGCTGTAAATCCAAAACGGAGATCAGCAAGTGACAAAACAGAAGTTTCGCAGCAGTGACAGACAAAATTGCGCGGGTCTCCGGCATATGGCATCTGCACAGCATTATGCCTATATACATATATCGGATTCCCCGCGCAATTCATTTATAGATGTAAATAAATTTATTTCCAAGGCTCTCCGCGCAGCAGGCGGCTCATTAATCGGGATGCCACCGCAGCATGACCGTGGAATAGCCAAACTCTTTCGTTCTATATCCGCTCTCCGCCTCGCCTGTGGCGATCACCACTGTCACCTCCGTGATCGCCTCGTTCACCGCGCATTCCAAGCCCATGATAGTTTCCCCCTGCTCCAGCTCCACCGCAGTCAGACGTTCCCCCTGCACCGTGTAGATCACATTGTCCAGCGCATAGATGCCAGTGGAGTACAGCCTGCTCTTATCCCCTTGTCTCTCCAGACCCTCCGGCTGATCGCACCAGGCAAGGCAGCTTCCCAGAATATGGCATTCCCACTGCCCCTTTGTCGGATTGTAGACGCTGTAGGTGCTGCGATCCGGTCCGATATGCCCTTCCACAAGCCAGCAGCCATCGAGACTGTACAACCCCCAAATGGCATTTACGAGCTCCACTCCCTCAGCGTTCTCCAGCACCTCATCCCCCACGAGCACTCTGGTCATCTCCCTGGCGAGATCATGCTCCACGCCGTCTATCGTCAACTGCGTTGACGACTCCGGCCCGTAGGAGGCGACGCTGCTCTTTGTTCCGAACAGCTGCACATAGCTCATCCCTCCGCCAATCTGCCGGGAATTGGGGCCCCACACATATACCAGGTCCTCCAGCATCCCGCTGACGCTGGCCAGATACCCATAATTCCTGTCGTCTCCTCCCTGAAAGCTCATACAGGAGTCGGAGTAAAAGCTCCAGCCCGCCGCCGGTTCCATTCCGATCTCTTCCCATGAGACCTCTCGGCAAACATCCCAGGATGCTTCTCCGGAAGTATCCTGCGAGCCGCTCAGCTCCTCTCCGGTCAGAGCGCTGAGGCCGTCGCGGGAATAAAACTGTGCCTGCTGCCACAGACTGCTGGTCATGACCCGCAGCTTACCGCTGGATACCTCATACACATAACAGGCAACTGTCTGCCCATTCTCCTCTCTGTCAGATTCGGCTTCGGTGTCCCCGACATACCTTTCCGCTATGTCTATGCCACTCAGCGGATAAAAATATACCTTGCTCCCGCCCTTGTTGACGAGCACCTGGCAGGTATTGTCGCCCTGGGTCGCACCGCAGCCCAGCGCCTGCAGATCCACTGCCCCGACAAGCTCTTTCTCAGCTACAGAGTACACATACAGGCCAAAATACCCGTGGAAAATTACCGTCTTCTCATCCGCATAGTCCAATATAGCGCCGTCCGCACCCAGGGAGGTATAGCCCGTTCGCACCGGTTTGGGGCACTCTATCTCCGCGTATGCCACCTGAAAATCCGCCGCATCGCCGTCGCCCGTAGGCTGTTGCGCCGCAGACCCCTGGGCGTCCATCTCCTCTTTCTCCCCAGCAGGCGATGAGCCTTGAGGCAGACCGTCGCCCTCACGGGGACTGGTCAGCAGCGCCACAGCCAGAACAGCGATCAACACCACAGCCCCGGCCGCCGTCAGAAGGACTGGCTTCTTATAGCGCATAATGTGCCGTATCCTGCCCTGTGTATCCCCCTCCCCGAAGGCCAGGGGAACCCCCGCCGGATAATAACTTCCACAGGTCAGGCGCAGCAGGCTGTCCGCATATTCCCCTCTGCAGTCCCTTCCCAGCTCCCCGAGCACCGCCTCGTCGCAGGACATCTCCATATCCCGACACATCAGGACATACCCCGCCCAGACCAGCGGATGAAACCAATACAGACAGGTGAGCAGATAAGCCCCCAGCTTCATCAGATGATCCCCGCGCCTGATATGCGTGCGCTCATGGGCAGCCACATAGGGGTAACACTCCGCCCCCATATTCGAGGGCAGATAGATTCGAGGACGGACAAAGCCCAACACAAAGGGAGTGCTGATACCATCCGCCAGATATACTCTCTCTGCTCTGCCTCCCGGAGACCTTGGCCAACTGCCTGTGCCGCCGCAGTCCTCCAGTCGAAGACACAGGCGAAGCCGCCTCTTGAGCAGCAGATAGGACGTTGCTCCATATCCCCACAGAAGCGCCGCTCCTGCCGCCCATATGCCGATCAGCCATACTTCTATCCGCCATCCGGCTCCCCCTCCCGAAGCGAAAGCTCCTATGTTCTCAGGCGTGTTCTGTCCGTTATCTGTATGCGGAGCCTGGTTCTGCGCATGGCTCTCCCCTGCTGCCTGATATGACGGCGTATTCCACGGCTGCTCCTCCCCGCCGCCTGACTCCTGCCGCCATGCACTGCCTCCTCCCTCTGAGAGATGCCCTGAGACATTCCCCTGCCCCTCGGACAGCTCTTCCCTGTTCGACCCCGAATCCAGCATGCTCTCCACCACCCTGACCAGCCTGCCCTCCCCGGGCATCAGTCCCCAGCCGCTCTCCAGCTGCACTGGCAGCAGCAGCCTGATAAACAGGATCGCCCACAGCGCATAGCTGTATTTCTTCGGCACCCGCCCCAGAGTAAACGCTCCCCGCACCGCCAACAGCACCGCAAAGATGACTGCCGCCTGGCCACTGACCGTCAACACTCTCATCATCCACTCTTCCATCATCGATTCTCCTCTATGATCTGCCGCAGCCTGTGAATCTCCTCCTCACTGAGCTTTCTTCTGGAGGTAAAGGCCGTCAGAAACCCCGGCAGAGAACCCTGAAAGGAGCGCTCCACATAGGCTTCGCTCTGCCTGCCATAGAATTCCTCCCTGCCCATCAGCACGACCACCGTTCCGCCCTGATTGGCAAAAATGCCCCTCTCGCTCAGCTTCTTCAGCACCGTGTAGGTAGTCGTCCGCTTCCACGCAAGCTGCTGCTCACACAGCTTCACCAGCTCCGTCATCGGCATCGGCGCATGCTCCCACACGATCTGCGCAAAACGGCTCTCCACCAGTCCCAATGTATACTCCTCCATCCTCTTCGTCCTCCCTGATCTGTCCAAGTATCCAATGTTTTCCACATCAATGTCTATTCTCTATAGTCACAGTCTATCACGTATAGACAAAACTGTCAACCCTGCTTTTTCATGCAGAATGCACTTCCTGTTCCGCAAGCTTTCTGTCGCGGTATTCCGTAGGTGTCAGATGGTAGTGCTTTTTAAATAATCTGCAAAAATAATCTACATGATTGAAGCCTGCCTCATCAGAAACCGTCGCTATTTTTTTCTCCGTCCTGGAGAGCAGCTGTGCGGCTTCATTCAGGCGATAATTGATCAGGTAATTGATTGGTGTGATATGTAAATATTGGCGGAAAAGATTCAACACTGTGCTCTTGCTAAGCCCTGCACGATCAGCGATGTCATCCAACGAGAGATCGTGCGCATAATTCTCATGAATATACTGCATCATCAACTGCACCCTTGCCTGAGAGGATGCCGAATCATTGATGTGGTCTCTCTTACAGGGAATGTCCGCGTTCTCATATAGTACCAGCCAGAGCCTTTGCATCAGAGAGGCGGTTGCCAGCTCACAGGATGAGGCGCAGTCCTGGGCGGCTATGATCTGCCTCATAATCGCCAGAGCCTCCGCCTGCCAGCGGATTTCTTCATGAAAAATCTGAAAAGTCAGGGAGGAGGATAGAATCGGCAGGACATATTTGCGGTGTATGACGCTTTCCTGCGCGGCGATAAAGTTGGGCATACACACAAAATTCGGAATAACCGCCTCTGCGGGGGAATAAAAGCGATGCAGAATTTTGGAGTTGATGAACACTCCATTTCCCGCCGACAGAGCGAACTGTTTTTCCCCAATCCAGAAGTTCACGGTTCCCGATTCTATATACACAAACTCCAACTCGGTGTGCCAGTGCCATTCAATGCAGTTGAAATCAAACAGGGCCAGATTGTCATAATAAAAATGAAACGGATAGCCATTGCTGCCATGCTGCACCGTTTCCATCAGATTTTCGTCTGTCATGATCTTGTTGTAGGATGTGTTAAAATTCATAGTCAAGCCTCCCCCAGATTACTTCTTACGATATTATACAACAAATATCCGATATAGATCAATGAAAAGGAAAACTCTATATTATATAATACAATAAAGCTGGATGACTGAAAACAGCGAAAAATGATTGGGGAACAAATGACATTAGAAAGGACTCCGCACTGATTATGCCTGACTATCGTAAAACCAAAATAGCCTGTTACCTGGGGTTTATCACACAGGCGATTGCAGCCAATTTTGCACCGCTGCTATTCCTTAAATTCCATATTGACTACCAGATTTCTCTTGGAAAAATCGCTTGGATTTCCATATGCTTTTTCTTTACACAGCTTTTGGTAGATTTGTTTTGCGCCAGATTTGTGGACAGGATCGGCTACCGCGTATGTATTGTAGCCTCCGAGGTGTGCGCTGCCGCCGGACTGATCGGACTGGCATTTCTGCCGGACATTTCACCGAATCCGTTCATCGGAATCACAGGCAGCGTAATTCTGTACGCCATAGGAAGCGGATTGATAGAGGTGCTCGTGAGTCCTATTGTAGAGGCATGTCCGTTTGAGAATAAGGAGGCGACTATGAGCCTGCTCCATTCCTTCTACTGTTGGGGATCGGTGGGAACAATATTGATTTCAACGGTATTCTTTCTCATATTTGGGATGGACAGCTGGAAATGGCTGGCTGCGCTGTGGGCGCTTATTCCGGCTGTCAACATCTATAATTTTGCGACATGCCCCATTGAGCATCTGGTAGACGGGGGGCGCGGAATGGAGATCAGGGAACTCTTCCGGAACCCTTTGTTCTGGATAGCCATTTGCCTGATGATCTGCTCCGGCGCATCTGAGCTCGCCATGGCGCAATGGGCATCCGCCTACGCGGAGGCTGCTCTGGGCCTGTCAAAAACAGTGGGCGATCTGGCTGGCCCCTGTATGTTTGCTGTCACGATGGGAATCAGCCGTATCATTTTTGGCAAAAATGGCGGGAGAATGGATCTGATGAAGTATATGACAGGCTCAGGAATCCTCTGTGTGATATGTTATCTCCTCGCCGCGATATCCCCGAATCCATTGCTGGGACTTATCGGCTGTATGATGTGCGGTTTTTCTGTCGGCATTATGTGGCCCGGAACAATCAGTATCTCGTCCGAGAGATTCCCCGCGGGCGGAACCGCTATGTTTGCCTTGCTCGCTATGGCGGGAGATCTGGGCGGGAGCATCGGACCGGGTATCGTCGGTCGCGTCACACAGTATGCGGGAGACAATATCCGTATCGGAATGAGCGTCGGCCTTGTGTTTCCAATCGTATTATTGTTGATGCTTTTCATTCTTGGCAGATCAAAAAAACAGGTAAATCCGAGCGGTAAAAGCAGTGGGTAAACGCCAGCTTCACAGAGCCCCTACCTCGCGGGCAAGCTCCGCTCTCGTGTGTCGATGCCCATGCCTGCCATCCGTCAGGTAATGGGCATGTTCATGGGTATGCGTGACGGTGTGGATATGGGTGGAGCCGTCGTGGGTATGTGTGAATGTATGCTGATGCGGGTGCGAGTGTTTGCGAATCAGCGTGTCCGCAACCGCCAGAGCCGAGCCTGACAGCATTACCGCCAGCGCAGCCAGATACATGCCTGACAGCTTCTCCTGCAGGAATACGAAGGAGAGAAACGCGCCGACAAATGGTGCCACCGCGTAATAGGCGCTCGTCTTCGCCGCCCCCAGAGTGTTCTGTGCCCGCACATACAGGAAGATACTGAGTCCGTATGCGACAAAGCCCAACAGCAGCGCGGCCCCTATAGAGCCGATTGGCGGTATGCTCTCCCGTCGAAGAAAAGCTATCGCCAGCGAGCCAAGTCCGGAAAATATGCCCTTCAGCACCACGATTTCATAGGTGCTTTTGGAGGATATCTTTCTGGTACAATTGTTCTCAAAGCCCCAGCACACTGTCGCCAGCAGAGCAAGCAGCGAGCCCTGAGAAAAATGCAGGCTCTCCATACCCCCAAAGGATAACATGACGCTGGATAAGCTGATAAGCGCTATCGCGGCCCACAGGCGCCTTGACACTGCCTCTCTGAAGATAAACAGCGCAATCACTGTTGTCGCCACGATCTCAAAATTGCCCAGCAGAGATACATTGGCGGAAGTACCCAGACGGATTCCCATCATCAAAAAGATCGGCGCGGCAATATCCAGAACGATCATGCCAATCACAAACGGCATATCGCCGCGGGACAGCTTTTCTCCCTGCACATCCTTTTTTCTGCGAAACAGAGACAGTATTCCGATTCCCATTCCCGCCCCAAGATACAGGAGCGCCGCCATCATCGTCGGCTCTACCTTTTGCAGCAGGAGCTTCGACACTGGCACATTGATCGCGTAAAATACCGCTGCCAACAGCGCTAACACTATCGCTTTACTATTTTTCATCAGTTATCTCCTTTTTCATGTGTATGCGTATGCTCCGTCATAGCTTCGCCTACCCTGACATCCTTTGTCCGTCTATCAGCTCTGTGCGCTCTCCCTCTGGCAATGAATAGATATCTGCCGCGCGGTTATCGCATATTTTAGGGCTTGACGCCGCTTCAGTTGTCTGGTACAGTAATATAAAACATGGGCCGCAACGCAGATTGACGGTCATGCTCCACAAACCGGAAGGAGGCTCCAGCATGTCCGTATCACTCTATTATGAAGCCGAAAGAACAAGGCCAATTACACCGCAGGAACAATCTGCCTGCAACGAAATCGCCGACCGTTATAACTCTCAGTATCCGTTTGGCGAATTATATGAAAGTTTTTGCATATATGAGCCCGCAGAAAGCCCTTCCCCTGCCGATGGACAGCCAATCGTCATTTTTTCCGGCGCCACAAAGTTACCGCCCGCCGAGGATATGGAACTTATTTTCAACGTTCTGGATTGGTGGTTAAAGTGCCTGCGCGAAATAGCGGACGTCCTCACCGATGCGCAATGGCGCGTCCACGTCGATGGCGCTGCCATTGAGTGGGACAAGGGCACCTGACCTTCACGGGGACAAGGTGCCCTGTGCCCCCTATTTCCTTATGTACCTGTTATCACACTTTTGGACGTCGTGTAATTGAATGAGACTCTAAAGGTCATCTATTCCTTTCTGATCGCCCCTATCATTATCCCCCAGTCGGTCCAGACTCCTATGCAGTCTGTCTAATCTTTAGTCTAGTATGACTCACCATAATTTGCAACAGATATTTCATTGATGATAATCTGAATAGTTTTCTCCGCGCACTAGCCGCGAAATTTTGAATTGATAGAATCCGCTAACTGGCAAAAATGATCCAGCCCTCATTCCCGCTATAGGAACAAGGGCTGTATTACTGCTATACTGATTAACGTTAAGATTTTCCAATTTCCGCACAGCACATGTCGCATAATCAGGCAACATGCACTGTGCAGAAAGGAAAATCTAATCGTTAATGAGTATACTAAATGATCCGCTCCCGCAATGCCGCGTCAATGTCCTCGTCTGTGATCAAAGAATACACCTTCGCGCCGTATTTTTCCAGAATCCGTTCCTCGCCGGACGGAATGCCTGCGGGCATCTGATTCCTGCGGTTCACGATGACGATTACCGCCGCCACCCGAATATCTGCCTGACAGCGAAGCTGCTCTATCCGCTCCTCCACGGATGCGCCGGAGGTCATCACATCATCCACGATCACCACTCTCTCTCCGTCCTGCAGCGTATGTCCGCAGAGCATCCGCCCTCTGCTGTCCGCCACACGCCTGTCATAGCAATAGCTGCAGGTCTTGCCGTACTTGGTATACAGCGCGGTAGCCGCAGCCACAGCAAAACCGCAGCGCTCCCGCAAGCACCCAGCCTTCGTATTTTTCTCAACCAACGGTTGCACTACCTCTCTAAATCTCCCCGAACCCTTTCAGATACAGCAGATTCTCAAGGATCACCTGTCCTTTCCACCAGTTCTTGCTGACTGCCCAGGCCTCCGGATAGCCTTCCCAGCCCCAGGGGATGTCCCAGGAACCGTCCGCAAGCTGCGTTCTCCTGATATGTCCGCACTCATATTCCGCCAACTCCCTGTTTTCGGGGTAGAATGCACTGTCACGGGAATTCATGAACCGAGAGGGCCTGCACACATAGCCGCCCCACTGGGAGGTGTCCGCCGTGATCAGTCTCTTCACCGCCTCATGCAGCCGCCGCTCCAGCAGCTCACAGGGAAACTGCTCCGTGGCCCTCGCCCTGACGATGTATTCCAGCAGATGCACATAGCAGGCGCAGGTGTGTACATCCTCAAGCTCTGAGGGCTCCAGCGCGTCCACCGCCTCATTAGCAATGCGCGCTCCCAGCCGATACAAGTCGCTGCCCGGCTGTGCGTAGCGGAGAATAAAACCCGCAATCTGCGCCGTGCCGTTGTAATCCGTATGACAGGAGCTTACGCTGCCCGTGTGCCACCAGGGAGCATGGGGATAATCGTTGTTGCTTGCCACCACCAGCTCCCATGTCTTCCCATTGAAGCAGTCGCCACTCGCATACCACTTCAACAGCTTCTGAATCACAGGATGCCCCGCGTCCTCACAGTCGATCTCTCGGATGATATCTCCCGCCGTGCTGCTGTGCAACGGCGCGGAATGGGGATTCCAGCAGTCCGGCTCCACAGCGTGTCCGAAACCGCCATCCTCATTCTGATAGTAAGACAGCGCGTTCAGCACCGCCTCCTTACTGCCGTTCTCAAAATGATATTGAAAACGCGCCATGTCCAACGGCCTGGCGTTGCGGTACATAAATGCCCTTGCCTTTTCAAAAACCTCATTCATCATAGTTTACCTCCCTGTAGAAGAAATTTATGTACCCAATTGTAGCAGGCCAAACATGACGTCTGTATGTCTTGTTTAAAATTTCATGCTGGTTTTCTATAACGCTTGCTACTCCCACAGGCTCATCTGCTCTCCCGCCCGCTTATCCTCAAAGGTATGCATATACTGAAAGATCTGTCCATTGTCGTGGACGATCCCATTTTCCTCACATTTCTGATGGAACAGTGCCATCAGTTTCCTGCTGCGGGGACTGCCCACCTCGTAACGGTATCCGTACCGCCGCATATACTTTTCCTTCAGGCCAGGGAACATACGGTCCAGCTGACTGTAGTAGTACTCCCTGTTTCCCTCCCGCAGCGTAAGGCCCATGCCAAAGCAGATCACGCCGTAGACCCTGGCCTCGATGCACAGTTCCAGAATGCCTAAGATATTCTCTTCCGTGTCGTTGATAAAGGGCAGGATCGGCGAGAGCCACACCACCGCAGGGATACCGGCGTCCCGCATTTTTTTCAGCACCGCAAAGCGCTCTCTCGTGGTGCAGACATTGGGCTCCAGCTTTTTGCACAGCTCCTCGTCGGCGGTGGTCAGCGTTATCTGCACCACACACTTGGCCTGTCTGTTGATCTCCTGCAATAAGTCCATATCCCGCAGGATATGGTCTGATTTCGTCTGCACCGCCACGCCAAATCCATACTGGCTTATGAGGGACAGAGCCTTTCGCATATAACCCAATTCCAGCTCCAGAGGGATGTAGGGGTCTGTCATGGCCCCCGTGCCAATCATACATTTCCTGCGTTTGCGCCTCAGCGCGTTCTCCAACAGCTCTATCGCGTTTTCTTTGACCTCGATATCTTCAAAAGCATGCTCCATATGGTAGCATCTGCTCCGGGAATCACAGTAAATGCAGCCGTGGGTACAGCCGCGATACAGATTCATTCCATTCTGAGCGGACAATATTCCTTTTGCCTGTACATAATGCATAAGTATCTCCCTAAGACGCCTGTTTCCGGCGTTTTTCGAACAGCCCGCTTCAGCGGGTACTCAGATTTTTCTCCAGGATCGCCTGAGCCTCCCTGACAAGCACCTCCCTGAGATAGTTGGGGCTGATCACCTCCACCTGCGCCCCAAAGGACAGTAAAAAGCCCGTGAGCCACCCGTCCTGCGGCATGGGGGCGGATACCAGCAGATCTCCGTTCTCCTGCTTCTGGATATGGCTCACATCAAACTCATCATAGACCCGATAAGCGGCCTCCTGGGAAAAGCGCAACACTACCGGTTCCTGCTCATAGGTCCCCCCCTGCTGCGGAGTTTCCGGCCACGACTCAGGGGTAAATTCTTCGTCCAGAAGCTCCCATCTTGTGATACGACTGAGCCGAAACAGCCGGAAATCCTCTTTTTCCGTGCAGTATGCTTTCACATACCAGGCCCTGGACTTGTACATGAGCTTCAGCGGGTGGATTTTGCGGCTGCTCTCCCCGCCGTAAGCCCCCACATAGCTGATCTGGACGCACCTGCGGCGGATTACCGCCTTTTTTAACGCCTCAAATTTCTCGTTGTCCCCGTTATCCACTCCCCATCTGGAAAAATCCACCTCATACCAGTTATCCGCCGGCAACCGAAACACCGCCGACAGCTTATTGAGCGTATCTCTATCGAGAGGATTGCCCGCCGCCGTCAAACTCTGCAGAGCAGCCAGGACGTCCTGTCTCTCCTGCTCGGACAACACTGCCCTGTCCAACACAAAGTTGTCCAACAGAGATATGCCGCCGTTTCTGCCCGGCTCGGCATAGATAGGAATCCCCGCCTGACTGAGCACGTCCATATCCCGATAGATTGTCCTGACAGACACCTCGAACCGCTCTGCCAGCTCCGCAGCCGTGGCCTGCCCTCTGCCAAGCAGATAATATATGATCTTAAACAGCCTGCTCTCCTGCATGGGCGGCGTCTCCTTTACTCCTTACAATTCTTTCTGTGGGCCTTCAGCTTTTTGATCGCCCAGTCATAGTGGCTGGTCGTGTTGGATACAAAGTACGAGCCCAGCACGCTGCCGCCCACCCAGGGATACACATCCTTCTCAAACAGCTCCCGCTCCGTAAGGCTCTCCGCCAACGCCATCACTTCCCTGTGAGACTGCTCCAACATCTCCTTCGCCGCCTCCAGAGTAGTATTTTGATGCTTTTTCCAGAATTCCCGATTCATGTCCCCATAGGTCTTCCAGTTGTAGGGGGCGGGCAAAAACGGTCTGCTCTCGCCCTCCCTGTTGGCGCTCACCCAGTCCAACAGCAGACGGTGCCACTCATAAAGATGTACCAGCACGTCCCGCAGGTTCTTGTCCCTGCCCCAATGGGCCTGGGTTTTGGATTTCATCTTGGTGAAATCAAAGGCAGTGGCCAGTTCCTTTTCCGTCAATGTCTGGATCAGCTCATTTAACTCCTGGAATTTTTCCTCCGAGCTGGTGAGTAATTCCGCTTTCGTTGTCGCTCTTCCCATATTAATCCTCATTTCTGCGCTGCTCTTTGCGCATAAGCGACTTTGTGGCAAGCAGCGCGCAGACACAAATCGCCGTGTGAAAAATTCATTTTTCACACTATCCCTCCTTGATCTGTGTTCCGCCGCTCCTCTGATGAGGGCTGTGCGAAACATTTTCTTCATTGTAACAGGGAAAACCTGACAAGGTATGTCATAATAAAATTTCCTGAATTTTGTTTTTTCAGTATATCACATTTTTTCTGATAAAAATACAGGCAATGTCTCAATTGCCATTTCCACTAAAATATTCTATACTGTAAACGACAGACACTCACCAGAGCAGAAATGAGGTACAGGACATGAAAACGCTGATTTTAAACGGCTCCCCACGGACAAACGGCGACACGGCCAGCCTGATCCGCATTGTCACAGAGGGCCTTCTGGGAGAATACAAGGTCTTGGACGCATACCACTGTGCTATCTGCCCCTGCATGGACTGCCGCTATTGCTGGGAACATTCCGGCTGCGCCATCGAGGATGAGATGCAGGAGATCTACGATTATATACAGCAGTGCGACAATATCCTGATCGCCTCCCCCATCTATTTCTCCGAGCTGACCGGCAAACTGCTGGATGTAGGAAGCCGGTTGCAAACCTACTTTTGCGCCAGATTTTTTCGGGGCGAACAGCCCATACCAAAACCCAAAAAGGGTGCTGTTCTGCTGGTGGGTGGAGGGGACTGTCACATGGACAAAGCCTATGAGACGGCCTGCACCCTCCTGCGCCATATGAACTGCCAGAATATACATGAGGCCGTATGCTCCCACGGCACAAACACAAGGCCCGCCGCAGCGGACGAACAGGCCCTTATAGGAATACAAAGCATACTTGCTTTTTTTCAATAAAGAAAGGAAAACCAAAATGCATTTTACGACTCATTATCACTCGCCCTTGGGCGATATCCTCCTTGCCGCCGACGATACCGGCCTGACCGGTCTTTGGTTTGACAGAGCAAAACATTACGCAAACGGCCTCGACCCCAAACACCAGGAAGCAGATACGCCCATCCTTGCGCAGACGAAAGAATGGCTGGAGGTCTATTTTTCGGGCAAGGAACCGCCCTTCTGCCCACCTCTCCATATGATCGGCACACCCTTTCAACTCGCTGTCTGGGAGATTCTGTGCCAGATTCCCTACGGGAAGACCTCTACCTATGGAGAGATCGCCCGAATCATCGCCAGACAGAGAGGACTTCCCCATATGTCCGCGCAGGCGGTGGGCGGGGCAGTTGGCCGCAACAAAATATCCATCCTCATTCCCTGTCACCGAGTCTTGGGAACAGACGGCAGTCTGACGGGATACGCCGGGGGAACAGACAGAAAGGAACAACTGCTGACTTTAGAAAAACCTCCGTTCCCCCAGTGACCTCTACTCCGCGTTTAGCAGCGCACAGGGAGCGATTTTCCTGATTCGCAGGGACAGCAGACAAGCGATCCCAAAGGCCAGCGTCACCAGCCCCACGCCCGCCGCCACGATAAATCCGCCTGGCACGACAAAGGTACATTTCATGATACCGATACCGCCGAGAAACACCGCCATCAAAGGATTGATCAACAGACTGCACACTATAAGCCCCAAGACGGTGGACAGGATCATGGCAGGCATGAAACTCAAGGCCGTCTGCAGGATCAGCTGGCCGGTGGTGAATCCCAGGGCCTTCAACACGCCATAATCGCGCTTTTTGCGGTTTAACATGGTTCTCACCAACAGGTACAACACGAACGCGATGATCACCACGCTCAGTAGCAGAATAGCACATACTATGATCGTCAGCAGAGTAACGTATACCGACGCCGTACCCGATATAATGGACCGTATATCTATCATGGTATTGATATCCCCCGAATACCGCTCTTTTACCCTCTCATGAAAGCTTTCCAGATCCACGCTCTCTCCAAGATTGATATAAAAGCTCAGATTCTGCAAATCTCCCAGTTTCTCATATCCCTCCCTGGTGAAAAGGCAGTCCTTACCCAGATTGTTCGTAAGCTGCGTATAGCCCGTGATCAGATAATCTGCCTCCCGCTCCCCCACGGTCAGCGTGATCTCATCACCGATCTCCAGTCCTTTTTCTCTGGCATATTTCACCGCTATGGCAGTCTCATTGTCATATATGGGAAAACGCCCCTCTATACAGACCCCCTGGTTGTTTACCTTTGTAAAATCGTCGCAGAGCGACGCCATCAATTCCGCACCGTCCGAATGGCTCACATTCATCATATGATACAGATAAATCTTCTCTACGTCCGCGTCCGCCTCCATCTCCCTGAGAAACTCCTCCTCGATCCCCGCGTTGACATTTATACAGGAATCCGCCATCTCGCCCACCACCATGTACAGGAAAGGCCTGATATCCACAATCATATTTTCGATCATCAGTCCTGAAAATACCACCACCAGCGACAGCACCAGCATCGTCACGCACACGGTCACATTCTGACGCGCCCCTGAGAGCGTATTTTTCAGCGCCAGCGCCAGTTGCAGCGGCGCTCCGGTTTTCTCCAGCGGCACATGGTTTCTCCGGAAATTATGAGTCCGTATGCCCTGACGCAGCGCAAGGATCGGGTCGATCTTTTTGATCCTGCGGGAAGAGATCCATACCACCAGGGACACCGCCGCTCCCAGCGCAAGCAGAGTCAGCAGACAGGGCAGGGGCAGAAAACGCACCTCATAGGGAATACCCGTCTGGGAGATCATCATGTCGTTGAGAAAAGGAAACAGCAGATAGGATAGTCCTACGCCCAGCGCCGCCACCAGCAGGGATATTCCCGTAAATTGCAGCAGAAGGCTGCCAACCAATTGCCTGCTGGTATATCCCACCGCCTTAAGCGCCCCCAGATTCTTCATGTTCTCCTGTATATAGTTCCCGATATTGGACGCGATGACCACCAGGGCAATCAGCAGGATAAAAAATGCCATGGCGCTGACAATCCCCGAACAGATCATCTGAGAAATATAGCGGGAGGTTGTGACCAGCACATAGGAATTGCTGGAAACTCTGGCATCGGGAAACTGTGCCGACACTTTTCTTTTCAGCACTGCCTCGTAATCCTCGCTGGCTGATCTGTCCGCAATCCGAACCGAAAGCAATGTGCTTTCGAGAGCATATCCTTTATCCTCCAGTTCCCTGTACTGGTCCTGTGTCAGCAGAAACTCGCACAGGACACAGTTGTGGGAACCGGCCATAACGCTGTTAAAGAACCCGCATACCGTGAACTCCATCGTATTGCTGCCGATCTTCAGCTCGATGGTTTTTCCGATATCAATGTCTCCCGTCTTGTACAGCATCGGCAGATATACGCCGCTGCCTATATTGCTATCCTCCACGATTTCCACTCTGCCCACACTGCGGGAGAGCGCCTCCTCCTTTTCCAGAAACACCAGTTCCGTGTTGGCCTCGCCTCCGTTGTAAGCAAAGCTGCCCACCATCGACAGGGAATCTCCCATATCATAATCCGTGACCTGCGCATCCTCCCCCAGCGTGTGGCGTAGGAAAGGACGCACTGCTTCGGGATCGCCGCTCATCACCAGAGTCACATGCTCCGCATGAAGACGGTCATGGCAGCGGTCAAAATTCTGCTTGTAATCCATAGATAACATCAGCCATATATTAAGCATGGCCGCCGCCAGCAGGATCAGCACCGCGATGGAGACGGTCTGCCCCTTGGCCCGGCGCAAATTGGAACGTGCCAAAAGTAACGCTCTTCTCACACTACCACCCCATTTCCGTCAGGAATGCTGAGAGTTTTTCATGTCTCTTCGCATCTCCGTGTACATATTTACCCAGATCGCACTCGCCCAGGATCACGCCGTCCTTCAGATACAGTATGCGGTTGCCCCGCCGCGCCGACCGCATATCGTGGGTGACCATGACCACGCTCTGTCCCTGCCGGTTAAATTCTGTCAATGTGTCCAGTACATGCAGTCCCGTCCTGGAATTGAGCGCGCCGGTGGG
>JAMPGX010000025.1 GCA_023663725.1 bacterium | reverse complement strand
TCCTGCATGGGCGTGTCGTACTCGTCCAGCAGGATAATCACTTTCTTGCCATAATGTTGCATCAGAAAATTGGACAACGTTTTCAGGGAGCCGGTTTCCTCATCCTCCGCACCCCCCGCAGCAATCTTACGGAATAATGCCTTTTCATTCTCATTTAGGATAACACTGCTTAACAGAAAATCAAACCGGTTATACAGCTCCGTAATGATTTGACCAATCCTCTTCCTGGCGCCATGAAAGGTAGTCTCCTTGATATCCGCAAAGCTGAGCGCAATCACCGGGTAAGTCCCCTGCAACTGCCGGTATTTCTCCTCCTGCCAGATGGCAAGCCCCTCAAACAGATCGCCGCGCCCCGCGTAATCCACCGAGAAGAACTGCTCCAGCATACTCATGTTCAGCGTCTTGCCAAAGCGTCTGGGTCGGGTGATCAGCGTCACATCATCTCCCTCTTCCCACCACTGTCTGATGAAGTCCGTCTTATCAATATAAAAACTGTTATCGTTCCTGATCTTTTCAAAATCCTGACGTCCAATGCCTATCGTCCTGGCCATAATCCACCTCTCTTTCCCGTACATTCCTCTCTATAAATATAATATATCGTTTTTCCCCATGATAGGCAATAAATTTTTAATCCCTTTCTCCCTGCATTCCTCTATGCCATGCGAAATCCGATTCCCCACACCGTGGCGATATAATCCGTTTCGTCCACTGCGGCAATCTTTTTGCGAAGATTGCTCACATGTACGTTGACGGTATTGTCCTCCCCATAGTAGCCGCCCTGCCAGACCAGCTCATACAGCCGCTCCCGCGAATACACCTTGCCCGGCTCCTGCATCAATATATACAAAATGTCATATTCATGGCCTGTCAGACTCAAAAGCTCCCCACGCACCCGCACCTCGCGCCGCTCTGTATCCAGTGTCAAGTCCTTGAAATGCAGCACTTTCTCCTTTTCCTGGGCCTGAAGCTCCTGCCGTCGGACGCTGCGGCGCAGACATCCCGCCACCCGCGCCGCCACCTCCGACGCGGCAAAGGGCTTCACCAGGTAATCGTCCGCTCCCAGCTCCAGTACAGACACTCGGTCCTCCAATGCAGATTTGGCGGACAGCACGATAATCGGCAGATCTGGGTCAGTGAGGCGGATTTCCCGTATCAGCTCCTCACCCATCATACCCGGCAGCATCAGATCCAACAACAGCAGATCATACCTCTCCCTCTCAAGCCGCAGCCGTCCCTCGGTGCCGGAAAAAGCCTGCACCGCCTCGTAGCCCTGCTCTCTCATGATTCTCGCCAGCAGATTGTTGATATCCGTATCGTCTTCTATAATCAGGATTTTTGCCATATCCATCCCCCATATATCACAAGCCAGCAAACAATTTACTACACCATAATAATTATACCGAACCCGGACGGGTTTATCAACTGGTTTTGCCATTAAGTTTGGAAGGCATTTCTCACCCGTGCCCTTATCCCCTGAAAACGGGCCAGCATACCAGTACAAAGAAGATGATAGTATATATTAGCAATACAAAAACAGAAATTTATTGTGCTTGCTAAAGCTGATAAATACGGGCTTTGCAGGCAATGGCTCTCTGCAGGACAGTTGACAGCTCGCGGCGGCAGATGCTACATTGATGCTGACAACGCTGATATATAGGAGCTTCTGTATTTTGCTGACATAGCAGAAAAGCAAAAACGTATATCACAGACAGTATGTCGGAAAATCAGCTATTTTATATGAGGAAAAAGGAGGAGACAGGACAATGAAGAGACAGGCAATGATCGCGTCTCTGCTGGCGTTGGCGCTGCTGGCAGCGCCGCTTGGCAATATGGGCCCCATGGCAGCAGTGGACGCGGAGGAAGGTCCCGCGGAGGGAACGTATTCGGCAACGGACATTGCGTCCGTCACAGGCAACGCATCCGAATTAGAGAGTTACACAGATAGGACGCCGGTAGATACACCCACGAACGTAAGATGGGAGAGTATATCGGGCGAAAACGGTGATAAGGCCAACCGGTATACCCGATATGCCATGTATTGGGATGGGGTAAACCCAAGTACATATGACATAGGTTACGGAAATATATCCTCATGCTGGGTTTTCGAAATAGATAAGGACGGTCGCCCCTATCTTAATTGGGAAACTCCTATGACCATAGGAGATTTTTATTACACAGATTCCTATTATAACGGATATATGGATTGGGAACACCGTGTGTTTGTGACAGACAACACGATACGGACACAGCATCACACCACTTTTGCCGATCATTATTTATTTGAGTCGGGGAACTATAGATTTCGTGTGCGGGCTAAAACAGAACAATATCAGGGGGATACCTATCAAGACAGCGAATGGTCCGAATGGTCTGAGAGTATACATTATATACGCCCTGAACAAGAATTATTTGGCTCTGTCGCTGGATACTGGGACGCCCAGAAAACGGGTTTGGGACACTTTACGAATTTCGCAAAATCCCCATATTTATATCACTATGAGATCAATCTATACAAGTTTTACGATAATGAATATGGCGAAGGCTGGAGCCAGTGCGCTAGAGTTCGTCATTCTAACGGACTCGATGCCGAGGTTATCAATATAGATTTTTCTGATATTATTTCTTGGAGTGGCGCTGGAAAATATTACTTCACAGTACAGGCCTACAGCAATGATATCGACGTCGTTGCCCACGGGAAGGAGAGTCCGGCGTCCGATATCCTGGACACCTCGATCAATGCGGAGAAGTTGCACGACATTCTGGACAGCGCAGAGGGCAAGACCTCCACGGAGAAAGTGGAATTGCTGAGAGACAGCGCCGACATCTCTTCCATCCAGCAGGCCATGCAGACGGACGACGCGTTCCGGGGACAGATACAGGCCTTAGAGAGCCAGTATGCCGCGGAGCAAAATATCACTGCCCTGCCTCCCGCCATCTCCGACGCTGTCAAGAACAGCGGTGTGAATCCTGATAAGGTCAGCGTGGTAGGCGCGGCTTTCAACGCCGCCCAGGGCAAAGAGATCAACCTTCAGATGGATATGACGCCTCCTGAAAACCGGATTCCCGTTTATTCCCGCTACAGGAAGAATGTACAGTTGGACATCAGACTGGTCAGCGACAACGCAGAGATACATGAGCTGGCCATGCCCGTGTCCGTGACCATGCCCATCCCCGAGGGAATAAACGCAGATCAATTGTTAATCCTGCATTACCGCGCGGACGGTTCGACAGAGAAGACTGCCTTCCATGTAAACGGCGATGGGACCGTCACCTTTACCGTAAAGAGCTTCTCCACATTTGTGTTTGCGGAGGAAGGTTCCGCCGATGCGCCGGACGACCCTGAGCCCAGCCCTGCGCCCGGCGAGGATAAACCTGCACCCGGCGGAAATAACCCCGCGCCAGCATCGTCCTTGGCTCTGGACAGCCAGATTGCGGCGGCGGCTCCCAATTCCACCGTCAAGGTGACGAGAGAGCAGAATATCAATACCCTCTCCCGCGACATCATGCAGTTGCTGGTAAAGCGCGGAGATGTGACATTGGATATGGAATATGAATATGATGGAACCGACTACCACATCATCATCCCGGCGGGCAAGGCCGTGGACAATGATATTCCCTGGTACGGCCCTCTGTACCTGTCAGCGTATTTCAGCGCCGGAGACGCGGCAGACGGCTATACTTATACCGTGCAAAAGGGCGACACGCTGGGCCGGATTGCCCGCAGTCATCACACAACGGTAGCCCGCCTGTCGGCAGCTAACCCGCAGATCAAGAATGTAGACCGCATTGTGCCGGGACAGATTATCAACATCCAGTAACCATCAATAACTACTAAAAAACACCTCTTAGAGATGACAGATAAACTCTAAGAGGTGTTTTCGGTTTCCTTTAACTAACTCTTGTTATTACCTCTAACAAATATAACTCATGCGCTAATGATAAAATACAAATTTTCCCTTCTGATGTTGCAAAATGAATCTCGTTTGCATAATTATCCAAATAAACACCATGATTCACCAAATGTTCTTCTGGAAGTTTTATTCCACTTTCAAATTTTGCTACTAATTTATCTGCATCTTCTTGACCGATATCCCTGTTTTCCCTTATTGCTGCAATGGCAAATGCTCTTACTAAAGATAGCCCTACAGTGATGGCTAATGTTTCATTTATTGCCAATGGCACTTCTTGACCATTGATTTTTTCAACAAATCTCATCGGCCTTAACATTGCAATGGCAATCATATAACAAGCAGCTACTTTATGTCTATCGATTTTTTCAGTAGGAGATTTCATATAATTGGTCTTACAGTAGGTATTTAAAGAAACATACTTTAGCCATATTTCTTCTTTGACATTGGGAATTAATTCAATACAATTTGTGTATATTGATAGGTAATTATAGATTTCTTCCTCGATCACTTTTTTCCAAATTATTTCATAGCTATCTCTGTCTGGATGTATTTCCTGCATTTATTTCTTTTCTCTATTCAGTTTTTGTTTAATTCCGTTTGTCAACTTCAAATATTCCATTGCATTCTGTATTGATGAATCACTGTTCTCCAACTTCCCTAAATATACATTTCGCATATCACTTATTTCCTTAGAACTAGCTTTAGTAACCACTTCCGTTACTACAGTAACAGCAAAAATCAAAACGATTACTCCTGCTAAAATTCCAAATCCTAATTCTGCTCCTGTCATAATGAATCTCCTTTCATTTCGCTTACATCTTTTTTTATTTTTTCCATAATTAATTTTTCTTTTACGGATATAACAATTAATAACACCATTTCCTTTAACACGCATGATATTGCAGCCACAAATAACATTATATTAATTTGATTAGTATAGGATTTGAAAATTTCAACAAAATCAGGAGCTATTGAACAAAAAGCAATTGCACTTGCCAACACCCCTATCCATTGATTTAATAAAGACCATACCACAAAAAATTTTGTCTCATTATTTTTGGGCTTGAAAAACATATCAATAACTCAATTTATCAAAAAGATGTAAAGCGTTCTATAATAACTATCTTCGCCTTTTATTAATGGCGGTATCATTAATAAAATTGAAATCAATGAAAAAATAATTTTTAAATTATCCTGTCTGCTATTTTCTATTCCCATGCGCTTATATTAAATACACTCTTATTGTATACTGTACCCTTTCTTCTTAAAATATATAATGCCATAAAAAATTGCCTTGAATCGCCAAGACAACCTAACCGTTACTGCCTCCACAGGACTTACGAATGTTATAACACACTCACCTATTTCTTAGGCTATCTCACTTAATAACGTTTTCAATTATATCATCTAAGTGTATTCTATGCAAGCACTTTTCCTTTGTTTCTTGCATTTCACATTTGGCTTTCCCTTATTATATAACAAGTTTTCGACAATTTCTACTATTTTCTTTAGATTTCCAGGCGGCATTTCTCACCCGTGCCCTTATCCCCTGAAAACGAGACAGCATACCAGTACAAAGAAGATAATATTATATATTAGCAATACAAAAACAGAAATTTATTGTACCTGCTAAAGCTGATAAATACGGGCTTTGCAGGGAATAGCTCTCCGCAGGACAGTTGACAGCTCGCGGCGGCAGATGCTACATTGATGCTGACAGCGCTGATATATAGGAGCTTCTGCATTTTGCTGACATGGCAGAAAAGCAAAAACGTATATCACAGACAGTATGTCGGAAAATCAGCCATTTTAGTATGAGGAAAAAGGAGGAGACAGGACAATGAAGAAACAGGCAATGATCGCGTCTCTGCTAGCCTTGGCGCTGCTGGCAGCGCCATTGGGGAATCTGGGCGGATCGACCCAGGTGAACGCAGAGGAGGAGGCGGGCTCGGAACTGCTTTCTGTATCAGGTAATACGCAGGAGAAGGTGCAGTTGGATGCGCCTACCAATTTAAGGTGGGGGAATGGAGTACATCCATACTCTAAATATAAGATGCATTGGAGTGGTGTAAATGACAGTACGTATATGTCTCATTTTAGATATCTATATTCAGACTGGAGATATGAAGTTAGCAGGGATGGACAGATTGTAAAAGAAGATGGTTATTTGGGGGAGTCTTTTTATGAATTGCAATGGGATTCGGATCTGCAACTGGTGGTTGAGACAGACATTCCAGTGACAGAACGTGATTACGATTTTTATAATGAGATATTCGAGTCCGGAAGTTACAGGTTTCGCGTAAAAGCGGTGGCGGCTTATGACGATAAGACTCGTCAAGACAGTGAATGGTCTGAGTGGTCGGATAGTATAGTGTATGTTCGTCCGGAGCAGGAACTGGGCAGTGTCGAGGCATACTGGGATCAACAGCAAGCGGGATTGGGCCACTTTGCGCCGCTTGAGGATACGCAATATTTGAGTTACTATTGGGTATCCTTATATAAGGATGGGGAGCCATACGTCAGGATGAGTGTTTCTTCCTATGAAAGTGAGGGAAAAACAGTAGTTGACGTGGACTTTTCTAACGCTATCTCCGTATATGGCGAAGGAAAATATTACTTCACGGTACAGGCATTGAGCAATGATATCGACGTCGTTGCCCACGGAAAGGAGAGTCCTGCGTCCGATATCCTGGACACCTCGATCAATGCGGAGAAGTTGCGCGACATTTTAGACAGCGCGGAGGGCAAGACCTCCACGGAGAAAGTGGAATTGCTGAGAGACAGCGCCGACATCTCTTCCATCCAGCAGGCCATGCAGACGGACGACGCGTTCCGGGGACAGATACAGGCCTTAGAGAGCCAGTATGCCGCGGAGCAAAATATCACTGCCCTGCCTCCCGCCATCTCCGACGCTGTCAAGAACAGCGGTGTGAATCCTGATAAGGTCAGCGTGGTAGGCGCGGCTTTCAACGCCGCCCAGGGCAAAGAGATCAACCTTCAGATGGATATGACGCCTCCTGAAAACCGGATTCCCGTTTATTCCCGCTACAGGAAGAATGTACAGTTGGACATCAGACTGGTCAGCGACAACGCAGAGATACATGAGCTGGCCATGCCCGTGTCCGTGACCATGCCCATCCCCGAGGGAATAAACGCAGATCAATTGTTAATCCTGCATTACCGCGCGGACGGTTCGACAGAGAAGACTGCCTTCCATGTAAACGGCGATGGGACCGTCACCTTTACCGTAAAGAGCTTCTCCACATTTGTGTTTGCGGAGGAAGGTTCCGCCGATGCGCCGGACGACCCTGAGCCCAGCCCTGCGCCCGGCGAGGATAAACCTGCACCCGGCGGAAATAACCCCGCGCCAGCATCGTCCTTGGCTCTGGACAGCCAGATTGCGGCGGCGGCTCCCAATTCCACCGTCAAGGTGACGAGAGAGCAGAATATCAATACCCTCTCCCGCGACATCATGCAGTTGCTGGTAAAGCGCGGAGATGTGACATTGGATATGGAATATGAATATGATGGAACCGACTACCACATCATCATCCCGGCGGGCAAGGCCGTGGACAATGATATTCCCTGGTACGGCCCTCTGTACCTGTCAGCGTATTTCAGCGCCGGAGACGCGGCAGACGGCTATACTTATACCGTGCAAAAGGGCGACACGCTGGGCCGGATTGCCCGCAGTCATCACACAACGGTAGCCCGCCTGTCGGCAGCTAACCCGCAGATCAAGAATGTAGACCGCATTGTGTCGGGACAGATTATCAACATCCAGTAACTATCAATAACTACTAAAAACACCTCTTGGAGATGACAGATAAACTCTAAGAGGTGTTTTCGGTTTGACCCTCTGGAAAACAATAGCAGCTATCCGCCAGCGTGAACTCACCTGCCGCTGATCTGCCATCTGCGGTAGATCAGACCTCCCAGCAGCGCGAGGCCAAAGAACAGCAACGGATACAGGAGCATGCCCGTCTGCCAGTTCGTCAGGTAATGTCCCGCAGCTCCCACCAACCGCATATCGCAGAAGGCAGTGCCCCGAACCAGCTTGACGGGCATCAGGGACAGGCATTGGGACAGCACCCGCAGTCGCCCCGGCACATCGAGCAGCGACATCCCCAGAATATAGACCGTCATCAGGCTCATAGTTGCCACGCTGCTCTTCGTCCAGGCGGATAAAACCAGTGTCAGGGCACTGTGCAGCGCCGCTGACAGGAGCAGCAATACCAGCATGATCACGATGGCCTCCCCCAAGGTAACGGCAAACGGGGAGGATTCCAGATGCATCTGCAGCGGCGCATCCCAATTTTTGGCATAGCCATAGAGAACGCCAAAGCCGATCAACGTGACAGCCCCCACAATAAATGTCGCCGCCACACCCAATGTCACTACTGCCAGCAGCTTGGCCCTGTAGAGCAGCCCCCTGCCATGGCAGCTGCTCAGCGCCAGCTGATCAGTCCTGCGCATATGCTCATCCGCAAATACGCCTGAAAAAGCCATGCCAATCACCAATGCCATCAGCGCCAATATCGTCTTGATGCTGGCCAGCATCATCATCGGCCCCTGATCCCAATAAAAGGGATAGGGAGTCTGCGCTTCATGCGCGCGCCAGTACTCTTTTTCGCTCTCTGAGAGATACCCGAATTCCTCATAGTCCGTGATCATCCGCTGTCTCTCCCCGTAAAAAGCGGCGGCGTCCACCGTATGTACCTTGTCGTTGCCCACTACCTCCCTTACATAATTATAGACAGCCTGATACTGCCTGCGCTGCTCCGCAAGCCTCTCCTCCTCTTCCTCATCCTCTGAGGCCACCGTAGTCGTCGTGCCAACCATACCCCCGCCGTCCACCAATCTCTCATCGTCCTGCACCGCCGCGTAAGCTGCCTGCATCTCCCCAAGCAGCTCATCGTCAATCATCCTGCCGTTAAGCCTTTCCGCATACGCTCCGCGCCACATAACTTTTTCATACGAACTATAAGATACGCTCTCTCCAGTCTGCGGGTCGGTGATACTATAGTTGTACAGCATCACTCCAAAGCAAGTAAACAGCATGATCAGCACGGCGCCGATAAAGGCGATCCAGGTCATCCTCCTCTTCAGAATCTTTTTCATCTCGTATTGATACAGTGTTCCCAGCTGGCTCATCTCTGCATCCCTCCTCTTTCCATCTCGTCCCCGAACTGTTCCAGGTAAAACTGCTCCAGGTCTCCTCTGCTCTCCTCCCATTTTCCCTGATAGATCAGCTTCCCTTCCCTCATCATCAGAATGCTGTCCGCAATATGCTCCACATCCGACACGATATGGGTGGACAGCAGCACGATGCAGCTCTTGCCCGCCTCGGCGATCAGGTCGCGGAACTTCACACGCTCCTTGGGGTCCAGGCCGGCTGTGGGTTCATCCAACACCAACAGCCTGGGAGCCCCCAGCAGAGCCTGAGCGATTCCCAGTCGCTGTTTCATCCCGCCAGAATAAGTCTTGACTTTCTTGGCCGCTTGTCCGGCCAGGCCCACCAGCTCCAACAGTTCATCGCTCTTTTGCTGAGCCTGGGCTTTGGGAAGTCCCTTCAGGGCCGCCATATAGAGCAGGAACTCCCTGCCCGTGAAATCGGGATAATACCCGAAGTCCTGAGGCAGATATCCCAGCATGGAGCGGTATGCTTCGCTGGTGACGGGCTGTCCCGCCAGTGAGATGTCCCCCTGCGTGGGGCGCAGTATCCCGCAGATCATCCGCATCAGAGTGGTCTTACCCGCGCCGTTGGCTCCCAGCAAGCCATAGACCCCCGTGTCCAGCTCCAGACAGATATGATCCACCACCGTTTTATTCTGATAGTTCTTGCACACATCATCGACACGCAATGTCCCAGATCTGTCCCTCCGAAGCCCAGCCGACTCAGGCCGCATGTCCGATTGTACTGCTTTATTCATGAAATCTCTCCTCTCTTAAATTAAAATTCCTAATTGCAAAAGTCAGTTACTTTGCGAGTGTCATTGTGCACATGGTATATTCCAACGCGGGCACGCTCTCGCTTCGTGAAAAACGTAACGGTACATAAGATGCCAAAGTACGGCATCTAAGTACCGACGTTTTTCAAGAGCCCGCTTATGGAATATACCATATACACAATTCGGTACTGGCAAAAAACCGTTTTGCAATCGTCTGATTAACGTTCCTAGACGATTGTGAAAGCCAGTCACTTTGCGAGTGTCATTTTGATATGGCACATTCCGACGTAGGCACGATCTGGCTTCGTTCTCACTGTAGTATCATAAGTGATTGTGAAACGTTGCCTGTTAGAGACGCAGCTGCTCAATATTTGCAAAAACGGGATCGCAAGTAATATACTTTGCAATTACCTTCAATGTGATATTTCGCAATTGTCTACGCTAACTCATATAGGCGCTTGTAAAGCAGCTTTTTGCCAGTACCGAATGGTGTATATTGTATATTCCATAAGTAGGCTCTTGAAAAACGTCAGTGCTTAGCGAGGTCTGCCGAATTTATTCGGCACGAGCTTAGTACCGCTACGGTGAGAACGAAGCGAGAGCGTGCCTGCGTTGGAATATACAATGTACACCATGACACTCACACAGTAACCGATTTTTTCAATCGCCCCTTTAGAGCTACGCCGCCATATTCTCATAGATGCTGTCCGTACGGCAGATCGCCTGGTAGTATTCCCAGATATTTCCTGCCAGGAGCAACGCCAGCACCAGCACCCACCAGGGGAACAGTCGCGCACTGTACCAGTTATCCATATTGCCGGCCGCTGCCTGCAGACTGCTGACTACCACGGCTATGCCAAAACACAGATACAGACTCTCCCGCCCTCGCACTTTTCTGGCCCATGCCATGCTCAGGAAAGTCGTCAATAGATAAGGTGTTAACAGATAGATACCTGTGCGCAGCAGCCCGCTCTGACCACACAGCCCCAGAACCGGAAGCAAAAGCAGCAGCAGCGCCAGATGGAAGCCGCCCAGCAGCGCCATTCTTGCCAACAGGACGCTCTTCACTGAAAAGCGGGTAGCCATCTCCAGCTCCGCCATATTGTGTACGGTGGAGCGCATATGCTCCTGGGCTGCAATCAACGCCAGGAAGGGCATCATGCCCATCGCCACCCACAAGGCCTCCCCTGGCCGCTGGCCGGCGACACCCACCAGCACGCCAAACACCGCCAGGGACAGCGCCCACACCCATCCACGAATATAGCCCGCCTGAGTCAGCACAAACGCACCGTGGCTCATATAGGTCCGCGGACTGCCCGTTAGAAATGAATCCCTCTTTCGGGGAAGCGGACTTCGCAGCCATATGCGAAGCTCCTGCTCCAGCGTCTCCATGGATGGCATGTCAGCCATACTATCCCTGCCTTTTTTTTCTCTCATCATCATATCCCTCTCTTTCCCATACAAAAGCTGCGTGCCAAAGCTGTCGGCTCCCCCGCATTCAACGCAATTGTACCCGCAGCTTTTCCAGTGCGGCCGCAATCCGCCGCCGCAGGGCGAAGCGGGATATCCCCATCAGCCTGGCCAGCTCCCCCACCGCCATCTCGCTGCCATAGCGGAGCGCCAGGAGCTCCCTGTCCGCCTCCGGCAAGGTCTGAAACGCCTGGCGCAATCCCAGACGCAGCTCCGGTTCCAGACCTGGCTCCGCCGTCAGCTGATCTGCCATCTCCTCTGTCAGCGGCTGAGCCTTGCGCCTGCGGTATTCATCTACACACAGATGCCTGGCCGTAGTATACAGATATTGCAGCGCCTTTCCCTGCTCTCGATATCCTCTGTCCTCCCAGAGCCGCAGAAAGGCCTCCTGAGTGATATCCTCTGCCAGCTCCACCTGCCCCAGCCGGTAATAGCAGTAGCGGTATATCTTGTCATACAGTGCTTTTTCGTCCATGGACCCTCATCGGCCCTCCCTTCCACTATGTATAACGGACAACAGTATACCCATGTGCGGGGAAATTAATCTTTGTCAAAAAAAACCGCCTGCAATTCTGCAGGCGGCGTTCCTCACTGTTACCGCTTCTTTTTGTACAATATTTTTTCCCAGCTCTTCTCCGTCAGATTCCAGCGCTTTATCAACTCCCACGTCCCTTCATCCAACAACCTGTACCCGTACTTCTCATAAAAGTCAAATGACCAGACCGCATTGTTCAGCGCCTTGACGATAATATACGTCCCCTCTTCTATCTGACCTTCGATATATTCCAACAGCTGGCGGCCTACTCCCATCCTCTGACATTCTCTTTTCACATAGAGCGACGTCAGTTCACAGTATTCTCCATATTGATGATAAGAGGCAAAACCACATGCGCTGTCTCCGTCCATGTATAGATAATTGTGATCGCTGTGCAACTGTCCAATAAAAATAGCTTCATCCGCATCGCAGCGCTGCTCGCTGGGAAAAAGGGTGATGGCGCTGTTGTAGATCGCCGCGAAAGCGCCCGCATATCTGTGATCGCCTGTCGGCACCCCGCGGACACAGACAATGCCGTTATTCATTGTCAATCTCCATATGATGCCTGTTCTTTACAGTATACATGAGCCGGTCTGCCTGCCGGAGACTTTCCTCCAGATCAAGCTTCTGATCCGGCTCCAGCACCGCATAGCCGATACTCAGACTCAGATGGAAGGTGATCTGTCTTCTCTCCACCTCCTGGGCCAGCTTCTGCCCGATGGATTCCCTGAGAGCGTCCATATCCATACCTTCCATGAGTTTGCCGCCGACAAAGAATTCATCTCCTCCAAACCGAGAGACAATCCAGTCCGAGGGTAACTGCGACTTTAACACCATAGCCACGACCCGCAGCGCCAGATCGCCGCTGGCATGCCCATACTGATCATTGATTGTCTTCATTCTGTCGATGTCGGCTATCATAATGGCTCCCGTACCGCCGGCTCCGTGCCATTCCTCCAGCATCGGATAAGATATCTTCTCACACCCCGCCCTGTTATACACGCCTGTAAGCACATCTGTCACAGAAAGCTTTGTGAGCTTTCGCGTCAGATCCGCGATGGTAATGTTGCGGCGCACCTGTTCCAGATTCTCGCTCAGATGTCTGGTCCAGATATAGAGACCATTGTCCTCCACCACATCGATATCCTTGGTGAGCATGGCAAAACCATAGCTTCTCGCCTCACTGTACACTGGCACAAAAATATATATGCCCGGCTCCGGATTCTCATTGGAGGCGCAGAACATCGCGTCCCCCCGCTTCATAATCCGGTGTGGCATCGGAGTACCGTCCCGCAGAGAGCAGATCACATCTATGCTGTCACTGTAACCATGCGTCCGCAGATTTCCATCCCCGTCCTCAATGTTGAAAAACTCCCTCTCGAGACAGAGCATGAAATTATCCCCCTCCATCCAGCATTCATTCTGGAAAAGGGCATTAAGACACTGATTCAGACTGTCCGCATTCTCAGCTTTTCTGATTGCCAGATAGATATGTCTGAAATGCGCATCCCACAACAGGCTGTCCGTCATGGGAGCGTGATAGCTCCTCCCTGCCCGAATCACGGGAGAATTCGAATCACAGCCACAGCTCTTGCCGGGGACAAATCTGGCGTTCATCGTGATCGAGGCATCGCTCACCCTGCCAGCCATATCCTCCAGCAGAATCTGCAGCGCCTTTATCCCCATGCCCCGCCATTCATGATCTACCGACGCAAGCGAAGGCACATATTCCTGTCCCTGCATGGTACAGTCGTAACCCGTTACGATCACGTCCTCAGGCACCCTGTAGCCCCGCCCCGCCATCAGATCGCAGACACCCATGGCCATGATATCGTTGGCACAGATAAAGACGTCCGGCAACTGCTCATGCCTGTCCAGCCAATCGCTGACCAGGCTAACAGCCAGATTCTTGGCCCAATCCCCGTACATAATATCCTCATCGCACAGAGACAGCCCATTCTCACGGACAGCATCCCGCACCGCCTGCAGTCTGGTATTGCTCTCCATATGTTCTCTTGGCCCGCCCACAAAGACGATATGTCTGGCAGCATGCTCCCGTATCATATGATCAACCAGATCATGCATACCATTGTAATTGTCAGCATTGATTGTCCTGATCCCCTCATAGTCATACTCCAGACTGACAGAGGGAATTCCGGACTCCATCACCGTCCGGTATACCGTGTCCAACTCCTCCTGTGTGTTGAAGGAATTGGACAGAAGAATCACACCGTCATAATCCCGCAGGTCAGGAAGCCGGAAGATATTGCTCTCACTATTGTTGATATTATCCTGCCCTGAGTAACTGGAAAAGCTCACAAAAACAAATATGTCCGTAGCGGCGTCCCTGGCCACCTCGAAGGCGCCTGTGACTACTTCCCGCAGATATTCCGTTCCCCATCCATTTGCAAAGACGGCAACTCTTCTTTTCATCGTTCACTTCTCTCCACTGTTTCCATAGCTACTATGCATCGCTGCTTCGCTTTACTAAATTAACAAAATAAAAATAATAAAATAACTACAATCAGTTTACCACGAATTTTCCAACTCAACAACCATATATCTGATATTTTTTATCTTTTTTTGTCCATTTTTCCACTTTGACAGTCAGAAAGCTATTTTTTTGACTGTTTTGTTGCAAACAGTCTGCCAAAAATATATATCAGTCACGTGAAATACGGTCAAATAAGACACATGCTATGATAGCGTCCATTCATACTTATTCGCGAATGCAAGCATTCGGATGCCTGATTTCCATACCGCCTCACACAAATTTTCTACAATATTCCCTTGACAACGCTCCTGCCATCGTATATGATAGGCTACGAATCAAATATTACTCGCTAGGGGAGCACATCGCTGAGATTGGATCTGCCTGATCCTAACCCTCACTACTTGACCCGGACAATACCGGCGTAAGGAAGCACACGCATACGGCTAAGAGAAATAATCTCTCTGTCCGCAGCACGATGTTGTCCCTCCTTGCAGTCACAAAGGAGGATTTTTTTATGTTGTATGATGTTGTTGTAGACGAATGGGGAGGGACTACCTATGTCCCCACCACTCTGGGCAATGCGCTGCTGCTCGCGCTCGTCATCGCCCTGCTTGGCGGCGCTGTGGCTGCCGCCCGAATCAGGGCGCGAAAGGCGTCCGCTGCCTCTGGCCCCATGAGAGGCAAGGGAAAACTGACGGCCAGGCAGCTGGCGTTCTGCGCCATGGCCATCGCGCTGGGCACTGTGCTGTCCAAGCTCAAGCTGTTTGAGTTTCCTACCGGCGGCTCCGTGTCCCTGTTCTCCATGCTGCCCGTCTGCCTGCCCGGATACTTCTTCGGCCTGGGCGCCGGCCTGCTCACAGGCATCGCCTATGGCGTGCTGCAGCTGCTACTCGACCCCTATGTGCTGTTTCCCGCACAGCTCGTTGTGGACTATCTGTTGGCTTTTGGCGCCCTGGGGCTGTCCGGACTGTTTTGCAACGCCAAAAATGGACTGCTCAAGGGATATCTCGCCGCCGTATGCGGCCGGTATGTCTTCGCCGTGTTGTCCGGCTGGCTCTTCTTCGGAGCCTACGCCTGGGAGGGCTGGGCGCCGCTGCCCTACTCTCTGGCCTACAATGCCATCTATATCTTTACGGAGGCGGCTCTCACTGTCATCATTCTGCTTCTGCCGCCGGTAAAGCGGGCCATGGGCAGTGTGAGAAAGATGACGTTGGAATAGTCAGGCTGTGACGGGCTCCGTCACGCAGCATCCCAGCCGGGAGGAGTACAGAAGCTTCTCCCCTACTGGGAGCTGCATCAGCTTGCCCAGCGCCTCCTCATAGTACTTCAGCTGTTCTGCATAGCGGTTCCACAGCTCTTCCCCTGTGCGCACCCGGTCCGTCTTATAATCCACGATCACAATCTGCCCTTCCTCGATAAAGAAAGCGTCAATAATTCCCTGAATCAGCACCTTCTCCCCCTCCGGAAACTGGGGCCGCAGCCTCGAGGCGCTGATGCCATAGACAAATGGCTGCTCCCGATACAACAGGCCCGCCCTGTCCGCCCGCCACATGCGCCAGGCGATAGGATCCTGGAAAAAGCGCAGCAACTGATTCTCATTCAACAGGGGAAGATAGCTCTCCGGCATCCGCCCCTCCGCCACCTCCCTGCCAAGCAGCTCCCGCAGATTGGCTCTGAGCCGCTCCCTGTCCCCTGTTTGGATGAACTCCTCCCCGCTCTCCGGCATTGTCTCAAAGACCTGATGATACAGCGCCTCATAGTCCGCCAGCTCCATGACCTTGTGAAATGCGTTACCCCTCATGGCGCCGCCTGCCTCCTGGACGCCTTGCCGGAAAACAGGCACATAGGGCACTACCTCTTTTTCCTCAAACGCCTGGTATGCCGCCTCATCCTTCTCCTCCATGGCAGCGATCTTCAGCTCCGATACGCTGGTCTTGGTATAGAGCTGTTCCAGATGCCGGTAGGCATATGTGTAGGCAAAACGCTGTTTCAGCGCCTGTACCTGCGCGGGGTCGGCCAACGTCTCCGCCTGCTCCAGCAGCAGCTCCTTCTCCGCCAGGTCAATCTGCCTTCTCACAGTCTCCCTGGCCATATCCTCCTCCCGCCAGACCGTGATCTGTACATTGGCTGGATTATGCGCAGACAGAATCTCCTCGAGATAGCTGCCCGCCTTCATAAAGGCCAGATAGCTTATCGGACCACAGGGACGCTGCCCGCAACGCTCGCACAACTCCTGTGCATCTGTGACGCAGGCTGTCATAATCAGCTTTTCCCGGGCTCTGGTCAGCGCTACATACAACACGCGCAACTCCTCCGCCAGATTCTCCTCCCGCAGCTTGCAGGACAACACAAGTCTGCGCAGGGTCCGATCCCGCACCCTGCCCGCAGGGTCCACATAATCCGTCCCCAAACCATAGTCCATATCCATCAGGAGGGTCTGGTTCACATCCTGCATATTGAACCGCTTGGCCAGGCCGGAGACAAAGACGATGGGAAACTCCAGGCCCTTGCTCTTGTGGATACTCATGATCCGCACCACGTCCGCATGCTCGTCCAGAGCTCCCGCCTCCCCGAAGTCCACCTCATATTTTTCCAGCTGTTCGATATAACGGACAAAATGAAAGAGCCCAAAATAGCTGGTCTTCTCAAAATCTGAGGCCTTGGTCAGCAACATCTCCACATTGGCCCGCCGCCTGCTCCCCGCAGGCATGGCAGTCACATACTGCAGATAGTCGTGCTCCCGCAGAATCGTCTCCAGGAGTTGTCTGATGGGCATATAGACCGTATAGCCCCGATAAGTGTCTATCCGGTCCACGAGGCGGCGACATTTCTCCCACAGCCGGCGGTCTCTCTCCCGCTCCGCCGCAGTCGCCTGATCTGCCTCCCCAGCCTTATCCCCCGCCACTTTTCTGGCTCCGGCCTCGTCCTGCGGCGCCTCTTCAGTCTCAACCTCACCCCGTGAGGCCTCTGCCACCCAGTCCTTCACCGCTGCCCACAGGCTCACATCCTGCCTGCCGCTTCTCAGCAGTGCAATCTCCTCCTCGTCAAAGCCCCCGAACACCGACTTCATGACGCCGAACAGGGGGATATCCTGGGTCGGATTGTCCAGCACCCGCAGCAGCTGCAATAGCTCCTGCACCTCTGTGGCCGCAAAATACCCTGTCTTGGAAGCGATATGTACGGGAATCCCCTCCGCCTCCAGCACCTCCTTGAACTCCTCGTCCCAGCCGCTGCTCGTGCGCAGCAGGATCACCATATCCTCGTATCTGGCGGGCCGAAGCTGTCCGGTGTCTCTGTCTGTCACCAGACCTTCCCGCCGAAGGCGCAGGATGCGGGCGGCGATCATGCGGGCCTCCCTCGCCCTGGCGCTCTCCCCGCTGCCCTTTTCCGGCTTGGAGGTCAGCAGCAGCTCGCTGACATAGTCCTCCCCCGCTGGATAGTCCGCCCCCAGATACAGCGCCGCCCTGTCGTCGTACTCGATGCCGCCCCTGTCGCGGCTCATCAGATTGGCAAAGACACCGTTTACTGTGTCCAGCACCTCCCTGCGGCTGCGGAAGTTCCTGCTCAGATCAATCCTCTGCCGGACGCTCTCGTCCTGCGTGTAGGTGTCATATTTTTCCAGAAAAAGCTCCGGCCTCGCCAGACGGAACTTGTAGATGCTCTGCTTCACATCCCCCACCATGAAGCGGTTATACCGGCCCTCCTCCTCGCCGCTCACCGCCCACAGCAGATATTCCTGCACCAGATTGCTGTCCTGATACTCATCAGTCAATATCTCCTGAAAATACTCCCTGTACTCTCGGGCCACCGGACTGGGCAATATCTGCCCCTCCTGCCTGCGAAGCAGAATCTCCAGCGCATAGTGCTCGATATCAGAGAAATCCATCAGCTTTTTCTCCTGCTTGCGGGTCCGAAAAGCCCGCCCGAACTCCTCCGCAAGCTCTATCAAAGTGCGCACAGGCCCCTGACAGGCATTCATCCGAGCGAGGCTCAGCTCCACAGGCGCAGTCAAAAACTGCTCTCTCAACTCCTTTAAGGTATCCTTGACGTCACTGCGCAGCGCCTTGACCAGCTCCCTCTTGCCGGCGGACACAGCAGGGTCCTTTTTCACCGGCAACCGCTCGAAGCAGACAGTTTCCAACCCTTCCATATCCTGTGATATCTGGCGCAGCATATCCCTCTCCCGCTCCAGCAAGGGTTCATACATATAGGGGCCGTCCGGCTCCCGACAGAGCTCAAGGGCCTGCTCAAGCGTGTCCACGCATCCCTGCACCATTTTGCCCATATATTGTCGCAGATATCTCCCGCAGGCCGACTGCTCCCATGCGTCCCTGTCCGGAATGACATAGTCGCTCTTCCGCTCCTCCAGCCACTGCTCCGGCCAGGGACAGCTCTCGGCATACTCGTGAAGCTTCAGGATATGCTGCTCCAGCGCCTTCTCCCGCCCGCCGGGGCAGAAGAACTCCACACACTCCGCAAAGTCCGCATCTCCTCCGGCGAAATGCTCCTCCAACAGCTCCCGCAGCACATCCTCCCGCAGCAGCCGGCTCTCCCCCTCGTCCGCCACGCGCATGGCGGGGTCCAGGCCGATCTCCTGGAAATGGTTGCGAATCAGGTACAGGCAGAAGCTGTGGATCGTCGTGATCAGCGCATTGTGCAGCAGCGTCGCCTGGCGCTCGAGATGGACATTGTCCGGCTGCTCCTCCAGACGCCGCTCCAGTCCCATCCGTATCCTCTCACGCATCTCGGCGGCGGCGGCGTTGGTGAAAGTCACGATCAGCAGTCGGTCCACATCCACAGGATGCGTCCCGTCACAGATCATACAGAGAATCCTCTCCACCAACACCGCCGTCTTGCCGCTGCCCGCCGCCGCGGATACCAGGATATTCCGCTCTCTTAAGTCGATCACCTTCTGCTGATCCGGCGTAAATTGAATGCTCATTGCAGTTCCTCCATCGCTTTAAGAATCTCCTGCCTGTCCATGTCAGAGAGCTGCCGCCTGCGGTATCCGGGGATGTTCGGATCAAAGCCGCACACCTTTCTGTAGGCGCAGTAGGTACACGCCTGCTCGCTGCCCTTCTCGTAGGGATTCACCTCCACATGTCCCTCCAGAATCTCCCGACCGATCTGCCGCACCTTGCGGCTCACATAGGCGGACACCACCCCCAGCTCCCTGCCGCTCATGACGCCGGAGCGAGCGCTGTAGCTTCCGTCCGCCTTCTTTTCCACCGGAATGACGCTGGACTTGTCTCCCATCTCCCTGTCCAAACGTTGGATAATATCCTCCTCGCCGCTGACCACGCCGTTCATCCGCAGCTGCTCCAATATCTGCTCGTTGACCTCCTGCGGGCTCAGCTCCGTCCGAGCCTCCACCATCGGGTCCGCCACATGGTAATAGAGCATGGCCGCAGGCGCTACCTCCTTGTCAGGGTGCCTTTTGGCCTCCAGCTCCATGGCCGCATTCATATACACCACCAGCTGCAGCTGCAGTCCGTAATACAGCGCCGCCAGATCAAAGCGCCGATCACCTGACTTGTAGTCGATCACTTTCACATACACCTTGTCCTCGCTCTCCGAGATGTCCACCCTGTCGATTCGCCCCCGCAGACACATGATCTCGGACTCTGACAGAGCGATGTTCACCGCCTCCAGTCGGTCCGTCATCTGAAAGGACAACTCGTGTCCGTCCGGCACAAAGCTTCCCCGCTGAAGCTGGCTCTGCAGCGCCCCTACCGTCCGCTTCAGAATACGGCTCATGCGTCCTATCCCATAGACGCTGCGGGCGCTGGCATAGAGCACGCTGCTGCCGTACTGCGCCGCAAACTGCTCCATGGCCTCCTCCACCGTCCGCTCTGCCCAATCCTGCGGAAAGTCGAACCAGGTATAGCCGCTCTCCGAGAGCCGACAGGCAAATACATCCAACACCTGATGAAAGGCGTTTCCCATATCCACATTCTCGAAGCCGAACTCCTCCCGCTCCCGCAGAGTCAGCCCATATTGCAGGAAATGCCGATAGGCGCAGGCGGCATAGGTCTCCAGACGGCTGACGCTGTTCTCCAGCCGCAGACCGTAGAGAGCCCTGGCCACCGCCCGCGACAGACCGCTCTCCTCATAGTGCAGAAACGCCGCCCTGCGAAGCAGCTCCGCCTTCTCACGCTGCGTCTCCTCGCCCACATACGCCGCATACAGGGAAAAAAAGTCCTGCTGCGCCGTTCCCTCTACATAATCTCGCAATCCCTGCGCCAGATAACGCAGCCCCTCCCTGGGCGTCACTACTTGGGAAAGTACCGGCTCGCTGGCCGGACGACAGACCTCCAGACCGGGAAACAGGCGTTGCAGGGTTCCCACCAGATAGGCTGGGCGCATGCCCTTGCCGTCATTGTCCATGCGGGAGTAGGACAGATACAGACGCTCCGAGGGCTTGGTCAGATTCAGATACAGATACAGCCTTTGGATAAACATCTGCTGCCTTGGCGTGGGCGCCAACTCCAGTTGGGAGCCCTGCAGGAATACCTGCAAGAACTCACGGTCCATATCCGAGATAATCCCACCCTTGGACGCGCTCTTGGGGATGTTGCCGTCGTTCACCCCCAGAAAGAAGAGCGCTCTGATCTGTTTCAGGCGAGTGCGCTCCATATCCCCCACCAGGATGCGGTCCACGTTCTGAGGCAGAGTACCCACCTGGATCTCACCGAAGCCAGCCTCCAGGATATCATAGAACTCCTGTCGAGATATCTCCTCCTCCCCCAACAGGGCATAAATTTGCTCCAGCAGAGACATCACCAGCCGGTAGATCTGCTCGTACTCCTTGGCCCGTACCAGATCGCCAGCCTCCTTGAACGCTGCCGCCATCTCCACCAACCGCCTCTGCACCTGATTGTCACACAGGAAATCATAAAGCCTGTCCACATGGACCTTCGCCTGGGCACACTTCTCCCCCATCAGCGGTACAAGCTGCTCCATCATCCGCTGACGCAGCTCGTTGATCCGCTGCAAGGGCTCCTCCGCCTCTCCCATGGAACGGGTCTTGCGGGTAAAGAGCCTGTTCCATCTGGAGAACCCCCGAACCCCGGTCTCCCGCACATAATTCTCCATGTCGTCGGTCTCCTCCGGCGTCAGCGCCGCCAGGCCGCTGCGCAGATAGTGGAATACCGATTCATAAGAAAAATCCTGCAAAAAGAGCTGCAGGGCGCTCTTGATATATTCCGCCATCGGATTGAGCGTGATGCCCCGGGTGCGATCGATGTAGCAGGGAATCCCCATGTCCGCGAACTCCGTCTCCACATGCGTCCCATAGGTCTCCAGACTGCCGGTGATCACCGCGATATCCCGATATTGCATTCCCTCCTGCCTGATCAGCTCCAGGATGGCCAGCCCTGCCTGATGCACCTCCTCCTTGGGCGTATCCGCCTCGAAGAGCCTGATCTGCTCCTGACTGCCCTCATAGGGCCTGGCATCCGCGCGGAACAGGTTCCGCTCCAGACTGTGCAGGGCCGGACTGTGTGCAAAGCGGTGGCTGGCCCCAGGCGAAATCACCTTGTCCTGCCCCCTGGTCACTCCCGCCTGCTGCGCCAGAGCCTCCAGGTCATGCACAGTCTTCCGACTCAGATAGAAGAGCTTCTGCTCTCCGCCCTGCTCATAGGGGTCCTCCCCCTCGCCCAGAGTCACTGTGACGATGACCTCTCCGGCCAACCGCATCAGCTCCTGAATCACCCTGTTCTGTATGGGGGTAAATCCGGTGAACCCGTCAAAGACAATGATACTGTCCGCAACCAGCCGGGATTTGTGCAGAGATCTGCATACCAGCTCCAGCGTCTCCTCGGTGGTGATAAAATGCCCCCTGATATAGTCCAGAAACCCTTGATACAATACCCCCAGATCCTTCAGCTTATAGTACAGCGCTCCCCTTCCTGCCGCATATTCCGTCAGTTTCGCCACATCCTCTGGAGACAGGCCATACTGCATGAACTCAGAGATCGCGCTCTTCACCTCATGAATATAGCCCTGACGGTGCAGATAACCCCCCAGGGCGGGCAGCGCGTCCTTGAGCTGAGCCGCCACCTTCTGCAGCACCAGACTCTTGCCCGTGTCGTCCAGGACCGGTATGTCCTCTCCCCCCACCTCCTCCAGAATGCGGTGAGACAGACGCCCGAAGCTCAGCACGTCAATATTCATAATCCCTTCGCGGGGATGCATTGTCACCAATTCCTGCTGCGTCTGCATCGTAAACTGATCCGGCACCACGACCAGATAACTGCGCCTTGCAGTTCCCAGTCCCTCTCCGGCCACCCGCTCCGCCATGGAACTGCTCACAAGCTCCCGATACAGCTGATAACTTTTTCCGACGCCCGAAGGCCCGAAGTAAAACCGCAGACTCATCGCTGCCTCCCATCTCTGTCTTGCCACAGCTTGGCTCAGAGTTTTATCTTACGTAAGGTCAAGCTCCACCGGACAATGGTCGGAGCCCATGATCTGTGCATGTATTTTTGCATCCAATAGCCGTTTTTCCAGCGCCTGGGAACACACGAAATAGTCGATACGCCACCCGATGTTCCTCGCCCTGGACTGCGCCATATAGCTCCACCAGCTATAGGCTCCCTCCAGATCCGGATAGAAATGCCGGAAGCTGTCAATATATCCGCTGTCCAACACTTTTGTAAAGCATTCCCTCTCCTCATCGGTAAAGCCCGCATTATGCCGGTTGCTCTTGGGATTCTTAAGATCGATCTCCCGATGGGCTACGTTCAGGTCTCCGCAGAAGATCACCGGCTTATGTTCCTCCAGCTTCTTGATATATGCCAGAAATGCTGCCTCCCACTCCATCCGATAGGAGAGTCTGGTCAGCTCTCTCTGAGAGTTGGGCGTGTACACTGTCACCACATAATACTCCGGAAACTCCGCCGCGATCACGCGCCCCTCGTGGTCATGCTCCGGAGCGCCGATGCCATAGCTGACACTGACTGGCTCCTGCCTGCAGAACATAGCCGTGCCGGAGTACCCTTTTTTCTCCGCATAATTCCAATACTGACAATAGCCCGACAGCTCCAGATCAAGCTGCCCCTGAGAGAGCTTGATCTCCTGCAGGCAGAACACATCCGCGTCCGCCTCGCGGAAAAAATCCATAAACCCCTTATCCAGACAGGCCCGAAGCCCGTTTACATTCCATGAAATCAATTTCATGCTTCCATCCTCCGCTTTTTTATGATAAAATAAGTTATCGGTGTACCTATATATCATACTTGATTTCCCATTAGGGGACAAGTACCAAATTCCATCCATTTACCCCAGACGAAAGAGAGGATCAAACTCATGGCACACTCACGAGATAGACATTCCCTATTCCTTCGCCTTTTCTTTTCCGTATTTGCTCTGGCGGGGATAGGCATGCTCATCGGCGGCATCATCTTTATGCAGACAAGTCGCCGCTTCCAGGCCATCGCCGTGGAAGTGACGGGCACCATCGTCAATATTGAGACCAGCAGGAGCTCGGACGGGGACATCCACCACAGCGTGCAGGTCAGCTACGACTATAACGGCCAGACCTATGAGCATGTACGGCTGGGCTTTTACAACAGCGGCATGTACGAGGGCCAGGATATACCCCTTTTGATTGATCCCGACAAGCCCCGCCATGTGACATCCAAAGCCGGCGACACTTTCGGCTTTTCCTTACTGCTGGGGATGGGAGCTCTCTTTGCCGCCATAGGCCTGATCCCATTGATCGTTATGACGGTCTCCTCGCACAAGGGCAAGAAGCTCCTGAGAGATGGGAAAATGTTGCACGCCACAGTGGAGGAGATCAGCCTCAACACCTCCATCTCCTACAATGGCCGGCATCCCCATTTCATCATATGCAGCTACTATGACAGTTACAGGGATGTGACCTACCGCTTTAAGAGCAAAAACATCATGCAGCTTCCCCCATATTCGCCCGGAGACCAGATCGAAGTGTATGTAGATCCCGAAGATTACAGCAGATATGTTGTGAACACTGACAGCCCCAGCACTTCCAAGGTCATCGACTACACTTAAGCTGCTCAGCTCCACAATATATTCCGCAAAAAAAGAGCCCTGACTAATTGTCCAGCGGCTCTTTTTCTGATACTCATGTAAGATGTGTCTGTTTGATGCACACTGCATCTTCCCCTTGTTTCCAGACACGGTTCCCCTTTTTATCAGGAATCTGTTCCACAATTTCCGCACCGCCTGAAGAAATGGTTCCCCTTCCATTTTGCTTCTTCCAGGTTTCCTGTGCAGCCTTGTATCCCTCGTTCCTTGTTCTACATAATAATCCTGCTTTATCGCACTTTGGTATACTACATAAGGTCTTCTTCCAGTTTTAGGAAAATATGCGGTGCAAAAAAGTAATCTTTTTTTACTTTACCTTTACTCCGGTGTCCACCAAGCGGTCATATAGGGTATACAGCTTCTGCACGCCGTTTTCCAATATGTAATAATGCCGGATATAGGGAACCAGCAACACCAACAAGAGCGCCGCCAGCATAAACAGGGACGGCTGTGGACACAGCACGCATCCAAGAATCGACAGGATGGTAAGGATGGCAAAGGTCACCGTCACGATCAGATGCACCAGTCTCTCATGCTGAAAGAAATAAATCTGCACCAGCATGCCATCCGCAATCTGCCGGCGCCGCGCCCCGTCCAGGCCTGCCAGCCCGTCCCGCTCCAGCAGTTCACTCATTTGTGCCAGATAGCTTTTCAACCGTCTCTCCATAACTTCCTCCATTTTGTACTTTTTTCCCGTTATGTTTTGTAGTATAATCAATGATCATGAAGGCGCGCCAAAGGGACTTTACCCTTTAGAGCCATCGCGCAACGATTCAATTAGGAGGAACCAACAATGAAATCAAATGCGAAAACCAATGCAAGGCCTCACTATAGAGCCATATTGCTGGCCCTGCTGCTCCTGCTGAGCGGCTGTGGGAACAGCATCGCGGATACCGCCGGCTTGAACCAGTCGGAAGCGACCACACAGACCGCCATCGAGCTAACTCCATCCACGCTCCCTCCCCAGCCCACAGCCACGCCTGCCCCCACGCCCTTTCCCGAATACGATATCTCGCTGATGATGGTGGGAGACAATCTGATGCATATGGGGCTCGTCTACAGCGGTCAGCAGGCGGATGGCAGCTACGATTACAGCCTGTTGTACGAGGATATCGCCAGCCAGCTTCAGGCGGCGGATATCTGTATCATCAACCAGGAGACGATCCTGGGCGGCAACGAGCTGGGCTTTTCCGGCTACCCCCAGTTCAACTCCCCCACCGAGGTCGGGGATGCCATCGCCAATGCCGGTTTTAACGTGGTTCTTCACGCCTCCAACCACGCGGCCGACAAGAAGCTGGAGGGACTGGAAAACTGCGTCGCCTTCTGGCACAATCAGCATCCTGAGATGATGATGCTGGGGATTCAGGGAACCGAAACCGCACAGGAGACGGCGACCCGCACGGGTTCTATTCACGCAGGTGCCGGCAGAACAGCCGACTGGCGGATGGACGAGTTCGGAACCGGTTACATGACCATCGAAGGAGTTACCTTCGCCATCCTGAACTATACCTACGGCCCCAACATGGATGTAATTCCGTCCAACATCAGGGAAAATATCCACTTTCTATGCAACTACGACCGTCAGAGCGGAAGACTGGACTATACCAGCCTCAATCCCCAGGTCCTCGAGGACATTGCCGTCGCCAGAGAGAACGCGGATATCGTCATCGTCTGTCCGCACTGGGGTACGGAGTATATGACCACGCCGTCCAGCTATCAGCAGAAATTCGCTCTGCAGATGACAGAGGCAGGCGCGGATGTGATCATCGGCACGCATCCCCATGTCGTACAGCCGATGGAATGGATCGAGGCGGACAACGGCCGCCGCGCGCTGTGTTTCTACTCCCTGGGCAACTATGTATCCACGCAGAAGCAATGCATCTGTATGCTGGAGGCCATGGCCTGGATCACTTTCCATGTGGATGAGACGGGCGTCTCCATCTCAGAGCAGCAGAGCGGTCCCATCCCTCTGGTATGCCAGTATTCCAGCGGACCAGTCCGTTTTGAGGGAGTCTATCTCCTGCAGGACTACACACAGGAGCAGGCCGCCGCACACGGCATACGCTCCTACGGCGGCGTAACTCTGACCCTGGACGACCTGCTGAAATGGTCCGAGGAGGTCTTTGGCGACACGGCCCTGCGCTGGGAGGGCGCAGGGCCGGTGTTAAACGTCAGTCAATAATATTCTTGACGCCCATGATTGTGTCATAGTCGGCGTCATAGATCACTACGCCCTTGCGGGAATTGGCGGCGTGGATGATTTGTCCGTCACCGATATACATCGCCACATGGGTACATTTGCTCTTCCCGTAGCAGATGATGTCTCCCGGCTGAATCTCGCTGTAATCAATGCTCCTGCCATCCGACTTGTACTGTCCTGAGGGCGTCCTGCCGATGGAGTAGCCGAACTCGGCGTAGATATAGCAGGTGAAGCCGGAGCAGTCTGTACCCGTAGCCAGGCTCCTGCCGCCATGTACATAGGGATAGCCAAGATACTGCATGGCGTAGTCCACGATAGATTTTCTCAGCTCCTCATTGGAGGTGTAGGTGGTGTCCGGCGGAGTCAGGGGAACATTCTCAACGCTCTCCGGCGCATGCTGCTCCTCCGCCGCCATCCGCGCCTCAAGCTCCCTGCGCGCCGCCTGCTCTGCACGCTCCTCCTCTATGGACTTGGCATAGATGAACTCCTCGGAGACCGTCACATACTCCGCCGCCACATAACCGGTCCTGTCGTCTGTGTACTGTACCAGAATCCAGTCTCCCAGATTCTCCAGCAGCTTTACCTTTTCTCCGTGGTCAATATATCCAATTCTCTTAGAATCCGTACTCTGCTCCTGCCGCACATTCAAACGGTTGGCATCCACCGTGGCATAGCGGGTCACATAGTTGTCCACCGCTTCCGCGGCCGCCTCACCGTACAGGAAGTATTCCGCTTTAATATATCCTTCCACGCTGCCGGACACTACATGGAACCAATCCTGCTCCTCTCCGGCGACCTCCAGCACCTGGGCCACAGCGCCGTCATAGATCTTCCCCAGTACTGCGCTGTCCGTGTTGGGCTCCTGACGAACATTCACATAATTGCTCACCTGCGCGATGGCCAGATTCGCGTACTCGTTCTCCGGCTCCTGTGCGTCCTTCGAGGAAGTATCCTTCGAGGAGGTATCCTCGGCAAGCCCTTCCAGTTCTGTATGCGCCTGTATATCCTGTCCCGCCGTCAGCCCTGCCGTCGGTCCGTCGTACGTTGCCACCTTGTCCTGCGCCGCATCCGTCTGCTCCTCCGGTTCTGCGGTCGCTTCCGGCTCCTCCAACAGCTGATCGTGCGCCGTCAGGAGCTCTGCGACCGGCGCGGCGGGCCCTTCCCCTGCCACCGGCTGTCTGATCAAGCCTGCCGCAACCTCCATGGAGGACAGGACCGGTATGGACTGCTGATAAAGAAACGTCGTCGCCATGCCTACCAACAATATGCTTATTACTCTCTTCTTCATGTGTTATACCCCCGCAAATCGCAAGCCTGCTTGCGATTTATACTTCATTTGCAAACTTTTCTGCCCGACTGTTATGGGCACTGCTTATCGAACCACTTTTCCAGTATAACACACTTTGTAACATTTCCCAATACTTTCTTAAAAAATTTTTAATATTTTTTTAACATTATTGATTTCCCGCCTGGGGACAGTCAATCAGAAGCAAAAAACCGGCGCAGCCATGCAGACTTTGCCGGTTCTGATCTCTATAGCGCGTTGTCGATCAACTCCTGATAGAACAGCGCGTAATCCGTTCTCTTCTCCCTGATAAACTGTATCGCGGAGGAAGGATGACTGTTGAGTATGCCGGTGAGCAGATACGGGATGTCGTAGCCCCACTCTGCGCCTTCCTCCTTCAGCTTGCCAATATGCTTCTCCACGAAATTCATAATGGCGATCTTGTTGTACCTGGGATTGCGCAGGAAGCTCAGCAGCAGCTCCATGTAACAGTTGCCCGCTCCCCGCCCCATGCCGCTGACCGTGGCGTCCAGATAACTGGCGCCCCTCGACAGACTCTCTATGGTGTTGGCGAAGGCAAGCTGCTGATTGTTGTGGGCGTGCATGCCCACCTTCTTGCCATATTTTGCCGCCACGTTCAGATATTTGTCCGTCATGCGCTCTATCTGCTCGGGATAGAAGGCTCCAAAGCTGTCCACCAGGTAGATCACGTCCACACTGCTCTGAGCCAGCAGCTCCAGCCCGCCGTCCAGGTCCACGTCGCTGACCTTGGACACCGCCATGATATTCACCGTGGTCTCATAGCCCTTCTTCTTGGCGTCCTCGATCATCTCAATGGCCGCCGGTATCGTATGAATATAAGTGGCTACGCGCACCAGGTCAATCACACTGTCTTTGCGATTCAGGATATCCTTCTTATAGTCCGTGCGCCCCACATCCGCCATGACGGAGATCTTCATATCCGTCTTGTTGTCTCCCACGATCTCCCGAATATCCTTCTCATCACAGAACTTCCACTTGCCGAAGTCCTCCCTCTTGAAGATCTCCTTGGAGGCCTTGTAGCCGAACTCCATATAGTCCACGCCGGCCTTAATGTTGGCCAGATATAAGTCTCTCACAAACTCATCCGTAAATCGGAAATTATTGACCAGTCCGCCGTCCCGAAGCGTACAATCCAACACCTTGATATCCGGACGGAAGGATACCAGGCTGCCCTGCCTCTCTCTGCTCATAATTATGCCTTTCCTTTCTTATATGAATGCTCTTATGAATGCTCTACAGACATTATAAAACCCCAGTTACTACGCTGGCATCATTGTGCAGGCAAACATTTTTGCGCTTTAAAGTGTTAAATCCCTCTGCGGTAAAAAAATGGAAGCAAGGAGGCTCGAACTCCTGACCTTTCGCGTGTGAGGCGAACGCTCATCCCGGCTGAGCTATGCTTCCATGTGTCTTATTATAACACGATACTCCTAAAATGCAAGTCTAAATTTTTCAATATATTCGATTTTCCACTTTTTTCATTTTTTCTTCATAAAATCTTTCGGGTTCATCTACACTTTGGACACAATTACCTGTTATGCTGTATCTATCAGAAAAACAAGAAAGCTGATAGAAAAAAGGAGCTGCCAGCGCTGTCATCGGTGTTGACCAGCTTCGACTAAACACTACAGTGCAATGCACTGTTTACAATAGATATGCGGCGCTGTCCTCCTGGGGCGGCGCCGCATTCCTGTGCGGCCGGACTACTCGGATTCCTGTGTGGGAACATTCCCTGACTCCTGCCGGCTCTCGCTCTCAGCCGAAGCTTCCTCCTGTGCCTGCGGCGGGATCTCTGTCACCTTGATGGCCTCGTCCGCCTCGCTCAGCTTTCTCTTATAGCTGTCCATCTTGCTGGAGAGATAGATCGTGGAAATCATATCGGTCAGTCCGCTGAACAGCAGACCCGCACCCAGCAGACGATACAGCAGCAGCGCTGACTCAAAGGGATTGATCACCATCAGGATACCGACCACGACATTGACGATCGCCACACCCAGAATCACCACCGCGTTGCCCCCCATGCGCTGCACGTCAAGCGCGCTCTGCAGCTTGAACAGCCCGCTGACGATGATGCACAGGCCGATGATAAACGGCACCAGCGCGATCACCATATCCACCCTGTAGATCACGAAGATTCCGAGCACAATCAGAATCAGACCCGTGACAAAGTCGTTGCGGTAATAATTTTTCGCGATATTTCTCATGACATAGACCATCAGGCTGACCGCCCCCACCGCGATCGCGATTCCCGCGATCAGAAAACAGATCGTTCGGGCCGTGGTCGCCGGAAACAGCAGCAGAATGATACCCAATATCATATAGAACATCGCCGCCATAAACATATCCAATTTCAACTCTTTCATCTTGATTCACACCTCCATAATTCACTTTTTTCTCATCTATGCGCTTCCGTCTCGTCCGCAGCCGCCTGCCGCAGCACAAAGTCCGCTCCATTGTCCGTGTCGCTGTTTCCGCCGACAAAGACCCTGAACCGGCCGGGCTCCGCCCCATAGCTCATATCCAGCCGATAGAAGCACAGCTGCTCTATCGTGATGGCAAAGCTGATCCGCCTGCTCTCCCCCGGGGCGAGGGTAACGCGCTGGAAGCCCTTGAGCTCTCTGACCGGACGCGCCACGCTGCCCTCCAGGTCGCGGATGTAGAGCTGCACCACCTCCGTGCCCTGCCTGCTGCCTGTATTGGTCAGCGTGACCGTCGCCGTCAGCTCTCCCGCACCGCTTTCCATATCCCCCTCTCCCCGCTTCATAATCAGCTCATCGCTGCTCAATGTCAGCTGGGAATAGGCGAAGCTGGTGTACCCCAGACCGTATCCAAACCGGTAGAGCGGTTTGTTGGGCGCGTCGATATAACGGGATACACAGCGGCCCGCCCTGCCGTCCACATGAGGCCTGCCGGTGTTCAGTTCGCTGTAATACACGGGGACCTGCCCCACATTGTAGGGGAAGGACATTGAGAGCCGTCCCCCGGGCTCCACCTCTCCAAACAGCGTATCCACAATGGCGTGCCCGCCCTCCGTGCCGGGGAACCAGACATGCAGCACAGCCCTGGCCTTGCTGCTCACCTCGCGCAGATCCAACGGACGGCCGCTGAAGGTCACTGCCACGATATTGGGATTGACCGCGTATACCTTCCGAAACAGCTCCAGTTGATGCTCTGGAATGCCGATTTGAGTGCGGGCGGCGCCCTCTCCGGTAAACTCGTGATGCTCTCCGATGGGCATCACCACCGCATCCGCTTCTCTGGCGATACGAAGAGCCTCCGCCTCCATAGCTTCCAGCTCCTCTTTGGTGCTCTCGTTCTTCACATGATCGCGGAAGCCGTCTCTCTCCTGCCCATAGTCCAACACCTGGCAGCCGCTGGCAAGGGAGATGGGCAGCGTCAGCTTGCCCGCCTCCTGCGCCTCCCTGAGCGCTTCCCCTATCGTCACATTTTCCTCCATGCGGTAAAACAGCGACCAGGAGCCGCAGATCCGCTTCTCCTCCACATAGGGCCCGATGAAGGCAATATTTCTCACCTGCTGTGTGGGGGCCGTGGGCAGGGGCAGTATCCCATCATTCCTTAGCAGCACAAAGGTCTCCGGCGCCGCTTTGCGGGCAAAGGCTCTGTGAGCCTCCTCGATATGCTCCGTCTCGTCATAGGCCTCGTCCGCATCCTTATAAGGCTTCTCGAACAGTCCCAGTCTGTTTTTCAGATTGAGGATCCGCAGCACGGAAGCATCCAGCCACTCCATCGGAAGCTTGCCCTCCCTGATCTGCCGCTGCAAATGATTGGCGTACACATTGGTCATCATGTCGATATCCACGCCGGCCTGCAGAGCCAGAGCAGCTGCCTCCTCCTTATCCTCGGCCACCGTATGGGGCAGCAGCTCCTGTATCGCCGCCCAGTCGGAGATCAATACTCCGTCAAAGCCCCATTTTTCCCGCAGAACATCCTGCATCAGCTCCCTGTTGGCAGTGGAGGGAACCCTTCCCAGCGTATTGAAAGAGGTCATAAACAGTTCCGCCCCTGCCTCCACGCCCTTGCGATAGGCGGGAAGATACTCCTCCCACAGCGTCCTCTCGGACAGCTCCACCTGATTGTATTCCCTGCCGCCCAGCGGGGCGCCGTATCCTGCAAAATGCTTGACGCAGGCGGCAATACGATCCTGCTCGCCCACGCTCTCCCCCTGATAGCCCCGAATCATCGCCTGGCCAAAGAGTCCGTTGAGATAAGGATCCTCGCCAGTGGACTCCATCACCCTGCCCCAGCGCGCGTCCCGCACCAGGTCCACCATGGGGGAAAAAGTCACATGCAGTCCCGCCCTCGCCGACTCTTTGGCGGATATCCTCGCCATCTCCTGCGACAGCTCCGGGTCAAACGAACAGCCCTGCGCCAGCGGAATCGGGAATACCGTGCGCAGACCGTTGATCACATCCGCCATAAACAATAGCGGGATATGGTGGGGCTGCTTTTCCATATACTCCTTCTGGATGCGCCTAAGTTGCCGCGCGCCCACGGTAGACAATATGGAGCCGGCCTGGTCCACCTGTTCCTGCGTCAACTCCATGTCCGACATCGGGCCGGTAGCCAACCCCTCCTGGGCATAAAAGTTTCCTGTCAGCTGCAGGAGCTGCCCGATCTTCTCCTGCAGAGACATCTCGTTAAGCAATGTCCTGATCTGTTCCGAAGTCATGACCTGATCTCCTCCAACCTGAATTTAGTTCTTGGCCGCCTTGTCCGGCACCAGTTGAATCTGTACCTTCATCCCCATGGAAGACGCCATCTTCACCATCAGCTCCAGAGAAGGATTGTACCTGCCGCTCTCGAAACGGGCGATATTGGACCTGGGAATACCGGACCGGCGGGATACCTGCTCCTGCGTCAGCTTCAGCTCCTTGCGTATCCGCACGTACTGATCCGCCAGATCCTGCTTCATGCGCTTCTGCTCCGACTCGATCATGATCTTGTTACCTTCCTGATCCAAAATATAATCCATTGCCTCTCTCATCACTCTACCTCCATTTTTTATAAAAATCTCGTATATGATATATGTTATCACATACGAGATTAATGTCAAGACCTATTTTGTTGAAGAAATTAGCTTTATATATTTATCTTTGTTGTTTCTCGAAATTATATACTACTTGTTTTTATCTGATCTGCTTCCTCCGGTACACCTGATAGATAACCGGCCACAGACATACCGTCAGCAGCGTATAGACCGTCAACAGTATGGGCACGGCTCCTACGGTGCGCCCGCCCACGGAGTACAGATTGAACAGATTCAGCGCCGTGCCCGTCTGCAGGAGTTGATCCGGCAGCAGCCCTATGACCTTTCGCACGGTATCGCTGGGGATATTGCTCAGAAAAGAGGGAATGAAGATCAGCACAAAGGGCAGCATTACCGCCAGCACCGCCGATCTGGTTCTGGCCGAGACCAGCATACACAGAAAGGCGATAAACAGACAGCCAATATATCCCCCCAGGGCGGTGAGCAGAAATTCCTGCCACAGGGTAATGTGATAGAAACATTTCCAGCCGTTATCTGTGGCCTGGACAGCCATATTCCAGCCGTCCGTGCCCAGAAAGCCCAGAACGATGACGCTGTACAGCAGGAAAGTTGCCATATATGCCCCGGTCACCAGACAAAATCCCGCCCACAGTTTCGCTTTGACAGCTCTGTCCCTTCCATATAGAGAGGAGTAGAACACCGCGTCGGACTTCCAGGTAAACTCGTTGGAAAAGATACCCGCCACCAGATACCCCAGCACCAGCATGCCGATCATGACAACGGTGGGAGCATATTCCAAAAGCTGCGTCCAACCCAGCGCGTAGTCATAGTAGAGGGGAGTCTCCAGGCTTTCATAGCGCTCTATCAAAAATGCCTTTTCCCGCTCCGAGAACTGATCCTTGGCCTCCTCGTCCAGCCATTCACGCAGCAAACGGATACGGTTAGGATAGCACTGCGGCGCGTCCTGGGGCATCAGGGAGTCCATGCGGTAATAATCGTTACTCCTGAATCCCTCGGCAAAAAAACAGTTCAGCAGGTAGCGTAACTCCTGGATTCCCTGCCCTCTTCCATAGGTGATATTACTGTCCTGCACATTATTGCTCTGCGCCTCCGGCAGACTCTGTATCCGTAGATTCTCCTCGATCACCCGCCGAATCGCCTCCTCATCCAGAACTCCAGCCCACTCCTTCTGCGCCGCCCGCAGTCTGGCGATTGCCGCCGGGCCGCTGTGACTGTCCCCGTTCTCGTCCACCCAGGAGACATCCAGCGCAAAAAAACAGGTTAAACATACCAGCGCCAGCAAAAGCAGCAACGCAATCTTATTGCCGGTTCTGGAAAATACTTTTTTCAGCTCATATCTCAGCATTTGACTCGCCCTCTCTTTCTCCGAAATAGTTCAAAAACAGATCCTCCAGCGTAGGCGTCTGCGGTATGGCCTCCTCCCCCGGTTTTTTCTCTGAAACGATCCGCAGCTCAGCGCCGCCGGGTATGGCCTTGACGTTAGATACCTTATAGTTCCTCATATAACCCGCCACCGCCTCCCGGGGCAGGCTTATACTCCACACCTGCTCCGGCATGGCCTCCAGCAACTCCTGTGGCGTGCCGGAGGCGCAGATAGTCCCGCTTTTCATCAGCAACACTTCTCTGGCAATATACTCGATATCGGATACAATATGGGTGGAGAGCAGAACCAGCCTGGTGCCCGCCAGCTCGCTGATCAGATTGCGAAAGCGTATCCTCTCGTTGGGGTCAAGCCCCGCCGTGGGTTCGTCCAGAATCAGGATCGCCGGGTCCGCCAGCATAGCCTGGGCGATCCCCGCCCGGCGTTTCATGCCGCCGGACAGTTTTTTCATCTTTTTATTCTGCGCCGCCGTCAGCCCCACCTGTTCCAGCAGTTCCCGCGCCCGCTCTCTCGCAGCCGCAGGCCGCAGGCCCTTAATGGACGCGATGTACAGCAGATAGTCATAGACAGTAAAGTCAGGATAATACCCGAAATCCTGGGGGAGATACCCTAATATCCTCCGGTACTCTCCGCCCATCGCATATATGTCGTTTCCGTCCCAGGTGACGGAGCCGCCGGTGGGCTGCAATAGCGTGCAGAGCATACGCATCAGCGTGGTCTTCCCTGCGCCGTTTACTCCCAGTAGCCCATAGACGCCGGGATACAGTGTGTGCGTTACCCCATTGACCGCGATCGCATCCTGAAATTTCTTTGTAAGTCCATTTATCTTCAATTCCATAACGATTTCACCTCCAATAGATTCTCACAATCCCTCTGTCCCCGCCAGACACAGTAACCCAAGTAGACCGACACCGCCCCGAGCATGGCCAGCCAGACGGGAAGAGAGACCGCATGATAGATTTTTTCATCCGACAGGATCATCAGCCACACAAGACTCCAGACGGCGCACAGAGACAGGGCGAACGCCTCCGAGTCTACCCTGCGGCTGTACAACGTTTTAAAACAGATACAGCAGGTCACCACATAGGGGAGAAAAAACTGCGCCAACAGCTCCCTAACAGCTACAGTTCCGCCAAACAGAGCACCCAGAGAAAAGACGCAGAGCAGAACGAAATCCACCAGGGCAAACAGAAAAATCCTGGCCGCATAAATCTGGCGCAGGGAAAAATAGGCTGCGCCCTCTATCTCCATAGCGCCCGCGCTACGGTTCTTCCACAGCTCTGGCAGTATCAGCGCGCCAAACAGCGGAGCGGCGATCCCCATATATCTCTGCATATAATAGCTGCTTCTGGTCAATACCAGCGAGAGCCACAGGACTGCCAGGATCGCTCCCTGCAACAGCCACCAGTGCTTTTTGATGTACCTGCTCTGCTGAAACAAAAATTCCCTCTGGGAGAGAACCCCCTGCTTTTCGCACTCATAAAAAGCCTGCCTTGATCTCTGAACAGCTTTTCGCAGGCCGTCTGTTTCAACGAGGCCGCCTGTTCCCGCGGCCAGATATCTTTTGATCTGTCTGTCGGTTCGTCTCATGATGCCCACCTTTCCTTTCTACCCTATTCTTTCCCCAGATACGCCGCCAGCAGCTCCCTGGCCCTGCCAATCCGGTACTTGACCAGCGGCAGACCGATGCCCAGCGCCGCCGCGATATCCTTTTGCTTTCTCTCCTGAGCGAAATACAACACCGCCACCTCCCGCAATTCATCGGGCAAGCTGTCAAACGCCATCCGCATCTGGACCCCCAGCTCAGTGCTTTCCGCTCCAGCGTCGCAGGTCTCTGGCAGTTGTTCCATCGGTAGCTCCCTGTTTTGGTTTTGCCTGTAGTAATCCCGACAGACATTGGCGGCGATGGCATACAGGTAGTTGGCCGCCTTCCCGTAGTGCCGGTATTGCCGCAGAGTCCGGAAGAAACGGGCAAAGGTCTCCTGAGCCATATCCTCGGCATAACCTCGGTCGTCTATATGCAGGCGGCAGTACCGCAGTATCGCCGGATAGTATTTTTCCACAAAGGTTTCCAGTGCCTTTTCGTCGCCTCCGCGCATCTTAAGCACCAGCAGATCATCTCTGTCCACGTTGCTTCTCCCTGTTGGTATGTGTTTGTTGAAAAGCGCTTTCTGTATAGTATAACGTTGGTTTTGGAGAAAAAGATAGGGGGCTGTGAAAAAAGTCCCCAACCAAAAAAAGAACACTTTCAGGAATAAACCC
>JAMPGX010000024.1 GCA_023663725.1 bacterium | reverse complement strand
CATTGCTGTTTAGTTGTCAAGGAACTTTCCAGTTCGTGACTTCGTTACGAACTGGAAATTGCTATCTGCTCATTACTGGGACAGCTTTAATATAGTAGCATACGTTTTTTCTGTTGTCAACTATTTTCAAAAATTTTTTTATACTTTTTTTTATTTTATTTAGTTCAATATATGGAACCATTTGTTTGGCAAAAGCCTGGATGAATATTTACGATCTTCACTCATATGGGAGGTCACATATTCCTCACAATCCCTGTATCGGCAACTGCTTCATCAAGTCCTCCATCATTTTGGCAACGATGTTGTGCTCATAAAGCTTCGTCAGCACCGCGCTCTCTCTGGTATACTCCAAAATCTGCTGACCAATCATTCCAAGTCCAAAAAACATGATAAAAGAATAGACAAGCAGAAGAAGGAATATCACTTCCAGAGCGCCAAAAACAGCCCCCAGCAGTTTGTTTGCCCAATGCACTACGGGAAGCTTGGTAATCATTTTTGCCGAAAAGAACACCACTCCCAGCAGGTGATGTACGATACCCAGCAACGCCAGCAGAACTATGGCAATGATTACACCCACTGCCTCCTTTTCCATGTAGCTGTGTAATCCTCTGCTGATCAGCATCACCATGATCCCCATGATGATCAATGTCACTAAGGAGATTATCTCCTTAACCATCCCCTTTTTATACCCATCAACAATCTTAAAAAGAAAAAACAACACTATAATAACCAGCATAATATTCATCTGTATTTCCTCCGTTTCGAGTTCCACATCCGTTCTCACGCAGAGCAAACTCAGTTCACACGATGGCATGAGCGGTCCACTATTTGAACTGTATCGTATCAATGCTATCATTGGTGAGAATCAAATATCTGTAGCTGTTTCCCTGAGGGAGCATCACCTGGACAGCCTTGGCAAATTCACCCTGAAACTTTTCCACTCCGCCCAGAGTGCGAATCAGGCATCCTTGCTCTCCGTATGCGACAAAATTATCCTGCCCGAAAACCAAGTGCTGAAATTCTATGTCAAACAGATAATCCCCGATCTTCTCGCCAGTATTACGAAACACCTGCAGCTTGTGCCGAGCGTCCGCAGAATTTCCTCTGAACAACAGACCGACATAATTCTCATCGCTGTATACCGCCTGAACCTCTTCCTCATAAAAATAGGTATTGGTCAATTCCGGAATCTGTGTGCCGCTGTAAAACAACAGGCGATCGTCTCCCACTGCATAAGCCGTCCCATTATCCAAAAAGCGTATGCTTGGAATCACCGTGTCAGGATAAGTCGAACCGCTTACATAATAGTCACTTTTATTTGCACCCACTTGGCCAAAATTGTAAAAGGCCACATTGGTCATGACCACTCCCGAATCTACATAGATACATGCCAGGCCCAGCAAATCGCCATTGGGAGAGAGCGCTGAGGCAATCGGATATCCGCTCTTTTCCATGGTCGTCCTCACCTCATACCTCCACTTTCCATCGGGGTCATAGATCTGTACCCACGTAACCTTGGTGTCTGCCACAGTGACGGCAACACGTCCTGTCTGGGCCACCGCGATACTTCTGATAGGCATCGTGGTACTGACCTCTCCCAGCTTCTTATTTTCATCTAATATGTATATCTCGCGGCCATTGTAGTCGCCAATGGCCACTACATTGCCGTTGGTGACTACGATAATATCCTGCATCTGATAGGTCTGGTTCCATAGGACATTTCCCTTCGCATCCGTACAATGGGCCCCATCGTTGCTATAGGTGAGAATATGACTGCCTAACGGCATATGTACTGTGCCGTTTACCATGTCCACGTCCACAGAATGAGTCACTTCATAGGATGTGTATATATGGTTCCTGTATTGTACCACCACCAGGACAATTAACGCGACCAGGGCGATAATCACAAGCAGGAACCGATATACATGAGACAGGCGGTAATGCCATAATTTATGGCGAAAGTCCGCCTGTCCCTTCGTTCTTTTTTCTCTTTCCTGCTGAAAATTCCTGATATCCGCCATATAGCAACCTCGCATGTACTATGACCTCGTGTATATCATCACACGCTTTTCTCTTTTACCTTCAGAGTACTTTCTTAGTCAGTATAACATACTTTCTCTCAGGGGAGTAGAATTTTTTGTCCGATTTGAATATTATCCGCATTCGTAATCCCATTCAGTTCACAGATTGCCTGCACATAACTGTCATTTCCATACTGCCTTGTGCTGATGCCAATCAGCGTATCACCCTGCTGGATGATATAGCTGACGGGCTCCTGCGGTTGCTGGGCTTCAACCTCCGATATAGACGGCCCCTGAACTGGAATCTCCTGAGCTTCTCCCTCCACCTGCTCCGCTGCTTCCTGAGATTCAGACTCCTGGTCCTCCTGAGCAGGCGGTACCTGTTGCTCTTCCTGCCCCTGCGCAGTCTCAGATGATTCCTGCGGGGGAGCTTCGGAAGATGCCGTCGCTTCGCTCTCCTCCGGCTTTACGGCCACTGCCTGTCCCGACACAGCTGCCGCATCCTGATTCTCCTGCCGAATCGCATCGATCAGGCTATTTTCCGCCATCAGAGTCCCCGAATTATGGATTTCCGGAGCTGTCTCTGAGCTCTCGTCTCCCTGCGCAGGGGCGGCCGGATCAGACTGTCCGTCCGACAGCTGTGCCCACAATTGCTTCGCCTTCTCCCCAAGCGTTCCCTCTCCGTCACCTCTGGTTACGGCCGCAACTCCTATCAGACACAATACCGCAAAAACCGCAGCCGCCGACATACGCATCATCTTCAGAGAAGCTCCCTGTGATGCATCCGGCGTCTTCCTCTCTGTGCGCGCTCTGCTTCTGGCCGATACCTCCGCTCCATCCTGCTGCCGTTGCCTCCTCTGCTCATACTGGGTGCGCCTCTCCTCCTGTCTGGCTCTGGCCCGATCATATTTCTCCTGCCCATACTGCTCCGGCTCATGCGCCTGCGTCTTATTATCTACCATATAGGCAAGCATACTGTCATTTTTCTCATAGAAGCAAGCATATCCTTTTATGTAACGACAGGTATCCTGCTCCAGAATATGCATGCCTTCCGCCATCTCGCCATCAAAAATGTGATAGCCCAGAAAAGTATACTCTGGAAAATATCGCTGGCGCAGACGCTCCACTTCCTGATTCTGAGCCTGGGACAGATGACGCACTTCCTTGCTGATCGATAGAATCTGGCAGGCGCCGTAGATAAAAAAATAGGACAGCGTCTGTTCCTTGGTATATTTGCCATATAGGGCAATGGCAGGTCCTTTATCCTGTGTCTGACGGCTAAGCTGCTTCATGTAAGAAACCACATAGTCCTCCACATAGATCTTACAGGTGCGGTCTGCTTCCCCGATCTGTGTAATATTTTTTGGTAATTCCATAAAAACACCTCCCACATCCTATGCTTTTCAGTCAATGTCAGCTATAAATATAGCATGGGAGCGAGAGGTATTTTATCATTCCTTGTCGTGCAGATTCAAAAATGGTTCGACAATTTTCTTAGTTGTTCCTTACACAAAACGATAGACAGTTGTGGAGTCATATTCCCTGCCCTCGCCAAATACACAGGAAGGGAAATCAGGTTGATGAATGCTGTCTGGATAATACTGCGTCTCCAGGCACAGGCCGCTCCGCTTCTCGTAGAACGCTCCATCCTTGCCCGACTCGGGACTGATGCAGTTGCCGGCATAGAACTGCACGCCCGGCAATGTGGAGTAAGCGTGCATACAGCGGCCGCTTTTCGGCGCTGTCAGCACAGCGATCAGGCGGAGCTGTCCATCCCAGTCGTCCACTACCCAGTTATGGTCGTATCCCTGGGTCAGCAGCAATTGTTCAAAATCACTGCGAATTTCCTTCCCTACCGTCTTGGGCTGGGTGAAATCCATCACGGTGCCGGCCACGGGAGCAATCTCTCCGGTCGGAATCGCTCCCTCCACAACAGGCGTATAGTGAGAAGCGACAAGCTGTAATTGATGCTCCTCGATATTGCCCGCCTTATGTCCGTTCAGATTAAAATAGGTGTGATTGGTGGGATTGAGAATGGTCTTCTTATCGCTGATGCCATGATAGTGCAGCGTCAGTCCGTTCTCCTCATCCAAAGTATATGTAAGCTGCAGCTCTTTGTTGCCGGGGAAGCCCATATTGCCGTCTGCATCCCGAATCGTAAAGCTGACACTGTCCTCACCCATGCTGGTCTCCCACAGTTGCTTGTGATATCCCTGCTGCATATGGCTGTGCAGATTGTTGGGGCCGTCGTTCACATCCACATGATAGACGTTGCCGTCAATCTCAAATTGTGCGCCGCCAATACGGTTGGCGCTGGGACCAATGGTCGCGCCAAAGAAACTGCCATTTTTCAGATACCCCTCCGCGCTGTCGAAACCGAGCACTACATCCTCCAACCGTCCCTCTCCATCCGGCACATAGAGATTGACCAGGATCGCTCCCAGATCAGTCACCTCCGCCTTCATTCCATTGTGATTCTCCAGGGTGTAGAGCGTCACCTCCCGCCCCTGGCCATCTGTGCCAAACTTTCTCTTCGTAATCGTAATCCCCATCTCTCTGTCCTCCATCTTCCGTATCCGCCCTGCGGCGGGTACTATATTTCCACGCGACCCTCCAGGGCGCGCAGCAATGTCACTTCATCAATATACTCCAGATCTCCTCCTACCGGCACGCCGCTGGCAATACGAGTCACGCGGATGCCTGTGGGCTTGATCAATTTGCTGATATACATAGCTGTAGTCTCTCCCTCCAGACTGGAGTTAGTGGCGATGATTACCTCATCCACCTCGCCCTCCAGACGGGCCATCAACTCCTTCAACCTGATATCGCCAGGGCCAATGCCCAGCATCGGAGAGATCGTCCCGTGCAGCACATGATAGACTCCCTCATATTTTCCCGTCTTCTCATAAGCCGCCAGATCACGGGCATTCTCCACCACCATGATAAGCCGGTGATTCCGCTTCGCGTTGGCACACACGGGACATATCTCCTGATCTGTCAGTGTATAACACTCACTGCAATATCTGACATTCTCCTTCGCCTCCATAATCGTATGTGCCAGGCGACTGACCTTGTCCGCGGGCATATTGATCAGATGGAACGCCAGCCGCTGCGCGGATTTACCGCCAATTCCCGGCAGCGCCGCCAACTCCTCTATTAATTTATTGATGCATCCGCTATACAATTCCATTAGAAAGGAAAGCCTCCCAATCCGCCAGTCATCTTGCCCATCAACTCCTCGTTAGCCTGATCCGCCTGCTTCATCGCCTCGTTGACAGCCGCCATAATCAGATCCTGAAGCATCTCGATATCCTCCGGATCTACAACCTCTTCAGCGAGCTTCACCTTCAGCACTTCCTTTTTACCGGACACGGTAACCTCCACTGCGCCCCCTCCAGCGGATGCGGTAAACTCCTTGGTCTCCAGCTCCTTCTGTCCTTCCTCCATCTGGCGCTGCATGCGCTGCGCCTGCTTCATCAGATTATTCATATTGCCCGGCATCATGCCGCCGGGATAGCCTCCGCGTTTCGCCATTGGTCCATTCCTCCATATTTCTATTCTCCCAATTCGCTTTTGTGTTCCCAGTGATAGAATCAATATTCTTAATGTATATTTATTCAAATCAATCAAATCTATTTTTCTCAAATTCCACTTGCTTTTGCAGCAATAAATGACAAATTTTATTGAAATGCTCTGCTCCAATTCGCCATTTTGAATTTGAAAAATGTGTAATCCTATCGTCTATTTGTTGTATTTCCCCTAATGTAATGTGCGAAACATTATGAATCGACATAGCAAAAAACTGAAAATATCCGTTATATTGAATCGTTTTACCATTTATTTCATGTGTACATATATCTGACTCAATATCTTTCAAAATTCCATAGCCAACTATCGCTGTGTCGTATTGGAACAGAACTAATACGCAGCCATCTTCAATGTCCATTCCGCGTTCTCTATAATAGTATTTTCCATCTCTTTGTATCAATTCGACTGATAAGAATTTTCTTACTTCTTCCTCTGTTTTAAACTCTTCTTTCTTATCCATTGGTAGTATTCTGATTTCTTTTACGTCAAATGAATTATTCATATTATATTCTCCCAACTATGAATTTTATAATTATTGGCTCATGTTACATATTTATCTACTTGATTCTACTGGGAACACAAAGTCGAATTGGGACTTTCTATTTTGCTTCTGATTCCTTCTATCTCAGGTTCCTTCCGGCGCTACTCCTCCTCGATCTCCATCTGGATGATTTGGGATAGGTCCACATAGCTTTCCTCAAATTCCTGCCTGCTGCCCACCGTCTGAATATCGACCTCCACCGCCTTGCCGATATAATCCGCAATCAAGGCCTCCAGCTGCTCCTTATTCTGCGAATGCTGGGTAAAATAGTCCGAGCTTACTCCATCCTGCAGGACCACGATCAGGCGGTTATCTCCGCCCAGGCTCAGACTTGCACCCTTCAAATACGCCCTCATGGGATTCTCTGCATTACCCGCAATGGCCGGCCAACGGCTGACCACCTCTCGAATCTCGTCGGGAATTGCCTTGGGCAACTGGGGCCTGGTCCTGGCCGATGTCTCCTGGGCAACTTGCCCTGGGACTTCCCGTCCAGCTGGCATCGCAACTACACCCCTTTCCACCTTGTCCTCGACATCTCTGATTCGCTCCAACAGGGCGTCCTGAGACACTTCCATGGCAGGCTTGCACAGCTTGATCAGAGCGATCTCCACCAAAATGCGTTTCTGGCTGGCATATCGGATCTGACCGCTCAACTCGGAGAAAATGCGGATATATCGGATAATCTGATTCATATCCACCATGCCCGCCTCCTCCTTGAGATGGGCCAAATTGTCGGAGGACATATCGATCACATCCTCCAGATTGTCGGAGGACTGCACCAGCATCAGGTTGCGCAGATACCAGGTAAAATCGGTCACAAATTGGGTCAGCTCTCTGCCCTGCATGACGATCTCCTCCAGAAGCTGCACGCAGCCGAGCACATCCTGCTGCAAAACACTACGCAGCAGACGGCTGAACACCTCCGTATCCACTGCTCCCAGCACGTCCAGCACCTTGTCATAGGTCAACTCGTTTCCCAAGTGAAAGGCAATGCATTGATCTAACAGGCTCAGCGCGTCACGCATGGAGCCGTCTGCGGTCTTGGCAATATAGCGCAGCGCTCTCTCCTCCACCGCCACCTGCTCCGCCTCTGTCAGCTCACGCATACGGGAAGTGATCGTGTCGATAGATATCCGCTTGAAATCATATCGCTGACACCGAGACAGTATCGTAATGGGAAGCTTGTGTACCTCCGTGGTAGCTAAAATAAAGATCACATAGGAGGGCGGCTCCTCCAGAGTCTTAAGCAGGGCGTTGAAAGCTCCTATGGACAGCATATGGACCTCGTCTATGATATAGACCTTGTATCTGCCCTCCGTGGGGGAATAGGAAACCTCCTCCACGATCTCACGGATATTGTCCACTCCATTGTTGGAGGCCGCGTCAATCTCAACGACATTCAAGCTGGCTCCGGCCGCGATACTGCGGCAGATCGCGCACTCCCCGCAGGGGCCGTCCTCCGTGGGATTCTCACAGTTGACCGTGCGGGCCAGTATCTTGGCCACCGTGGTCTTGCCCGTCCCCCTGGTGCCGGTGAACAGATAGGCGTGACCGATGCGGTTGGCGCGGATCTGGTTCCGCAGAGTCGTCACAATATGATCCTGTCCCTTCACATCCGCAAAAGTGTCTGGACGGAATTTACGATATAATGCTGTATATGACATCTTGATCAATCTCCAAAGCTAATACCCAGCAGCTTAGCCTCATGCACGATGGGAGCATCCGGCGCAACCATCTTCAGCTTGCCGGCCACCTCCTCCAACGGCACCTTCACCACCTCACGATTCTTATATCCAACCATAAATCCAAACTGGCCTTCCAGAATCAGTTTTCCCGCCTCTGCTCCCAGACGGCTGGCGAATACTCTGTCGTAAGGGCAAGGGCTGCCGCCCCGCTGCATATGGCCGGGAACCGTCACCCGAACCTCGCGGCCTGTCTTCTCCTGAATCTTAGCCGCCACCTCATAGGATACGGAGGGATATGGATTCTTTTCCTGCTTCTTCCGATAGTCCTTCTTGGAGAGCTTGGCATCCGCCTTGGAGATCGCGCCCTCCGCCACAGCAATGATCGTGAAGCGGCTGCCGTTTCGGTCTCTCTCCTCGATCTTGTCGATCACCTTATCGATATCATAGGGTATCTCCGGCAACAGAATAATGTCCGCTCCGCCAGCCATGCCTGCATTCAGCGTTAACCAGCCTACCTTGTGTCCCATCACCTCCACGATAAACACGCGGCCGTGGGACGCCGCCGTAGTGTGAATGCAATCGATGGCATCAGTGGCAATATTGACAGCGCTCTGAAAGCCAAAGGTCATATCCGTCCCCCACAGGTCGTTGTCGATGGTCTTGGGCAGGGTGATGACGTTGAGTCCTTCCTCTCGCAGCAGATTGGCTGTCTTGTGGGTGCCATTGCCTCCCAGCACCACCAGGCAGTCCAACTGCAGCTTGTGATAGGTCTGCTTCATGGCCTCCACCTTGTCCACTCCGTTGGAATCCGGCTCATGAATCGTCTTGAACGGTGTGCGAGAGGTGCCCAGAATCGTGCCGCCCTTTGTCAGAATGCCGGAAAAATCCTTGCCCGTCAACATCTGGAAATGGCTGTATATCAATCCCTTGTAGCCATCAAGGAAGCCATATATCTCCACCTTCTCCTCCGCGTTGAACAGCGTCTTCACCACGCCCCTCATCGCTGCGTTCAACGCCTGACAGTCACCGCCACTTGTCAACATACCGATTCTCTTCATGTCCCGTTCCTCCATTCATTCTATTCTGCATTGCCGCATCGCTGCCAGAATGCATTATCTTTTACACAAAATAATTATACCCCAAATCCCTTTTATGGACAAGACTCTCAACGGAAAAAATATCACTTGCCAAACTAGAGATTATGCTTTAAAATAAATAACGGATTACAGGGAGCCGTATCGAAGCGGTCATAACGGGGCGCACTCGAAATGCGTTTGCCCTCCGGGGCACGAGGGTTCGAATCCCTCCGGCTCCGCTGGTTAGAAGAAAAAGGAACTGTCCGCCAAACAATGGGGCGCAGTTCCTTTTGTCATCCTGCAGGGGCAGTGTTTGATCAATCCTCATTCACCTTCAGATGCCTCTCGCCGCCGTCGAATACCGTCTTTGCCTCCGCAGCGCCAATCGCCATATAATCACCCGCATGAATATTGATATCGTAGGTCGAATTCTTGCTCCAGATAGTTGCCGATTGATCCATGGAGCCAATACCCCACACCCGACTCCCATCGCCTTTCAGATTCAGACGACAATCCTGTGTCAGCACAGTCAGAGTACCACCCTCGTTTCCTACCAGCCCAACATTCTGTCCGCTGAACTGAACAGCGAGGCTGCCGGACTCTATGTGGATCAGCCCGCCCGTTTTTTTCACACTGCCAATGCCGCAGAGATGACTTCCGGAGCCTCTAACCTCCACACTGGAGTTGGCAATATGAATATTCTGATCTCCCTCCATGCAGCCGATGCCAATTCCTGTTCCGGAATTGATTTCCACCCTGGTCCTGCAATTCCGTATGTTGACAGGCAAGTTTCCCACATGACAGCCTATGCCGATCCCCGTTTCGCTGGCCACGTTAAGCTCTATGCTCCCGCTGTTGATCTGTATACCCCCGCCCTGCCTGTAGATGCCACCGCCTAATGCAAAGCATTCATTTCCCTCCGCATGTATGTACAATGTGCCGGAGGATGCCCAGATGATCTCTCCCACCTCGGCGTTGCTGGAATTGCCAATGCCATAGCATTGGATCTCCCGCGCCTCAACCTTCAAACGGCCACTGCCTTCCACGATCAGACGACTCTCCTTCGGCACGCGAATACCGATTTTGTCCAGTTCATTGTCACCCTCCAGCAGAATCGTCAGACTGGCATTCCTGCCAATATCAATGCAGGGCTGTCCCGCAATACTCTCCAGATGCACATTGCGCAGAGTCAGCCTGCCGCAGCTTCCGTCCTTTATCTTGATAGACATGCCGGCCACATAACCTTCATTACCCACCAGGATCAACTCCTGATCGGACAGGAGAATGCCCGTGTACTGTTCCAGAGCAAGGCGCATCAAAGGCAGCTCCTTCTCCTCCGTCACCATGAATACCTTGCGGTTGCTCTGCCCCTTGTTGTCTATTGTAGTATTGACAATCTCATCCCTGATCTCCGGAGCCACCTTCTGGATGATCTCCGCGGAGGGCCTTGCCGTGTAAAAGCCCTGGATCAGATCTATCCCCATATGGATTACCGCTTTCAGCTCCGCAGCTGTCTCCACGCCCTCTGCCAGAGCCAGGAAGCCGTTGTTATGCGCGAATTCTATAATGCTTTTCACAAAATGCTGTTTCTTGGCGTCGTCCTGAATGTTCGTGATCAACAATCTGTCAATCTTCAGGCAGTTGGGCAGATATCGAAGCAGACTGGCCGTGTTGGAGTAGCCCGTCCCATAGTCATCTATAGCGATTTCAAATCCATCCTCCCGACTTCTCTGCAGCAGGGTATTGAGCTCCTCATCATTTAACTCCGCCTGCTCAATCACCTCCACCACAAGCTGCTGCAGAATATCCCCATACTCTCGCCGGAGCTTCTCGTAATCCGCGTAATCCAGCTGATAGCCGGGAATACTGTTGAGAAATACCTTCTTCTCTTCAAAAAGCCCTCTCTTCCCTGCCACTGCCGACAGGACATTGCTGAACGTGGCTCGCTCCACATCATAGAGTCGCTTACATTTGATGGCATATTTCAGAATCACATAGGGGGACACTGCGTCGTTGTATTTTGCCCGCATAAGCGCTTCATACCCGTAGATATCCCCCGTCCTGGCATTTACAATCGGCTGGAAGTCATAGCGAAAGCTGTTTTGATCCAGAATATCGTTCACGCTCTTCTCTTCCGCGGGATCGTAATCCTCCTGTTCCATCCTCCCATTCATTGCGGAATAGGTCCTGCGATTGTTTTTCACAATGCGCTTCTGATTGAATGCGTCGTCCAGCGCATCCTGTACTCGCATCTCTCGATCCGGCTCCAGAACGATATACGAATAGTTGAAGCCTATGCTATATTCTTTGTCGGAAATACGGTTATAATTGTCCAGGCGGCCGCTGATCGCATGAATCAGACTGTCCACAATCTGCTCGACTTCCCCGCCTGTATGCATGGCTATGACAAATTCATCTCCGCCCACGCGCGCGGCAACCTCTCGCTCTGACAGGCTGTCCTTCAGAATCTCCGCCATGGTCTGAATCGCCACATCCCCCTCGGAATGCCCATATATATTGTTAATATTCCTCAGTCTGTCTATGTCCGCACTGACCAGAAGAAGCTTTTCGCCCCTCTCCAGGCATATTTCCTTCCATCGCTCCAGCTGCTCCACCATTCCCTGCTGATCGTACAAGCCCGTCAACACATCCCTGCGCACCTGAGCCAATACCTTATCGATTCTTTCTGGCGCCTCCCTGGACATATCCAGCTCCAGCTTACGGTAATGCCAGGTCTCGTCCTGGAAGGCATAGATTCTGGGCTGGCCTGTTGTCACATCCCGAAACCCTGCCGTCAGATAGCAGGCGTATGCCCTGGCATTCTCCTCAAAGATCACCAGACTGATTCTCTCCGCCCCCAGAAAAAGCATTGAATATCTGGCGGCCTGATGTAACAGCTCCCTGCCATATCCCGCCCCCCTCTTTTCGGGAGCGATAATCAGAAAGCCCAGCCGCACCTCCTTCTCCTCCGTATCGGCATAGCGCAGGGACAGATGCCCCACAATTCCATCCTCGTCCAGCGCCGTCATCGGATATGTGTATTCCGTCTCCCTGTAAAAGGTATCCATTTCCTCCGCGCTGATCGGATAGTGGTCATATATGTTGGCACACCATTGACGGAACTCCCTTTCTTCTCCCAGCCATCCCACAATGATCTCCGCATCACTGTTCTTATAAGGTCTTAGTCTCAGCATAGCGCATTTACTCCTTGTTGCGTTCAAATTGTTTTAACGCATCTCCTAGCTGTTCGATACTGACTGCCGGACTGTAGAAATATCCCTGGTAGAAAGAGCATCCCATCTCCTCCAGCGCCTTCTGTATCTGACGATTCTCCGTGTACTCCGCAATAACCTGTATGCCCAGAGACTTGGCCAACGTGGTGATAGAATTCAGTATCTCCCGCTCATTACCCGGGCCAAAGATATTCTTCACCAGATTGCCGTCCAATTTGATGATGTCAAAATAATTCTTTTTCAAATACTGGATTGAAGTGCTCCCCATAGAGAAATCGTCGATTGCCAGCATATATCCCAGTTCATGCAGCTGGCTCAGCACCTCATCCATATCGTCAATGTCCATGTACGTCTGCTCTGTTACCTCGATACAGATATCCACCAGCTCCTTGTTCCAGCGGATATTGATCAGCTCCATATAATCCATGAACTCCTCAGTCTGCATCGTTTCCGGCGTCACATTGATGGATACCTTGACCTTGTGTCCTACCGCTTTCTGCACATTCTCCGCATCCTTTACCACATAGCTGAGAATATATTTCTCCAGCTCCCACAGATAGTCCATCTCCTTGGCCAACTGCAGTACCAGCGGCGGGTAGATGTCTCCGTATCTCTCGGTGCCGAATCGAAGCAGCGCCTCCGCGCCCATACACTCATCCTTGGCATTGTATTGCGGCTGATAGAAGATTCTGATCCGCCCTTCGCGAAGGCTACGGTTCAGCTCCTGTGCAAGCTTACGCGAAATAGTGCCAATCTCATCCCGCTGCCGCGTCAACTCCAGAGGACGCCCCGCATGCTCCATCTTCCTCATATAATCCGTAACCCGCCTGAGCTGCTCCTGCAGCTGATGCTGCTGCCATGCCTCATATATCTTCAAGAATGGCCAGTATATCAGGATACTGATCCCTATATTGATCAGCTGCAGCAGCGTGCCGGCCAGAGAGCCGGTAGCCATATAACCGCTGATGAGCGGCGGAGTGATCCACTCCACCTCCATAATCGGCAGGGGAACGAGTCCCAGACGCATAGCTGCCCAGGAATCCAGAAGACACACCAGCGGAGCCAGCAGAAACGGCGCCAAAAAGACAGGGTTCATGATAACCGGTATCCCAAAAGTCATCATCTCATTGATATTGCATATTACCATGGGGGCCGATAGCTTGGTCAGGCTGCGTAGGTCTTTGTTCCTGCTGGTAATGAGGATACAGAAAAACAGACCAATCAGACAGCCACAGCCGCCCATCAGCACAAATACATCAAAAAAAGTCTTGGACAGGATCTCTGTCGCCTGGCCTCCTGACGCAACCAGAGCAGAATTACTTTCAATGGCAGGCTGGAACAGCCTCTGCGTCATAGGCTCCAGCACATCGCTGCCATGGATGCCAAAGAACCATAGCAGGCTGCTGATCAGCACAAAGCATATCCCACTGCCCAAGCTGCGTCCCATGCCTCCTGCCAGCCAGTTCACTGCCAGGACAAACAGATCGTTAAAGCTGTCAGCCGGTGTCAGCAGCGCTATCGTCTGATTTATCAGCCCCAGAATCGTTATAGTACAAAACATTGCCGGCAAGCTGCGCACAATATCCTGAAAATCCGGATCATCCCCATATCGATTGCCGGCCTTTCTACAAAACAGGCGTTGAAAGAGGCCATACAGCTCAGAGGACAGGTAGGCCGTCACAATGGCGGTGAACATCCCTTTTACTCCCAGACTGCCTTGTGTCAGCGCTCTTTCCAGCCCTCCATTCAAGAGAATGAAGCCCGTTACAGACATCAATATCCCCTGCAGCGTATTGGACCTCTGGTCTATTTGCTCCAGATTCTTTATACAGATCAGAGCAGTCATAATCAGGGACAAAACGCCAAATGTGGCATTATATACAAGAGACGCCAGACCTCTGATAAAATTGAGCGGCGCCATCTCCAGCCCGATCAGCTCCAGCAGCGTCTGTACGATCAGTGCAATAGAGCCGGCCAAAATCACGGGAATTGCCATGATAAAGGCAGAACGAATATTTACAAGCCTGCCGCTGCTTTCCAGTTTATCCCACAAAACAACCCATTTTTTCTTCCGCATTTTGATACCCCTCTATCTTGCTGACACAATCCCTCATAAAACCTGTAATCAGTAATAGTATAACACATATTCCGACAAAAAGACACTATCTTTTTACAGTTTACTAACGGCCAGGAGCAACAGGATCACACCTCCCAGCCAACCAAGGGACATATGAAACCTTTGAGAGAGTTTTTCCCCCAGCCAGGAGCCCGACATCAGCGTGATCTGGTTGGCCACGAGGGACGCGATTACCACCGCTGAAATGCTGACCTGCCCCATGGCGGCTCCGAAGCCCACCGCCGCTCCGTCAAGCGACAGGGCCAGCGCCAGAGAAGCCGCCTCGACTGCGGAGATCGACTTCGAATGATCCAGGTCTACCGCTGCGGGATCTGCATATACATGTAATACAAAGCGCAGGCTGAACAGAGAAAAATCCAGACGACCATCCAAATTGCCATATTTTCGAATTGCCGCCCTGGTAATACCATCCAGCAGCTTAATCATTCCCAACGCAAACAGCAGGCCAAAGCACAGCCCCCGCTGCAAGCCTGCTGGGATAAATATGGCCACCAGACTGCCCAGTCCCAGAAACATCCCCACAATGGCGCTGCAAATCACATTGATCACCAGCACAGAGAGCTGGGAAAGCCTGATTCGCTTGGTTCCATAGGCAAAGCCCGCTGCAAAGGCATCGACGGAGAGAGCCGCCGCAATTGCCGCTGCCTCCAATATCATTCTCCATATTTCCAAGAATATCACCACATATTCATCATAGACTTAATAGCATAATATTCCTGTTTTCTCCGCAGGTTCCCTATATCGCGCTCTTGGGGAGCATTTTCGAGTAGTCTATCCTCTCAGCGCGGTCTGTGGTATATACACTGCCGCCCGCCTTTGCATTTCCTCCAGCTGCTCGCGGCTAAAGCTTTCCAGACCGGATCGTATCACCTGGCCACTCTCTCGGTAGCTCTGTATAAAATAGGCCTTGCCGCCCTGCAACCATCGGCCGATCTCTGTAAATTCCTCCAGCGTATGTATGCCCCTGACCACTGTCGTCCGAAATTCGCTGGGAACCTGTGATGCCTTCAACAGTTCCACACTCCTCTCAATCAGAACCAGGTCTACCTCCGGCAGCCCACAGGCATCCGAATAATGCTCGCGGGAAGCCTTTATGTCCATGGCCACATAGTCCAGCAGGCCCTGGTTGAGCAGGCGCTCTAACACCTGCGGGCGATACCCATTGGTATCCAGCTTCACCAGATATCCGAGTTCTCTCGCCCGTCGAATAAAGTCCTCCAGCCCTGACTGGAGTGTCGGCTCGCCTCCAGTGATACATATCCCGTCCAGAATCCCCTGTCGCCTATGCAAAAAACGCAGGACCTCCTCCTCCGATATCTGCGGCTGAGCTTCCGGCTCCAGCACCAGGCCACCGTTGTGGCAAAAAGGACATCGCATATTACAGCCGCCGGTAAACAAGGTTGCCGCTACATGTGCGGGATAGTCCAGAAGAGTTGTTTTATTGATTCCACAGAAGCGCATATGGGTTTCCTCCCCGCCCGTCTTGACGGTAGATACAGTGTGCGTTACAATAATTCCAGTATATACGCATTTCCTCACATCCGCAAATATAATATGAAATTAGAAAAAGCGGCTCGTTGAGACGGAAACGCGTGTGTCAGTTAGCAAAATATGAAGAAGGTGCGGTGAGAACCATATGGCTGGAATCATAAGTATACAGGAAAAATATATGAGAATGGCGCTGAAGCTGGCGCAGAAAGCGCTGGCGCTGGGCGAAGTGCCCATCGGCTGCGTCATCGTCCATGAGGGAAAGGTGATCGGGCGGGGCTATAACCGCCGCAACACCGACAAGAATACGCTGGCGCACGCCGAGATTACCGCCATCAACAAAGCCAGCCGAGTAATCGGCGACTGGCGGCTGGAGGACTGCACGCTGTATGTGACTCTGGAGCCCTGTCAGATGTGCGCCGGCGCCATCATTCAGGCCCGCATCCCTGAGGTGGTCATGGGGTGCATGAATCCCAAGGCTGGATGTGGCGGCTCAGTGTTGAACATATTGGAAATGTCCCAGTTCAACCACCAGGCCGCCGTGACCAGAGGAGTGTTGGAGGCGGAGTGCAGCGCGATTCTGAAAGAGTTCTTCGTCCGACTGCGCCTCCGCAACAAACAGGAAAAACGCGCGAACGCCCCAGAGGTCACTTCTTCTGAAACACTGACTTAGGCTGCTTGCACACTGGGCAGACATAATCCTCCGGCAACTCCTCGAAGGGAATCTCGCCCTGATATTCATACCCGCATATGCCGCAGACATATTTATCCCCTTCTTCCGCCTGGGGCTCCTCCGGAATATAAGTGGGCGCCGCCTTAGGGCTCTTGCCCTTGATCACCTTGTGATAGTAGGCATAGGTCATCGGATCATCCGCTCTCAGGATATCCGCATCCACAACTTTTCCCAGAAACACGGTGTGGGTGCTGGTCTCCAGCTTGTCTACCACTTCACATACAATATAGGCACAGGCATCCGGTATCACAGGCATATATCCCCGTATCTCCGGCTTCACCTCATCAAACTTATTGTAATCCCTGCCGCTCTTGAAGCCAAACACGCCGATCGTACCGGGATCAGAGTGCTCGCCCAATATGGAGATAGCAAACTTGCCCAGCTTCTGGATACAGGTATTGGTGTAATTGCTATGGTTGATGCTCACGGCGATTGTAGCCGGTTCCGAAGTGATCTGCATGGCGCTGTTGGCGGTACAACCGGTGGCTCTGCCCTCGTCCCATGTGCTGACCACATATACTCCGTAAGATAATTGCCTGAATGCTTGATTATTCATATTTCCCTCTTTCTGCGTGTGGACGCCAAATACTATTCCCATAGCCGATTGGCAATATATAGGATACGTAACTTAAGTATAAATAATACAACCTCAATTTGCAAGGAAAATTTAGGAGGCAAAGTCGAATTTCCCTTGACAAAAACCTGATAAAACGCTACACTATAAAAGCCGTATATCGCAGGAGCAACTGTGAATCAGATGATGAAGTTTGGTCTTGCGCAATGGGAATCCGTGAACCGTGTCAGGTTGGGAACAAAGCAGCACTAAGCGGAACCTCCCATGTGCCGCAAGGGTGCCGGGCGGAGTCTGTGCAGCAGCCTGCGGTATGCGGTCTTATACTCTCAGATCATTCTGCTGAAAGGAGCCCTCACAATGCACAATTTTTCCTCCTGCGCGCTCTGTCCCCGTCACTGTCATGTCAATCGATTGGCCGGCCAGACAGGATATTGCGGTCAGACTGCGCAGCTGCGGGTAGCCCGCGCCGCGCTGCATATGTGGGAGGAACCCTGCATCTCCGGCGCCGCAGGTTCCGGCACTGTGTTTTTCAGCGGTTGTAGCTTGGGCTGCGTATATTGTCAGAATCATGATATCGCCCAGGGACAGTCCGGCAAGGAAATCTCCATCGGTCGTCTGAGTAAAATCTTTCTTGAGTTACAGCAACAGGGAGCCGCCAATATCAATCTGGTGACTCCCACACATTACATTCCCGCTATCGCCTGCGCCCTGCGTCAAGCCAGTCTCGACGGCTTGTCCCTGCCGGTCGTCTACAACAGCAGCGGCTATGAGGATGTGAATGCACTTAAGCTTCTGGAGGGATTGGTTCACATTTATCTCCCCGATCTAAAATATATGTCCTCCGAGCTCAGCGCCAGATATTCCCACGCCGCCGACTATTTTGACAGAGCGAAGCTGGCTCTGGCAGAAATGTTCCGTCAGGTGGGCAGACCCGAATTCACCCGTCCCGTGTCTATAGCCACTCACAGCGAAGGCGCCGTATATCCTCCTGACACCGCTCTGTTGCGCCGAGGAATGCTCGTGCGCCATCTGGTACTGCCGGGTCAGGTCAAGGATACCAAGAAGGTACTCCACTATCTCCATGATACTTATAGGAATGACATCTATGTCAGCGTTATGTGTCAGTACACGCCTCTGCCCCATGTCGCAGAATATGCGGAGTTGAACCGTCGGGTCACCTCTGAAGAATACCGCCGCGTAATCGACTACTGCCTGCGTCTGGGCATGGAGAATGTCTATATTCAGGACGGCGATACCGCGCAGGAAAGCTATATTCCGCCCTTCGATTGCTCCGGTGTGTAGGTGCTCATTTTATTGAAGCTATATGCTTACACGGATCATATAGTATCCAAAATCCCCCTCCTCGGCCGGCTCATGCTTACACTCAAAGCTGCTGAAGCCGTACATGATCGCTACCTGCTTTTCTTTCTCATAAAAATTTCCTGGCACTCCTATATAGTACTGTTCCACGCCTCTCTGCGACACGCCTGTCAAAATTAGGTGCTTATAGTTGTAATAGCCGTGCAGCAGAAAACTGTTGCGCACCAGGCGATAGGCGTCAGAGGAGAGAATCACAAAATCCTCCGGCCTCAGAGACAGGTATTCCCGTTCATCCTGAAACGGATAGATATGTGGATATATCCTCCGAAGCTGTTGCCATTTATCCTCGCACATAGCCATTGTGCCAGGATTTGCTTCTGTTGTATGCAACTCCTGACTTGGCCGTTCTCCTGTCCTCTCTGTAGCCTCCGTATCTGCAAGCTTCTCCACTTCCGGCATTTGCGCTTCCGGCTCGCTCTCCGCCCGTTTTTCCGGCGTCATTCCATCAATCTCGCCACGGCTCTGTGCCTGCTGCTCCGATGTCGTCGCATCGGTCTCGCCACGGCTCTGCACTGGTTCCTCCAGCGCCATTGTCAAGCCCTGGAATTCGCTCCCGTCGCTCGTCTCCGGCGTCATAAGCCCTATCTCACTTCTGCTTCCTATCTGTTCTTCCGGCTCGACCGCTCCGATATCTACAACCTCCCTCCAGATACAGCGCAGGCTTCTTCGAGGGGACAGCTGTATGACAATCCGCTGCAACTGCCCATAACTCAGTCCCTCCTTGATCTCCATCTCCTCGCCCTCATGCGCCGGATCCTGGAACTCCCTGTAAAAGCTTCCGCCCCCCTGCCGGATTGCCACTGTACCAATGTGGCATTCCACATCGGTGCCCTCAAGCGTCACCTCCGATGTCACGTCATCGGTCTCATACAGCCCTTTAATCTGCATCTGCAGCAACAGACTGCCATTGTTCACAACCGCTTTCACATATCCGCAATTGCGGCGTTTCTCACCATTTTCCAGGTAATCTATATATCGAACCCGCTTGTCATAGTACATAGAAAACCCCCCAACACAATTATAGTTGCCGTCTGGTATTCCACAGCTCCTGCAGGCAGCGCTGCACCCGGCTCACTATAATTGTATTATGGGGTTGTCCGTTTTATGCCATAAATTAATATTCCAGAGAATCGAGATATTTCATATAGTTTACCACCATCAGCGCAATCTTGAAAGTCAATGCATCATCAAAGTTGCGCAGATCCAGACCTGTGCTCTTCTGAATCTTCTCTATCCGATATACCAGCGTATTCCGATGCACAAACAGCTGTCTGGAGGTTTCCGAAACATTTAAATTATTCTCGAAGAACTTGTTGATGGTCGTCAGAGCCTCGTCATCCAGATCGCTGGGGACATTGCTTCCAAATATTTCCTCAATAAATATCCTGCACAGATTGATGGGAAGCTGATAGATCAAACGTCCTATCCCCAATGTGCTATAAGCCACCACATTGCGCTCCGCATAAAATATCTTCCCCACATCCAGCGCCAGCTTAGCCTCCTTATAGGACTTGGACACATCCTTGAGCTCCTGCACCACTGTGCCAAATGCCACCCTGACATTCAGCATAGCCTCGGCATTTGTCATCGCCACAATCGTGCGGGCAACATCACACAGATTTTGATAAGTAGCCGCCTGGTCCAAGGTTTTGATCAGAATCACACTACTCTCATCCACCGCAGTGATATAGTCACCGCTCTGACTGGAAAACATTCCCTTCAGCAGCTCCATCACAATACTGTCCTTGTCCAGCCTGGTCTCAATCAAAAAAACCGCTCTCGGCATCACCACATCCACATGCAGCTTCTTTGCCCGATTATAAATATCTACCAGAAGCAAATTATCCAGCAGAAGGTTCTGGAAGAAATTATTGCGATCAAACCTCTCCTTATAGGCAATTGCAAGATTTCGTATCTGACAGACGGCGATCTTGCCCACCATATATACGTCCTCTCCAGTCCCCTTGGCTACCAGCACATAGAGCAGTTCTCCTTCGTCTAAGATCTTCAGCAGATGATGCAGGCCTATCACCTGACTATCTGCGGGAGAAGCAACAAAACTGCTGACCAGGCTTGCGGATATTTCGTTCATGTCGGCGGTAGAGGCAATCAAAGCTGCAGTTGAGTCGTATACGCATAGATCTACCTTGGTAATCGCTCTTAACTCATCTATGCTTGTCTGAATAATCTGACTTGATATCATATTTTCCTTTCCGTACATATCATCTGTTCTGCCATCCAATTATTCCAGCTGCCATGATATATACTCTCAAGCTTCCCATTTAAGCCCTATGTTAAAAAAGAGGTGCTGGATACCAGCACCTCTCCGGGTAATCTTACTAATTGGTAATGATCTGCTCGGTCTCTTTGTCAAATACATGAATCTTTTCAACATCCAGAGCGAACTTCACGGTGTCTCCAGGTCTTGCAGTCGTGCGGGAATCAACTCTGGCAGTCATCGGGAACACATCCAGATCAAAGTACAGATATACTTCCGCGCCTAGCAGCTCGTATACTTTAATCGTAGATTCAAACACGCTGTTGGGAGAGGACTCAATATACGTCTGGGAATCATATACATCCTCAGGACGAATACCAAAGGTGACAACCTTCTCATCGTAGCCGCCATCAATAATCTTCTTGGATTTTGCAGGAGGCAGAGGAATGCAGCGGCCTGCGATCTCCAGATTCGCAACGTCACCAGTCACCTTCACGGTGGCATCCAGGAAGTTCATCTGAGGAGATCCCATAAATCCAGCGACAAACAGATTCTGAGGCTTATCATAGAGATTCTGAGGAGTGTCAACCTGCTGGATGACGCCATCCTTCATAACGACGATTCTGGTACCCAGCGTCATGGCCTCGGTCTGATCATGGGTAACGTAGATAATGGTGGTGCCCAGTCTCTGATGCAGCTTGGCAATCTCAATTCTCATCTGCACACGCAACTTGGCATCCAGGTTGGAAAGAGGCTCATCCATCAGGAATACCTTGGGGTTACGAACGATAGCACGTCCCATAGCCACACGCTGTCTCTGACCGCCGGACAGAGCCTTGGGCTTACGATCAAGCAACTTCTCCAGGTCCAAAATCCTGGCTGCTTCTTTAACCATCTTATCTATCTGATCCTTGGGAACCTTTCTAAGCTTAAGGCCGAACGCCATATTGTCATATACAGACATGTGAGGATACAGAGCGTAGTTCTGGAATACCATCGCGATATCTCTGTCCTTGGGCTCAACATCATTAACCACTCTGTCACCAATCTTTAACTCACCGGATGAAATGTCTTCCAGTCCCGCGATCATACGAAGAGTAGTAGACTTACCACAGCCGGAGGGACCTACGAAGATGATGAATTCCTGATCTTTGATCTCAAGGTTGAAATTCTTAACAGCCTCAAAGCCGTTAGGATATACCTTACAGATATTCTTCAAAGATAAACTTGCCATAAAAATAACTCCTTTCATGATAGATAATTATTTTTGTGTTTATGTAGCGATATGTATCACTACAGCTATGAACTAAGTATACCTAAAACTCTCTCGAAATTCTATGCCACTATTCCACAAAGATTTTGTTTCCGATTGTATGAATTGTTCACAAATCAGCAGCATTTTCACCTTTTCTGGCATAATACACAAAACAATCATGGTTTATTGGACACATTACACAACTTTACATCTCATTTCTCTTCCAGAACCGCATCCAACTGATCATGGAAGATTTTTCCCTCTTCCTCCTCTTCGGGGGAAGCGTCCGAAACGCCATTTATTTCATTGATTCGGGCCTCCAGCTTGAGGAAAAACTTATTGTACATTTTTGCCGCCAGGAAAGCAGGCAGCGACATGCCAAACAGGATAATCAACGGGAATATGCCAGGAAAGAACACCGCGAGCACTATGGGAGCCACATACAATACCAGCATAACCACGCTCTTGGGCGCCTGCATTATACTGATTGCCATAGCATTCTTGATCGTTCGGAATACCGGATTGACGAATTTGGCCTGTACGGGGAACACATACAAGAATGTGAAAGCGGTAAATATGGCGACCGCCCCCATAATCGCTCTGAAAATGAAATGAAACTCTCTCTCTGAGGTGTAAATAATGAAGAAATCTCCTCCCAGTATCAAGCCGACCAGGAGCATAATCAGCCAGATCACTGTGGATTGCTTGAAATTCTCTCTGAACGCTTTAAAATACCCCTTTACAACATAACACTCTTCGTCGCGCACCACCTTTAACACCTGATAATGCATGGCCGTGAGAGCCGCTCCTCCTGTAATCAGAGGAATCATACAGACAACGGTGAGCAGATTGATTATCATCAGATCCGCCACCTTACTCATCATCTGCATAAGAGGACTGTCAATACTCAAAAATTTCATACGTTTCTTCTTCCTTTCATGATTTTGGTATAATTAAGTGTTTGGGAAATATCACCCCTGTTCAAAAAAATTTCTCCATATAAGTCACTCTGATTCCTGACACCTGCTCCTCGGGCCGCATGGCATAAAAGCCCAGCTTCTCATAAAACCCCACCGCATAGGGCGCAGCCGTCAACGTCATGCTGTGTTCCCCCGCTTCCTCCGCAAGATACTTAAACAGATCCCTCATCAGCATCCTGCCGATTCCATGGTGATGATAGTCCTCATCGACAAACAGCAGGGAGAGATGATTGTTGTTGCGCACCGAAGCCAACCCCACGACACGGCCTTTATCCAGAGCCACCAACACCTGGTACCGACCGTTAAGAAACATGTTTCTCAGTGTTCCATCATGTATGAAGGTATCAAAGTTATCGATACCCTCCTGGGAATAATCTCTCCCCTCAAATTTCAGAAAGGTGCGCCACACCATCTCCATGGCTGGATCCCAGTCCTCTGGCAATGCCCATCTGATTGTGTAGGGGAAGTGATTCGTTTCCATATTTGTTTCCTTTCTGTTGAAGCTCTATGGTCTACTCCTTGGCAGCGCAGGCTCCCACCTGGTTCTTAAGCGGCAGGCCATTGTCCAGCGCGTATGCGTTTTCCATGGTAACTCTCGCGATGGCCTCCATAGCCTCAGTGGTAAAAAATCCCATATGAGACGTGATCAGTACGTTAGGGAAGGTCAGCAGCCTGGCAAGATTCTCATCCTCGATGATTTCGCCCGAACAGTCCTCATAGAAGATCCCCTCCTCCTCCTCATATACGTCCAGCCCGACTCCTCCAAATTTCTTCCGCAGCAGCCCTTCGATCAGGCTGTCGGTATCAATCAGACTTCCTCGGGAGGTATTGATCAGAAAGACCTTCTCCTTCATCATCGAGATGGTCTCCCGATTAACCATATGGCGGGTCTGAGCGGTCAACGGACAGTGCAGGCTGATCACGTCCGCACGCCTGAACAGCTCTTCCCTGTTCACATAGGATACCTCCAGCTGAGGATTGGGATATGGATCAAATGCTATGATCTCCATGCCAAAGCCCTGACAAATTCTGATCATCGCCTGCCCAATACGTCCAGTGCCGATAATTCCAGCCGTCTTGCCGTGCAGATCCGTACCCATCAAGCCGTGAAGACTCATATTGAATTCTCTGGTGCGATTATAGGCTTTATGGACACAGCGATTTAACGTGAGCAGCATAGCCATCGCAAATTCCGCCACCGCCTCCGGCGAATAGCTGGGTACCCGCAGCACGGTCAGTTTATCCTCCGTAGCTTTCATATCCACGTTGTTGAATCCGGCGCTGCGCAGCAAAATACCCTTCACATGCATGTCATAGAGCGTTTCGATCATATCACTGTCTATATGATCATTCACAAACACGCAGATGGCATCGCATCCCTTCGCCATAAACAGAGTCTCTCTGGTGCAGGGAAATTCAATAAAATGGATCTCATATCCATATTCCTTCCCCAGCGGTTCAAACCAGATACGGTCATAGGGCTTGGTACTGTAAAATGCTATCTTCATTACAATTCCCTCCTGATTAAATAAGCTCCACAGAACTTTTGGGAATAGTTTATAGTATTTTTTCCTTTTTTATGCGCCGGAAGTCAGGCAATGCCTCCTGATCCAGTCAAATATCTCCTCCATAATCTGCGCTCGCTCCGGCTCGTTCAACAGCTCATGCCTGCCCGTTTCACACAGATGCATCTCCACATCCCTCACTCCGGCGCTGCGCAGAGCGTCACATACCTTGGGAATACCCTTGCCATACTCGCCCAGAGGGTCGGCGTCGCCGGAGATGACCATCAACGGCAGCTCCGCAGGAATCTTCTGCAGGCGCCTGGGGTCATTCGCCCTCAGAATCAGCTCTGTGAGAGTCTGAAATCCGTTGAGCGTGAAGATATTGCCGCACAGAGGGTCCTCCATGTACCGCCGCACGCTCTCCTCGTCCTTGCACAGCCAGTCAAATTCGGTCCTGGCATCCGGAATGCGCCGGTTATAGCTGCCAAAGCTTACTTTGTCGCAAAACCTGCTCACATGTCTGGCTCCCAGGAAAAGCTTCTGTATCTGAATAAGAAATTTGAGCACCCGCATGGAACTCACAGTGCGGTAGCCCGTGCCCATGATAACCGCCCCCGTGATGCCAGTTCCATACATAGTCAGGTAATTTCTCAGGATGAAGGACCCCATGCTGTGACCGATGATCACATAGGGCAATCCCGGGTACTCCTGTTGGGTCATCTTCTTCAGACGGTGAACATCCCTCACCACCACGGTGGCAGGGTCCTGTTCACAGAAATACCCATACAGCTTATCCTCACCCACGCTTTTGCCATGCCCCAGATGGTCATTGCCAGCAACTATGCAGCCCTGATCTGTCAAAAATCTGGCGAATTCCTCATACCGCTCAAAATACTCTGCCATCCCATGGGCAATCTGCACGACACATACCGGTTCCCGATCCTCAGGTATATATCTGACCGCATGTATTCTGGAACGGTTGTCTCTGGAATCATAGTAGAATTCTTCTTTTTTCATAGCTGATCTACTCCCTGCGCACACATTCTGCCTGATAAAACGGCATATCATAAATGCACGGCCCAAAAGCCATGCATTTATTATACACCATATTGTTGTACTTTTTAACCTCTTTATGGAAATTTTATAAAGTAGTGGGATTCTCAGCAGATTTCCGCGCCGGATGGCATAGGCTTCTCCGCTGTCATCAGGGCCAGATTGCCCTCTGCATCCTCCGCGCACAACAGCATGCCCTCCGACAGTACTCCGGCCAGGGTAGCCGGTTTCAGATTGACCAGCACCATAACCTTCTTACCCACCATCTCTTCGGGGGTGTAATGCGCCTTGATTCCCGATACGATCTGACGCACCTGACTGCCGATCTTAACCTTGGAACACAGGAGCTTTTTGGACTTGGGTACCGCTTCACAGGCAATGATCTCACCCACCTGGAACTGAAGCCTGGCGAAATCGTCATAGGTGATCTCCGGCTTGGCCTCTATATCTATCACCGCCTCTTCCTCCGCGACAGATGAGCCGTCAGCCTCACTCTGATTGCCGGCAGCGGCGGCCATAGCCTCATACAACTCCTGCTCCCGCTTCTCCACCTCCTTCATGTCCAAACGGGCGAAGAGAATCTGCGGCTGATCTGTCACCTTGTTGCCGCTCGGATACAGACCGAACTCCTCCAGCTGGTCAAAGCCCCGCAGGGAGGTATTCAGCTGAGCGGCTATCTTTTCCGCGGTTTCAGGCATATAGGGCTCCAGCAGAGAGGCGCCGATGACGATACCTTCCACCAGATTGTACATCACGGTGGCCAGGCGCTCTGATTTGGCTTCATCCTTGGCCAGCACCCAGGGCTCGGTCTCGTCAATATACTTGTTGCAACGCTTAAATATCCCGAAGATCTCCGTCAGGGCGTCCGCAATTCTCAGGATGTCCATCTTCTCCACGACCTTGGCGTAAACGCCGGTGATGGTCTTTTTCAGATCCTCGTCGATGACGCTGTCCTCGGGAGTGAGCTGTATCCCCTTATCCTCCACCACGCCCCCAAAATATTTATTGCTCATGGAGATCGTGCGGTTCACCAGATTGCCCAGCGTATTGGCCAGGTCCGAATTGGTGCGCTCGGCGATCAGCTCCCAGGTGGCGTTGCCGTCATTGTCGTAAGGCATCTCATGAATCATATAATACCGCACGGCATCCACGCCGAAGAAGTCGATCAGATCGTCCACATAGATCACATTGCCCTTGGATTTGCTCATCTTCATGGCGTTCATCAGCAGCCAGGGATGACCAAATATCTGCTTGGGCAGCGGCTCACCCAGCGCCATCAGAAAGATGGGCCAGTATATCGTATGGAAGCGGATAATGTCTTTGCCGATCAGATGCAAATCCGCAGGCCAGTACTTTTTGTACTGCTCCGTGCTGTTGCCGTCCGCATCATAGCCGATGCCGGTGATATAATTGGTCAGCGCATCCAGCCACACATAGACCACATGCTTGTCGTCAAAGTCAACCGGAATCCCCCACTTGAAGGAGGTGCGGGATACGCACAGGTCCTGCAGCCCAGGCAGCAGGAAATTGTTCATCATCTCATTCTTGCGGGACACGGGCTGGATGAACTCCGGATGGGTATTGATATGCTCGATCAACCGGTCCGCATATTTACTCATCCGGAAAAAGTAGGCCTCTTCCCTGGCGGGCTTCACCTCTCTGCCACAGTCCGGACACTTGCCGTCCACCAGCTGAGACTCGGTCCAGAAAGACTCGCAGGGAGTACAGTACATCCCCTCATAGGAGCCCTTGTAGATGTCTCCCTGATCGTACAGGCGTTTAAAGATCTTCTGCACCTGTTTCTCATGGGATTGATCCGTCGTGCGGATGAATTTGTCATACTGAACATTCAGCTGGTCGCATAGACCCTGAATCACAGCCGCCACCCGGTCCACGAATTCCTTGGGGGTAATGCCCGCCTCCTGAGCCTTCAACTCGATCTTCTGCCCATGCTCATCCGTACCGGTCTGAAAAAACACATCATAGCCCTGCTTTCTCTTGAAGCGGGCGATGGCGTCTGCCAGCACGATCTCATAGTTGTTGCCAATGTGCGGCTTACCGGATGTATAAGCGATAGCCGTTGTAATGTAATAAGGTGTTTTACTCATAAAAATCCTCCTCTCTTTATTGAGAACTGCCTGTTTCATTTCCTGACGATCGATAGTACATAGGATACCTGTCGGTCACAGATAAATATCTCTCCCTGCCACCCGTCTTTATGACAGCAAGCTCCTCTTCAAGCCATTCATATACCTCGCCATCACATGTCACCATCTCTAATACTCTATCGCAATATTCTGGTCTCAGTAATATTTTTCGAATCTCGTTCTGCCCATTGCAATATACAATTGGAAGGTTCTGTTCATATACAACCTGATCCAAGTGATTAGTTCGCGCGTTGAAAATATCTGGCAGCGGGTTGTATAGGGCCGGCACATGATCCAACGTCCATGCGGCAAGGGGAGTCATCTCCAAATATCCGATTGGATTGGATGCCATTATCATCAACACCATCCCTCCGTTTCCAGCAACGGCAGCAATTGTCCCCAGCGCTGTGATATTTCGCAATGTCTGTCCTCTAAATCGATCAAAATACGCAAAAACCATCATAAGCATAATCGTTCCCGACCATGCGCTGTATCTCGCCAGACCACTCATTCCCGAATTGATATGCACCTCCAGAGAATAGCTCATAACGACTGCCAGAAATGCTGCTCCCATAGCGCAAATATGCCATTTCTTCTGAATTACCCCCATCACCAAAATAATCCAGAAAGCCAGAAAAAACAAGCCGTAATAAGGTAAAAAACCTAAATTTAAATCCCATAAATACGCCCAGAACCTTCCTACTACCCGTCGCAGCTCGACATTCATCTCCGTGGCCGCGGTCATGTTAATATGACCGACATAGCAGAGGTTCCAGACAAAGGGCAAAAAGCAAGGCAGCCAACAGCAGGCGACTAACAGAATATATCCCGGTCTGCGCAAAATATCCCTGATGCCTCTCTTTCGTATCTCCCCTATCATAAACTCCAGAATCACAATCAATCCAGCGGCCAATACCGTAGGATTTAATGTGGACGCAACGGATAAGAAAATCGCCGTCCTCCCATATTCCTTTCTCTCCCAATGTACAAGCGCCATAATCAGAAAAGAAAAAATAAATATTTCTCCCGATGTCCAACAGGTATAAATAATCACGGGATTAGCGCACAGAGCCATGATAAGCCCCAACTTTGTTATCTCTTGGAACGTACTGTGGAAACAGATTACTAGCAGAGCACTTATAAACAGCAAGATATTAACGATCACAAAAGTATTTGTACCTGAGAAATGCAATAGTCTCAATCCCCACATAATCGGCAGACACAACAAACTGTAGCTGGGAAAATACCATGACAACTCATCTCCGTTGCCCGCAAAGTATCCTGACAGGCGATAGGAATCAAGATAGCAATTCCACTCTGGCAGCACCTCTCTGGCATATATGATATCTTCCTGTGAAACGGTGAAATTACCGTCATGCAAAAGGGAGACCGTTACCAACGCAAAATCATCCCACTCACCTAAGGGCCTAGGCTCTGATAAAAATAAGTTAGCCACAGTAAGAAACACCAGCATGATTCCGATCACCCCAAGTTCCATTCCCTTAATCATTCTTTCTCGCTTATTCATGGCACCTCCTCTTCCCACTTCGTTGGACAATCCTTTGCTATTTTTCTGCGCTGCCTTCCATCTTCCATTATACGCTTACCACACAACTGTCGGATATACATCAAAAAACGTCTTCTCATGCATCTATTGCATGAGAAGACGGATCGCAGTTCCGTGTTACCACTTCTCTTCATCCCTCCCTCACGAGAGAGACCTCATCGGGTCTTTAGAAGCCGTCGCAAACAACGTCTAAAACCCTATCCGCTATAACAGGCGGAGCCTGTCGCAGCCTGGCCGCCACTGTCCTGGAAACAAATCCCTCCACAGCCCGCGGTTCGGTGCGCTGCTCGGAAGCCATCTTCCACATGCTTCCCTCCCCATTCCTCTCAGCCACAGCAACCTGCGGGAATGCTCTCTGTAAAGCGCTGGCATGTGTACTCTCTTCGTCAATGCGTTTGCTGTATGGAATGGATTATACAGGAGTTTTTCCTATTTGTAAAGATTTGTAAAGAAAATTATTTCTGATAAACTAATAGGAAAAACACAGGAGGCACAAAATGAACAACTTACAGACACAGATTGAGCGTTATCTCGAATATTGCAAATATCAGAAAAGGTTGGACGGTAAAACGTTAAAAGCCTATCGAATCGACCTGACACAATTTCTGGCCAGCATCCCCGTCAGCGGTATCGAGGCCGTAACCCCCGCTCTGCTCGAAAACTATATCGCGGGCCTGCATCAGAAATATAAGCCCAAGACTGTAAAGCGGAAGATTGCGTCCATCAAGGCGCTCTTTCATTATTTTGAATACAGGGAGCTGCTCGACCGGAACCCGTTTAGCCGGATGCATATACGGTTTCGGGAGCCCGTCATCCTCCCCAGGACGATTCCACTTCACACGGTAGAGACCTTTCTGTCCACGATCTACAGGCAGCACGAGACAGCCGAGACCGATTACCAGCGCAACAGTACGCTTCGGGACATAGCGGTCATAGAACTGCTCTTCGCCACGGGAATGCGTATCTCCGAATTATGCGCGCTGAAAATCAGCGATGTCAATCTCTGCGATAACTACATATTGATCTACGGGAAAGGCTCCAAGGAGCGGAAAATACAGATTGGCAATGATGATGTCATCCGCATGCTGATCACATACAAGAACACATTTGGACAGAAAATGCTGGATTGTAATCACTTTTTCGTCAATCAGTCGGGACGGGCGCTATCAGACCAGTCTGTGCGCAGGATGATCAATAAGTATGCCTCCCTCGCTGCGATCGACCAGCATATCACCCCGCATATGTTCCGGCACACCTTTGCCACCAGCCTGCTAGAAGCGGATGTGGATATCCGTTACATTCAGGAGATGCTGGGGCATAGCTCCATCAACATCACTGAGGTCTATACCCATGTGACCATGGCGAAGCAGAGGGATATCCTGTCGTCCAAGCACCCGCGAAAGGACTTTCATATTCAGCGGCAAACGCTGGCCTGTTCGGAGGAATGTGGCGATGGCGGGAGCGGGCCGGCCTGAAGCCAGCCCTCCCTCGCGGTATTTGGCTTAAATACGCTATTTCACCAACTCCAGCACATAGTTTATCCCCGACGCCATAGACAGATGCAGTTTTCCGTCCGATACGGGGAAACTGAAACCTTTTACGAGCTCCTTCACCCCTTTGATACCGTCCGCCAGCCTCAGGGTCACCTGCTCGGTATAGGGCAGATCGGAGCGTACAATCACCGTATCGTTGTCGTAGACAAAGAGCTGTACCTTCGCCGGTCCGTCGATCGTAACAGGCATCTCTCTCATGAGCAGCCGCCGGATTACATTGAGCACCTGAACGGGATAATGGTATAAGTCGCCCATATCGTCAGGAATCGTGATAACGCTGATCTTTCCCGCCCCGTAGGAGCAGCGGAGCGCGATAGGAAAATTGTTGTCCGTCCCATAGGCCGCCGCCAGCTCCCATACGTCGTTGGTGCAGTAGTCAAGCTGAGGAATCAGGATTGGCTTCGTTCCAACATATTTGCCGCTCACGGTCACACCGTTGTCTCGGGTATCCGCATATTCACTGACCAGCGCCTTTCTGGGCGAGTATTTCACATTCACAAACTCTCCGAACGCGTCTCCCAGCTTGCTGACAAATCCGCTGGTTACCACGATATAGGCCCCTTCCAGCATACTCTTTTTCATCTTTTCCACGATCTGAGGATCATCCGCCGCCCCCTGAGCAAGAAAGATCACCTTCTCCTGCTCTGGATAATCGATACAGGGCTCAAACGGAATGCCGCACATCCCCAGATAGTTGTGCAGATTGTCCTCCCCTCTGGCACAGGCGGGCCTGTAGGCCGCCACTCCTCTGGGATTGCCGAGCCGCCCCAGATACGCGTCCACCTCCGCAAACAGCTCGCCCACCGCCGGAGCAAACAGCCGCAGCGAGGAGTCCTCGATCAGAGAGCCGAGGCAGAACAGCATCACTTCCCTGGCCTTGGCAAACAGGGTCAGATAGCCCTGCTCCAGATAGGAGGTGAGATTGTAGGTACACTCATAGGGATCAAACCAGCCGCCCAGGTTTCTGCCCTGCGCCGCGCTCTCCAGATAGCGCATGACGAAGTAACTCAGGTACTTCGGCAGGTGCTGCGCAGCGTAGGTGGGATTTCTGGTCTCCGTGCCGGTATAGATCGCATCAAACAAAGCCGGCTCCATCCGCAGATCATAGCCTGTCTCGTTAAACACCTCGTACCACTGAGGGAATTTGACGATGACATTCATATCGGGATTGACCTCCTTGGCCGTCTTCATCACGATCTCATCCGTGATCTGCCTCTTCTGGTCAAGGCGGAACTGCGCCCATGTGCGGTCGCCCTTCTGGGCGATGCAGTCCCGACATCTGCAATTCATAAAGTAGAAATCATCCAGTATCAGCTCGTCAAAAACCTCCGCGCTCAGCCTTACCGCCTTTTGTAAGATATCTCTCCCCTCCGGTCTGGAATAACACAGGGAGATAAAGCCCTCCTCATTGGCACCGCCTGCGCAGGTCGTGATGCCGCCCGAGGTGGCGATCCCCTTGCTCTCGAAATATCCCTTCACCTTCAAAAGCTGTTCCCTGTCCGCCCATTCCATGCCCCTGTAGCACTCAATGTACGCGCGGCCGACCTTCACATGATCGGAGAGATGCCGGAATTTCCTGTCAAACTCCTCCAGATCTGTGATGCTGTTCACATTGTGGACCGGACAATATATGCCCACGTTGAAGTTCCTGTAGCTGGTGCTGCGCTGCCTCTCTGCGATGTGTCTGTTTTGCATTTTTTCCATGTGCTGTGACCCTCCTTCTCTGTGGATTGCTTGCTGCCGCGAATCTATGTATACTGACTGACAATTAGATTTTCCTTTTCCGCACAGTGTATTTTCTCCCTAAAGGCATCCATACTCTCCGCTCTGGCTGCCGCCTTGTGCCATATGCGGAGGGTATCCATGTCCTGTTCCTGCTGAATGACAGAAAATATGTCCTCTGGAATAACACCCAAATCCTCCAGCAACTCCAAGATTCCCTGTTGCATACCCTGCTTCATTCCCCGCAGAATACCCTTCTCAATAAATACCTCCGATAAATTACACATAGACTGCATCCTCCCTTCGGTCTCTACCTGCATGATCATTCCATACTCTTTCTCCAAGATATCCTTCTTATCTTGCACATTCATCTCTGACAGCAATACCTCCAGCATGGCAATCAGGCGATTCTTGGATGGCTTCTCTCCAGATGTACTGCGTATATTGATGATGATGCCCTGCATCAGTTTCACGCTGTGGGCGTTATCGTCATCCCCGTACACGGTCTTCCGCTCCAGATTGATCTCCTCTATCGAGTCGCCCTTTTCCCCGCTGTCCATGCATATCCAAATACTGCGCACGTTCTTCAGACTGTCATAATCCGAATGACAGAATTCCGTATTCTTCTGGGCCGAGACCATCCTTGCCAAATAATATACAATCCGGTTCTCCAGATGATATCCCAATGCGCTATGGCCCGTCAGCTTTTGCGCCTCCAGATTGATCAGAAACTTTGTTTTCGACCGTCCAAGATATGCGTTGAAACGGATATCATAATATATCGCGCCCTCCCCTGGAACATTGTCCTCTTCTTTATCCTCCTTGACCCGCCCCAGATTGCTCAGCCCTGGGGCCAGCGCTACTGACGCCACCTCGATATCATCGCCTATGCAAGAAATAATATCCGTGACCTCCATATCTCTGCATTCCCGAATGGTATATTTCAAGATCCTTGCCAATATCTGCTTGTCCGCCAGCAGAAATTTTACATTGGCGTCATAGGCGGCGGTAGTCCCTGCAGCCACAACTGCCTGGGATAAGTAGGTATCTTCTACCTGTCTGTGCATTTCATACCTCCTGCTTCTGTCCGCAGGAGATAATCAGAATATCTGAAAATCTCCTGCCCCTTTTCAATTGTCCTTTTTTGAATGTAAAGCATAGATTTTCTGATGTTCTGAATAGAGAATGACTCTGCCAAACTAAAAAGAATATATGCTTTGAGAGTATCGTAGCATATAAGGAGTAAATGTGCAAGAGAAAAAATAGGAAATTTTCTATGGGATTTTCTATGGCGAAAAGAGGGAGCTGCTGCTCCACAGACGATTACTCGTCCATTTTGCAACAGCTCCTTTTCTTTTGTGACAGCATGAGTATTTCTACTGTCGGTAGCACTACAATGAACCCTACTGGAGCAGGGACAGTACGCCCTGATTGGCCTGATTGGACTGGGCCAGCATCGCCTGACCTGCCTGGGCCAAGATGTTGTTGTTGGAGTATCTGACCATCTCGGTAGCCATATCGGTATCGCGAATCCGGCTTTCTGCCGCAGTGGTGTTCTCCACAACGTTGTCCAGATTGTTGATGGTGTGCTCTAAGCGGTTCTGCACGGCGCCAAGATCGGAACGCTGCTGAGAAACCTTCTTAATGGCAGCCTTGATGGTCTCGATGGATGCAGTGGCGGAGTTCTCACTGCTCACGCCGCCCGAATGCTCCTGCCCTTCCTTGGATCTGAGACTGTCAATACCAATACCTTCCGCGCTCATAGCCTCAATCACAACTTCAATCTTGTTATCGCTGTTGCCCTCTGCGCCCACATGGAGGTTGAACTTCAGGTCGCCTGTCACCTGTTTGGTTTCGGTCTCTTCCGAAGCCTCCACCTCTTCTACCTTGGCCTTGACGTCAACAAACTCCTTGATTCGGTCGCCGCCGATCTCCGTCCATGCGCCTGAGCCATTCTTATAGTATAACTTGCTGGTATAAGTGCCGTCCTCGTCAAAACTGTTTTTGAGATCTTCTTCATTCACGAGAACAGTTCCGTCGTTTTTCGACGAGAGCTTTGTGCTGCCAGGCTGCAACAGATTTGTTATATCCGCCTCTGCCACCGCCGTTTTCTGGGCTCCCCACTCTGTAGTTGTGCTAGCCGCCTCCTTATAGAACTGGATGCCGTCTTTAACTTTAACGTTTCCAGCCTTATCTACTTCCAGATGCTGTTTCAGATCGGCCAATGTTTTAATCGCAGTGTCGGAACCAGCAACATAAATACCGCCATTAGTATTGCCTAGGCCTGCGATATCGCTGTCCGCTTTGCCCGTTTTAAACTCAATACCACTGTCTGTACCATATCCCTTTTTGTACGTCACCGTAAGATCGGAACCCTCTACCGCCTCAATCTTTGTGGTAAATGTCGCCTCTTTTGTGCCCTCGCCTTTGAGCAAATATATCTCGTTGAACTTGGTGGTTTCGGCGACACGGTCGATCTCGTCGATCAAAGCGTCAACTTCACTCTGGATATAATCGCGCTCCTCCTGAGAGTTAGTTCCGTTGGCAGACTTGGTTGCCAGCTCGTTCATTCTCTGCAGCATATCGTGCACTTCGGTCAGAGCGCCCTCTGCGGTCTGCACTGCGCTGATACCGTCCTGCGCATTGGCGGACGCCTGGGTCAGACCTCTGATCTGCCGTCTCATCTTCTCGCTGATAGCCAGCCCTGCAGCATCGTCAGCCGCGCGGTTGATCTTGTAGCCGGAAGACAGCTTCTCGGTGGACTTGGATTGAGATGAGGATGTCAGCCCCAGCATCCTGTTGGAATTCATTGCTCTTAAATTGTGTTGTACTACCATGATTTTACCTCCTTGTTTGTGACCGAGTACATCCGTTTACCCGGTATTGCCATATGATTGGTTACTCGAACCTCTTCGGGTTCTCCCTGCATCCTGGCGGACATATCTTTCATTCTTGGCAATACGCCCACCGGACTGCCGGTATATAATAGTCGCCGCCCCTAGGTTAGCAGCGAGTATTACCACTTTGCTGTCTGGCGTCCTTCCTCAAGGGTAAACGCCTCCGTATTTCTCACAATGGAAATATTTTTCTTCCTGTATTTCTCTGGATGCTCCTCCTCCCGATGATATTTCGGGAGCCTCGCCTTTTCTGCAGGGTCGGTGATATTTTTCTCCAGAACCGTGCTTCTGACGATGTTGACCTCCTTGGGCGCATCGATCATAATTCTCAGATGTTTCCCCGTTCCTCCCAGGAACACCAGCTTGATATCCTCGCCGATCATCAAGTATTCCTCTGTTGCCACTGACATTCTAAGCATCCTTCTACCTCCCTGCATCCCCCGCCATGCGGGGCGTCTGCCGCCTTGCAATCTTTTTTGTTCAGGATGCAACTTTTTGTGCTAAAATGTTTCATCCCGATTCACAATTCATTCAAAAACTGAGAGGAGATTACTATGAGCGCAACACAACCTATTCGAGACAAAAAATCATTGCAGGATTTCAAAAATTACTATCTGTACGTTGAACCTCACTACCGCAATTATGCCCTGATTATCGCCGGATTGAACACTGCCCTGCGCATCAACGATCTGTTGCATCTGACTTGGGATATGCTGTATCATGACGGTCAGGTCAAAGAGCATTTGACAATAAAAGAGCAAAAAACAGGAAAATATAGCCGACTCTTGATTAACGGCGAATTACAGACTTTGCTACGGGAATACCGCAGGCGCTACTATACTGACGCTTCAAACCCCTATCTGTTTTGTAGCAGTCGTAAATCGGGGGAACCTTTATCCCGCTGCCAAGCCTACCGAATCATCCGGCACGCGGCAGAAAAGGTTGGATTGCCAGACCATATCAGTTGCCACTCCCTGCGGAAGACCTTCGGATATCAGGCATGGAAACAGGGAACACCCCCTGCGCTGCTGATGAGCATCTACAATCACTCCTCATACCAGATTACCAGGCGCTATCTCTGCATCGAACAAGACGATAAGGACGCTGTTTTTTCCAATATCTGTCTGTAGGCCATACCGAAATATTTGCACGCAAAAAGGGACTGACACTCTGCCGTCAGTCCCCTTTTGCGGTACTTCAAATCAACATATTGCGTTTATTTTCTCTCTAAAAGCATCCATACTCTCTGCTCTGGCTGCCGCCTTGAGCCATATGCGGAGGGTGTCCATATCCTTTTCATGCTGGACAACAGTAAGTATATCTTCTGGAATAACCCCCAAATCCTCCAGCAGCTCCAAGATTCCACGACGACTTTGATTCAGGGCTCCCTGCCGAATCCCCTTCTCAATAAATACCTCTGATAAATTACACATAGACTGCATCCTCCCTTCGGTCTCTACCTGCATGATCATTCCATACTCTTTCTCCAAGATATCCTTCTTATCCTGTACATTCTTCTCTGACAGTAGCACCTCCAACATGGCAATCAGGCGATTCTTTGATGGCTTCTCTCCGGAGGTTGCACGTATATTGATGATGATGCCCTGCATCAGCTTCACGCTGTGAGTGTTATCCCCCTCCCCATACACGGTCTTCCGCTCCAGATTGATCTCCTCTATCGAGTCGCCCCTTTCCCCGCTGTCCATACATATCCAGATACTGCGCACATTCTTCAGGCTGTCATAATCCGAATGACCGAATTCCGTGTTCTTCTGGGCCGAGACCATCCTGGCCAAATAATATACAATCCGGTTCTCCAGATGATATCCCAATGCGCTATGGCCTGTCAGCTTCTGCGCCTCCAGATTGATCAGAAATTTTGTTTTCGCCCGTCCAAGATATGCGTTGAAACGGATATCATAATATATCGCGCCTTCCCCTGGAACATTGTCCTCTTCTTTATCCCCCTTGACGCGCCCCAGATTGCTCAGCCCTGGGTCCAGTGCAGCTGACGCCACCTCGATATCATCGCCTATGCAAGAAATAATATCTGAAACCTCCATATCTCTGCATTCCTGAATCGTATATTTCAAGATCCTTGCCAATATCTGCTTGTCCGCCAGCAGAAATTTTACATTGGCGTCATAGGCGGCGGTAGTCCCTGCAGCCACAACTGCCTGGGATAAGTAGGTATCTTCTACCTGTCTGTGCATTTCATACCTCCTGCTTCTGTCCGCAGGAGATAATCAGAATATCTGAAAATCTCCTGCCCCTTTTCAATTGTCCTTTTTTGAATGTAAAGCATAGATTTTCTGATGTTCTGAATAGAGAATGACTCTGCCAAACTAAAAAGAATATATGCTTTGAAAATATCGTAGCATACAGAGAGGAACTATGCAAGAAAAAAATAAGCAAATTTTTTCATTTTGCTCTAAAGTAATTTGAAAAAGCACCGATATAGGTATTGTAAATAAGGATGCAACATTTTAGCACAAAGTGTTGCATCCTTGTTTTATGCTCTGGATAAATTGTACCCCAAATCATCCATAAAATACATTGCTCTGTATCCACAGGAAAACCCGCCATTCGGCGGGTCTCCTGTTTTGCAATGAATCCTTGTCTCATTGTCCGCGGTATTACTGGAGCAGGGACAGTACGCCCTGGTTGGCCTGATTGGACTGGGCCAGCATCGCTTGGCCAGCCTGCGCCAGAATGTTGTTGTTGGAGTATCTGACCATCTCGGTAGCCATATCGGTATCGCGAATCTGGCTTTCGGCGGCGGTAGTATTCTCCACTACGTTATCCAAGTTGTTGATGGTGTGCTCTAAGCGGTTCTGAATCGCGCCAAGCGCGGAACGCTGCTTGGAAACCTGTGCAATAGCATCGGCTATGGTATTAACCGCCTTGTCAGCATTAGTGGAATCCTTGCCTGTCACTGTCACCTTATTGATGCCAAGACTCTTGGCACTCATGGACTGGATATCCACGTCGATCTTGTTCTCCTCAGTCGTGTCCGCACCTACCTGCAGGCTGAAACTCAGAACGTCGGATGCTTTCTCAGCGGAGGACTTCTCGGTGATGCGCAGCTCAACCTTAATATTGTCAAAGTTTGTTGCCGTATCCGCTGTACCGTCGGTATGCGCTGCTCCCTTTAAGAAATTTACAGTCTCAAAATCAGTGGCCACAAGCGCTCCCAGTAGGGCCTTATCGGTCCTATCCGCTAATATTTCCTGAGAATAATCCGATTTCTCGGTGCTGAGCACGTTATTTTCATCGTCATACTTTTTATCCACCTGTGTAGCCGTCACTACAATATTGGCCTGATACCCATCCGCCTCCAAAAGCTTATTTAAATCGTCCAGCGTCCTGAAGGAATCTGCAACGGATGCATTGTTCTTGCTTGCATCATAAGTATAAGTCTTGCCATTAATGGTAATGGATTCACCGTCCTGCAGTACACCATTTCCTGCACCTGTATCAAACGCCACCGCTGTTCCAGCAGTACTGGCTTCCTTCTTGCCGCCAATCGAAACGGAGAAAGACTCTCCCGTCGCAGCAGCCTTCGTAGCACCGGCAGTCGTAAACTTATTCAGTCTTGTGCCACCGCTATTGGAGGCCGATTCGAACTCAATATTGTCTACCTTATTTTTGGTGTCGTCCGTCTTGGTGCCATCCAGCTTGGACTCAATAGATATTTCACCGGAAGCATTGGAGGAAGCTTTAAAGATGTGTTTTAACACGTCATCCTTGTTGACAGCCTCCGCCAGATTAGCAGCAGTTGCCTTTTCGTCTTTACCGGTCTTAAAGACCACATCGCGGGTTCTCTTATCACCAGCCTCGTCCAGATAGGTGATTGTCGCCTTATCCTCCGTTCCAGCATCCAGCTTAGTAGCATCCGTCATATCAAAGGTGGCCTTATAAATATTGCCTTTCGCCTCCGTGATCGCCGCTTCCTGAATCTTGCCGTCAACCTTGGCGCTAACCTCGCCGACATTCTTGTTCTCACCCGAACCTTTGAGCAGATAGATCTCATTAAACTTGGTGGTCTCGGAAACACGGTCAATCTCAGTGATCAACTGATCAATCTCGTCCTGTACGGTCTGCTTGTCAGACTCGGACTGAGTTCCGTTACCAGCTTTGATCGCTAATTCGTTCATTCTCTGCAGCATATCGTGAATCTCAGTCAATGCGCCTTCTGCAGTCTGCACTGCACTGATGCCATCCTGTGCATTAGCTGTAGCCTGTGTCAAACCTCTAATCTGCTTGCGCATCTTCTCGCTAATCGCCAGCCCTGCAGCATCATCAGCGGCGCGGTTGATTTTGTAGCCGGAAGACAGTTTCTCTGTGGACTTGGATTGAGATGAGGATGTCAGCCCCAGCATCCTGTTGGAATTCATTGCTCTTAAATTGTGTTGTACTACCATGATTTTACCTCCTTGTTTGTGACCGAGTACATCCGTTTACCCGGTATTGCCATATGATTGGTTACTCGAACCTCTTCGGGTTCTCCCTGCATCCTGGCGGACATATCTTTCATTCTTGGCAATACGCCCACCGGACTGCCGGTATATAATAGTCGCCGCCCCTAGGTTAGCAGCGAGTATTACCACTTTGCTGTCTGGCGTCCTTCCTCAAGGGTAAACGCCTCCGTATTTCTCACAATGGAAATATTTTTCTTCCTGTATTTCTCCGGATGCTCTTCCTCCCGATGATACTTCGGGAGCCTTGCCTTTTCCGCGGGGTCGGTGATATTTTTCTCCAGAACCGTGCTCCTGACGATGTTGACCTCCTTGGGCGCATCGATCATGATTCTCAGATGTTTCCCCGTCCCTCCCAGAAACACCAACTTGATATCCTCGCCGATCATCAAGTATTCCTCTGTTGCCACGGACATTCTAAGCATTTTTCTTTCCTCCTTGAATACTTTGTGGATTCTGTCTCATACTAGACAGGTAACAGATTTTACACTATGTTACCTCTTTGCCCGCTGGCGGGTCACAATTTTATGTTTTGAAATATCATGTCTCGATCATCCTGCTCAATCCCCAGATATCTTTGCGTAACCCGAAAGGAGGAGTGATTGTATATATTCATCAACAATACTGGCGACATTCCCTGCTTCCATGCATGATAGCCAAAGGTCTTTCTCAGGGAATGGCAGCTGATCACGCCCTCTATTCCACAGGCGGCAGCCGCTCTTTTTATAAGGCGAAAAGCCTGAATCCTGGTGATATGAGCATCACCTCTCCCATAACTGCCAAAGAGGTAATCCTCATTCGATATAGCGGTTCCCTCCGCCATCAGATGCAGACGATATTCATCCAACGCGCTTCTCACGCTGTCATTCAGAAAAATGACGGATGATTTTTTTGTCTTCTGCTCTACGAGGCGAATATGCTCCCGACAGGTAGCGGAGTCAAAATCGTATACATCCTGCCACTTGAGTTGAACAATATCCGACACCCGAAGCGCCGTGTTCAATCCGATAATAATCAATAGATAATTTCTGCTGTTTGGTCTGACTGCCCTGTAATATTCCTTGATATGGGCCAGGTCATCCTTGTTTCTGATCGGTTGTGCTGTGTTCATTTTTTCCTTCCTTCTGCGCATTACGGGCTTGTGTCTGTAATGTCGCTTTGCTTGAGCGTTAACGAGTCACCTTCAAATTTACTCCATTGCTCCTCCTATGGCCAGAGCCTGCAATATGGCAGGATTGATATCCTTTGGCCTTAACTAAATACCGGAATTTGATGGCCTTAGCATTATTTTTGAAAAAAATGTATAATAGGGCTAAAGTTTTATCTGTTCGCTCCGATATAGTAAATGTAAAGAGGTAACACAATGTAAAATGTGTTACCTCTTTGTCGTGTACATCTCTGACTCTGCGGCTATACCGCAGGAACAGGGATATATCAATATGGATTTTTTAAGCCCTTCTCATCGCCGCTCCAACAGGTACTTCCCCTGTCCACAACCCCTGAGCGCCTATCTGCCATTTAGGTACTCCAGAATAGGCTCGATGTATTTTTTATCGGAAATGTCATAGGAATGGGAAATCATATCCGCCATGACTTTTTCTTCCTCTGACTTATCCTTCTTGGCTCTTAATGCTTTGATAAATATCTTCATCATCATTTTGGAAGTCGCCGACATCTTTTCATAATTAAAGCCACCTGGACAGTAAAACACCTTTACTCTTTCCCATTGAGAGTCATTAAAATTGCCACGAAGCGCCTTGGGAATGTCGGGATTATCCGCTGGACTGCCTCCCACACAAAAGACTGCCAGCTTTTTGCCCTCCCATTGCTCCATATGGGACTTGAACCACTTGAGCTTGCTGATACCGCCCGCGCAGGCCCAGCCTCCAAATACAATCGCGTCATAGTTGTCATAGGTGTGCTTTTTGGCGGCTTCCAGTTCCAGGCACTCAGCATCTGTCGCCTCCGCGAGCCACTGCGCATAACGTTTGGTAAATCCCGTCTGGGAATTGTAAAATATAATTGTTTTCATCGGACACCCCTCCATTTTCTGATTCATTGTTCTATTCTGATTTTTCTGAGATTGTCTTCTATATGGGAAAGCACTTTGTAAGTGTGCGCAATCTCTTTCTCATCTACACCTTCAAAGAGTTTGTTCAAAAAGGCTACCTCTCGTTCCTGATATTGCTCCGCCATCCGAGCGGCTTTTTCTGTCAGGTAAATCCGGCGCTTTCTCCGATCTCCCCCGTCGGCCTGCAGGTTGACCAGCCCCTTCCGCTCAAGGCTATTGAGAATCTCCTTCACACTCTGCCGAGAGCTTCCCATGGTCTCGGCCAACTCGTTGGCGGTGGGCGCCTCGTCAGGGTAAAGGTTCAGGCAGGCCAGCAGGAAGAACTGCTTGCAGGTTATCTCTTCATAGAAGGAATCGCCCGCCGCCTGGAGCCTGTTGTGAAAGGCGAAAAAAAGGCCAAATAGGGCACGTTGGGGGGATATTCTGGAGGATACTTCTTCTGTGGTCATGATGGGGCTCCTTTCTGTATGGGCAATATATTGCGTATATGAGTGTATTATATTGGGTGGGTGGGGGATTTGTCAAGGGAGGCAAAGAAGAAATGATTGATAATTCAAAGTTATCTGTTGGTTTTGTGACGGAAAACTTACTGATAATCTATC
>JAMPGX010000023.1 GCA_023663725.1 bacterium | reverse complement strand
GTTTATTCCTGAAAGTGTTCTTTTTTTGGTTGGGGACTTTTTTCACAGCCCCTCTTTATTGGTGCAGTATCGCAAGCAGGCTTGCGATATGCAGGGGAATTATGATGAAAGAAAAAGTAAAATATTACCTTGTGCAGATCATTAACGCTGTCATATTAGCGGGACTGATTATTTTCCTGATTGGTTTATATTACTGGGTGATTAAAGCGGGGATTCCCTATCAGGACCCCCCGCTGGAGTTGCAAATAAAATATGCTGTCAACATGGGCATTGGCGATGTCCTGGTGGGCAAAGGCATTGTAATTGCCATATGCGGAGCAATCGCCCGCCTGCTGCTGAGGCTGATCGGGGCAAAGAACACACGGTGACATATTTATCCAAAAATATCATGATAGATGTTCTGGGTATTGTTCGTCAGAATGGACAGCTTTTCATTTGTAGCCTGCAGATACTCCAGTTGCTCCATATTCTGATCGGGCTCCGCCAATAATTCGGCCAGATCATCCAGCTCGCGCAATTCGTCTTCGCTCAGCGTCTGCGTTCCGCCGCGAAGGTATAGGGGCTGGTAGGAGTAAAAGATCTCATTGTTCATCAGCGCATGAAAATCCATAAACAGATAATCACATACACCGTCCAAAAGTGTTGGCGAAAAGACGTCCAATTTTTTCTCCAACGTATTTCTTCGCGCCCCCAGCCATGCCTCTGAAGCGGTTACAAATTTCCGACGTGGCAGATCAAATTGACTGTAACCAAAGCGCGGTTCATACTCGTAATAGCCGTCCACGTCCGCCAAAATCCAGCGGTTTTCCTGGAAGTCCCAATATTCGTTGACCCAGTGCTCCATATAGCTGTCACCCGTATTGCCAAAATCCATAAATCCGGCCCTTGAACGGCAGGGAATCCCCTTCGCTTTCAAGATGGCGCTGAATAATACGGAAGCCTGCCTGCAGGATACGGTGATTCTCTTTGTCACGTCTCTGTTTCTGGTAAAGCCTACACCGTCCAGACGCAAGATGCCGGCAATCATCGAAACAGCCGTTATATACAGTTCGTCCTCGTTTTTAAAACGCTGCTTTGGGTAGGATGAAAATTTCCCAAAATAGGTATTCTCAAGATAGGAAGACGGCTCTGTAAAATACATGGACGGGTGAGTGATCTGATCGCAGACCAGTATCCCGATGGTAGGAATGTCGTCCGGCAATGATAAGAGCAATTCCTTATAGTATCCCGCGTCTGTATAGATACTGGTCTCCAGATAGCGCTGATAAATAGCTTCATTCATTTGATTTCCATAACCTTTCTATTTTTCCGTCATCATCTGCCTAAGATCCATCCTATCAAAATAAAAAAATTATGTCAAATGCCTATTTTAGCGCGTATGCCATGAGGTATTCTTCCTCATGTTCCCGAACGATCTCAAAGCCAAGCCTGAGATACAGTCTTGCCGCGGCATTCGCTTTTTGTACAGAGAGAGAAACGCGATGATATCCCTCGTCTCTCAGCAGTGCGAGAATGGCCTTCAACATCGCTGTGCCCATGCCCAAGCCCCGATATTGCCGGTAGAGGGAAATCGCCAGGGAGGGCGTTTCGCTATCGATGTGTCCGTAATCATTCATCACACGAACCCACACGGCGCCGACAATTTTGCCGTCAACCTCTGCGACCAGTCCCCTGTCGTCTGGCAACTCTCCGAAGCGCTCGATATAAACCTGTAATTCGGGAGCTTCGATAATGCTTCTGGGCGGAGGCTCAACTCCCGTTGGAATGAAGATCGCCTCGTATAGAAAGTCAACCAGCAGAGGATATTCCTGTTTTTGTATTTCGCGTATACAATAGTCCATAGAGCGCTCCTTAAAAGTATCCGTTCTCACGAGATCTATTCCCAGTGTACTATACCGCTCATATTTCGTCAAATGACTTACCTGAATCTTCATCCACAGCGTCGGCGTAAAATGGGCAGAGAGATTTGACACATAGGGAAAAATCCAATACAATATTTTTAATATACGTCAATGAAAAGACTAGACAAGAGCTTGGAAGGGTTTTGTGAGATGAATATCAATCAATTTAAAACGATTGGCTATTTTATCCAAAGTTATTTTAATTGGTCTGTAGATTACTCAGAGTTAGATAGATGCATCAGGGATTTCCTCACAAGTGAAAATGAGGAAAAGATAAATGTATGCAGAAAAGAAGTAGAGACATTGTACATTTTAAATGATCCAGACCTTATTAGGGAAGTATTTTATAGACTTGGAGATAGAGGAGTGCCGACGGATAAAGCTTTAAATATGATAAAGCGACTATATTGTGAAACACAGAAAAAGGAATCTGACAGGCAGGTGAACAGAAAAAATAGTAACGACGGCCAATTGGATTCCTTGAGGACATTCTAGGAGGAAGTTTAATATGCGTACCCTATATGTATCGGATTTGGACGGAACCTTGCTGAGAAGCGACGAGACACTGTCCCCGTTCACGATCGACACGATAAATGAATTGACGGCAAAAGGAATGCTTTTTTCCTACGCGACAGCGAGGTCCCTGATCACCGCCAAGAGGGTCACAGCGGGGCTTAACACACATTTTCCGCTGATTGTATACAACGGGGCATTTGTCATCGACAATGTGACAGAGGAGATTCTTGTGGCTCATTATTTTGAGCATGACATCAGAGATGTGTTTGCGGAATTGTTTTCCCAAGACATCTTTCCGATCGTGTACGCTTACATCGACGGTGTTGAGAAATTTTCCTATATACCGGAAAAATGCACGGCGGGGATGCAGAAATTTTTGCGCAGCAGGCAGGGCGACAGACGTGTCAATATCGTAAGCACGCCGGATGAGTTGGCACAGGGAAAACCGTTTTATCTCACATGCATCGATACCCCTGAGAAATTAGGGCCGCTGCGTGAAAAGTACCGGGAACGGTATCATGTCGTATATCAGAGGGACATCTATACGGGAGAGCAATGGCTTGAGATCATGCCCCTTAAGGCATCTAAATCCTATGCGATCAGGGAACTGAAGGAGAAGCTGAACTGTGACAGGCTGATTACCTTTGGCGATGGGAAGAACGATATGGATATGTTTGAGATGTCGGATGAATGTTATGCCGTTGCCAATGCCGATCCCGCCCTGCGGAAGATGGCCACAGGCATTATCGGCTCAAATCAGCACGACGGGGTTGCCAGATGGCTCAGAGAAAACGCGATATTTTAATGCGCTCGGAGGGAGGACGCGATGCGGGAGAAAATGGAATTGGTACGGGCAACCGGCCAGGATATCAAATTGCTTTACAGATTACAGATAGAAGCGTTTATGCCGCTGTATGAGAAATATCAGGATGATGAAACCAGTCCGGCCAAAGAGTCGGAAGAGAGATTGCTGAAAAAGGTTGAGGACCCGAATGCGGATTTCTATCTGATCTATGTCGAGGCTGTGCCTGTCGGCGGAATCAGAGTGAGCCGTCATCGGGGCGCGGTGCAGATCAAAAATGTAGCGTGGATATCCCCGCTCTTCGTCATCCCGAAGTACCAGAACAGAGGAATTGCGCAGTCGGTGATCCAGAAAATATTCAAGCTATATCCTGAGATCGTCACATGGAAGCTGGATACGATCAAGCAGGAGCTGGGGAACTGTCACTTGTATGAGAAATGCGGCTTTGTGAGGGTTGGAGCAGAGGAGATCGTGAACGACAGGATGACCCTGGTAAATTATGAGCGCCCTATTCGGAATTAAAATGGATTTTCAGGTAATTCGTCACGGAAGAAGGGATGCTGCCGTTTGAACAGGCCGAGGAAGATTTGACCGGACGGTATAAGAGGGAGCAAAGCGTACTGCAAATTCTGAAAATTAAGGATTGGCGTCTGGAGGGAAGGACAATTCCGGAAATAAAAGCGATATTAAATAAAAGCGATTCGGATTCTGCATAAGAAAAGCTGTTAAAGAGAGGCAATGTGTGCTATAATCTGAAGTAGACACCACCGAGAATCTGACCCTGAAGGTGAAGCTGTCAGTGAGTATAAAATGAGGGCAGATGGGAGTTTAGAAATGGAAGAGAGAAAATATGCGCTGCTCATCGACGCGGAGAATACCAGTTCCAAATATGTGGATGTGATCATCAGCGAGTTAAAAAAATACGGGATTATCACATATCAGAGGATGTATGGGGACTTTACGAATCCAACGCTGGACAGTTGGAACAAGAAAGCGCTCAAGTACGCCATCGTGCCCATACAGCAGTCCCGTTACTCCACGGCCAAGAATGCGGCGGATATCATGTTGGTCATCGACGCCATGGATATCTTGTACAAGGGCAGCATAGACGGCTTCTGTATCGTGACCTCGGACAGCGATTTCACCCGTCTGGTGAGCCGTCTGCGCGAGGAGGGCAAGTCCGTGATCGGCATGGGCAAGAGCGACGCCTCCAAGACCTTTATCGCCGTCTGCGACGAGTATAAATTCCTGGACAAGATTGTGGATGACGAGTCCAAGGGGGACAAGCCCGTGGTGGAGAAGGATTCGATTACACCCATCGGGGAGATCAAGTCCGCGATCAATAATCTGCTGCAGGAGTGCGAGAACAATGGAGAGCCCGCCAATCTGGGGATGGTCAAGAGCAATCTGCAGAGGCTCTATCCCGATTTTGACGAGCGCAATTACGGCTATAGCTCCATGATGAAATTCATCACCGAGGCAACCAAGTTCAAGATCGTCAAGCAGGGTACCACGATCCTGGTCGTGAGGGGCGGTCAGGGTGTGCCTGTCAATATGGAGACCAATGTGCAGCAGTTTATAATCCGCAGGGCGGAGCAGCGTATTAAGTTGGAGATTCTGGGACAGCAGCTCCATGAGCAATTTCCGGATTTTAAGTACAAGGATTACGGCTATGCTCGTCTGTCCCGCTATGTGAGCAGCATCGAGGGAGTACAGATCGACGGCAACAATATCGTGTCCAGACAGCTATAAGCCATGAAAAGTAGATAAAAAGTTGATATTTCCGCCTTATACTGTTATGCTGAGTGAAGGGCCGCGGAACTTGCCGGTTGGCGAGGGCCCGAGGACAGATAACGGGAAAGGCGGAATCTTTTTATGCATAAGATACTGATTGTGGACGACGAGCCGGATGTGGTCAGCATGATCAAAGACTATTTCGAGTTAAACGGCTATGAGACGTTGACGGCCGGCAGCGGGGAAAAGGCGCTGGAATTGGCCCTCAAGCAGCCGGACCTGATCCTGCTGGATATCAATATGCCTCATATGGACGGTCTGGCGGTGTGCCGCAGGATACGGGATTATGTCTCCTGCCCCATCCTGTTCCTGACGGCGCGGGTGGAGGACAGCGACAAGATACAGGGCTTTGCGGCGGGAGGAGACGACTATATCCAGAAGCCCTTTTCCATGGAGGAGCTGGGTGCCAGAGTAGCGGCTCATATCCGTCGGGAGCATCGCTGTAAGGCGGACGCCAACGTGCGGTTCTGGGGAAGGATGGTCATAGATTATACCGCCAGGACAGTGGCGGTGGAGGGGCCGGTGATCCCTTTCGCGAAAAAAGAATACGAGATAATCGAGCTGCTGTCGCTGCATCCGGGGCAGGTCTTTGACAAGGAGAGGATCTATGAGAAGCTCTGGGGCTATGACGCAGAGGGGGACAGCAGTGTGGTGGCGGAGCATGTGCGCCGGATACGGGCCAAGCTCAAGGAATATGGCGAGGAATATCATCTGGAGACAGTGTGGGGGATGGGATATAGATGGAAGAAATGAGAGAAGCAGGCAGGGAAGCTCAGACCGTGTATGCCGGAAAGCGGGGACTGCGCCATCTCTGGCGGCGGAAACGGCGCAGGTCTCTGCGGCATGTTCTGTATTACTGTATCCCGATCTGCGCGGTACTGGCATGGCTGGGAACCATGGCGATCGGGATAGGAACCAATTATGTGCAGGACTGGTTTTCTTCAAAATATATGGACGGGAGTGTTCGCATCTGGGATGGCGGTTACGAGCTCTATGTAGATCCGGACGGATATTTGCATCACTCTTATAAGGGAGAAGAGCATATAGCATATAATGGGGACAAGTTGAATTCACCACAAAAAATAATCTACGAGGCGATCAGCTCTTCCCAGTTTATCCTGATCCCGCTGTGGATCCTGGCCTGTGTGGGAGTGACAGTGTGGATATTTTACAAGAGGGAGATAGAAAAGCCTCTTCGGGTATTGCGGGAGGCATCGGAGAAGATTGCGGACAACTGCCTGGATTTTGAACTGGAGCCGGTGAAGGACAATGAGCTGGGACAACTGCGGAACGGCTTTGAGAAGATGCGGACAGCGCTGTATCAGAACAATCGTTCCACCTGGCAGCAATTGGAGGAGAGGAAGAGGCTGAACGCCGCTTTTGCCCACGACATGCGCACTCCTATCACCGTGCTGAAGGGCTATGGGGAGATGCTGGAGCGGTATGTGCCGGAGGGCAGGATATCGCAGGACAAGCTCTTGGAGATACTGGGGATGATGAACGGGCAGATACGCAGGCTGGAGAGCTATACGCAGAAGATGAGCAGCATCCGGAAGCTGGAAGATCTGGAGCCGGAGACAGCGCCGGTAAAGGCATCGGAACTGCGCGAGAAGCTCAGAAACATGTGTGAAATATTGGGGCAGGCGCAGATAGACATCTCCTTTTCTTTTGATGGAGAGGGAATCCTGTGTCTGGATGAGGCGCTGGTGCTGGAGGTGTGTGAAAATCTGGTGTCCAACGCAGTTCGCTATGCCAGGGAGCGTCTACTGGTGACGGTGCAGGTGGCGGAGGGAGAGCGGCTAACGTCTCAGGAGGAGTCGGAGAGGTATCTGGAGATCACGGTGGAGGATGACGGCGTCGGTTTTAGTCCGGATGATCTGCAGCATGCGGCGGACCCGTTTTACCGGGGAGAGGGACAGATGGAGCAGTTCCACTTTGGCCTGGGATTATATATTTGCCGCCTGATCTGCGCCAGGTGCGGCGGCAGTCTGGCGCTGTCCAACGCGGTCCGCGGCGGGCGGGTGACGGCCCGCTTCAGGCTCGGTTCAAAAAATATAGATAAGATGACTCAGAGTAGATAAAAAGTTGATAGATGTGCGGTAGGCTGATGGTGTGGAGGGATCCACACCATTTTTGGATTGGAGGATGACAGATCATGAACCAAAAGGATAATTGCATCATTATCAGCCATGTGGATAAGTACTATGGCAAAAAGCAGGCTTTGAAGGATGTGAGTCTGAATATCGAGCAGGGCATGTTCGGACTGCTGGGAAGGAACGGCGCGGGCAAAACCACGCTGATGAAAACGCTGGTCACACTGCATGAAAAGCAGGCGGGGGAGATATCCGTGTGCGGCATTCCCATCAGCCATGCCAGGGAGATTCGCAGTATCACCGGATATCTGCCCCAGGATTTTTCCATGTATCCCAATATGACGGTCTATGAGTGTCTGGACTATCTGGGGATGTTGTCGGGGATGCCCAAGGCCCTGCGACAGAAGCGGATCGGCATGCTGCTCAAGCGGGTCAATCTGACCGAAAAAAAGAGGAGCAGGGTAAAGAGTCTCTCCGGCGGTATGAAACGGAGGCTGGGCATTGCCCAGGCCCTGCTTCACGACCCCAGAGTGCTGATCGTGGATGAGCCCACGGCAGGGCTGGACCCGGAGGAGAGGATTCGTTTTCGCAATTTGCTCTGTGAGGTGGCCGAGGAGCGCATTGTGATCCTGTCTACCCATATAGTGGGAGATATAGAAGCCACCTGTGAGAATATCGCCATATTAAATGACGGGGAGCTGTTGTGGAGCGGGACGGTGACGGAGCTGTTGGAGAACGCCAGAGGCAAGGTATATACGGCGGAGGTTCCGGCAAATCTGCTGGCCAGGGTAAAACGGGATTTTATCGTGACTGGTATGCTGCGCAGCGAGCACACGGTGACGGTGCGCTTTCTGGCGGATGAAGAGCCGGGGCTGTCCGCTGCCGACGAGCTGCCCGCCGGAGTCAGAGAGGCCATGCCCAACTGCGAGGACGCCTATATGTACTGCCTGCACCAGCATGGCTGCGAGATCGTGGGAGGTGATATCTGATGTTGTTTTTCAAGGAATGTAAAAAAGTAGTCTGCTCCATGACCTTTGTTCTGTTTGTGGTGACAGTATTCGCGATGTATACGACGCAGTACAGTAATGATCTGCGCATGATTACAAGACCCAGCCCGGGCCAGGCTGATTACGGTCAGACCATACGGGAGGACCCGCAGCTTATCATGCCTGCGGCGGTCGAAAGTCTGTTGGGGGAATATCTGTCCGGAAGCTATACTGCCTACCCCATCGGACTCTATAAAAATGTCCGCCTCAAGGAGAGTAGGAGGCTGGAGATGCGTTCTGTCCTGGAAGAACTAACGGGACTTACAGGGGAGGAGATAGACGGCTTTAAGGATTTTTCCGAGGCGCGATTTTCTGGTGGGGGACTGGACGAAAACGGCGCTCCGGTGTTTTTTTATCAGGGAATGGTACTTCCCGAATACAGTCTGCCGGATAGCCTGACTTACGAGCGTTTCTGTGAGCTGATGGAGAAGGCGGACGCTTTGATCGGCGGCGGCAGCAGCTATGCGAGGGATTCGCTGGCCGCTTACTTTGGCAGAGCGCCCATGACCTATGAGGAGGCGTTGGCGGAGTATGAGGCTATAATGGCTCCCGGGGAACTGGGCAAGGCCTATCTGCGGCTGCACTGCGACTATATGGGGATAGATCTGGCGGTGATGCCTGTCTTTGTGGCGGCGGCCCTGTGGCAGCTCGATCGGAGGGCGCGTATGCAGTCCCTGATCTATACTCGAAAAAGTTCTACGGTGCGGATCGTGGGTACACGCTATCTGGCGCTGGTGTGCTGTATGAGCATTCCGGTACTGCTGACTTTGGTCTATACGGTGTATAAGGTGGGAGGCATGTACCCTCAGATGAGCATCGGCTGGGGCAGCGGGCTGGGTATGGCGCTTCTGTGGCTGCTGCCGGATATTCTGGCGGTCTGTGCCGTCGGGATATTGTTTACAGAGTTGTTTTCTCCACTGTTGGCTATTTTCCTGCAATGTGTATGGTGGTTTTTATCGCTGAATGGGACAAAACTGACAGGGGATGTGGGAGTTTTCAGGCTACAGATACGGCATAATTCTCTGACCCAAACCATCCTCTGGCAGAGTCAGGAAAGCAATTTCCTGTATAATCGGTTATTGCTGACGGCTCTTGCGCTGCTCTGTCTGGGTCTGACCATATGGCTGTACGAACGTAAGAGGAGGGGCGGTATGGCCTGGTTAAGCAGGCTGTTTTCACCGGTGAAGATCGGCGTCGCCGAAAAACGGAAAGAGGGTGAGCGGTGATGGATATGCGTGTGAGAACGGAGACTTTTTGGGGGATTCTGAAAACAAATCTGCGCAGACAGTTTCCCTGGCCAGCAATGGCGGCGGTGGCGCTGATGGCGTTGACAGCGCTGGTCTTCAACTTAAATTCCCTGGAGGGCGACGCGGTGGCCCGACCGCTGGAAATGCTGCTGGTCTGGGTGGGTCCGGCGCTGCTGGCCACGATATTTCTGCCGGAGCAAAATCCCGAGATACGGGATGTGGTGCGGGCGCGCCAGACCAGCTATCTGCAGGTGTGTCTGCTCAGGCTCCTGTACAGCGCACTGGCGTTGGTTCTGTTGAACCTGCTCTTTACCGGAATCATGAAAGCGGGTGAGAGCAGAGTGTTGCCCTACCATATATGGGGGAGCATTTGTTCGGCTACGCTGCTGGGAGCGCTGGGGCTGGCAATCTCCGGCGTCAGCGGCAACGTAGCCGGAGGGCTGATGGCCTGTATGCTCTACTATCTGGCCAGCTATGGCATGGGGCGCAGGCTGGGCGTATTCAGTCTGTTCTCCATGTCAAAAGGGACCATGCAGGGCAAGGGCTGGCAACTGCTGCTGGCGGTTGTGCTGGTGGTGGGAGCGCTGTTTGTCATGAGGCGCAGACGGCAGATATAGAGAGAAGTAATTACAATGCTTTCTCCGCCATCATAAAGTAGACGCAGATTCTGTATCCGGCGTAGCCGTACAGGTGATCCAGGCCGGAATAGGTATAGCTCAGATAAGCGTCTTTTATCCCTGTATCTTTCAGGTATCTTGTGCCGACCGTGACCAGGTTGACGGCGATATGCCTGCCGCGGCAGGCCTGTCTGACAGTGGTGCAGCCGATGCTGCCAGGCTGATTGCCGTCGCCCGGTTCCACGATCAGGGTCCCCACGATCTCTCCCTCAAGGACAGCGATCAGGACTTTTGCGCCGCCTGGGGCATACAGGCTCTCATTTTGATAGAAAACAGTAAATTCGGGAAATGCGTCGTCCGTACAGGCGCATATCCCCGCCAGATCGTCAGGGGTGGCCCAACGGTATGTGACGCCCTCTATCGTATCTCCGACATGCCGATCGTTTTGGTCAAAACGCTCCAGGGGAAACCGCATATCAAAACAGTTACAGTTCCAAGTATGGGTATACCCTCTTTTGGTAAAAAAATCGCTGGCCGTCTCGTCCAGACCGGGATACAGCTCCTCATTTTCCGCCGGAAAATAGCGCTTTGAGGTGGGGACGCCCGGCATGATATAGTCGAAGCCATTTCCGACGACGACTCTGTCATAGCCGCCCCGTCGGATGGTCTCTTCGGATTCTCTCAGCAGCTTTGTCCCGATTCCCTGTCTCCGGTATTTTGCGTCGACACAGAGCAGGAGTATGGTGTTTTGGTTCACAACGGACACGCCGGCCAGCTTTTTTCCTTCCTCTCTGTGTTCGATGATCGTATTTCCTTTATGGTGCAGGATGCGCAGAACAGTCTCCTGGTCTCGTACGATAAAGGGTAAATTCTTTTGGTAAAGTGTAACTATCTCCTGATACATCTTTTGAGTCCCTCCATATGTGAATCCTATTATAGACTCCGGCGGAGCATTTGTCCATAATTTCGACTGCATCATTTGGCATCCGGCGACCGCTTACACCGGATTTCCTACCGCTCGCGAATCATTTCGTAAATGCGTCCATTTTCTGATAAAATTAGGGACGACGTACTTACTGGAGGAGCGGCGATATGAAAAAGAAGATACTTGTGACAGGCGCGGCAATGGTTTTCAGCATTATGCTGACCGGATGCCATATGAAACATGAGTGGCAGGAGGCGGCCTGCACGCAACCGCAGACCTGCGCCGTCTGCGGAGAGGTTCAGGGGGAAGCGCTGGGACACAGCTGGCAGAAGGCCGATTGTATCCATCCCCAGACCTGTATTACCTGCGGGGAAACCAAGGGGGAGGCACTGGGGCATAACTGGGAGGGGGACTGCACCCATCCCTCCACCTGTACTGTCTGCGGGGAAACCAAGGGGGAGGCGCCGGGACATGACTGGCAGGAGGCGGCCTGCACGCAGCCGCAGACCTGCGCCGTCTGTGGAGAGGTTCAGGGGGAGGCGCTGGGACACAGCTGGCAGGAGGCGGACTATTTTGCCCCGCAGACCTGTATGGCCTGCGGAGAGACTCAGGGGGAGCCGCTGCAGCCGTCCTTCGAGGCCCACGGGCTTGCGATCAATGCCCAGCTGGGGGAAACCTATGACTACGTTACCTGCTGTGCCACGGATAAGTCCCTGATCACTGTAGGAAAGCTGACATTCTCCGACTACCGGATATTTGAGGACACGCTTACAGAGGGTTATGAGTGGCGCGCGGTGCATATCAAGATTGAATTCAGCGATGAAAATGCCATGAAATACGGTGTCGGAGTGCACTATAGCAACGAGAACTATTATGACACAGAGGCATGGGACGAGGTCTATGACAGGGGAGATAACTCAAAATTATATACGATCCGATTCAAGGGAAAGGATTATACAGAATGTAAAAGTATATTCAGCGGTTCCGGCTTCAGCGAATGGAAGGACGGCGTTCAAACATGGGAGGGAGATGCATTCGCAGTAGTGCCCGCCGGATACGACGGGATGGTGGTATGTCTCAGAAACGCCAGATTGGAAGGGAAGATCGGGGACTATATCTATGATGTGGCTGATGAGGACACGATCTTTTTCCGGCTGGACGATGAGGGAGCCACAAAGCTTCCCCCTGTCGGTGGGGCAGATACTGCTTCGGAGGAAGAGGAGACGGGGGATGATGACGCAGTCGAGGCGATGGTTCAGAAGCTAGTCGAAAAAATCACCGACGAATTCCCGCAGGAGATTGCAGACAGGCTTTTGGACCGTTCCTCGTCTGTCATGATCAGACCTCAAGCGGGGAAAATGGCATTGATTATAGAGGTGGAAAAGCCTGAATATATTCCTGAAGTCGTTGTTCCCCTGCACGATTTTATTCAGGAGTCTGTGGGGGATAACTATTATTCTCTGGGGACGATCTACATCACATTCACCGGCAGAAAGCCAGATGGCAGCAGGGATATTTTGATCAAAGACACCAGCGACACCGTGTTCATGTCCACGGACTGGGATGCCGACAGTATGGTGTGGTGGTTTTCCAAGGATGGGGTCAGGGGAGATTTTTCCTCCGTCCCGGAAGATATTACCATTGAGGACTGTACAGCCCTGCCGCTGTATGAACACTATGCGGACAAGCTGGGGCTCATGGACAGAGAGCAGACCGTGAAGACGATAATAGAACGGATATCTCAGAGCAGTCAGGCGCTGTTCTATGAGGATGAAGGGGATCTGTCGGTGTCTGTGGAGGATGACAGCATCGTTGTGGTGGCCAGAACATATAAGGATTACCTGGTGCCTGTTCTTGCGGCAAATGTGACGGAAGCAGTCTGGGATGTCAAAAAGGAATCGTTCCTGCCTTTTGGCAAGCTTCGGGTTTACTGCGCCGATGACAGCGAAGAGGGTGGAATAGACGAGGAAACAGAGGTCTTCTGGGAGACGGCTGATCTGGAGGCTGGAGTATTTCAATCCGCGCCAGATGGCGTGTATAAGGAGCTTTATACCATAGAAGACGTATATGAATATTATGAAGAGTATTTTGACCTGATGGACAGCGCGCTGAATGGAGAGCAGATCGATGACGAAGACTGAAAGGGGGAGGAGAAAAAGTTGATGTATATTGCATAAATAATTAGAAATTATTACTATAGTTCACGACAAATAGCGAAAGGAAAATCAGATGAGATCAAAGAAAATACTTTTTACCGCGCTGGTACTCGCGGCGGCGCTCTTGAGTACGGCATGCAGTCATGAAACAGAGACAGACTCCACAGGAGGCACAGAGTCTTCCGCGTCAACCCAAAGCGGCACGACCGCCGCACCGAATAAGCCGAGTACAAATGCGGCTGAATACGAATATATGGAAGAAAACGGCGGTATCACCATAACGAAATACTTGGGTAAGGACACGGAGATCGTTATACCCGAGCAGATCGACGGAAAGGACGTTAAGAAAATAGCCTTTTCCTTCCTGAGAAGCGATGAAGAAAAGGTCGTTGTGAGCGTTGTTATGCCTGATACCGTGACCGAACTTGACAAAGAGGTTTTTCAGGGCAATTCTGCTCTCAAAAGCATTACGTTTTCAAAGAGCCTGAAAGAGATTCCCAAAAAGGTTTGCCAATTATGCAGCTCGTTGGAGACCGTAAATCTTTTTGACGGGCTTGAGGTAATAGGGTATGCGGCTTTCAACAATTGCGATTCGCTGAAGTCCGTGGTTATCCCCGACACGGTCAAGGAATGCGACGTAAACGCTTTCTATGCGTGCGATTCTCTTGAATCGATGACATATAAGGGAAAGACGTACAAAAAGCCCGATCTGGATCAATGTTACAACGCGATCAATAATCAATAGTCAAATGCGAAACTCTCTCCGCAAGTGACGGGACTGGTCAATATATACAAAAACGGGCTCCGATGCAGTGGCAAGTCGCCCTTATTTTGTATATATTGCCCATCCCCTGTTCCAGAAAAGAGTCGTTTCACAATTACCTAATCAATAATCAAAAGTATAAGGAGGGTGTCGCAAAATCATCAAATCAGATGATTGAGCGGCGCCCTCATCCTATGTGCAGAGTAATCTGGAACGCTTTCTCTGGTTTGGGAGCTTCTGCTCCAAGTGATCACTCATCTACTTTTGCGACAGCCCCTCTTTTAAATTGTGTGTAGAAAAAGTTAAGTCAGGCAATTTTCTGCATGATCAGATTGTTCTGGTGACACATAATTTTAAGTTGAATTTTTCAGTATATTTTCTTAAAATAGATTTGACAGTTAAAGATAAACGCCAGAGAGAGCCGTGATCAAAGAGAAGTGCCGAAAAAAAGTGCCGAAAAAAGTGCCGAAAAAATAGAAACGGGATAAAATTGTTGCCGAGTTTGATACTGGCGGCTGAAAAGAGACAAGGAGCAGTATGAAGAGAATAGTACAACTTATGATAATGCTGGGATTTTTGTTGCTGCTCTCCGGTTGCAGCGGTCGCGGGGCAGAAACAGAGCAGAAACTGGAGGATCAGCAGGGGCAGCAGGCATCGGACCTGCCACAGCCGGAAGCCGAAAGCATCCTGAGCGGGGAGCAAGTGCTTGATCTGGGCAACCGCATGGTCGCCTACTATGAGCCGAGAGAACAGATCGACACCGATTTTACGTGGCAATTGCGCGAGACGTTTGCGGGAGAAAGATATATTGCGATTCACGATCTGGACCGTGACGTCGTCTGGTATCTGCCGGATGTGTATGGGAAGCTGCTGGAGATAAGTGTGGGGGAATCCTTGGGTGTGTCTCTGCGATATATTCCCGATGCCGGCGGGGATGCGCGGGAGGCCTGCGTCCCTGTCTTTTTTTATGAGAGGGATGAGGACAAAGCACTGGATTTCGCCCCTTATGCGTCTGACAGGAAAGCCGTATTCGGCAGTCAGGAGGGGCTGGAAGCAGGCGCGGATAGCCGCGCCTGGGAAGTATGGGAAGAGATCTTCTCTGTGGGAGAGGACGAATTTACCGTGCTGTTTGAAAGGGTCAGCCCTATCTACGATCCTGGATATGAATGCGGTGGGGTACTGGCGGACTACTGCCTGTCCGTGCAGGACGGCGAGGGACATACCCTCTCCCAGCAAATGATAGTACATTATCCTGTCGCCTATGAGGAGGCGTATTGGCTGATCGATTTTTCGGGAGACGGCTTCCCTGATGTAGCATTCTGTACGGATGTCTACATGGGTGGTAAAAACGGTTCGTGGTCTTTCCTGAGAATGCTGATCTGGGATGCGGATACAGGGCGCTATGAGGAGAGAGGAGTGGGCAGGGCGGACGATTTGCCAGTGTGGAATGCGGACATGGCCTCGCTTGTAGTCTGTTCCGATATGAGAGACAGGATCTACTATGCCAAGGATATGTATGCCTGGCTGGACGGCAAGTGGCAGAAGACCAGGCGGCTGGAGCGCGTCTACTCGGAGACGGAATTCTATGATATACCGGGAGTAGGTGAGGTTACCTGCTCCGACGGGTATCGCGAGCTGATCTATTCCGATGGAGAGGCGATACAGGAGAACCAGATAGCGGAAGATTTTTATGAGAAGGACGCATTTTGGTTTGAGGAGGAATGTGTCTGGAGCGATAATTATAAGGGCAGTGTCAGGCTGTATCCCGACGGGCCAGAGTGGGAAAAGGTAGAAACGGTGATGGGCGGGATAACTATTAATAAGTATATCAGGAATGCCGCTGAGACCTCTTTTTCTGCGCGGTAAAATAGGATGTTTTATTCAATTTCATCCGTTGAACAAGAGGGGCAGATAGGATATAATAAGTAAAATGCTGCGCATTTAACTTTGCTGAACGAGATATGCGCACGGGAAATGGTTTGAAAGGGGATCGCATATGCAGATGGGAAAAACCGTAAAACTGCCTATCGGGATTGAGAATTTTGAGGAGATTCGCACGGAAGGGTTTTACTATGTGGACAAGACCGGACTGATCAGGGAACTGTTGGACAACTGGGGAAAGGTCAACCTGTTTACCCGTCCCAGGCGGTTTGGCAAGTCTCTGAATATGAGTATGCTGAAATATTTCTTTGAGTACGGGTGCGACAGCTCTCTCTTTGACGGGCTTGAGATCAGCAGAGAGAAAAAGTACTGCGACGCTTATATGGGTAAATTCCCAGTGATCTCTATCACTTTGAAAGGTGTAAGCGCCGGAAATTACGAGACTGCGCGGGGTATGCTGTGCTCCATTATCGGGAATGAGGCAAAGCGGTTTCCCTTTCTCTTGTCGGATGAGCGGTTGCAGGACGCAGATAAGCAACAGTACCGGGCGCTGCTCAATATCAGTGCGGACGGGCGCTTTATCATGTCGGATGAGGTTCTTGCCGATTCTCTGCGGGTTCTCTGCGAACTATTATATAAACATTACGGGCAAAAGCCTGTTTTGCTGATCGACGAGTATGATGTGCCTTTGGACAAAGCCCAGCATTATGGCTACTATGATCAGATGGTCACTCTGATCCGCAACCTGTTTGCCTGTGTCCTAAAGAGCAATAACAGTCTGCAATTCGCAGTTTTGACAGGGTGCTTACAGATCGCCAGGGAGAGTATTTTTACAGGGCTTAACAACTTGAGTGTGTTTTCCATTACCAACATCCGTTTTGACGAGCATTTCGGATTTACGGACCAAGAAGTAAAGGCCATGCTGGACTACTATGGGATTGGCGACAAGTTCGATACGGTCAAAGCCTGGTATGACGGATACCGTTTTGGGGATGCGGATGTCTACTGTCCGTGGGACGTCATCAATTACTGCGCGGAGCTGCGCGCTGACCCGAAGGCTTTTCCCATGGCCTACTGGATCAATACCAGCGGCAATGATATTATCCGCAATTTTATCGATCGGGCTACCTCACAGACCCGCCAGGAGATTGAGCGGCTGGTCAACGGGGAGAGCGTTGTCCACAGCGTCCGCCAGGAACTGACTTATCGGGAACTGTATGACAGCATTGACAATCTGTGGAGCGTACTTTTTACCACCGGTTATCTGACTCAGAGAGGGAAGCTCGACGCCACTACCTATCGGCTGGCGATTCCCAATCTGGAGATTCGACAGATTTTTGCCGAACAGATCAGGGAATGGTTTCAGACGGAGGCGCGCCGGGATGTGCCTACATTGGACGCTTTCTGCGACGCCTTTCTAAAGGGGGACGCGCAGACCGTGGAGGAGAAGCTTGGCGCGTATCTGCGCAGGACGATCAGCATACGGGACGCGGGAGCACGCAGGGGGCAGAAAGAGAATTTCTATCACGGCGTTCTGTTGGGATTGTTGAGGCATCGGGAGGACTGGCTGCTGTACTCCAACGCGGAGTCTGGGGATGGATACAGCGACATCTTGGTGGAGGACGAGGAGGCCGGTATCGGCATTGTGATAGAGGTCAAGTATCGGGAGGACGGGAATCTGGAGCAGGGCTGCCGCGAGGCGCTTGCGCAGATAGAGAAGTTGGATTACGCGGCCCGACTTGAGGAGGATGGGATCGATACCGTCATAAAATACGGGATCGTCTGCAACCGGAAGAAGTGCAGAGTGGTGAAAGAGTGAGATGAGGCATCCAGAATCACCTGGATGCCTTACTTTGTGCGCGGAGTCAGCGGAGTATAAAGCTTTTTGACACCCTGATATGCTTGAAATTCGGGGGATGTAAAAGACTTTTGATAGACAGCTCAGGAAAAAATTGCGATACTGGCGGTGAGCCGGAAGGGGGGCCCACCGGACGGATATCGAGTGATAACGGGAGGACGGTCTTATGGAGATAGGAAAGAAGCTAAAGGAGGCGAGGACAAGAGCGAGCATGACGCAGGAACAGGTTGCGGATGCGCTGTTTGTATCGCGGCAGACAATATCGAACTGGGAGAATGAGCGCTCTTTTCCCGATATTGTCAGTGTCGTTGAGCTGTCTGACCTGTACGGCGTCAGCCTGGACGAACTGTTGAAAGGAGATAAGGAGATGCTGGAACATTTGGAGGAAAGTACGAATGTAGTCAGAAGCAACAAGAAGCTGATCGCGGCGGCGGTCATCAATATCATCCTGTTTTTGAGTATGCTCATCATTGCATATTTTACATCAGGCAGCGTTTATATGATTGCCTGCGTGTTCTGCCTGATGGTGATCGGGATGACTTTTCTGCTGTACCAGATCGTAAAGAGAATCTAGCCCAGCTAAGAAATGTCAAGTGTTTTTCAACTGTCAAGCGCGACGGTAAAGTCGCGAAGGCGCACGAGAGCAAATTTCATGAGATCATTTACGAATGAAATTTGTCTCTCCCAGATGCGCGCCGAAGTGACTTTACCCTTTAGAGCCATCGCGCAGCGATTCTAATAGGAGGAAAAGATGATGGAAGGATATAAGATGGTTATTATCGCTCTGGGAGCGGCAATGGTGATTGTGGGAAGCTTTTACAGCGTGTATCAGCTGTATGGACTGGTGCGGACGGATGCGGAGTGCAGGGGGTTAAAGCACCCAAAGCTGTGGGGATTTTTTGCAATATCGGGAAACGGGCAGACGGGACTGCTCCTGTATCTTCTGGGCAGGAGAAAGTATCCCATTCTCCATAAGACGCAGGAGCAGGAGTTGTCCATGAGCAGAAACAAGAAAAGAATCGCGGTTGGCCTGGTGTTTCTGGCACTGGGAGCGATCATCTGTGTCTGCAGTATGCTTCTGTAGGATGCCGGATTGAAGATATTGTGTGATTTTCATGGAGAAATAGACGGAAAAGGCTAAAAGGACTGGCAAGAAAAACTTGCCAGTCCTATAGTTTTTCTGGTATACTGTCTTAGATAAGGATATATATGATAGAATGGCGGAGAGAAGAGACAATGGAGCTTTGGGATATCTATGACGCGGATAAAAAACGCACTGGACGCACGATGCGGCGCAATGATTTTCATCTGGGTGAGGGAGAGTATCATCTGACGGTGTTGGGCGTGATCGCCCGGCGGGACGGACGCTTCCTGATCACTAAGAGGGTGGAGACCAAGGCATGGGCTCCAGGCTGGTGGGAGGTATCCGGCGGCGCGGCCATGGCGGGGGAGGAATCTCTGGACGCGGTGCGGCGGGAGGTTCGGGAGGAGACCGGACTGGATGTGACAGACTGGGACGGCGGTTATCTGTTTACTTATCATCGGGAGAATCCGGATGAGGGGGATAACTATTTTGTGGATGTGTACCGATTTGTAGGCGACTTTTCTGAGGAGGAACTGAGGCTCCAGCAGGCGGAGACGGACGGATACCGTCTGGCGACGGCCACAGAGATTCAGGAGTTGGCGCGGCAGGGCATTTTTTTGCACTATGACAGCATCAGAGAGGCTTTTTGTTTATAAGGGAGGTTAACATGAACATTAAAGGATTTACTTATGGGTATCACGCAGTCAAGGGACTGTATGACAGTGAGGAGGGCAGATACAGCCAGGATGCGCTGATGGATACGGGGGTCAACTGGATATGCCTCGCTTTTCCCGTGAATCAGAAGACATTTGCGTCCACCGAGATTCTGTTCGATTATCGAAAAAATGTGCCCGATCTGGAGCTGATCACAACGATTGCGCGTTTCCATGACAGAGGGATCAAGGTGTGCCTGAAGCCGATGATCAATTCCGACGACGGCATCTGGCGCGCACTGATTGATTTTCCCGACGCGAGTATGATGGAGGAGGATACCTATTGGGCAAAATGGTTTGCCAGTTATCAGGCCTTCCTGACACATTACGCCAGACTTGCGCAGTATACGGGCTGTGAAATGTTCTGCCTGGGCTGCGAGATGCTGGGAACAGAGCGCAAGGAGGCATACTGGCGGCAGACCATCGCCATGGTCAGAGAGATCTATCAGGGGCCTCTGGTGTACAATACCAACCATGGCAAGGAGGAAGTGGCGAAATGGTATGACGCCATTGATTATCTGGGAACCTCCGCCTATTTTCCCGTGGAGAGCGCGCCGGGGGGAAGTCTTGAGGAGATGCAGGAGAACTGGAGGCTGGCGGCCGAAAAGCTTGCGGCTGTGAGCAGACGTCTGGGCAAGAAGGTTATCTTCATGGAGATTGGGTGCCGGAGCGCACGCGGCTGCGCGCAGATGCCATGGGATTTCGTCCACAGGGAATTCCCTGTCGATCAGGAGGAGCAGGCCAGGTTCTATGAATCCTGTCTGTCCGTGATGAGTGAGCAGGATTGGTTTGAAGGCGTGTTCTGGTGGGATTGGGGAACGCATATCTATCATACTCGGGAGGAAGCCATGAAGGATATGGGCTTTAATATATATCTGAAAAAGGCTGAAGACGTCGTGAGAAAGTGGTATCAGAAATAGTGCGGGGACAGGCAGATGGAGGAAAAATTTTTCTATAAAGAAGAGATTTTTTTTACCAATAGTAATGACAGGGAGCTGGGGCAGAATCAGGAAAAGATCATAGAGCTTCTGCGCGGCAATCTGGCGGTAGGCGTGGTGGGCGGATTCTTTGAAGAGGGATATCCGGTCTATTTCATCAGTCACTTTGCCCTGAATAATCTGGGACTGTCCTTTGAGCAATTCATGGAACGGACGGGCGGCAGATACCTGAATGCCGTCTATGAGGAGGACAGGCGGATATTTGAGGCGGGGTTCGCGCAGGAGAAGCCCGTGCGGGAATATCGCATGATTAACGGCAGCGGAGAGCCTGTGTGGGTCAATGAGATTCGCACCATGTCAGAGGCCCAGGATGGCAGGAAGATATGGGTATGTTCCCTGCGTCTGATTGACGAGGACTATCGCAGGCAGTGGCTCCATCAGGAGGCCTTTAGTCTGATGAAGGATACCTACTATCGTATCAGCTTTGTGGATCTGGGGCATAATCGTATCGACACGTTGAAGCTGGAGGGCGCGGAGGCGCTGTCGAAGTCGTTGATGCGGGAGGATTACCGCAAGGTTCTGGAGCACTGTGCGCGGGAATATGTGGAGGAGGAATTTCGGGAGAAATTTTTGAGCATACTGGCTCCTGAGAATCTGCGGACACTGCTGGATACCTCAGGGGAACCTATCTATTTCACCTATCGCGGGCTGATGCGGGACAAGAGTATCTGGGTGCGGTCGGAGATAGTACCGATGGAGGGATATTCTCCGGAGAATCCTATTGTCATGTGGTACCTGAAAAATATGTCTGAGGAGAAGGCGAGGGAAAAGAATCTGTCTGACGCGCTGCTGATGGACAATGCGAGTCTGCGCAGATCTCTGAATGAGGAGGAGCAATACAGGCAGGCCATTATCTCCGAGGCGATCTGTGTATTCAATGTCAATGTGAGCCGCAATGTCATCGAGGAGGATTTCTACAAAATCTCAGGCGAGCGGCGCATCTCGGTCCTTCCACTGTTGGGAATGCGTGCGCCCTGCAGCGCGGACACATTTTTTTGCAGATGGGCGCAGGAAAAGATATCGGAGGAGGACAGGGCGAATTACGATAAATGTATGAATACCCGATATCTGAGCGAAGCGTATGAGCGGGGAGAGACGGAGCTGGTGCTGGAGTATGAGACGCGAATAGACGACGAGGCCCCTGTAATCCTGCGGCATACGATTCTGATGATCCGTGACAGTGTCAGTGGAGACATTGTGGCGATGAACAATCTAAAGGATATCACCAGCCAGCGCAGAAAGGAGAGGGAGACCCGCAAAGCTCTGCTCGACGCGTATGAGGCCGCGAACTGGGCCAGCAGCGCCAAGACGGATTTTCTGTCTCGGATGTCACATGATATCCGCACGCCGATGAACGCTATCATCGGCATGACCGCTATAGCGGGAACACATCTGCATGAGCCGGAAAAGATGGCGGAATGTCTTGGGAAGATTACTTCCGCCAGCAGACATCTGCTGTCTCTCATCAATGAAGTGCTGGACATGAGCAAGATCGAGTCTGGCACCCTGTCCCTGAGTGAAGAGGAGTTCAATCTGTCCAGTCTGATGGATAATCTGCTAAACATGGTGCGGCCAATGGCACAGGAGAAACGCCATAAGCTGGAGGTCTGCATCCATGACCTGCAACATGAGAATGTCGTGGGAGACAGCATGCGGATACAGCAGGCTTTCATGAACATTGTCAGCAACGCTGTAAAATATACGCCTCCAGAGGGCAAGATCCGCATTGAACTAACCGAGAAACCGTCCGGCCAGGTCAAAACGGGCTGTTACGAATTTGTCTTTATTGACAATGGAATCGGTATGTCTCAGGAATTCTTAAAGCATCTCTTTGAGCCCTTTGAGCGCGCGGAGGACGTGCGCACCAGCAAGGTGCAGGGGACAGGGCTGGGAATGCCCGTGGCCCGCAATATTATCCGTATGATGGGCGGCGATATTCAGGTGGAAAGCGAGCAGGAGAAGGGGACTCGCTTTACCGTACAGATATTGTTGAAGTATCAGGAGGAGGACGCAGTTTCCCTGGCGGAGCTGATCAGATTTCCGGTGCTGGTGGCGGATGATGATGAGATTGCCTGCCGGAGCACCTGCCTGATGCTCAACGAGCTGGGACTGCACAGCGAGGGAGTGCTTTCCGGTGAGGATGCCGTGGCTTGTGTGAACAGGGCATATGACCGTCAGGAGCATTATTTTGCCGTGATTCTGGACTGGAAGATGCCGGGCATGGATGGGATAGAGACTGCCAGGGAGATACGGTGCAGAGTGGGGCCGGAGGTGCCTATTATCATTCTGTCCGGTTACGATTGGGCGCAGTGCGAGATGGAGGCACGAGCGGCCGGCGTGGACGCGTTTATCACCAAGCCGCTGTTTAAGAGCAGGCTGGCAACCGTGCTGCGGGGGTTTCTGGAGGAACAGCATGCGCAGGAGGCGGAGCCGCCTGAAGAAGAATTGGAAAAGACGCTGGAAAAGACGCTGCAGCATGATTTTACCGGCAAGAGAGTGTTGCTGGTGGAAGACAATGAACTGAATCGAGAGATTGCCGTTGAGATATTGGAGATGGTGGGGCTGGAGGTAGAGTCCGCGGCGGATGGCAGTATTGCTGTGGATATGGTGGCCAGAGCGGAGCCGGGATATTATAACCTGGTGCTTATGGACATCCAGATGCCAGTGATGAACGGCTATGAAGCCACCTGTGCCATTCGCACGCTGGAACGCAAGGACGTCAGAGCCCTCCCTATCGTGGCGATGACTGCCAACGCCTTCGCGGAGGACATCCAGGCGGCAAAATCCTCCGGTATGAACGAACATATGGCTAAACCGATTGACTTAAACCGGCTGATGGAGGTGTTGAACCGTTGGCTGTAGGCGGATGTGAGCCGGAAAAAATTAGAGGATGCATATGAGTATATCACCCAGCATTAAGGAGAAGCTCAGGAAGCGGTATGACGCCGATTTCCTGAGTTTTCATGAGAACAAGATCAAGGATAACCGCAGCGCGGGAAATCGGGCCAGAGAGATGCGCACCAGCGTTGACGCCCGACTGGACAATGGCAAGGCGCTGACAGCCAGCCCCAAGCGGCAGTGCGCGGCGCTGATGGAATTCTACCGCAGCCGGAACAATGCGCAACAGCAGCGGAATATAGAGAGAACGCAAAGGCAGATCATCTCCATGGATCTGACCTATATTGACAGCTGTGCCCACAGCGAGAGATTTGCCAAGTATCTGCTCGAACATGAGGAGATCAATATGGTGGCTGTCGGCATCGGCGATCTGTATAACAGGTATTTGAAAGCGTCGGAGAAGGAGCTGCGCAGGGCCATCATGGGTATGGTGCAGACGGACGCGGAGGTGGAGTACACCGAGGCGCTGGCCATGGAGAGGCGTTTTATCCTCCATATCGGCGGCACCAACAGCGGTAAGACCTATGAGTCGGTGGAACGGCTCAAAAAGGCCAAATGCGGCGTGTATGCCGGCCCCCTGCGCCTGCTGGCGCTGGAGATCTATGACAAGCTGCTGGAGGCCGAGGTCCCCTGCTCTATGATCACAGGTGAGGAGCAGCATATCGCTGAGGACAGCCGAGTGACAGCTTGCACGGCGGAGATGGTCGATCTGGATACAGAGTATGATGTGGCTGTCATCGACGAGGCGCAGATGATCAGCGACCCTTTTCGGGGACATGCCTGGTCTCGGCTGGTCATGGGTATCAAGGCCAAGGAGGTGCATATCTGCATGGCTCCGGAGGCGGAGAATATCATTCGCCGGATCTTGAAGCGCTGTCATGCCAAATATGATGTGGTGCGCCATGAGAGGAACACGGAGCTGGTCTTCGAGGACAAGCCCTTTGACATTGACAAGGATCTGGTCAGTGGAGATGCTCTGATTCTTTTTTCCAAAAAGACAGTGCTGGACGTGGCGGCTCGATTGGAGCTGCAGGGTGTGAAGGCCAGCGTGATCTATGGCAATCTGCCCCCCCAGATTCGCCGCAAGCAGTTTGAACTGTTTCTGAAGGGGGAAAATGATGTGGTGGTTGCCACGGATGCGATAGGCCTGGGAGTCAATCTGCCGATACGACGCATCGTGTTCATGGAACATATGAAATTTGACGGCAAGGAAAGACGTCCCCTGAATGAGTTTGAGGTGCGTCAGATCGCGGGGCGGGCGGGGCGCCGGGGGATGTATGATGTGGGCTATGTGACGGCTACCACCGAGGCGGGGCTGGAGCATATCAAGCGGGTATTCCCGATGAAGCACACGATCGAGTATGCGATTATCGGCTTCCCCCAGGTGCTGTTGGATATCGATCAGCCCATCGACCAGATCTTGACATCCTGGTACAGTATCAAGCCCAACCTGGATGTCTACCGCAAGATGGATATCAAGGAGATGCTGGTGAAATACAAGAGTCTGTATGGCATCAGGGACAGTATCGCGGGCTTTGACGACAAGCGGGAGCTCTACAACATGATTTCCTGTGATGTGGATCTGGGCAATGAGAAGTGCATGGCATTGTGGCGGTATTACTGTCGGACCTACACGGCGGATGTGTCCGTCAAATTTCCGGTGTTTGACGACGTTAAGGGCGATACTCTGCTGGAGCGGGCGGAGACCTACTATAAAATGCTGGATCTCTACAATCAGTTCTCAGTGCGTTTTGGAAAAATTATGGATGAGGAGCGCGTGCAAGCGGAGCGATTGAAGACCGAGGACATCATCCTGGCGGAGCTTGGCAAGAGCAAGAAGTTCTATCTTCGCCGTTGCGATTACTGTGGCAAGCTGTTGCCGGTCGGGGCCCGCAGCTCTCTCTGCGACAGGTGCTACTATTCCGTGGCTGGCGCAAGAAGCGGAAATAGCGGAGGAAGAAACAGGAGGTGAGAAGTCTGACGACTCAAGCATCCGATAAAAATCAGTTGTTTGAATCCATGCCCATTCCCAGGGCGGTCGCGAAGCTGGCGATCCCCACGATCCTGAGCAGTCTGGTCATGGTGCTGTATAATCTGGCGGATACCTATTTTGTGGGGAGACTCAACGATCCGCTGCAGAACGCGGCGGTGACATTGGCCGCTCCGGTGCTGCTGGCGTTCAACGCGGTGAACAATCTGTTCGGCGTGGGTACCTCCAGCATGATGAGCCGTGCTCTGGGACGCAAGGAATATGATATGGTGCGCAGGAGCTCGGCCATCGGCTTTTATTGCGCGCTCTTCTGCGGCGCGCTGTTTGCCGTTCTCTGCACGAGCTTCAAGAGTCCGCTGTTGGCGCTTCTGGGCGCCGATTCCGTGACGGAGCCGGCCACGGCAGCCTATATGCTGTGGACGGTATCCTGCGGCGCGATTCCGGCGATCCTGAACGTGGTACTCGCCTATCTGGTGCGCTCTGAGGGGGCGTCTCTGCATGCCAGCATCGGCACCATGAGCGGATGTCTTCTCAATATTGTGCTGGACCCGATCTTTATCATGCCCTGGGGACTCAACATGGGGGCGGCGGGAGCAGGGCTGGCAACCTTTCTGTCCAACTGCGTCGCCTGCGGCTATTTCTTTGTACTGCTGTATGTGAAGCGGCGTTCCACCTATGTCTGTGTGAATCCCCGTATGCTGGGGTGGAATCGTGCCATCATCCTGGGAATCTGCGCGGTGGGTATTCCAGCGTCCATACAGAATCTGTTGAATGTGACAGGCATGACGATCCTGAACAATTTCACCTCGGAGTATGGGGCGGATGCGGTGGCTGCCATGGGCATATCCCAGAAGACCAGCATGATTCCCCTGCAGATCGCGCTGGGATTCTCCCAGGGCATCATGCCGCTGATCAGCTACAACTACGCCAGCGGGGACCATCCTCGGATGAAGAGAGCGATCACTTTTGCCATGAAATTGATGTTTCCAGCGCTCTTTGGCGTCATGATCCTGTTCTGGGTATTCTCGGCGGGTCTGACGAAGGCTTTTATGGAGAACGAGGCCATCATTGCTTACGGTGCCAGATTCCTGCGGGGTTTTTGCCTGGCGATGCCGTTTCTGGGCATGGATTTCCTGGCGGTGGGTGTGTTTCAGGCGCTGGGCAAGGGAAAAAACGCGCTGGTCTTTGCACTGATGCGGAAGATCGTGCTGGAGATACCGGCCCTGTTTATCCTCAACTGGCTGTTTCCGCTGTACGGTCTGCCCTACGCGCAGCCCTTTGCGGAGATGGTGCTGGCCGCAGCCGCCATATTCATGCTGCGCCGGATATTCAGGCAGTGTAATCAGCAACCAAAAACTGTAGTAGGAGGAGACTGAGATGGAACCATTGGAATTTCGCTATGACACACAACTGTTGATCGAGGGTCACGATCTGGATGAGGACGAGATCAACGACTATATCACCGAGCACTTCAAGGGCGACTGCCTGTTGGCGGTGGGAGATGAGGAGTTGATCAAGATTCATTTTCACACCAACGAGCCCTGGGATGTGCTGAAGTACTGCGCGGGGCTGGGAGAGATCTACGATATCGTGGTGGAGGATATGGACCGCCAGGCCAGGGGGCTGCAGGGCTAGAGTTTTTATGCGAAGGCACGCCAGGGGAGGGTGATTGTTCCTGCATGGACACGCTCTCGCTCGGTTGAACAGCGTAGCAGTGCTAAGCTCGGCCGAATTGCATTCGGCATACCTCGCTAAGCACTGACGTGTTCAAACGGTCCTTGCAGGAACAATCCCCCTCCCCTGGCTGTATCTTGGCATGGGGAGTACATAGGCGGAGCAGTGACCCTTGGCAGGAATATACAATGTGCACAATGACACTGGCACAGTAACTAGGTTTCGTGTATTTCAAAGGAGGAGGTGCGACATGGAATGGGCGAAATTGCTGAGTGATGAGCGGATACGTCCGGTGAGGAGCAGAGCTGGATCGGGGGATCTGCGGACGGAGTATGAGAAGGATTATCACAGGATCATAGGCAGCGCATCCTTCAGGCGGCTGCAGGACAAGACCCAGGTGTTTCCGCTGGACAGGAGCGATTTTATCCGCACCAGGCTCACGCATTCCCTGGAGGTGTCCTCCTTTGGCAAATCCCTGGGGCAGAATATCTCCCAGAAGATCTTGCAGGAGGTACAAGATTCGGACTTCCTGCCAGAGTATCAGGGATATATCTGTGACATCCTGCAGTGTGCGGGACTACTGCACGATATCGGGAATCCGCCCTTTGGCCATTTCGGAGAGACTGTGATTCGGGACTGGTTCCGGTCCCATATGGGGAGCCTCACTCTGCAGGGAAGGCCCCTGACAGAGATGCTGACCAGGCAGATGCAGGAGGATTTCTACCAGTTTGAGGGCAATACCCAGGCATTGCGGCTGGTGACCAAGCTGCACTATCTGGTGGACGAGCATGGCATGAATCTGACTCAGGCGCTGCTGGGCACGATCATCAAGTATCCGGTATCCTCGCTGGAGATCGACAAAGGCAACGGGGATATCCGCACGAAGAAGATGGGCTACTACTATGCGGAGCATGATCTGTTCGAGCAGATTCAGCGGACACTGGGAACCGAAGGGCACAGGCATCCCTTGGCCTTTGTGCTGGAGGCGGCGGACGATATCGCCTACAAGACTGCGGATGTGGAGGACGCCTTTAAGAAGGGCTGCATCACTTATCAACAGCTTGTGAAGGAGCTGCGTTCGTGTGGGGAGGAGAAAGGTGCAGGCCAGGCGTACAGCAAGCTGGTGGATGCTCTGGAGGAGCGGTATCAGAAGGGAGTGAGCCGCGAGGTATCCAGTCCCGAGGCCTATGCGGTGCAGAACTGGATTGTGCGGGTGCAGGGCAAGCTGCTGGCCTGCGCGACGGACCATTTCGCGGACCATTATCGGGAGATTATGTCCGGTACATACACAAGGGAGCTGCTGGCGGGAGATGACTGTGCTCTGATGGCGGATATCCTGGGCGATATCGCCTATCGCTACGCCTTTGTCTCAGAGCCGATCTATAAGCTGGAGATCGCGGCGGAGACGATCATGGATTTTCTGCTGAAGCGTTTTGTAGCCGCTGCCATTGTCTATGACAGCGGCCAGCCCATGACAGCGGTGCAGACCAAGCTTATGGCGCTGATCTCTGACAATTACAAGGCGATCTACCGATACTACAGCCAGGGAAAAAGCGCGGAGGAGAAGCTCTATCTGCGCCTGCTCCTGGTGACGGATTCTATCTGTGGCATGACGGACAGTTATGCCAAGAGGCTGTATCAGGAGTTGAGCGGTATTGTGTAAGGAACTGCCCAACTTCCCAGACGAGAGAACATGATATATAGGTGTTGACACACAGAAAGAGATGGGTTATACAGTATGTTGGATCAAGGAATGCAGGAAGAGTTTATTCGCATTATCAGAGAGGAGCTGGTTCCGGCAATGGGGTGTACGGAGCCAATTGCCTTGGCCTATGCCAGCGCCAGGGGGAGGGAAGCCCTTGGCTGTGAGCCGGAGCGCATTGTCGCCAGGTGTTCCGGGAATATGATTAAAAATGTGCGCTGTGTCACGATTCCCAACTCCGGCGGTCTGACAGGTATCGAGGCGGCATGCATATTGGGCGCGACGGCGGGGGATGCCTCCGCCGGCATGGAGGTTCTGGAAAAAGTGAGTGATGCGCAGAGAGCGCATGCCGCAGAGCAGCTGGCGAAAGGTTGCTGTCATGTGGAATACCTGGAATCCGAGATACCGCTCCATTTTATTGTCGAATTGTTCTCTCAGAGGCATACGGCGACGGTGGAGGTGAGGCACACGCATACCAATGTGGTTCTGATCACCAGAGACGGAGAAGTGATCTTTGAGAAGGACAGAGAGCTGGCGGACAAGGGCTACTCGACGGACCGCTCCGGGCTCTCGCTGGAGAATATCAAGACCTTCGCGGATGAAGTGGAGCTGGCATTGGTCCGCGATATCTATGAGCGCCAGATTCGCTGCAATATGGATATCGCCTATGAGGGAATCTCAGGGGACTATGGCATCGGGATAGGCCGCGTGATCAGGGAGTCCTATGCGGATGGGATTGTCACCCGCATGAAAGCGTATGCGGCCGCGGCGTCGGAGGCCCGCATGGGGGGCTGCGATATGCCGGTCATCATCAATTCCGGCAGCGGCAACCAGGGCATTGCCTCCTCGGTTCCGGTGATTGTGTATGCCAGGGAGAAAAACATTCCCACGGAGAAGCTGTACCGCTCTCTGGTCTTCTCCAGTCTGCTCACCATTTACCAGAAGGAGTTCATCGGAAAGCTTTCCGCGTTCTGCGGGGCTGTCTCCGCCTCCTGCGCGTCGGCGGCGGCCATCACCTATATGACGGGCGGAACGCTCTCCCAGATCAAGGCCACCATTGACAATACGCTTGCCAATATCCCCGGCGTCATCTGTGATGGGGCCAAGATATCCTGTGCCGCCAAGATTGCCTCCAGCCTGGACGCCTCGATGATGGCGCATTATCTGGCCATGCAGAACAAGGAGTACGAGGCCTACACCGGAATTCTGAAGGAGGACGCGGGCGAGACCATCAGCTGTGTGGGATATATCGGCAAGGTCGGCATGCAGCAGACGGATAAGGAAATCATCAAGCTGATGTTGGAATGACGGTCTTTTTCTCTCACATGACTCATATATTGGCTACAAAAAGTATCAGGAGTCATGATGCTGGAACGAATCAAGAATTTGCACTGGAAGGATGTGGACTGGAAAAAGCTCGACTACCCGAAGATCGCGTTGACGGCGCTGTTTCTGCTGGCTATGTTCCTGCTGGGGAGAGCGGTGGGAGCGGCAACGCATGGCAGCGCAGTGGCTGCATCGGCCGTGGCCCGCTCGCCGGAGAACTGGGGGCTTGGCTTTGGCGCGGAGGGAACGCAGCCCAGCGGCAATGTATCCGCCGCGGAGCTGGCAAAGTACAACGCTTACTACGTGGGGGACGCCCAGGACAAGGTGATCTATCTGACCTTCGATGCGGGGTACGAGAACGGCAACACAGAGCCGATACTGGACGCATTGAAGAAGCACAATGCCCCGGCCACCTTTTTCGTGGTGGGACACTATCTGGAGTCCGCCCCGGAGCTGGTGAAGCGAATGCTGGAGGAAGGGCATACCGTGGGCAACCACACCTATCACCACCCTGACATGTCCAGTATTTCGGATCGAGAAGCCTTCGCCAAGGAGATGAACGATGTGGCGGCGCTGTACCAGGAGATCACCGGTCAGGAGATGGTAAACTATTACCGGCCCCCGCAGGGCAAATACAGCACGGAGAATCTGAAGATGGCGCAGGAGTTGGGGTATGCGACTTTCTTCTGGAGCCTTGCCTATGTGGACTGGTATCAGGATAAGCAGCCCACTCATGAGGAGGCCTTTGACAAGCTGCTGTCCCGCATTCATCCCGGAGCTATCGTGCTCTTACATAGCACCTCGCAGACCAATGGGGAGATCATGGATGAGCTTTTGACGAAATGGGAGGAGATGGGCTATACGTTTAAGCCGTTGTCGGAGATACTGCCATAATCCCTGCTAGGCGAGAAACGGGCGACTTGTGGTGATGAGAGAAAATGGCCCCATCCTCTTAAGTCAGGAGGACGGGGCCATTATTTTGTCATATTTTATACAGCTTTTCTGCGCAGCAGATATGCGCCTCCAAAACAGACGCCTGAGACGATCAGCAGCAGGCCCGGCAGGGCGAAGGGCTCGCCGGTCTTGGGTACATCGTCATACTCGCCGCCCGCGGAAGGTGTAGCGGGAGCGGCAGGGGCAGCAGGTTGTTGCGCATTGCCGGAGGGAGTGGCGCTGTACGTTCCCTCTGCCGTCTTCCAGACACCCTTTTCCTGACGGAAGGAGTTGGCCTGGAAATCGTAGAACTCATTGTAGACCTTTTCTGCGTCTCCGGTTCTCAGATACGCTATTGTGCCTGCTACAGCGATCGTCTGTTCTCCGCAGGTGCCCTTGGTGATATAGAGATTGGTTACATTGTTGTTAAAGTTGGCTACCGCATTGTCATACACGTGGGCATTCACCACATCGCCGTTGATGACGGCCACGCTGTCGCGCAGCACATATACGTTGTCAATGCCCGGCGCGGTGATGTTGGCCATGTTTGTGCGGTTGAAAGTGACATTGCTCAGTCTTACCGGCACTTCCAGGGTCAATGGCTGGTCGCCGCTCTCAATGACGATGACATCGCCCTCCTTGATGGCCTCCAGCATATAGTGCAGCTCGTGGAAAGTGGTGTCATCGCTCCAGGAACCCACCTTATAGCGCCATCCCTGCTCACTCTCCATATACTTCAGGGAGTAGGTGACGGGTTCGGCGGCAGTTGCCGGAAGCTTGCATGTTCCAGGCATAAGGAACAGCATCAGAGCGGCTGCCAACAGGGTGACAATGGTTTTCATTCTTTTCATGTTCAAGACCTCCTTCTGGACTGCGCGCTTACTCCGCCTTGCGGCAAGCGCTGTTTTTGTCAGCATCTTTATAAAAATAGGATAATAGGCAGGTTAATCATCAAAAGGGGCGTAGATATCCTCGTACCCTGTCTCGCGGGCAACGACCACGAAACGGCCCTGCTCCACATGATAGGCGCAGGTGGACAGAGTCAGAAAATGATCCCCATAGCTGGCCGTAACTCCTGTGTCATAGAGAGACATTGCCTTGATGTTCTCGTAGAAATCGTCAAATTCCTCCTCCGTATCCGCCTGGAAGAACTGGTAGAATTTGAATACCTGGTCTGTCTTTCGATATACCTGGGAGAGAAACACAGCGACGACCTCGTAGGTGCGTATCCCCTCTCTGGTATGAAGCTGCATCTCCCGATGATCCTGAAAAAATGACTCTTCCCTGTAATGCTCCAACTCGCCAAACATAGCGCCAGACTTCATATTGTGACCGTGAATGATCAGATTGGTCGTCAGTGGGTCAATGCAGCTGTCCGTGTCCAGAATCAGACAGCCGTTCTGGTTCTTCTTGCCGTCAAAGCCCCGCCGCAGATAATAGTTCTCGTCCCGCGGGGTCCACATGACTGGATAGTCAACCGGCGTATCCGGTATCACCAGCCAGGCGGCCATGTCCTCGTTGGCCAGAAATGCATCCTGATACGGATTCTCGACCGGTTGCGGTGTGGGCTGCGGAGTTGGCGCAGGGGAAAGGGAGGGAGCAGGCGTGGCAGTGGGAAACGCCGGCGCATCGGTCGGATCTGCCTCTGTGGGTGTCTGCCCGTAGCTCTCGGCGGAGGCTCGGAGGGCTTCCACTGTTTTCTGAGACTGCCTGTCCGCCCGATAGCGGTAGATCAGAATGACTCCTGCGGCTATCAGACAACACACGCCAAGTATTATCAAAATAATAAATAGTATCCACTTATTTTTTGGCATATTGTTTTTATTCATAGCCTCATTATACGATATAAAGGGGACGGAATGCAAGCAGTTAAGAGAAATATAAGAATTTATCTGTTATTCTGTAACCATTTTTCCCGATTTCTGACAATAGAGATGAGAACATTCCATGTGACGGCAAAGTGATTTGCGGAAAAGAGGTAGAGATGAGAGGAAAAGAGAAGTGTAAGGCATTGAAGGAGATTCGCAGGCAGATTGCCGAGGAAAATGATATTCCTTACGTGGTGTCCCAGTGTACGCACCAGGGGGATTGTAAGGGAACCTGCCCCAGATGCGAGGCGGAGTTGCGATACTTAGAGCGGGAGCTGGCAGTCCGGCAGGGACTGGGGAGGGCTGTGGCCGTGGTGGGCATCTCAACCTCCGTATGTGCGGGGCTGACGGCCTGCAGTCCCGTGGAGATGTTCAAGGACGCGTTTGGCATAGGTGTTGTGGAGACAGCGGGGGACATTGAGATTGCACCGGAAAGTATCGAGGGGAAGGCAGCCCCGATTGAGCCGGAGGAGTTGGGGGGAGAGAACAACCCAGAGGCGGGCGAGGAGACCCCGGACGGTTCTGAAAGCGGGGAGAATGCGCTCGCGGGGGAAAACGGGGATAGTACCCAGACGGAAGACCGTGGGGAAAATGCCCCAGCGGGAGGAAGCGAGGAGAACACTCGGTCGGAAGACAGTGAGGGGATGGAGCTTGACGGCGATATCGCGATGGGCGAGATACTGCCGCCTGAGGAGAACTGGGATCTGGCAGGTTTCCTGGAACCGCCGACGGAGGAATCTGAGGAGAGCGACGAGTCCTCCGCGGCATCCGAGGAGACTGCACCGTGAGCGTCACATTGCCGGTCTTTGCCATAGAGCGCCACCGGCTGGTCACGGACGGACAGGGGGTGACTACTCTGGTGGGGGCTTATGGATGTCCTTTGCAGTGCCGTTACTGTCTCAACCCCCACGCCTGGAATCCCGCCACTCTGGAGCGCTGTGTGCGGATGACGCCGGAGAAGCTGTATGAGAGGGTGAAAATAGACGAGCTGTATTTTCTGGCCACCGGCGGGGGCGTGACCTTCGGCGGCGGGGAAGCTCTGCTGCACGCCCCCTTTATCGCCGCGTTCCGCCAGGTCTGCGGCCCAGATTGGCATCTGGCGGTCGAGACCTCTCTGCATGTGCCTGTGGACAGTCTGATACAGGCGTTGGATGTGGCGGATGAATTCATCGTGGATATCAAGGATATGGATGAGTCAATCTATGCCGCGTACACTGGACAACCGCAGACTCCTGTGAGGGAGAATCTGGAGCTGCTGGCGAGGACTGTTTCTCCGGAGCGAGTGAAACTGCGCGTCCCGCGGATTCCGTCATACAACACGCGGGAGAATATCCAGGCGTCTCTGGAGCAGCTACAGCGTCTGGGCTTTACTCAGACAGAGGTGTTTGACTATATCGTGAGAGAGAATCGGCAGACTTGACGAGTCGATTTTTTTGCGGCCGTGGGAGAGCTTTCCCACGGCCGCAGAGGAGAACGGCCTGCAGATTATTTCTTGCTGTCGTTGATGGTCTGGTGCAAGGAGGCGAACAGCTCACTGTAGCGGAGATTCTCTCTGTCGAACCGCACGACGTCGGCGTAGAGACTTAAGGGGATCTGCCTGCCCTCATAGGTAAAGGTCTGGCCGTTCATTGCCAGGATCCGGTCCGCAATCTGGCGGGCATAGGCGGGGTCCTCGCTGGCGGTCAGCATTGCGAATTCGTCCCCGCCGATGCGGAAGACCAGATCCTCCGGTCCGGCGCACTGTTCCATGCGGTGGGCGGTCTCGGCGATGGACAGATCTCCGGCCTTGTGGGAAATCTCATTGATGGGAATCAGGGATTTGATGTCACAGCACACGAAATAACAATTTTTGCGTTCTTTAAACAGATCATACAGCTCACTGATGTCTACATTCTTTTTTCTATTCATATCCTCATCTCCATAATCGTATTCTCCCGACAGGATCAGTCGGGGGCAAAGGTCTGCGAAGGACCGCTCCTGACGGTAGGCAGACGGACTACAGTTCCACATGGCTTCAAAGGCCCTGGTGAAGGCTTCGTTGCTCTGATAGCAGTAGCGCAGAGCGATCTCCAGGATGTTGTCCTGAGGGCGGTCCCGCAGATCGCGGGCCGCAAGGGTCAGGCGCCGTTTGATGATATACTCCTTGACGGAGTAGTGGGCCAGTCGGCGGAAGAGCTTTTGCAGGCTGGAGGGCGAGCAGTAGCAGGCCCGGGCCACATCCTCGATGGTGATATTCTCGCTCAGATTTTCTTCCATATAGCTCAAAGCCAGATTCAACAGGGTCAGATTGTCCATTGCTACAAATCCTCTCTGATCAGAATTGTGGCAGATTATTTTTGGCCCGATGATGCTGCGGGCGGGGCCGCCACAGTAAACAGGTTCGACGTCGTATCTAAAGAATAACATACATTTGGGAAAGCGGCTTGATATTTTCGATATGCTTGCTATTTTTTTATTTTTCCAGTACACTAATGCTAAGCAAGACGGTGGGAGGCGAGAAGGTGGCAAAAGAGCACGAAGCTCAGGACAGAAAACAGAAGATCGGAAAGCTGGCGGGAGAGGTGCTGGCGCTGGCCAGGGACAATATACTGGTGTCCCTGCGCTTTCTGGATGTGGCGCTGCTGGGCCTTGTATGGCAGGAGAGGCCGTCCACGGGCTGCGTCTCCACGGATGGCAGCACCGTGTGGTACGACCCTGAATATATACTGCGCCTGTACCGCCTTGATCCGCACCTGGTGACTCGCGGTATGCTGCATCTGCTGCTGCACTGTATCTTTTCTCACAGCTTTGCCTATGATAAGGTGGAGCGCGAGCTGTGGGATATGGCGGCGGATATGGCGGTGGAGAGCGTGATTCTGGAGCTGGAGCTGCCCATGGCAAGTCTGGATACGGACTCAGAGGCGGAGGCAAAGCTGCGGGTGTGGCGGGAGGACGTGGGAGTTCTGACCGCGGAGCGCATCTACAGATATATGAGACACCATCCGATCACGCCCCGGGAGAGGCAGGAGTTGGCAGCGCTGTTCTGGCGGGATGATCACGCGCGGTGGATGCCGGCAGAGGAGCTCCAGATGACACCGGAGCAGTGGAAGAAGATCAGCGAGCGGGTCAAGGCGGATTTGAAGTCTTTTACCAGGAGCAGGGCGGGGATGCAGGGATTGGAAAAAAATCTGGCGGAGGCCACCCGCGACCGCTATGACTACAGCGCGATCCTGAAACGCTTTACGGTCATGGGGGAGGATATGACGGTCAACGATGAGGAGTTTGACTATATCTATTATACCTACGGACTTGAGCGATACGGCAATATGCCGCTGATCGAGCCGCTGGAATATAAGGACGCTAAGAAGGTAAAAGAGTTTGTCATTGCGCTGGATACCTCGGCCTCCTGTCGAGGGCCGGTGGTCAGGGCGTTTCTGAACAGGACCTATTCGCTGCTGAAGGGCTCGGAGAACTTTTTTACCAAGATAAATGTGCATATTATCCAGTGTGACAACGAGGTGCAGAGCGATACGAAGATTACCTGTGACGAGGATTTTCAGGAATTTCTGGCTCATGGCAGGCTGCAGGGCTTCGGCGCCACGGACTTTCGGCCGGTGTTTGACTATGTGGACAGTCTGCTGGAGCAGGGGGAGTTCGAGAATCTGAAGGGACTGATCTATTTTACCGACGGGTATGGAATATATCCCGAGAGGATGCCGGGCTATGATGTGATATTCGCCTTTCTGGAGGAGGACGAGATGCGCCGCAGCGTGCCGCCCTGGAGCATGAAGGTCATAATAGAGGAGGAATAAGGGGAGATCATGAATATCAAACAGGCGAAGGAGTATATCAAGAGCTCCGTGAATATCTATCTGAAAAAGGACGAGTTCGGAGAATACAGTATTCCGGTGGTGCGCCAGCGGCCCATTTTCCTGCTGGGGGCTCCGGGCATCGGCAAGACGGCGATCATGGAGCAGATCGCCCAGGAGATGGGGATCGCGCTGGTGTCCTACTCCATGACCCATCACACCCGTCAGTCGGCGCTGGGCCTGCCGTTCATCGCTCACAAGACCTACGGAGGGCGGGAGTATGACGTCTCCGAGTATACGATGAGCGAGATCATCGCGGCCATCTACGAGACCATGGAGGAGAGCGGTATCCGGGAGGGGATATTATTTCTGGACGAGATCAACTGTGTGTCTGAGACGCTGGCTCCCGCCATGCTTCAGTTTTTGCAATATAAGGTGTTCGGGCGCCATCAGGTGCCGGAGGGATGGGTCATCGTCACCGCGGGCAACCCGCCGGAGTACAATAAGTCTGTGCGGGAGTTTGATGTGGTGACCATGGACCGCCTGAAGGTTATGGAAGTGGAGGCGGACTGGCGCACCTGGAAGGAGTACGCGCTGGAACGCCATCTCCACGGCGCGGTCCTGAATTTCCTGGACTTGAAAAAGGAATATTTCTACCATATGGAGATCACCGCCAAGGGGCGCAGTTATGTGACGGCGCGGGGCTGGGAGGACCTCTCCCAGATATTGTACCACTATGAGGAGGAGAGCCTTGGCGTGGATGAAACGCTGGTGGGACAATATATCCGCAACGACAGGATCGTGCGGGAATTCACCGCTTATTATGATCTGTACCAAAAGTATCAAAAGGACTATCGGATACAGGAGATCCTGGAGGGCAGGCCCACCGTGCAGGCCATCGCCAGGGCTAAGGCGGCGGCCTTTGATGAGAGATTGTCTCTGGTGGGGATGCTGCTCGACCGGATGCTGGCGGATATGCAGGAGATCATGGAGCAGGCGGCTTATCTCACCGATACCCGCGCTCTGCTGTTGGCGGTGAAGAACACGGTGGTCGAGGATACCCGCCCGGAGCAGATAGCGGCCTGTATGGAACAGCTGGAGGAGAAAAAGCAGGCGCAGATGTTCGCGTTGGACAGGGCCGGAACCCTGTCCGCTGAGGACAGAAAAAAATATAAGAGGGTGCTGCTGTTTCTGGAGCAGTCCCGCAAGGCGGTGATGACGGGAGAATCCGGCGGTTTTGCGGGCTGGGATATGCAGGGACAGGGAGACTCCTCCACAGCCGGCGGGGGAGAAAGAGCGTTTGCGATGGTGAAGGGACGGTATGAGGCGGCGGTGTCCGCGATGAAACGGGATACACAGCGGGTACAGGAGGAACTGCACAATCTCTTTGTGTTCGCGCAGGAGGCTTTTGCGGAGGGCAATGAGATGCTGATCCTGGTGACGGAGCTGACTGTGAGCAGCGCCGGGGCAGGTTTTATCGCCACCTTCGGCAGCGAGGACTATCAGCGCTTCAGCCAGGAATTGATGCTTGCGCAGCGGCAGGACCGAATACAGGGGCAGATCGCGCAGCTGGAGCTGGAGGAGTAGAGGGAATTTTTATTGATGCAGTATCGCAAGTCTGGAAGTAAACTTCCAAATATTGATTGGTATGCGTGCTAAAGCACGCAAGGGGGGTAAGCGTGAAAGAGTTGGAGTACGACACCGGCAGCGGCTGTCTGAAATATATGCTGGAGCCGGACGGAGTCTGTATCACGGGCTGGCAGGGCGGCGGCCGGACGGTGAAGGTGCCGGAGCGGATAGAGGGCCTGACGGTGACGGGCATCGGCAGAAAGGCATTTCTCAGCAAAAAGAGCCTCCGCGTCATGGAGCTGCCGGTGGGCCTGCACAGTCTGGGCGATTGGGCTTTTGCCTACTGCGATAACCTGGAGCGGATAACGGTTTCAGCCGAGTGTGACCATATGGGCAAATCCCTGTTTTTGGACTGTGGACAGCTCGCCTGCATCTCAGGTGTCCGCTGCGGCGAGGGCGGGGCGTGTGAGGCGTGGCCGGAGTCCTGCGGGCGGCTGCTGGCGGCGTCCGTGACACAGCTTGACGCCTATTATCTGTTGGAGCCCGCGGCGGTGGGCAGCCCGGAGTGGCTCAGAAAGTGGGATGCGCGGCTGGAGGCGGTGATGCGGGCCGACGACGGGGAGGGCTATTCCAAGCAGGTGCTCTGCGGCGAGGAGGACTACGGCAGCACGGACATGGAGGCATTTCTACAGGCCAGGAGGCAGAAAAAGGTGAGGTTGGCGATGCTGCGCCTGATGTGTGATCAGGGGCTTATGCCGACCATGCGGCAGTATCTGGAGCAATATCTGCGGGCGCACACCAAGGGCTGTGAGAGCGAGGAGAGCTGGCAGGTGATACTCGCGCAGGGGGAGGCTCACCCGGAGTACGCGCAGCTATTCCTGCGGCTTGGCTGCGCCGGAAGAGAAAACATAGAAGCCATGATCCGACAGATGCGGGAGGACCAGCCCCAACTGCGGGCGGCGTTCCTGCGCTATCAACAAGAGGAACTGGGACATGGAGACTTTTTCGCCGGATTATCCCTGTAGGGGAACTCGGCACAGGAAAAATAGCTTCCTTTTCGGAATTGTGTACCCATTGGAAAATGACTTATAAATCGCGATTTGGCAGAGGAAATAATACAATGAAATTAGCAGACGTATCAAATGGGGCAAATTGGATAATATGGGTTGTATTCGTTATTTTTTTGGTGATATCCATAATGTTACTTTCTGGTCATGGAAGCTGGTTTATTTCTGGGTATAATACAGCACCAAAAGAAGAAAAGGCAAAATACGATAAAAAGAAATTGTGTAGAACGACTGGATTTGGAATGGCAGTTATAACAGTTCTCGTTCTTGTTATGGGATTGTTTGAGGACGTGCTGCCAGCCAGTTTTGCATATATTTCGCTTGGCATTGTAGTTGTTGATTGTTTGGTGATAGTCATTGTCAATCATACAATTTGTAAGAAATAATATTTGCACTGGGAACACTTTCCTCAAAAGTGAGAAAAATAACCAAAAAAGTTGCGACCCCATCAAAAAGTGGTATAATGTTCGCAAAGGGCAGAGTCAAGGCGCCGTGTAAACAGCCGCCAAGCTTGCTTGAGCGGCTGCTTGCACGGTGCTTTGAGGAGCGAAGCGAGCCCGAAAACTTGTTTTCGGGCCTCTGCCCGTGATAAACTTACGGGCCCTTACCCGCAACAAGCCGCAAAATAAAATCCTTTGCTCCAACCCAATGAAAGGATCAACAATGTACCTCAACCGCAACCTTCAGCTCACATTGTGCAGTATCCTCCTCCTGGTGATCCTGGGCGGATGCAGCAGTGCGCCGGCCAGCGCCCCAGTGAGCACTTCTCAGCCGGAAACAACGCCCTCGTTCCCTGAAACGCAAGCCCAGAACGATAATGCACCGACCAATTCCCCCCCCAGCCGGAGGCGACGCCTATCCCACTCCTGACACAAAATCAGGCATATGGGAAAGTGCTGTGGGACCTGTATCTGCAGGGTCTCCTCCCTGACGGCTACAGGCTGTATCACGCCGGTACAGAACATGCCAGGGATAACAGCTATGCCATATTAGATAGAGATGGGGATGGGCGTCGTCTATATAATAATGAGCAAACAGTGGATGGCGATGAATATGAGAGCTGGAGACAGTCCTATCTTGATCAAGCGGAAAGGATTACCGTTCCCTTTCAACAGTTGACCGAGGAAAATATAGCAGCTCTGGGGTATCCGAAACCGGACATTCCGATACAGATGTCCGAGGATTGACGGCGGTAGAATGAAGCAAATAAGCAGATTATTTTAGGAAAGAGGGAGAACACCATGACATTGTCTGAGGCAAAACAAAAGCTGGCAAAATATGGCCAGGAGCATGTGCTGAAGTACTATGACGAGCTGGATACGGCTGGTCAGGAGGCGCTGCTTGAGCAGATTTATGAGACGGACATGAGTATCCAGGCATCCTGCCGGCACAGGGAGGAGTTGGTCAAGAGGGGAGAGATCACGCCGCTGGCGGCCATGGAGCTGGAGGAGATCGCCGCAAACAGACAGCGTTTTACGGAGACTGGACTGAACGCGATCCGCGACGGCAAGGTTGGCACCGTGCTGCTGGCGGGAGGCATGGGGACCAGGCTGGGCTCGGACAATCCCAAATGTATGTATGATGTGGGCATCCACAGGAAGCTGTATATTTTTGAATGCCTGGTGAATAACATGATGGATGTGGTGAGGCAGAGTGGCGTCTGGTTCCACCTCTTTGTCATGACCAGTGAGAAGAACAATGATGTGACGGTAAAGTTCATGCGGGAGAAGAAATTCTTTGGCTACAATCCGGAGTTTGTGCATTTCTTCAAGCAGGAGATGGCAGCCGCCACGGACTATGAGGGCAGGATCTATCTGGAGGAGAAGGGTAGACTGGCCACCTCCCCCAACGGAAACGGCGGCTGGTTTATCTCGATGAAAAATGCGGGAATGCTGGAGCTGGCCAAGAAGGAGGGCATCGAGTGGTTCAATGTCTTTGCCGTGGACAATGTGTTGCAGCGGATCGCTGATCCCTGTTTTGTGGGCGCAACTATCGAGAGAAACTGTGACGTGGGCGCCAAGGTGGTGCGCAAGAACGCGCCGGACGAAAAGGTGGGCGTGATGTGTCTGGAGGACGGCAGGCCTTCCATCGTGGAATATTATGATCTGACGCAGGAGCTGATGGATGCCAGAGACGAGAAGGGGAATCCGGCGTACAATTTCGGTGTGATCCTCAACTACCTGTTCCGTGTGTCTGCTCTGGAGCGTCTGCTGGATGGCAAGCTGCCGCTGCATATCGTGGAGAAAAAGATTCCCTGTCTGGATGAGAACGGGGAGCTGTATAAGCCCCAGGAGCCCAACGGCTACAAGTATGAGAATCTGGTGCTGGATATGATTCATCAGATGGATAGCTGTCTGCCCTACGAGGTGGAGAGAAACAGGGAGTTCGCTCCCATCAAGAACAGAACGGGCATCGACTCGGTGGAGAGCGCCCGCGCTCTGTTACAGGAGAACGGAGTGGAACTGTAGTTTGCCGGAGAGCCGGAGCGGAAAGCTCTGGCGGGGCATTAGTCGGATTGTTGTCTTATGGAAAAACCATGGGATGCGGAAAAGAGGGACATATGAAAATATTGGTGACAGGCGGTGCGGGATATATCGGCAGTCATACTGTGGTGGAGCTGCAGAATGCTGGTTACGAGGCTGTGGTGGTGGACAATTTGAGCAATTCCAGCGAGAAGGTCCTTGGCAGGGTGGAAAAGCTCACGGGCAAGGCGGTGCCTTTTTATCAGGCAGATATCCTGGACAGGGAGGCTCTGAATAAAATCTTTGAGGCCGAGAAACCGGACGCGGTGATTCATTTTGCCGGATTGAAGGCGGTGGCCGAGTCGGTGCAGAAGCCCTGGGAGTATTATGAGAACAATATTTCTGGGACGTTGACGCTGGTGGATGTGATGAGAAAGCATGGGGTTAAGAATATCATTTTCTCCTCCAGCGCCACGGTGTACGGCGATCCGGCCTTTGTGCCGATCACTGAGGAGTGTCCCAAGGGACAGTGTACCAACCCATACGGCTGGACCAAATCCATGCTGGAGCAGATATTGTCTGACATACAGAGAGCGGACCAAGAGTGGAATGTGATTCTGCTGCGCTATTTTAACCCCATTGGGGCTCACAAGAGCGGCAGCATCGGCGAGAACCCGAACGGCATCCCCAACAATCTGATGCCCTATATTACGCAGGTGGCGGTGGGCAAGCTGCCTCAGCTGAGTGTCTATGGCAATGATTATGACACGCCGGATGGCACAGGGGTGCGGGATTATATCCATGTGGTAGACCTGGCTGTCGGACACGTCAAGGCGCTGAAAAAGATCGAGGAGAAAGCTGGCCTGAAGATCTACAATCTGGGAACTGGCACAGGTTATAGCGTATTGGATGTGGTCAGCAACTTTGAGGCGGCCAGCGGAGTGAAGATTCCTTATGTGATAAAGGGCCGCCGCGCTGGGGATACCGCTGCCAGCTACGCGGATGCGACCAAAGCCAGGGAGGAGCTGGGCTGGGAGGCACAGTACGGTATCCGAGAGATGTGCGCCGACTCCTGGAGATGGCAGAGTCAGAACCCGAACGGGTACGAAGAATAGACAGCGGCGTAATAGGATTCCGCATTCCTCTTTCTTTGAGGGATGCGGAATTTTGTGATATTTATGAGAAAAATGAATCAATTTCGCTGTTGAAATCACTTGAAAATAGAGGGCTACAGAATAGGCCA
>JAMPGX010000022.1 GCA_023663725.1 bacterium | reverse complement strand
TCATAGCAGTTTGAGTGTCCGTTGATGAAGTTATGATTTTATCCACTAAAGATTTTAACAAGCGGTAGGAGGAAAGTCAACAAAAATACAGTGGAAGAAATATAGAAAAATGCGGTGGGGAAAAAGAGCCGGAGAGGGCTGAAAAAAATTTTTGAAATAATTTCCTGTATAGGAAAGATACGTTCCTGTACGTTTTATAAACTATGATCGGGAGTTATTACAGAGAGGTGGTGAAGCATGAATACGGCTGACCGCAGAATGGAGATCATCAACATTCTGATTGTCCGGCGGCAAACAACAGCAAGGGAGTTAGCGGAAGAATTTGGAGTGACTACCCGAACAATACGAAATGATATTCAGGCTTTATCTCCGGGATTCCCGATCTACACGCAGCAGGGCGGAGCCGGAGGGATTTTTATGGGAGAGCATTACAAGCCCTACATAAATACTCTTTCTTCTGAGGAGCTGGAAACTTTGCGTGAGCTATGCGGACAAGCAGAAGGAGTACAAAAGAAAATGTTGTTGCAGATAATTCATAAATACGGTCCCGATAAACTGGAAGTATAACTTGTCATTCCTCTAAAGCACATAATCTATATGGAACCGTTCATAGCAGACGGAGAGTGCTTATGTGCTTTTTGGGCTGACAAGTCCAGAAAAGATTTTATCTAAAGCGGCAGATAAATTTCTGCCCGCCAACGTAAGCTGGCGTGTGTACCTTGAAAATTGAATATGTAAATACATACGGGACGTGTGGGATATGCGGAGCTACTATGTGGACACGCCACGAGCTGCCTGCTCCTGTTTTTTGCGTGGGAGTGCATACGAGGGAATATTGAAGTCTGATATTGAAGTTAAGGCAGTGAGCGATGAATGTCTGGCAAAAAGTGTAGCAGTTACATGAGGCGATGAGGCATATTTTTGATAATGATACTTCCGGACATGGCGAGATCCGTTTCCGGTCAATTTTGAATGACGGTGCGATACCGATGTGAGCAGAGTAATGACCTGCTACCCGTATGTGTTTTTTGAAAAATCTTTTGTTTGTCTTTCAATCAAAAAGAACAAAAGATTGCACTTTTTGATTGGTAGATAAGCCATAAAATTAAAAAAGTTATATAAAATAGCGGAGGTGCAAAATGGAAAAGAATGAGTGTGATGTTAAAATATCTGAAAAGGTATTACTGACAATTGTTGAGGCAAATGCGTTTAGTGGAATAGGTTTGAACAAGTTAAGGGACTTGACAAATGATCCACGATGCCCATTCGTATTTTATGTGGGAAAACGTAAAATGATAAAAAGAAAGGCATTTGAGCAGTTTTTGGAAAAGGAAATTGAGATATGAGACATCTAAATAACCTGTTCTCTGCAAATTGAATGCGAATTGAACGGAACAAAATATGGACATTTAAGCCTGAATATGGTACTATATATATTGCTGTATTGGGCTTTTTTCTAGCAATAGAAGGAGGCGTACATATGGGAAAAGACTTGAAAGGTCGTGATTTAGGTGTAGGAATATACCAGCGTCAAGATGGACTGTATTCAGCCAGATATACAAACAAATTAGGGAAACGAAAAGAAAAGTATTTTAAGAAACTGCAAGAATGCCGCCAATGGATAGCCGATGCAAGATTTATCGACGCACATTCGGATTTGTCTGCTGGCGAGGATATGACCGTTGAGGCTTGGTTTGATTATTTTATCAATGATATAAAAGGCGATACAATCAGACCAAATACGCAGAGGAATTATAGAGAGCGATTTGAACGGAATATTAAAGAGCATATCGGCAGGATGCTTCTTTCGGAAGTGAAACCTATACATTGTCAGGATATTTTGAATAAAATGACACCAGAATATGCAGAAAGCACGGTGTATCAGTGCAGGATAACCTTGTACGTTTTATTTGAGGCGGCAGTGGAAAATGATATACTAGGTAGAAATCCGGTAAAGAAATCAGTAAAAGTTCCACCGGGGAAAAAGTCAAAAGAAAAAAGAGTTTTGTCAGTTGAGGAACAAAAAATCTTTTTGGATACTGCCTATGGTACGAGTAATTATAATCAGTTTGCATTTCTGTTGCAGACAGGACTGCGTACCGGAGAGATGATAGGGCTTCGTTGGAGTGATATTGATTTTGAGGAAGGAGTTATCCACATAACGAGAAGTATGGAGTATCGCCATTCAACAGGAGAGTGGCGGATCGGTCCCCCTAAAAGCAAAAGCGGATACAGAGATATTCCTATAACGCAGGAATGCAGGAGAATTTTGTTGGCGCAGAAAGAAAAAGTAAAAGCCTTGAAAATAATAAGCAAGGATTTTGCTGATTGTGTATTTTTGTGCCGGAAGGGAGAGCCAACGAAAAATTCAGCTTATGACACATCTTTATTCAAGTTGGCTGACAAGGCAGGGATTAAGCGGTTTTCAATGCACACCCTCAGACATACTTATGCGACACGCTGTATTGAAGCAGGTATGCGCCCTAAAACATTACAAATGCTTCTTGGTCATTCCAATATTAACATCACTATGAATCTGTATGTTCATGTGACAGATGACGAGAAGAAAAAAGAAGTCGAGAAAATTGAAAAAATGCTAAATGTAGTATAAGCAATGTGATTGGCGTAGTAATTGGCGTAGTTGAACACTGGCAACAACGCCAATTACTAGGAAATCAAGGACTTTGAGATAAAGGAGATATAAAAATGAAACTAGGCATCGTCGGACTTCCCAATGTGGGGAAGAGCACACTGTTTAATTCGCTGACCAAGGCTGGCGCGGAGTCGGCCAACTATCCCTTCTGCACCATCGACCCCAACGTGGGCATCGTGGCGGTGCCGGATCAGAGGCTAAAGCTTCTGGGGGATATGTATCACTCCCGGAAGGTGACGCCCGCGGTGATTGAATTCGTAGATATCGCGGGCCTGGTGAAGGGCGCATCCAAGGGAGAGGGCCTGGGCAACCAGTTCCTGAGCAATATCCGCGAGGTGGATGCCATCGTCCATGTGGTGCGCTGCTTTGAGGATTCCAATGTGATTCATGTGGACGGCAGCGTCGATCCTCTGCGGGATATCGAGACGATCAATCTGGAGCTGATCTTCTCTGATCTGGAGATACTGGAGCGGCGATATGCCAAGGTGAGCAGGGCCGCTCGGATGGACAAGACCCTGGCCAAAGAGGAGGCCCTGCTGGTGCGGATCAAAGAACATCTGGAGAGCGGCAGGATGGCCAAGACCATGACGGAGTTGGACGAGGACGAGCTGGAGCTGCTGCGCTCCTACAATCTCCTGACCTATAAGCCTGTGATCTATGCAGCCAATGTAGCGGAGGAGGATCTGGCGGACGATGGCGCATCCAACGCCCATGTGAAGGCAGTGAGAGAGTTTGCCGCAGGGGAGGGCAGCGAGGTGTTTGTGATCTGTGCCCAGATCGAGCAGGAGATCGCCGAGCTGGACGATGATGAGAAGGCCATGTTTCTGGAGGATTTGGGAATTGGTGAGTCCGGCCTTGACAAGCTCATCGCCGCCAGCTACCGTCTGCTGGGCCTCATGAGCTTTCTGACCGCGGGCGAGGATGAGACCAGGGCCTGGACCATCAGGATTGGCACCAAGGCACCGCAGGCCGCAGGCAAGATTCACTCCGACTTTGAGAGGGGCTTCATCAAGGCGGAGGTCGTAAACTACAAGGACCTGTTGGAGCAGGGCTCTCTGGCCGCCGCCCGCGAGAAGGGCCTGGTGGGTATGGAGGGCAAGGATTATGTGGTGCAGGACGGCGACGTGATCCTGTTTAGGTTCAACGTGTAGCGCGCAGTCAAATACCCCGCAGCAAGCTGACGGGGCATCAATCTTGTAGCGCAGCAGAGCTGCGTGGTATCTGACCCTCGCGGCATTCGCCAAATGCACGTGCAGGCACGGCACTTGGCTCATTGCTCGCGGGAATAACGAAAGGAAAATCAATCTATGCAGGACATAATGGGCGTAAATGACATTGCATTTCCCAATTTGGGGCTGTATCTGAAAAATGTCCCCCAGGGTTTTACCATATTTGGCTTCTATATCTCCCTGTATGGCGTGATTATCGCGATTGGTGTGATGGCCGGCATCTCCATGGCGGCGCGCCTTGCGAAAAAGACAGGGCAGAATCCTGATGATTACTGGGATTTCTCCATTTATGCCGTGATCTTCTCCCTGATAGGCGCCCGCATCTACTATGTGGTGTTCGAGTGGGACAGCTATAAAAATAATCTGTTGGAAATATTTCATGTGCGGGGCGGCGGCCTGGCTATTTACGGTGGAGTGATCGCCGCGTTTATCACGCTGTTTGTCTGGTGTCGGATTAAGAAAAAGGATCCCAGGCAGATGGGAGACACGGCTATGGCAGGGCTTTTGCTGGGGCAGATCATCGGCAGATGGGGGAATTTTACCAACAGGGAGGTGTTCGGGGAGTACACGGAGGGACTTCTTGCTATGCGCATACCTTTGGAGGCTGTGAGGGACCGCACAGATATCACGGATAATATCTCGTCTCATATAGCCCAGGGAACCAATTATATTCAGGTACATCCCACTTTTTTCTACGAGAGCGCCCTCAATCTGCTGTTGATGATTGTGGTGCTGTTGTACTATCGGCACAAAAAGTTCCAGGGAGAGATATGCCTGCTGTATCTGGGAGGATATGGTATTATACGTTTTTTTGTGGAAGGAATTCGAACGGATCAGCTTAAATTTGCCGGTACGAATGTGGCGGTATCCCAGGTGCTGGGCATCACGCTATTTGTGGCGGCGCTGCTGGCGGATGTAGGAATACGAATCTTTTTGTTACAGCGACAAGGGGATCAGAAGAAGAAATCTTCCTGAAACAGAATAGCATAAATTGTGGTTCGAAAAATCGAAGATACAATATCTGGTAAAAAGCACTTTTGCAACAAAAAAAGTGCTTTTTTTGTTGCAAAAATCTTAAGAAAAAATAAAAAAATTATTGACTTTCGCTTGCATAATCAGCTATTTTGGTTTAAAATTAGTTCTAAAGTGGTGGAAAGTGGTAGCAAGTGGCTCAAAGTGGTGAGCAGTGAGTGAGAATACCCTTTTCCGTGGCAGACCACTTTGAGTCGGGATTTCCGGCGTGAAGGCGGTGATTGTGGATGTTTATGAGTGAGTACAATCATACGGTGGATGCGAAAGGCAGGTTAATCGTTCCTTCTAAGTTCAGAGACCAGTTGGGAGATGAATTTGTGGTGACAAAGGGTATGGATGGCTGTCTGTTTGTGTATGCCAACGAAGATTGGAAAGCTTTTGAACAGAAGCTCACATCACTGCCGCTGATCAACAAGGAGGCAAGAAAATTCGCGAGATTCTTCCTGGCTGGAGCAGCGCAGGTGGAAGTGGATAAACAGGGAAGAATCCTTCTCCCGTCCAATTTGCGGGACTTCGCGGGACTGGATAAGGATGTGGTGCTGGTGGGTGTGGGCAGCCGTATCGAGATCTGGAGCAGGGAGAACTGGGAGAATATGGATGCCGACAGTGACATGGATGACATCGCAGCCACGATGGAGAGCCTGGGACTTACGATATAGAAAATATAGAGGAAGCTATGGATTTTACACACTATTCCGTCATGCTGCGGGAGACCATCGAATATCTGAATATTAAGCCGGACGGGGTCTATCTGGACGGAACACTGGGAGGCGGTGGACATGCATGGGAGGTGTGCAGCCGGCTGCTGCAGGGACACTTCTACGGAATAGATCAGGATGACGCGGCGATTGTCGCCGCGGGAAAGCGTCTGGAGGCCTTTGCGGACAGAATCACTTTGATTCGCGACAACTACAGCAATGCAAGGGCGGTTCTGAGAGAGCAGGGAGTGGAGCAGGTGGACGGTATCGTCCTGGATCTGGGAGTATCCTCCTATCAGCTGGACACGCAGGAGAGAGGATTCTCGTACCGCTATGACAGTCCGCTGGATATGAGGATGGACAGGAGACAAAGCCTGACGGCCCGAGACATTGTGAACGGTTATAGCGAGACGGAGCTGTTTCATATCATTCGGGATTACGGGGAAGATACTTTTGCCAAGAATATAGCAAAGCACATTGTGAGGGCCAGGGAGCGTGAGCCGATAGAGACCACAGGGCAGCTGAGCGAGATCATCAAAGCGGCTATACCGGCTAAAATGCGGACAGGCGGCGGTCATCCAGCCAAGCGGACATTTCAGGCGATCCGCATAGAGTGCAATCACGAGCTGGAAGTGTTACGGGATACGCTGGAGGATCTGGTGGACATGCTCTCTCCCGGAGGACGGCTGTGTATTATCACGTTCCATTCTCTGGAGGACAGGATCGTCAAGACAGCCTTCAAGAAAGCGGAGAATCCATGTGTCTGCCCGCCGGAATTTCCGGTGTGTGTCTGCGGCAGACAGCCGGCCGGCAGTGTGATCACGAAGAAACCAGTCCTGCCAGACAGGGAGGAGTTAGAGGAAAACAGCCGTTCCAAGAGCGCAAAGCTGCGGGTGTTTGAGAAGAAATATTGAAAAAGGAAATAATAGAAAGGAAATTGACGGCATCATGGCAAGAGCAACGAATGGGAATAGACCTGCAAATACATATAGAGACATGAGCAGCCGACAGAGAGGCAGGGCATCGGAGACGTATGCCGGCAGCTATGTGTATGGCAATACCGTAAGAAAACTGGATGTGCAGCGGGAGATGGAACAGAAGCCCCGCCGCACTCTGAGCAATTCGACACGCAAGAACAGGGACAAGGCGAGGCATATGAGCCTGGGATATGTTGCGTTCCTGTCTCTGGCCATGTGTGTAGCGGGATATGTATTGATTCATTATATCCAGCTGCAGGCTGACATCACTACGGCCACGGAGCATATCGCCGCTCAGGAGAGGGAATTGTACAATCTGAAGGTGGCCAATGACGAGGAGCTGAGCCGCATCACCAGCGGAGTGGACATGGAGGAAGTAAAGCGCGTAGCCATCGGAGAACTGGGAATGGTTTATCCGCAGGAGGGGCAGATTATTCTCTATGACAATGAGGAACAGGACTATGTACGCAAGGTGGATGACAGCAATTAGCGGATGTGTGGACCAGTCGGAGATTGGCCGCTAAAGCGGAAAGATGGGAGTTCGAGTGAAGGAGCAGGACAGGGAGAGACAATCCATAAGAGGAAAGAATTCCAGAACAGGACGTGGGCAGGAGAAGAGATTCGGCAGCAGAATGCAGAAGAAGCTGTTGGTATTGTATATCCTGGTATTGTTGGCTTTTGCCGGATTGAGTATTCAGCTCATCCGGATAACCAGAGATAAGGAGGACGAGTATAAGCGGCAGATATTGTCTCAGCGGCAGTATGACAGCATTACACTCCCCTTTCGCAGAGGGGATATCGTAGACGCCAAGGGTACGCAGCTGGCGGTGAGCGAGAATGTCTACAATGTTATTCTGGATGTAAAAGTAATCCGTGAGAAGGAGAAGCTGGAGAACAAGGACTATATGGAACCTACGCTGCGGGCGCTGGACCAGTATTTTGAACTGAATATGGCCACCGTCCGCGATTATGTGGCGTCTCATGAAAAATCGGCATACTATGTGCTTGCCCGGCGCCTGCCCTATGATCAGATCAGCAGCTTTCAGGAGGCTATGAACGCCGAGGACAGTATGATCAGGGGAGTATGGTTTGAAAAGGAGTACAAGCGGTATTATCCTCTCGGCACTCTGGCCTGCGACGTGATCGGCTTTACCAGCTCGGACAATGTGGGCGCCTATGGTTTGGAGGCCTATTACAATGAGGAACTCAACGGCACCACCGGACGAGAATTCGGCTACCTGAACGACGACTCCACATTGGAGAGAACGGTGAAGCCGGCGGAGGACGGCTACACGATACATTCCACGATGGACGCCAATATCCAGAGCATCGTGGAGAAATACTTAAAGCAGTTTGACGACGAGCATAAGAATGCGGTGCGGACAGGCAACGGCGCGGAGAATGTGGGCTGTATCATCATGGAGGTCAACACCGGAGAGATCCTGGCTATGGCCAGCTATCCGAATTATGATCTCAACGATACCCGCAACACGGACGCGTTGCTCGGCAGTGTGCGGGTGGACGCCGAGGGCAATAAGACCAAGCAGTATATCACGGCGGAGAGCATCGCGGAGATGGACGACACAGAGCTGTATATGAATCTGAATTATCTGTGGAAAAATTTCTGCATCAGCGATACCTATGAGGTGGGTTCCGTGGCCAAGCCCTTCACAACGGCCATAGGACTGGAGACGGGCGCGCTGACCGGCAATGAGGTCTATCAGTGCAACGGCTCTCTGGAGAGCGGCGGTCATACGATTCGCTGCCACAACAGATGGGGCGACGGGGATGTGAGCGTGGAGGACGCCATCGCCTGGTCCTGCAATGTGGCGATGATGAAGGAGGCGCAGGCGATTGGCATTGACCGTTTTGCCCAGTTCCAGCAGGCGTTTAACCTCGGTCTGAGGACCAATATCGATCTGGCAGGAGAGGCGAGGACCGCATCTCTGATTCTGGGCGCGGATAAAATGACACAGACGGACCTGTACACCTATTCCTTTGGACAGGGCTTTAACGCAACGATGATCGAGATGATTGCGGGCTTCTGTTCGCTGATCAACGGGGGCTATTACTATGAGCCTCACATGGTAGACCGGATTACCAACGCAAACGGAGCCACGGTACAGAATATAGAGCCCCGTGTGTTGCGCCAGACCATTTCCGAGTCCACCTCGGAGAAGATACGTCAGTATTGCAATGCGGTGGTCATGCGGCAGAATGACGTCAAGATTACCGGACGCACCGCCAGGCCCGCGGGCTATGCCATCGGCGGTAAGACGGGAACGGCGCAGACTGTTGACCGGGAGACCAGAGAGCGCTCCAAGACGGAGTTTGTGGTGTCTTTCATGGGCTATGCTCCTGCGGACAATCCCCAGATCGCCATCTATGTGGTGGTGGACAGGGCCAATGCGACCAAGCAGGACGAGGCAAAGTTTGCCACCTGGATCGTTCGCAACGTGCTGACGGAGGTGTTGCCCTACTTAAATATCTATATGACGGAGGAGCTCAGCGAGTCGGAGAAGCAGGAGCTGGAGGCGAGGAAACTGGCTATCACGAACCAGTACACGCAGACGCCGGAGGGCACGGATCTGGACAATCTACAGACGCCGGAGCCTACGCCCACACAGGCGCCGGAAGGCGCAGGTCAGCCGGGCTGGATGAATCTTCCCATCGATCCCGCCACCGGACACCGCGTTGACCCGCAGACCAATGAACACTATGATCCAGATACAGGGGATCTCATAAGCGGCAGCTGGGGCGCTCTGGAATAAACTCATAATGAAGGGAATACAGTATAGTAACGGTTATTATGAGGTTTTTCCATGCCGGAAATACATAATAAAATTGCGCACCGCAAAAAGATTCTGATCATTTTTCTGGGATGCAGCCTGGTGCTTGTGGGGTTGTTCGCGCGGCTGGTGTACCTGATGATCTGGGAAGCGGAATACTACGCGGAGAAGGCGACGCAGCTCCATGAGCGGGAGCGCAGCATCAAGGCGGCCAGAGGGCGTATCCTGGACCGCAACGGCGAGGTGCTGGCAGATAACAGGACCGTGTGTACGATCTCGGTGATACACAATCAGATAGAGGACCCTGAAGCGGTGATCACGATGCTCTGCAGAGAGCTGGAGCTGTCCGAGGACTATGTGCGCAGGCGCGTGGAGAAGTACAGCTCCATGGAGCGCATCAAGAGTAATGTGGACAAAAGCATCGGGGATCGGATTCGGGAGTATGAGATACCGGGAGTCAAAGTGGATGAGGATTACAAGCGCTATTACCCCTACGGGGAGCTGGCCAGCAAGGTGCTGGGTTTTACCGGAGGGGATAATCAGGGCATCATCGGGCTGGAGGTCATCTATGAAAAATATCTCCAGGGCACGCCGGGGATGATCCTGACGATGACGGATGCGAAGGGGATAGAGGTGGAGGCGGCAGGGGAGAGACGCATCGAGCCAGTGAGCGGCAGCGACCTGTATATCAGCCTGGACCGCAATATTCAGACCTACGCCACACAATTGGCTTACCAGGCCATGGAGACCAAACAGGCTAAAGGAGTGTCTATCCTGGTCATGAATCCCCAGAACGGCGAGATCTATGCCATGGTCAATGTACCGGAGTTTGATCTCAACGATCCCTATGCCTTGCCGGAGGAAGCAGGGGATAATCTCTCCCAGGAAGAGCGGCAGAATCTGCTCAACCAGATATGGCGAAACGGTTGCATCAATGACACTTATGAGCCGGGGTCCACTTTCAAGATTATCACTGCCGCGGCGGGTCTCGAGCAGGGAGTCATCACCACGCAGAGCCAGTTTTCCTGTCCCGGATTTATCATTGTGGAGGATCGGAAGATTCGCTGCCACAAGGTGGGAGGCCACGGCGGGCAGGATTTTACGCACTGTATGATGAACAGCTGCAATCCAGCGCTGATCTCTGTAGGGCTGCTGCTGGGCGTGGATACATATTATGATTATTTCAGCCGTTTTGGGTTGCTCACAAAGACGGGGGTGGATCTGCCGGGGGAGGCGGGCACCATCATGCACAACAAGGACAATATGGGCCTGGTGGAGTTGGCCACGGTATCCTTTGGCCAGTCCTTTCAGATCACACCGATACAGCTCCTGACCACGGCCTCCTCCATCATCAATGGGGGGAGAAGAATTACGCCTCACTTTGGCGTAAAGGTAGTGGATTCGCAGGGCAGCCAGGTGCAGAGTCTCGCCTATCCGGTCACGGAGGGGATTGTCTCAGAGGGGACCTCGGCTACTATGCGGGAGATACTGGAGATGGTGGTCAAGGAGGGCTCCGGCAAGAACGGTCAGGTGGAGGGGTATCGGGTAGGTGGCAAGACCGCTACCAGCCAGACGCTGCCCAGAGGCAGCGGGCGGTATATCTCCTCCTACATCGGGTTCGCACCGGCCAATGATCCCCAGGTCATCGCCATTGCCATTGTGAATACGCCACAGGGTGTGTATTACGGCGGCCAGGTGGCAGCTCCCATTATACGTCAGCTTTTTGAGAATATCCTTCCCTATATGGGGATCGAAAAGGCGCCTCTTCAAGAGGAAAATACGAATGAGTAAGGATTCCTTGCAATATAGGGAGGTTAGGCGTATAATAGATTGATAATTGTCCGGCTGCAATGGAGCTGGGGCAAAGCAGAGGATTCAAACGATCCTTGTATAAGGAGGAATGAGATGTTTGAAGGACAGAAGTGTTTGGTAGTCGGCTCCGGCATCAGCGGCGTGGGAGCGGTGTCCATGCTGGGACGGATGGGGGCGGATATCCTTTTTTTGGATAGCAGCGACGCAGTCACTGTGGAGGAGCTGAAACAAAGGGTTCCTGAGGGGATAACGGCGCAGTGTTATGCGGGACAGCTGCCGGAGGAGCTTTTGTCCTGTGTGGAGGCGGCGGTTCTGAGTCCCGGTGTGCCTGTGGATATACCTCTGGTACAAGAGTTGAAGAGACAGGGTACTCGCATTATTGGGGAGATCGAGCTGGGCTTTCTGGCGGAGCGAGGACGGGTAGCGGCTATCACCGGCACCAATGGCAAGACCACTACTACCACTCTGGTGGGAGAGATCATGAGGGCCCATCTGGGGCAGGATAAAGTATTTGTGGTGGGTAACATCGGGAATCCCTATACGATGGAGGCACACAGGACTGGGCCTGACACAGTGACGGTTGGGGAGATCAGTAGTTTCCAGCTGGAGACAACGGATACCTTCCGTCCAAGAGTGTCGGCGATATTGAATATTACGCCGGATCATCTAAACCGGCATCATACCATGGAGGCATATGTGGCGGTCAAGGAACGGATTGCCCGATGCCAGACGCGGGAGGATTTGTGCGTATTGAATTATGAGAATGCCTATACCCGCGACTTCGGAAGCAGATGCTCCGCCCGTGTCACTTATTTTTCCTCAGCCAGAGAGCTGGAGGAGGGGTATTTTCTGCGAGGGCAGGAGATCTGTCTTGCGGAGGGCGGTCAGGTGACGCCGTTGCTGGATATTCACAGGGACATGAGACTGGTGGGAAGCTGTAATGTGGAAAATGTGATGGCGGCCATCGCCATTGTCAGGGAACTGGAGGTTCCCATGGACACGATACGGCGGGTGATCCGAGAGTTTCACGCCGTAGAACACCGGATAGAGTATGTGGCGGAGAGAGGGGGCGTAGCGTACTATAACGACTCCAAGGGGACCAATCCGGACGCGGCCATACAGGGGATAAAGGCCATGAGCCGTCCGACGGTTCTGATCGGCGGGGGATACGATAAAGACAATGAATATGACGAGTGGATCGAGAGCTTTGCGGGCAAGGTGAAGGACCTGGTGCTCATCGGGCAGACCAGAGAGAAGATAGCCGCCTGCGCAAGAGCCCATGGCTTTGATCGCATCCACATGGCAGATTCCTTTGAGGAATGTCTGCAGCTCTGCACCCGCCTGGCTCAGTCCGGCGATGCGGTACTGTTGTCCCCCGCCTGCGCCAGCTGGGGAATGTTCCGAAGCTATGAGGAGAGGGGACAGATTTTCAAGGACTATGTAAACGGGCTGAAGGAGTGATTGCGTGGCGGATAGAAAAAAGAGAAAAAAAGAGCATACGGAATACTACTTTGATTACAGTCTGTTGTTTATCGTATTGTTTTTGCTGGGCTTCGGTCTGGTGATGATCTACTCCGCCAGCTCCTATGAGGCTCAGCAGGATTTTGGCAGCGGAACTCACTATCTGCGCAGGCAGCTGGTGGCGGACATTCTGGGGCTGGTGGTGATGATGGTGATGGCTAATATTCCCTACAAGTTCTGGCAGCGATTCACAACCCTGGCCTACTTTGTCTCCTTTGGCCTGATCTTTATGGTAATGACACCGCTGGGCGTGGAATCCCACGGCGCCAAGCGGTGGGTGGGTATCCCGAAAACGAGCTTCAACATACAGCCCGCGGAGGTGGCGAAGGTCTGCATGATTCTCTTTCTGGCCAACATGGTGTGTCTGATGGGAAAGAAGCTGCGCACGGCCAAGGGGCTGGTGGTGCTGATCGCTCTGTCCCTGCCGCATTCCCTGGCGGTGTGGAAGATCACAGACAATCTGAGCTCCGCGATTATCATTCTGGGGATCGCGATGCTGATGATCTTTGTGGCTACTCCGGACTATAAACGGTTCGTGATCATGGGAGCCATAGGGCTGACGGCGGTGATCGGGATTGTGTGGGCGATCTTCAATACCACGATCATTGATAAGCTGGATTGGAGGGGAGAGCGAATCCTGGCCTGGCGAGATCCAGAGGCATTTGCCCAGGGCAAAGGATTCCAGACATTGCAGGCCCTGTATGCCATCGGCTCCGGCGGAATCTGGGGCAAGGGGCTGGGGCAGAGCATGCAGAAGCTGGATTTTATCCCCGAGGCTCAGAATGATATGATCTTTTCCATTATCTGCGAGGAGCTGGGTCTGTTCGGGGCTATCGCGATCATCCTGATGTTCATCATGCTGCTGTGGCGGATGATGATCGTGGCCAACAATGCAACAGATCTGTTCGGCGCGCTGCTGGTGGTGGGCGTCATGGGTCATATCGCCATCCAGGTGATCCTCAACATCGCGGTGGTGACCAACACCATTCCGAACACGGGCATCTCCCTTCCGTTTATCAGCTATGGAGGCTCGTCGGTGTTGTTTCTGATGATGGAGATCGGGCTGGTGCTCAGCGTGGCCCGCAGGATACAGCTGCATGACCTGGCTTAGTTGACGTATGCCAGAAAAATACGGTGGGGAAGAACTAACTCGGACAACGCAACAAAAATGACTTTTTCTCATAGGATAGAATAATTCATGACTTGGAGTGTGAAGTTTGTGCCATGAGTGCTATCCCGGAAAAAGCCACAGGGGAGATTCATATTCGAGGGGGAGTGCGCCTCCAGGGTAAGGTCAAGGTACAGGGATCAAAGAATGCGGCACTGCCGATTCTGGCAGCCACGATTTTAGCGCAGGGGGAGAGTTGCCTTAAGGATTGTCCTAAAATATCGGATGTCTATCGTATGCTGAGACTATTGCGAAGCCTGGGCGGACATGTACGCTGGGAGGGAGATGGAGTCTGCGTCAGCACGGGCAGCGTTAACACGCAGGATATGCCGGAGGATGCGATCACGGGCATGCGCTCCTCCCTGTGTCTGCTGGGGGCCCTGCTTGCCAGGTGCGGGCGCATTGTCATGGAGCATCCAGGCGGCTGTGTGATCGGCGAGCGTCCCATTGACCTGCATCTGCTGGCGCTTAAGCAGATGGGAGTCCGCTTTCATAAGGAGGCGGGCAGGATATGTGGCGAGGCGCCCGCAGGACTGCGCGGCGCTGACATTTCACTCCAGCTTCCCAGTGTGGGAGCGACGGAGAATATTCTGTTGGCGGCGGTTACAGCCAGGGGATGTACCCGTATCAGAGGGGCGGCCAGGGAGCCTGAGGTGGAGGCTCTGTGCAGATATCTGAATGCCTGCGGCGCCAGAATAGATGGCGTTGGAAGCAGTTGTCTGGATATTCAGGGAGTGGAAAGGCTGCATGGGGCAACCTATCGTATTCCGGCTGACCGGATTGTGGCAGGCACTTATCTGTACGCTGCTCTGGGAACCAGAGGCTGCATCCTGTTAGAGCGTGCGCCCTGGCAGCACATGCATGCGGTGATCCGTATGGCTGAGAGGATGGGCGCGATCTGCCAGATGACCGAGGAGGGACTGTACGTGCAATCTCTGGGAGAATTGACTCCGGCGCCAGTGGTCCGCACGGGAGTGTATCCTGGATTTCCCACGGATATGCAGTCCATTGCGCTGGCGGTATCCACCATCGCTCAGGGTGAGACGAGAATTGAAGAGCATATTTTTGAAAACCGTTTTCGGGTGGCGGAGCCTCTGCGGAATATGGGGGCGGACATCCGGCAGCTGGATTCAGGCAGTCTGATCGTGAGCGGTGTGACGCGTCTGCATGGCGAGCGGGTGAAGGCCTGCGAGCTCAGGGGCGGTGCGGCGTTGGTGGTCGCGGGACTGATGGCGGAGGGAGAGACTGTCGTCACTGGATGCGAATATATTGAAAGAGGATATGAAAATATCTGTAAAGACTTAAGAGAGTTAGGAGCAAGGATATATTGTGTTTAGAAGGCGGCAGACAAAAAAGCGAAAATGGCCGATTATTCTGTTGATTGTGTTTTGTGTGACAGGGGTGGTGCTGGGGGCGGGATACTATGTGCTCAGCACCTACACGATCAAGAATGTGTATGTGGAGGGGAATGTCCATTATACGCAGGAGGAGATCCAGGAGATTGTTATGGACGGCTTCCTGGGAAACAATTCCCTGTACCTGTCTCTGAAGTATAAAAACAAAGGCATAGAGGACATTCCCTTTGTGGATGTGATGGATGTGAGTATTCTGTCGCCGGATACCATCAGGATCACCGTATATGAGAAAGCGCTGGCGGGATATGTGACTTATATGGACAGTTATATGTATTTTGACAAGGACGGTTATGTGGTGGAGAGTTCTCAGATCAAGACGGAGGGTGTGCCTCAGATTACCGGCCTGAAATTCGCCACCTGCACATTGGGACAAAAGCTGCCGGTGGAGCGCGAGGAGATCTTTGTCAGAATCATGGATCTGACCAAGCTGCTCAGCAAGTACAAGCTCTCGCCCGACAGGATATATTTCAGGAATTATACGGAGATCACACTGTATTTTGCGGATGTCCGCGTAGCTCTGGGAGAGGGGGACAATCTGGAGGACAAGCTGATGGTGCTGCCAGTATTTCTGCGGGATCTGGAGGGACAAAAAGGGGTCTTGAGAATGGAAAATTATACCAGAGACAGGACGACAACCGTCTTTGAAAAGGATGAATCAGAAAAAACTGATTAAAAAAACTTGTTTTTGAAAAAAATGTGTTGATAAATTAAGTAAATGATTATATGATAGACTATATGGAGTTTATACGGAAAAAGGAGGACAAACCTTTGCTGGAGATTAAGACGAATGACGCAGAAGCTGCTGCTAAGATCATCGTTGTCGGTGTAGGTGGCGCAGGAAATAATGCTGTTAATAGAATGATTGATGAAAAGATTGACGGTGTGGAGTTCATTGGAGTGAATACGGACAAGCAGGCCCTTCAGTTATGCAAGGCGCCCAAGCTGCTGCAGATCGGTGAGAAGCTGACCAAGGGGCTGGGGGCGGGGGCCAAGCCAGAGATCGGGGAGAAGGCGGCTGAGGAGAGCTCTGAGGAGGTCGCAAGCGCGTTGACGGGAGCGGATATGGTATTTGTCACCTGTGGTATGGGCGGCGGCACAGGAACAGGAGCGGCTCCGGTGGTGGCCAAGCTTGCCAAGGATATGGGCATTCTTACGGTAGGTGTGGTGACCAAGCCTTTTCGCTTTGAAGCCAAGGCCAGGATGACCAATGCGCTGGCTGGAATCAGCAAGATTAAGGAGAATGTAGATACATTAATCGTAATTCCCAATGATAAGCTCTTGGAGATTGTGGATCGCAGGACGACTATGCCTGAGGCCCTTAAGAAAGCGGATGAAGTCCTTCAGCAGGCGGTTCAGGGTATCACTGACCTGATCAATATTCCTTCGGTGATCAATCTTGACTTCGCAGATGTGCAGACTGTTATGAAGGACAAGGGAATCGCACATATCGGTATCGGCGCGGGCAAGGGCGATGACAAGGCTATGGAGGCGGTGAAGCAGGCTGTGGAGAGTCCTCTGCTGGAGACGACCATCTCCGGAGCTACCGATATCATTATCAATGTGTCAGGAGACATCACACTGGCGGATGCCAATGACGCCGCAAGCTATGTGCAGCAATTGGCAGGCGAGGATATCAATGTCATCCTGGGCGCTATGTATGATGATTCCAAGTCGGATAGCTGTACGATCACGGTGATTGCCACCGGGTTGGAGGATACGCCCGTCAATACTGCGCAGAACCGACTGGGAGGCGGGCTTAGCTACAAGAGTCCCGTACCGCATGTGCCGACCAGCTCGCTCAAGAACTTCACCACACAACAGGGGAATTCAGCGGCGTCGGGAAGCGGGAATCCGGTGAGGCCGCTGGCGGGGCTTAACCGTCCTGTGGACATTCGCAGCAATGTGGAGGAGAAATCTCTGAAGATTCCGGATTTCCTGCAGAAGAAATAGCGTAGCTGTATAGAGAGTGACTTAAGGCTTACATCTGAGGATGCAGGCCTTTTTTCTGTGCGCCTGACGACGTATGCTTCCTGTCAATTGTCGAAAATTCAAGATGGCTTTTCGCCGGAAATATACCTGATTCTGACAAATTATCCCGACGCTATCCCTTATACTGATTGTGAAGACCTGAGGAACAGATCTTAAGGGATGGGGGGATTGTATATGTATTATGAAGTCTACCTGGATAGCATCTTTCTGATCTGTTTCTGTATGAACCGGTATCTCTTGGGGCTCACCGCCCTGCGTCTGTCATGCCCTGCCACGCATGGCAGGATGTGGATGGGAGCCGCCGCAGGTGCGGCGGGTAATCTGTTGGCCTTTCTGGTGCCTGCGGCAATGCTGCCGCTTCGCCTGGTCTTATCAGCAGTCTGCCTCTATGGAATGATGGGAATTACATTTAGGTGCTGGTGGGGAAGGGGGCTGTTGAGAATTGCGGAAAGCCTTTGCGTATGCTTTCTGCTGCTGGGCGGGATGCTTGCGGTGTTGCTCAGGCTGTTGCCGGGGAGAGAGGGGTGGTTGGCATCTGGCGCTGTGGCGCTGCTGCTGGGGGCGGGGTGCTATGAAGGTATCCGCCTGCTGGCGCTTCACCGCCGCGGAAGCCAAGAGAGCTGCAGGGTCACGCTGCGTAGGACAGACGGACGCAGCGTGCAGCTTCAGGGACTTGTAGATACGGGTAACAGCCTAAGGGAGCCTATCAGCGGCAGGCCGGTGGCGGTGATGGAGAAAAAGGTGTGGGAGGAGCTCTATCCTGAGCAAGCCCCCCCTGGCATGCGTGTGATTCCCTATCACAGTGTGGGAAAACCGGCGGGGATTATGACCGGATATCCCGTGAAAAGTCTGGAAGTCGAGATTGAGGGCATCAACAGGACATGTGAGGATGTATATGTCGCGGTCTGCCAGGAGAAGCTGTCGGAGACGGGAGCTTATGGAATCCTGTTGCAACCGGCCATGTTTGAGAGATGAGTGCAGGAGGGTCAGGCAGTGTTCATCGATTCATTGTCAAGGTGTTGGGACATTGTACCTGAGCGAATAAGAGTCAGAAAGGATTGAGAATATGATATTGAGGGCGTCTATCCCTGCGGGTATACCGCTGTGGGTGTTTCGGAGGGAAAAGGGTAAGAGAATACATAAGCAGGGAGATCTTCATTATATTGGCGGCGCGGAGGTATTGCCGCCTCCGCTGGAGGTTGAGCGGGAGACCCAGGTGATCGGCGCGCTGGGGACGGACTGCGAGGAGGAGGCCAAGTCCATCCTGATCGAGCACAATCTTCGCCTGGTGGTCTACATAGCAAAGAAATTTGACAATACAGGGGTTGGCGTTGAGGACTTGATCTCCATCGGCACGATAGGGCTCATCAAGTCTATCAACACCTTCAAGCCTGACAAAAATATCAAGCTGGCCACGTATGCTTCCAGATGTATTGAAAATGAGATTCTGATGTATCTGCGCCGCAACAACAAGACAAGGCTGGAGGTATCCATCGATGAGCCGCTGAATGTGGACTGGGACGGCAATGAACTGCTGTTGTCGGATATTCTGGGCACAGACGAGGATATCATCTACCGCGATATGGAGAACGAGGTGGAGCGCAATCTGCTGCTCAAGGCCATCAACAAGCTGACGGAGCGTGAGCGGACGATTATACGTCTGCGCTTTGGCCTCGGGCATCCAGACGGCCAGGAGATGACGCAGAAGGAGGTGGCAGCCCTGCTGGGTATCTCGCAGTCCTATATCTCCCGCCTGGAGAAAAAGATTATGAAGCAGCTGAAAAAGGAGATGAGTAACAATATATAATTTTTCTTTTCAAATCCGTGTATTTGGTATATACTAAGAGCAGACAGATGAAGAAAACGAGGCTTGATTGCTATATGATACAACGCGACGATATTTTGTCTATGGAATTTCTGAAAAAAACAGAGTTTACGGGAAGCCACCAGGGTATGCGCTATCGCTTGGAGGGGGTCGCGCGAGAGGAAGGTAAGAGACTGTCTGTCGTTGTATGGCCGGAGCCCTATAACTATGTGACAACGCCGGAGGAGAAAAAGAGGCGTGCCGAGTTTTCTTTTGATGAGGATGGAATAACAGATGCTGTCGCATGGATGAATGACAGGCTTTTTGAGGACAGGGAACAGTGGCGAGACAGCGCCAGCCACTGGGATTAAAGCGGCTGCGCGGTTTGTGCTGTCTCATTCCGATGTGTATGCAGAAGAAAATAACGGATTGGAAGAATTAGAATGCTGAAATATATAATAAGCGACATGGTGGCAACACTAAGCTATCTGCCCTATGGAATAATCGCAGGGCTGTTTGCCGTCGTGATATTGGGAGGGTTTAACGCAGGCAGGAGGAAGCGGGGGAAGGATACCGTCTCTCTGACTGCCACGACCTGCCTGGTGATGTATGTGGCTGTGATGCTGGCGATCACTTATTTTTCCAGGGAGAGCGGCAGCAGAATCGGGATTGATCTGGAATTATTTTCTACCTGGGGCATCAATAAGCGGAACAATGCCTATGTGGTGGAAAATGTGCTGCTGTTTATTCCCTATGGCTTTCTATTGCCGTGGGCGCGGGTCAGACAGAGGCGTTTTCTCTGGAATCTGTTGACCGGAGCGCTGACCAGTACGGGGATTGAATGTATGCAGCTCATCACGGGGAGGGGATATTTTCAGATTGATGATATACTGACGAATATACTGGGAACTATATTGGGTTATCTTTTCTATTGTCTGGTGCATTGGATTCGGAGACATTGTATATAGTGAGGAGGAATACTTATGAGAAGAAAGAGGTTAGGGACGATGCTCTGTGTGTGGCTGCTTACGTTGGGACTGTTTGTGGGGTGCGGGGCCTCGCAGGGAGATACGTCAGTCGTTTCGGGGGAGTCCTCCGGTATTCAGGGCGCGGTGGAAAGTCCGGGAGAGGGCAGTGCGGAAAGTCCGGAGGTAGTTCGGGAGCCAGTGGATTGGAAAAAGGGCGGCTATCAGATGCCGCAGTATCCGATTGGCGCCAGGGACTGCACTTGTGTGAATACCTATCTGTTGGATATACCGGAGCCGGAATTTGACTATATTGAAGAAGGGTTTCCACAATATACCAGTCTGGGCAGTGATTTCTATCTGCTCAATTCCTATGAGATAGGAGTGGCGCAGGACGGCCTCTCGCAGTCGCGGTATCAATTGTACCATCTGGACGGGGATACGGGAGAAAGCAGCATTATTCCCCTTTTTTGGGAAGAATGGGGAGAGGGCCAATGGATCTACAAGATTGATGCGGTGAGTGACCATCAGCTGGCTATTCTCAGCCAGACGGAGGAGAATCGCACCAAGGTGACGCTCTGGGATCTGGAGAGTGGAGAGACGGATATATGGGATATGACGGAGGCATACGAAACTCTGGGTGTCCATGAATACTGGATGGATGCCCAGGGGTATGTCTATGCGTCGGGATGGCCGGAGGCTGCGCTGTATGTGCTTGGGGAGAAAGACACGCCGGGACAGCTGGAACTGCTGCGCACGATAGAGGTGGAGGAGGCCGGCACTCTGGGACTGGCCTGCCGGATGCCGGACGGTACTCCTCTGGTACATATGGATGGTAAACTGATCTGGCTGGATATGGAGGCGGGTGAGGAAAAGGAACTGGCCAGCATAAGCGGATTTACGTTTAATGAGGGATATATTGATGAGGAGGGCATGTTCTATCAGAATTGGGGGAATCAGATCAATGTATGGGATCCCGCTATCGATGAGTATAACTTTATGGTGAATCTGAAGGACTATGGGCTCAAGGCAGCAAGCCAACGCTCTCTGCGCATTGGCGTCAACAGGGCAAATGAGTTGATGATGCTGGTGGAAAAGGATGGGCAACTGATGATATACTGTTTCGGGGAGGGGACAGAGACAGAGGAAGCAACTTTGCGGCTGGCCAATCTATGGTACAATGACAGCGATGTGAAGAGCGCGGCTATCTCTTACTCTGCCGAGCATCCGGACTGTCAGATTGCGTATGAGACGGACTGGGCCAATCAGGAGGGTTTCTACGAGCGGATCATGGCGCAGATGGCTGTGGGACAGGGGCCGGACCTGCTCTTTGTGCACGGTGAGGATATGGATAGACTCAGCGCCAGAGGACTGTTGGCGGACTTGTCTGATGCGCTGGAGGAGGATACTCGCAGACAGTTGTTTGCCGGTGTGACGACTGCGGGCATCCGCAACGGTAGACTGGTAGGGCTGCCAGCCTCGGTCAGCGGGATCAGCATGGTGACGGTGGACGGCAACTGGCAGGAGGACGCCTGGAATTATGCTCAGGTAGTGGAACTGTGGCAGAGGCGTAGAGGGCAGGGCGCCTGGCGGTTCCTGCCACAGAGGTGGAGTCAGGAGGATATGCTGAACTACCTGATATTGTACAATTTGGTTGATTCCCCCTTTGTGGACTGGGGGAACGGAACCTGCGATTTCGATAATGATTTATTCCGCCAGATGTTGGAGATGATTGGGGAACATGCGGTTCGGGAACACACTAATCTGGAGCTGGAGGAAGAGTATGAGACGGCGCGGCAGGTGATGGACGGAGTCTATCTGGCGGATGTGGTGTACAGCATGGAATTACCTGTCTACGTCAGCATTATGGAGTATTACGGAGGAAATGCCCGTCTGGTGGGTCTTCCCACAGAGAGCGGAAATGGAAATATCTTGAACTGCTATGGTTTTATCGTGGTAAACGCCCAGACAGAGCACTGGGAGGAGGCTGTGGACTTTCTGCGCCATATGTACAGCAAAGAGTTCCAGAGCGCGAATCCAAAGTATTTGTTGCGCAAGGATGTGCTTCGAGAGAATATGGAGCCAGCCACCGAGTCTGATAAGTCACATGAGACGTTTACACTCACAGGGACGGTAGTACCCCTGAAGGAGGATGGCAGCAGCTATGTTGAGGACTATATCGATTTCCTGGACAGCTGCAGGGCGAAGAATCGGAGTACGGAGGATGTGGAGAATATCATCAGAGAGGAGACAAGCGGCTATTTCCAGAATATTCAGAATCTGGATAACACCGTCAGGGCCATTCAGAATAGGGTACAGCTGTATCTGAATGAGAACCAGCCATAGTACCTTTATCTCGAAATGGGTGACTATGAGGACTATATGAAATAACCTAGCTGTGCATCGGAAAAGCGAGAGGCCAGTTAGGTTATTTTTGTTGAAATAAACGACATGATAATGCAGAGCCTTACGCGGACAGATAGCTGCGCATGGTCTTCAGCGCGTTTTTCTCCAGACGGGATACCTGGGCCTGAGAGATGCCGATCATCTCCGCCACCTCCATCTGGGTCTTGCCGGAGAAAAAGCGCAGGGAGATGATCTCGTGTTCGCGGGGGCCAAGGCGTTTCATAGCTTCGCTGAGAGAGAGATGCTCCACCCAGTTCTCCTCCTTGTTTTTCTTGTCGCTGATCTGGTCCATCACGTACAGGGTGTCGCCGCCGTCTGTGTAGATGGGCTCATAGAGGCTCATGGGATTCTGGATGGCGTCCATGGCGTAGACGATATCTTCCTTGGAGATGCCCACCTCAGCGGCAATCTCCTCAATGGTGGGTTCCTTTAGATTCTGGCGGGTCAGAGTATCCCGCGCGTAGATGGCCTTGTAAGCTGTGTCCTTGAGCGATCGGGATACCCGAATACTGTTGTTGTCCCGCAGATAACGGCGGATCTCACCGATGATCATGGGGACAGCATAGGTGGAGAATTTGACGTTCAGACTGGAATCGAAATTGTCAATGGCCTTGATCAGACCGATACAGCCGATCTGGAACAGATCGTCCACATTTTCATTGCTGGAGGAGAAACGCTTAATGACGCTGAGAACCAGGCGCAGATTCCCCTCAATGTACTTTTCACGGGCCTCCTGATCGCCGTCCTCGATGCGGGCAAACAGAGCCTCCTTTTCCGACGCTTTCAGCAGGGGCAGCTTGGCGGTGTTTACCCCGCAGATTTCCACTTTTCCTTGAGCCATATCGTACACCATGCCTTTCTTTTCTAGTTCCGCCGTCGCCTCTTGGCGCGCGCTCCTCCTGCGTAAAGGCCTATGCTGGTAGTATTTACAAAGGCGGCTGTAGATATTCCGCAAAATCGGGAAAAGTAAAGAGGAACCAAAGACCGTGTGCCGGCATACAATAAGGAAAGGACTTATGAGGTTGACACCATGCTTTTTTCAGATTTTAAATGTAAAGAGGTAATCAATATTCGGGATTGCCGCAGGCTGGGCAAGGTGACGGATTTTGAGTTTGACGAGTGCAGCGGCTGCATCTGCAAGATTATGGTCACGGACGGCAGCAAGCTGCTATGTGTCTTCAAACCGGATTTTGAGGTGGTAATTCCCTTTAAAGATATCCGACAGATTGGGCCAGATATTATTTTGGTTGACATAAACTGCTGAGTATCTTATAATATAATACAAATTACGCATAAGGAGAACGGCAATGAAATGTCCCTTTTGTAACCATGAGAATACCCGTGTGATCGATTCGCGTCCGGCGGAGGACAACAATTCCATCAGGCGCCGCAGAGTGTGCGATGAATGTGGAAAGCGCTTTACAACCTATGAGAAGGTGGAGACCATTCCTCTGATTATTATTAAAAAAGATAATAACAGGGAGACTTATGAGCGTGCCAAGATTGAGGCGGGTGTGCTCAGGGCTTGTCATAAGCGCCCTGTCAGCGCTCAGATGATTACCAGCCTGGTGGACGAGGTGGAGAACGAGATATCCAGCCGTGAGGAGAAGGAGATTGCCAGTCAGGTTATAGGCGAGCTGGTGATGAACAAGCTGAAGGATCTGGATGCTGTGGCATATGTTCGCTTTGCGTCCGTGTACAGGGAGTTCAAGGATGTAAATACGTTTATGGATGAGCTGAAGAAGGTTCTGGAATAAAGATATGCCAATAGAGCGTCACGAAGGCAGGGTCATGTTGTCCCTGCCTGTTTTGCGGACAGTATGCCATGAGGCTTGCAGGGGGAAAGAGAAAGCGTTATGCTGGAAAGATTTTATCCGGATTATGAGATAAACAGCGCCTTTGATATTGATTTTCAGAGTCTGTATGAGAAGGGGCGCAGGGGGATTATTTTTGACATCGACAATACTTTGGTGCCTCATGGCGCACCGGCGGACGAGCGCTCCAGGCTTCTGTTTGACAGATTGCGGCAAATGGGCTATGCCACTGTGCTACTCTCCAATAACAGGGAGCCACGGGTGAAAAGCTTTGCAGAGCAAGTTAATTCCCAGTATTTGTTTAAGGCGGGAAAGCCCGGTAAGGCGGGTTATCTCAAGGCTATGGAGCTGATGGGGACGAACCCGTCCAGCACACTGTTTGTCGGTGATCAGTTGTTTACGGACGTATGGGGTGCCAGAAGGGTTGGGATCACCAGTTATCTGACTCACCCCATTCATCCCAGGGAAGAGATTCAGATTGTGTTGAAAAGAAAGCTGGAACGAATCGTTCTGTTTTTTTACCACAGAAGCAAGTGAAAGGACAGGAGGACAAAGGGATGCATATATTGGATGGACACACCAGAACTTGCGGGTTGATCGGCAACCCGGTGGCGCATACACTGTCGCCGATGATACAGAATTATATGGCGCAGGCCACAGGCACTAATCTGGTATACCTGCCCTTTCCCGTGGCGCAGGGCAATCTGGAGGCGGCGGTGCGGGGGGCGCTTGCTCTGGATTTTTTGGGATTGAATGTGACGATTCCCTATAAAAGCGATGTGATTAAATGCCTGGCGCAGATTGATCCGCTGGCGGAGCGGATTGGGGCAGTCAATACACTGGTGCGCTGCGAGGGCGGATATAAGGGTTATAACACGGATATGCCTGGCTTATATCGGGCTATGCAGCAGGAGGGAGTGGATATCGCTGGACGCAAGGTTGTGATTCTGGGAGCTGGAGGCGTGGCGCGGGCTGTGGCGGTGATGTTGCTTGACAAGGGGGCGGCGGGCGTCTATATCCTGAACCGCACTGTAGACAGGGCTCAGGCGGTGGCTGATGAGATTAACAGAATGGCGGGAAGAGCTTTTGCGAGAGCTTATGCCATTTCGGAATATGAGCGGATTGAGGGAGAACGATGGCTGGTGATCCAGGCTACCAGTGTGGGGATGCATCCGTATGTGGAGGATGTGGTGATAGAGGATCGTGAGTTCTACAGGCGGGTGGAAACGGGGTATGATCTGATCTTCAATCCGGCCGTAACCCGCTTTATGGAATTGACCAGAGAGGCAGGCGGGCGCGCCTGCAATGGGGCCAGGATGTTGGTCTATCAGGGAATTATTGCCTTTGAGCTCTGGACAGGCGTCTCCATCAGTCAGAATATTGCCGATGAATTGTGCCGGAAGATGGCGCTTGCGATGGAACAGACGGCAGGAGGACAAGGATGAATAATACAGCGGATAAAAGTGTGGTGCTGATTGGATTTATGGGCAGTGGAAAGACCACTCTGGGGATTCGGTTATCCTACCGGCTGAAGTGCGTGTTGGAGGATACGGACAAGCTGATAGAGCGCCAGATGAAAAAGACGATTAATGAAATATTTGAGCAGGAGGGAGAGGAAGCTTTTCGGCAGATGGAGACAGAACTGCTCAGAGGGCTGTCCGAGAGAAAAGGCCAGCGTGTCTATTCATCGGGAGGGGGTACGCCAGTCAGAGCGGTCAATCGTCCCCTGTTGAGAAAGCTGGGGATGGTGGTGTATCTGCGCGTTCGTCCGGAAACGGTATTTGAGCGGCTGCAGGGAGATACCACCAGGCCGCTGTTGCAGGGGGAGGACTCTCTGGACAGGATTTGTCGTTTGATGGCACAGAGGGAGGCGGCGTACGCGGAGACTGCGGACGTGATTCTGGACGTGGATGAACTGACAGCAGATCAGATAATTGAGCGTATCCTTGACTGTCTAGGATCAATGTAGCTTGATACGCAGTCTCAGGTGAGGGGCACGGTATCTATTCATTCGAAGGGAAGGAGGAGATTATGAAGATTTTAGTGATTAATGGTCCCAATATTAATTTCCTGGGGATTCGTGAAAAAAGTGTGTATGGAACGCAGGATTATGCGTTTCTGGTAAATATGCTTGAGGAGAAGGGGCGCAGGGACGGTCATGAGATCACGATATTTCAGAGCAACCATGAGGGCGCGATCATTGATCGGATTCAGGAGGCTTATTCAGACAATACGGAGGGCATTGTTATCAATCCTGGCGCTTATACACATTACAGCTATGCAATCCGTGATGCTTTGGCCAGCATTCCAGCGCCCAAAGTAGAGATTCATATTTCGGATATCACCAAGAGGGAGGAATTTCGCAAGGTGTCCGTCACAGCGCCTGTCTGCCAGAAACAGATCTATGGGAAAGGATTGAACGGATATCTGGAGGCTGTGGATTATCTTGCTGGATTGGGCGTAAGATAAAGTTTTATGGATATTTTACAAAAAAACAGTTGAAAAATGCCAATATTTATTATACAATCAAAAAGAATTATAACGTGAATATGGAGGAAATATATTATGATTTCTGCAGGTGATTTCAGGAATGGTATTACTATTGAGTTTGATAATAACATATACCAGATTATTGAATTCCAGCATGTAAAGCCCGGCAAGGGTGCGGCGTTCGTCAGGACCAAGCTGAAGAACGTGATTAACGGAGGCGTGGTAGAAAAGACCTTCAGACCTACTGAGAAGTGCCCTCAGGCCCGCATTGACAGAAAGGATATGCAGTACTTATATTCGGATGGAGATCTGTTTAATTTCATGGATACGGAGACATATGACCAGATTGCCTTGAATAAGGACACAGTGGGCGATGCCTTGAAGTTTGTGAAAGAGAACGAGATGTGTAAGGTTTGCTCCCATAACGGCAATGTGTTTTCTGTGGAGCCGCCCTTGTTTGTAGAACTGGAGATTACTGATACGGAGCCAGGCTTCAAGGGAGACACTGCCACAGGCGCAACTAAGCCCGCTGTTGTGGAGACTGGCGCTACTGTGAATGTGCCCCTGTTTGTCGACAGAGGGGACAAGATCAAGATCGATACCAGAACCGGTGAATATCTGTCCAGAGTATAGAACATATCAAGAGACCGCTTGTAAGAGAATGGAGATTTCCATTCTCTTTTTTGTATCCGTAAATATGGCCGATCCGTCAGAGGGCCATGTAATTGCGAACTTCAGTTGTTTTGCAAGTATCGTTACGCACATTGAATTCGATACGGGCAAAGGGGTGTTTTACAAACGTTTAAATGCAAGATGCTTGAAAGGAGAAAATATTTATATGAAAATGGAAGAATTTATCAATGCTGTCAGGACTCGTGTGCAGGATATCGCCGGCATGGAGAGCAGGGTGGATGTACATGAGGTCAGGAAAAATAACAATGTGCTACTGCACGGAATGACCATAATGCGCCAGGGCCAGAATGTATCCCCGACTATTTATCTGGACGGCTTCTATGAGATGTTGTGCGACGGTGAAGAGCTTGAGCATATCGTTAAGAGGATATTGGAGGTCTATGTCAGGGGACTTCCCAGGAATCACGTGGATATGGAATTTTTCAAGGATTTTACGAAGGTGAAGGAGCGCATCGTTTATCGGCTGGTAAATCGGCAGAAAAACGAGGAGCTTCTGACAAGGATTCCCCATGTGGAATTCCTGGATCTGGCGATCTGCTTTTACTATAGCTATGAACATCCGGAGCTGGGAGCGGGAATGATCCTGATCCATAACACCCATATGAAGCTGTGGAAGACGAGCCACCGCGAGCTGATGAAGCTGGCGGAAATCAATACGCCGAGGCTTATGCCAAGCTGCCTGTGCAGTATGGACGATGCGCTGGAGGGTGTGCTGGACGGCGAGTCCATGGAAGAATTTCAGAAATTGCAGCGGGAAACCCAGAAATATCTGTATGTGTTATCCAATGCAACGCGCTGTCAGGGTGCGGCGGCTATTCTGTATCCTGGCGTGCTGGCTCAGGCGGCACGGCAACTGAGAGGAAGCTTTTATATCCTGCCAAGCTCTATACATGAAGTGATTCTGTTGTCCGACCAGGGGCAGGACAGTGGGAATGGGCTGCATGAGATGATAGCGGACATTAATCAAAGTCAGCTCCGCGAAGAAGATGTATTGTCTGATTATGCCTACCGCTATGATGCAGTAACCGGGAAAGTCGCGAAAGTTCTCTGATATCGGAGCTTTTCTCTGTAAATCTTAAGTTTTCGATAAAAATTAAAATTTCCAGCAAAAGGATATAGACAGACCGAAAGATTTGTGTTATGATAATCAAGGTGATGTAATAAATTTGTAACATTTGCGTCCGTAGTCTAAAGGATAGAACGAAGGCCTCCGACGCCTTTAATGCAGGTTCGATTCCTGTCGGACGCACTTTACATCACCTTGATTTTTTATATGGATTTTTTGAGCAAGCTGGAGCGGGTGTGCAGGATGGCTTCCGGTGATTTGATTTTGGTGTGCGTGCTGAAACATGCCAATAAGTTTAAAAGTAAACTTTCAAACTCGTGATTGATGCAGTATCGCAAGCAGGCTTGCGATATGCGGGGGTATAAATATGAACAAAAATACGTGGAAGATCGTTCGCGATTTTGCTGTGAGAAACAGTAAGCTTGTATTCCCTGTAATAATAATTATTGCTGTTGTGGCGACAGTGACCTTTTCCCTGAAGGCGAGCAGTGCGGAGGAGCTGGAGCAGCCTTCGATGTCTATCACAGGGAGTACGATAGAGGAAGCTCCCACGCCAACGCCGGAGATACTTCCTCAGGAAACCACAATGGAGAGGAATTCGAATGAAGCGTTATATACATTGATCAACACTTATTATAGCGCGTATGCTGCAGGTGATGTCGAGACTATCAAAAGCATATCCAGCTATATGGAGGATACGGAGGGGATTCGAATTCGGGAGATGGCAAAATATGTGGAGAGCTATCCGCTGATTGAGATCTATACCAAGCCCGGACCGAGAGAAGCCTCCTATCTGGCCTATGTGTACTTCCATATGACGGTCACGGGGTTTGAGGAAGAGGTTCCCGGCATGGATACCTTCTATGTCTGTACCAACGAGAGCGGCCTGTACCTGAATACGGATGAGGTGGTTCCGGATGACGAGCTGGGGTACATCCGGGAGATGAATATGCAGGACGACGTGGTAGAACTGAACAATCAGACCAATGTGGAATGTAATGAGATCTTTTTAAATAATGCGGATTTGTTTTACTATGTGCAGGAGCTGGTTGCGGATGTGAAGAAGACCACAGGCGAGGTCCTCGCCGCTCAAAACAGCGGGGAGGCGCAGGGAGGAGAAGACGGAGGCGGAGAAGAGGAGCAGCCTCCGGTGGAAGCAGCGGTTGCTCAACCCACGTCGGGAACGGCTACCACAACAGTGAATGTGAGATCCTCTGACAGTGAGCGCGCGGATAAGATTGGTAAGGTTGCAGGCGGCACAGAAGTGCAGATCGTGGAGCAGCAGCTAAACGGCTGGACACATATTATCTATGAAGGCAAGGACGGATATATTAAGTCAGAGTATCTGAGAGTGGCGGAGACAGCGGACGCAAGCCAGGTAATTGGACAGGTAACAGCCACTACCAATATTAATGTGCGCCTGTCGCCCAGCCTGAATGCGGCCAAGCTGGGAGTTCTGACCGGTGGAGATACGGTAGATCTGTTGGAGAAGGCGGACGGCTGGTGCAAGGTCATATACAGCGGACAGATCGGTTATATAAAAGAAGAATATGTGCAGTGATCCGTATAGATTCTCTCAAAAGGATGTATACTAGGAAAGAAAAGGATGTTGTCTTGATGACAGCATCCTTTTTCACTATTAATATTCGGAGGAAATTGCTTATGAGGTCACAGGAAGCCGCGGTGTATAAGGAAATTCAGAAAAATACGGAGATGGCCATGAAAGCTATCGACATTATCAACGACAAAATATATGATGAGGATCTGGCCAGGCAGATGTCCAGACAGTCGCTGAAATACTCGGAAATCCATAATCAGGCGGTGGAACAGCTGCTGCAGGCCAAGGTGGAACCGTATCATGAAAGCCATGTGGAAAATCTGATGCTGGCTGGAGCGATACACTATAACACCATGCTGAACACCAGTACCAGCCATATTGCGGAGATGCTGATCAAGGGCAGCAATCAGGGGATCATGGATATGAACCGCATCTTAAACCGCAATGCGGAGGCAGGGGAGAAGCCAACCACACTGGCCCGACAGTTGATATCCTTTGAGGAAAAAAATGTGGAAAGACTGACGAAATATCTCTAATGGGATTAAAAATTTATTATTGTATACATGTATATTTTCTTGTGCAATTTGTATAAAAAAGTCAAGAAAACTTCTCAAATTTAGCGTGATAAAGCATGTTGCCTGATCGGAAAAGTCGTTATATAATAGAAAACATGGGAAAATACATTATAAGGAGGACATATACAATGTCATATGTTGATGAGGTACTAGAGGTGGTACAGAAGAAAAACGCTGATCAGCCGGAGTTCCTGCAGGCAGTTACCGAGGTCCTGGATTCTTTGAGGCCCGTGATCGATGCCAACGAGGAGCTTTATAGAAAGAATGCAATTCTGGAGAGGATTACGGAGCCGGACCGTCAGTTCATGTTCCGTGTTCCCTGGGTGGATGATAAGGGACAGGTGCAGGTAAACAGGGGCTTCCGTGTACAATTCAACAACGCGATTGGACCTTACAAGGGTGGCTTGCGGCTTCATCCTTCCGTGAACTTGGGTATCATTAAATTCCTGGGCTTTGAGCAGATATTTAAGAATTCGTTGACCACGTTGCCCATCGGCGGCGGCAAGGGCGGCTCTGATTTCGATCCCAAGGGTAAGTCGGACAGAGAGATCATGGCGTTCTGCCAGAGTTTTATGACAGAGCTGTGCAAATACATTGGCGCAGATGTGGATGTTCCCGCTGGTGACATCGGAACCGGCGCCAGAGAGATCGGTTACATGTTCGGTCAGTACAAGAGAATCCGTGGAACCTTTGAGGGTGTGCTGACGGGCAAGGGTTTGACCTATGGCGGTTCCCTGGCTCGTACCGAGGCTACAGGCTACGGCTTGCTGTACCTGACTCAGGAGCTGTTAAAATGCCATGGGCAGTCCATGGAGGGCAAGACTGTCTGTGTATCCGGCGCAGGTAACGTGGCGATCTATGCGACTCAGAAGGCACATCAGATGGGAGCCAAGGTGGTTACCTGCTCCGATTCCACCGGATGGATCTATGATCCGGAGGGCATTGATGTGGAACTGCTCAAAGAGGTGAAGGAAGTAAAGAGAGCGCGCCTGACCGAGTATGCCGCCGCAAGAAAGAGCGCCGAGTATCATGAGAAGAAGAACGGTGAGCATGGTGTGTGGAGCGTCAAGTGTGACATTGCGCTGCCCTGCGCTACCCAGAATGAGTTGGACCTTGAGGATGCCAAGATGCTGGTTGCCAACGGCGTTATGGCTGTCTGTGAGGGCGCTAACATGCCGACTACGTTGGATGCCACCAAGTATCTGCAGGCCAACAAGGTATTGTTTGTGGGCGGCAAGGCCGCCAATGCAGGCGGCGTGGCCACGTCTGCTCTGGAGATGAGCCAGAACAGTGAGAGACTGTCCTGGAGCTTTGAGGAGGTTGACTCCAAGCTTCAGAACATCATGATCACCATCTACCACAACATCGATGATGCTGCAAAGCGCTACGGTGTGGAGGGTGACTATGTAGCGGGCGCCAATATCGCCGGATTTGAAAAAGTGGTGGAGGCAATGCTGGCACAGGGCGTATGCTAACTTCATAGATTTTCATTGACCTGATGATTCCAAACTCCCAGCTTACGCATGCGTGAGCTGGGAGTTTTTAACATTGGCATCGAGATACACAAAGGCAAAAAATAAAGTAGATAAGAATGGTTAATCATTTACGCATGTAATCCGATATATATACTAAGAAATATTCATTTGAGTTGTTTTGAGCGTTTGCGAAATGTCTCTTTTATTGACCAATTCCGTCACTTGTGGAGAGAGTTTGCAATCAATTATGAGTTATAGGACGAAGAGGAGGAGAAAATGGGAATCGGTATTGGATCGGGTCATGGCGGTACGGAGAGAACGGTGATCAGGAATGGCAATCGAGTGACTACCAGAACCGTTCTTCGGCGCATGGATGGGACATATGTGGGTACGATAGCTGTGACAAAGTCCGCCCCCAGGAAGACCAAACGACTAAATTATAATTTTAAGGAGATATCGTCGATGATTCTCCAGACCAAGACCTCCGGAAGCGCCAGACAGGTGGCAGCTCGCGCCAGGGGCAAGGTCGCTCTGCTAAAACAGCGGTTGAAATGCGGGGAGTATGATGACAAGGAGTTGGAGAGCGCCATCATCCATGCGGAGAAAATGGAGCGTATCGCCAGAAAGCGTATGCGCCATCTTCAGGAGGAGGAGACGGCTAAACGGGGCGGTCCCTGTTTTGGAGAGTTGGAGGAGGAATGCGAGGAGCTCTGTCCGGATGCAGAGGAGGCGGAGCAGGAGGAGCTCTCGGCAGACAGCAGACAGCGGGAGATCGAGCTGGAGAAAAGGCAGAGGGAGCTTCAACAGGAGATGCAGAGAATGACGCGGGAGCTGATGGAACAGACACAGCGGGAGCTGGAGGAGCTGTCAGAGCTTGACGAGTTAGCCGATGCCCTGGGTGGCGGAAGGACTGACTTGGACCCAGAGGATTTGGATGAATTGAAGCGAAAACATCGTCTGGATGAACAGCGGGAGATTATGGAGGCGGATATAGCGTACCTGAAGGCTCTGTTTCAAAAGCTGGCGCAGGAAAAGCAGCAGAGCGTCGGCGGCTCTGGCGTCGGGGATAGCTCCGGCAATGCCGACAGCGGCGTGTCCCTGGAGCTGGGGGGCATGGAGATGCCAGTAGATGTCCAGCAGACTCCGGCAATGCCGGAGGGCGGTAATATAGATGCGTCCATATGAAATAGCTCCCTAAGCGCCTATGGGGAATATGCTCCTGAGCGCAATTGGGAGAGTGTTGTCTGAGCGAGCACTTCTCTGCTGACATAAAGTGTGTTATCTCTTCTCGTATCGCAGGTCCATTTGACTAACTTGAGTTGTTCTCCCACAATCTCCATACAGGTGATGCAGCGGGGATGAACACAGCTGCCTGTATTGAGATAGGAGGTATCGGAGCTGAGTCTGGGGCGGTGCGTGTGGCCGCTGATCAGGATGCGTCCCGTTCTCTGCGCATAGTCGGCCAGACGTTGTTCCACTTGATCCTTGTGCGTGTAGTTCTTGGCGGCGCTGGTGGGATCAAGCACGCCGAAATGTTCCAAAGGCTGCCAGAAATACCGCACCAGAAAGCGGGCAAGCTTCCAGAAGGTGGAGTTTAGCGGATCAGCCTGATGCCCGTGAGTCAGATAGAGGCGCGCTCTGGGATTGCAGGCTTCCAGGATGAGCCCCTCGTAAAACGTCAGTCCGGGGAATAGGGGTTGATGGCATTGGGAAGCTGTGCAGAAATAAGTATTGCAGACCTGGTCGGAATAACCAGGTCTTTTTTTCTCCATATCGTGATTGCCGTACAGCAGATAGAGCCGTCCCTGCTGGTAGAACAGGGAGAGGAGCCAGAATACATTGCTGTGGATCTCTATGATCTGGCTCATGCGTCTGTTTTCCCAGAGCTCATCTCCATCGCCTAGTTCAATATAGGTGTAGCCCTGAGAATAATAGTGTTTCAGGGCGGTAAAATAAAGGTTTTGATTTTTGAGAAAATTATCTCCCCATGTGCCGTTTCCTCTGTGGCAGTCGCTGATCAGTACATAGCGGCTGCAGGGGCCTAACGGTAGGATGGGGGCGTTCTGGAAGGCGTGGTCTAAGCGGGATGAGCAACTCATATCAGGGGAACTCCTTTCTGGCATACGGCATTATTGTTTATCTTCTGCTCTGACGGTGAACAGGCTTTTTGAACATGCGGCGCAGAGCGAAGGGAAGTAGTTCATACAGAAACAGAATCCGGTCCAGCGTGCAGTCAAAGGGACGGGTGACGCGGCGGTAAAGCCAGCAGAAAAGGCGGTTGCAGAATTGCGCCCAGCGAATCCGGAGCCTTCTAAACCAGGAGATGCGCTCCGGACAGATGGGCGAGGTGGGACAGCCGCAGGTATAGCGGATATGCACCTGCATGCCATGACAGCAGCAGGAATACCGCAGAGATTTATTATCCTGTCCGATGCGTTCGAGAGCTGTCAGGAATTGATGCTGCATCTCCTGGCAGGGAAATCCAATGGTCACCTCCATGGATAACCGTTCAGGCCTTGCGAACATACCTACCAGGAATGCGGTGAGCCACCAGGTAGTGCGAGACATATCGGCGAGCAGACTCTCGTCCTGAAAGAGCCTAAAGGTGACGGGCAGCCGCTCGTTGTCGGCCGCAGCCTCAAAATGGGCGGTGTCGTATTCGTCAGGCTCCAGCAAGCCGTCCGCATGATAGATGCCCACTTCGGCGCCGGCGTTAATACCATACTGGCCTTTCCATAGCTCGATGAGCCAGGTCCTGCCGCAGTAGTCGAAATAGACCGGCAATGCGTCAAACACCATGTGGAAAGCAAGCGCAGCCTTGTCAAAGAGAGCTGTATAGCCTGCCTCGCGCTGCCAGGCGTCATTGCGCGTGGACACCAGATCCTGGTCGCAGACATAATAATAGCCGAATGGCTCCAGAATCGTGTCCAAAAGCTGCTGCTTGTCATGACATGACATGCAGCAGACTTTTTTGATGGCCCTGTGTCTGCGCCAGAAGCATAGTCCCAGACACAGGATGATCAGCAGTAGAAAACCGATGAAAAAATACATAATAGGGAACTTCCTGTCATTTTTCTTGGTTTATTGTATGTCGGCCGACAGAGATGTGTGCGGATGGCATGGGTCTCTGCTGGTTTTGGCGGGATATGTTCTGGAATGAATGAGTGCAATATGTGATTGCTTATTGTCCTGTGGGCAAAAATATGCTAGTATACTATACAGAGCCACAGCCTTGCGGGGCAGTGGCTCTGTGCCACATTGGGATAGGGATGAGGCGGCTGGTGTAGATGGGATAAGAGCGGCGGCAGATAGCGGAGGCGGAGATGGCGGCAAAGAAATTATATGCGGTGCGCAGAGGAAGAGTTATCGGGATACTGGACAATTGGAACGCCTGCCAAGAGGCCGTGGACGGCTATCCGGCTGCGGAATACAAGAGCTTCAGGACTATGGAGGAGGCTGTGTCCTATATGGAGGGAACCGCATATACGGCGGAGCCATCTGCTCAGAGACGGGCAGATAAGAGGATGGCTGTGAATAGGAGAGCGCTTCTCGACAGGGAAAATCGTCCCAGAGGCATGGGGGATTCAGGCGGTGGGCTGGTGGCCTATGTGGATGGCAGTTATGAGCATTCTCTCAGAAAATATGCCTTTGGCTGTGTGTTTATCCTGCCGGATGACACTGTCTATGTAGAAAATGGCAGTGGAGTGAATCCTGAAACGGCCAGTCTCCGCAATGTGTCAGGAGAGATGTTGGGAGCCATGTTCGCCGTTCGATGGGCCATCAAGAACAGATTTCAGCGGATTGAGCTGCGCTACGACTATGCGGGCATAGAAAAATGGGTTACAGGTGAATGGAAGAGCAAGACGGAGTTGACCCAGAAATATGCGGCGGCCATGAGACGCTGGATGGGAAGTATTCAAATGTGCTTCACCAAGGTGGAGGCTCACACCAATGTATATTACAACGAGTTGGCAGACCGTCTGGCCAAGGATGGGCTGGAGGAGAGGGACGAGATACCGGAGGTGTGGCTGCTGGAGGAGGGAGAACCGTGGGCGTGAACTGACGGTGTACAGCCGACGCAGTCAGCGAAATACAGACGGAAGGCAGTATGTATGTGAATGATTTGGGAGAGAGGGCAGTTTGGATAAGGTTAGGTTGAATAAATACTTGGCGGATTGTGGTATATGCTCCCGACGGGAGGCAGACAGGCTTATCGAGCAGGGACTGGTCACGGTAAATGGCAGGAGTGCGGCCATGGGCTGTCGGGTTACGGAGCAGGACAGAATAGCAGTGGGTGGAAAGCAGCTTTCGGGAAAGCCTCGGAAGGTAGTGCTGGCATTTTATAAGCCGGTGGGTGTAACTTGCACGGAGCGGGATCGTCATGCGGAGAAGCTAATTCGGGATTATGTGCAATATCCGGTGCGGGTCACCTACGCCGGACGACTGGACAAGGATTCGGAGGGGCTGCTATTGTTGACCAATGATGGGGATTTGATCGAGGCCGTCATGCGGGGAGCTCATGGGCATGAAAAGGAGTATACAGTCAAAGTAGACAGAGAGATAACCGCGCAGCTTCTGGATAAAATGGCTGCGGGCGTGTATCTGCGGGAATTGAGGCAGACCACGAGGCCCTGTCAGGTCAGACAGACAGGAAAATTCACATTCCAGATCACTTTGACGCAGGGACTCAACCGCCAGATTCGGCGAATGTGCCAGGCTTGCGGCTATGAGGTGCGGCAGCTTAAGCGCATTCGAATCATGAATATTGAGTTGGGTACGCTGAGCCCAGGAGAATACCGCGAGGTGCAAGGACAGGAACTGGAGCAGCTCTACAGGGATGCGGGGAGCATGCGAAGCAGAGACTAAGCAGCATGCATCACCGGAGTGTGCGCTTGGAGGAAACATGCGGAACTATGAGGAACAATAAAAAACAGCATGTATCCGGAAAGCGCACTGATGCAAGACAGGACGCTGGAAAGCGGCCAGTCATGCATCACCGGAGTGTGTGCTTGGAGGAAACATGCGGAACTATAATATAGAAAGGATTAAGACGGCTATGGAAAAACGGGATCGGATCAAGGAGTTGACAGAGCTTCTGGGCAGGGCTTCCAGAGCCTACTATGCTCAGGACCAGGAGATCATGAGCAATTATGAGTATGACAGACTCTATGACGAGCTGGAGCAGTTGGAGCGGGAGACAGGGATTATCCTGTCGGGAAGTCCTACACAACATGTGGGATACGAAGCCGTGGATGAGCTTCCCAAGGAGGCTCATGAGACGCCCATGCTTTCTCTGGACAAGACCAAGGATCGCGAGGAACTGCGCTCCTGGCTGCAGGGACAGCCTGCAATACTCAGCTGGAAATTGGATGGATTGACGATTGTGCTCACTTATCGCGACGGAAAACTTGCAAAAGCGGTAACCAGAGGAAACGGTGAGGTGGGAGAGGTGATTACCGGCAATGCCAGGACATTTATCAACCTGCCACTAAATATAAGGTTTACGGGAGAGCTGGTACTGCGGGGAGAAGCGGTGATCAGCTATCCGGACTTTGAGCAGATCAACAGTCAGATCGAGGATGTGGATGCCCGATATAAGAACCCCCGCAATCTGTGCAGCGGCTCTGTGCGCCAGTTGAATAACGAGATCACTGCCCGGAGAAGAGTGCGGTTTGTGGCGTTTAATCTGGTGCGGGCCGAGGGCATGGATTTTGCCAATTCCAGAGAGGCGCAATTTGATTTTTTGGAGCAACAGGGCTTTGAGGTGGTGCAGAGAGTGACGGTGACACAGGACACGATTCTGGAGGCTGTCGAGGATTTCGCGCAGCGGGTTGAGAGCTATGAGATTCCGTCGGACGGTCTGGTGCTGACCTTTGAGGATATCGCCTACGGGCAGTCTTTGGGGCGAACAGCCAAGTTTCCCAGGCATTCCATCGCTTTCAAGTGGGCGGATGAGCTTCGCGAGACCACGCTTAAGGAGATCGAGTGGAGCCCCAGCCGGACAGGACTGATCAATCCTGTGGCAATCTTTGAACCGGTGGAGCTGGAGGGCACCACGGTGAGCAGAGCCTCGGTACACAATATCAGTATCCTGCGGGGATTGAAGCTGGGAATCGGAGACAGGATCACGGTTTACAAGGCCAATATGATTATTCCCCAGATTGCGGAGAATTTAACGGGAAGCGACACGGTGGAAATCCCTGAGGTCTGTCCTGTCTGCGGCGGCAGGACGGAGATTCGTCAGGTGGCGGACGCCCAGAGCCTGTACTGCACCAACGAGGACTGCGACGCCAAGAAGATCAAGGCGTTTACCCTCTTTGTCAGCAGGGACGCCATGAATATAGACGGATTGTCGGAGGCCACGCTGGAGAAGTTTTTGAGTCATGGATTTTTGCATGAGTTTTCGGACCTCTATCATTTGGACCGCTACCATGAGGAAATTACCTCCATGGAGGGCTTTGGAGAGCGTTCTTATCAGAATCTGCTGGCCGGCGTAGAAAAGTCTCGGGAGGCCACGCTGCCCCAGGTGATCTACGCCCTTGGAATCGCCAATATCGGCGTGGCCAATGCCAAGATGCTGTGCAGGCATTTTGACTATGATCTGGAGCAGATGCTGCAGGCGGACGTGGAGGAGCTGAGCGCCATCGAGGGGGTGGGCGAGGTGATTGCCACCGCCTTTGTGGAGTATATGCAGGATGAGGAGAATGTGCGGCGGCTGCGGAAGCTGATGGAGGAGCTGCACATCCAGACAGTGCAGGTGGCCGCAGAGCAGAATCTGGCGGGCAAGGGCTTCTGCATCACGGGGAGCCTGAATCACTTTGGCAGTCGCAATGAACTCAAGGATGTGATCGAGCAGCGGGGCGGCAAGGTCACGGGCAGCGTCACCTCCAAGACGGAGTGTCTGGTCAACAACGATTTCGCTTCCAATTCTTCCAAAAACAAAAAGGCGAAGGAATTGGGGATACCGATCTTGACAGAAGAGGATTTTATGGCAAAATATCTGTAGGGATGATTCACATTAATCGGGCTAAGACCGGGACGGACGCTGGCCAGCCGTATCCGGTCTGCGGGGCGCTCTCGCTCCGTGAAAAACGTAACAGTCGCTAAACTCGTGCCGGATAAATCCGGCAATACCTCGTTAAGCGCTGACGTTTTTCAAGGCCCGCTGACCGGATACGGCTGGCCAGCGTCCTGGCGGCGATCAGCTAGAAAGAAACAGAGATGAGGAGAGGAGTAGATCATTATGCCGATTAAGACACAGAGCGATCTCCCGGCTAAGGAGATACTGGAGAATGAGAATATATTTGTAATGGATGAGAATCGGGCCATGCACCAGGACATCCGGCCGCTGCAGGTCATGATTCTGAATATCATGCCGGTGAAGCAGGACACGGAGCTACAGCTTCTGCGGGCTCTGTCCAACACGCCGCTGCAGGTGGATGTGACTTTCCTGAATGTGAAGAGCCATATTTCCATCAATACGCCTGCCAATCATCTAAATAAGTTCTATACCACTCTGGACGAGGTGCGGGAGCGGAAATTCGACGGGTTGATCATCACGGGAGCTCCGGTGGAGGATATCACTTTTGAGGAGGTGGACTACTGGGAGGAAATCTGTCAGATCATGGACTGGGCGGAGAGCCATGTGACCTCCACGCTGCATATCTGCTGGGGAGCGCAGGCCGGATTCTATCATTATTACGGAATCAATAAGCGCAAGCTCCCCCAGAAGCTCTTTGGGGTGTATCCCCATCGGGTTTCCAATCGGAAGATCCCACTGGTGCGGGGCTTTGACGATATATTTCTGGCTCCTCACAGCCGTCATACGGAGACTCCGGCGGAGGCTATCCATGCCTGCCCGCAGCTGACAGTGCTGGCGGAGGGGAAGGAGGCGGGTGTATTTTTGGCCATCGCGGAGAGTGGCAAGAAGATATTTGTCAATGGCCACCCGGAGTATGACCGCTATACCCTGAACAATGAGTATCACCGCGATCTGGACAAGGGCCTGCCCATCCAGGTGCCGTACAATTATTATCCGGACGACGATCCGAGCCAGCGTCCTCTGCTACAGTGGCGCTCACACAGCAACAATCTGTACAGCAATTGGCTCAATTATTATGTCTACCAGGTGACGCCTTACGACCTGTAACCTGAACCCCAAAGGGAAGACGGGAATAAAAGGAGAGTGATATATATGGCAAAGGTATTATCAGACGAGGTGAAGCAGGCGCTTCAGGATATCTATTACAATGTACGCACCGGTCGGGGCAAGGCGGCCTTCGCCCTGCTGGAACGGGCTTCGGAGGAGGGGGATGGCGATGCCTCCTGTCTTCTGGCCAGGTGTTACTGTGGGCACCAATATGTGTGGGTCGGCCATGGATTTCCCGAGGATGACGATCGGGCGATCGAACTGATGCACAGGTCTGTGGAGCAGGGCAGCGCGCTGGGAGTACTGGTGTCAATGCGCATGGGGGAGCTGGGGCCGGAGCAGGAGGAAAAGATGCCCTTCGCCAACTTGCAGGAGGCTTTCGATGAGGTGTTGGAGCTGGCGCAGGGCGGCGAGGCTTTCTGTCAGTATACGGTTGCCAATACATACTTCTGGTGGGATTTTGTGCGCATTCAGGGTAAAAATAAGAATTCCTTTTTCAGCCAGGCGGAATATAAGACCTATCTGAAAGAAAACATTGAGAAGTGCGAGGACTGGTTCTGGAAGGCGTTTGAGGGCGGGATGTATTTTGCCGCCAACAATCTCAATCAATACTATACGCAGGGAGATGAGGGGATCATCGCGCCCAGGCCGGAAAAGGCCAGGGATATCTGGAAGAAGGGCGCAGAGCGCGGCTATCCGATTCACCAGGCTATCTATGCCGATGAATTGGAGAAGGCTGGTCGCAACGAGGAGGCTCTGTATTGGTACAGGCAGGCAGCCGAGGGAGGGCATCCGGGCGCTTACAGCGATATGGGCAATATGTATTATAAGGGCATTGGCACACAGAAGGACGAGGTCTATGCAGTCCAATGCTTTGAGAAGGATATTCCTTTCGGTGTGACCAGAGCGTATGATATGCTGGGCAGAGCCTATTTGCAGGGTAGAGGGGTTGCGCAGGATTATGCGAAGGCATACAATTATCTGTACCAGGGGTATAATAAAGGGAGCAGATGGGGCGTATTTTATCTGGCTCAATGCTTTTTCTATGGCTATGGAACGAAGCAGGATTATGCGCTGGCTCTCCAGATGCTGAATCTGATGAACTGGACCTACTGGGAGGCGGACTATCTCAGAGGAATGATCTATGCCAACGGACTGGGCGTGCCCGTGGATATCCCCAAGGGAGTGGAGTATCTGCGTAAGGCTGGCGACCATCCGGAGGCGCTGACGGAGTTATCTCACTACAAAAAGACGCTTTTGGGGAAATGGGTTCGTCGTTAGGGAGAACGGGACTATGCAGGTATTTCTATCACATTCCTCCAGGGATGCAGCCATTGCCGGACAGATCTGTGAGAGGCTGGAGAGAAGCGGTGTGCAATGCTTTATCGCGCCGAGGGATATCCGTCCGGGAAAAGAATACGCGGAGGAGATCATCAACGGCCTGGATGAGTCGGCGGCGATGGTTCTGCTGATGTCGCAGAGCGCAAACAGTTCTCCCCATGTACTGCGGGAGGTGGAGCACGCGGTCAGCGGCGGTACGCCGATTCTGGTGTACAAGATCGAGGAGGTTGCGCTGTCCAAATCCATGGAATATTTCCTGATGACGCACCAGTGGGTCAACGCCAAGCCGCGGGAGGACTATGCCGATATCGTGGCGTTCGCGCAGGACCTGGCGGCAAGAGAGAAAGCAGGGCAGGGCTCGGGCGGATGCGAAACTCTCAGCAGGGTCCAGTCAGGCGCGAGGAGCGCTGTAGGCGGAGACAATAGGAGACATGGCGGCGCTGTAGGCGGAGACAGTGGGAGACACGGTGGCGCTGCGGGTGGCGACAGTGGAAGACACAGGGGTATTGTCGGCCGGAAAGCGGGGATTTTTGCGGCATTGGCCGCTGTGCTGGTGATTGCGGCGATCGCCTGTTTAGCCATACGGGGGTTCGGGACCGCACAGGACAAGCCGGAGCCGGCCTGCGTCTCTGTGGGTGAGACGGTGCTGTTTGGCAGCTATCTGAACGAGGATATTGCATGGCGTGTGCTGTGCATTAACGAGGACGGCACAGAGGCGGTTCTTGTGGCTGCGCATATCCTGACGATGAAGGCGTATGACGCGGCGGAGAGCGGGCGCTACAACTATGACGGGGACATAGACTATTGGACGAGAGGGGCCGAGGTGAACGCTGACATGGCTCTGCAGGCGAGGGTGCGCGGCAACAGTGATTGGAGCGAGTCCAATCTGAGGGCGTGGCTGAATGCCGATACCGAGGTAGTCGCTTACTCCGGCCAGCCGCCAGTGGCGGCGGCAATGGCGGAAAAGAAAAACGGCTATCAGACGGAGGCGGGATTTCTCTACGGATTTACGCCGGAGGAACGCGGCGCGATCGTGGAGACAGAGCTGGTGACGAAGGGGAATGCACTCTCGACCGCTGACAGCGTGATTACTCATGACAGAGTGTGGCTGCTGTCCTTGGAGGAGCTGGCATGGTTTGACCAGGCTGGAATCAGCAAATTTGCATCGCCCACAGAGGCGGCGGTCGAGCAGGATCAGAGCTACTGGTATCAATTGGACTACGATACATATGGCGTTGAGAATTATAGCTGGTGGCTTCGCGAACCGGTGCAGGGAATGGCCAGCCTGTGCTATCTCGTGAACAACGGATATCTGGCGGAGATCACCAGACAGGAGAATGCGGGTCTGGAGGGCTTTGGCGTGCGACCGACGTTGACCGTGGACCTGCGCCTGGTCACATTTCGCGGCGCGGAGAGCGGGGAGTGAGTCACGGACACCGCATTTAAAAACAAGGAGGATAAAAGTATGAAAAATTTCCAAAACTATACCCCAGAGAAATATGCCACATCGGATTATGAGCAGGTGGAAGAGGGAATCTACCGGACGAAGGACCCATATGGGATCATGTCAAAGGAAATCTATGTGACTTCCCTGACTTTTGAGCAGGAGCCGGATTGCTATGGGGAGGAAGAGGGATGTCCGCAGTACATCTCACAGGTGCCGTTTGAAGGTCTGCTGGATGAATTCTCTCTGTTTGTCACGGATTTCTTTGAGTCGCTCAATGAGAAGAGCGACACGGTCTGTTATCAGGAGTTTGGCTCTGGAGAGATAGAAAATATCCGGCGGCTGCGGGCCATCATCGGCGGACGCATATACGCTGAGCCCTATGAGGAGGATGGCGAGGAGTATTACAGACTGGTAATAGAGTAACGGCGGCGAAGGGAATGGCTTATGAGCTGGGATGTGGTAATGATTAGGACGAAAAATAACAGTGAGGCGCTTGACGAGATCGAAAGCGAAAATATCATTCCGTTTAAGCAGGCGGAAATCGCTGACGAGGTCAGGAAAATAGCGGCTGAACTGGGTGCGGTCTACAACTGTGAGAACCTTTCATGGCAGGAGCTGGACAGTGATCAATGGTCTATTGAGTTTTGCGTGGGCGAAGAGGAAGAGGCGGAATCGATCATGCTGCTGATCAGGGGCGGAGAGCCGAAAGAGGTATTTGCTATCTTGGTTGCCGACTTGAACACCCGGCTCATAGACTGCAGTACAGGGGAATTTTTCCTTCCGGGTGAACCCACCTCATTTGAGAAATGGAAAGCATACCGCGACAAGATCGTGAAGGGGCAGTAAATATACATAAGGTGGATCAAAAAAGGGAACAAGAGAGCTGGTATCATATATGTTCTTGAGAATCCTTTATAGGCAGGAAATTGGCAAGGGAAAAGCCACCGGCTTTTGGAAACCGGGCGGCTTTTCCATACCATAATGTCGACGGAAGCCTGTTGATTGAAATTAAAGATAGTTGGTTTATTTTTTCTATATTTGTGTTATGATTTATATGGGGATGTCTTTATTTCAATGGGACGCAGGAGGGCTTGAATATGTGTACAGCGGCAACCTATCAGACAAAAGATAATTATTTTGGACGTACTCTGGACTATGAATTTTCCTACGGGGAGGAGATAGTGATCACTCCGCGCAATTTTCCCCTCGTTTATCGCTTTCAGGATACTGTGAACAATCATTACGCCATGATCGGTATAGCTCATATGGCAAAGGGCTGCCCTCTGTATTACGAGGCGGTGAACGAGAAAGGGCTGGGGATGGCGGGATTGAATTTTGTGGGTAACGCAGTCTATCGGAAAGAGCAGCCGGGCAGGGATAATGTGGCTACTTTTGAGTTCATTCCCTGGATACTGGGGCAATGCGCCACGGTTGAGGAGGTCAGAGCCCTGCTTGGGAGAATCAATCTGACGGATACGCCCTTTGATGAGACATTATCTCCGGCGCAGCTGCACTGGATGATCGCTGACCGCAGCAGGGCCATTGTCGTGGAGTCGGTACAGGAGGGGCTTCGGATATATGAGAATCCGGTGGGCGTGCTGACCAATAATCCGCCCTTCGACCGACAGCTTTTTCAGTTGAACAACTATATGCGTCTGTCGCCGAAAGACCCCTGCAACCTCTTTTCCGACAAGCTGGATCTGCGGACCTACAGCCGCGGGATGGGCGCGCTGGGACTTCCGGGGGATCTGTCCTCCCAGTCCCGTTTTGTCAGAGCGTCCTTTGTGAAGATGAATTCCATCTCCGGCGCCGGCGAGGAGGAGAGCGTCAGCCAGTTTTTTCATATTCTGGGCAGTGTAGATCAGCAGAGAGGATGCTGTGAGGTCGAGGAAGGCAAATTCGAGTATACCATATATACCTCCTGCTACAATGCAGACAGGGGTATCCTGTATTATACCACCTATGACAACCATCGGATCACGGCGGTGGATATGAAACTGGAACATCTGGACAGTGCCGAGCTGATCCGTTATCCCTTCATCCAGAGAGAGCAGATCCTGTTGCAGAATGCGCAGGACAAAACCTGCGGTTGAACAATACGACTTTTATTCCGTTGCTCCAATTTTACCTGCCTGCTATACTGAATACAGGCGGGACGGCTCTACAGGGTGGGCCGCCATCGCGCAGCGATTTAATTAGGAGGCATGGATATGGAGTATCACAGAATTGCCATGGGCAACAGGTTGTATGCCTTGAGAATGGCGAAGGGCATGACACAGGAGCAGCTTGCACAGGTGCTGTGCGTGAGTCCGGCGGCGGTGTCCAAATGGGAGAGGAATCTGGCGGTGCCGAGCGTGGACCTGCTCTGGATGCTGGCGGATTTTTATGACTGTACAATGGATGAACTGGTGGGGCGCAGGGAGAAGCAGTTGGGGCAGATGGGCATCTATGGCGAAGAACAGCTCCGCCTGGCGGCCATAGCGGGAGACCTGCTGCGGTGCAGCGAGCTCAGCAGACAGAAGGGACTGCTGGCTCTGGAGGAGGAAATCGCGCGCTTTCAGGGCGGCAGTGAATTTCTTCCCTTTGCCATCCGCTATTTTCTGATGGCATTCAGGAGGCAGATGGAGCCGGACAGGGTGTGGGAGCTGCTGCGCAACTATGCGAAGACCCTGCCACAAGAGCAGAATGAGGGGCCTATGGTAGTGGCCGCCCTGCGTGCTATCTGCTCCGGCGAGCATCTGGAGGAGATCAAGGAGACGGTGGCCTCCTATATAGGAATTCGCTATCGGGAGAAAATCATGGGGGATATCACGCCGGAGTGCAGCAGGGAGGAGATATCGGAGCGATACCGGAACAAGAAGCCGTACAGCGAAGCAACGGTTCTTCTGGAGGACTTTACGCAGCTGGGGGATTTCGCGATACAGACCATCCTGCGCAATCTGGACAATGATGTATTCACAGCGGCCATGTGCGGCGCCTCCGGCGAGGTGGCAGTGCGTTTTCTGTCCAACCTGTCTCCGCGGATGCTGGCTTTTACCTGCGAGGATATAGACAACTGGCAGGGGACGGAGGAGGATATCCTGGCGGCACAGAGAAAAGTGGTGGAGATCAGGGAGCGGTGTTTTCAGGAAGATAAGGGGAGTGTACATGAAGGGTAGCCTGCTGCCAAAATTGACGAAGAGCCTGAAGCTCGCCCTGGCTGCGGTGCTTGCCATAGCGAGCTCCGAGGCGCTGGGGCTGAAATATTCCGCCACTGCGGGAATCATTACCATACTCAGCATTCAGGGCACCAAGCTGGAGACGTTACGGACAGCGGGTAAAAGAGCGCTGGCATTCCTGTGTGCGCTGATATTGGCAGGGGCCTGCTATGGGCTGCTTGGCTATACGGTGTGGGCCTTTGGGATATATTTATTTCTGTTTGTGCTGCTGTGTCTGGTCATGCGGTGGCAGGAGGCCATCGCCATGGACTCTGTTCTGGTCAGCCATTTTTGGATACAAGGCTGTTTTTTCCCTCTGCTTTGGAATGAAGCGCTGCTGTTTATCGTGGGTACAGGAGCAGGGATTCTGGTCAATCTCCATCTGCGGGGCCGAAGAGAGCAGTTTACCAGGCTCTCTGACAGGGTGGACGGACTGATCAGGGAAATATTGGGTGACATGTCCAGACAGTTGATGCGGGGAAGCTATTCTGACGGTGAGGAACCCGGCTACGCGGAGTCAAATGAGACGCAGGGCCATGAACCGTGGCAGGCTGTCGAGGAGGAGTTGCTGCAGGCGCTGCGTCAGGCGGAGGACTGCGCGGTGGAAAATTATGGCAACACCCCGTTCTCGAGAGACACTTATGAGCTGGACTATGTGCGGATGCGTCAACGGCAGACGGTGATCCTGCGGGCGATCCGCGAAAATATCAGGGGCATCTCCTATCAGCCACGCCAAGCAGGGCAGGTGGCGCTGCTCCTTGAGCGAGTTCGGCAGGAATACCACCGCTACAATAATGTTGAGGGTCTGCTTGCGCAGATGGAAGAGTTGTATGCGGATATGCAGACTCAGCCTCTTCCCCAAAGCAGAGAGGAATTTGAGGCCAGGGCGGTGTTATTCTATATTCTCAGGCAGATGGAACAGTTATTGAAGGTCAAAAAGCAGTTTATCGGAGAAAGAGGTTAAGGTGGAGCAGAACTACAGATTTATCATTATGTATGACGGGAGCAGGTATTATGGCTGGCAACGGCAGCCGGATCACGATACGATTCAGGGCAAGCTGGAGGCAGTGCTGGAGCGACTGTGTGGCGCTCCGGTGGAGGTGATCGGGGCGGGTCGCACGGACGCAGGCGTCCACGCGCGCGGTATGGTGGCAAACGCGCTGTTGGATGTGAAGCTTGCCCCAGAGGAGATCAGAGACTATCTGAACCGCTATCTGCCGGACAATATCGGTGTCAAGGAGGTGAGGGAGGCTGGCCCCCGCTTCCACGCCAGGTACAACGCCACAGGGAAAACGTACTGTTATACCTGCTTTGACGGTCCCGTCAAGCCGGTGTTTGACCGCAAGTATGTGTATGCGCTGGAGGAAACTCCGGATATAGAGGCCATGCGCGAGGCGGCGGCCCTGCTGATAGGTGAGCATGACTATCGCAATTTCTGCATGAATCCCAGGATGAAAAAGTCCACGGTGCGCAAGGTGGACAGGATAGGCATTGAGCGGGAGGGCAGCTATATTTATTTTACGTTCCATGGGACGGGTTTTCTGCAAAATATGGTGCGGATTATAGTGGGCACTCTGCTGGAGATTGGCTGGGGGCGTATGGGGAAGGAGCAGCTACAGGAGGCATTGCAGTCAAAGGAGCGCCAGAAGGCGGGGCCTACGGCTCCGGCTCAGGGGCTGTGTCTGATACAGGTTGATTATGACTGATGAAATGTCATCTACATATCCGAGAAAAGGGGGAAGGTATGCACGATTTTTTATCGCAGTATCAGCGTAAGCTGCGCACGCCGCAGGAGGCGGCAGCGGTTGTGAAAAGCGGAGACTGGGTGGATTACACGAGCTGTCTGGGCAAGCCGGTGCTGCTGGATCAGGCTCTGGCAGCCCGCAGGGACGAACTGCGGGATGTGAAGATACGGGGCAATCTGATCGACGGTCCCATCCATGTGGCGGAGTGTGATGAGAGCCAGGAGCACTTCACCTATCACAGTTGGCATTGCTCCTCCTATGAGCGCGGACTCTGTGACAGGGGGCTATGCTACTATATTCCGATGGTATTTCACAACAATGCGGCCTACTATGAATTTTTCCTGGATGTAAACGTGGTCATGGTCAGTGTTTCGCCCATGGACAAGCACGGATATTTTAATTTTTCGGTCAACACCGGAGTGGCGGCGCCGATCGCTCGGATGGCGGATATCGTGATTGTGGAGGTCAATGAGCATATGCCCAAGATTCACGGGGGCTATGATGAGTGTATCCATATCTCGGAGGTGGATTACATCGTGGAGGGTTCCCATGCTCCCTTTGAGAGCAGCAGACCCTTTGTGCCGCGAGATGTGGACCGACAGATTGCCGGACATATCATTCCCTATATCGTGGATGGCGCCACTCTGCAGCTGGGCATCGGCAGTATGCCGAACGCGCTTGGCGAGCTGATCGCTCAGTCTGATTTGAAGGATCTGGGCATGCACACGGAGCTGTGTTCCGACGCATATCTGAGCATGTACAGGGCGGGCAAGCTCACCAACCGGAAGAAGAGCATCGACAGGGGCAAGGGAGTCTTTGGCTGCGCTCTGGGCTCTGTGGAGCTGTATGAATGGCTGGACGACAACCACGGCGTGGCGGCCTATCCGCTGGAGTATGTGAACCGGCCCAGCGTGATCGCTCAGATCGACAATATGGTGTCCATCAACAGCTGCGTAGCGGTGGATCTGTATGGTCAGGTGGCGGCGGAGAGCGCCGGAGTACGACAGATCAGCGGCACGGGTGGACAGCTGGACTTTCTGATCGGAGCATCCGCTTCTCGGGGCGGCAAGGCTTTTATCTGTATGAGCTCTGTACATACGGACCGTCACGGGGTCAAGCACTCCCGCATCAAGCCTCAGTTCGACGGGGATATTATTACTTCACCGCGCAGTCAGGTATATTTTCTGGCGACGGAATACGGCGTGATCAATCTGGAGGGGCGCTCCACCTGGGAGCGGGCGGAGGCGCTGATCTCCATCGCCCATCCTGATTTTCGGGATATGCTGATAAATGAGGCGCAGAAGAGAAAGATATGGCGGCGCTCCAACAGGAGGGGATAGTCTGAAAAAATAATGAAATTCATAAAATAGGGATTGCTATATTGTGAGATTAGTACTATACTAATAAAAGAGCGATTAATTAGCGGTATAGAAATACCAAGGATGGAGTAATTTACATGATAGGCTTGATAAACTTAATGGAAGAGACAGTGCTGAACAAGATTGACCAATTGCTGCCGAATACGTCATATTGTCAATGTGAGTACTGTAAAATGGATATAGCCGCCTATGCCTTGAACCGTCTTCCGCCGCAATATGTGCAGTCATTAAAAGGTAAAGTTTTGTATCGGTTTAATTCAAGTCAGGTACAGAAGGATATTGAGGTTACCGTAGCCGTGAGCCAGGGAATTGAAATTGTTGGGAATTCGCCACATAAAAACCTGGGAAACGTTGCTGGCAACGAAAAGGAAAATTCGTAAAAGTTCCCTGTTGACAAATCGCATTGTTAACAGGGTGTTTTTTTGTGTCGTAAACAAGATTAGATTTTCATATTATTTGATGTTGAAATTTATACCATAAAGGGATATACTTAATCTGTAACGATTGAAATTAGGTATGCCATAACAAATCTACTGACCAGATAC
>JAMPGX010000021.1:21847-49978 GCA_023663725.1 bacterium | reverse complement strand
TTCGGTTACTTCCATAAAGCGGAATGTCAATTCCGATAATGCAAGACGCAAGCTTGATGGCCGTGCAGAAGCACGTCTGATCGAGATTGCATGTAGCCCTGCACCAGAAGGGCATTCCCGTTGGACGCTACGGCTTCTGGAGAAAGAGGCAAAGGTTGTCCTTGATACGCCAGTGGGGAAAAACGCAATCGGCCGTGCCTTAAAAAAAACAGGCTTCAACCTCACCGAAACGAATACTGGTGTATCCCCAAAAAAGGAGATGCCGAATTCGTAGCATGTATGGAGGATGTTCTTGATATATATGAACAGCCATACAACCCCCAATATCCTGTCGTGTGCATGGACGAGAAACCATACCAGTTGCTTGGAAATGCCAGGGAGCCCCTTGCAATGCGGCCGGGTGACAACCAGAAGATTGACTCCGAATACGTCCGCAATGGCACCTGTAGTATTTTTGCATTTGTGGAGCCGCTCGGTGGCAGGCACCATACCAGTGTCCACGAACATCGTACGGCTCTTGACTGGGCACATGAAATAAAATATCTTTCGGACGAGATGTATCCAAATGCCACAAAAATCATACTGGTAATGGACAACCTCAATACACATAAGGCAGCCTCGCTATATAAGGCATTTCCACCACAGGAGGCGCACAGGATCATGAAGCGCCTTGAGATCCACTATACTCCCAAACATGGGAGTTGGCTGGACATGGCAGAGATCGAACTGAATGTCCTGACCAGACAATGCCTTTCCCGAAGAATAGATAGCATTGAAACCCTCAAGATGGAAATAGCTGCATGGGAAGCGGAACGTAATCGGGAACAGGCAAAAATACTATGGCATTTTCAAAATGGAGATGCCAGAATCAAACTTATATCACTGTATCCTACCATTGTATCTGACTCTCTGTAGAGAGAGTTAGATATACTAAATTTGAGTGGTACATAACACTAGGTCAATTTCTGCTTGATAAGTCTGGATATATGCTTTTACACTTGCATTGATACTACGTTTGTCCTCATCCGTTAGATCCGCTTGAAAACCGATATCCTTTAGGGTCTTCTTTACTTTATTCAGCTGAGCCTGACTCATGTTATAATCGATGGTCAGTTTGTTTCCACCGCCAAGCATAGCATTATACATCTTGTCATAATCTTCCTCAGAAGTAAGCATGGCTTTATGTAGGATCTTTATTATTTCTAGATATTCGTTTGCAGATGAATCAAGTTTGATGAAGGGGTTATTGTTGGAGATTACATTTTGGAAATTTTTAATAATATCATTTCCATCAGAATCTTTCCCTGACACAATCAGCATATTGTAGGCTTCTTGCTGTGCTTCCTTATAAGCGTCACGAAGTTGTTCTACGTTGCCTTTGAGAGACAGGATAGCATTACCTTCATTGGTGTAGCCCTGTACGAGAGTGGGGAACATGTCAGCTATTTTATTGCAAATGTCATGGTATTCTTTTGTTTCTTCTGCCGTCAGACCATATGTCTCGCCAAGGTTGTTTACATCTTTTGATAATTCTACATATCTTGCTGCTAAATCTTCAACAGTTTTTGCGTTACTATTTGCCTTATCAAGTGCAGACTGGTAGGAGGACATCAGTTCATCTGCACGCTCTTTGCAATGTTCTGCTGAGTGGACAAGGTTGTCTATACCTTTTACAGCAAGTTCCAGACCTTTAGTTATAGCCCACATAGCAAGCATATTCCCAACCGTTGCAAGTGCCTGGAGTGCTACTTTACCTGCTTTGGCAGAGAATGTCTGTGCTTTGATTGCTTCGTTGTGAGCGAGAGCGGAGGTACGGGCTGAGTCATATGCCTTTTTAACATCAGATAAACTTGCCTTTTGAAGATCAGTATTTTGGACAAATTCTATTTGCCATTTTTCACCGTCTGATAGATTTTTAAAGTAATCTTGCCATTTTTTGCTTCCGTCTGAAACTTTTTGATTAAATGCAACTAATTTTGTTAGCTTTGAAGAAAAATAAGAATCATCTTGCTTTGGGAATAAGGCATCAATATCAATTATATGAGATTTTATAGATTCTTTGCTTGGATATAATCTTTTCCATATACTATCTGAATCCTTGATTGAACCAATCAAATCACCATTTGTTGCCTGAAATGCTCTATTTATATCATTTATTTTTCCAATAATAGCGGTTCCAATATCATTAAATGAACGTCCAAACATTCCCCATTTAGAACTTATTTTATCAATATCACTGTTAAATGTTTTGAATTTCATACTATTAATATTTGTAACTTGTGGAGAGTTACATAAAGCAGATTGTGGAGATCTGCAAATACAAGTTGTGGAGTCTTGTATCTTGATAATTTATATGATAAAATAAATGTTAAATTAGAATATGAAAGGAGATCTGTCTTATGTTACACTATTGTAAAAATGTGGAAGAATACTTGAAATAGACACTTATGACATAAGAAAAAATTTCAAATGTGACTGTTGTAATAGCACAATTGAACCAATTCCCAATGTTTTTTTGGATGATGACTTAGATTGTTGTTTTAAAGACAAAAGCACAGAACAACAATTCATTGACGAATACATTAAATCCTCTCCAGAATTTGACCAAGACCTTTTTGAACATAGAGATGAAATATTGGCAAAACAATCTGCTGAATTTAACGCTAAAATAGAGCATGGTAAAGCGGTATTGAAAGAGGATAGTAGAGCCCCTAAATGTACTTATTGTGGCTCAACCAATATAAGAAAAATTGGACTGTTAAATCGTGCCATATCAACAGAACTGTGGGGATTGGGTAGCAAAAAGATAGGGAAACAATTTCACTGCAACCATTGCGGTGCAGATTTTTAAATCTCTAACCCCTTTTCCTTTCTAAGTTGTTTTTTCTTCATTAAATATTTTGTACACATATAAAGAATAAATTTTTATTTCTGTTTGTTATGTCTTTACAAAGTCATTTTTTATTATATAATCACACTAATAAGAGTAGATATCAGAAAATACGTTTAAGGACTATTTTGCACTAATTTCTGTATTTGCAAAGTGTCATTATGTTCAGATCGTCTTAGATAAATTGTGACAAATGACTTCAAGGCGAAGAGGAGTGAGTGGGAAAACATCCTTTATAGGCAGAAAAATCATAAACTACAACATCACATTCACGTCGTCTATTTTGAGGTATCATCTCTTTTGTGTTTGCTTCTTAAAATATTTTTTTCTTCCTGTGTAAGATCTAAATTAATAGATTTATTGTCGGTATCCGGAGAAAATATTATCAAAATCATATATTTCATGCTCCTATACGTGAGTAGCAAAAAGAGCACAGTAAAGAAAATCCAAAAGTAATATATTATATTGGCAAGTAGAACCCCGTATTCATTTCGTATATACATAGATAAAGAAAATGTCAAACTTAATAAACCACCGCCAATGGTAGATACTAAATATTTCCTGAACAGTCCTTTGGTATCATTCTCAAAAACGTATTTGACAAATTTAGATTCATTTTTCATGCTTAAAATTACTGGTATAATTGCACCTATCAAGCCAATAACAATAGACTCCATCGTTATGATACCCTCAATCAAGTTATCTATATTGGAATTGTTAATGAAATTAAATTTAATTTTGTAAAGAAAAATGCAAAAAATAAATGCAAATATATATGGGTACATTCGTTCAAAAAATAAATATATCAGTTTTTTCATGTATGCTCCTCAATGGACAAAGTTTTGTATTAGTGTTAATATTGATTGAGCATCTTCAAGATATTTTTCAATCATTTTATTAACACAATACTCATAATTTAGTGATTTCCGTTCTGCTATATTATATGAAATAAATACACTGTAGATGTTATCAAATAAATTAATGATGTCTATATCATTATCTTCAGCATCCTTAGCACGTAGAATAGCGGCATTAAATAATTCCTGGTTGTCTAATATATCGCATAATAATTGCCTAGTGGGTTCTTTCGCTAAAGAATTTCTTCGTGTTCTTCCTAAATTAACTATAAAAGAACCGCCAGCCCCATCCAGTTCTTTATATGTATTCATTATCATTCCTAAAGAACCGCCAATAGAATTTATATGGCTATTTTTTAAATTAGCAAACCGTATTTCAATACTTTTAAAATAATCTCGTTGAATTGTTCGTGCATCCACTATTTTTGTTATGGGCCTTATATCAATTTTCAAACCATCAATACACGTTATTTTTTGGATTGTTTTTTGAAGATTTGTAAACCCTAAAGCGTACCGATTGCGTTGTATCATAGCAATATTATTGGTAATGTCAAATAACATGGTCATATCTTCGCCAAGATATTCATCTTCTCCAAGCTCAATAGGTTTTGCCTCTTCGTCTGGCTTTACAACAAAAGAAAGATTATCCTCCCTTAATCGTAGGATTCTCATAGTCCATAAAGCATTATTATCATTAAAATCAAATTCTTCTATACGTATCTTGCACCCCTCGTAAATCTCAATTGCCTTTCGCACAAGCTGTTGGTCACTTATTTTCTGCATCAAGAGTTCTATATTAAAGAGTTTATAATCTGAATCCTTTACACGATAATAAAGCTGACAATAGTCAAATTTGATTAAACGAGTGCAAGCCATAGTATTTCCCCCTTTTGCTTTTATATAAGCATACTACAGGAAAAAACAAATAGCAAGCGCATATTGCGTTTTGCGACAAATATTGCAAGTCTATCCGACAAAATCTTAAACTTATCTATCCAAAAAATACAAATATCAATAAAGGCATTATCGATGCAAAGTGTTCCATATTATTTGAGCTAAAAATCCACATTTTTTCTAACAATTTTCTGGCCCACCATACAAGATTAATAAAATATAACTATTACAGATCCCTTTAAATTTGCAACAAAAATTTAAGGATGAGCAGGAATCTACAGCCATTATTGCCACAAACTAATTTTTTCCACTTTTCTCCGTTTCTTCCACCTACGGCTAGGAGAAATCCTTGTTTGAATTTACCGTCAAACAGCGGCTAGTACCGAGCGCATCTTATAAAAGCAGCGTTTCATCTGACTTTTACTCAGGGTTGTCGCTACAGTGAGGGCTTGACTGCGAGAGTCCTGTCCCTGCTGACCCACGGAGTTCACACATTGTCACTATAGCCCGCCTCTGTCGCCAGAGCGGGAGAGTAGTGTGAGGTTGACCGCTTTCCCAGCATATTGCCTGTTCATTTACACCTATGTATCTCATAGGCGGTATATCCTAAACTGCTGTATCCAGCAGAACTAACATACTGTCGGTATATTCTTTCACAAAAGAGAACCCATACATTTTAGGGTTGCCGACGTTTTTGATTCCGGCAAATATTCCTGCGCCGAGACCGATTGTGCCCAGTGAGCCAAGCTTGTCTACTACTGCGTCGAGCGCCTGTACGCTGCCGGTTCCAAAATCAACAAACCATTTTAACAAGCCGCTGTCCAGCACTGTGACGGACAAGGCCTGAAAAGCCGCGTTAAACTGCTGTACCTTGGCCTCCAGGGATTCCAGCCATTGGGCCTGCTCCTCCATCGCATAGCCTTTCGAGCCAAGGGAGGCCTGCAATGCCTCTTGAATTTGGCCGGACTGGAATGCCTCGATCAGAGCAGTGCCCTGAGTGCCGCGCTGTTCCCCGAACAGTATTCCCGCAAGATCAGCCTGCTCCCTATCGCTTAGAGCATCATATACCTCTGAGATATCTTCCATGATGGCATAGTAATCTCTAAGCTCCCCCATACCGTCAAAGATATCTACCCTTCCGCCGGTATGATGGAGTATTTGAGCCTGGACCTTGCCGACAGAGTCGGCGGTTTCGTCTACTTCTTCGCCCAGCGCTCTCAGTTCATCTTTCATCAAAGCTGTTACTTTCACCACGAACCGATGGCTACTGACTATGTAAAACATAGCGGACAGTCATTTCTGGCTGTCTCTCACATTTCTTCTTATCCCTGGGATTATTGTGTGAGTTCGGACTGTATATTATCGTCCCCGCAAAAACAGTGCAGGAGGCGAGATAACTTAAATTCATGTGTTACCACACAAATCTGGCAGTCTCTTGGGATTCTGTGATTTGCTCCATATTGTTTGCGATACCGATTCTTATCTTTATGACATGCAAACAGGTGTAAAATCACAGTCTTTCCTACGTCTCCGGTGTCCCGTCACCCTTTGACATATATAGTTATCCTCCGTGTCTTTTATTTGGCGTAACACGGCATACAGACTTTCCCCGTATGGAGGCATAAAAGTTTACCTCGAATACGCATACTGCTTACTGTCAGGAAATCGCCGAATTCTGAAGCGTTTTGGGTGATTTCCGTACCGCCGGTCAGCAGCGCCAGCGTTCTGTCCATGTCAGTGCCTGCAGCAGCCATAGCGGAGGCGGAATGTGACAGTCCGTCGCCCAGATCCTTTGCGGATGTCGCATAGGCATCTCCCAATCGGTTTAGCTTATCGACAATCGTGATAGAATCAGACGCTTCTATGTTGAAGGCTTTCATGGCCGCTGTGATATCGCGAGCGGCGGTTTCCTGATCTACGCCGCTAATATTGGCATAGATAGAGCTTGCCCTGGCAAGCTGCGCCGCCTCATCAAGTGAAAACCCTGATTTCGCCCAGCTCGCAGTCTGGTCAATCAGGCTGGAGAGGGAACGTCCGAGACTGTGAGCTGAGATGCTGGCAGAATGCAGAAACTCCTGATATTTCCTGTCTGTCTCATCAGTCACCTGATACAGACGGGTCATTGCGGTATCAATCGCATAGACTTCTTTGGGTATATTTCGCAGTTGATTCAATACAGTGCCCATGGCTCCCGCGATGAATTTCCTGCCGCCCAGTTGCTCCCAGAACTGTTTTAATCTGTCTGTCCAGGAAAGTCCCATTTTGCCCATATCGCGCATAGAGCGCTCTGTCTCTCTGAGGCGCATTTGGATATCACTCAGTTCCTTTTCCGCAATATCCGCTCCGCTTGAGAGGCGGGTCACATAACCTTCCCATTCCTGTCTGACCTCTGCGGTGACTCTGGTATTGTTTTTTAACAGTTTTTGAACGTTCACAAGCGTGGCGGTGACAGTTTCTCTCGATGCCGGCTGCATGAGTCTATCGTAGGAGAGCCTGGCCTGTTCGACAGAGATCTGCGCAGCCTTGAATTCCTGTTCGAGCTTTTCTGCCTGTGTGGTAAGCTCCTGACCGGACAATCCATTCATGCGGTCAAACATTGCCTGCAATGAAGCGGTCTCGGTCTCTACCTTTTCGGTTGAGGCTCCGTAGTGTTCCAAGGCGTTTGTGATCTCGGCAATACGGTTCTGGTACGCGCTGATGCCGTGCCCGTTATCCATCTGAAATTGAATGGACTTTATCTTTTCCTCTTGTGTGATATTGATCTTTTGGTTGAGAGCTTTTTCTAATTGTTTTGTCAGGTTAGCGATACTCTTCGGACTGATCTGGGGCTGAAGCTTTAACCGATCAAGCTTAGCTTGTATTTTGGCAAGATCGGCATTGATATTTTTCTTTGACTTTGCTTCATCCAATTTGGCCTGGAGCAATATCAATTGGTTATCCATCTAGTCAAGCCTCCTTTCTACCTTCGAATCCTGTAGGGTCAGCGTGATTGAACGCACCGTTTTCCTGCATTATCTTGGCAATGCCTGAGACGATTCTCTGTTCCAGCTCTTCCGGGTGCCTCAGTAGCTCCATGGTCTGCTGATCCAGGTACTGCCAGAAGGCAAGCTGCCATTTTGTCTTTAATTGCCAGAGTCTGATGAGTCTGAATAAAGTAATCATATTTCTGTTCTCCTATATAAATCGCTGCGCGATAGCTCTAAAGGGTAAAATCGCTGCGCGATAGCTCTAAAGAATGCTTTAGAATCCTTCTTTTAATTTGCGTCTATATGCGTCATTGATCAGTTCCATGGATATCTCCACTTCGCCGTTCTCAAGATTGTTTTCCTTCAATATTTGTTCGTATTTCTCATATATATGAATGCAATGGACAAAGCTGTCCTTATTGCAGGGCTTTCCCTCGGACACCTTTGTCGCAAAATTATTGATCTCCCAGCGCATATCATCGATCTCTTTATCGATAAACATTCGGGTGAGATGCTTAATATCGTATGCGATTTCTTCATCGCGCCGGTCAGAGCGCTCGACATCCCTGTCGCGTTGCTGCTGCAGCGCGATCAGACGCTGTGAGGTGTGAAGCAACAACTCATGTTCTTCCCGCCTCTTCCGCATCCATTTCGTCTCAAGTCCCAGCGTATCAATCACCCATTCGAGGATGGATACGCTGGATTTCATCCCAATCAGAATTACGAAAACGGAGACCAAAACATATGAAAAATTGATATCCAATAATCTTGTTATATTTTCCATTCCGTAATCTGCCTTTCTATCTGAGCCCCAGAAGAGATTTCCAGGTATTTTTAGCTGCCGTGATCTCCCCATCCACAACGCATCCTTTTGCCTTCTGATATGCTTTGACCGCCTTGTCAAATTTGACTCCGGCGATGCCATCGACGGTCCCGCAGTGATAGCCTGATGCGTTGAGGTATCTTTGCAGGGGCTTCACAACGGCATGGCGGTTGTTCTTGAATCTGGATACCGTGACCGTTTTGGATAAGGTCTCAGGGCCGGCAATTCCGTCTATTCCTGCTCCGGTAGCGGCTTGGACCGCTGAGATAAATTGCCTCAGAGAATATTGATCTGACGGTTTTGATATGATAGGAGATGTGTCAGGCGGATTGACAGGGGGATTCCCCAGGCGCTTATTTACCTCTGCAGCGATATAAGCGTGCCTGTGATAGAGGTAATCGCCGGGGCAGGCTTTGGCGGCAAACCATCTATGTACCGTCATATTCTGTCTGTTGATCTGCCCGATTAAGGTCTTGTCCGCCTGCCATCTCAGCTCCGCGATGCCGTTTCTTCTGCATATGTCGGAGACAAGCTCGATGAGGGACTTCATCGCCAGATCAGAGACATGCCAGCCGGTGCTCGCGTCGCCGTCATTGGCCACCTCTATGGTGACCGCCCGCATATCATTGGCTCGGTTGGACGTACACCAGCTGCGGTTCTTCTCCTCCACATACATAGCGATCCGGCCATCCGACCCGATGCCATAGTTGGAGGAGGCGGACCTTGACGGTCTGTAAAACAGATCGCCGCATTTTTCTACGGACAGATTGCCCGCCATGCAGTGGATCGTTATGGTATCAATCGCATGATTCCGCGGGGAGGTCTTATTGGGGCTGATTTTTATATAGTTGACCAGCGGGCTGTTTGAATATTTCATCCGTTTCCTGCTCCTTTCATCTCCTTTACTGCCGCTTCAATCAGAACGTTTATCTGTTCCTCGGTAATCACAACTTTCCTGGAGTTAAACAGCTCCGTCAGGAAATTGACCACATAGGCCTTTTTATCTGTTCCATGTCCCGTTTCTCTCCAGAGCATCTCGGCCGTTTTCGCGGCAAGGCTTGCCCATTCCTTGTATTGCGCCAACTGTGTGGAGCTTATATTAGCCTTGAGATAGGGAACAATAAAGTAGGTAATCACTGCGCCCAGAACGGGGATCAGGGTTAAAAGTATTTGAAAAAATCTATTGTCCATTAATCAGTACCCTCACTTTCTTTTTATCCATCAGATGCGTAAAAAATAGGGTATACAGACGACTGACAAATAGCGTCTGTATACCCTGCGCACTTTCAACTACACCTGTCCTAGTCCTCAGACACAATGATGTCGAAGAGTTTGGCGGTCTCGTCGCAATAGGGCTTCCGCAGCTTGTACTCGACAGAATGCTTGCCGTCAGGGGTAAGGGTCAGCTCCACGGCTTCAGGATTGATCTGTGCCTTGGGCACGGAGATCACACCGGCATACACGAGGTTGGTATTGCAGGGATCATGGAAGATGGCGTGAATCAGCAGGGAGCGAACCTCCGGAAGCGCGTCGGTTGTCTTGGTAACTCTGACTGCGGCGTCCGATTCCCGCTCGTACTGAACGAATACTCTGCCGGTCACATCGCTGGGGAAGGTAAGAGTCTTATTCTCTGCGTTAAGCGTAAACACGCCGTCGCCGGCAGTGGCGCCCACCACATAGGTCTTGCCGAAGGTGTTATTCTTATTCATCACCTTCGCGTATTTCACCTCCGCACCCGCAGCGCCGACCGGAACATATTTTAACACGACGGTGTGATCGGGGCCGATCGTGATGGTCTCGGACACAGGGACAATGATCTTGTTGTCCGCACCGGCGATCTCCTTGACAGAGCCAAACTGGGTGGCGGCAAGATCCAGGGACAGCAGGCTGTTGGTAAAGCCAAAAGTGCCGGTCTGTGCCTGATAGAAGGTCACGATCTCAGCGCCCATGGCGTCCGTGACGGTCGTACCGGTTGCGGATGTCTTCAGGCTGGGACTCTCGATCTGGGTATAGCGCCCCACCAGCTCACTGGTCGCCGGATCATACTCCTCGACAGCTCTGATTTTCTCAAGAACCAATTCATTAGGGTTAAACATAGTATCAATTCCTCCTTTTTGGGCTGTGCTGGAGAGCCTCTAATCGAGCTCTCCAAGCCAGTTTAATTGTTTTTCATTTATTTCTTTTAGATTGACGCCAAAACCAGAATATCCAGACTGCAAGAGTAAATCCGCATTTTTGATTTTGGAGATCCTTTTTACGGAGTCCATAAATGCGTTTATCTTCATATTCCAGACCTGGGAATGGTTGTATTTAAAGCCTTCGCAGTTGACCATGGATGAGATGAGATTTTTAAGCTGGGAGTGGTATGCCCTGTTCTTACTCCGTTCGTATTCCTCTTTGGCGTCTTCGATCAGGAGCATCTTTGTGGTTTCATTTGCGGGTATTTTTTCATCTTTCTGAATGAGATGTACTTTTCTCAGATAATCTATGATTGTGTTATAGGTAAACTCATCTATGATCACGTTGGCATGATCGATACACTGCCACAGCAACACGGCTTCATCCTCTTCACGGCGCATGACTTGAAATTGATTCAAGTCCAGATCGCCAAACAGGATGGACGTCTTTTCCTGTGGGTAGAATTTATATAGAAGACTATAAAACAATTCAAACGGTGTGATTGTCGTATAGTCAATATGGATATCCCACAATTGGGATTTCATGGATTGGGGCGTGGCGGTGAGATTGTATATCATAGAATAGTATTCCCGTTCTCCATACTCACAGATCTCGGACAGAGAGGGCTGATGAATCTTGATGTGTTCTGATATAACAAAATCCTCGCCCCGATAAATCCTTAACTCATCATTTAGCATATACAATCACCACCTGTTCAACAATATTTTGGAGCTCCTGACATAATCTTGGCTTTGCAAAGCGGTCCGTTCAAGACCAGGTGGCGATACCGCTGAACCAGCAGTACCGCCGCCCGGATTAGAAAAAAGATGAATGTCTATATACCCTTAAAAGAAAACGTGTATTTTTTTCAAAAAGTGCTCGAAATGCTTGAAAAACAGGCGTTCTCGTGTTTTGTAAAAGGTGGTCATTTCAGCGTTTCTCATTGTACCTCTTATATTTTTCCAGCTGTCTTTCTCTGGCGCAGTATTTGCAATACCTGCTGTTGGCGCCAGTGGGCTTAAAGGCTCTGCCGCACAGAGCATTGGCACATTGCTTGTAGCCCTTTTTGAAATGCCCGATATACTGATTGCCAATATTGCTAAAGAGCCTGATCTTATAGGCAATTGCCCCTGAGTCGTCCAGAAGTACCCGTATGTTTAAGTTATTCACCTTTTTTCCGAAGGCGATATATCCGGCGGTATATAATTCATGTAATAACGCGTTTCGCTTATCCGATGTGAGCTTGACATTGGCCAGAGCAAATACCTCCGCGATATCTTTGGATGTCTTCTTGTTGATCCAGCCGTCACAATCCATATACCTCGCGACAGCGAAAAAGGTAAACAGTAGTTTCTTTTGCCTGTCATTAGATAAGGTATGGATCAAGTTCAACTCATGCTCATAGATGGGTATGTACTCCCTCTCATGGAGCGTTCGGTCGAGGGAACCGTCATACAGGCTCTCGCAGATGCTGCTGATCCTGTGATGATACTGATATTCCTGATAATTGTCCAGATCAAATAGCAGCAACTTTTCTTTTATGAGAGCGGATAACTGCTCTGCGCTCATTTCGCTGGAATAGCAGTATTTGGCCAGGAGCGTGATAAAGTATCCCATTGGCAGGTCATCCGGCTTTGTCTGGGCTGCCAGAAGCTCTCTTATATATTCTTTTTCATTCAGTATGTACAGGGTTGATCGCCTCCAATCGTTTTATGATGTCCTGTCCCACACAGTCCCAACAGAACTGCTTATTTCCCTTTTCCCCGTAGGAGATATCCAGGATGATATTCAGGCGTTCCTCGTCGTTGGGACATATTGCCTTGGCCTCCTGATGGAATTTCCGATAGAGAAAATGACGGTTTTTGTTGGCATCCTCTTTGCTGTGGCGCTTTGGCTTTTTGTATTCTTTAACGCACTCGCAGTAGTATCGTTCCAATTCCCTCAGAGCTTGCCGATGCTCCTCGGTACAGCGCCTCCCGGTCTTCAGGATTCGATAGTCAAACTGGGATTGCCGGTGTAACTGGGCTTTGTAGCCGTCCAACTGACTTTCCACGTACCGGCAGAGCTTATTCATAGAGCAGTCGCCTGTGCCAACAGGCATTTTGAATTCATACCAGAACAGAAATTCCCTCTGCTCCTCCGACAGATGATCGCGCTTGGCGTATAGCTCTTCAACGGAGCAATTATAGAGCGCCTGGCATTTATCGTTGCTTTCCTTCATATATCTTCTGTAAGCCTGTCTGGTCTCTTCATAAACATAGATCATAAAATAGGGCTTTCGATACGCGCAGATGGATTGCAGATAGCGGTCGTCCGCACAGGCCCGCAGATTGTACCAACGGCTGGGCATCGGAGCGGCGATGATTCCCTTGATCCGGTCGATCTCATTTTGCTGGTAGAGCTGTCCACACTCGATCCGATATTCCAATTCCTGATATTCCTTCGAGCCCTTCTCAAAATGGGATTGTACCTCCATCATGGACGTCACATAGTTGGTTATCGCGCCGACTTGATTCCCCATCCCATTTTTGTTTGTTTTTCTGACTTCCTTGTCTGTAATCACAAGCTTGGACGATTTGCGCTGCACGCATTCCAGGGCCGGAAGCTCAAGGTAGCGTCTCTTCAGGACGGCGTTATTGGTGGAAAAGAGAATATCGCTGTCCCAGTCACATCCGTTTTCGGCGATACAGAAGGAATCCCAGGCATTGATAATGATGATGGTATCCATATATTGATACCAATGCTGACATTCCGCTGAAGAATTGACCTTGCACATGCGGATGTTATTGTGGCAGGTCATCGGACTTCGAAATATCACAACCTCGTTTTCGTTTTTGGCCACCCAGAATCTGGAATAGCATTCGCCCGCCTTCAGCAGACCAGTGACCTTCAGTCCGCAGATCGATTGCATCAGTGCGAACGGATCTCCGCTGGCAATCTGATAATTCCCCTGCACCAACAGTTTGCCGATCTTCGCGTCATCCATTTTCTTTTTGATAAAACGGTGTACCGAGTCGATGACATACGGATCGCCAAGCATATACTCGCTCGTATATAATGCGTGCTGCCAGGAGTTCACCTCCGTGTTTTCCGTTATTCCCAGGAATCTGACCGTGGAAGCGTAGTCTCCGCACATGGCGTCCCTGAGATACTTGATGGTAGGCGCGCAAAGCTCCTGGATATCCTCGTCGGTAAACTCGTAGGACTGTAGATACTGGTAGTTGAGCTCCCGTTGCTCCTCCAGGATGGGAGGGGATATCTTGGTGACGGAAAAACCGTATCCGCATTCTCTACAGGCATTCTCGTAGCTTTGAACACTGTCATAGGCCATCCACAGCTTGAGGGAGGATTCGGTGACAATCATTTCACATCGGCGGATGTCCTGAAGCTCTCCCCATATATCTTCGATCAGATAGTTTCCACAGTTGAACTGTTCCACAAATTCTATGATGGGAAAGGGGTAGAGCATCCCCTTTAACCAGGCGTTTCTCAGGCAGACGCCGCTTGGCACATAGTCCAGTCCCAAGAATTCGGACACCCGCTTCATATACTCGACCGTGCATAGGTTGAAACCGTCTGACACCGTATTTTCCAACGGTTTGTCGGATATTCTCCGCATAGTGGGCTCATCGGAATTCTCTCCGTCGTCCAGGGATATGACATCGGCAAAATACTGTGTGACGCAGTCCCTGACGACCAGGATTCCATTGGGAATACAGATGGGCTGCGACGCAGAGCAGGTCAGGGCCTTATACGCCTCATATTTTGCGGGGACGAGGGGGATATCCCTGTCGCGTTTACATTCGCAGAGCTCATTCAATTCGTCCACATATCTCGCGTTGCAGAAGAGCAGCGTATTGCTTTTGAGACCGCCTGTAGTACCCACAAATCTGCGGTAATTAATCCCGTTGACCGTCACTCCTTTGCTGCAAGTGGCCCTGTCAAAATCTGATTTATTCTCGATCACGACCTGCATAAAGATCTCAGAGAAATCAATCTCAGACAGTTCCTTTCCTAATATCTGAGTTGCCATGATGCGAAATATCTGGGCCTCAAACAGCGAGACCAATTCCTGATACTGAAAGGCTTCCTTCCTGGTGATTGTCAAATTCCAGTCGGCATATTTAAGCTTATTTGTTCCAAGCTTAAATATCTCATATTGAGGTAAGCTTATCCCAGCCATATGACCTCCTCCTTTGTTTTATGATCATCGTTTTTTCTGCACTGTAAATCAAATTTCTGATCAGATACAATGCGCCTTGCGATAGCAGAGCCGTTTTTGGTCTGTTTTCCTCTGTGATCTGTGTTGAAATCGGAAGGATAAATAAGCCCTCCAAAAGTTGAATGGTCTGCTCTGTAACATATTTCTGTCATAAGTGTTTCCTTTACCTCCTTATCTGTTTATTCCATTCTGGACAATTGCGAAACTCTCTCAGCAAGTGACGAGATCAGTCAATATAGACAAAACGGGCGCCAAATGCGGTGGCAGGGCGGCCCTTATTTGTCTATATTGCCTAAGTCCTGTTCCACAAAGGAGTTGTTTTGCAAATGTCTATTTTCAATTCTGCTTATAGCTGTAGTTCTCTTGTGGCTGACGGGTTGGTATAGGATATATTTCTACATTTGCAAAATCGCAAACACACGTTCGAAAAAAGGATTGACAAAATAGAACATATGTTCTATACTAATCCTAATCAGTTATAAAATATCTAAAGAGGTGTATTCATTATGGAAAAAATGCTGAATCTATATTACGCAAACAACGCAAATAAGCTGCACAGAGTGGTGGATAAGATTCTGTCAAGGTTCGGGGGCCTGTCGGATAAGGATTTGGATGACTTTTATTCCCTTGCGAATGAGGTATTCGTAGATGTCATGAGAAGATACGACGATTCGCAATCCTTTGACTCGTTTCTGTATTCCTGCCTGTCAAATAAGATCAAAACGGAGATCACCAGGAAAAATCGAGAAAAGCGCAGGGCGGACAGGATGTCGATCTCCATTGATACCCCGATTGGAGATGACGAGGATACTACCATAGGAGATATGCTTGCAGATGATTTTACTATTGAAAAGGAATTGTTTGAGCGAAACCAGAGGGTAGAGTGGAGAAAAGAGGTTAGAGAATATCTTGACAGTCTGTCGCCTCTTCAGAGAAGGATCGCTTATCTGTTGTCCGACAATCAAACACCTGTCGAGATATGTGAAGCACTGCATATTTCGAACAGGCATTTTGAGAATTCCATGAAGAGAATCCTGGCAGATGAAAGAATAAGACCGCTTAGAGCACTGGCAGAAAGGATGTAAAAATGAAGCTATTACGAGATAAGATTAAGAGAGATACCTACATGGTGTCTAAGCTTTGTGGGATGATCGGCAGAGGCGATCTACGGGACAATCACCCTCAACAGAGAAAATCAGGTCAGTGGGACAATCATATTCGCGACGATTTTATCGTCACGGTGATCAAAAATGAAGACTTTGATCCCATCAAAATATGTGAACAGTTGACGGACGAAGGGGTTATCCTCTGGCTGATTGACGGGCTTCAGCGTTCGACGACGATTGAAAATTATAAGTCTGGCAAATTTGCTCTGGGGAGAAATATTCGTCCCTATCTGGTGGAATATCAGGTGAGCGTAAAGGGAGACGACGGAGAGATTACCTATGAAAATGTCACTTTCGATTTGCGGGGCAAAGGATATCTGGATCTTCCAGATAAGTTGAAGGAGGACTTTGACAACTGCCCAGTCGATGTCGTAAAGCATTTAGACTGTACAGATGAGGAAATCGGAAGGCACATCGTCAGATACAATTCGGGCAGGCCCATGGTCACAGCGCAGAAGATATCCGCCTATATGCATAACACAGCGAAGTATGTCAAGGAATTGTCAGGACATGCTTTCTTCAATGACTGTGCCAATTATTCGGAAAATGCGGATAGAAACGGAACTGTTGACAAAGTGGTGTCAGAGGCCATCATGGGATTAAACTTTTTTGACTCGTGGAATAAGCAAGTGCAAAAGATAGGCAGGCATCTCAACGATCACGCGACAAAGGAGATGTTTGACAGATTTGGAAGCTATCTGGACAGATTGCTCAAGGTCTTAACACCACAGACGGGGGAACTGTTTTCTGCCAAGAATGCGCTGATATGGTTTATGCTGTTTGACCGATTTGCGAACAAGGGCTTGGCGGATGAAAAGTTTCAACTATTTTTAGAGCGCTACGAGGAATTCAAGAAAGTGAAAGTAAAGGTTTTTCATGACTACGAATTGATAAAAGGGAGTGGAGAATATACAAGTAGTATTTCTTTTGCGGAGCTTGACGGTTGTAAATCTACAAAGGACAAGGGGGTTATCGAGGATAAACTACATATTTTGGAGACAGTCATGAATGATTTCCTCTGTGTGAGTACGGAAGTTGAATATGAGGAGGAGGCATCAGCCACAGCAAAGGAGATTATTCATGATTATTTGAGTTGCGATATTGAGGATGATGAAGTCGAACTGTACGAGATGATGGCGAATGATGTATCAGAGTATATTGAGGATCTCGATTCTGACTTTCTGTCAGAGCGCAACAGGCCGTCGTTTGTCGCGCTGGTGGGATATGCGGACAGAGCGCATAAGGACAAAATGCTGAGGGGATGGTTGCCCTATTATGAGAAAAAACATGCTCTGCTTATCAATCAGAGGAAGAATTATCTGCGGATGAAGCAGAATTTTGATCAGTACTGCAGACAGACTTCGACATGCGGGGGATAAACTTGAAGAATGATTGAAATCTACAGTTGAAAATGGTACAATGAGGAAAATGTTCCGCATGTGCGCTGAAGCGCATAAAAAATGGAAGCAAAGGGGCTCGAACCCTTGGCCTCCCGCTAGTCAGGCGAGCGCTCATCCCAGCTGAGCTATGCTTCCATGTGTCTATCATAACATAAAAAGAACAAAAAGGGAAGAGTCAATCTAAAAAAAGCGAAAGGAGAACAACATGGCTAATCCATATTTACCAAATTGGGAGTATATTCCCGACGGGGAGCCCAGAGTTTTCGGGGACAGAGTGTATGTCTACGGCTCCCACGACAAGGCGGGATCGGGGAGGTTCTGCGATTATGTGCTCAAATGCTGGAGCGCCTCTGTGGACAATCTGAATGACTGGGTCTGTCACGGGGATATCTTTCATACGCTGGCGGACCGTGACCATCCGGCGGACACAGACTGGACGGGGGTGGGGAATGAACTCTATGCGCCGGATGTGGTGGAGAAGGACGGCAAATACTATCTGTTCGCCTATATCATCGGAGCCAAGGGCTGTGTGGCGGTCAGCGACAGGCCGGAGGGCCCTTTTCGGCTGCTCTCCAGGTACCAGTATACAATACCGGATGAGATTTGTCAGGATGGGTGGTTTGTGGATCCGGGCGTCCTGGTGGATGATGATGGGAGAGTCTATATTTATTGTGGATTTCAGCATTCTTTTATGGCGCAGATCAACTCCGACAATATGTACGAGGTGCTGGGCGGAACCTGTATTGACCATATCATACCCAATAGAATAGACGAGGAGCATGGTTTCTGCGAGAAGGATAGTCTTTTCTTTGAGGCGGCTTCTCCACGCAAGGTGGGGGAGGTGTACTACCTGATCTATTCACCTCAGCGGGGCTGTAGGTTGGCCTATGCCACTTCAGATAAGCCCACAGGTCCTTTTACCTACAGGGGATATATTATTGACAATGGAGTGGACTACCCGGGGGGAAATGATCACGGTTCCATCGCCTGTATCAACGGACAGTGGTATATTTTTTACCACCGTATGACCAACAATACCATCATGTCCCGCAGGGCCTGCGTGGAGAGGATCACGATTCTGCCTGACGGTACGATTCCTCCTGTGGAGATGACTTCTCTCGGTTTTGAGAAGGCGCTCTCGCCCTACAGGGAGACTCCGGCGGATATTGCCTGTGTGTTAAAGGGAGGAGCCTTTATCGCGGAGAAATCGGTGTTTGAGCGTGTGATCACAGGTATCACTGAGGGCTGTGTGATTGGCTATAAATATTTTGATTTTGGGGAGGACTATTCCGGCAAGACCATGGAGTTCGCCGCCGTGATCAATGGCTGCGGCTGCGACAGTACGATGCATATCCATATCGACAGCGAGGATGGCGAGGAGATCGGCTGCTGTGCGGTGGGCAGAGACAGCGCGGTGATTCGGACTGTGGTGCGGAAGGTGACTGGGCGGCATGCTCTGTTTTTCAAGGTGTCTACAGATTACCACAGCAGCGCCGATGTGAATGACCCTTCGGACTGGATGGCAGGGTTCTTCAGGGGGCGTATGTTGTTTGAACTGAGAGCTTTCGTGTTCATGAAGTAGGTGCGGCATTAGAAAGGCCCGTTGAAGCGGGCAAATAGGAGTTAGCCAATATAGGAAAACGGCAGGCGGTAGTTGCCTGGGCAGGAGAGGACAAGCGTGATCAGCGAAGTGCAAAAAATCAAGAAGAGAGTGTTTGAGATCATACAGATCGGCAACCAATCGGATGTTCCCAGTCTGATATTTGATGTGTTTATCGTATGTCTGATTGTGTTGAATATCGGAATCACCTTCTGTCAGACCTTTGCGCAGTTGGCGCGGTATTCGGCTCTGTTGCAGACGGCCGAGTTGGTTACGATTCTCATTTTCACGGTGGAATATCTGCTTCGGCTGTGGACGGCGGAGTATCTGTACCCGCACTTGGAGCGTGGGCGGGCAAGGCTGAAATTCGCGGTCTCCTTCTATGGTATAGTAGATCTGTTAACCATATTGCCCTATTTTCTGCCTTTTGTGTTCCCCAGCGGGGCGGTGGCCTTCCGCATGTTCCGGGTGGTGCGCATCCTGCGTCTGTTTCAGGTAAACGCCAAATATGACGCTTTCCATGTGATCACTACGGTCCTGAAGGAGAAGCGCGACCAGTTGATGTACTCCATGTTTCTGGTGCTGGTGCTGATGATGGCGTCCTCGCTGTGCATGTACGGCCTGGAGCATGAGGCCCAGCCGGAACATTTTTCCAATGCGTTCTCCGGTATCTGGTGGTCGGTGTCCACGCTTCTCACAGTGGGATATGGGGATATCTATCCCATCACGGTGGGGGGACAGATCATGGCGATCGTCATCGCCTTTCTGGGAGTGGGCATGGTGGCCATTCCCACGGGTATTATCTCGGCGGGTTTTGTGGAGTATTACACCAGCATCAAGGAGGGAACTGTCGCCAGTCTGGATGCGGATTTCGTGACGCTGGAGATCACGCTGGGACATCCCCTTGCAGGGCAAGCTCTGAAGCAGGTCGCGCTGCCGCAGGGACTGTATGTGGCCACGGTGCTGCGGGGCAGAGAGGTGCTGATACCCCACGGGGATATGAAGGTGCAGGCAGGGGATGTGATGGTGCTGGGCAGTATATGCCGCATCCGCATCGAGGCCAGTCTGGAGGAGGTAAGTATAGAGAAGGAACATCCCTGGATTGACATGCAGATTCGGGATCTGGACATCTCCCGACGCAGTCACGTGATCATGCTGAAGCGGGGGAATAAGAATATTCCGCCCCAGGAGGACAGCCGGATCAGGGAGGGAGATGTGGCGCTGATCTACCACCGGTAGAGGAGACAATTCATCTGTGTGAAAGATTAGAGATATCACGTGGCGCTTCTCATCCATGCAATATCACATAAATAGATTGATGAAAGCCAGGAAAAAGGCTGGGGACCGGATATGTGATACGCCTGATGTATAGAATATGGGGAATATAAGGGAGAGGGACAAATGACAAGAAGGATGGGATATAGATTGGCGGCGATACTGCTGTTTCTGTTATATGCGATGGGGATGTTGAGTTCCTGCGGACGGGAGCAGGCCCCTGAAATGTCTGGGGAGAATGCGGTATCAGAGGTCTATGAAAGCGTTGGGGAAGGGGAGACTTCGGGCGCGGAGGACAGGAGCAGCACGCCCGCAGAATCGGAGAATGGCGCGGAAGGTATGGATGAAACGGGTGCGATGCCGAGTCCGGCACCAACACCGGAGCCATCGTCGGAGTCAACTCCGGAGCTTGACGCCGTGCAGGAGATGTTTGGGGCGGACTGTATCTCGGCTCAGACCTTTGAAGTAGAACTGAGCGAATACGAGGGGAAAGTTTGGTTTGTTCCGTATGCGCCGTCGCCGGACAATCCAGAGCTGCGAATCCAGATCTGGCAGGACGGTGAGGTCCTGGAGAAGCTGTATCCTTATGTTCCCGAAGCATTGGAGGGGGAAGCATTTGTCAGCCTGGACGCCGTGTCCTTCTGGGATGTGAATTATGACGGCAATACGGATATAGTCCTGTTGGAAACCTATGGAGATACGACATTTGCGGCAGTTCACTGTTATGACAGAGGCTATTTTTTCGCAGAGGCAGCTCTGTCGGAGCACCTGTCTGCATTGGTGAGTCCTCTGACTGTTTCGGGAATACGGAGCTTTCTGACAGGAGATAAGGAAAATGGGGAGTTCTCCAGTTGGCAGGAGGCCTATGAGACGGTGAGTCGAATATACGACTTGAGGGGAGCGGAGGGCACCAGGAAATATGACCTGATCTATTTTGATGAGGATGATATCCCTGAGCTGGTGGCCGATGTACCTGGCTATTGGATGAGCCTGTACACCTATCACGAGGGAAGCGTTTATCTACTCATGGATGATTGGGGCTACGGAGCATGGGGAATCGGGGGATATGAATATGTGCCGGGCAAAAACAGTCTGCGTGTCAATGACGCAGACTATGCAGGAGCAATTGTCTATACCACTTACACGACGGTCAGTCCGGAGCATTCTATGGAAACTGTCGCAACCGTCGAGACATTCTGGTTTGGAGACCTCAATGGAGACGGATATCCTGATGAAGATGACGAATATGAAGACTATGAGCCTGTGAGCTATATTGATGGCATCGAGGTGTCGAAGGAGGAATGGGATGCCTATGAGATGGGGGACTACGAATATATCGAGTCGTGTCTGACACTGGAAGAGCTGTTGGAGAAGCTGGGACGGTAGGAAGCGGTGGAGGCAGGCGGTACGGCGGAAAGCAATATTGCAGGCAAAGCCAGCGGTATGCGAAAAGAAGGTAAGCATGAGAGAGACGCTGAAGGAGTTGATTCAAAACAGGATAGAGGCGTGGCAGCGGGAAGAGCTTTTCCAGGAAAAACTTCCTGGACATATTTATGCCATCTCTCTGTATGTGTTCTATGAGTTCTATGCGGAGGAGGATCTGCCCAGACCGGTGGTGGTGCTCGGCTACAACACCCAGGAGCAGGTAGAGAGGAGCCTCCCGCTCGCCTCTGACGGGCAGGAGGCAAGGTGGAATTATGCGTTCTGGCTGCAAAATGAAGAGTTGTGTTTCGGACGAGGCGACACAGAAGAGTTGGTGCGGCAATGGACTGCCGAGCAAAATGTGGAGGACGAGAGAGAACTGGCGGAAGCCTTTGAGGATGTGCTGGTGGAGGTGGTCAGAGAGCTACATACTTCCGGCGTGCTGCGAGATCGGCAGGGCAGGGATATCCCGATACTGATTCACGGTCTGGAATATTGCGAGCATACAGCCCGGCTGAATCTGGAGGCCAACTCAGGCGCGTTGGACAGGGACTTTTGTAGATTCTGCGGACTTGACCTGGGTGGGCAGGACGGAGAAGAACTTAGGCGTTGCGGGACGGCTGAATGGGCGGATAACTCTTCCAAGTGTGTCGGTAACGACCGGACAGATATACCCAGAAAGTTTTCCTGCGGAGAGCGCAAGACAGATTTCCGGTATGTGATTGGTGTGTTGCTGCTCTTTATCGGGGTTGCCAGCATGGTTATGATGTGGCAGCTCTATCGCAGCATCTCGGCGCAGAGCGGACAGGCAGGCGCAGGGCCGGAGAATGTGGATAACATCAGACAGGGGGATGGAGCGACGGCAGAACCGACGCCGGAGGGAGAAGCGTTTGCGGCGGAAGCTGCGTCAGAGGAGACAGCTTCGGTCTTTATCCATCCAGATGTGCCGGAGGCTCTGGCGGAGGTGCTGAAGCAGTATGAGAGGGCGATGCGTGCCGGAGTTGTTCCAGATGCCCTGGAGTATCCTACATCCGCAGAAAAGGGTACGGACAAGGAGGGAGCGACGCGGCTTAACTATGTGTATGATGAAGTCTATGTACACTGGTATTATGCCGATGAGGAGGAGCGGGGCGCCGCCATCTGTTACAGTCTCCAAGATTTGACAGGAGACGGTGTGCCGGAGCTTATTCTGGGAAACAGCTACCACGACATACGGATTGTGTACTATTGTGGAGAGGCGGGGGATGTCTGTTTTGTGGGGACTACGCCCTATTATATGATGACGCTGTACGAGGGCGGTGTTATCGAATATGCCAGTGCAGGGATGGATTACACTTTGAATTATCTGCAATTCTCAGCGCAGGAGCAGGACTGGCGGGTGGTGGAGTCCCTTGGAGCACACTGGGATTTTGAGCATCAGAGGAATGAGGAGCCCTATAGACAGATTGCGGACGGGGCATCTGGCGAGTCAGAGCCGCTTTCCGAGGAGGAATTTCAGGAGATCATAGACAGATACACGCAGGAGAAAGTGGAACTGCGGTGGTTTTCTCTGGGCAGCCCCGACTGGCATATTCCGGTGGCGTCAGGCGAGAAATATGATCTGTATCTGGAGGGAATCAGCACGGACCTGTGGATGGAGGCACAGGGTGTCAGGCAGTTGTCTTTCTCTGTCTGTGACAAGGAGGGGAAGCTGGTGCAGGAGCTGACGGAGATATCGCCCTATCTCCCCTATATGCCGGAAGTGGGCTATGTGGGGGATGGAGATTGGGCTGGTGAGCGGGGGATATTGTCCTATCCGGGTAACTTCTACTGGCGGGATATGAATTTTGACGGGGAGGAGGATCTGATGCTCCTCTGGATGAATGCCAGTCATCCTCGCTGGAAAGCGTATCTGTGGCGGGAGGAAGGGGTGTTTCGCGAGGAACCCGCGGAGGATGAAGGCGTATTTGGATATAACTATATTGTCGAGGACGGCCCGTATATTGACGATATTGACCCGCAGTGGAACGGCTATTTGATCAGCCGGATGCAGTATGACGGAGAGCGAGGCTATCGCTGCGCAGGCGCTCTGGAGGTGGTGGACTGCGGAGAAGACGGGGAAGCATTGGATGAATCGGCACGGCGCTACCGCGAACATTTTTATGAGGACGGAGAGTGTCAGGGCAGTACGGAGGAGATTACCCGCGGGGAGGTCAGCGATCTGTGGAGTGATCTGTGGGAGTGAGGTATAGTCATGTGGGATGCAAGGAACTGGCGACAGTGTGACAGAATGGGCCAGGTCGGATAGAGCATTTGTCCCGATTGGGATGGCAGGTGTCAGAAAAGAAAATGGGGAAAATCATGAAAGTACTGAGAAGGATGGAAAAACAGTTATCCCAGGAGTATGCGCAGTATCTGCGTGCCCTGATCGAAGAGGCGGGGAGAGTGGACGCAGGGCGGCAGGTGTTTGGCGCGACAAAACATCAGTATCGCCTTGGGCCGGTATTAACGCTGGAGGAGGTCCGTCGGGCGGAGGCGGAGCGACATATGAAATTTCCAGAGGAATATGTATTTTACCTGACGCAAGTGGGCAATGGCGGAGCGGGGCCATATTATGGGCTGTATTCTCTGGAGACCGTGATGCGGGCGAACAGCAATCCCTGTCTGGGGCAGAGCTTCGAGCAGACGGTTACGCCGACAATTACCGGAGAGCAGTGGCGGGAGCATATGCGTCGGCTGGAAATGCTTGAAGAGAGTGCGGAGACGAAGACTGACTATAAAACATATTGGGAAAGACTGTATTCCGGCATGGTGTCGGTGGGAACCCAGGGCTGTACCTATGACCATATGTTGATGTTGACAGGAGAGTATGCCGGACGGATCGTGTATATGGATTGGAATGAGCTCCCGGATAATCCTCCTTTTGATACGGGCATGACCTTTCTGGAGTGGATAGAGGGTTTTTTCGCAGATATCCTTGAGGGCTGTAATATGGAAAGCTATGGCTACCGGCTGAGAAAGACCCAGGAGCAGGTTCTGGAACAATATCCTTCCTGCCATACAACCGCCGCCAAAAGAACTCTGCTGGATTCTCTGTTTCGTCTAAGGGAAATCGGGACGCAGGCGGCAGACTTTCTGGAGGAGTTGGCCTTGACGGATGAGGAAGTCGCAGACATATGCTGCACGCTGCTGGTGCAAAAGGAGCAGGAGAGAGGACTGGCAGTATTTGAAAAAATGCTTGCACAGAGAATGATTCCAGCTGTATGTAGGAGTATCCGCTATCTGCGGCGGCTGTCCGGGGAAGTGCATTCCCGCATGTATCGGCAGGTATTGCAGGTATTGGGGGAAATCCATACCAAGGAGGGTATTTCAGTCTACTATTTTCTGATAGAATGTGAGCAATTTCGGGCGGGCGATATTGCGGAGTACGTCAGGTGCATGGAAGATAAGGAGCTGCTGAAGGCGGGTATATATACTATGGGTAAGGCGCAGGATGCTCTGGACTATGTGGAACTGTTTATCCAGTGGATGCAGTCGGAGGACTCCAATATCGCTCATACGGCTCTACAAGCCATGGCGCACCAAAAGCATGAAAAGCTGATGCCGGTGTATCGATGGATGCAGAAAAAGTATGAGACGAACAGCGTCATGCAGCGCAATCTGCGGATTGCCATGGAACATGCAGAGTGACAACCTTTTCCGGCTCCGGTTCAGTGGGGTCATCCGACTGTAAAGCACAGGGATAGTCGGGATATCTTTCTGTGGTAATGTTTTCAGGCGGAGCAAAGAGGTAACGGGTATAGAAAAGGATAAAATATAGAGTTGTTGAAGTCGGAAGTATATGTTATACTAATTCTAATAACCCTTGCTTTATGTTGTTGTTTGGTTAAGGGTAGCTTGACAATACACTATAAATGCAAAAATTGTTACTTTTTAGAGACTTTGAAGAAATATATTTTTCAGAAATTTCTGCCGCGCAAACCGCTTGGTATGATTATTTTATACATTAGAGGAAGAGAGGATTGACAATGATATATCTTTTACACATTTCTGATTTACATCTTGTGACAGATCCACAATGGAATAATATGAAAAACGCTATACTGTATTCTGTCCGCGAGAAACTCAGCCCTATTAGCTGTGGTCAAAAGCTTTTGGTTATTACGGGGGATTTTCATAATTTTGTTCAAAAAGATTATATTCAAGCACAGTCATATCTTCCGCAATTATTTGATGCCATGGGCATTGAGCCTGATAAAGATGTTTTTGTCGTTCCAGGCAACCATGATATTTCTATATCTGATTTGCATAAGAATGATAGGGATATTGCAATTCAAGCGGCCAAGAAAAATCCCAATTTTCTTCAAAGAGTAATGGATAAGCTTCTTCCTTGCTATGAAGATTATATAGAGTTGGTAAAAAAACTAAAATGCTATCCTTTAGATTGTGGAAATAGTCCTGTTTGTGTCCATGTCCGGTCATGGAGAGGCAAATTGAACTTACTTCATTTAAATACGACTTTAATTGCAGATGGTACTAGAGATTGTCAAATGGTCGACACAGTTGCTGCTACTTCTGATGATATTCGCATGCAATTAAATGCGGCTAATTTGCCATGTATTGCGATTGGTCATAACAGTTTTTTTGATTTATTAAGTGAACATCAAATTCAATTATCAGCAATGTTCGCTCAGGAATATATCAGCGCTTATTTGTGCGGAGATAAACATAAAAGAAACTCTGTAAGAGAAAATAAATGGATTGAATTTGATGATAAGATATCCGGGGGCAGTATCCCTAATATTGTTTCATATAAAAGTTCAACAGATGTAAATGATACATATTCGGATTTTGGAATGATATGGCATATTTGGGATGAAGAAACAGGGCAAGTTGACCTTGAATATATGAAATGGGATTCGCAAAATCAAGCCAAATTGCAGCCGGATGGCAATGATCACTATTATTTTCGGAAGCTATGTAAAACGAGTTCTTTCGTTCCAACTCCAACAATTATTAAGGAAAATGGTTGCTGGTTGTTGAATGATTACATATTGGCAAGGAGTAAGATTGATGTCAAGGATATTCATATACACAATTTTTTATATGGCGGCTGTTGTCAATGGAATATAGCTTTTTCAAACAGGATTGTTTTGCGTGATATAGTAGATGAGTTATATAAGGATGCGATCAAGGGAGGGATTTATGCCCTTGTAGGCCCAGGAGGAGAAGGAAAATCTACCATATTGATGCAATTATGTGCAAAGCTGGTTTTAGAAGAGATTCCTGTATACTATTATCGTGGATATGGTACGTTAATGCTTCCATATACTATTTCAGATAAAGCTGTTTTTGTGATAGACAATCCACATGATAGTATGCAATTTAGGCGTTTTCTGGATAGTGTTATTGAGAATGGGCAGACATTAATTTTAGGGGCGCGCCAAAATGAATGGAATTTATTGAAAATGTCTCTTACAGTTCCAGATAGGACGGTACTAGAAATTCCGCTTCAAAAGCTTACTATAAAAGAAGCTGGCCACTTTGCGGAATGCATTGATCATAATCTTAAGTGTCTTAAGAGTAAAAAAGAAATAGAGGAGCTGTTCCAAAATAATAGCTATGGATTTTTATATGCAGCCATGCTGATTGTGGTTAATAATAAAGGTACATTGGAGGAGATTGCCCAAAAAATCATAAATAGATTAAAGGAAGGTTCTTATAAAGCGCTATTATTGCTCGCTCACATTGTCTTGTCCGAAAGGAGTGAAATCAAGTTTCTTTATAAGGAGTTCAAAGTAATATGCAATCAACTTAATATATCACCTAGAGACGCAAGTAGAGCATTGAGCCGGGAAATATCACTTAATGGTGATATATACCAAACAAGGCATAATGTGATTTCAAACCTATTTTATAAAGAATTGTTTTCTGATTCAGGTTGTTTATCGGTTAATGATATAGATAGCATATTAGAGAATCTGACATTATTTTATTTGGATAGATATAAAAATTCCTATGGCAGTATAAAATATGCTGCAAGGAACTCTATTATGCAACTTTTGGATGGTTTGTCACAAGCAAGTTTTAAAACCCAAATACATCTTATTAATAGAATTTTGGATGAAGTTAAACAAGAGCCGCTAAAAATTTTTGCTCAGGTGGATTCATATATAAATGATGAAGAGGTTAAGTTATTATTTTATCAGCAATGCTTTGATAGAGGATATATTTTGTCTGCCTTTTTATTAAAATGGTGCGACTTATTAAGGAAAAATGGATCATCTTGGACTATTGATGAACCGTACTCACCTGCATGGATTATGCGGAGTGCATGTATTGAACAAAATGCTGATAGTAATGCTTGGTTGGCATGGGCCCGCATGGAAGTGCAAGAGAACCAATTAGGGGACTATGAAAAGGAAAATACAGCGAGGTGGATATTCCGGGAAGCATGCC
>JAMPGX010000021.1:0-21747 GCA_023663725.1 bacterium | reverse complement strand
AGTGAAAATACAGCGAGGTGGATATTCCGTGAAGCATGCCTGAAGTATAATGCTGGCAGCAATACCTGGCTGGCATGGGGGCAGCTGGAAGAGCAGGCGGGCCAGTTAGGGGACTATGAGAGTGAAAATACAGCGAGGTGGATATTCCGTGAAGCATGCCTGAAGTATAATGCTGGCAGCAATACCTGGCTGGCATGGGGGCAGCTGGAAGAGCAGGCGGGCCAGTTAGGGGACTATGAGAGTGAAAATACAGCGAGGTGGATTTTTCCTGAAGGGATTAAAAGGTCTCCCAAATTTTCTCCCCTATATTTGGCATGTGCGTATATAGAATTATCTATGCATTCTGTTGTTAAAGCAAGAGAAATATTACGGAAATCACTTCAATATAACGATTATTGTGTTGGACGATTGGCGATTTTAGAATTTTTTTGTGGCAACATTGATTCTAAAGATATTTATTGTACTCACAATTTGATAATGCGAATGGAAAAAAAAGCTGCGTATTCTTTTAGCGCACTTTTGTATTTGTACCATTGCTGCATTTTATTGAGACGAACGAAAGATGCAGAAAAATATTATGCGCAGATTTTACAGAATGACAAATATGATCCATCTAACACAAGCGCAGAGGACTTTATTGAGCTTTGCAGGGAAGCAGTAGCGGCAGAACATGTCGGGGAGACGCAGACGGAGTCAGAGGAAAATGGGCAGACATCAGCTCTAAATTTTTAATATTCATTCTATAATATAGTGCCAGAATGATTTATGGGAATTTGAAAACGATGCCGGACAAAGAAAGGAACTTACTCTATTATTTTTGCCTGTCCAAAGAGTTGTGAGTAGTTACCTATCTGAATTCAAGAACTGCGAAGGGCTTTGTGATTTTGTAATGATTGTTATGGCACAGAGGCAGGTAGAGATGAAGGAGAAATCATTATCTTCAATGAAGTTAAGGGGTATAAGAATGGAGCAGTTCAGGATTGCCATTGTGGAGGATGAAGCTCCGCATGCGCAGCTTTTACAGCAACATATCGAGAGCTGGCACGAAAACCGAAACAGGGGAAATATTCTGGTGCAATGTTTTGACAATGCCGCCGCATTTCTCTTTGACTGGGAGGAGGAGTGCTACGACATGATCTTTCTGGATATTCAGATGCCCGGCATAGACGGTATGGAGACCGCCCGCAGGATACGGGAGACGGACAGGGGAGTAAAGCTGGTCTTTACCACCGGCATCACGGATTATCTCCAGGAGGGGTATGAGGTGGAGGCCATCCGTTATCTGCTCAAGCCCATTACCAAAGAGAAGGTGTGGGAATGTCTGGATAAGCTCCTGCAAGACCCTGCGCCGGCTGCGCTGCTGCTGTTCCAGACCCAGGAGGGCATGGTAAAGGTGCCAGAGCGGGATATCGCCTATTTTGAGGCCAGGGGGCATTATACGATATGCCATCTGGCAGCAGGCAAACATGCCGGACTGCCTGCGGGGACGGAAACGGAGCAGGATATGGTAACACTGGCGCGGGAGCAGGAGCTTCAACTGCGGGAGGGCTTTAACACATTGTGCGATAGGTTCTCACAGCGGCCCTTTGTCCGCTGCCACCGTTCCTATCTGTGTCATATCAGCTATATTCACAGGGTGGAACGGGCAGAGATTATTCTGGAGAGCGGCAGCCGGATTCCGGTGAGCAGACGGCTGTATGAGTCGGTGATAAAAGCCTTTATCTCCTATTTCCGCAAAGAGGAGTCCTAACTATTTGGAGGAGTACTGGCGGGAAACGGCGGGTAGAGCATCTGTGTACGCCGAGACGGAAACGGAGTGAGGATAATAATGCGTATGAGCAGGAGGGCTGAGCGCAGGATGGCGGCCTACCAGCAGGACTTGATGGAAAAGCACTGCGAGGAAGTGGAGAATATGTACCGGCAGACCCGTGGGTGGCGGCATGATTACCGCAATCACATTCAGACTATGAAAGCCTATCTGACTATGGGAAGGTACGAGGAGTTGGCGGATTATCTGGAACAGTTGGACATGGATTTAAATCAGGTGGACACAGTGGTCAAGACTGGCAATGTGATGGTGGACGCGGTCCTGAACAGCAAGATATCCGTGGCCAGAGCAAAACAGATCGCGGTCGAGGCCAAGGCGACCGTACCCCGGCAGCTGTCCATCGCGGAGGTGGATCTCTGCGTGATTCTGGGCAATCTGCTGGACAATGCCATAGAAGCATGTATGCGTCTTCCGCAGGAGGAACAGCGGTTTATTCGCATCTATATCGACGTGCTGCAAGGGCAGCTCTATCTCTATGTGATCAATGCCACCGCGGACGGGCTTAGGCGGCGGGGCGGCAGCTATCAGTCCACAAAAGCTTCGCGGGAGCACGGTTATGGGCTGATGCGGATGGACCGCATGGTGGAGAAATATCACGGATACCTGGACCGGCAGGATGAGGAGGGGGTATTTGCCACAGAGGTGCTACTGCCTCTGGATGGTTTTGCATAGGGAATATGCGGAACATAAATACAGTAAACCATTCGCGCATGAAACGAACCGTTCGTGCGCGAATTTTTTATCTCTGGGAAAATTGTGTTATACTTGCGAACGGTAAGAGCGAACAGCGAGTAAATGAAGGAGATGGGAGACAACATGGAAAAGAACAAGCGACAGAGCCAAAGCGCGGAATGGCAGGTGGTGCGCCACAGCATTCCCAGCAATATCCTGTTCTGGATGAAAACATATTGGAGATGGACGCCGGGTGTGGTGCTGCTGGCAGCGCTGCAAATGATTCTGGGGACGCTCACGCCTCTGGTGGGCATTTATCTGCCCAAGCTGGTGCTGGATTTGCTGGCGGGACAGGCGACGGCGGAGACGCTGATCTGCACTCTGGGGATATGGGGGATACTGGTAACGGCGCTGTACAGTGTAAACAACAGTCTTAACGGGAAATATTTTATTCAGAACATGGTACGCAACTATCTGATGGCGGAACTGTATCTGAAAAGCCTGCGGGTATCCTACGAGATTCCCGAATCTGAATGGGGGAAGAAAGCCTATCAGGAGGCGCTGGCAGTGTCCAACGGCGGCGACTGGTCCGCCTCCAGCAGATCCTTTGTGGGGACGTTTGCAATGGCGCAGAACATTCTGTGTTTCCTGCTGTATTCCACGGTGCTGGGCGTGTTAAATCTCTGGATCATTGTGGGGCTGACGGCTTTGTCTCTGCTTAACATCCTGGTGATTGAGAGGGGGCTGCATTTCCAGGACAGCATGCGGGAGCGGGAGGCGCAGCACAATCGGCACTGGCACTATGTACTTTCCGCTATGGGCAATATGACGGCGGCCAAAGATATCCGAATATTTGGTATGAATTCCTGGCTTGGCGGCATTCGGGACGGGGTGGTCGCGGAGATGGAGGAGGACAAAAAGGCCTACCAGCGGCTGAACAACTGGCAGCATGCGATGAACGGCCTGATCGGTCTGGTGCGGGATGTGGCGGCCTACGGATATCTGATCTACAGTGTGGCCGCAGGCCATATCGGAGTCAGTGATTTTGTGTTATATTTCGGGGCTGTGGCTGGGTTTTCCGGGTTTGTAACCGGAATACTATATCAGATTGGAGATCTGAAGGCAGCGAGAAACGCCACGGATTATTTCCGGGCCTATATGGAGCTGCCGGAGGAGATCTCCGAGGAGGAGAGCTTGTTGGCTGCGCCGGCAGGGGGAGGCTCTGAGAAGGGGAGTCTGGCACTGACAGAGGGGAAAAGCACCGTGGGAGAGAGTCTGGCAGCAGGTGGCCGGAAGGAAGCCCCCAGCATCGTGTTTGAGGATGTGAGTTTTGCCTATAAAAAGGAGGACGGCAGTCAGGGCGAGAAGATACTGGATCACTTCAACCTGACCGTCAGGCCAGGGGAAAAGCTGGCGCTGGTGGGAGCGAACGGCGCAGGCAAGACCACGCTGGTCAAATTGTTGTGCGGCCTGTACCGGCCCGACGCGGGGCGGATTCTGGTGGATGGGCGCAGTCGCGAGGAGATGCAGCCGGAAGAATGGTACAGGTTACTGTCGGTGGTATTCCAGGAGCAGCTCTTGCTGCCAGTGACTATAGCGGAAAATATCTCCCTGCAGCGCAGGGAGGAGACGGATGACGCCAGGGCGTGGCAGGCAATACAAAAGGCCGGCCTGTCGGAGACCTTTGAGAGGCAGAAGCTGACGCTGGATACCTATATGACCAGGGCCATCTCTCAGCGGGGGATTGAGCTTTCCGGCGGTCAACGGCAGCGACTGATGCTGGTCAGGGCCTTGTATAAGGACGCTCCGGTACTGGTGCTTGATGAGCCTACCGCCGCACTGGACCCCATCGCGGAAAGCGAGGTCTATGAGAGTTATCTGGAACATAGTCGGGGTAAGACAGCCATATTCATCTCCCACAGGCTGGCCAGCACCCGGTTCTCGGACCGCATCATCCTGTTGGAGCAGGGGCGTATTCTGGAAGAAGGCACTCATGAGCAGCTCATGGAGCGACAGGGCGCCTATGCCCAAATGTACCAGGTGCAGAGCAGCTATTATGAGACCAACTAAGAAGAAACTTCGCCCTTAAGAACCATCGCGCAGCGACTTACTGGTAAAGTCGCGAAGGCGCACGAGAGCAAATTTCATGAAAGTACTAACGAATGAAATTTGACTCTCCCGTGTGTGCGCCGAAGGGACTTTGCTCTTTAGAGCCGTCGCGCAGCGACTTACTGGTAAAGTCGCGAAGGCGCACGAGAGCAAATTTCATGAAAGTACTAACGAATGAAATTTGACTCTCCCGTGTGTGCGCCGAAGGGACTTTGCTCTTTAGAGCCGTCGCGCAGCGATTTTATATAGGAGGAAAAATGATATGGAAACAGATCTGACAAGCAAGCTCCCGCTGCGGGAGCATATCAAAAATATACGCAGGATACTGGGCGTTGTCCGGGAACTGGACAGAACCTTTTTCCTGCACACAGGGTTGATGTCCCTGTTGAATGCCGTGGCCTCCTACATAGGGCTGCTGCTGTCCGTGTATATCCTGGACCAGTTGGCGCTTGGAATACATTTCGGCCAGACTTTTCTGGTGGCGGCCTGCACCTGCGGCCTGCTCTTTCTCCTGACGCTTGGCAGCGGGATGCTGAACAATCGCCTGTCGGTGCGCTGGGAGATCGTCTTCCGCAAATGGGACAGTATCACGGAGGAAAAGCTTCTGCAGATGGATTTTTCACGGATTGACGATCCCCAGACACGCAAGATGAGGGAGCGCATCTGGCAGGACAATAGCTGGGGGTCGGGTATCAACACGATCAACTGGTTTATGAAGGGTATTCTGGATAAGCTGTGCCAACTGGCGGGCGCTGTGATCGTGGGCGCTCCGGTACTTTTCTATATCCTGCGGTCAAAGAGCTGGACTGTCCTGATCGTATTGCTTATCATGGTGCTGGCGATGGCTGTGGGGAGCGCGGTGGGAACATTCTATGAAAAGCGGGTACAGGAATGGATGTCGAACTCTGATAACGGGGAGACGGACGAGGAAAGGATTGAAAACGCGCATCTGGTCTGGTATCTGGCGCAGAACTACGGCCACAGTTATCGGGACGGCAAGGATGTACGGCTCTACCGGGGATATAGCCTGATACGGTTCTGGAGTCTGGAAAAAATCATGCGCCCCGCGATGCGCAGCAGGTTGCGGGAGGTCTCGATGAACAGCGGGAAAAGCAATCTCTGGGGCAATCTGCCCACTGGGATCGTCGAGTGCGGCTCCTACCTGCTGGTGGGGCTGCTGGCTCTGAGCGGCACGATGTCTATAGGCTCCGTGGTGTGCTTTGCCGGATGCCTGAAAAATATCTTCAACACGGCGTCCAATCTCTGTTATATGCTGCCGCAGCTCGCACTGGGAGCGCGCAGACAGGTGAGCACGCTGGAATTCTTAGAGATCGAGGACGAGATGTACAAGGGCAAGCTCCCGCTGGAGAAGCGCAGCGACAATCAGTACCGGATTGAGTTTCGAGATGTCTCTTTCAAGTACCCCAACACCGAGCAGTATGCTCTGCGGCATTTTACCATGGAGCTGAAGGTGGGGGAGAAGCTGGCGATCGTGGGCATGAACGGTTCCGGCAAGACTACGATGATCAAGCTCCTGTGTCGCCTCTATGACCCGCAGGAGGGGGAGATCCTGTTAAACGGCGTGGACATCCGCAAGTTCAAGCACGAGGAGTACAGCAGACTCTTTTCCGTGGTGTTCCAGGACTACCAGCTCTTTTCCTTTCTGCTGGGAGAAAATGTGGCGGTATCGGCGGACTACAGCGAGGAGAAGGTGCGAAAATGCCTGGAGAACGCGGGATTTGGAGAGCGGCTGAAGGAGTTGCCTCAAGGAATCCGTACCTATATGTTCAAGGATTATGAGGACGGGGTGGAATTTTCCGGCGGAGAGGCGCAGAAGGTGGCCATCGCCAGGTCGATCTACAAGGAGGCGCCCTTTGTGCTGTTGGATGAGCCCACGGCGGCGCTGGACCCGCTGGCGGAATATGAGATATACCAGCGCTTTGACGAGATCGTGGAAGACAAGACCGCCATCTATATCTCTCACCGCTTGTCCTCCTGTCGGTTCTGCGATAAGATCGCGGTATTCCACGAGGGCCGCCTGGTCCAGCAGGACAGTCATGAACAACTGCTGCAGGATCAGGCGGGAAAATATTACGAGATGTGGAACGCCCAGGCACAGTATTATGTGGAGGCGTAAGTGCGAGGACAGCGGGAAAACCTTTTGTTCTACAGATGGACTGTCTTAGCGGAAGCTCTTGACCCAGTTGATCAGCGAGTCTGGATAGACATTGTCCGTGACATCCCGTCGCATCTGGTCGGTGAGGGGGCCGTTTTTGCTCATGATGGCAAGAATGGCCTCCTGTAGTCCGGCGATCCGGCCCCGCTGGAAAGCCTCGTCCAAGGCGGCCTGAGCGGGTGAAGGGATATCTTCCTTGACGGAGCTGCCAGCGTCAGAGGAGATGTCCTCAGCCACAGCGCCAGCATCTACGGTTCCGTCTTCAGCCGTCGAGCCGGAGTCAGTGGTCTTGTCATCTGCTCTGTGGCCAGCGTCCATGGTTCTATCCTCAGCTGTCGAGCCGGAGTCTGTGCTCCTATCCTTTGCATTGGAGTCCATAGTCCGGTCTCCCGCCTTGGCGTCTGTCTCCGCGGTAGGTACAGTATCCAAAACAGGCTCTACACTTTCCAGCAGAGGCGCAGGCTCGATTCCCTCCTGCAGAGGCAGCCAGATCTCTCCGGAGCAGGCGGGCAGCTCCACGGTGATGCTTCCGCCGTTTGCCGTCACCCGCGCGCCCGACAGGGCTCCCACATAGGCGGGGCAGCCGCGGGCAGGGAGAGTCAGGGAAGCGCTGTTATCATCATTGTTGACGGCGACCAGCGCTGTCTCATTCCCAGCAGTGCGGGCGAAAGCGTACTGTCGGTTAGTCAGCACCAGCTCCTGATAGTCGCCGTAGGACAGAGCCTTGCATTGATTTCTCACCTTGCCCAGAGCGGCAATCAGTTGGGTCAGAGGATTGGTCTCCAGCGCGTCCGCGTAGTCCTCATAGCGCAGGGCGGGGCGCAGGGAGGCGTCGGAGTGTCGCTCCTTCCGCCCCTCTATGCCGAACTCCGAGCCGTAGTAGACAGAGGGCACGCCGGGCAGCGTATACAGCAGCACATGCACCGGAGCGAAGTGAGCCTTATTGGAGAGCTTGGTATAGATGCGCTCCACATCATGATTGTCCACGAAATTGTACAGCTTCAGCCCGTCGGGGCGATTGCCTCCCATGCCGTAGAGACGCTTTACCGTGTGCGCGATCTCGAAATAATTGTGATCGTTGTGGCCGGAGTACAGGGCCTTGTGCAGATGGTAATTGGTCACGGAGTGCAGCGTGCCCTCGTTGACCCAGCGGGTGTAGTCCCCGTGGATGACCTCGCCCATCAGCCAGAAGTCCGGCTTTACCTCGTTGGCTACCTGGCGCAGCGCCTTCATAAAATCAAAATCAAGCACGTCAGCGGCGTCCAGACGGATGCCGTCTATGTCGAATTCTCTGACCCAGAAGCGAATCACATCACAGATATAATCCCGCACCGCAGGGTTGCGCTGATTCAGCTTGACCAGCAGATTGTAGCCTCCCCAGTTGTCGTAGGAGAAGCCGTCGTTGTATTCATTGTTTCCCCAGAAGTTCACATTGCAGTACCAGTCTCGGTAGGGAGAGCTCTCCCTGTTCTGCCGGATGTCCTGAAAGGCGAAAAAGTCCCGTCCGGTGTGGTTGAACACGCCGTCCAGAACCACGCGGATGCCGGCCTCGTGACATTTGGATACGAAGGTCTTCAAATCCTCGTTGTCACCCAGACGACTGTCCAGCTTCCGGTAGTCCGTAGTCTCGTAGCCGTGTCCCACAGATTCAAACAATGGTCCGATGTACAGGGCGTTCACGCCGAGCCGCTGTAGATGCCCAATCCAGGGGTACAGATCGGGAAGCCGATGCACCGGCTCCCCATAGGAGTTTTCTCTGGGGGCGTCCAGCATCCCCAGGGGATATATGTGATAAAATATTGCCTCGTCATACCATGCCATCTTTTTTTCCTCACTTTGTTTAATTAGGTTGTCACTTGCTGAAAATGTTATGCAATTTTGTACATCAGTAGTTGAAAACGCTTTCCGAAAAGTATAGCACAAATTTTCTGAGAGAACAAGAAGAAAACGTGCCTTATCGCCCCCTTATTAACAGTCGATGCCTTGCCTTTAAAATATCAGTTGCACAGTGCGGTCGCATATGCTATACTAAGTGTATTAATTCGATTAATACACTTGAAAGGGGCGTGACCTATGATTCTGCTGGACTATCGGGACAAGCGTCCTATCTATGAACAAATGGTGGAAAAGCTTGAACGTCTGATTGTCAGCGGCGTTCTGGAGCAGGGCGGCAAGATGCCCAGCGTCCGCAGTCTGGCAGTGGAGCTGGCGGTGAATCCCAACACGGTGCAGCGGGCCTACACTCTGCTGGAGCAGGAGGGATATCTGTACACGGTTACAGGGCGTGGCAGCTTCGTGGCGCCGGAGAACGAGTGGCGGGACGGACAGCGCAGACGGATGTTGGAGGAGTGGACGGCCATGACCCGCAAGGCCCGAGACGCGGGGCTGGCGCAGGAGGTTATGGCGGAGCAGCTCGCTCTGGTATACCGCCGGACCAGAGCGGAGGAGGAAAATGCTCAGAACGTCCTTTAGTGCCGTCGCGCAGCGACTTAAAATAGGAGGCAAGTATGATAGAGGTGACTAATATACATAAAAGCTTTGCGGACATTGTCGCCATAGACCAGATCACAGCCCAGATTGAGGAGGGGCATGTGTTTGGACTGATCGGGACTAACGGGGCCGGAAAGTCCACGTTCCTGCGGTTACTGTGCGGCGTGCTAAGGGCGGACAGCGGCCAGGTGTTAGTAGACGGGGAGCGTGTATACGACAATCCAGCCGTGAAAGCGAGGCTTTTCTATATTTCCGACGAGATGTACTTTTTTAAAAACGGCACGCCAAGGGATATGGCTCGGCTGTACGGGACATATTATCCGGCTTTTGACCATGGGCGGTATGCGGAAATGCTGCGGAGATTTGGCCTGGACACAGGGCGCAAGGTCGATACCTTTTCCAAGGGAATGAAGAAGCAGCTGGCGGTGATCTGTGGAATCTGCGCTGGCACCAAATATCTGCTCTGCGATGAGACCTTCGACGGGCTGGACCCGGTGATGCGCCAGGCGGTGAAGGCCCTGTTTGCCCGTGAGATGGAGGAGCGGGGACTGACTCCCATCATCGCCTCCCACAATCTGCGGGAGCTGGAGGATATCTGTGAGTATGTGGGGCTGTTGCACAAGGGCGGCATCCTCTTTGCCAGGGATCTGGATGAGATGAAGCTGAATTTGCACAAGGTACAGTGCGTGGTCAAGAACGAGGCCACTCTGGAGCATATCCGCAAGAATCTGAAGGTGGTGACGATGGACCAGCGCGGGACACTGTACACGTTTACCATCAGGGGCACTCAGGAGCAGCTTGTGGAGTATATGGAGCTGCTGAATCCGGTTTTCTATGAACTGTTGCCTCTTTCCCTGGAGGAGATCTTTATCAGCGAGACGGAGGTGAACGGATATGATGTCAAAGCGCTTATTTCTTAAGAGTATGAGGGAGGATATGCGCCACAAGGTCTGGATGCTGGCTCTGTCTGTGCTGGGGAACTTTCTGGCCCTGCCGGTGCTGTGGCTATTGGCCTACAGTGATGGAGAACTGTGGAGGCTTCGGGCAGCGCTGGACGGTGTGGGGGCTCAGGAGCGCCTCGCTGGTCAGATGGCGGAATTCTTTTCGGAGGGGTTGCTGCTGGCTGCCGGTATAGTTGCCATCATTGGAGCAGTGATTGTAGGGCTGGAGGGTTTTCGGTTTCTCCAGCAGAAATCCATGGTGGACACCTATCACAGTCTGCCCGTGAGCAGGTCCTGTCTGTTTGGCGTCAAGTATGTAAATGGGCTGCTGATCTGGCTGGTTCCCTATCTGCTCTGCATGGTACTGGCGCTGGTGTTTGCCGCTGTGACGCTGGCCAGGATGGGCGGGACCGATGGCATCCCTGCGCTGATCGCGGAGGCAGCTCAGAATACTCTGGTGCTGGTGATTGCGTTTCTGCTGGTGTATCACACAGTGCTGCTCGCCACTATGCTCACCGGCAATATGCTGAACACTCTGGCAGTGACCGGTATGCTGGGCTTTGGCTCCATCTTGGCCTATGGGCTGGTACAGGGCTTTATGGCTTCCTATTTTCACACCTATTACGGACACATGAAGGGCATGACAAGCGCTGTATATGCGTCCCCTCTGGCGATGCCGTTCATTTTGCTGGATGTCCGTATGAATGGGAATTCTCAGGTATCTGGCGGTCTCCTGTCTACAGAACTGATCTGTCTGGCTGTGGCGCTGGCTCTGGGGGTGCTGGCGTGGTTGGCTTATTGGAGAAGGCCCTCTGAGCGTGCGGGGCAGGGTCTTGGCCTGTGGTGGATTGCCGGTCCGCTTCGTCTGTTTGCAGGTATTTTGAGCGGTATGGGGGGATGGCTGTTCATGTCTTTTCTGGTGGACAGCAATGTCAGCCGCACGGCCTGGAGCGTCTTTGGGGCATTGCTGACGGGCATGTTGGTCTACGGTGTGTTGGATGTGATCTTTTCCATGGAGTTCAAGGCGTTTTTCCGACACAGATGGGGGATGGCGGCTTCTGCGCTCCTGCTTTTGCTGATCTGCTTTGGATTTCAGGGAGACTGGATGGGGTATGACCGTTACCTGCCGGCCCAGGAGCAGATACAGGAGATGTCTATTGCCTGTCGCAGCTATACATCGACGTATAATAATTATAACGCAATGCAGGTGATGGACGGGGTGAAGTTGACAGATGCGGCGCAGATACATGCTTTTCTGGAGAGGGGTACGGAGAATGTACAGGGCCGCTTTAATGGGACGCAGGATAGCTGGGAAGAAATCTATCAAGGCGATTACTTTTCCAGAGATGCTTTCCGTGTAAGAGTGGTGTTGAAAAACGGGCGCAGCTACTACCGGATCTATCATTTTTATCAGTGGGATGAGGATGTCGTGCTCCCCCTGTTGTGCAGCAGGGAATATGCGGACGGTGCTTATCGTCTCTCGGAGGAGCTGATTGAATCCTGCGTTGGCATGAGACTGTCCAGTGGCGTTGGCGGAGACGGCGGGATCGCGGTGGAGAGAGACAGGACAGTCCTGAGGGAGCTTGCGGAGGCATACAATCAGGATCTGCTGGAGCAGCCTCAGACTATCATCTTGAGTCAGGGCAGGCTCCTTGGGCAGATCGCTATCTTGCAGGGGCAGAACGGGTATTCCCGCAATATGGATATTCTGGACAGTATGACTCACACTCTGGCGGCATTGGAGAAAAACGGTATCCATATTTTTAACCAGCCGACGGAGGCAACGGAGGTGGAGAGTATCACGTTTCAGGTGGATGTGAGCAGCTACTGGTACGAGGGAGGCGGCGCCGTCAATGCGGTGGAGAGGAGTATTCGAATACATTTTGGCGTGTACCCTGAAGGTATGCCTCGCGTATCTGGAGAGGATACCAATCCTGGACCTGGAGCTTCGTCAGATGAGGACGATGGAATGTCAATACCCGAAACCGTAACGGAGGGAGAGTACAGCTTTACTGTCACAGACCCTGCGGAGATAGAGGAGCTGCTGCCCTTGATGCAGTACAGCGACAGCCGTAACAACATGGGGGTATTTGTGGATGGACTGGTGGAGGATGTATATATCCTGGAGCGTGGGGGCGTGGAGTGGAGAGCCTGCCTCCGCAGCGGCGCACTGCCGGAAAAGTATATTCTGCGCTTTGTGGAGGAGGCCAGGAACGCTTCGCCCGACTGAAGTTCATATGGCGTAGAATGTGAGCAGTCAATAATATAGGCTTGAAAAATGTAAAGAGGTAACACAATCTATATTGTGTTACATATAGCGCTTTGAGAAGTTCATATATTAATATTTTGAAATATTTTATCCCTATCGTCCTGCTCAATCCCCAAGTATCTCTGTGTGATCTGAAAAGAAGAATGGTTATAGATATTCATCAGCATCACCGGCTGCACTCCCTGCTTCCAGGCGTGATAGCCAAAGGTTTTGCGCAGAGAATGGCAACTGATTACCCCCTCGATGCCACATGCTTGCGCCGCCTGTCTGATAATCCGAAAAACCTGCACCCTTGATATATGTGCGTCTCCGCGCCCGTAGCTTCCAAAGAGATACTCTTCGGCCCTGGCGCCGCCGCATGCCAAGAGAGAATGTCTGTACTCCTCTATGACATACTTAACGTTATTATTAAGAAAAATAACAGATGCTTTTCCTGTTTTACACTCTACCAGCGCAATATGTTCTCTACAGGAATTTGCCTGAAAATCATATACATCTTGCCACTTCAATTGAATGATGTCCGAGACCCGCAGAGCCGTATTAAGTCCGATAATAATCAGTAGATAGTTCCTGCTATTTGGCTGAACCGTTCTGTAATAATCCTTAATTCGTGCCAGATCTTCCCTGCTTCTGATGGGTTGTGCCGTATTCATTTTATTCCTCCTTGATCTTATATGCTAAAGTTTTTTGCTACCTCTCCGATATAAAAAATGTAAAGAGGTAACACATTATAGAATCTGTTACATGATTAGTATTCGGTAAAAAGTCTAAAAAATTCATGGAGGAAGAAAAGATGTTGAGAATGTCTGTTGGGGCGGAAGAATGCCTGATGATTGGAGAGGATATCAAATTAGTATTTTTAGGAGGGACTGGGAAACACATGAAAATCATGATTGATGCTCCCAAGGAGATGAATATTGTCAGGAGCAGGAAGGAACAAGTTGGCAGTGAAGCCGGTCAGCAACGTCAATGAAGGCAATAGGAATACTACAGCCACAGAATCCAGAGCTTATGACGCGGATATGACAAATGAGCCGATTAAGAACGAGATGTTTTAGCGATGGTCAGGACATTAGAGAATAGTGGATGGACTGGACGTACTATGAAAGGAGGAGCCAGTGCTGGAATTTCAGAAGGGCTTTTTTGAGCCAGAGATTAGAGACGGATTTTATGTGGATGTATTGATGAAGAGTTTTTGGGCTGCGGAGCTCGAGGTGCTGCATAGGGTAGCAGAAATCTGTAGCAGGTATCATATCCGATGGTATGCCGCCTATGGTACCTTGCTGGGAGCAATTCGCCACAGAGGGTTTGTGCCATGGGATGACGATGTGGATATCTGGGTTAAAAGGAAAGACTACAACAGGCTGATGCGCATATTGCCAACAGAACTGCCTGTGGGATATCTTGTGAGAAGCCCCTTGACAGCGGAAGGCTACGGCCAGTTTCAGACACTTGTCATAAACAGCGACCATATCCATACGGACGGAGAGTGGCTGGAGCAATATCACGGATGTCCGTTTATGGCAGGAGTCGATATCTTTCCATTGGATCGTCTGCCACATTTGGAGGAGGATAGGGTGATACAGAGGGCCTGGGTAAGCATTGCCCTACGCGGAGCGCAGGTGGCAGGTTATATGCAGGACGAAATTTATCAATATGCTGAAAACCCGATGGAGCAGAGGGACACCTACATGGAAGAAATCAGGGAGGCTTTCAACTATCTGGTAGAGAACTGCGGAGCGAAGATAGAGGAGCGGTTGTTAAATGAGGGCAAATGGATAGAGTTATCCAATTTGTTTGCAAAGTGGGCCAATTATATTGCTATGATGTATGAGGAAGAAGGGGGAAGCGATCTGGTTAATTTTGCGGACTATGTGCGCTGGCCCTCAAAAAAATATCCGGAAGAATGGTTTGAAAAGGCAGACAGCGCGGCATTTGAGAATTTTATGATTCCCGTTCCAGGAGAATATCACAAGGTGCTTTGCAGACATTATAAGAAATATATGGTTAAAAAGAGGAATACGATGCAGCATGACTATCCCCTGTATGCCAGACAGCTTGAGGAAGCATGGGTGCAGCTCAGAGAATATTGCCAGTTGGAGGGAAACCCCATCGAGGATGGAGTTATGCCCTGTTCATGGAAAGATATGCTGACAGGTCAAGGAGGGATGCGGAAAAAAATTCTCTTATACACTAATGATGTTTCAGTCTATATTGCCGATGGGCAAGAGGCACTACGCAGGCTGGAATTGGAGCTACAGATCTTTTACGAAGCGAGAGAGCGGATTTTGCTGTGGTGGAAACCACAGCGTGAGATGGCAAACGCGCTATATCTGACAAGTCCGGAACTGGCGGAGCGCTATAGGGAGATACGAGAGCGTTACAGAGCTTCAGGTTGGGGGGTCTGTGATGAGAGTTATGACAGGCAACGCGCTCTGGATGTCTGTGATGCTTATTATGGAGAAAAGAGCTATCTGGCAGAAGAGATGCAGAATAGAGGAAAAGGGGTTATGATAGCGGCGGAGAGTACAATATCTGACTTAGAGGTCTATATTGACAGCCTGATCGCAAAAGTGGGACTCCATTTAACGGGAGAGGGATGACTATGAATTATGCGATTGTATTGGCAGGGGGTAAGGGACAAAGGTTCGGAGGTGGGCAGATTTCCAAACAGTTTGCCGAGCTAATAGGCGTTCCTATGATTGTCTATTCCCTGCTTACAGCGGAAAAAAACAGAAATATTGACGAGGTGTGTGTGGTCGTCGCGGAGACGGAGGAAGAGAACGTGCGGCGGTGGGCGAGGGAGTATAGCATATCAAAGCTGAAGTATTATGCCCGCCCGGGCAGGGAACGTCAGCAGTCGGTTTTTCATGGTTTGCAGCAAATTCCGGCCAGTCCCAGAGACACGGTCATGATCATGACATCTGTATGCCCCTTTGTATCTCAGAAGACCATTGACCGGCATTATGAGAAGATCCGGGAGTATGATGCTACAATTACTGTGGTCAAGGCGACGGATGCAGTAACATTCAGCAATGACGGAAAGCGGGCGGGAAGGACCCTGCAGAAGAAAAAGCTCTACCTCCAGCAAGGGCCGCAGACGTTTCGATATGGACTGCTGCTCCTGGCTCACAAGATGTATATGGCGGATGAGGAGTACAGTCGGCAGGATGTGACAGAGGACAGTGAGCTTGTTCTCAATATGGGGGTGGAATGTTATATGGTTACAGGGGACCGTTTTTGTATAAAGGTGACGTATCCGGAGGACATGGCAATGGCGGAATCCCTGTATCCCTTATTTGTTGAACAGGAGAAAAAGTATGCAGGTAAATGAGATTATTGCAGAGGATATAAGGACGATTCTGTCCAGGAAACTTCCGTACGAGGTATTTTATCAAAAGACAATTCTGATCTCCGGAGCAAATGGCTATGTTCCAGCATACTTTGTACATACCTTCCTTTCCCTAAACGACGAACGGAAAGCTGGAATAAAAGTGATTGCTCTGTGCAGGAATGAGGAGCGGGCCAGAGAAAGGTTTAGCTGCTATCTTGACAGAACGGATTTTATCCTAATGATTCAGGATGTTTGTGAACCTATTGAACTACATGAACCTATTCATTTGTTCATCCATGCGGCCAGTCCTGCAGGGATACAAAAAAGGCATGAGGATCCGGTGAACACGTTCCTTTCCAATGTCAAGGGCGCGGAAAACATGCTTAGGCTGGCAGCGAAAAACCCATGTGGGCATTTTTTGTTGCTAAGCAGTGTAGATGTATATGGAAAAATGGATAACGACCGGAGGCTGACAGAAGATATGGCGGGAAGCCTCGATCCGTTGAATATAAGAAACGTGTATTCCTGCGGAAAACGGGCAGCGGAAACCCTGTGCAGAGCTTATCAGGAAAAGTATGGCGTTCCTGTCTATATTGTCAGGCCATTTCAAATCATTGGCCCCGGGCCCGAATTGAATGACGGTCGATTACATATCGATTTCATATCTCAGGTTTTGAAGACGGGAAAGATCGTTTTGAAAAGTGACGGTACGGCTGTCAGAAGCTTTATGTATATTGCGGACGCGATCGCAGCGATGTTCTATGTTCTCCTGATGGGGCAGCAGGGGGAAGCATACAATATAGTGGCGGAGGAAGGGGAGGCATCTGTGCGGGAATTGGCATACGGTATGGCGTCTCTGGTTGCGGGAGAGCCGGCGGAGGTTATATTTGCTTCACAGTGGAGGGATAGTATTGAAGTTAAGGGGGCGTTGTCGGTAGTGACGGGAGACTCCACGAAAATAAGAAAGCTGGGATGGCAGCCGCAATACGCATTGTCCGACGCTTCAGCCAGAATGATGAGTTATTACGGAATCGCTGTCAGGGAGGGATAGAAATATGAGATTGCCGCAATATAGACAGACAATAGAGGAGTTTGAAAGGCAGATTGAGAAAAAGGATTTGGTTATTTGGGGCAAGAATAAATCCTGTTCAAAGTTATGCGACAAATATCCTGTAAAATACATTTTAGACAGAAACGACGAATTATGTGATACAAATGTAAGAGGAATTCCAATATTCCTGCCGGATAAGCTTTATGCGTTAGAGCCGTCGAGAACGGTTGTCCTTCTGTGCATGGCGGAGTCTTCTTACAGAGAAGTTATGCGCGTTTTGGATGAAGTAGGTAATTTTGCTGTCTTTTTCTGGAATGTTCTGCGGGATGAGTTTTTGGGGGCGATTTCCACAGCGCTTTATGATAATATGGAAAAAATCAAAGAAGTACAAAAGATTTTATGGGATGACTATTCCCAAAAGGTATTGCATGAAGTCGTCTGTAGACGAATATGCGGATTGAAAAGCGGATATGGCGATCTGAAGGTTCGCAATGAAATCCAATATATTTTTCCTCCTGCGCTATATTCCAAAAGAGATGGTGCAATTGTGGATCTGGGAGGATATATCGGAGATTCTGTTGACCGCTTTGTGAATAGGCTTGGCTGTGAGATAGATAAAATATACACTTTTGAGGCGTGGGAAAAGAATGTGAGAAGCCTTGAGGAAAAAAGATTGTCTTTAAAAGAATATTGGAAGGGCGAGTTGGAAATAGTGCCGTATGCAGCCGCAGATCAGAGAGGGACAGTGCTCTTTTCGATTCACAAAAAAGCTGCGGGATGCTTTTCGCCAGCGTTTAAGAGAGCAGATTGCGTGGATATTGTAGATCAGGTGAATGTTGAAACCAGAACTGTTGACGAAGTAATACCAGATACGGAAACGGTACGGTATATCAAAATGGATATTGAGGGAGCGGAATATGCGGCGCTAATGGGAGCCAAGAGAACAATTATGCGTGAAAAGCCTGGTCTGGCAATTTCCATATATCACAGTGCAAGCGATTATTATCGGCTGGCAAAACTAATTTTGGAATTTGTTCCAGAGTATCATCTGGCGGTACGACATCATAAGGACAGGCACGTGGACACGGTTTTATATGCATGGACAGGAGGGATAGATATTGAACGAGGCGCATAAGGAGAGTCTGGAATTATTGGATATTGTACATAAAATATGCAGAGAGAACAATCTTTGTTACACGCTCACGGCAGACACGCTTATCGCGTATGCAAATGGGATGGATTTTACGGACTGTAATCCGGTAATCTATCTGGCTATTATTTATAAGGACTACCAGCGATTGTTTATGTTGCTTAAAAATTTTTGCAGCGAAAACAAAGGATATTCCATTCATGATTACAGAAACACAGCGCAGTTTGACACTTTTGACTGCTGGTTTGTTAAGGAGTCAAAGATTCACTTTGAGGAGGAAAAAAGGGGAGATGCATTTTATTATGGTACCAGACTGGTCATTACCCCTTTGTTTTTTGTCGGGGATGAGGAAAAGGAATGGAATCGGGCATACATAATATTCAGGGACACAACAGCATCTTTGAACGTCAGAGCAGTATTAAAGGGGAAACCTTTGAGAAGTTACATACGGCTGACTCCCAAAAGACGGCTTTCTCGACACTATATAAAATTACGGGGCAAATATACCATCGAAAGCTGTATTGAGATATATGGTGATCGGGAAAGCGGAAAATATGTTATTTATCCCCATGTGATAGGAAGGAATCCTCAAGACGCGAATTCACTGCCGTGGATCGTCAGTGAAAAGTCCCAATATGTGTATGGCGGCATCTGGCAGGATGTGGAAGAAACGGTATTCTGTGACCATAAGTGCCTTATTGTCAGGGAAACAGAGAAAATAGTAAACTGCTTTCCCGATCATATGATAGAGGCGGTTCTGAATAAGGAAAAAAGTCAGTTGGCGTTACGGGGCAATACATATCTATGGCGTATACAACAGATTCAGTTAGAGCTTTTATTGGAATTTGATAGGATATGTAGGAAATATGCGCTGAAATATAACATCAGTTTCGGGACTCTGTTAGGCGCAGTCAGACATAAAGGATTCATTCCGTGGGATGACGATATTGATGTTACCATGCCGGTTGAAGACTTTGACAGGCTGGATGATATCATGCGCGAGGAACTGGATCCAAAAAAATATTATTTCCGCTGTCCGGCTAACGAGAAGAACAATCATTTGATATTCAAACATCTGGAACGGAGAGATACAGTATATACGAAACCGGGGCGTCAGAAATTGACGCAGCAGATCGGAGTGTTTATTGATATTTTTCCTATGTACCCTTCGGCACATTTCCGGATGGTCGATTGGATTCACGCAAAAATATGCCGTCATTGGAGGACGGCGCTGTGGGCCACCATTGGCGCGGACTCAGTGCAGGATGAGAAAAAAAAGAAGTATTATAAAAAGATTTCGGCTTTGGGGAACAAAGTATGTTATGAAAAGTTTGTCAGGGCGGCAAAATTTTTCCATAATGATAAGTATCTGAAATTTTGGATAGCCCAGGACCGAAATCCCTATAAGACACCTCTGGTCAGAATGAGCAACTATGTGGATACCGTTGAACTATCCTTTGAAGGACATACTTTTATGGCTCCCAGAGACTATGAAAACGTATTAGATTATTGCTTTGGAAATGATTGGAGGAAGTATCCCTCTACGAGAGGGCGGCGGCCTGCACACAATGCAATTACGGAAATTGGAGATCTATATAAAGAAGAAAGCGAGGGTAGACAATGAAATATGGGTATATGTTTTATCAGAAACCTCTGAAACCGGAGATGAAAACCAGACCTGTCAATTTGGGAGATCCCATACAGTCCTATGCAGTTAAAAACCTATATCGGGAAATGGGCATCAGGGAGGAGGATATTATTCCTGTTCCCAGATATGATATGGAAAAATATGCGGGAGAGGAATGTATATGTGTGGTAAACAGCGCCAGCAATTATGAGGAACTGGCGTATGACTCACACTTTATGCCTCCATCCTCCAAAATTCATGCCATCATTATGTCATTACATCTGCATCGGGAGTTGCCCAAGGAAGAGATTGCGTATTATAAGCAGTGTGGCGGTGTTGGTTGCAGGGACTTATATACGGTTAAATATTTGCAGAGCCTTGGGATTGACGCGTATCTCACAGGGTGTCTGACGCTCACCTTGCCTCGAAGAACCAGAGACCAGGAACAGAATGCAGATAAGATCTATCTGCTGGATGTTCCCGCCGATATTATGGGGATAATGCCACAGGAGATTAAAGAGGAGGGAATCATCCTGACCAATATTGAAAGGTACAAAAATCCAGGCAACAGCAACAGAATATCGGTGGCGGATGCATATGAGGAGCATAGGAAGGGGGAGGAAAGGATTACCCTGCTTCGGGATACGGCAAGGCTTGTAGTTACCTCTAAGCTGCATGTTGCGGCTCCCTGCCTTGCAATGGGGATACCAGTGATTCTTGCCAAGAACCACTTTGGAGAGAGATTCGGCTTTATTGACCGTATGATTCCGATATACACTTCGGCGCACTATTCAGAGATCAATTGGAATCCAGTGCCTGTGGACATTGAGGCAGAAAAGGAAAAAATTAAAGAGATATTTTTCAATAAAGTCAGGACGGCGGCCAGCAGGGTCGAATTGGAAAAGATGTGGGCAGATAAGAGGCCCATTTATCAAATTGACTATAACACAGCGACTTCCTGCGCGGTAGAAAAGATTCCTTTCCCGCAGAACAAATTTAAATATGCGGTGTGGGGAGTTGTTCTGTCGGCTGCATTCTATCTCGAGGAGGCCATGAGAAAGCAGGTGCCACAGGCCGAGTTGACTGCGGGGATTGATATCGCCGTACAGGGAGAATATTGTGGAGTGGAAATTATCAAGCCGGAAGAAATCGGGAATCTCTCAATAGAGACAGTGATTATTGTCGCTGCCCCATCAGCCCAAAAGCAGGCCAAGGATCTGCTCATGAGCCTTAAGAGGCCGTTTGTTCTTTTGAGAGGTACGCAGGCCGAGTGGTTTAACATTACCGAATCATCCACAAATGTACCATCATAGAGTTGTTTTGCGGATTTGTTTATACAGATGATGGACGATGAGGAGTAAATGGAGTGAAGGATGAGAAAAAGGATAATTAGAGAATATTTAATAAATATTTTATTGAATTTGCTTGAAATAACATATAATTAAATAGGGCCGGACTCCCTTGACATTATAGTTAGGGGGGACGGCCATCTCTTTCCCCGCCGGTATGGTGAGATACGTAAGGTATGAGGCAGGGAAGGAGATACTATGGCGGATAAAGACCTGGTGGAGAAGAAGCTGGAGGACCACAATGATGTGTTTGCGGACATCCTGAACACATTGCTTTTCGGGAAAAGGGTTCTGCAGGCGGAGCGATTGCGGAACGGACCCACGGAATCCATCTACAAGGCGGACAGCGGTAGGCTGCAGGAACAGCGAAGAGATACGCACAAGGATTATCAGGATGAGGCGAGCTTTACCATTGCCGCTTTGGGGATTGAGAATCAGTCGGACTATGACAGGGCGATGCCGGTTCGGATACTGGGCTACGACAGCGCCGGATACAAGGCTCAGATGGAGCACAAGTGCAGGAACCTCCATCCGGTGATTACGATCGTGCTGAACTTCAGCGACCACAGATGGGGCAAGGTGAAGTCTTTAAGGGATCTGATGGGGGAGGTTCCACAGGAGTTGGAGCCGTATTTTCAGGACTATCGGATATTTGTGTTTGATGTGGCTTTTTTGCCAGATGATGTGATAGAATCTTTTCAGAGCGATTTTAAAGTGGTGGCGAGAATCTTTAAGAATCGGCGTTTGGGCC
>JAMPGX010000020.1 GCA_023663725.1 bacterium | reverse complement strand
GCCGTGGGCGTCGGCTTTGCCGTCGGAGCCGCTGTGGGCGTCGGCTTTGCTGTCGGAGCCGCTGTGGGCTGCGCCGTGGGCGTCGGCTTTGCCGTTGGAGCCGCTGTGGGCTGCGCCGCAGGTGCTTCTGTTGGCCGTGGCGAGGCCGTGGCGAGATCTGCCAACAATGTCCCCTCCTTATTGCCCCTTTCCAGCTCAGCTGCCCTTTGAAGGATCTCCTCGTCCGTCATCCGCGCCTGGTCTTTCTGACTATACCCCATCAACAATGCCGTCACAATGATGCCGATTCCCAGAGCCCTCAGATAATATTTTAACCGCATCCTCTTCATCGATTGCTACTTCCTCTAAACAGATCTATCACCAGTTTCACTTCTCCTACGCCCAGACCCAGCTGCTTCGCAATCGACACATCAGACCGTCCCTTCCGGTGCAACTCCAGAATCTCATCGTTCCGATTGCTGTAACTCTGCGCTCCCTGTAGCTCCTGCTGACCTTTCGCCGTCTCTTCCTCTCCGGCGTCCTGACTGACAGACAGGCCCTCTGACTCCGCCTCTTCCTCCATCTGTAAGGTCTGAAAGGCAGGCGCCACCACCTGACGCGCTACCTGCGTTGCCGCTTCCGTCTCTCGAAGCGCCATCTCCGCCTCTCTGGTTACCGCCTCCACTTCCCTGCTGGTGATCTCTGCCTCCCTGAGTCTCTTTTCCACCTCTGTGGCAGTATTCTTCAAATTGTCATGCTTGGCATTCAGCATATCATACAGAAACATGATTTCCTGCTGACTCTTGTTGATCTGTTCCAGCACAGTCTCTGAGTATTCATTCACGGCCATGATCTTTTCATTGGATATCCTCTCCAGAGAACGCTCGGTCTTCTCCATAGAATATTCTATGGCCTCCTCAACGGTCTCATCCACCTGACTGCGAATCTTCTCCAGCTCCTGCGCCACCAGATCATTGATCTCATCTCTTGCCATCTCTCTGTCATGAGCCAGCGCATCACCCTTGCCGTCTGGAATCAGAAAGCTGACCGCAAACACGACCGCACCGACAATCAGGAGTACAATCTCCATAATATTCATAATTCCACCCTCGCATATCGCAAGCCTGTCCCCTGATAAATTGCCGTACAAGCCTCCCGATACGCCCTATATTTTCGCGTCAAAGCTCTGTCTTGGCTGATCCTTGATCACCATCTGCTCCACCGGTCTCTTCCCCTGACGTCTTCTGCCGCCATCCCCGTCATATTCATTATGCCCCTTTTCCTTGGCATCATGACGCCTGTTCTGCCAATTTGATTCTTCACCGGATCTGACCTGCCTTGCCTTCTGTTGTTTGTCTTCCTCCCGATCCTGACCGATGCTGACCTGATTCATATATCCCTTGTTGTCTTCGTTCTGCTTAATCGTTGAAAAATCCTGCACTCTCGCAATTGTCGCATTCTGAATCGCCCCTATTGCCATACTCTCGTCTCCTTCCGCAATACCTCCAACTCAAATCACTGAAAGCTTCGCCTTACAGTCCGACCATCTTGACATCTCCTCCAATGCGCTTGAACCGACAGTGATGATAATTGCTTCGCAGCGACATGGAGACATCCTTGATCATGATAACAGTACCTGGGAATGCCTCTCCCGTCACCTCCACGAAAGCGTCGTTCTGTCCTTCAAAGGCGACTCGAAGCTCTTCCCACTTCTCATTCTTCTCTTCCAGCTCCTTCTTCTTATCCTCCACCATAATAATCAGAGAGCGGATATACTTGATCTGCTCCGGCGAGAAATTTGCCCCCTTCGCCCTCTTCTCCGCAAAATTTATCAGAATCGGCTGAGTCTTCTGGATCACCTTCTGGATCTCCAGCAGCTCCTCTTGGAGAGCCTGATAGTCCTCCTTCAACTTCGGATTCACACCTACCTCCACCATAGTTGCCGCTCCCAGATTGGCGCCCAGATTCTTGGCGCTGACCTTATAGCCAGCGCACACATGCCCGCCAGTGATGAACCCGTACTTACCTGTGACATTGATCTCGCTCCCCGCCGTAACTTTGCTGTGCAGAATAGACTCCGCGGAGACATATCCCCCCGCATTGGCGTTGGCATTCTCCAGAAATTTGGTGACAATATTGCCACCTGCCTCCAGCCGCCCCTTATTCATACCGTTCATGCCCTTCGTAATCGCGATATCGCCCTCGGCCAGAACAGTGGCGCCCTCCACCACGCCCTTGATGATCACATTGCCCTTTGCTTTCACACAAAATCCGGAACAGACGTTGCCATTGATCTGCACACTGCCCTCAAACTCAATGTTTCCCGTACTGTTATCCACATTTTCCACCACATAGAGATCCGTTACGAACACCTGATCATCCACCAGGCTCACACAGCCGTTAACCTCGGAGGTAATAGACCTGCGATCCTCAGACAGGGCCACATTTTTCCCAAATTTAAGGACCGCCCGTTTCACAGCTCTGGGTTTTATCTGTACTCCCGCCACATTGAGTCCTGGACTGCCGACGTCCTCGGGAATGATCTGCGCGAGCAGATCACCTTTTTTACAATGGTTTATGGTGTTCAAATTGAAGAAATCCACGCTGCCATCTTCCTTCAGCGTGGGAACTGCATGCGGATCTGTATTGAAAAAGTATTGTATCTCTGCATCCTTGCCATGTCGTGGAGGCTTCCCCTGAGCCACCACAATATTCTTGCAGTAATCACCTTCCTGAAAATGCTCCTGCATCGCCCCCATATTCAGTCCAAATACAATCTTTTTAAAGCTCAGATCGCGGAGAAATTCTTCCATCGGCATACGCTTGCCCGTCTCGGAAGGCGGATAAAATCGAACTGTCACTGTCATGAAATCATCGCTGACATCCATCTGATAGCTCTCCTGCTCCACCGGGCACGCTCCCGAAGCCAGAAAGAGTGTACTCTCCGTATCTGCGCTCGCCACCCTTTTCAACGCCAGAATATCGTAAGTAAGATTGCGCCTGTTCAGATATTCCATGAGCTCATTGATCTGTATTGCCTCTCCTCCGTCCCTCGGAGGTACGCACTTTATTCCAAAACCATTCTGGACATTCACCAGTTGAAAATAGCCATTTTTTGCCATCTCTTTGTAACCTCCGTCATCGTCCGATCCAGAGCAGATCCTATTGATCTCTTAATATTCCCATGTAACTTCCCATCTTCCCCTTCATCTTCTGAAGCGCCCTCGTATGCAGCTGGGATACCCGGGATTCCGAAACCTCTAACACATTGCTGATCTCTTTCAGCGTTAGATCCTCATAGTAGTAGAGCGTAATAACCTTATTCTCTTTCTCTGTCAGCAGCTCCAGCGCCTCTCCCAGTATTTTGGTGAGCTCCTGCTTCTCAATATTCTCCTCAGGGCTGACAAATCTCGCCGCCGTGTGCTGACTGCTGTCCTGAGACACGTCGCTCCCCTGCTCCACATACTCATTCAGCGACACCAGTCCCGTGATCTTCATCTGTGACTGCCAATCCACATACTCGTCGTCAGTGATCCCAAGTTTCTGAGCAATCTCCTCGTCTGTGGCACTCTTGCCGGTCTCCGTTTCAATCTGCCGGATCACACTGTCAATCTGCTTCTGCTTCTGACGAATGGTTCTGGGAATCCAGTCCATCTTACGGATCTGATCCAATATGGAGCCCCTGATTCGCAGGCTGGCATAGGTCTCAAATTTCACTTCCTTGAGAGTATCGAATTTGTCTATCGCGTCTATCAGGCCAAAAATACCGTAGCTGACCAGATCCTCATATTCCACGTTATAACCGAGATACATGCTGAGCCTTCCGGCCACCGTCTTTACCAGCGGAGCATATTCCAGAATTATCTTCTCGCGAAGCTCTGGTGTCTTCGTCCGCATATATTCATCCCAGAGCTTCTTCCTGCCTGCCTCGTCCATGATACCCTCCTTTCTGTACTGCCGCATATTATCCTATGTTTTCTTCCTGAAATTCCGTCACACTGTCAGCGGCCGCCTCATCCTCCTCAGACAACGCATTCTCCGCAGCCAGTCTTTTCTCATTCTCTCTGTCAAAATAATTAAGCACATAGTATAATATCTGTCCGAGTCCATAGAAGAACAGCATGGTACACAGAAGCGCTGTCATTCTGTAAAGCAGAGATTCTCCCCTGATCATGGTAAACAGACTGCTGATTATTCCCGCTACCAGCATCATAATAATCGGTATATATTTTCTCTTCATATCCATCCTCATATAAATTGCAGACAAACCTGTCTGCAATCATCCATATGCTCTCTTCCGCCATTATATGATTGTCTCATTCCTGCCTACCGCACGAATGTGAAACTCTCCCGTCTCCGGAAAGAAAGTGACCGTCCGGCCATAATTGGCGCCCGTATCCGCCGCCAATAGCGGTATGTTCAGCTGCTTCAGCACGGCTCTGGATGCCGCCGCATTGCGCTCACCGACATTCATCAGATCATTTTTTGCCATGGATTGGAACATAGTTGCCCCTCCCGCAATCTTTGCCACCATCCTGACTTTTGACGCCCCCAATTTCTCCATCTGCCGCACCAGCTCCACTATTCCGGTATCAGCAAATTTCGCAATATTCTGATTGCCGCGAATCGACGTGCTGTCCGGCAGCATAATATGCGCCAAGCCGCCAATCCCCGTCTTGGGATCCCTGATTGCGATTCCTATGCAGGATCCCAGCCCCAGCGTAATCAAACCATCGGGGCTCTTACAGGTCTTCAGATCCGCCATGCCTACTGTAATGATCTTACCCATCTGTACATTTCGCCTCCTTGTCTCAGCCCCTACATAATACCCAGTGACGACAATATTTTCTGATAGGACTCCAGATCAGGAATCAATATGAAATAACCGTCAACCTCCACTTCATCGAAGAAGCGGGACTGAATCAGCAAAATATTGTCTCCCAACTCACCAAACATAATGGCCGGCACACTCAATATGGCGCCTGCCATATCCACAGTCAGACTCGGCGGCGTAGGGTAAATGCACAGATTGGTCATCGTTGCCAGGGAATTCAAATATGCCCCTGTGATAATATTACTCAATTCCATCATGGCTGAGGTCTCCATCTCATCCAGGCCTGGCTGCCCTGAGTCATACCCCATCATGATCTTTTTGACAAGCCCCTTGGCAGCATTGAGCTCCACCAGGAACATAATGCTGCCAGTAATATCTCCCTCTACCCCCAGAAGCACCCCTACCATGAGTAGCTCCTCGCCGCCAACCAGGGAACCAACCTCCGAGAATTCCAGAAGCTGTACCTGAGGCACCTGCATATCCACCTTGCTCTGCAGCATCTGGGAAAGTGCCGTCATCGCATTACCGGCGCCAATATTGCCGATCTCACGCAGCACGTCCATATAATTGTTTGTTACGTGTTCCAAACTCATCTCTGACATAAAATGTCTCTCCTAATTGAATTAAACAACAGTCTCTCTCTCCTGCATCACCAGATTGAAGTCCAGCAGCGAGATCAGCCCGCCCTCGTACTTGCCGACTCCCCCAAGGAAATTAGTGCGCTCCTCCTTGGAATCATAGGCAATTTTCTCTATGTGCGCTTCATCCAGCGTTACTACTTCCTTCACCTCGTCCACAATGATGCCGATGCTCCCATACTGCTCCAGCTTCAGAATAATGATTCGAGTGGCTTTGGTAATCTCATCCTCCGGCAAAAACATCTTAAGTCGCAGACTCATAATCGGAATGACTTCTCCCCGCAGATTGATCACACCTCTCAGATAAGGCGCCACCTTGGGTACACGGGTAATCTTCTGCATCCTCACTATATTGTCAATAAAGCGGATATCCACGCCATACTGCTCCTCTCCCAGCCGTACTACGATGTACTGCTGAGTCACATCACTATGTTCCATTACGCTCAAGTTTTCCATCTCTTAACTCCCATCCGCCCGCTTCTGCGAGCCTCTAATCCCTATTCTATATGAGTGCGTTGGCATCCAGAATCAGTGCCACTTCGCCGTCTCCCAGAATGGTCGCGCCGCTGATGAATTTGCATTGCTTGATATATTTACCCAGAGATTTGATAACGATCTCCTGCTGTCCGATCATATCGTCGATCACCAGTCCCGCAAGCTTATCTCCCTTTTTCACAATGACAACCATCAGGTGCTCTTCCGGAGATCGGGCGCTCTCCACGTCCAACACATTGGACAGACGGATCAGCGGAATCACCGTACCTCTCAGATGGATAACCTCTTTATTCTGTACCAGCTTGATATCCTTGGGATCTATGTCCTCAATTGTCTGAATTGTCCCCAGGGAAATAGCATATTTTTCTCCGCCCACCACTACCATCAACGCCTGGATGATCGCCAGAGTCAGCGGAAGCCTGATCGTCCAGGTACTCCCCTCACCCAGCTTGCTCTTGACCTCCACCTCGCCGCTGAGAGACTCTATCTTGGATTTGACCACATCCAGACCTACGCCTCTTCCGGACACGTCCGTCACCTTCTTGGCCGTGGAGAAGCTGGGCAGGAACAACAGATCAATAATCTCCTTATCCGACATGTTAGCCGCCTGCTCCGGAGTGATAGCCCCCCTCTCCAGAGCCTTTTCCTTGACCCTTTCCACATCTATGCCATTGCCATCGTCTCTCACCTCGATCACGACATTGTTGCCGTCCTGATAGGCATCCAGAAAGATGGAACCCACCTCCGGCTTACCTCTCTGAAGACGTACTTCCGAGGACTCAAGGCCATGATCCGCCGAGTTGCGCAGCAGATGCATCAGAGGATCTCCGATCTCATCCACCACAGTGCGATCCAGCTCCGTCTCCTCTCCTGTCATATACAGCTCCATCTTCTTATCCAGCTTCTTGGACAGGTCGCGGATCATTCTGGGGAATTTGCTCACAACACTCTCAATGGGCACCATACGAACCTTCATGACGGATTCGTGCAGATTCGTGGTTACGTTCTCCAGATACTCGATCTGTTCGTTGACGCCCTGATTCTGTCCCTGCACCTGATTGGAAACTGACACCAGTGAGTTCTTGGCAATAATCAACTCGCTTACCAGATTCATCAATACGTCCAGCTTCTCAATATCTACTCGCACGGTGCGGTTCACGACTGGCTTGTTGGCGGTCTGTTTCTTCTCTCCCGCCTTGGGCGCTGCAGCCGGCTGACTCGCATTTTCCGCGGGCGCGGCTTCCACAGGAGCAGCCGGAGCCTCCTGCTTATTCTCAGCCGCCGTCTCATGGTCGGCGTCCTCATACTTATCCTTGGATTCCATATTCTCCAGAATAATAGAATCTCCCTCTACCGAAGCGATCTCCGATACATTGGTCACAGCATTCTTGAGATCCTCAATATTCGCATCCGAGACGACAATCAAGCTGAAATCCAATTCAAACTTCTCATCCTCAATATCCTGCGCCGACGGCTCTGAGACAATGATCTCGCCCCTTTCCTCCACCGCCTTGAACACAAGGAACGCTCTGGCGGCCTTCAAGATACAGCTCTCCTGAACGGATACCGTCAAGCCATATACATTTTTCCCCTGCGATTTGGCTTCCTTGATCACATGCTGCTGAGCCGAATCCAACCGTATCTTGGTCCAGCTGTTGGCGTCCTCTGCCGATGCAGACTTCTCCTGCGCCGCGGGCGCCGTCTGCTCAGCCTTGCCCTGACCATTGAGCACAGCGTTAAGCTGTCGGATCAAAGGCTCGTTGTCATTGGTTCCCTCATCCGCAGATTCCTTGACGTTGCTGACGTACTCATCCAGAGCATCCAAACACTGGAACAGAATATCCACCATATTGGGACTGACCTTGATATTCCCGTTGCGAACCTCCGAAAAAACATTCTCCATATCGTGGGTAAGCGTCTGCATCCGCTTATACCCCATCGTTCCAGCCATTCCCTTCAAAGAATGCGCCGCCCTGAAAATCTCATTAATCGTATCCATATTCTCCGGATCCGACTCCAGGTTAAGAATCTGCGTATTCAGATTCTGTAAATGCTCATTGCTTTCGTCAATGAAAATGTCTAGATATTGGCTTATGTCCATATCACTTTACCCCCACGTTTAATATAATCTCCTGTGCAACCTGTTCCAGCGGCACCACCTGATCTACAAGACCCGCCTTGGCTATACTTCTCGGCATGCCATACACTACGCTGGTCTCCTGATCCTGTGCAATTACATGTATCTTTTTCTTGGTCTTAAGGTTCTTGATGCCTTCCGTTCCATCTGCCCCCATTCCGGTGAGCACCACACATACGACCTCGTCATATCCACATTCCATCAAGGATTCATACATGTAGTTGGCGCAGGGCTTGACACCCTCTCTGCTCGGCTCATCCGTATAGTGGATCACCGCTTTTCCTGCGGCCGTGGTTCTCACATTCATGTGGCTGCCACCCATGGATAGATATACCGTACCGTTCTCCAGCTCATCTCCTTCTGCCGCTTCCTTGACCCTGACCTCGCTGAGAGCATCCAGCCGTTCTGCAAGCGACGCAGTAAAGCCCTTGGGCATATGCTGGACGATCAGCACTGGCGCCTGCAAACTGGCAGGCAGTCTTGGGATCACGGATTGCAGAGATTTAGGTCCTCCAGTAGAGCTGGCAATGGCAATAATCCTCCTGCCCGTAATCCTCGTCGCATGCTTTTGTGCAATCTCGACTACCTTCTGCGTTGTGCTGCGTACCTGCCGCTCCCGCTCCCTGCTCTCGAATACTGGCAGACGGCTGTCGGCCACCACAGACAAGGTCCGAAGAAATTCTTCCTTGAAGTCCTCATTCCGGCAAGCGGCGGCCATGTCCGGTTTATGTACAAAATCCAACGCTCCGAGTTCCAGTGCGTCCAGAGTGGTCTTTGCCCCCTCCCTGGTATCTGTGCTGGCCATCATGACTCTGGCGGATATCCCTGCCTTGCGCAGCTCATATAACAGCTGCAGTCCGTTCATCCTGGGCATATTCACATCCAGCACCACCACGTCGTAGGTTTTCCCACGCAGCAGCTCCAACGCCTCCACTCCATCCTTGGCACGGTCGGCAACTTCAAACCTTTTATCGCTGTTAATTATATCACACAGGACTCTTCTCATAAGTGCAGAGTCATCAACAACCAATATTTTTTTCATGATTCACCCAACCGTTCCTTTTTTCTATGCTTTCTCTCTTCCTCAAATATATATTTGATGATTTCTTCCCTCACATCCGCGTCTATATCCACATACTGCACCCGATGCTCATAGGAACCCTTTCTGTCCTCCAGCTTCTTAGAGCTGAGCACTTTGCCCACCAGCTCATATTCTTTGGTACTTCCTCCCGCAAACAGATTGTAGCTGATATAGATCATGCTCCCTGGCTCATAGGGGTGACTGGACAGGAAGCGAAGGCCGCCGCCGCTGATATCCACGATAACACTCCGTTTCAAGGGCAGGCCCGGAATCAGATTGCTATGCGGATCCCTCTCCTCTATGGCTTTGATCTCCTCCTCCTCCAGATTGCGTGAATTCATCTCCAGCGCACAACTGAAGCGATAATACTCCCTTCTCTGATATTTCCGAAGGTTACTGGTCAACTCCACCAGCAGGATATAAACATTCTGACTCTTATAGCGGTCAATCACCCTGGCAAAGCACTGGAAAAGGCTGTTTCCCGCATAGATCACCAGATTGTACTCTCTGTCCACGGGAAGAAGAATCAGCTTGGTCTGCTCCATCGGCATCACAATTTCCATCTGATTTTCCGATAGAATATCCTGTATCTGACTGATATAGGTCTTAGTCGCCCCCTGACTTTGATTCGTCTGCTGATCCACCATCTGAATCTCGATCTTATTTCCTGGCTCAATAAATTTTGATATCATACTGTTCATTCTTCCCGTCTCCCCTCGCTTTTTATATTTTCTTACCTGACATTATATGAGAAAAAAATGCTGCCATGCCACGCCTTGGCTGCTTGGCGCTCTCTTCACGATTCATCAGCTTCGCCGCGATCTTCTCGAACGCCTGCGTCGATCTGGCTCCCGGACTCTGAATCGACACAGGCATCTGTTGCATAACTGCTCTGGCCAGCTGTGGATCCTGCGGAATGCTGCCCAGATAACTGACAGGAATCTTGAGATATCTGGCTACCACCGCATTGAGCTTGTTGAACAGCACCTCCCCCTCAGCCTCCTTCTCAACCCGATTGGCAATCATCTTCACCGCGGTAGTATTGCTGTCATACCTTGGATGACGCCCCAGGGATTTCAGGAGGGAATAGGAATCTGTAATCGAGGTTGGTTCAGGCGTAGTCACCAACAGAATCTCTCCGCTGGCCACCAGGAATTCCAACACTGCATCTGATATTCCCGCCCCTGTGTCCACGATTATGATATCCGCGATAGCATCCAGCTCCGCCAGATTCCGAATGATATAGATCAGGTAATCCCTGCTTAAATTGGACATACCGGCGATTCCCGATCCGCCGGAGATAAATCCTACGTCCATGGCCCCCCAGGTAATGATGTCCTTGATATTCTTGCCCTGATAGATCAAGTCACACAGATTATGCTTGGGAACTGTTCCGAACATAATCTCGATATTCGCCAGACCAAAATCCGCATCCAGAATAATAACTCTCTGTCCCATCTTACGGAACTGTATGGCCAGGTTGATGGAGGTATTGGACTTACCCACTCCTCCCTTACCGCTGGTAACCGTTATCACTCTGGCCAAAGGTCTAAACTGTTGGCCTGCTTTAATTATTCGTAATTGTTCTGCCTGGTCCATATGGCGTCCTCTTAATATTTCTGTATCTGCTACTGTCGTCCTCCGCCCAATAGCTGCTTCACTGTTTTCTGCGGGTTAAATACCTCGATGTCATCCGGAACATTCTGCCCGCAAGTTACATAGGCAATGCCAGCATCCGTATAAAGTCTCAGATTCAGTAGATTCCCCAGTGCCTCCGTCTCATCCAGCTTGGTAAAGATCAGCTTGTACTCCGCAATCTGCCTATAGCTATCCGCAATCTTCATCAGATCCTTATATTTGGTGGTTGCACTGAGCACCAGGTAGAAATGACAGTCTGCCAGCTTCTTCACCCTGCTCAGCAACTGCTTCATCTCCGCCAGCTGCTCCTTGTTCTGTGGAGAATGCCCTGCTGTATCCATCAGAATATAATCATAATTCTGAAAATCCTGTATAGCTGTAAGCAGCTCTTCCTCTGTATATACCACCCTGAAGGGAACCATCAGGATATTGGCGTATGTCCTCAACTGCTCCGCCGCCGCTATCCGATATGTGTCCATTGTCAACAGAGCTACCTTTTTCTTCTGCTCTACCGCGTAACGGCTGGCAATCTTGGCAATGGTAGTGGTCTTGCCCACTCCCGTTGGCCCGATAAAGATCACCGTCCTGGGACCATTGCCTGTCTCCGCATTCTCCTCTGTCTTACCGAATTTCAAAATCATTCGCTGATATATACTCGCCAGCAGGTAGTCAAACGGCATATTGGGCTTCTGGATCTTATCCATCTCCTCCATGATCTTGCCCGCATATTTTTCATCCACCTCGTTCTCCAGCAGAGTATCATAGATTAGCTTGCTGAACTTCTTCAGTTCACTGTCCTGCTCCGACTCCTCCTGTGTCTGCTCCGGCTCCTCCGGCATGGACTGTTCCGGCTCCTCCCGACGAACAGCAGCCGCTGAGCCGTTCTGTTTTTCCGCCTCGGGCTGCGTGCTCTCCTGTTGCCTGAGCTTGAGCTGACTTTCCAGCAAGGTCTGCAGATTCTCCAGCTTTTCCTCTATGCTGCGCGTCCCGCCGGAAAGAGGAGCTGCAGTTACAGGAGCGACAGTCCGCGCAGGCGCAGATTCCTTTCTCACATAGGCGCTGCGGTCCGGCTCCTCCTCCATGGCCGCAGTCACCTCCGTCAGCTTGGGTTTGATTGCCGCCAGCAGTCCCTTGGGCTTGATCTGCCTGACATTCATGATTACCACGCCGCTGCCCAGCTCCTTTTTAGCGGCCTCGGTCGCCTCTGCCTCTGTTTTCCCCGTGAACTTCTTAATGATCATTATGCTGTCACCATCCCTACTGACTGTAATTCAATATCTGTCTCGACCTCATTGTAGGATACCACGATCAGATCCCTGTAATACTCTTCTGTCAAGCGCTTAAAATACATCCTGACAATGGGCGATGTAATGATGATCGGATTTTTCCCAAGATTCTCCAGCTTCTGCATCTCCTTCTCCACCGAACTCAATATCGCCTTGGATCGCGCGGGATCCAGATTCAGATATGCGCCGGTCTCAGTCTGTTTGATGCTGTTCATGATCTCCTGCTCAATCTTGGGATCCAGCGTCACGACGCTGGTGGTCTCATTGGCAGGGAAAAATCTTCGAGATATCGCTCGCTTCAGGCTCTGCCGCACATACTCGGTCAGAACATCCGTGTCTCTGGTTGTCGCCCCATAATCCGCCAGCGTCTCCATAATCGTCAGCAGATCTCTGATGGATATCCCCTCCTTCAGCAGATTCTGCAACACCTTCTGTATCTCGCCAATGCCCAGAAGCTTGGGAACCAATTCCTCCACCAGAGAAGGATTGGTCTCCTTCATATTGTTGACCAGATTCTGCACATCCTGCCTGGTCAGCAGCTCCGAGATGTACTGCCGGATAATCTCTGTCAGATGGGTCGCTATGATGGAGGGGGGATCCACCACGGTATAGCCAAGACTCTCCGCCCGCTCACGCTGGCCCTCTGTAATCCAGATCGCCGGCAGATGAAATGACGGTTCAAAGGTAGGAATGCCTGTGATCTCCTCCTCCACATAGCCGGGATTCATGGCCATATAATGGTCAAAGAGTATCTCGCCCTCACTGACCTGTATCCCCTTAACCTTGATAATATACTGGTTCGGATTCAACTGAATATTGTCGCGCAGTCGGATAATGGGGACCACTGTGCCAAGCTCCAGCGCCATCTGCCGCCTGATCATAACTACGCGGTCCAACAGATCGCCCCCCTGATTCACATCAGCCAGAGGGATGATACCATAGCCAAACTCCAGCTCAATCGGATCCACCTGCAACAGACTGTTCACATTCTCCGGCTGGCGAATCTCCTCCGCCGCCGCTTCCTCAGTGTCCACCGCGCTCACAATGGCCGCTGTCTCCAGATTGGCCGCTATCGCCCTGCCACCCACCACGAACAATAGGCCCATGCCCACAAACAGGATCGTGTTAAGCTCCGTGGCAAAGCCGAGTATAGACAGCGTTGCGCCCACAAAATACATGACCTTGGGAATACCGAAAAGCTGCTTGATAATGACTGGCCCGAACTCGGCCTCCTTGCCCCCCTTGGTCACCAGAATACCGGTGGACAGAGAGATCAGCAGGGAGGGAATCTGGCTCACCAGTCCGTCACCAATCGTCAATATACCAAAGTTATCCAGTGCGCTGCCTATGTCCATGTCCTTGCGCAGCACTCCCATGGCGATACCGCCGATCAGGTTGATCACCGTCAGCAACAGCCCCGCTATGGCATCCCCCTTAACATATTTTACGGCACCATCCATGGAACCAAAGAAACTGGATTCCAGTTGGATCTTGTCACGCCGTATCTTGGCTTCCTCGTCCGTGATGGCGCCGGTGTTCAAGTCGGCGTCAATGGCCATCTGTTTACCGGGCATGGCGTCCAGCGTAAATCTGGCCGTCACCTCAGCCACACGCTCAGAACCCTTATTGATCACCAGAAATTGAATCAGAATCAATATAATAAATATAATGGCACCTACAATCAGATCACCGCCGCCCACAAACTGTCCGAAGGTCTTGACCACATTGCCGGAGGTTCCGGTAGTCAGAATCAGTCTTGTGGAGGACACGTTCATGGCAATACGGAATATCGTGGTGAAGAGCAGGATCGTAGGAAAATAGGACAGATCAAGCACTTCCTTGGTAAACATACACACAAACAAAATCGTGAACGCGATGGCGATATTGAATGCCATCAGCACATCCAGAAGAATTGCCGGCAGGGAAATAATAAACATCAAGAAAGCAACCAGCATATAGATTGCCACAATAATGTCAGTTCTCGCCATTTTTGTCACATTGATATTCATAACCGGCTCCTTTCGTAATTTTCTACTTTACAAGCTTATATCTTTCCTTGTAGCTGATATACAAAGGCCAACACCTCAGCCACTGCCTGATACAGCTCCGGCGGCACCATCTGACCCACCTCGACATTGGCGTAAAGCATTCGGGCCAGCGGCTTATTTTCTACAATCTCAATATGATTCTCTCTGGCAACCTCCTTGATTCTGGCGGCCAGATGATCTGCGCCCTTGGCCAGCACCAGCGGAGCATCCGCCACATCCGGATCATACTGGATGGCCACTGCAAAATGGGTAGGGTTGGTGATGACTACATCTGCCCTTGGCAGATCCTGCATCATACGGCGCATGGAGGCTTCTCTCATCTTCTGTCTGATTCTTCCCTTGACCTGTGGATCTCCCTCAGACTGTTTGAACTCGTCCTTGACCTCCTGCTTAGTCATCTTCATATCTTCTCTGAACTTAAACTTCTGATAGATATAGTCCGCAAAAGCGATAATCATATACACAGCCGCAATCCGTATTCCCATATCCGTCACTGCCTCCGCTGTCAGGGAGATGGCCTGTAACAACGGCATATCATACATCGACAGCAGCAGCATTCTCTTATCCTTTAGAAAGGAATAGGCTATATATGCAATCAGCAGAATTTTTAACACAGCCTTCAGCAGCTCTACCAACGAATTAACGGAAATTATCTTTTTAAAGCCCTTGAGCGGATTCAGCTTGCTCAGCTTGGGCTTGAGCGGCTTACCCGACACCTTCCATTTCACCTGGGCGACATCACACACAAAGGCTACCACAAAACCAATCAAAAGGATGGGCAAAATAATTAACAGAACATTCACCATCATCTGAATATACATGGTCCGCACACTGTCCTGCGGTATATTGCCATGCCAGAAGAATGCCGTTCCAGGTATATTATTATATATCCCCTGAAACATCTCCATAAACCTTGTGCCCATATATCCCACATAGAACTTCAATATCAGAAACAGGCTGAGAAGCGTCACGCCATTGGCAATCTCGCGGCTCTTGGCTACCTGGCCTTCTTTTCTGGCATCATTCAATTTCTTGGCGGTTGCCGGCTCAGTCCTCTCTCCGCCAGGTCCATCCTTGGCAAAGAATTGAAGATTGTATTGCAATATCACATTATGCCTCCCACTATGGCCGTAATCGTTTCTTTCATCTGTATGAATATAAAATTTGCCGCATCCGGCAGCATGCTGGCTGTAAATAATAACACCGACAGCCCCACCAGAATTTTCATTTGTATACCCACCGCAAACATATTCATCTGCGGGGCTACCTTGGCCAACACCCCCAGAATAGCGTTCAGCAGCAGGGTCACGCAGAAGACTGGCAGGCATATCCGAAAACCGATGACAATGTAACCAACCATGAAATCCACTACAGAGACCAGCAGAGAGTCCATTCGAAATATAGCGCCATTGACAGGGATGAGCACAAAGGTATCCGCTAAGGCCCCAAATAAATATCGGTACATACCGCTGGCGATGAGCATCAGCATTACTACATACTGATAATATACGCCCGTGATACTGGAATTCGTCCTGGTGGCGGGATCCATCAGTGTCACCATGGACAGACCTGTCTCCATATCCACCATATGTCCCGCAAAATTCACTATGGCGCTGCACATTGCCGTTCCCAGCCCCACCATCAGCCCTGTGAGAGCTTCCTTCACCACGATGGCCGTGTATCCGGCCACGGTCTGATACTCTACCGCCGGCGCCGGCGTCAACGTCTGATACAACAAGAGCGCAGTAAAGACGGACAATGCAATCCGGATATGACGGGGAGTATTATTCATACTGAAAAAGGGTGCTACAAAAACAAAACAGCTCACACGCGTCAATATCAGCAAAAAATATTCCAGATCATACATCGAAAAAGATAAATCAATCATTTCATTCCCCGTGCAGATCACTTAGCTTTTCTGTGAAACTGCTCATCTCTCCTGGTCAGCCACTCACATATAAACTGAAATTGGACCATAGCTCCGTCATAAACTCCGCCATGGAATTCATCATCCAGGGCCCCATAATAATCAATGCCACAAATATGCCAATGATCTTGGGCACGAATGTCAAGGTCTGCTCCTGTATCGATGTCACGGTCTGAAAAATGCTGACCAGCAGGCCGATACACAGAGATACCAGCAGCACCGGCATAGACACCTTGATAATCAGCATCAGCGCCCTGCTCGCAATCTCTGCCACTCCTTCAACTGTCATATAGATCACTCTCCCTTTCCTATCCAGCTATAATTCCGGCCTTCAGAGCTAATACGCTAGTAGAACGTCTCCACCAGATTCTTAATCACCAGACTCCAACCGTCCGCAACCACAAAGAGCAGAATCTTGAAGGGCATGGAGATCGTCGTAGGCGGTAGCATCATCATACCCATGCTCATCAACGTAGATGCCACTACCATGTCAATTACAATAAAAGGAATATAAATGACAAAGCCCATAAAAAACGCCTGTCGCAGTTCTCCAATAATAAAGCTGGGAATCAATATGGAGAGTGGAATATCGCTAAGCGTCTGCCCGTCCCACTCCTGGCCGGCAATATCCATAAAGAGATCCACATCCTTGGTCAGCGTCTCCCTGTACATAAACTCCCGAAAGGGCTGCATCGCCGCCTCAAACGCCTCCTCCTGCGTAATCGCGCCCTCGTCGAGCGGCACAATCGCATCATTATACACACTTTGCAATGTGGGCTGCATGATGAAAAGAGTCAAAAACAGCGCGATACCAATCAACACCTGATTGGGCGGTGAAGTCTGCGTATTGAGCGCCGACCGGGTAAAATGCAACACAATGATGATACGGGTATAAGCCGTAAGCATTAACAGCAGCGTGGGTGCCAGAGCGATCAAGGTCAGCATAATCATGATCCGCAACATACCGTTGACCTGCCCGTTGCCTTCATTGATCGTGATGCTGAAGCGATTCTGTACATTCAGTTCTTCCAGCTCCTCAGGCGTCTGAATCTCTCCCGCTCCATACCGAATTGTAGTTTCATCCGTAGAACCCGTAGTCTGATCCTCTGTGGCAAAAACTGTAAGGGGAATATGAATACACAATATGCCCACCGTGATCAGCAGGCATATTAAATGCATAATGTACTTTTTCTTCCTTCTATTGGTCACAGTCATCCGTCTGTTCTCCCTCCGGTTCTTGCGGCATATCACTTTCGCACTGCCACACTGTCCCCTGAAGCTTTGAATCAGCATCCTTGCGCAGCATATTTCCCAAAAACTCCCTGAACTTCAGGCCCTGCTCCCCCGACATATCTCTCTTGTCAATCTGTTCCCCTGAAATCTGACACAGCATTGTCACCGTATCCTTGCACACGGCAATAGCTGCATAGATTTTCCCCAGCCGTACCAACTGAATGTATTTGCCAGGAGCAATCTGTACAGTCTCCAACACCTCAATATTGCCGCTCGTACCCTGTGCTTTCTGATACCTTGCAATATACTTGGTCACTACCGCCGTAATTGCAAGTACCACTGCAAAAACCACCAGCACAGCAATCAGCTGCGCGTAGCCGTCCATACCCGTAAGTATCATCAGCCTACGACCTTCTTGACCGCCTCAATTACGCGGTCCGCCTGAAAGGGTTTCACAATGAAATCCTTGGCGCCTGCCTGAATTGATTCAATAACCATCGCCTGCTGACCCATTGCGGAACACATAATCACAGTAGCCCCCGGATCTGAAGACTTGATAGACTTCAGCGCGGCAATGCCATCCATCTCCGGCATCGTAATATCCATCAACACCAGATCAGGCTTCAACTCTGCATATTTCTCCACTGCCCTTGCACCGTTCTCCGCCTCCCCGACTACATTGTAACCGTTCTTGCTCAGGATGTCCTTGATCATCATCCTCATAAACGCCGCGTCATCACAAATCAAAATATTCTTTGCCATATTGTCCTCCATTTTCTGTGACATCTTAGTTTATTTGATAATTTCTGTAACCTTGATACCAAAACATTCTTCAATTACTACAACTTCACCCTTTGCAACAAATTTTCCATTCACCAATACGTCTATGGGCTCGCCAGCAATCCTGTTCAATTCAATGATAGTGCCTGGAGCAAAGTCCAAAATATCTGAGATAGATTTGGTAGTCCTGCCCAACTCCACAGTGACCTCCAGCGGGACATCCATGATCAGCCCAATATTCTCCTTGCCGGTCACAGCACTCAAATCCGCTGAGAAGCTCTGGAATTGTGCCGGCTGGACACTTACATTTTGCATTGGCATCTGCCCGTAGGGATTGTACCCGTAGGCATTCATATTCATCATCTGAGGATTCATTCCCATCTGAGGATTCATTCCCATCTGGGGATTCATTCCCATCTGAGGATTCATTCCCATCTGAGGATTCATTCCCATCTGAGGATTCATTCCCATCTGGGGATTCATTCCCATCTGGGACTCCATTCCCATTTGAGGACTCATTCCCATCTGAGGATTCATTCCCATGTCCTGCTGCATCCCCATTTGCGGCTGCGACTGCGGCTGTGGCTGCACTGGCTCCGGAGCAGGTTCAGGCGTTGCCTCCGCGCCTCCGCCTCCCATCTGCGCACCCATAAAGGTATCCACAATCCTCTTGGCAAATTCAATCGGGTACAGCTGCATGATATTGCTGTCCACCAAATCCCCGATCTGCATGGAAAATCTGACTTTTACAAAGGTGCCACCCAAAAACGGAGATAATTCCGATCCGTCTGTATATTCAGCCAGATCCAACAGATCCGCATTCGGTGGGCTGATATCAATCATGGTTCCCAACATCGTGGAGAGTGACGTCGCCGATGACCCCATCATCTGATTCATCGCCTCGGAAATCGCGCTCAAATGCAACTCCGTTATCTCTCCCTCATCTTCGGCGTTGCCGTCACCTCCCATCATCAGATCCGTGATAACTCTCACGTCTCTCTCCTTCAGCACCAGAATGTTCGTGCCGTCCAGTCCATGCGTATATTTGATCTGGATAAAAACACAGGGTCTCTCATACTCGTCCAGCAAACTCTTCCATCTCGCCAGAGTAACCACGGGAGTAGTGATATTTACTTTTCTATTGACCAGTGAATACAAGGTCGTTGCGGACGAGCCCATACTGATATTTGCCACCTCGCCGATTGCGTCCTTTTCCACTTCTGACAACAGGCTTTCGTCAATTTGCTCCTCCTGCGCGTCGTTGGAGCCTGTCGAAGCACTGCCAGCATCACCGGACAGATCCATACCGTTTAGCAGGGCATTGATCTCGTCCTGTGACAGCATTCCATCTCCATCCATGTCATCCTCCATTCTGCAGCCTATGGGCCACCTTTTTTTCCTGTCAAAGCCTTCCCGCTGTCTATTCGTCCTCATGAATCACCGTGGTGACTCGCACAGCATAGGCATCATTATTGGCGCCGGGAAGCGCTGTAAATTTCTTAATATTCCCCACATATACATCCATCTCGCTGTCCACTCTTGTGTTCAGCCGGATGCAATCCCCAACCTGAAGTCCCAGGAAATCGGCCACAGATATATTGCTCTTTCCCAACACCGCCTTAACCGGAATATCCACCTTGCGGATCAGGGCCTCTATGTATTCTTCATAATTCTGATCCCTGTTCTCCTGCATGGTCGAATACCAGTACTTGGTATTGAGCTTATCCATGATGTCCTCCAACGTCAGGAACGGAAGACAGATATTGATATATCCCTCCACATCGCCTATCTTCATATTCAACGTGACAATGGCTGTCATGTCTGTGGGGGCTACAATCTGTGCAAACTGCGGATTGGTTTCCAGCCTGCTCAGCATGGGAGATATCTCCAACACATTTTTCCAGGGGTCACGCATCAGTTGCGTAAACAACACCATCATCTTCTCGATTATGGTCATCTCTATCTCTGAAAAGCTTCTGCTCTTCTCCAGGGGAACACCGCTGCCCCCCAACATGCGATCAATCATCGCATACCCCAAGTTAGCGGACAATTCCACAATGATATTGCCATTAAGGGGTTGAAAACTTAAAATCCCCAATATAACCGGATTGGATAACGCATTACTGAACTCTGAGAAGGTTACTGTCTCAGAGCTGGACACTGACACCTGCACATTCTTGCGCAGATATACAGGCAGGTTGGTCGAAATCAATCTGCCATAATGCTCATAGATGATCTCCAGCGTTCTCAGATGCTCCTTGGAAAACTTAGCTGGGCGGTTAAAATCATAATTTTTAACCTGCTTCTCCTCATCATCCTGCATCTTATCTACATCAAGCTCGCCGGCTGACATCATTGCCAGCAGGTTATCTATCTCGCTTTGCGATAATACCTCGCCCAAATCTTCTCACCTCCTGTCTGATCTACCCTCTGACAGAGGTGTTTATTGGATTTGCCGTGTACTGACTACAACGCTGTAAATAAAGTCCTTATCAAACAGGCCCTGTACCCTCTTGAGAATCTCATCCCTGATCTCCTCAAAATGATTTGTACAATCCTCCACGGTCAATTCGCTCACTACATTGGTAATCTCATCCTTGATTACACTGGCATAAGCACCCGCCAATACATCCTCCCCGTAGGTCTTATATCCTTTCTCCTTGGTATTCATGGAGAAAGCTATCCCTTCCAGAACGAGGTAACGTGGCTTTCCGTCATCCCCTTCCACATTTTTCAAAGGGATCACCATCTTGCCCTCCAGATTCCAGAAAGCCAGATCAGACATGGGAACAGCCCGCTCCTCTTCGCCTGGCTGCTCTATCTCCAGATTCAGAATGGATGTCACGCTGTTTACCAGCGCCGCAGTCTTTTTATTGGTGCTGAGCACGCTGAACATCATCACTGCTGACAGAATCACATTTACCAGCACCAGGGCCAGCACTAAAACTGACAGTAAATTCTTTTTCATTGCAACAATCGTCCCTTCCTTATCTCTATTCACTATACAGATGGATTATATATCCGAATTTCAACCCTTCTGTTCTTCGCTCTGCCGGCCTCTGTTCCATTGTCAGCCACAGGCACATATTCTCCTCTGCCAGAATGTTTAATTCTGGCGGGATCCAGAGCGGTATTCTCCATCAAATAATCAAATACCGACAACGCCCTTGCACTGCTCAATTCATTATTATTGGCAAACTGAGCACTGTGCATGGGGACATTATCCGTATGCCCTTCAATCTCAATGGTTCCTCCCGCATATCTCTCCAGAATCACGCCTACCCTGTCCAATGTGTAATAGGCTTCCTCACGGATTGCCGCCTTACCCGAGTCAAACAGAAAAGCACCCTTCAAGGATAACAGTACATACTCCGAGTTAAAATTCACCTCGATCTGCTCCCCCATATTGCTCTCTTGCACTGCCTCTGTGACGCGCTCTGCCAGTTCTTCATTCAGCTTCAGGTTCTGTTCGTCCAGAGCCTCCTGATACTTCTGAAAGAGCTCCTCCTGCGCGTCTCCCTCTGCCTCAAACTGTTCAAACTGATCGGAGTCTGTCTCGCTGTCTGCATTCTTGCCTGTGCTGTTGATATATTCGTCCAGATCGTTAAGCTGACTTACGCCATTGCTGATTAATATACCGTCCCCTATCGCGGTAGCGCCTCCATCCAGAACGCTGAAAGCAGAGGACATCGAGATGAGAAACTCCTGCCATTTCTCCTCGTTGATAGAAGACATGGAAAACAAAAGCACGAAAAAACACAGCAGCAGATTCATCAAGTCACTGAACGTCGCCATCCATGGCGCCAGTCCTGCAGGTGGCTCCTCTGGCTTACGCTTCGCCATTATTCTTCACCTCCTGCCTCATCTCCACTCTCATTCCCTCTCTCTGCAGGAGACAAGAAGGACTTCAGCTTCTCTTCAATTACACGGGGATTCTCTCCAGCTTGAATAGATAGAAGGCCCTCCACCATGATCTCCTTGAGCTGCATCTCCTGAGCGTTCTGCGCCTTAAGCTTGTTAGCTACGGGGGTACACAGCCAGTTAGCCAACACCGAGCCATACAGCGTGGTAATCAGCGCCACAGCCATATCTCCACCGATTTTGCTGGGATCCTGCATGTTATTCAGCATGTTTACCAGACCTACCAGAGTACCAATCATACCCCAGGCAGGACCCATGGATGCCAGATTCTCCCAGAATCCGATCACCGTCTTGTGACGGCTCTCAATACTGACCAGCTCCGTCTCCATAATACCGCGCACCAGATCCGGATCGGTACCATCCACAATCAACAGAATTCCCTTTTTCAGAAAGGGCTCATCCAGATCCGCCGCCGCCTCCTCCAAAGATAGCAGGCCCTCTTTTCTGGCTACGTTTGACAGGTCAATAATACTCTTTATCATCTCAGAGGTATTCATCACAGAAGCCTTGAATACCAGCTTGATGCTCTTGAGTCCATTCAAGAAATCATGCATGGAACAGCTGAGCATCACAGCAAAGAGCGCTCCACCGAAAGTGATGACTGCAGAAGGAAAATTCAAGTAAGTCATTAGGTCCGCATGGTTGGAGATGATGCCATACACCAACATCAGAAAACCCATTATAATACCAACAATTGAAGCTATATCCACAACAACCACCTAACATTTTGCGTAGACTTATGTACCTGCAAAAATATCCTTTCTATATGATTTTACTAGATTTTTTATCTCTTGTCTACTTTCTTTTACAATTATTTTTTTTCCAGTTGTCAAAGTGACCACTGTATCTGGCGTTTCTTCCACTATTTCCAACAAATCCGGGTTAACTAGTATTTTTTTACCATTTATTTTTGTTACCTCAATCATCGCTGTTTTTGCCTCCTTTACGAGACACCGCAAGAGGGCCATGTGCCGCATGGCGCATAGCCCTTTGTATTATCTTTTTTGAATAAATAAAATTATCTCTTCAAATTGGTCAATTCTTCCAGCAGTGTATCGGATACGGTGATGATACGGCTATTTGCCTGGAATCCTCTCTGTGTGGTAATCATCTCTGTAAACTCAGAGGATAGATCCACATTACTCATCTCCAGCTGTCCGGTAGTCATATAACCGCCGTCAGCGGTGATATCCACGCCGATACCATCAAACTCACCAGAGTTCAGAGTGGCGGAATACAGATTATCTCCATTCTTCTCCAGGCCGGAGGCATTGGCAAACATGGCTGTGGCAATCTGTCCAAGCAGCTTGGTCATGCCGCTGTCGTAGGTGGCATAGATCATTCCGTTGTCCTGAACGGTAAGGCCGATCATCTCACCCAGTCTGCGTCCCTCGCCCAGTCCATCCACATCTCCTCTGGTGGCGCCTATCGTAGATGTACCCTTCTTGTCATAGTTGGAGCTCTGCGACATATCTACCGTTATGTCGGAGAAGTTGCCGCCCAATTCACTGAATTTCAGAACAAACTCATTGCTGGTAGGATTCTCCACATTGATGCCATTGAACTTGCCGGTATCGGCGTCGTAGTTCACAATGATGCCGTCAAAGACACGTCCATCCATCTCCACGCTGTTATTGGTGGTATCCATCAGCGGGAACGCCGGCGTACCGCCAGTGCGGGCGTTGTTCAAGAGTTGAGACATCTTGACATATTCTCCCGGTTTAGCGGGGTCCTCCATAGCCAACTTCAGGAACTCATCTGTGGAGCCCTCAAAGCCGTGAGCCTTGGCAATATTGTCAATTGCCTCTCCCACTGTGACTGTGACGCCATTGTCGGTAAAGCAGGTAGCCTTCAGATCGTTCAACTCACCGTTCGCATCAAACATGGTCGTCAAGTCTGCCAGCGTAGTAGGAGGAGTCGCAGCCGTCTTGAGCTGAGTGCCATCCCATCTGTAGGCCGTAGTATCCAAACCCACCTTAGTCTTCTTGGCCATACTCCTGTTGGTTTCGGACAGCTTGACAATGGACTTGACGTCAATAGTATTGCCCTCGTTATCCCTGATTTCCTTACCCGTAGAATCCAATATCCGATCCAACTCCAGGCTGAATACATGCGGGTTGTCAGACTGCTTCATGACAAGCCTTGCCGTGTAGCTGTAGCCCAACGCATCATAGAAGTTAAGGTTCATGGACTTGCCGTTGACACTTGTCACATCCTTGTCATTGCTGTCGATTACACCGCCGATAATAGCCTTGGAGGTAGCCTCAGGCGGATAGGTCATATTAGCCTGATTCATAATCCGCAGCGCCGTAACCGTGTCCTTCTTAATATTCTGGGTCTCTTCATCCACCTGCCAGCCCATGACATTGTAGCCTGTGCTCGTCATGGCCAGATTGCCGCCACCGTCCACATAGAAGGAACCGTCTCTGGTGAAATAGTTGGACACGCCATTGTTTACGACAAAAAATGCGTCTCCAGTGATCATGATATCAAAGGGGTTACCGGTGGACTGACTGGATCCCTGCCCTGCAATATTGGTGTTGATAGCACCGCTCTTAACACCCAGACCGATCTGTCTGGCGTTGGTACCGCCCACACCTGTCAGCGCATTGGGGCCGCTGGCTCTCTTGGTGGTCTGGCTCATCAGCGCATTGAAAGTGATCGAGCTGGACTTATATGCTGTAGTATTTACGTTTGCAATGTTATTACCGATTACATCCATTTTTACCTGATGTGTCTTCAGACCTGACACGCCAGAATAAAGTGATCTCATCATGGTAGAATGACCTCCTGTTTTTGAACTAACTCGCCGCTCTTCGTCTCTCCTTCCATCATTCGGGAGATATTCGCCTCCTATAAAGGTCCGGCTACATGATTACGGCTCCGTCGATATTGGTAAATATGTTCTCGACTGCATCCTTGCTGTCCATGGCAGTAACTACAGTGCTATTGGGAATGTTCACAATAAAAGCCAACTCATCCACAATCACCAGGGAGTCTTTGATTCCCTTTTGTCCTGCCCTTCTGGTTCCATCCAGCAATCTCTCCAATTGCCCGTCGGTAAGATCAATACCTCTTTGCTTTAGCCTTACACTGGCATGCTTGGAGAACCTTAAGTTGTCTTCGGTCTGTACCTTTTTCTGCAGAACCTCCTGGAAGGAAAGCCTCTCTCCCGCCAAGCCCTGCTGGGGATTGATCCGTCCCCTCTGGCCTGTGACCTGTTCTTGCAGCTGCAGCGCAGTCAGGAATTCAGAATCCTGTATTCTCATCTCTTCATTCCCTCATCCTTTCCGCTTGTCGCGTGCTCACTGATCTGCCGCATCCGTCTTGTCAGTTTCCTCAGCCGACTCTGTCTCTTCTGTCTTGTCGGTTCCCTCTGTTTTCTCTTTTTCAAGTTCCTCAGCAATCCTGCGAGCTTCCGCGATCTTCTCCACATAGGCTTCCAGATCCTTGACTTTGTCGCTGGCAATAAAGGACTTCTGATAATCGCTCATATTGTCGTAGTCTTCCTTCAACTTGTCAATCTTCTCCGCCTCGTCCAAGGACACTGTACTCAGGCTGGGCAGCTTATTCAGCTCGGTAACCCACTCAAGCGCCAGATTGAACGCCTCCAGGTATTCCTCGTCCGCAATGGTGTCAACATCGCCAATCGAATATGTTTTCCCACCTATGGACAGATAAGCCTTACCGTTCTCATAGGCCACATAATCTACCTTGCCCTCCACATAATTGGTGTCGCCGCCAGTGCTGACCGTCTTGACTCTCACATGCTGTCCCACCATATTGCTAGCTCTCTGCAATTCCATGTTGCCAGCCATGTTCTGGAGCTGCTCCACCTGCGAGAACTGCGCGTACTGGGTCACAAACTCCGTGTTGGATGTGGGCTCCAACGGGTCCTGATACTTCATCTGTGCTACCAGAAGCTGCAGGAACGCCTCCTTATCCATGCCGTTCTCAGAGCTCTTTTTCGCCTTTTTCAGAGAACTCTCTGAGGAAGTCTGCACGATCTTGCCGTCTTCTACCGGTGCTACTAAACTCATACTCTCACTCCTTTCTTCAAATCCATCCAGCTAAGCCAGATAATCCACAGTATTGCCGTTGGCCGCCATCATCTCCGTGATGATCTGTTCGGATTCCGTCAATTCTTCGCCCGATTCCAGACTGCCAATATCCAATCTTCTTCTCTTCGGTCTTCTGCCGGCTTCCTCCTCGCTTCTCTGGCGTCCCTGCTCTAAACTATTCTCGAACTGGTGCGCCTCCACGGTAACCTCAATGGCATCCACCTTGATGTCCTGCTGCAGGAAATTTTCCTTCAACACAGTCATCTGATTCTCCAGCACAGTCTTAACTGCTTCCGAGGAAGCGGTAAAATGCGCTGTCATCACACCTTCTCTGGCGGAGATTTGAACATGCAACATTCCAAGACTCTCCGGGTGCAGATGCATCTCAAGCACTGTATCCTCCGGTTTCATGGATACCTTCATGTAGTCCAGAATCTGGTTCATGATATGCTGGGAATCCTGTGTCTCCACGTACGCCGACTCTCTGCCCACCGCAATTGCGCTGACCTGAACGGCCGACTGGTTCTGCGCTTGCGCCGTGTAATTCTGATAGACCACCTGACCAACTGGCATTTGCTCCTGCCTTCTCTCCTGACCTGACCCATCATGCTCACGCGTGTTGTTTTGCTGTGGATGCTCTGTCATTGCCTCAGACTTCTGTACTGCGATACTGTTCTCCAGCTTCTCAAGTACTTGGGGCAACTCCTTTCCGGTCTCCTCCAGATCCTGTTTCAGCTGCTGAGAGATCTCCTTGAATTCCCGGTTGATAACCTGTTGGCTCTGATAGAGTCCCTCATCCATCACCAGCGACAATGGATCCTCCGCCCCCGCTGCATCCAACACCAGCGAGTTGACTACCTCTGGCTGCAACAGCTGTAGTTCGGTGATTCCCTTCTCCTGCATCAGTTGCCTCAGCTCCTCCGGAGTTATGTCCAACTGCTGCGTCAACAACTCCTGAATCTGCAGAATAGCGCTCTGAAGTACCTCCATCACCTCTTCCAAGTCCCCCTGCCATTCCTCGGGCAGTGCCTCAGCAGGCAATTCCTCTACCACGCCTTCAATGTCCGGTTGGTCGGATACACCTGACAACTCAGGGACATCCTCCTGCTGCAATCCCGTTTCCTCCACGGACGTCTGATCACTCTCCGGCTGACCTGATACGCTGGCATCATCCTTCCCTGCGACGTCCTTGGACTGCTGCGTGGCATCCCCTGCTTTTCCAGCCTGACGCGGCGCTTTTACTCCGCTGTCCCTGGCTGCACCTGCCTTCTGCTTGTCAAGCACCTTGCCAAAGTCCTCCTTGGACTCCGCCGTCTGCGCTTTGGGTTGCTCGGTTCTGCTGGCCGCAAGATAATTCTGCACATTTGCAGGTATACTTGTCATCCGCTCTACCTCCTTTCTGTAATTATCAAAGTTCTATGTCATCCATGAACCGCACTTCATGGAATAACACTATTATTATCGGCCACAGAAGAGACATTCTTAAGCTTCGGGATCCATTATTTTTGTCAACTTAGCCGCAATCTTTGAGTCCATTGCACCCATAATGTCCCCCCTGCGCTCGGCACCCACTGTTTTCAGAATCCTGGCTGCCACATCCAAGCTATCCTCCATCTCTTCCAGAATCTGTGCCGCCTGCTTGGGCTTCATCTGAGAAAATGCCGCTGCCCAGTCCTGTATTTCCTTACTTTCCTCAAGCTGTACCACCACCTGACGGTATATATATTCAGCTGTAGAGGGATCCATTGACTCATAGTATTTCCGATAGGCCTCTGCTCCCGGCCCTTTTTCCGCATAGACCACCTCTTCATAGAACTCCGTCTTGATCCGCTGGAATTCTACCTGTCTTTGCTCAAACTCCTTGAGCCGGGTTACCTCGGCATTCAACCGAGAAATCTCACTATCCTTTTCATTGGCAGACGTCTGCGCCTTCTCCAGCTCCAGTTCCAGCTGACGTATATACTCCACAGCGTCCACCAGGCTGGTATATCCCCCATAGCTCTCAGGATCATTGGTTTCCCGTACGGGATTCCCCGGCAATATCCGGTTCAGTACTGGCACATCCTCCAGTATCGGAGTCAATACCTTGCTGCCAAATCCGCCGACATCCAGCTTAATGATCACCACAATCACCGCCAACCATACCATGACAATCATAATTGTGGCCAGCAATGTACCAAATCCGCCTTTTTCCTCGTCATCCGCCAGTTGTTCCTCTCTCTTTGCGATCTCCTTCGCCCTGCGTCTGGCTTCCTTTTTTTGCTGCTTCTGCTCGTTCTTCAGCTGCTTCTTTTCACTTTTTATCTGATTTTTCTCGGCCTTTACCTCAATCTGCCGAGGGTCTTCCTGTTTTGCCATAGCATCCCGCACTCCATTTTCTCTAGACTTCCGCAACAGCTTTTTCCTTTTGCCGCTGGCCATAGACATAACTGGTCAATTCATCCACTTCCTTGCTCTCCTGCTTCTTCTCGTCCAGCAGAAATTGTTCAAACGCTTTCTCCTTCAATGACTCATGGGATTTACGCTCTTTCATGACCTCCGCCAGCTTCTCTCTGGCCTGCTCCAGCCTCTTCTCCGCCTCCCGAACCTGCAACAGCTGCAGGGCAATATACTCATCCATCCGCAGCAGCGCTTCTTTATTTTCCGCCATTTCCCGACTGTTCAAGGCTCCTATCAGCCGTTCCCTAGCCCGGCGCTCATAGTTCTCCCGACGCTCCCTCAAAGCCGCGAGACGCTCCTCCTCCTGGTCCAGCTTCATCCTGGTCTCCGCGAACTCCTGCTTGGCCTGCGTCTCCATCTTCAGTTTGATATCCAGAATGCCCTGCATACGATACCTAAATCTGGCCATGGCTTATCCCTCTCCAAACATTGCTCTCAAGCATTCTATGCTGTCCTCAAAGCTCACTTTCTCATCCACATCCTGCATGAGAAACTCGTTGACCCTGCGAATCATTGTGATGGCATAGTCAATATCCGGATTACTGCCGCTTTTATAGGCGCCGATATTGATCAAATCCTCCGCTTCATTATAGGTAGCCAGCACATTCTTCAGCTTGCCAGCCATCCTCTTATGCTCCTGCGAAGCGATCTGACTCATGCATCTTGAGATGCTCTGCAACACATCAATAGCCGGATAATGGTTTTTATGGACCAGCTTACGATTCAGCATAATATGTCCGTCAAGGATACTTCTGGCCGTGTCTGTAATCGGCTCGTTAAAGTCGTCGCCATCCACCAGCACGGTATAAAGACCTGTGATAGAGCCTTGATTGGAACAGCCTGCCCGCTCCAGAAGCCTTGGCATCTCCGAGTATACGCTGGGGGGATAACCTCTGGATACCGGCGGTTCACCGCTGGCCAGACCGATCTCTCTCTGCGCCATAGAAAAACGGGTCAGAGAGTCCATCATCAACAGCACATCCTTACCCTGATCCCTGAAATATTCCGCTATAGCCGTTGCTGTCAGAGCGGCCTTTTTCCGCTCCAGGGCCGGACGGTCAGAGGTGGCTACCACTACCACGGAACGGCGCATGCCCTCTTCTCCCAGATCCCGTTCAATAAATTCTCTCACCTCTCTGCCCCGCTCTCCGATCAGGGCAATCACGTTGATATCCGCCTTGGTATTGCGGGCAAACATCCCCATCAATGTGGATTTCCCCACACCTGATCCCGCAAATATACCAATTCTCTGCCCCTTGCCCACTGTCATAATGCCATCCACCGCGCGCACTCCCAGGGGCAGCACCGTATCAATGATCTTGCGGGACAGAGGGTCCGGCGGCGATGCTTCCACCGAGCGGGCGCCGCCCCTGATTACTGTGCCGTCCACCGGTTGTCCCAGGCCATTCACCGTCTTACCCAGCAGTTCTTCGCTCACTGTCACACTCAACGGCTGTCCCGTGTTTTCCACCGAGCAGCCCAGACGAATTCCGTCCACCGCATCAAGCGGCATCAGCAGGGTTTTCTTATCCCGAAATCCAACCACTTCGGCCAGGACAGGCTCCGCCTCAGCAGTATCCGGAGTAATCCGGCACACATCGCCCAGACGAGCATCCGGACCCACGGACTCAATTGTCAGGCCCACTACATTGACCACCTTGCCCAGCTTACGAAAGAAGTTTTCCTCCTTCACGCCGTCATATTTACTTATATCCAGAATTTTCGTCGTCAATTATTACCACTCTCGTTCCTGTATGTAACACTGTGTCATGTCACCTGTATGCCAGTAACAGCAGCTTGCGGCGCAGCTGCTCCAGCTGTGTACCCAGACCACAGTCAAATATGGCGCCCTCTGTCTCAATCATGCATTCGTCTTTTTCTACAGTCATATCCTCAACAATCTCCAGTGATACGCCGTTGCCGGACAGGATCGCCTGCAGCTGCTTTTTCTGCATACTGACATAGGAATAATCCTCTCTGGACACATGTACCAAAAAGTCCTTATTTCCCTCAGCCTTGCGCAGTGTAGACGCAATCAAATGCACCAGAATATCACGGTAAGAATGCAGCTCCACATCAAAGATATGCTCATAGATATCCGTGATGGCTTCAACCAATTGCGGTTCCATCTGATTGAGAGCATTCTGATACTCCTCCTCCAGCTGCGCCTCCCTCGCCAGTAACCGTTGCTTCAGTCCTTCTCCCTCAGCCTCAGCCTTCTGCTTTCCCTCCTGATAACCGTTCCTGCGACCCTCGTCTGTCGCAATTCTCTTTAGTTCCTCCGCCTGTTCCTTGGCCTCTAGAAGAAGCTGCCCTGCATGCGCCTTGGCGTCCTCCACAATCGTATGCGCCTGCGAGTTGGCGTCCTCAAGGATGCGGGCGTCATGCTCCGCTTTCTGCGACTGCTCTGGCGAAGCCTCCGCCTTCAGAACTGTGCTTCCCTCGTCCGCTCCGTCCAGCAGCGCGGAGACATCCGTCGCTTCAAGCCCCTGCACGAAACCTTCCACAGGTTCTTCGCTCCGAGCCTGTCTGCTCATAGTCTCCATCAATTCCTCCAGACGTCTCGCCGCCAGTTCGTTGGTGTCTATGATCCTCTTCTCCTCCGTGCCGTCCATATAAAAGCTATAACCCTGTTTCAGCAAATTACTAGACAACGATCTCGTCACCTCCACCTCTGGAAATAATGATCTCTCCTGAATCTTCCAGTTTGCGGATAATATTGACAATCTTCTGCTGCGCTTCCTCCACGTCCTTCATACGCACAGGACCCATGAATTCCATATCCTCCTTGATCATCACAGCCAGACGCTTGGACATATTGTCAAAGATTGCTGTCTGCACCTGCTCGTTGGCATTCTTAAGGGCAATCGCGAGATCGTTGTTGTCCACATTACGCAGCACTTGCTGAATAGCCCTGTCGTCCAGAAGCAGAATGTCCTCGAACACGAACATCTTCTTGCGGATTTCGTCCGCCAGCTCCGGCTCCTCGATCTCCAGAGTCTCCATGATATGTTTCTCCGTACCTCGGTCCACCGTGTTCAGAATCTCTACCACGGCGTCCACACCGCCAATAATTGTATAATCCTGATTGACCAGATTGGATAACTTTGATTCCAACACTTTCTCCACCTCTTTGATCACATCCGGACTGGTGCGGTCCATCACGGCAATACGCCTTGCCACATCCGCCTGCTTCTCGGGAGGCAGCGCAGAGATAATCATGGCCGACTGTCCCGGAGCCAGATAAGACAATATCAGAGCGATTGTCTGAGGATGTTCATCCTGAATGAAGTTGAGCAGCTGAGACGCATCCGTCTTACGCACAAACTCGAAAGGCTTGACCTGCAGAGATGCCGTCAGCTTGCCGATCACATCCATTGCCTTCTCATTGCCCAGAGCCTTCTCCAGCAACTCCTTGGCATAAGTGATACCACCCTCCGCGATATACTGCTGTGCCAGACATACCTCATAGAACTCGTTTAAGATATCCTCCTTGACCTGAGGGGTTACACTGCGGGTATTCGCGATCTCCAGCGTAAGCTCCTCAATCTCCTCTTCTTTCAAATGCTTAAACACATTGGCCGAGCGCTCCGGTCCCAACACAATTAACAGGATTGCCGCCTTCTGCAGACCGGATACACCATCATCCTTCGCCATGCTCTTACCCCCAATCTTCGTTCAGCCAGTTACGCAGCAGATTTGCCACCGCCTCCGGGTTCTCGTCCACAAATTTTTCTATCAACTTGCGGGTCTCGGACTTGCTCTCCACCTCGATATCCTCCAGCTCGCTCTCCGGAGTGGACTGCAGAAGATTCTCCACAGAGAGTTCCTCCTCCTGATCCGAGGACTTACGGGCAACCATGCTCCGCAAAATCACGAAGGCCAGCAGTGCCAGAATAATGACAATCATGACAATGCTCAGAATATCGGTCCAGTTGACATTGAGGCCTTCCTTGTCAAAGAACACATTCTCCCGGTAAGCAATAATGGTAATCCTGTCTCTGGAGATACCGGTAGCCGTCGCCACCGCATCATAAAAGTCGTCATCCACCTCCATTCGGGTAGATGTATTGTTGTTCGCCTTGTATTCCTCCCAGCTCATGACATCCAGAAGTCCCTGACTCTCAATGATCTCCTCGTGTACCACATTGATGCTGCGGGCCGTCACGGTCAGAGAAGAACCGTCATAATCAATGATTCCCGCCGGAGTGATTGACTTCCAGATCATCTCATCCAACACGTGGTCCGTGTCGCTGCTGCTGGAGCTGGACGAAGTGGTCCCTCCCGTATCCAACAAATACTCGTCCTCATCATTGGAATCTGTTCCGGGAGGACCGCTGACTCCGCCCATGTTCTCGCTTTCCGTGAGAGACTGATGGCCGATCAGACCCTCATCTCTCCCCGCCTGTGCCTCGTAGCGATGCTGAGTCTCCTCGTAATTTGAATAATCATATTTTAGAAAAGCTGCTACATCCAGAGCATCAAACTGCCCTGTATTGATCAACGCCTGCTTTACCTTGGAACGAATATAGCTTTCCGCCGCATTCTGAGCTTCTATCTGGCTGATCGTCGAGCCAGTCAGCGTATACTCCTCGTCTCCCGAAAACAGGCTATTTCCCGCAGTATCGCCGATAAAGATATTGCTGGTCGTGGCATTGCCTACCGCTGTGGCAGCTGCCCTGGCCATCGCTGCCGCGTTGTCTGGGGTGAATGTACCGTTCAATTCAAGACATATGTATACAAACGACTCCTGCTCCCTGGCCACCAGGGTACCATCCTGATCCGCCAAGTCCAATATCACGTGACAGCTCGCAACCGAGTCAAAATTCTTAAATGCCGCCTCCAGCTCCTGCCTCTTGTAATCCATAGCAAGCAATGCTTTGTCCGACTGCGTGGCGGACATTCCCGCATCGGTCACATCCTTGATATTCGGCCGTGACGAAACCAGCCGTGCGGAGCCCAACGCTCTGTTGGCATCCGATATCTGATCAACATTTACATCAATATTCAGGCCACTGTCCGACAGCTTACAATCGATTCCCGCCGCCTCCAGCGTCTCCATAACCGTGGCGGCCTCTGTAGCCGTCTCGCAGGTCATAAGGCGCGTATACTGGGGTCTCGAGAACACATAAATCAATATTGCGAAAGCAAATACCACAACCGCGACAATGGCAATAATGACCGTCTTTTGTTTGGATGTAAACTTATTCCACCATTCAAGCACCTTGGCCCAAATTTCTTTCAGCCTGTCTAACATAAGTTTCTCCTCTGTGACTCCAAAATATTATAGAACTAAACGCAACGCAGAGGGCAATTACATAGTAATTAACCCTCTATATCTGCATCTGCATAATCTGATTGTATGCCTCCAGTAGCTTATCGCGGACAGCGACCGTATACTGCAGGGCATCTGAAGCCTTCTGCATGGCAATCATCATGTCATGGGCATTCTCCGTCTCTCCCAGAGCAAACTTAATCTTCTCATTCTCCGAATCAGATAAATAACTGTTAGTCGTCTTGAGGTTGTCAATGGCAGAACTCAGAAACGAATCAAACAGGGTTCCCTCCACTCGCTTATCCTCACCTATGAGGGCTCCCGTCAACGTGTTAAGTCTCGTCCCCGCTGCCTGATCCACACCCAGGGACGAAACCTGATTTATTGCCGATATGTAATCCATTCTGTAACAACTCCTTCCCGAAGCCTATCCTATGTGCCGTCTCATCCGATTATGCATTATGACTGTCCAAGCTGCAACGCCTGAGCCACCATGGACTTGCTGGCATTAAAAGCTGTGGCATTGGCTTCATAGGCCCTGCTAGCATCAATCATATTGGTCATTTCCGTAATAATATTGACGTTGGGATATAGCACGTAGCCGTCCTCGTCCGCATCCGGGTGAGACGGGTCATAGACCTTCTTCATCTCCGTCTTATGGTCCCTGTATACGCCAGTCACCTTCACGCCGCTGCCGCTAAAGCCCGAGCCCTTGTATCCAATGGCGCCGTTGAGCGCGCTGACAAAGGAAGCATTGCTCCCCTTCTCCGCGAAAGCCACAACCTTGCGTCTGTAAGGAGTACCGTCATCCGTCCTGGTACTCTGGGCGTTGGCTACATTCTCTGAGATGATGTCCATACGGTATCTCTGCGCAGTCATACCGGACGCATTAATATTAAATGCAGTAAACATATTCATAAGTATACTCCACCTTTCTATTTAAGTACAGCCTGCAAATTCTGGAATTCATTGTTGACCGCGGCCAGAAGCCCCTGATACTTGAGCTGGTTCTCCGACACCATAACCGGCTCCGTATCCGGATCCACGTTATTACCATCCAACCGGTAAGAGAGATTGGAATAGTCCGTGTAAGCGACCGGCTTGATTGCCCGCCCTCTTATCCTCGACACCTTGGCGTCCATGGACTCATGCTTACAGCTTCCCAAGGCCTTGCGCAACTCGGACTCGAACGCGACATCCTGACGTTTATATCCTGGGGTCGTAGCATTTGACACATTGTTGGACAAGGCTATATTGCGCATCCATGACGCGTCCATCGCCTTATCCAGGACGCTTATGTAATCAAACACATTGGAATTAATCATAATTACTCCTTTCTGTCTGCTATTAAACAGGTAATTATATAACCGATTTCCAGTCCCTTCCATATACCTTGTGTTTTCCAAACACACTAAACCCAATATATTCTATTATAGTAAATTTGCGAAAAAACACAATAGATTTTCTAAAAAAAATATCAAATAGGAAAAAGGACCTAGATACCCTGTAATTCCATGGGGACTGTTACAAATAATCGTCCGACCATTCCATGTTCTCTCCGTCGCCAGTATCACCGCTGCTTCCACCGTCTCCTGCGGGATTGTCGCTGCCACTGTTTCCACCGTCTCCTGCGGGATTGCCGCCTCCACTGTCTCCACCGCCTCCTGCGGGATTGCCACCTCCGCTGCTTCCACCGTCTCCTGTGGGATTATCGCTGCCACTGTTTCCTCCGTCTCCTGCGGAATTGCCGCCTCCGCTGCTTCCACCGTCCCCTGCGGAATTGCCGCCGCCCTCTGGGGTAGGTGTAGGCTCAGGCACGGGATTAGTCGCGGGCGTGGACACCGGCTCTCTCACTGCAGGCTTGGGTTTCTCCGCGGGCTTTGTCTCCTGCTTCTGTCCCACCTTCAGGATGTCCTCCTGCGGCTCCAGCCCCTCCTGCTGATTCTCCCTGGACTCCAATTCCTGTTTCAATTGCTCCTCAAACTCCTGGAGCCTTTCCTGTGCGGCATAGAATTTATCCTCTTTTTCCATATCCTCCACCGCTGCCACCGTATGCCATATTGTGCCATCATACCACTGCACTTCCCCATCATCAATGCGAACTTGCAGTGTCTCCGCAGACAGATAGCCCTGCGCCGACAGCTCCCTGGCGGACAGTTCCTGTTGCTCTGCCATGATCTCGGAATCCTGCCGCTCCAGCTCCGCTGCCACCTGTTGTTCTACAGGCCATATAAGTGGCCTGACCATAAGGCCTGTGCCAAAAGCTGCCATTCCAATCAGTATTGTCACCGCATAATAGACTTTTTCCATATCTGCTACCTACCTTCTACCGAGTCAATGATTCCCTGTACATATCTGTATCCACTGCTGCCAGCCTTAAATTCTCCCTTGGCCTGTACCTGTTTGGCCACTGTATATACGCTTCTGTATACCGGCGGCCCATATATAACGATCTCCTGTCCGCCGTAATCCAACACCGCATAAGCCCGAAAAGCGATATCTTTGGCGTACATGTTGGGCGCCAGATTAATCAACACAGACGTAAAACGATTGCGACCTGAAACCGTCTCAAACACTTTGTCATTGACCATTCCATTGTCTGTCCAGTAGGCTCTTCCGCCTCCCACTTTGGTGCCGCCCTTCACGAAGGGATACCTTTCTCTGTTCTCGTTGGTGATAAACAGCGTGCCATACTCCTTTAACAGACAACCATCCACACCCGTCGTGATCAGACGCTGTTTCAGACTCACGTCTATACCCGATTTAAACCGAATCCCCGCAGGATTCTGCACCCGTATGGAAAATCCATGATAGCTGAGCATATCCTGCAGTCCCGGCATTGGAACCGCCGTGCAGCTCTCCCCCTGCCATTCCAGCCTCCACACATACATTCCTACCGGAATATTTTTGTCGTTGTAGCTATACATCACTGCTGTCCTTGCAGAGGCATCGGGCAACTGTACCTGATAACCGCCGCCGCTTTTCTGTGCCTGGTATTCCACACCGTCCACATAGATCGAAGCATCTGTATACCCCGCTGGAGGCGTCAAGGTCAGTGCGCGAGGCATCTGGTCTGGAACAACCGGTCCTACTGGTACAAGCGACTTGACACGCACGATCATACTGCCTGTATTCTCTGCTCTGGTGGCCGCATAGAGCATATCTCCACCGCTGCATATCTCCAGATAATCCAGCCCTGATCCAAGTCTGTCGCTGCCCTCCTCGAGCAGGCTACCCGTTCCCCTGAGCAGTCTGGCGCTCCTGCTTCCAGTGTCATAATATGCCAGGTATATCTGTCCGTTTGCCACATCCAACGACGCGTTGTTGAACTGCTTGATCGAGACGATCTTATTGCTGCTCCAGCTGTTCCCATCAAACAGAGTCAAAAAAGAGCTTTCTCCTGTCATTCCCGAAAAGGCATATATTTTCTGCCCCTGTTTTACCATACAATGTTCATTTGTAAATATCGACGCAATAGTATGCACAGTGCTCCATCTGCCTGTGGACATATTGTATTCCCTGACCTGCGTTGAAGAACTGCTCTGTCCCGCGCCAAAACTGGGAAATTCTGAGCAGACCATATAGAAGCTGTCTCCAGCCTTTACCAGACGGGGATTGGAGAAGCTGACAGCGGTGGTAAGACTGTCTGTTATCACACTGCCGCTCTTGACATCCCATATGACCATCCGCACGCCATTGCCATACATCCCCTGATATGCGCCGTAGATCTCATTACCATTCACCACGAACTGCATACCCTGGGGATACTGTGCTACGTCCGCCCTGATCTGGCCCCATGTACCACCGCTCAGCCTACAGTAGACAGCGGCATTGTCAGTGCTTCGATAATAGGAGAGATACAGCTCTCCGAAGCAGACAGCAAGCGAAGGCGTGCGTGCATTGTCAATGGTCTGCCCTACCTGTTGCCACGCCTTGCCATTCCAGGATTGTACTCGAACACAGGTGGCGCCTGTGACACTGTTTGGAATCTCCTGTGCATATGCCGCATACAGAGTTTGGGTGGCAGGATCCACACAGACATCTGGAGCCTCTCCATACTGACCGGTTATCCCGTCTCCCAGCTTATCCCATATACCGGAATCACTGTAGTCAGCAAAGGTCACAGTAAAAGTCAGTCTTTTCCCGTCTGCGGACAACTTCAGATCACTGATTTGTATACCGCTGTTGGAGCCATCTGAATAGTACAGGGTATTCTGAGTATAATCCGCGCTCAGGTCCGTAGTGCCGTACCCTGTCTGACCCTTGCTTACATCCAGCGCCGCATTTCTGATCGCCCCCACATCGGCAGCCGCTTCTGGATGTGTCACTCCAGGACGGTACACATATATATAATTGTTGCCGGCATGGTTGGTTAACCCGTCAACCTTGTTATCTACCCTGTACATGAGCAAACCGCTGCCAGGAAGATTATATTCAAACAGATTGGGATCTGTACTCTTCCTTCGATATTCCAGACAGATCAACTCACTGTCCGACAGGGGCGTCTGTAGCACAAACACTTTATCTCCGCCGTACTCCGATGCGGCCGTCAACGTGTATTCACCGCTCTGCGTGATAGTCCTCTTGGGAATCCAGCCCTCTCTGGCCCGCATATAGGACAGCGGATATTGCAAAAAACCGCTGACGGAGGCCATAATATCCCAGTAGCCCACCGGTTCTCCATTCCCACTGTCCCTGTAGAGATCGGGCAAACCCAGCGTATGCAGAAACTCGTGGGCAATGACTCCCTGCCTCGACCGATAGCTGAGGGATGCATCCTCTGAGACCAGCGACGAGGAGGGAATTACATTATAGTTCAAAATTCGGATACCATTGAGACTGCCTTCGCCAGCATATGTGGCCCGGTACGCGGCCTCGCCCCAGTCTGTGACATTCCCCTGTATGATGATGGTCAGATTATCCAGAATGCCCTTCTGTCTGTTATCCAGTTTGTTGACAGTAGTATTCATTGATATCCTGCCGTCTGACAGCGCCTTCACCACCTGACCAACAATGTATCCCTGACCGTCCCCCCGGGGAATCACCAGGGTCTGCACTCCCTTTTTATCCGCGCGTTCCTGCGGAAAGTAATTGGTCACATGTACCGCTCTCTCCGTCACGGCCGTGATATAGTTGCTGAAGGAATCCTGGTCCAGATCATACATATTTTTGATATCCTGCCAGTTAGAACGGTAATATATACTGGAGCTGTCATAATTGTTGACGGCATTATAGATGTCTCTGGCATCGTCCTGATATTTGACAAAAACCACCATATTGGCAATTTCCTGTGTGCTTCCCGCCGCCTGCACCCCTCCCATGCCCGCGGCCTCCTGCAGAGAAAGCGCCGCAGCCATCACTACTGCCAGTACTGTCGCCAGCAGACGCTGCCATTTCTCTTTCCGCGCCACTTTGTCAAGGCTCTTCATCCCACTACCTCCATTCCTCGTATTCTGGAAGGCCAAAATATGTCGCATCTAACCGAAATTCCTCCAGGGCCACATTCTCCTGATACAGATAATCTCTCTTTCCGGGGCCATAGGCATAGATAACGCCGCCCTGCTCCGTCACTTCCTTCAGCTGTTCCTCTGCGATGGTCCCATCCTCCTGAAAAGCTCCCGTAAATTCCATGCCCTGGTAAACGACCGTCATCTGTCCCACGCACACGCCATTGTGCAGCGTTCCCCATACGGTACGGCTCACATTGCCCTCCGTATCGCAAAATGCAGCCTTGACATCGCCTTCGTATACACCGTCCTGTAAAGTGGCACTGCCTAATACCACCTTCCCATTATCCTCCCTATAGAACAGAAAATGCCCCTCTGCGTCACGCCAGGCAATCTCTGTATTGAGGCCACCGGCGGCAATCTGCATGATCTCGTCTCCCGCCCGATAACAGGTGCGGGTCTCGATCATATCCATATTCCCTTGCAGCAGCAGGCGCCACTGCTCTGTTCCAATCAACCCCTTAAGCGCCACAGCATCCTGCTGTTCCAGCAGTTCCTTGATCTGTCCAGCCAGAGAAGCCATATCCTCCTGCATATCATCCCGATATACCGTCACCGCGCTGAGCTGCTGCGCATGCTCCACAGAGGGGTAGAGCCGCAGCAGCTTGGACAGCATGCGACGTTGTTCCTGCCAGTCTCCCCTGCTGCCATAGATTCCTGCCAGCTCCTCATAATCCTCTTCGCCAAAGACATCCATTGCCAGCAACCGTTCATAGTACTCCTGCCTTCTGACCTGGGATGCTTCATCCTCCCCCAGCTCATGAATCGCTCTGCGTAGCTCTTCCTCCGTGAAAGGCTCCGACGTAGCGGCAGGCTCCGCTGTGTATACTGGCACAGGCATCTCCTGCCGAGGCTGTCCACAGGCGGTCAGAAGCCATACTATCACCCCCAAAACACTGAGCCATATAGGAAAAGCCATCCTTCTATTCATCGTTGATAACTCCTTCTCTGCGCGTTTTAGATTAAAGCATATAATACCATAGATTATTTCGGAGCAAAAAATAAAAAACTTAACTTCCAAAACTTTCAAATATTGTAGGTACTACCTGTGCAGCCTGCCAGATTCGGCATATTTATCAAAGAAAAAGACCTATTGCCGTCGCAATAAGTCTCTTTTCTTTAACTAATTTTATATAGATTCTCCGTTATCCTCTCTGATTCTGTCGCTTCAGCTCCTCTATCTCATCAAACACCACATCATTGAGTACCTTGATATATGTTCCCTTCATACCAGAGGATCGGGACTCAATAACTCCGGCGCTCTCGAACTTACGCAGTGCATTGACAATCACAGACCTGGTGATCCCTACCCTGTCAGCGATCTTGCTCGCCACCAGAATGCCCTCCATGCCATTGAGTTCGTCAAAGATATGCGTGATGGCCTCCATCTCAGAAAAGGACAGAGTGCTGATGGCCGACTTGACCACCGCCACCTTACGATTCTCCTCCGCGCTCTCCTCGCTCACAGCCCGAAGCATCTCCAGTCCCACCACCGTGGTTCCATACTCGCATAAGATAATATCATCGATATCATACTGTTCATTACATTTATAGATAAAGAGGGTTCCCAACCGCTCCCCCGCGATCTCAATAGGTGAGATTAGAGCCTGAAACCTGCGTATATCCTTGCTCTCAAACCCCAGCGTCTCCAGATTGACATTCTCCTTAGTGGACAGGACACCCAGCAGTCTCTCGTTCAGCATTCCATCCACAAAGCCGCCGACACTTTCGTCAATCAACTCCGGCAGGGAATCCACATGCTCACACTTACCTACACCCAGCACCTTTCCCTTGCGGCTGACCACAAGCACATTGGAGCCAAGGATATCCCTCATCACGCGGCAGATATCACTGAATACCACCTTGCTGGAATTGTTATTGTGTAGTAGCTTGCCGATCTTTCTGGTCTTATCCAGTAATTGTACACTGCTCATCGTCATTCCTCCATCCTAAAATGCCTCTTTCTTCCTGCCCCTTTGAACATTTTAGCACATACGAAATCAGATTACAATGTATATTTTCGTTCTTTTTGAGAATATTCTGACATTAAGCGCTATTATTTGTCTTCTGCCGCCATGATATGTCCGCACTCACTGTCCATGCACACCAGCTTACTTCCCTTCTCCAGCATGAGGGAGCCGCATTTGGGACATTTCTGTTGCGACGGCTTCTGCCATACCATAAAATCACAGTCGGGATACCCGATACAGCCGTAATAACGTCTGCCCTTCTGCGTCTTCTTCATCACAATATCCTTGCCACACTTGGGGCAGGCCACGCCGATCTTCTCAAAGTAGGGCTTGGTGTTACGGCAGTCTGGAAAACCGGGGCAGGCCAGGAATCTTCCGTGGGGACCATACTTGATCACCATCTGCCTGCCGCACAGCTCACAGACCTCATCAGAGACCTCGTCCGCTATGGTAACCTTCTCCAGCTCCTTCTCCGCCTTCTGCACCGCTTCTTCCAGATCCGGATAGAAATTGGCAATGATAGTCTTCCATTTCACGGTTCCCATCTCCACGCCGTCCAACAGCGCCTCCATATTGGCGGTAAAATTCACGTCCACAATGCTGGGAAAAGCATCTATCATCATCTGATTTACCACCTCACCCAACTCCGTCACATACAGGTTCTTGTTTTCCTTAGCCACATAGCGTCTGGCAAGAATCGTGGTGATGGTTGGCGCATAGGTGCTGGGACGCCCGATGCCAAGCTCCTCCAGGGCCTTCACCAGCGAAGCCTCGGTATAGTGGGCGGGAGGCTGTGTGAAATGCTGTGTGGGTTCCAGGCCCAGCAGAGACAGTCTGCTGTCCCTGGACAGCGCATGGTCCATGCGCCTGTCTTCCTCCTGGTCCTCCTCCTGTATATAAATGCTCATATATCCATCAAACTTCCTGTTGGAGGCCGCCATGGTAAACACATGCTCAGCCGCCTCAATTCTGGTGGTCTGCGTCTCATACACCGCGCCAGCCATACGGCTGGCTACAAAACGCTTCCAGATCAGCTGATACAGTCGCAGCAGATCCCTGGGCAGCTGTTCCTTCACCGCCGCCGGAATCCGCTCAATATCCGTGGGCCGAATCGCTTCATGCGCATCCTGTATCTTCTGTTCGTTCTTCTTTGCCGTCACGGTCTCAGCCACATAATTCTCACCGTAATGTTGCATAATATAAGCTCTGGCAGTCCGCTCCGCCTCCTCCGACACTCGGACAGAATCGGTACGCAGATATGTGATCAGACCTACCGTACCCTCTCCTTTCAGTTCCACACCTTCATATAATTGCTGAGCCAGGCGCATAGTCTTCTGGGTGGAGAAATTCAGGACCTTGCTGGCCTCCTGCTGCAGAGTAGAGGTGGTAAAGGGAAGTGGCGCCTTCTTAACTCGCTCCCCTCTTTTCACCTCCGTCACATGAAAGGAAACTCCTTCCAAACTCTTCAGCAGAGCGTCCATCTGCTCCCTGCTGCGAAGCTCCGTCCGATGGCCGCCTTCGCCATAATATTTGGCCGTAACAGGCTTCTTCTCCCCTTCCACGCTGAGCTTGGCCTCCAGCATCCAGTATTCCTCTGGGATAAAGGCGCTGATCTCCGCCTCCCGGTCACAGATAATGCGCAGCGCCACAGACTGCACCCGACCAGCGCTGAGGCCCCTCTTCACCTTGGCCCATAACAGCGGCGAGATGCGGTATCCCACCATTCTGTCCAAAGCTCGTCTGGCCTGCTGAGCATCCACCAGATCCATGTTGATCTCTCTTGCGTTTTTCAGGGATTCCTTCACCGCGCTCTTGGTTATCTCGTTGAAGGTAATGCGATAGATCTTTTTATCTGGCATTTCCTTCAGCTTCAGGGCATGTACCAGATGCCAGGAGATGGCTTCCCCCTCGCGGTCAGGGTCAGTTGCCAGATATATCTTATCGGCCTTTTTTACCTCCCTGCGCAGACTGGCCAGTACATCTCCCTTTCCTCTGATCGTAATATACTTAGGCTCGTAGTCATGTTCCACATCAATTCCCAGACTGCTCTTGGGGAGATCACGCACATGGCCGCCACTGGCCGCCACCTCGTAGTTGGCGCCCAATATTTTTTTCACTGTCTTCACCTTGGCCGGTGACTCCAGAATAACCAGATTTTTTGCCATATCTTTATATCCCGCTTTCTTTCGGGCGTCCTGCACCCAAACCAATCGTGAATCACTATACACCAAATTGAGGATGGGCGCAAGTATTAAATTGCATTTTTCGCCATTATACATTCCTTTTACTCAACACGCCTTCTTGCGGTTGTTCCGTTTTTCGCCCGTTTTAATGACGAGAAAACTGTCACAGAAAGGCCGTCACGGATGCATCGGAGGGCATACGCCAGTCGCCTCTGGGAGAGAGGCTGACTGAGCCCACCTTGGGGCCATCCGGCATGCAGGAGCGCTTGAACTGCTGAGAGAAGAAACGGCGGAAAAATGTCTCCGTAGTCTTCTCGATGATATCTGAACTCACCCGCGGGAACGCAATGCGAGCCAGAGCCATGATCTTTTCCCTATCAAAGCCATTGCGGATAAAATGGTAGAGGACAAAGTCGTGAATATCGTATTTGCCGATGGCGGCTTCCGTAGACTGACTGATTCCACCGTCCGCCGCAAGCGGCAGGAGCTCCGGACTGATCACCGTGTCACAGATGCTGTCCAGCACCTCCGACAGCTCCGGATACATCCGCGCATAGGAAGACACCAAATATTTAACCAATGTCTTGGGAATGGAGATGTTGACGCCATACATACTCATATGATCGCCGTTGTAGGTACACCAGCCCAGGGCGGTCTCAGACAAGTCTCCAGTGCCAATAACCAGGCCACCCTCCTGATTGGCTACGTCCATCAATATCTGGGTGCGCTCCCTGGCCTGGATGTTCTCATATGTCACATCATACAGCTCTTCAGAGTGGCCGATATCCCGCATATGCTGCCTGCATGCCGCAGCAATGGAGATCGTGCGGACTGTCACGCCGCACAGCTCCATAAGTCGACCTGCATTGTACAGCGTGTGGTCTGAGGTGCCAAAGCCGGGCATCGTGATCGCGATGATATCCCGCGCGGGACGTCCCAGTTTGCGATATGCTTCCAGAACCACCAGCAGCGCCAGCGTGCTGTCCAGGCCGCCAGATATCCCGATCACTGCCTTCTGTAAACCGGTCTTCTTCAGGCGCTCGTACAGACCATATGCCTGAAGCTCCAGAATCTCCCGACAGCGCTCCCTGCGCTTTGTATCGTCCGCCGGCACAAAGGGATAGGCGTCGACACTGCTTGGCAAATGTCCGAAGGCATCCCGCCGCAGTTGAACCCTGACATAAGAATTCATATCCACAGCCTCATTCTCGCTGTTCATCTTCATACGGTCGTTCTGCAGCTTCTGCACATCGATCAGCGTCGTCAACAGTCCCTCCTTTGCCCGATAGCTCTCCGCCTTGATGCTGCCGTTCTCTGCAATCATGCAGTGGCCGGAAAAGACCAGGTCCGTGGTGCTCTCCCCCTCTCCTGAGGAGGCATAGATATAACCGCACATACATTTGGCAGACTGCATTTTGACCAGGTCCTGGCGGTAGCTTTTCTTAGAGACAGTCTCATTGGAGGCAGAGAGATTGACCACCAGATCCGCCCCGTTTAAGCAGTGACGAATGCTGGGGCTGTCAGAGACCCACAGATCCTCACAGATCTCGGCTGCGACACGCACATCGCTCCCCAGCTGCACCATCACATGAGTTCCAAAGGGTACGCCCAGCTCCTCCTCAGCCCGTATCTGCCTGCCGGAGGCAAACCAGCGCTTTTCATAGTATTCCTTGTATCCCGGAATATATGATTTAGGTACGATAACCCGCATCTGTCCATCCTGAATCAAGACAGCGCAGTTGTACAAGCGCTCGTTGTGACACAATGGCGCCCCCGCAACCACCAGGCACAGGCTTCCGGCGGTAGCCGCCGTCAGACGCCTCAGTCCTCCCAAAGCCTGGTTCAAGAGTCTGCGGGTGAGAAACAGATCACCGCAGCTATAGCCGGTAATACATAGCTCAGGGAATACCAGCAATTCCACCTGCTGCTCACGGGCCTTCCCAATCAGCTCTATCATTCTCTCCACATTGGCGTCTATGTCCGCCACCTGCACATCGAAGGTGGCCGTTGCCACTTTGATATATCCGTATTCCATAACAAATCCTCCTATTTTAAGTCGCTGCGCGACGGCTTTAAAGGGCGAAGTCACTTCGGCGCCTTGCTGTTTAGCTCCGAAGACTCTCTGGAATCGTTCAGCAGAGACATCTTGACCTCGTACATGGTCGGAGTCATATCCAGATAGTGTGCGTGCGGATTCTCAAAACGTTGCTCTTCCTCCCATATCTCCTCAGTAAGCTGGCGTTTCACATATTCGGATATATCCTGTACACCGGGCATATCATAGACCAGCCGTCCCTCCTGAAAGACAGGTACCTGCAAGGCCTTCGCGGTACAATTTTCAAAATAACGGTTTTTCCAAGGCTTTTTAGGGTCCACATATCGATAGGGTGCCGCGAAATCTACTTTTTCATTCGCCAATGCAATTAAGTCCGCAATGGCTTTTCTATTTTCATCGTAGACACGGTATACCGTCTTCAATCCGGGATTGGTGATCTTCTCCTCATTTTCCGATAGCTTGATGCGAGGTACAAATTCCCCGTTCTCCTCCACAGCCGCGATCTTGTATACAGCGCCAAACACTGGATCAGACTTGGAGGTAATCAGTCTCTCACCCACGCCAAAGCTGTCGATCCTGCCGCCCTGAGCCAGGATCGAGGTGATGGTAAATTCATCCAGGCTGTTGGAAACCACGATCTTACAGTCCTCTAAACCGGCGATATCCAGAGCCTTTCTCACTTTTTTGGACAGATAAGCCAGGTCGCCGCTGTCGATGCGGACTCCCATTAAACGCTTGCCCATGGGTTCGAGCACCTCCTTTGCCACGCGTATGGCATTGGGAACGCCACTCCTAAGCACGTCGTAGGTATCCACCAGCAGCACAGTAGAATCCGGATAATTTTCCGCGTACTTTTTAAACGCAGTGAATTCATCCTTATAGTACATCACCCAACTGTGGGCCATAGTGCCGCTGATGGGAATGCCAAACATTTTACCCGCCAGCACGGTTGCTGTACCTACGGCGCCGCCGATGTATGCTGCCCTTGCTCCATATACCGCCGCATCCATGTTGTGTGCTCTGCGGGCGCCGAAATCCGACACGGCCCTGCCGTCCGCCGCCCTGACGATCCGGCGGGTCTTGGTGGCGATCAAAGATTGATGATTTACCTCCAACAGTATGGCCGTCTCGATAAGCTGAGCGTCAATCAGAGGCGCAATCACCGTGATGATCGGCTCGTTCGGGTACATGACAGTTCCCTCCGGAAAAGCGTATAGATCGCCCTTGAACCGAAAATGCGCCAGATAATCCAGAAACTCTTCCCCAAAGAGGCCCTGACTGCGCAAATAATCAATATCTTCTCCGTCAAAATGCAGATTTTCAATATACTCTATGATCTGCTCAAGACCACAGAAGATAGAGAATCCGCCGTTGTCAGGGTTCTTTCTGTAGAATACATCAAAGGCCACCCTCGCATCCTTATCCTGATCCTGAAAATAGCCGTTGCTCATAGTCATCTCATAAAAATCCATTACCATGGATAAATTTCTCTCACTATGCTGTTTCATCTGTCTTCCTTTCTGTGCTCACCGCACCTGCATTGTCTACCTGCCTTAATGTCCCCTGTGCGCCACTCCCACTTCATGCGCCCCCTTATCTCATCTGTATCTGGCAAGAGCGCATTGTGGAAAGCGCCGCTTCATGCGCCTGTGGCGTGACACCCGCACAGCAGGCGGGCGCCACAAACATGGGTACCTGAGGCAACTGCGCTTTGATAATCAAAGCATTACTGACCACACATATATCCGTACATACACCGATCAACTCGATGGACTCAATGGGTTCCTGTTCGTTTGCCTTGGCCAGGTCTCCGGCAAGCTCCAGACAGCCAAACGTAACCTTGTCATACACTGGCAGATTGCGCGCAATCCGGATTTCCTCCAGCTCCTCCATCAGCTGCCAGCCCTCGCTGCCCCGTATACAATGGGGAACCGGCAGATACTTGCCCTCCTGGGTGTCCAGATAGTCATTTTCGTGTGTATCCCTGGTAAAAATTACCTGTCCGTCAAATCTGCGCACCTGCTCCACCACTGCGGGTACAATCTGCTGAGCCTCTCGTGTCCCCAACACCCCTGTCACAAAATCTCTCTGCATGTCTACCACAATCAAATATCTCATCTCTTTTCTCCTCCTTCTATAAAATAGTGTTCCATCGCGGCCCCTTGCTCTTTAAGCTTACCTCTTTTTCCTGTAATACCGAGCCGGCTTTCCTGCCCCTTGCGGCTTACATTTCTCCTCCGTCTTCTCCACCCATTTATCCATGTCCCTGCGAAAGTTGGGACCATGAAGCTTTTCCCCCAGGATCACCTCATAGAGTCGTTGCAATTCCAGAAAAGTAAATCTGTCTGGCAGCAGCTTAAAGGCAATGTCTGTGTAATACACCTTATTTCTCATACGTTCCAGCGCCAGACGTATCATATCCGCATGATCGAAGGCCAGCTCCTCCTCTTCCAAGCTGCGCTTCCCGTTCCACAGCCGCAGCCGCCCATCCTGTATGCTCACAAAGTACCATACTCTGTCTGCTGCAGACTGAGAACTCTTTTCCTCTGAGACAGTCTGTATATGCCGTAGCTTCTCACGGGGAATCAACACGATGTAGGATACAGAGATAATTCGGGTGCGGGGATCACGCCCCACCTCTCCCCAAGTGTACAACTGCTCCAGATAGACATCCCGAATTCCCGTCTCTTCCACCAGTTTCCTGACCGCCGCCTGCTCCACCGACTCCTCCATTCCCACAAAACCGCCAGGGATGGCCCATCTGCCCATATAGGGGTGATCCGTTCTCCGTGTCAGCAATATCTGCAAATGATCCTCGTCACCACCCCGATCGACCGTAAAGATCAGTGTATCCACCGTGACTGAGGGATGTTCATACTTTTCGGGATTATATCGGCTCAAAAATTCCTGCTCTGTCAATCCCTGGGCATTGCGCTCTTTCATTTCGCTCCTTCCCTCCTGAAATTTTTTCTCAATTTGAGATTTATTCTGTTGACTCTATTATACTCAATTTGAGATTAATTGCAATACCCTTTTTTCTTTTTTTCAAAAATCTCTTGCATTTTCCTGTTTATGTTGTTATACTTTGTCTATACCAATCGAATCAATTAGGTTACTTTTTGTTTCTCGGCGTTTTGCCATTGTACTCCCTGACTGTAATGTGAAATACAATTTCACATCCTGATTTTAGTGTCCGCTGAAGCGGACATACTTTCAAATATTTATGCGTCCTTTTATGGTTGTGGGAAAACTGGCGATATGCCGCTATCAACTGACAAAGGAGAGTCGCTTATGAACCAATCATCCACAATGCCGCAGCAAGAGCCACAGTATATGCAAGCTACAGGCAAAATGCCCCACACTCTGATCAATGACTATCTGTTCAAGGCCCTGCTGCAGAAAAATGAAATCGTACTGAGACATCTGATCTGTTCCCTGCTACATCTGCGTCCGGAGCAGATAGAGAGCGTGGAGATCCGCAATCCTATCTTACTGGGCGCCGCCCTGTCCGAGGACTATGACGGAAAGACCTTTATTCTGGACGTCAACGTGCTGTTGAACAATCGGACCATCGTGAATCTGGAGATGCAGGTGATCGATTACCAGAACTGGCCGGAGAGAGCTCTGACATATTTGTGTCGCAACTTCGACCAGCTCCAGAGCGGGCAGAATTATCTGGAGGCAAAGCCTGTCATCCATATTGGCTTCCTGGATTTCACGCTCTTCTCTGAGTGTCCGGAGTTCTACGCCACCTATAAGCTGATGAATGTGAAGAATCATCACATTTTTAGTGACAAGTTTGTGCTGAGTGTGGTAGACTTAAAACATATAGAACTGGCAACGCAGGAGGACCGCGAGTGGAGGCTCGACCACTGGGCGTCCCTCTTCAAGGCTACGAGATGGGAGGAGCTGAAGATGTTGGCGAAGGACAGTCAGATTATGGCATCGGCGGTACAGACCATATATGAGCTCACAGCTGATGAGACCATCCGCTATCAGTGTACGGCGAGGGAGAAGCAACTGAAGGAGATGAATACGATCATCGGAGAGCGGGCAATCGCGATTCAAGAGAGGGAAGCAGCGATTCGGGAGAGAGATTCCGCGTTCCAGGAGAGAGATTCCGCTTTTCAGGAGAGGGAGGCCGCGTTCCAGGAGAGAGATTCCGCTTTTCAGGAGAGAGATTCCGCTTTGGAGAACCTCTCCCAACGCGATCAGCAGATCGACCAGCTGTTACAGGAAATACAACGGCTAAAAGCCCAACAGACATCCCATTCATAATGATACCCCGCATATTGCCGACAGATTCCGCAACGCTCTCGGAAAGGAAGTTATATGATCTATTTTATTGCTGATACCCATTTTGGTGATGAGCGGATACTCCGCTATGAAAACCGTCCCTTTGACAACGCTTCCACCATGGACCAGGAAATCATCCACCGTTGGAATGAGACAGTCTCTTCTGAAGACACTGTCTATGTGCTGGGAGATTGGGGCAATCTGTCCCCACTGCTTCTGAATGGCACAAAATATCTGGTGAAGGGCAATCACGATACCTTAAGCAATCAAGCCTACCGCGAGATGGGTTTTGCAGAGGCATACAACCTGCCAGTAATTCTGGATAGCTTCTGGCTTCTATCCCATGAACCGCTATATGTCTGTGAAAATATGCCCTATGCCAATCTCTTTGGCCATGTGCATGCCTCACCTCTGTACCGAGATCTCAGCTCTCAGCATTACTGTGTCTGTGTGGAGCGCATTGGCTATACACCGATTTCCTTTGACGCTATCAGGCGGCAGATACAGACTTAATAGACCTTCAGTTTCTTCATCAGCCACCTGGCGACCTTGTAGACAGGATTCTCCAAAGTTCTTTTCACCGCCTTCAGCTCCTGCCTGATTGGAATATGCTGTGGACAATGTTGCTCACATTTGCCGCATTCAACGCAGTTGGACGCTCCTGATGCGTTCTTTCTCATGGCAGTGGTACACATGAAATAATCCTTCATTGCCGCCACCCATCCCTCGCTGTATCGACGGTTATAAGCCGCAAACGAGCCTGGGATATCCACCCCTCTTGGACAGGGCATACAATAGCCGCAACCGGTACATCCCACCTTCATGCGGGCGTTGATCGCCTGTACCACCTGCTGCAGCATGGCCTCATCCGCCTTTGTCAGCTCTCCCACTTGGGTATTCTCTGCCGTGTGGAGATTGTCCTGTACCATCTCCAGTGAATTCATACCAGACAACACGCATGTTACCTGAGGCTGATTCCACAGCCACTTAAACGCCCACTGTGCCGGAGTATGCTGCACCTCATATCCATTGAGAATCCTCTTGGCCGCCTCCGGAAGCCTGGTCACCAGCTTCCCTCCCCGAAGCGGCTCCATGATCACCACTGGCAGACCCTTCCCATAAGCATACTGTAAGCCTCTGCGCCCTGCCTGACTGTTCTCATCCATATAATTGTACTGTATTTGACAGAAATCCCACTCATAGGCATCCACCAGTTTGCAGAACATATCCGTATTGCCGTGATAGGAAAATCCCACCTGCCGGATGGCGCCGCTCTCCCGCTTATTCCTGAGCCATTCCAGAATACCGAGCTCCTTGAGTCTCTCCCATGTGGAAACATCTGTCAACATATGCATCAGATAAAAATCTGCTTGTGTCAAGTAAGGAATAAAAAAAATTTCATTTTTTTTGCGAGCCA
>JAMPGX010000001.1:363569-380453 GCA_023663725.1 bacterium | reverse complement strand
ACAGGGATGTGGTGCCTGCCGTCAATGCGGCGAAGCAGAAAGGAGAGCGGGTAACGATGTGTTGGATGCTGCAGGAATTGATAGATAAGGGGGAGCGGAGAGGCGAGGAACGCGGAGAAAAGCGTGGGGAAAAACGTGGGGAAAAACGTGGTGAAAAGCGTCTGGCGACACTTTTACAGAGGTTAATGGCCGACGGACGCAGTGAAGCCGTTCAGGAGGCCATAGGCAGTGAGCAGGCCAGGAGAGAGTACTACCGTGAGTACGGACTGATTGATTAACGGGAGGAAAAAGGTGGGCAAAAATAAAGTAATTGTGGTGCAAAACATTAATATTACTGTTTTAGAGGAAAATTTTGACGATTATATTTGTATTACAGACATTGCAAAAGCCAAAGTTGGCGAGTCCAGAGGAGCAGATGTTGTAAAAAACTGGATGAGAAACAGAGCAACTTTGGAGTTTTTGGGTACATGGGAGCAAATTTATAATCCCGCTTTTAAAGTGGTCGAATTCGACCACTTTAAAAGTGAGGCAGGTTTACATACATTCGTGCTGAGTGTTTCAGAATGGATTGAAAAGACCGAAGCAATAGGTTTATTTGTGAAACGTGGAAAATATGGAGGAACGTATGCGCATAAAGATATTGCTTTTGAATTTGCTTCGGCGATCAGCCCTGTTTTTAAATTATATTTAATTAAAGAATTTCAAAGATTGAAAGAATTGGAGAATGACACAAAGAAAATTGAGTGGGATGCTAAAAGATTTCTGTCTAAAAACAATTATTTCATTCAAACAGATGCGGTTAAAAATTACTTAATCCCATCAGGAAATTATAAAGAAAATTTGGAATGGCTGGCGTATGCAGAGGAAGCGGATATTTTGAATGTTGCATTATTTGGATTTACCGCGAAAGCATGGCGAGATGAAAATCCCGAATTGGCAAAAAGGAATAATGTGAGAGATTTTGCTTCAATTAATGAACTTACAGTTTTATCCAACTTGGAAACACATAATGCGCAAATGATTCGTGAGGGCAGAAATAAGATGGAAAGATTTTATATTTTAAAAGATATTGCGGAGTATCAGATGAATATTCTTAATACGGCGGAACAGATAAAATGGATTGAGTGAAACTATCTGTTACAGACTCTTTACCTGACGTAAGTGGGATGTGGTGCCTGCCGTCAATGCGGCGAAGCAGAAAGGAGAGCGGGTAACGATGTGTTGGATGCTGCAGGAATTGATAGATAAGGGGGAGCGGAGAGGCGAGGAACGCGGGGAAAAGCGCGGAGAAAAACGCGGAGAAAAGCGTCTGGCGACACTTTTACAGAGGTTAATGGCCGACGGACGCAGTGAAGCCGTTCAGGAGGCCATAGGCAGTGAGCTGGCCAGGAGAGAGTACTACCGTGAGTACGGACTGACCGATTAACAGGTGGGAACCAGATTTTGAGAGCACCAATCGTGACCTGCCAGAATAGTCCCAGACGATCACCCGCAGGAGGGGTGACCTCTGGGACCGTATGCCGGATAGGGCAGGGAGTGCGGGCGGTATCAGTTGAGCTGGTATATCATAAAGTTGAGGACAGCGGCAAAGATACACCACAGCAGATTTTAGATTCATTCTTACAATCAAAAAAATATTGCCTTTTAGCCTTAATAATGCTATCGTTAATTTATACTCCGTGATTGATCTGTCAGAGCGACAGGCATCAGAGGATTAGATATCAGAAAGGAAGAACAGGCAGAGTGATGCGTAAAGAGGATACGATGAAAGAGATAAGCGAACAAAAATATTCCCGCAATTTGGCGCTGAGCCTGTTGGCGGGTATTGTGCTGGGAGCTGCAATCGTGCTGGTGATGCTCTGGGCGTTGGGATATATCCCGAAGGACAGTCAGAGGGAGACCGGTGCAGATGCTATTCTCTCCGGGGATACAGCTCTGGCCACAGGCGGGGAAGCTTCCCAGGAGGATATCTCTCAGAGAGAGCCTTCCTCGGAGAGCCAGGAGTCCGCGCCTGAACCGGAAGAGTCTTCCAAACCGTCCCCCAAACCCACGCAGGAACCGCAGCTGGAGGAAGCCTCAAAGCCCGCGGATGCAGTTCAGATCGGTATTGATCTGCAATTGAGCAGCAGTTGGGATGGCGAGGATGGCCATTACTATCAGTATGCGGCGTCCATTGAGAATCTATCGGACCGGAAGATCACGGACTGGGAGATCACAGTTCCCGGCTTTGACGACTGCAAAGTGGATTCATACTGGTGCTGTGAGGTGGATGTCGAGGATGACAGCCTGATTATCACCCCTGCTGATTTCAATGAGGAGATCGAGAAGGACGGCAGAGTGGAGGGGATCGGGATCACTGTTCTGGCGAAGAAGGAGTGGGAGCTTGAGGCGGCCACAATAGAGGCGGAGACTGATCAGGGTAAGCTTACGGCAGCTCTGGGCGACGCTGTGGCAACGCGGGATGAACAGACGCAGGAGTCTCAGCCGTCCGAGAGCGCTAATCCAGCGCAGAGTCAGGGAGCTAAGGGACCCGATATCCATGTGGGTGACACCCTGGCAGGGCATGCTTTGACGGAGGATTCTCCGGTTGGAGAGCATGGCAGGCTGCGGGTGGAGAACGGTCAGCTGGTGGATCAGGACGGCGAGGCATATCAGATGCACGGCGTCAGCACCCACGGGCTGGCGTGGTTCCCAGAGTATGTGTCAGAGGAGGCGTTCCGCACCCTGCGCAATAACTGGGATGCGGATGTGATGCGGCTGGCCATGTATAGCGATGAATATGGCGGGTATAGTAATGGCGGAGACCAGAAGGAGCTGAAGAAGCTCATTGACAAAGGAGTGGAATATGCCTCCAAGCTGGGGATGTATGTGATCATCGACTGGCATGTGCTGGGAGAGGGAGATCCCAATATCCACAAGGAGGACGCCATCGCCTTTTTTGACGAGATGTCCGCGAAATATGCGGATTATGGCAATGTGATCTACGAGATATGCAATGAGCCCAACGGGGGTGTCTCCTGGAAGGATGTCAAGAGTTATGCTCAGGAGGTGATTCCGGTAATACGGGCCAACGATCCCTATGGTATCATCCTGGTGGGAACCCCTCAGTGGAGTCAGCTGATCGGGGAGGCGGCGGCCGATCCCATCGAGGACTATGACAACATCATGTATACGCTGCATTTTTATGCCGCGACACACAAGGAGGATCTGCGCGGCAATCTGGAGAAAGCGCTCAAGGATGGCGTTCCGGTGTTTGTCAGTGAGTGCAGCATCTGCGATGCCTCCGGAAATGGCGGAATTGATGAGAAGTCGGCGAAGGAGTGGGTGGAGCTGCTTGACAAATATGATGTGAGCTTTGTGGCCTGGTCTCTCTGCAACAAGAATGAGACGGCGGCTCTGGTTGACAGCGGCTGCGGCAAGCTCAGCGACTGGAGCGATCAGGAGCTATCGGATACAGGGCGTTGGTTTAAGGAAGAATTCACAAAATAGTTTTCAAAACTACATAGAAAAACCATCAATACTACAAAATGTTACATACCTATTGCAAAAAAGTGGTATTCATGCTAGACTACTTAATAACAGTGGCCGTATTATAAGATATCGGCTGTAAGTATGAAGAGTTGAGGAAGGGTGTTTTTCTATGGACAAATTATTTCATATCATAACGGATGGCTCCTGCGACCTGCCCCCCGAGTGGGCGGAGCAGATGGGATATACGGTGGTTCCCTTTTATGTGTCCTTTGACGATACCCATTACTTCAAGGAGATCGAGGAGATGGGAATCAGAGATTTCTATCAGCAGATGGTGGATCAGAAGGGTGTATATCCCAAGTCCTCCATGCCCTCCGCGCAGGATTATGTGGAGGCATTTATGCCGTGGGTGGAGCGGGATATACCGGTGATCTGCATCTGCATCACCACCAAATTCAGCGGTTCTCTGCAGTCAGCCATGAACGCGCTGCAGATGATACGGGAGGAGAGGCCTGGCGCCCGGATACAGGTCATAGATTCCACGGTAGACACAGTGCTGCAGGGAATATTGGTGCTGGAGATCATCAAGTGCCAGCAGAGCGGTATGGGCTACGAGGAGACGATCCGGAGGATTGAGGAGATCAAGGGTACGGGGCGTATATTCTTTACTGTGGGCGATATGGAATATCTGGCTCATGGCGGGCGTATCGGCAAGGTGAGCAGCGTGGCGGGCAGTCTCCTTGGCATCAAGCCGGTGATTACTTTGAAACAGGGCGAGATATTCCCCAGTGGCATTGGTCGCAGCAGACGCAAGAATCTGGAAAAAACCATTTCCCTGCTGACAGCTTACCTGAAGGAGTCAGGGGAGGATGTGAGTCGTTACAGCATTGCGGTGGGCTATGGATATGACTATGAGGAGGCTGTGGAGTACCGGACCAGAGTGTTGGAGGCTCTGGGCGGCAGACTGCGGGAAGAGGATATCCCGCTGCTACAGATCGGCGCAACCATATCGGTTCATACCGGTCCTTATCCTTTAGGACTTGGCATAATCCGCAAAGCGTTGTAAAATAGGATCAAGACATGACGACCTGACCGGCCTGACGCCTGTCAGGTCTTTTTTTAACAGAGGTGACAGACAGATGAAATTGCTGAAATATTCGAAGGATGATGTGAAAAAAGCGGTCTCTATGGCATGGCCGGCGGTGCTGGAGTCTTTCTTTACGGCTTTTGCCGGCCTGGTGGATTCCCTGATGGTCAGCTCGCTCGGTTCCTCCGCTGTGGCGGCGGTGGGGCTCACCACTCAGCCCAAGCTGGTGGGGTTGGCGCTGTTCTTTGCGTCCAACGTATCTATCTCCGCGTTGGTAGCCAGGCGCAAGGGCGAGGGGAAAAAGGAGGATGCCAATCGGATATTCGTCACATTTCTGTTATTTATTCTGGCGGCTGCGGTGCTGGTCAGCGGTCTCACTGTGACTCTGGCGGAGCCGATCATTCGACTCTGCGGTTCGGAGGCGGACACGCACGCTTCAGCGGTGCAGTACTACCGGATTATCATGGGCGGTATGATCTTCAACTGCGTCCAGATGGGGGTCAATGCCGCGCAGCGAGGGGCGGGCAATACCCGTATTACGATGCGAACCAATCTGGTGTCCAACACCATCAATATTATTCTGAATTATCTGCTGATCCAGGGGCATCTGGGATTTCCCGCTCTGGGTATACAGGGGGCGGCGCTGGCGACGGTGACCGGTACCGTAGTAGCCTGCTGCATGAGTCTGTGGTCGGTGAGAAAGGAATCGAATTTCGTCAGCCTGGCCTATATCTGGCGCCGGCGGGTCAGGCCGGGCGTGGCCGCGATGGGACAGATCATCCATGTGGGCTACAGCGTATTTGCCGAGCAGCTGCTGATGCGTATCGGTTTCATGATGACCTCTCTCATGGCGGCAAAACAGGGAACGTCAGCTATGGCTGCTCATCAGGTGGGGATGAATGTGATGAGTCTGTCCTTTTCCTTTGGCGACGGCCTGCAGGCTACAGCGGTGGCGTTGATTGGATTTAGCCTGGGAGCGCAGGACGCGCGCAAGGCCAGGGAATACGGGGCAATCTGTCGCATGCTGGGAGGCTGTATCTCCGTGGTGTTGTCGGTGCTGTATTTCTTTGGGGGCAGATGGCTTTACAGCCTGTTCTTTGTGGAGGAGGAGATCATAGCCATCGGCGTGTGGATTATGCGTGTCATTATCTTTATTGTACTGCTGCAGATCGCCCAGGTGATCTATATGGGGTGCCTGCGAGGGGCGGGGGATACTCTGTATACTGCCATCGCCTCCACCGTCAGCGTCACGGTTATCCGCACGGCGGGCTCTTATCTGTTCGGTTATGTACTGAACTGGGGGATTGTCGGGATATGGATGGGAGTGGTGGCGGACCAGCTTGCCCGATTCCTGTTTGCCTCCATACGTTTTAAACAGGGGAAATGGACACAGATCAAAATATAACAAAGAAATGTGAAAATAGCTTGTGTCAGCAGGAAAAATGTAGTACAATAATTCCATTATCAGAACTACATAACACGGAAGGAAGGTGCGGGAGGCTCATGGCGGGTGGTGGCAGCGGTATCGCCGAATTTCCGCTTTCAACCGCTGACAGGGGCGTCTGGCATTCATCTACCAATGGCAGACAGAGAGGATATCGGATATTATGAGTGAACAGAAGAACAAGGTATCATTTTTCCACTCGATCAAGTGGAAGATTTTGTTGCTGGTGTTTGGCACCGTGCTTTCCAGCGTGGTGATCTGCATTGCCACTGCAGTACCGCTGGCCAGGGGCAGTGTGACCAGTCTGACGGAGAACTATATGGAGGATCTGGTTCATGTTGCCGGCGAGAGCCTGGAGCGTGATCTGATCTCTTACGGCTATGATACAGTGATGACGCCGGAGGTATTGGCGAAATATCTGGGGAATGTGAAGGTCAAGGGGATGTCCAGCAGCTATGCCTATCTGGTTTCCGCTGACAGTATGATGATGTATCATCCCACAGCGGATAAGATTGGTCAGCCGGTGGAAAATGACGCTGTCAAGCAGCTGGTGGGCCAGATCGCCCGTGGAAACAGGCCGGAGACGGATGTGATCAAATATGACTTCAAGGGCGTTAAGAAGTACGCAAGCTTTTATATTGATCAGGACAAGAGCTTTATTCTGGTAGTGACGGCGGATGAGAGGGAGATTCTGAAGGCCGTTACAACTCTGACTGTGAATTGTGGTGTCGGTGGCTTTGGTGTGCTGCTCCTCTGTAATATTATAGGACTTATCGTGGCGCTGAAGCTTGTGAAGCCTATTGAGAGAACCACGCGGGAGGCAAGCCGTCTGGCGGAGTTGGATTTCACTGCGATGGAGACCGCAAAGGGTATCATACACAGGGACCGCAAGGACGAGACTGGAGTGATGAACAAGGCGATATCCGTGTTGCAGCAGGAGCTTGCTCAGGTGGCCTCCAAAATCAACGAGCAGTGTGAAAAACTCAATGAATCTGCAAGCAGTATGGCTCAAAGCGTTGACGAGACGTTGAACACGGTGGAGCAGGTGGAGAAAGCGGTAAGCGAGATCGCAGAGGGGGCTACCAGCCAGGCTCAGGAGACGCAGACGGCCACCGAGCAGATTATTGTCATGGGCAATATGATTGGGGAGACGGATGCCGAGGTTGAGGAGTTGCGGGCAAACGCGCGAAAGATGCGCAGCGCCGGAGAGCAGGCCACAGAGATCATCAGCGCGCTCGGTGAAGTGAACCATCAGACCAAGGAGGCAATCGCTGTGATCGCCAAGCAGACGGACGTGACCAATGAGTCTGCCATGAAGATCAAGACGGCGGTGGATATTATCACAGATATCGCGGAGGAGACGAATCTGTTGTCGCTGAATGCCTCTATTGAGGCGGCGAGAGCCGGAGAGCAGGGCCGCGGCTTTGCTGTGGTTGCGGGACAGATTCAGAAGCTGGCGGAGCAGTCCAACGAGTCCGCACAGCAGATCACAGGCATTATCGAGCTGTTGATTCAGGAGACTCAGCGCTCCGTACAGACGATGACGGATGTTCAGGTGGTCATTGACAAGCAGGATGAGAATGTGAATATGACGGCGAAGGCCTTTGGTGATGTAAAGGATGGAATCACCCAGTCCATCGAAGGGATTAGAGCCATTGCCAGAAGGGTTAAGGAGCTGGATGAAGCCAGAGTCAAGGTGGTGGATGTGGTACAGAACCTAACGGCTATAGCCGAGGAGAATGCGGCCAGCACAGAGGAAACCTCTGCGTCGGCCACGGAGATGAGCGCCATCATGGAAAGCATAGACGGAAACGCTAAAAATCTCAATGATGTGGCGGATACGCTGCATAACACAATAGCTAAGTTCAAGATATGATCGTATAGTAACTGTTCGGGACAGCTCCAGTATGATGGCTTTGGCTTGGCGGGTTATGCTGAAGTGCAATACAGGGAAACGTCAGAACAAAAATATCAAGTGCTATAAAGAAAGGGAGTTTGCAATAAACGGTGGTGGTGCAAACTCCCTTTCGGCAGATAAAGCGACGTGAGAATTCGCGTGATGCAGTGGACAACAGGGAGGACAGCGTGTGATGACAGTGAAAGAAATAGCCCAAATGTGTGGTGTTTCCGCCAGTACGGTTTCCAATATCCTGAATGGCAAGCCCAATGTCAGCACGTTGACAAGACAGAGGGTGCTGGAGGTCATTAAGGAGACAGGATATCAGCCCAATTATTTTGCCGCCAGTATGCGAAAACGCAACACCAGAATGGTCAGCATCATTGCAGAGGATATGAGTCAGTTCAGCACGATGCCCATTGTCGAGGCATTGATGGCATGCTTTGAGAGGCAGGGCTATAGAACAGTGCTGATGAATCTGCGCTTGTATGAGAGATGGCACGATACCTGGTTTGATGACGAGAATAAGCAGGAGAGCATCCTGATTCCGGTATTGCAGGAGGTGCAATCTATCAAGGTGGATGGGGTAGTCTATGTGGCCGGACATTGCAGAACGATCAAGAGCTTTCCACAGGGCTACACGCTACCCACGATAATTGCCTACGCCACTTCTGAGGGAAATCTCTTTCCATCCGTAACCATTGACGATGAGAAAGGCGGATATGACATGACGAGGTATCTCATATCCATGGGCCATCGCAAGATCGGGATTGCAGCGGGAGTCGCTAGCAATATTCATACCAAGAACAGGCTTCTGGGCCACCAGAAGGCTCTGTTTGAGGCGGAGATTCCCTACAATCCGGCATGGACGACCTATGGGGACTGGATGAGACGGTCAGGGTATGATTGCGCGGCACAGCTGGAAGGGTCGGGAGTGACTGCCATCTGGTGCATGAATGATCTGATGGCCGGTGGTGTATATGACTATGCCCATGACCATGGGCTTGTAATCGGGAGGGATATTTCGGTGGCTGGCTATGACAATATGCAGATTTCCGAATATATGTATCCTAAGCTGACGACCAATGAACTTCCACTTGAAGGGATTGGCAGGCAGGCGGCAGAGATCCTGATCCATATGCTGAGTGGGGAAAACGGGGGCTCATGCGAGCCGATAAATTTGCCCTGCACAATGAAAAAAAGGGACTCTGTCTGCAATATTCTCTCCCCGTAACACATATATTAGGAAAAAAGTCATAGACAGAATATACAAGGCCAGGCCCACTATTTGCCGACATATTTCACAAACTTATAGAAAAGTCAGAAATTTTACTGACAGCCCTTGTTTAAAAGTGTTAAAATATAGAAAGAATATATATTGAAGAATAATTTGAGGGCAATGTAAGCAGGAAAGGTGGGGAAATATGTATAATGTGGGTCAGTATGTGATATGCGGAAATAAAGGTGTATGTACAGTGCAGGATATTGCGACATTGGACATATCCGGCGTGGACAAGGCTAAATTATATTATATTCTGAAACCGCAGTACATTACTGCCAGCACAGTATATGTCCCAGTGGAGAATGCCGGTTCTCTTCGAGAGGTGCTCACCCGAGAACAGGCTGACAAGTTGGTCAGAGATATTCCGGAGATCGAGCCGTTAAGCATTGCCAATGAGAAGTTGATTGAGCAGGAATATCGCAATTGCATGCGGAGCAATGACAGCACGGAATGGGTTCGGGTGATCAAGACCATCTATTTCCGCAAGTTGAAGCGTCTTCAGGCAGGGCGGAAGGAGACTGCGATTGACAGCAGGTATTTTAAGCTTGCCCAGGACAGTCTCTATGGAGAGCTGGCGGTTGCGCTGGGAATGGAATGCGATCAGGTTGGCGCTTATATAGCGGAAAGGCTGCAGGGCGCGGCATCCGTATAGTAGTAGTCTGTCCGGCCTGCTGTGAAGAGACCCCCTTAAGTATCTGGACGATTAAGGGGGATTTTTTTTGAAAAAATTAGTGTGCCTGAAATTTATCAAAAAATTTTAGAGTTAAAATAGACATTTTGTCAAAAAGGGAGTATGATTAAAATAGGGCAATAGTCATAGAAAATATGTGTTAATGCAATATCTGGGGGCAGTAATGAAAAAGATCGCATTGTTCATTGGAGAAGTATTGGCAGAATATCAGTCAGAGGTGACAGGCAGTATCATTCAGGAGGTCCGTGAGCGGGGATACAGCTTACATATTTTTCATAACTTTGGAGCCTATAATTTCAATGTGTTCCATGGAGACGGAGAGAAGAGCCTCATATATATCCCAGAGCTTGGCAGCTACGATGGCATCGTGGTGGCGGGTGACACCTTCAATGTGGAGGGGATGTATGAGGAGTTGGCCGATAAGCTGCAGCGGGAGACTGACTGCCCCGTGATCTGTCTGCGCAGAGAGGATTTCCGTTTCCACAGCATTGTGACGGAGAATTATGCGCCGATCTGTGAAATGGTGAATCATTTTATTCATGTGCACGGTTTCCGGCGTATATGCTTCATGTCCGGCAAGCGTTCTCTGAAGGACGCTCAGCAACGGCTTCAGGCTTATCTCGACACGATGAAGGAGAATGGCCTGCCCGTGACGGAGCACATGGTTTTTCACGGAGATTACTGGAAGAACAGAGGAAAAGAGGCGCTGGAATGGTTCTGTGAGGAAGGAGAACCTCTGCCGGAGGCAATCGTCTGCGCCAACGACTACATGGCGGTATCTATATGTGACGCGCTCTACACGAAAGGAATTCTGGTGCCAGATCAGGTGTCGGTATCAGGCTTTGACGATGTGGAGGAGGCCAGGGTATCTATTCCGTCTCTGACCAGCATCAAGGTGAATTATCAGGATATGGGTCGCAAGGCGATCCTGATGCTGGAGAATCTATGGCAGGGCAGGGAGGCCCGCGAGGGTGTTGGCAGTGTGGAGATCATCAGCAAGTATCGTGGGTCCTGCGGCTGCTCCCAGAGTGTTGACGCGGAGGCGGTGAGAAAGCTGTTCCATTATAAGGAACAGCTGCAAAAGGCGCTCTACCACGGCAATACGATGTATGTGGATCTGGACAATGCCGACTCCTTCAGGTCGCTGATGAACGTGGGCAGAGCATATATGGAAAACGGTAATTTCGAGCGTCTCTTTGTCTGCATGTGTGACGAGCAGGAGAGACAGGCGGAGAAAGCGGCTATGATGAACCGGTATACCGAGCACATGATACTGCGCAATGTCATGACTCCCAGAGAGGACACTCCCCTTGAGGAGCGCTTTCCACGCAGGGACCTGTTGCCAGCCGCATATCACAGAGAGGGCGAGATCCTGTATATCAATGTGCTGCACGAGAGAAACGACTGCTTTGGCTATGTGGTGCTGATGACGGACGCGCCGGAGGAGCTTAAGTATTGCCTGCAGACCTGGGTATCGGGTATCTCCATGTCTCTCAACAAGCTGCAGATGTACCAGGAGAATCAAGCTCTGAACGAGATGCGGCAGCAGTACTGCATGGATGAGTTGACGGGTATACCTAACCGCAGGGAGATGGAGAGCATACTGCAAAAGCATTATGACCGTATGCGCCAGAGCGAAGAGGGATTCTTTGTAGTCAGCGTGGATATGGACGGCCTCAAATATATCAATGACCATTATGGACACCTGGAGGGAGACGAGGCATTGAAGGCGCTGGCGGAGATACTGCACGAGGAGCAGGGTGAAATAGGCATCGCGGCACGTACTGGCGGCGATGAGTTCCAGATATGTATTGCCACGCGGTCTCAGGAGGTCGTGGAAGCGAGGTTGGCCGCTATCCGAGAGCGAATTCATCGGTATAATGAGCAAAGTACAAAGCCCTACGAGTTGTCAGCCAGCATTGGGTATGCCCGTTGCGACCAGTGTGTGCCATTGCTGAACTGTCTGCAACAGGCGGATAAAAACATGTATCAGGAGAAGAGTGGGAAAAAGCATAGCAGGAAACCGGAGTGATAACACCGGAGGATATACAGGGAAAAGGATAGAATGGCGAAATACGGAGAGCAGAAAAAAGGAATATCAGCGGGAATCAAATCGCGGATGGCTATCGCGTTGGCCGGCTGCGCATTGTTGGCTGGCTGTGGCCATCCAGAGGACAATACGGCGCAGGGCATGGAGGCACTCAAAGCGCTGAACTATCAGGAGGCGATCTCCTACTTTGACACCGCCAGGGCCATGGGAGAGGGCGGAAAGCTGTTGGCGAGAGCCGAGGGCATCGCCTATATGGGAATGACGCAGTACAGCCAGGCGGCGGAGTGCTTCCTGGAGGCGCTGGCGTATTCTGACGGCTGGGTCGAGGATGTGGATTACGATATCAACTTCTATCTGGCGGCCGCCTACACCAAGGAGGGCCGGATTGAGGAGGCCGAGGAGATATACAGTTCGATTCTGGCAATGCAGCCTCAGAATCAGGATGCATTGTTCCTGCGGGGGAATGCCCGTATGGGTCTGGACAACTTTGCGGCGGCCAAGGAGGATTTTGACAGGGTGATCGCTATGGATGGCAAGAATTTTGACCGGCTGATACAGATCTACGAGGTGTTGCATAGCTGTGGTTATAAGGAGGTGGGACAGACATATCTGCAGGCGGCCATGGATGCCAATGGGGAACAGATGAGCGCCTATGACAAGGGGAGAATGTACTACTATCTGGAGGAGTATCAGTCGGCTTATCTGGCGCTGGAGACAGCGAAGGATCAGGGGAGCGCGGAGGCGTCTCTGTATCTGGGCAAATCCTATGAGGCCACGGGGGACTATAACTATGCGGCCAGCGTATATAACAGCTATCTGGCCAAGGATACCTCGGACGCCCGCATTTACAATCAACTGGGGCTGTGCGAGATGGCCAGAGGGGACTATCGGGCGGCGCTGTCCGCCTTCCAGTCCGGCATGCAGATTGAAGGCAACGAGATGATGCAATCTCTGCTGTTCAACGAGGCTGTGGCCTACGAGTATCTGCATGATTATCGCCAGGCGGCTGCGCTGATGGAAAGCTATCTGCGGACATACCCAGATGATCAGGTCGCTCAGCGAGAATATGATTTTTTGGCTACCAGGTAGAAGGTTGTGTGGTAGAAATGGCTTTTTTATGCGGTTTGAATAGAAAAATACCATATTTGCGATAATTTATTAAACGAAATACTAGATATTGTGGCAGATGGATTGACTTCTCGTCCTAATAATGGTAAAATTATACAATGTCTTTTATTTTGAGGGAGAAGCAAATGATACAGGTAATGAAAAGGGATGGTTCCAGAACAGATTTTATGCTGAGCAAGATTAACGACGTCATTATGAAGGCATTTACCGCCACGCAGATGGAGTATCATAATGATATTGTGGATTTGCTGGCGCTGCGCGTGACGGCGGATTTTCAGGGTAAGGTAAAGGATGGCGCCATCTATGTAGAGGATATTCAGGACAGCGTGGAGAAGGTGCTGGGACAGGCGGGGTACGAGGAAGTGGCCAAGGCCTATATCCTGTACCGCAAGCAGCGGGAGAAGATGCGCACCATGAAATCCACGATTCTGGATTACAAGGATGTGGTGAACAGCTATGTGAAGGTGGAGGACTGGCGCGTCAAGGAGAATTCCACTGTGACCTACTCTGTCGGAGGTCTGATTCTGAGCAATTCCGGCGCTGTGACGGCCAATTATTGGCTGTCCGAGATCTACGACGAGGAGATAGCGGAAGCTCACAGGAATGCTGATATCCATATTCATGATCTCTCGATGTTAACCGGCTACTGTGCGGGCTGGTCCCTGAAGCAGTTGATCAAGGAGGGCTTGGGCGGCATCACCGGCAAGATCACTTCGGCGCCTGCCCGTCATCTGTCTGTGCTGTGCAACCAGATGGTGAATTTTCTGGGAATTATGCAGAACGAATGGGCGGGTGCGCAGGCATTCTCCTCCTTTGACACCTATCTGGCTCCCTTTGTGAAGGTGGACAAGCTCTCCTACGAGGAAGTGAAGAAATGCATTGAGGCATTTATCTATGGGGTGAACACGCCCAGCCGTTGGGGGACTCAGGCGCCATTTTCCAATATCACATTGGATTGGACTGTGCCAAACGATCTGGCGGAGCTGCCGGCTATCGTGGGCGGAGTGGAGATGGATTTCAAGTATAAGGACTGCAAGCGGGAGATGGACATGGTCAATAAGGCATTTATCGAGACCATGATCGAGGGCGACTCCAACGGCCGAGGATTCCAGTATCCGATCCCGACCTACTCCATCACCAATGATTTTGACTGGTCTGACACGGAGAATAACAGGCTGCTCTTCGAGATGACGGCCAAGTATGGCACACCTTATTTCTCCAACTATATCAATTCCGATATGGAGCCCGGCGACGTGAGAAGCATGTGTTGTCGCCTGCGACTGGATCTGCGCGAGCTGCGCAAGAAGACTGGCGGCTTCTTCGGGTCCGGTGAAAGTACGGGCAGTGTGGGTGTGGTGACGATTAATATGCCCCGAATTGCCTATCAGTCAGCCAGCAAGAGCGATTTTTATAAGAGGTTGGACCGCATGATGGATATTGCGGCCCGCTCTCTGAAGATCAAGAGGGGAGTGATCACTCGGCTGTTGGACGAGGGACTGTACCCTTACACCAAGAAGTATCTGGGCACCTTTGACAATCATTTTTCCACGATCGGTCTGATCGGCATGAACGAGGTGGGACTGAATGCCAACTGGCTGCGGGCGGATATGTCGGACAGGCGGACGCAGGAGTTCACTAAGGAAGTGCTGAATCATATGCGCAACCGTCTCTCGGACTATCAGGAGCAGTACGGCGACCTGTACAATCTGGAGGCTACGCCGGCGGAGAGCACCACTTACCGTCTGGCCAAGCATGACAGGAAGAAGTTTCCGGCCATCAAGACGGCGGGCAAGCCGGGAGAGACGCCTTACTACACGAATTCCTCCCATCTGCCGGTGGACTATACGATAGATATCTTTGACGCGCTGGATATTCAGGATGAGCTGCAGACGCTCTACACCTCCGGCACAGTGTTCCACGCGTTTCTGGGGGAGAAGTTGCCCGACTGGAAAGCGGCGGCGTCGCTGGTGCGGAAGATCGCGGAGAACTACAGGCTGCCCTACTATACGATATCCCCGACCTATTCCATCTGTGGACAGCACGGGTATCTGGCGGGAGAACAGTTCACCTGTCCGCACTGTGGCGCCAAGACGGAGGTTTACAGCCGGATCACCGGCTATTACCGTCCCGTACAGAACTGGAATGATGGAAAGCTCCAGGAATATGCCAACCGAACGGAGTATGATATCGACAAATCCGTGTTGAAGCGTCCCATGCGCAGTATGGTTACGCTGTCCAGCTTTGCCGACGAGGTGAAGGTGGAGGTGCAGCAGCCCCAGGAGGTGAAATACCTCTTTACGACCAGGACCTGTCCCAACTGTAAGCTGGCCAGGGAATATCTGAAGGGGGAGAAGTATCTGCTCATCGATGCGGAGGAGAATATCGAGCTGGCGAGGCGCTATGGGGTGATGCAGGCTCCTACGCTGGTGGTGGTAGAAGGGGACGATTACCAGAAGTATGTGAACGCTTCCAATATCAGAAAATATGCGCAGCAGCATAGGGTGGTGCTGGCGTGATAACAGGTGGAGCTGCCTTGGGGCGGCTCCTTTGATTCAGGGCAATAGGTGGTCGATTGCGAAACTTGGTTACTTTGCGAGTGTCATTGTGCACATTGTATATTCCAACGCAAGCACGCTCTCGCTCCGTTCTCACCGTAGCGGTACTAAGCTCGTGCCGAATGAATTCGGCAGACCTCGCTAAGTACCGACGGCTCGAAAGGGCTTTGCTTATGGAATATACAATATGCACAATTCGGTACTGGCAGTAAACAGTTTTGTAATTGCTTAAAAGCAATAGGAGACAAAAGGAGGAGAATATGATTAATAAATTGATTGATAGGATACGGAAGACGGGGGCGCCGCTTGTGGTGGGACTGGACCCGATGATGAAATATATACCGGAGCAGATTCAGAAGGCGGCCTACGCGCAGTGCGGGGAGACGCTGGAGGGAGCGGCGGAGGCGATCTGGCAGTACAACAAGGGGATCGTGGATGCCATCTGTGATTTGATTCCGGCCGTGAAACCGCAGATCGCCATGTATGAGCAGTTCGGCATTCCCGGCATCGTCGCGTTCAAGAAGACGGTGGACTACTGTAAGGAAAAGGGTCTGGTCGTGATCGGCGATGTGAAGCGGGGAGATATCGGCTCTACCTCTGAGGCTTATGCGGTGGGGCATCTGGGCAAGGTGCAGGTGGGAGATCACAGCTACTATGGCTTTGATGAGGATTTTGCCACGGTCAATCCCTATCTGGGCTCCGACGGCGTAAAGCCCTTTATCAAGGTGTGTCAGGAGGAGAAGAAGGGAATCTTCGTGCTGGTCAAGACCTCCAATCCCAGCAGCGGCGAGTTGCAGGATCGGCTGACGGACGGCAGGCCCATCTATGAGCTGGTGGGCGAGCAGGTGGCGGCCTGGGGACAGGAGTGTATGGGCGACAGCTACAGCTATATTGGCGCCGTGGTGGGAGCCACCTACCCAGAGCAGGGGAAAGTGCTGCGCAGGATCATGCCCAAGACCTTTATCCTGGTGCCTGGCTATGGCGCGCAGGGCGGCAAGGGAGCCGATCTGGTGCATTTCTTCAACGAGGACGGCCTGGGCGCCATCATCAATTCCTCCAGGGGGATTATTGCCGCCTATCAGCAGGAGAAGTACGCCGCCTACGGCGCGGCCTGCTATGCGGATGCCTCCCGCGCAGCAGTGCTGGATATGAAAGAAGATATCGCCCAGGCATTAGCTGCCAGAGGCTAAGGGCGCGCCGAAGGAGCTTTACCCTTTAGCGCCATCGCGCAGCGACATAGTAAAGTCGCGAAGGCGCACGAGAGCAAATTTCATGAGAG